>NZ_JACYUO010000001.1:0-146318 GCF_014841815.1 Frigoribacterium sp. CFBP 8754
GGTGACCACGCAGCCTTCTTGGTCGTGACTGACGCGGGTGCCCGATAGGGGATCCCCCAGCGGCGAAGATCGCAGACGATCGGTTCTGGGTGTGGCCGCGGCGGGCTTGGATCAGCTGCTCGCAAACGACGAACGGTTGAAAACGGGGTTTTGGACCGGTTCGGGTTTCTGGGAAGCCCGCAGGCCCGGCGCTCCTCAGACGGTCCTGAGTCGGACGGTCAGCAGTTCGCCGAGCGCGCCTCCTCTAGGTCCGTTATTTGGCCAGGGAAAGAGACACGATGATCAGCCCGTCGGTAGGCACGGGGCAGTCCTCAAGGCCGTCGTAGGGCAGGACGGTGCCAGTCACATCTGCAGTCGCTGTCGAAACGCTGGCCGCCACACCGTCCGGCCCATCCAGATTTACGAGCTCGCCCTCCGCGCTCTGATGACGCTCCACGACCGTGAAGCCCTGATCTTCGAGGGCTTCAATCGCTTTTGGCGCGTTCGCTTCATCGTCGAGGACGACCTGACGGAGGTAGCTGTTTCCGGTTTGATCAAAGGGCCCAGGCAGATACGTAAAGTCGCATTTCAGGTCACCTAGTTCGCTGAGGTCTAGCTCGTCGAATTGCTCGTTGATGGCCGTCACCTGCGGCGCCGTAGTTGAGGTGCACCCGCCAAGAACCGTGACCAACGCGACGGTCATAGGGACGAGTGCTGTCTTCCTCATGAAAACTCCAACGGTTTCGGATTGACCACATTGTTCATGACCTTTACCTGAGCTCGTGCTGTTCGCTATACCCCCCGAGCAGCCGAGGGCCGACGGGAACGGTCACCGCCGCCCGTTAGGGGATCCGCTACCGGGTTGCCATCCGTCGGGGCGAATTCATCGTCGGGTCAGGGCTTCGGACTCTGACCAGAGGCGCTGAGCCACGTCGGGGTCGACGGCATGGCGCATGACGCCGTGGGTCCCGTCGATGATGTGGTCCACGACGTCGGCCGGGCTGCAGTCTTCCCAGTACGCCGGGGCGCCGACGCCGAGCTCCGCCCGTGTGGCGACGAACACCGATGTCGCCGCACCCTGCTCGACAGTCTTGACGCGGTGGGAGTATCGGCGCTTCATCTCGGCCAGCACGGCGGGGTCCCAGTGGCGTTGCAGTCCGGTCCAGATGCCCCCGGGCATCACGGCAGCGGCCGTGATGCCCTCGCCGTTCCATCTGTGCGTGGCCTCGATGCCGAACAGCACGTTCGCGGTCTTCGATTGCCCGTACGCGATCCCTGGGTCGTAGGGCGTCCGACGGAAGTCGAGGTCGCCGAAGCGAATTCCGCTCGCACCGTGGCCGCTCGATGACAGGGAGATGACGCGCGCTCCCTGAGCCATGGCCAGCGCCTGGTGGAGGCCGTTGGCCAGGGCGAAGTGCCCGAGGTGGTTGATGCCGAAGTGCCACTCCTGACCCTCGGGCGTACGTCGTTCGGGGACGTGCATGACGCCGGCGTTGGCGAGCAACAGGTGCAGGGGGCCCGACCACTCGGCGGTCAGTCGACGCACGGAGTTGAGGTCGGCGAGATCGAGCTCCCTCACCCGGAGGGTCGCGGCCGGGTCCTGGGCCCTGATCTCCTCGGCCGTCCTCTCGCCGGCCTCGACGTTGCGGGCCGCTAGGACCACCGTCGCGCCGGCCCGGGCGAGAGCCCGTGCCGTCTCGACGCCGATCCCTGAGCTGGCACCCGTGACCAGGGCAGTCTGGCCGTGCAGGTCTACGCCCTCGACCACGTCGAGGGCGGTCGAGGATGCATCGAACCGTCGGGCGTCCTCGAGTGTCCGGTCGGCGTTCATCCGAGTCGGACCGCAGCGATCCCGCCGTCGACGTCGACGGTGCTTCCGTGCACGAACGCCGCCTCGTCCGAGACGAGCCAGCGGACCGCGAAGGCGACGTCGACCGGTCGGACCGGTCGGCCCGCGACGGTGCCCGCCGTCATCGCGGCCAGGACGTCGGCGCTCTCGGCGTTGCCGGGCGTGCTCGTCGCGCCGGGCGACACGGTCGTGACTCCTACGCCGGAGGGCCCGAACTCGGCCGACCAGGTGCGGGTCATCTGCTCGAGGGCGGCCTTCGAGGCGGTGTAGGCGGCGCCGAAGGGGACTCCGACACGAGCCATCCACGAGCCGATGTTGACGATCGAGCCGCCTCCGCGCTCGACCATCGCGGGGGCGAGTGCTCCTACGAGCACGTGGGGCGCGCGGACATTGACCGCGAGGACGGCGTCGAGGTCAGCGTCGGCGAGGTCGGCGGTAGGGCCAACGGGGTAGATGCCGGCGTTGTTGACGACGACATCGACGTGGCCGCCGAGCGCGTCCTCAGCTGCCGCGGCGATGCGGCGCACCTCTGACGCGGTCCCGCCGAGGTCGCCGACCACGGCGTGGGCGTGACCGCCGGCCGCGGTGATCCTGCGCACGACGGCCTCGGCGCGTCCGGCGTCGCGCCCGTTCACGACGACCTCGGCGCCGGAGGCGGCGAGGACGCGGGCGATGGCCTCGCCGATGCCGCTGGTCGAGCCGGTGACGAGAACGGTCTTGCCCGCCAGGCGGGTGTCGACGGCGAGGGTCTGGAGTTCTTCTTCATTGGACTTCATGGTCCATTCTTAGCATAGGAATGGACTGTGCGGTCCAGGCGGGTAAGATCGCAGCGTGGACGAGACGAAGCTCACCGAGCGCGGCAGGGCGACCCGGCAACGGATCATCGAGGCGACGGGCGAGCAGATCCTCGCGTCGGGCATCGGCGGAACGACCCTCGAGACCGTCCGGGCGGCGACGCTGACCAGCAAGAGCCAGTTGTTCCACTATTTTCCTGGCGGCAAGGCGGAGCTCGTGCGTGAGGTCGCCGTGTGGGAGGGCGCCCAGCTGCTCGAGGCGCAGCAGCCGCACATCGACGACCTCGGCTCGTGGGAGTCGTGGAGCGCCTGGCGTGAGGCCCTCGTTGATTACTACCTGGGCCTCGGCCGGTGGGCCTGCCCGATCGGCTCGCTCGCGACACAGTCGGCCATGACTGATCCCGAGCTCGAACGGGTCATCGCTGAGAGCATGGGTGCGTGGCGCGACCTGCTCGCCGCGGGCGTGCGCAAGATGCAGGGGTCGGGCGACGTCGACCGCGAGGCCGACCCGGAGCGGATCGCGATGGTGATCCTCACGGCGGTGCAGGGTGGACTCGTGATGAGCCAGCCGCTGCGTTCGGCGTGGCCGCTCGAGGCGGCGCTGGACTCGGCGCTCGACCCGTTGCACCGCGCCCGCGTCTGAACTCAGGCCCGACCGTTCGTGCGGGGGCCGCATCGGACGGCCTGCTCGTCGCGGGGCTGCTCATGGCGTGTTGTCACACAACGTTGCACCTCTTGTCTGACTGTCGGAGCCGGAGCGTCCCGTAAGGGGATCGCTCGCCGGTCACCGATGCGTCGTCAGGCGGCGACGGTTTCGTATTCGGCGTCCATCTCAGATGCAAGCCCTTCCAAATCGACGGCCGAGGGCTCACCAGTAGCCACCCCGGTTAGGTCCACCACCATCCAGTTGCCACCGTGCACCAACGGCACGGGGCCTTGTTGGGTATCGCTCCAGAGGTTTAGAGCCTTGTCCAGTGCCGCCTGGTCCTTGTAGAGGTCGATCTGCACGTGGGGCAGGCACAGAACTTGGTCCGTGGGCAGGGCGTCGCCGTTCATCGGGGTGACAGGATCGCCGGCAGGGTCGGTGTCGCAGCCAAGGTGCTCGTCAACGGCGGAGACGAGCTGATCCATCGAAGTGAAGCTTGGCAGGTCGCCGGTCCCCGCCGCAGCAGTTCCGCCGCATCCTGATAGCAGTAGGCAGAGAACCCCTGCTCCTGCAGAAGCTTCGAGGATGCGTCGTCGGATCATCGTGTCCTACCCTTCGCGACAGTGCGGCTGGTGCGGCTGGTGCTGCTGCGAGCATACGCACACCCCTGCAGCTAAACGCAATGTCCTCTGCTCGGTCCGTCCCGATAGGGGATCGTCTATCGGGCACCGTTTGTAACCTCGCTCTAGCGATCTCCGTTACCGATCTGCCGCATCGCCATGCGTTAGCCAGTGACTGATGTCGATGGGCTGAGTTGGTGGCAGGTCAATGTCGTTAGGCCGGATCTGGTGCTCCGTGAGCCTGCCCTTCTGCAAGCTGTTCCGTCATCCAAGGAGAGCGATTGGCTGCCAGCTCTACGGTTAAGCCATGAGGACGCGACGAACTTTCATGGCGCTGGGTGCGGTCACCGGTGTTACGGGCGCTCTCGTCTTGACTCTTTTCTTGTTGCAGCCCTGGCGGTCCTGCTCCTACGACGACCGTCCGTCGGCCTGCGCCATGCTCCCTGCCGACGCATCCGTTCTCATGGTTTCGGCGATTACCACCCTTGCGGGCGTGACAGTTCTGGTGATGGCATGGCTGAGCGCTCAAGAACCGCGGTCGATGCCCGCCAGTCGGCGAGTCACAGTGTTTGGAGCCGTTCCGCTGTGCTTTGTGGTGGCCGTGGCCGGAGTCCTCTACTTCGTCTGATGCGGCGACCCTCCCAAGCTGCTCGTCACACTTTCACTCCTGCCGACATGACCTCCAATAGACGATCTATCTTCGGTGACCGAGTGTTGCTGGGCCACGGCCTGCACTTCGAGGAATTACGAAAGAGGAAAAGTCGATTCACGACGTCACACTTTGGTGCTCACTGGACATTACTTCTGTGACAGCGGAGAGCCCGCGGTCATCGGTTGGATCGGATCACCTTGCCCAAGCACAATGTTGACGAACTCCTCGCTGGGAGCCGCCCGGCGTTTACCACCTCAGTCGCTACGGAGGCGGCACTCGATGCTCTTGTGGCAGAGACTCGCGTTGCCACTGGGAGCCGGCGGCTTCCCCGGCGCCGAAAAGCACTCTGGCTCGTGCCCGGCAGCATTCTTGCCGTCGGAGCACTCACGGCCGGCGCAGTCGCCGTCGACGGGCTGACACGAATCGAGACCCCGATCCCCGTCGAGTACGTCACCGACACTGGGGTCACAGTCTCGTGCACTGCCACCATCGAAAGCTCGTACTTCTCGCCCAGGTTCACCGAGGTCTCCACTTACTACCGAAATGCCGACTTCACCACGAGCGGTCTCGGTCAGCGCATTTACGAATACGCCCTTGTTCTGGCTGGCGACAAGGCAGGCACCCCCGGCGATCTCCCCCAGTCAGTGCAGTCAACAGCGCAAATCCCGGGAATCGGAGATCAGCAGCCCCTCGAAGACGAATCGGCACTGTCCGTGTCCATGCTCGAGTTCATCGTCATGGATGTATCCGACGAACTCGGCCTGCCCGCCGGCACCGTGAGTGGCTGGGCAGAGATCGATTCGGACTGCGACGGACAACTCCATTGACGGGAACGACGAAGCCTCACCCTCACAGAGAAGTAGGCGCAGATCTCGCTGACTTGTTCCGCAACGAGGCTAGAGGGCTGCTCGGGTTCTTCATACGACGTGACGTACCAGCCGAGGACGCAGCGGATCTCGTCAGTGAAACGTTCCTCGCAGCCTGGCAATCGAGCACGACCCGCACAATCGAACCGGACATGCTTCGTGCCTGGCTGTTTGGCATCGCTCGCAAAAAACTCTCGCAACACCTACGAGGTCGAACCCGGCGGACCGCCTTGAGCGCACGCCTTCGGCTCACTGTGTCTGCCGATGCCCTCGAGCAACATGCCTCAACCGAGAACATGGAAAGAGTCGCCTACGTACGAGCGGCAATTGAGCAGCTTCCGGTGGTAGATCGGGAGATCGTGCGCCTCGTCTACTGGGACGGTTTCACCCAGGAAGAAGTGGCTTTAATCCTTGGAAAGCGGGCCACGTCAGTTCGTGCCCGCCTTTCCCGAGCCCGGAAGGTCCTCCACGATCAACTTGCCGACAAGGGCCCGCGTGACGTGCCCGGCGCATTCCGCGGGCGTGTCATTGGCACCACCGATGCCTGATAGGCGATCGGCCATTAGCTAGGGGTTCGCGAGTCAGCTCAGGGCGGCGATGACGCCTGCTACGAGGATTCCGGTTCCGAGTCCGATCGTGATGGTCATGGCTAAGAAGGGGCGACTTCCCGATCGCACCCCGCCTCGCTTCCTGAGGTTGAACGTGTAGGCGAAGCCTGCCGCGACGACGAGAGCGCCGATTACGGTCATGACGAGCGGAACGGTCTCCATGCTCGAACCGTAGTGCAGCTCTGCGAGCGGTTTGGCTAGTCGTCATAGCGGCCGCCCGCTAGGGGGCCAAGGAACGCGACCTCTAGCTTCAGAGTGTCTCGATAGACGATCCTCTACCGAGGAACCACCTCGATCTCTGCGTCGGGTGTCGGCGGGACGGACAACGCCCAGGCGTTCATCGACTCAAGCACGGGCCGGAGCCCCTGCCCCGTCGGGGTGAGCTCGTAGACGACGCGCGGCGGGATCTCGGAGTACGCCGTCCTGGTGACGAGGCCCGACGTCTCGAACTTCCGGAGGCGGTTGGTGAGGGTGTGCGCACTGATGCCGGGCAGCGCCTCCTTTAGCTCGGTGAAACGAGCCGGGCCCTCGAGGAGCTCTCGCACGATGAGCGTTGCCCAGGGGCCGTCGAGCAGTGTCAGGAACTTCGCGATGCCGCACTCGGGCCAGATCTCCCCACAGAAAGCCATGAACATGGACAGTACGCCATTGGTGCAGTTGACGTAACTGGTGCACCAGATGCATTGATAGCTTCATGACCTATCTCATCCACGGCGCTACTGGCGCCCAGGGCTCCCCCGTCGTCGCATCCCTTCTCGCTTCCGGCGCCGCCGTCACCGCGGCGGTCCGCGACCCGTCCGCCTATGAGGGAGGCGGCGCGCCCGTCGCCGTCGACCTGATGTCGGTCGCGTCCCTCGCGGCGGCCTACGCGGGCGTCGACGGCGTCTTCGTGCACCTTCCGGTCGGCGACGCCGCCCAGCAGCTCGCGCATGCCCGGACGGTCGTCGCAGCCGTCGAGCAGGCACGGCCGGCCCGGGTGGTCGTCTCGACCAGCGGGTACCCGACGGAGGGCGACGGTGCGGCTGAGAGTCCCGTCGGCGTCCTCACTGCCGGTCTGCGGGCGACCGGGGTCTCCGTCGCCGTCGCGGCCCCGCGCCTCTTCCTCGAGAACCTGCTGCTGCCGCCGGTCGCCGCGGGCGTGGAGCAGGAGGGCGTCCTCCGCTACCCGATCCGTGACGACTACGCCGTGTCGTGGAGCTCGCACCTCGACGTGGCCGACGTCGTCGCGCGACTGCTGCAGGACGGCTCCGTGACCGGTGTCGTCGGGGTCGGTGCGCTGCCCGGCCTCGTGGGCTCCGACCTCGCGGCTGGCTTCGCCGCAGCCTCGGGCACGAGCGTGCGGTTCGAGGCGCAGGACGTCGACGACTTCGGCCGCGTCATCGAGCCCCTCTTCGGCTCAGCCGGAGCGGACCCTGTCGTGGCCTCGTACCGGTGGCGGGCCACCCTGCCCTCCGAGCTCATCGACCCTGCCACGAGCGCACAGCAGCAGCTCGGGCTGAGCCCGCGCACGGTCGAGCAGTGGCTCAAGGACCTCCGGGCCTGACCCGTTCGCTGTACGACAGCAAGGGCTGCTCCCCGACCAAGGCGATCTTCAGTTGGGGAGCGGTTCTGATCTGGCCAGGGCCCGCTCGTGGTGTTCGTCGGCGCTAGTCACAAACGATCGTTTCTGCATGCCCGATAGGGGATCCGTGCCTGGGATGCTAGCGACGTCGGGTCAGGTTCGTCGTTCCATGCAGATCAGGTCAGGACGCGGGTCCCATGAGGCAACGGCTTGAAACCCTCGTCTGGAGTAGAGCCTGATCGCGTCATCCCGCCACCTCCATACTGTCAGCCGGAGCGGGCGCTGCTCGTCACGTGTCAGCGCTGCGTTGAGGAGCGCAGATCCTGCGCCAGTTCCGCGAGCAGCTGGATCGACCCACACTCTCTTCAGTTCGTCCGCGTCCTGGTCGCTGTGGACCACAGCGACGCCGACTAGGTGGCCTTGCAACTCGGCCACGTACACATCGGCAGAGGCATACGCGGAGTAAGGGTCGTCGACTTCGTGGCGGTACTTTTCAGGCAATGGCGTCGGACCGTGGGCGCCGTCTAGGTGCTCGGCCTTTTCCCGCTCGGTCTGGATGAGGTAGTCGGCGATGAGCTTTCCTACCTGCGCTGCGTCACTTCCGGTGAGATTCGCACGACGGACGGTCGGCACGAGTTGCTCGGGGGTGGACATGCCACCATCATTTCGTGCCGCGCGGAACACTCGTGCACTGCCCGATAGACGATCGTCCAGCGGCCGCGGCATGGCTCGTGGACCCTCGACAGGTCCGGCCATGACGGCGGGCTGGGGGTCTGGGTGCCATAGGGGTCTCTTAGCAAGGCCATCGGGTGCTGAGGGCGGTGTTTCTTACCGTGTTCCTCGTCCTGATCCCTGCACCGAGGAGAACCGTGTTCCTGACCTACCTGCTCAGAGAGCTGAGCAACAGACGCAAGCAGACCGTGATCATCGCGGCGGGCATGGCCCTGGCCATCGCCCTCGTGATGATCGTGAGCGGGGTGGCGGCCGGTGTGAAGAACGCCCAGTCGACCGTCCTCGAGTCGGTCTACGGCGTCGGCACCGACGTCACCGTCACGCAGACCGCCGAGCCGGGCGCCGACGGGCCCGGCCAGCAGTTCGCCTTCGGCTCCGGCGACGGCACCACCACCGACGACGGCAGCACCGAGGTCGCCCAGAGCACCCTGTCCGCCGCGCGCGGCACCGCGACCTTCGACTCGTCGGCCCTGACCACCGTCGAGGGCGTCGACGGCGTCTCCGCCGCGACCGCGACCCTGAGCCTGCAGGCCTCCAGCTTCTCGGGCACGGTGCCCGACTTCTCCCAGGGGGGTGCAGGAGGCGCGGGTGCCGACGGTGCGACCGGTGACGGCACCGACGCGGGCACGCAGGCCGCGCCTCCCACCGGCGGGGCCGACGGCGCGGGCGGCAGCGCGTTCGACGTCGACCAGTTCTCGGTCACCGGCCTCGACCCCGCGACGAACGCGGTCGGACCGCTCAGCAGCGCCTCGCTAGTCGACGGCCGCAGCTTCACCGCCGCCGACGCGGGGGCCGACGTCGTCGTGCTCGACCAGACGTACGCCACGAGCGCCGATCTCGCCGTCGGCGACACGCTCGCGATCGGCGGCACCGACTTCACGGTGGTCGGGATCGTGGCGTCCACGTCGTCGGACGCCGCCACCGCCTCCGACACGTACGTGCCCCTCGACACCGCTCAGGCACTCAGCGGCCTGACGGACCAGATCAGCGACGTGTACATCACGGCGTCGAGCGCCAGCGGCGTCGACGCCCTGAAGTCCGACCTGCAGGCCGCATTGCCGGACGCCACGGTGAGCACCCAGTCCGACCTGGCGTCGAGCGTGTCCGGCTCGCTGTCGACCGCGTCCGACCTGATCGGGAGGCTCGGCACCTGGCTCTCCGTGGCGGTGCTCGCCGCGGCGTTCCTCATGGCGATCCTCTTCACCGTCTCGGGCGTCGGTCGACGCACCCGCGAGTTCGGCACGCTCAAGGCCATCGGCTGGAGCGGCTCCCGCATCACCCGGCAGGTCGCGGGGGAGTCCCTCGTGCAGGGCCTGATCGGCGGAGTCGTCGGAGTCGCGGTCGGCCTCCTCGGGATCCTGGTCGTGAACCTCGTGGCACCGACCCTGTCCGCCGCGGCCACCGCCCAGGCGGCAGGCCCCGGCGCCGGCGGCCCCGGATCAGCGGGTGGAGGCGGCGTCGGCCAGCAGGTGGCGCAGGCCACCACCGACGTCGCCCTGACCGTGCCCGTGACGGTGTCGATCGTCGTCCTCGCGGTGGGCCTGGCCGTCGTGGGCGGCCTGCTCGCCGGAGCCGCCGGGGGATGGCGTGCCTCGCGCCTACGCCCCGCCGAGGCCCTGAGGAGCGTCGCGTGACCGACATCCACGAAGCAACGGACCCGATCCCCCGGCCGGCTGCGGCCGGCGAGACCACCACCATCGCCTCCGGAGGCACGCCGCCCATGTACACGCTCACCGCCGTCACCAAGACCTACCAGCAGAAGAAGCGCACGGTGACGGCCCTCGCCGGCGTCGACCTCGTCATCCCCACAGGGCAGATGGTCGCGATCCAGGGGCCCACCGGCGGAGGCAAGTCCACCCTGCTCCAGATGCTCGGCGCGCTCGACCGGCCCACGAGCGGCACGGTCCGACTCGGTGACTCCGAGCTCTCGGCGGCGGGCGACCACGCCCTGGCGGTGGCACGGGCCCGCGAGATCGGCTTCGTCTTCCAGGGCTTCAACCTCATCCCGACCCTGACGGCCGCGGAGAACGTCGAGACGGCCTTCGCGGACGGCTCGACGCCCCGGGCGGAGCGCCGGGAGAAGGCGAGGGCGGCGCTGGCGTCCGTGGGGCTCGCCGAACGAGCCGACCACCTGCCGAGCGAGCTCTCGGGCGGACAGCAGCAGCGGGTGGCCATCGCGCGGGCGCTCGTCAAGGAGCCGAGCGTGCTGCTCGCGGACGAGCCGACGGGCTCGCTGGACGAGGCCACCCGCGACGAGATCATGGACCTGCTCGAGGGCGTCTGGCGTGACCGCGGGCTCACGGTGGTCATCGTCACGCACGACTCGGCCGTGGCCCGGCGCGCACAACGCCGCCTTCGCATCGCGGGCGGAGAGCTCACGGAGCTGGGGCCGGCTGCCTGACCTCTCGCACCATGGCCGACGGTCAGATGACCGGGTGGCAGGTCGATCACGGAGCGGGCTCACCTCGATGATCGCAGCTCAGGCCCGGGGACGGTCGAGGGAGGCTGAGAGGTGCACCCCCGTGGAGCGTCCTCGCGACGTCAGTGGAACGGGCAGCGGGAGGGCGCTCCGGCGGCTCGGATCCGCCCGCCGGACGACGGCTTCGTCGGCAGCCGCCGGCGGTCGACCGAGAGCCCCTCGCCGAGGATCGTCAGACGGGGGTCGCTGAGGGCCGTGACCGCGGCGGCGAGGCCCGCGATCGCGAGCTTCTCGCCCGGGCACCGGTGGCCCGCGGCCGGGTCTCCGCCGCCGTGCGGGACGAACGTCGTGATCGCCTCGTAGTCGTCGACACCGGCGAAGCGCTCCGGATCGAACTCGGAGGCGCGGTCCCAGGACGCGTCGTCGGTGTCGGTGCCGAGGATGTCGAGCAGCACCCGGCCCCCAGCCGGCAGTCGCTGCCCGTCGAGCTCCACGTCGTCCCGCGCCCAGCCCGGCAGCATCGGCACGAACGGCGCAGTCCTCCGGACTTCCTGCGCGAAGGCGACGGCGAGCGGCCCGCCGGTCAGGGTCCCGCGCTCCGCGCCCTCCGCCGCGATCCGCCCTCGCCACTCGGGGCGGTCGTGCAGTTCCCCTGCCGCGAACGCGACGAAACGAGCCACGGCGATCATCGGGCGGATGCTGTTCTGCAGCTCGATCCCCGCCAGCTTCGCGGGCAGCAGCGAACCCTCGGGGTCCCGGTGCCAGGCCCACTCGTGCAGAGCCGTCCCCGGGTCGGGCTCGAGAGCGCCGGCACGGACGGCCTCCACGAGGCGTCGAGCGTGACGGTCCGACCACGCGCGGTTCGCGGCCGCGAGCAGGTACTCGGGGGAGTACGGCACGCCGAAGCCGTCGACGCTCTGTGCGAGGCGCGCGGACCATCGGGTCCGTGCTGCCGCCGTCCCGGGCAGGCCCGCCCAGGCCATGCTCGCTCGCCCGAACGCTCCGACGGCCGCGTCGTAGGCGGAGCGTCGACCGCCGGCCAGCCACTCGTCGACCTCACGGCGCCACTCGCGATCGAGCAGCGGCGTCAGCCGCGCGACCTCCTCGTCGTCGTAGGCGACGTCGAGGAAGGTCGCCTTCCGGTGCCGGTGCTCCGCCTCGTCGAGGCTGTGGACCGACCCCCGGCCGAACAGCGTCTGCTGGACGACCGCGGGCATGGCTCCGTGCCGTGCGATCCGCTGCTCGTCGTAGAACAGCTCGACGGCCTCGGCGCCTCGCACGAGCAACGCCGGCCGCCCGAGGAGCCGCAGAGGCACGGCCCGCGCACCCGGGCGGGTGCGGCCCCACAGTCGGGCGCCGAAGCCGTAGCCCCGAGTGAGCACGGAGAGGGAGTCGTCACGCAGCGGGTTCGTCTTGGCAGTCGAGTCGGACATGCGGCCATCGTGGCCTCACTCGCCAGTTCAGGGCCGCCGCGGCGGCAGCGTGAGGATCTCGGCGCCGTCGTCGGTGACGAGCACCGTGTGCTCGCTGTGCGCCGTGGCGCACCCCGTGGCGCTGCGCAGCGTCCAGCCGTCGGGGTCGGTGACGAGCTGGTCGGTGTCGGCCATCACCCACGGCTCGAGGGCGAGCAGCAGGCCTGGTCGGAGGCGGTAGCCGCGACCGGGGCGGCCGTCGTTGGCGACGTGCGGGTCCTGGTGCATCGTCGATCCGATGCCGTGCCCGCCGAACTCCAGGTTGACGGCGTAGCCGGCGTCGGTCAGGACGGTGCCGATCGCGTGGGAGAGGTCGCCCACCCGGGCACCGGGGCGGACGGCCGCGATGCCGGCGATGAGTGCCCGCTCGGTGGCCTCGATCAGCGCGGTGGCCTCGGGTGCGGCCTGGCCGACGACGAAGCTCACCGCGGAGTCGGCGGCGACGCCGTCGAGGGAGACCGCGAGGTCGAGGGTCACCAGGTCGCCGTCGACGAGCCTCTGCGCGCGGGGCCTGCCGTGCAGCACGGCGTCGCCGACGGAGGTGCAGAGGTGGTGCCCGAAGGGACCGCTGGCGAACGAGGGGGCGTAGTCGACGTAGCAGGAGTCGGCACCGGCTCCGTCGATGAGCTCGCGAGCCCAGGCATCGAGCTCGAGGAGGTCGGTGCCCACCTCGGCCCGGGAGCGGAGGGTGTCGAGGATGCTGCCGACCAGGGCCCCGCTCCGACGGGCTCGGTCGATCTCGGCTGGGGCGAGGATCTCGATCACGCGGGCTCCCAGGGGTCAGGCCGTCGAGGTGCGACGGGCGCACCACCCACGGGCGGTATTGTTATCCCGGTAAGACTATCCCGCCCCGCAGCCCGTCGGCTACCATCGCCCCATGGTCCGCCTCCCGCTCACGCCCGCTGAGATCGAGCGTGGCCGCCGGCTCGGCGCCGTGCTGCGCCGCACGAGGGGCGAGCGCCCCCTCCTCGAGACCGCCCTGGCTGCGGGGATCTCGCCGGAGACCCTCCGCAAGATCGAGTCCGGTCGCGTCGCGACGCCGTCGTTCGCGACGATCGCCTCCGTCGCCCGGGTCCTGGGGCTCTCACTCGACGCGCTCTGGGCCGACGTCGAGCTGCAGGACGCGGAGGCGCCAGGCGGCCTCCTCGGCAGCGAGACCCCCGGCAGTCACCCGGCCCTCGCCTCCTGACGTCGTCACGGCGCTCGGCGACGGAGAGGCTCGACGTCGACGTCACCGAGCTCGTCGTGCGCCCTGCCGTGCAGCGCTGAGCCGCTCGTCGACGCGGCGTCGACCCGCCGTCAGGGGAGGACGACCACCTTGCCCACGATGCGCCCCGTCTCCGCCTCGGCGTGCAGCGCGGGCAGCTCGGCCAGGGGGATGTGCCTGGTCACCTCGACCGTCAGCTCGCCGGCGTCGACGAGCGCGACGAGCTGCTCGAGGCGGTCGCGGTCAGGTCGCACGAACACCGTCGCGGCCCGGACGCGGCGGGACGCGTCGCCGGGCGTGGCGATGAAGGCGGTCGTGCTCACGACGACGCCGCCGTCGCGCACCGCGGCGACGTCGGCCTCGAACTGCGCGGGGTCGAGCGGCGCCAGGTTGAGCAGGACGTCGACCTGGCCTGCGAGAGCACCGAGCACGTCGGTCGCGGTGTGGTCGATGACCTGGTCGGCGCCGGCGGAACGGACGGCGTCGGCGCTGCGGGGGCTCGCGGTCGCGACGACGTGGGCGCCGAGTCGCTTCGCGAGCTGGATCGCGTACTTGCCGACGACGCCGCCCGCGCCGATGACGAGGAGACGCTGGCCGGCCCGCAGCTCGCCGTCGTCGACGAGGGCCTGCCACGCCGTCAACGCCACCGACGGCAGGGCCGCCGCGTCGGCCAGCGGGATGCTCGTCGGGGCGGCGACGAGAGCGTCGGCCGGGGCGACGACGAACTCCGCCGCGCCTCCGTCCCGTTCCATCGGCAGGAAGCCGACGACCTCGTCGCCGACGGCCAGGCCGTCGACGCCGTCGCCGAGCGCCTCGACCGAGCCCGAGACGTCGTAGCCGGGCACGTGCGGGAGCGCCACGGGGATCGGGAGGAAGCCGCCCCGCATGCCCGCGTCGGCCGCGCTGTAGGCGGACGCCGCGACGCGCACGAGGACCTCCCCCGCCGCGGGGGTCGGTCGCTCGACGTCGCCGTACTCGAGGACCTCGGGTCCGCCTACCTGGTCGAAACGCACTGCCTTCATCGTGTTCTCCTCCGTCGTGTGCTTCGAGTTCGAAGCAATTCCCAGAACGTAACACTGCTTCGAACTGGAAGCAACCAGTAGGCTCGGAGCCATGACCGACTCTCCGACCGTTCTCACGCCGGCGCAGCTCGCCGCCTACTTCGCGTTCACCGAGGTCAGCGCTCTGCTCCGGCCGTCGGTCGAGGCGCAGCTGCGGGAGTCGGGCGGGCTGAGCTACGTCCAGTTCCAGCTGCTCGCCCGCCTCGGCGACGACCCGGACGGGCGACAGCGCATGACCGACCTCGCCGACGGGGTGGTCCACAGTCGGAGCGGACTGACCTACCAGGCGCAGCTGCTCGAGCACCGCGGCCTGGTCGTGCGCTCCCCGTCGCCCGACGACGAGCGCAGCACGGTCGTGACCATCACGGGTGCGGGCCGAGACGTGCTCGCCGCGGTCTTCCCGGGGCACATCGAGACCGTTCGTGGCCTCCTCTTCGCCCCCGTGACGGACGACGACGCCGAGCAGCTCGCCCGCATCCTCGGCCTCGTCACCGCGCACCTGCGTGCGGCCCCGCCGCGCTCGGCGCGGAGGCGCGCGTCGAGCTGAGCCATCGGACAGGGATCACGCGAGCCGCGTGCTCCTCACCCAGGTCGGCCGCCGGTCGATCACCAGGGAGACGACGTGCGACCGCCCCGCGTGGTGACCACTGACGTCGTGTTCGCCTCACGGGGCGGTCGGGTGTGCTGATCCGGTGCTACTCGGCGGAGGGGACCGCCAGGGTGCGGCGGTGACGGGCGGCGACCAGCAGGCCGCCTCCGACGAGGAGCAGGAGAGCTGCGCCGATGACGCCCTGGCCGGCCTCTGCGCCGGTGTAGGCGAGACCCGTCGGCCGGGCGACGGGCGCCGCCGGGGTCACGACGGGCGGCACCACGGCGGCGGGGGCTGCGACGAGGCTGAAGGCGACGATGTTCGAGAACTCGGACACGCCTCCCGCCTCGTCGACGGCGCCGTCGGACGTGAGCTCGGCGGCGACGGCCTGGGCCACGTAGTCACCCGGCAGCAGCGAGACCGTGATCGTCCAGTTGCCGGCGTCGTCGACCAGGATCGGGTCGGCGAGGTCGGTGAGGTAGAACCGGCCCTCGGCAGGCGACTCGAGGTCCGTGCCGTCGAAGAACGACTGCTCGGCGACGGTCAGGACGATGCCCGAGCCGACCGGACCGGTGCCGGAGACGGTGACCGTCCCGCCCGAGACGACCTGCCCCTCCGTCGGGCTGGTGATGACCGGCGTCGGTGTCAGGACGACGACCTCGTCGACGACGGTGACCTCGGCGGCCAGGACGATGCCGGAGCGCACGCCGGTGAGGGTGATCGTGTAGTCGTCGGGAGCGACGGTGTCCGTGAACACCAGGGTGTCGGCGTAGGCGCCGAGGTCGTTCTCCGCGTAGTAGTTCAGGTCGCGATCGGCGAGCTCGACGGCGGCTCCGTCAGAGTCCGTGACGACCGTGCGCACCTCTTCGCCGGGGCTGAAGCCCGTCGCGGCGACCGTGATCCCGGTCGTCGTGGCCTGTTCGACGGTCACCTCGTCCGGGGTCGCGGTCACCGTCTGTGCGATGGCGGGCACGGGAGGCTGCGCGAAGGTGAAGGCGATCGAGAGACGACCGACCTGGGCGTCCGGGTTCGTCTGGGTGACGGTGGCGCCCGACCCGAGCGAACCGGGCGCGAGGTCGAGGAAGGTCGTGGGCACCGAGTATGCCCCGCTCGGGTCCGCGACGGCGGTGCCGGCGACCGAGTTGCCGAGGGCCTTGTTGCTGTAGGTGACCGTGACCGTGCTGCCGGGCTGCGCCGTGCCGGTGAAGACCGGAGTCGTCGTCTCGACGACCTCACCGGTGCCGGGCGACGTCACGGTGAACGGGAACGAGGGGTTCGGCGCGACGGCGAGCTCGAACGTGTACGCGGACGGCGTCACCTCGGGGTCGGCGACGCCGGACAGCGAGTCGGCGCCTGAGACGGTCGCCACGACGGTCGTCTCACCGGGGGGCAGCTGTCCGAAGTTGGCGTTGGCGGAGAACGACCCGTCAGCGTTGTGGGTCGTGCCGCTGAACAGGGCCTGGGCGGCCGTGCCCGTGCCGATGTCGTACGTGAGCACGAGGTCGTCGGCCGTGGGGAGGCCCGTCCCCGTGATCGGCACGACCTGGGGGAGGCCTGCCGAGTTGTCGTAGGTGGACCCGGGAGCCGGCGACGTGATCGTCACGGGAGCCGCGGCGGAGGCGGGGCCCGCGGCGAGCAGGACACCTCAGAGCGAGTGCGAGGGCCGTCGGCACAGCGACGAGGCCCCTGGTGGCTGAAGAGCGCAAAGGAGTGCTTTCTGTCGGAACGGATACATGCGTCATTGCAAGTCCGTCGGGGCCCAGCACCTCGACGAGCAGAAGAGGGCCTCAGCCCCCGTCGAGAAGCTATCAGTTGCTCACGTTCTTGAGGAGACGAGTTCTGTCACCCGGTCGCCGCAGCTACCGGCGGCTCGTCAACTCCACCCGGTCGTGCGTCTCGACGGCGAAGTGCTGCCCCGGGTAGCGGAGGCCGGCGAAGTACATGTTCGTGTGGGCGACGATCTGCTCGCCGGTGATGACGACGCCGTCGTGCTCCGCGTCGGTGGTCGTGTGGGCGTCCGAGACGAGGGTGACGTCGAAGCCCCGCACGGCCGCCGCCTGCGTCGTCGTGCGGACGCAGTAGTCGGTCTGGGCGCCGGCGACGACGAGGTGCTCCGCGCCCAGTCGCTCGAGCACCTCGTCGAGGTCGGTGCCGACGAACGCGTCGCGGCGGTCCTTCCGGACGAGCGGCTCGTCGTCCGCACGGGCGAGCGGCGGAGCCAGCTGCCAGTCGTCCGTGCCCTCGGGGAACTCGTCATGGTCCTGCACCCAGACCACGGGCACGCCCTCCGCCCTCGCCCGGTCGACGAGACGGGCGGTCCGCTCGAGGACCGCGTCGGCGTCGACGCACCCGACGACGACGCCGCGCTGGAGGTCGATGACGAGCAGGGCCGTGGCGGAGGTCATGCCGCGAGCATCCCAGCGCGGGGCGGTCCGCCGCAACGTCACCGCGGGCGGCTCGCCAGGCCGACGGGCCTGCGAGACTGGACGCATGCACCCCGTCGTCGTCACCGACACCCGCTGGGGTCCGCTGGCGTGACCGACTACGTGCGTCCGGCGTTCGCCGAGACCGTCTTCTCCCCGCGGGCGTCCGACCCCGACCTCGGCGACGACCCGTCGTACGCCGACCCGGAGACCTACCGCCCCGTCGCCGCCGTGGCCCAGGCGCTCGTCGAGCACGTCGCCCGCGAGTACGACGTCGTCGTCGACGCGCCGCTGGAGGTCCCCTCGGTGCACGCACGGTGGCTGCCCGAGCCCGTGTCGCGCATCGTCCGGATCTCTCCCGTGCACCCCGGGGAGGTCACGGTGTGGATCGTCATCGGCACCGAGCCCGGCGTCGTCGGCGTGGCCGCCGGCGCCTTCAGTTCGTTCGCCTTCCCGTTCTGCAGCTGCCAGCTCTGCGACGAGCCGTGGCAGCACGTGGCCGACGGCCTGGAGGAGGTCGTGCTGGCGCTCGCCCGCGACGGCGTCCGCGAGACGGTCGAGGCCGGGAGGCGAGGTCGGGCGGAGTGGGCGCTCTCGCGGTCGAGCCACGCCTGGTCGGGCAGGACCCCGACGCGCGGCGTCCGTCGGGCCGAGCTCCGACGCTGGGAGGACGCGCTCGCCGGGCTGCCCGACGGTCGCTGGGCGGGCTGGACGCCTCGCCGGCACGACGGCTGACCCGAGCCCTCGCGGGGTCGCACCAGAGCGCCCGACCTACTCCGCGGGCGGAGCCGCCTCGAGAGGCGCCTCGACCAGACGCGCCGTGACGCTGACGACGACCTCGTCGGCACCGGCGCCGAGCTCCGCCACGGTCTGACGGACCACGTCGGCGGCCCGGGCGAGGGTCTGCGGGGTGGGCACCGCCACGTCGGTGGCGACGTGCGCGGCGACGGAGAGCAGGCCGCCGGAGCGGTCGACGTCGACGAGGCCGGTGGGCTCCGCGAGCTCGAGCCCCTCGGCGACCAGGGTGACCGCCGCCTCGACGACGGGGTGGGCGTCGAAGACGTCGACGACGCCGGGCGTGCCGCGCAGCGCCCGGGTCAGGGCTCGCGACAGGGCCTGGTCGGTCTCGGCCGTCTCGGGGGCGTCCACCATCTCGTCGGTCATCTCCGCGCCTCCTCTGCTCCTGTGCCGGTGTGGGGGCCGGCGCCGGGGCCGGTGCCGCGGTCGCCCGGCAGCCACACGTCGTCGACGGTCACGTCGATCGCGGTCACGGCGAGCTCGGTGTGCAGCCCGAGCGTCGCGGCCACGCGGTCGCGCAGCTGGTCGGCCACGGCGTTGAGGTCGAGCCCGTAGCGCACCGCCGCGGTGACGCGCACCACGACGGGCGCTCCCGCCGTGTCGACGTCGCCGTCGAACGACGTCGAGCTGAGCAGGACCCCGTCGAGGTCGTCGCCGGCGCGGCGCACGAGCCCGCGCGCCGCGGCCTCGGTGACGCTGAGCTTCGTCGCCGGGTCGGGGTGCCCGACCGGGATGTCGCGGCCGCCCACGACCTCGTGGCGGATGGTCTCGAGCAGGCCGGTGATCCAGGTGTCGTCGCGGTCGGGCTCACGCTCGGCCTCGCGCTCGAGGGAGGCGTGCGAGAGTCGCGTCACCCGGTCGAGCGCCTGCAGGTACAGACGGCACTCGGCGGACCCCTCGATGCGCGGTTCGCGCGGCGTCCGGCCTCGGTCGAGGTAGTCGGCGAGCTCGTCGACGGGCACGCCGTCCACCAGCTCTGCCGCGTCGAGGGGCGCGGAGTCGTCGATCGGTGTCATCGCCATGCCTCCATCTCGCCCATCAGGAAGATCCGTGCCCGGGCGATCTGCCCGCGCACGGTCGAGGTCGGCAGGTCGAGGGCCTGCGCGATCTCGGCGTACGAGTAGCCCGCGGTCTCGCGCAGCAACCAGCAGCGTCGCTGGTCGAGGGGGAGCTTGTCGAGGGCCGACCACATCGCGTCGAGCTGGAGGCGCGTCTCGACCTGTCGGTCGGGGGCCTCCGAGCGCGGCGCCGGGCGCTCGTACGCGTCGACGTCGTCGTGGTCGCGGCGCACCCGCAGCCGGTCGATGCTCCGGTTGCCGACGATGCGCATCAGCCAGGCCCGGAGGGTGCCCGGGTCGTCGAGGTCGCCGAGCCGCCGCCAGGCGACGAGGAAGGCCTCCTGCACGACGTCGTCGGTCTCGACGTCGGAGCCGAGCAGCCGGCCGGCCAGCACGCGCATGAGGGGGCCGTGACGCCGGGCGATCACCTCGAAGGCGTGCACGTCGCCGTCCCGGGCACGCGTCGCGAGCGTGCCGTCCGAGGCGTCGAGGAGCGGGTCGTCGGCGATGGTGTCGACCTCCCGGGCGATCGGGCGGGGTGCGGCGCACCTCGCCGGGCGGGGCGTCGTGCCCGCGGCGGAGCGCGGGTGGGTGACCCGCGCTCCTGTCGTTGCTACCACGGCGGGCTGGGCGGGCGGCGCGTCCTGGCCGCTGGTCGAGTCCGGGGGCCTCGTGATCCGCGCCTCCCGGCCCACGCTCCCCGCACCGCGCTCCCGCCCCGCGCCTCCTCACCGGGTGCGGGGCGCGTCGGGGCGGACGACCCTGTCGGCCCGTCTTCTGGGGTGCCGACGCGACCCGTCGAACCCGTCCGCAGACACGAATCATCCTCACTGCACGACGGATCCGTGACGAACCTGCCACGTCGCACGTCCTGTCAGTGGTGCCCGCCCGAGGGCGTGCGCACCGGAGAGGAACCGAGCATGACCACGTACCAGACGCTCGCCGTCGCCCCCGCCCCCGCCGACGGCACGGCAGTCTCCGACCGACCCCGCCGGGCCAGCGCCTCCGGCACCGATCCCGACGAGGCCTGCCTGCACTACGAGCAGGTCTGGGGCGGCCGCGGCTTCCGGGCCGAGGCTGTCGACGACGCGTTCACGTACCGCTGCTCGTCCGTCGACGACGGGCGCGTCACCCTCCTCACGTCGACCTTCGGCGGGCGGCTGCACGGCGAGGTGCCGTGGCCCGACCGCTACGCCGTCGGCTGGTTCCGCGAGGGGGCCGGGTCCGTCGACCACCGCCGGGGCGGCCACCGCAGCCGCGCCTCCGACCCGTTCCCCCTGCCCACCGAGCTGCCCTACGAGCTGCGGCTGTCGCCGCACGTGCAGCACGTGGTGCAGGTCGAGCCCGGCTTCCTGGAGGAGACCGCCCGCGAGCGACACGGCGGCCCGGCCCAGCTCGTCGTGCTCGACGGCTCGGCGACGCCCACGCCCGAGGCGGTGCAGGGATGGAGGCGCGCCCTGGCCGCCGTCACCGGCCCGCTCGTCGAGGTGGGCACGTCGCCCCTCCTCCGCGCCGAGGCGCAGCTCGTGCTCGTCCACGCGATCCTCGACCTCTTCCCCTGGAGCGTCTCGGACGTGCCCGCGACCGTCCGGTCCGTCGGCCCGGGCCGCCTGCGCGACGCCGTGGACTTCGTCCACGAGCACGCCCACGAGCCCATCACGCCGTCCGACGTCGCGGCGGCCGCAGGGCTGCACCCCCGCACCCTCCAGCAGTCGATGAGCCGCCAGCTCGGCGCCTCGCCCGCGGCCTATGTGCGGCAGGTCCGCCTCGACCGGGTCCACGCCGAGCTGCTCCGCGCCGCCCCGCGGGAGGTCCACGTCGCCGACGTCGCGACCCGCTGGGGCTTCGGCAACCTGGGCCGGTTCTCGGCCTCCTACGCCCGCCGGTTCGGCGAGCAGCCGCGGGAGACCCTGCGGCGATGACGGATGCGCGGGCGGGATGTCCGGGAAGTGAGTGTCCTCAGCACGCTTCCTGACAGCCGCCTGAACCACCGTGACACCTGACCACGTCGATGCGTCTGAATGATGAGTCCCACCGACGGGAACACCGCACCACCACCCGGTGGGGCGCCACCAGCACGAGAAGGAGACAGACCATGACCAACGTCACCCCCGCCACCAGCACCAGCACCGCTGCCGCCAAGCACACCGGCGACGCCGCCGGCAAGAACACCATCGCCGAGGGCGTCGTCTCGAAGGTCGCCGGCATCGCGGCCCGCGAGGTCCCCGGCGTGCACGACCTGGGCAACGGCGCCGCGCGTGCCATCGGCGCGATCCGCAACGCCATCAACCAGCAGGACCGCGGCCAGGGCGTCTCGGTCGAGGTCGGCGAGAAGCAGGTCGCGGCCGACATCGTCATCGTCGCCGAGTACCCCGTCGAGCTCCAGAAGGTCGCCGACGACGTCCGCAAGTCGGTCACCGACGCCATCTCGCAGGTCGTCGGCATGGAGGTCACCGAGGTCAACGTGACCGTCTCCGACGTCTACATCCCGTCGGACGACGCCGACGACGCCGACGACAGCCGCGTCCAGTGACCGCCACCACCCGAGGCATGCTCGTCGGCGCGGTCCTCGCGCTGACGGCCCTGCAGTTCGGCTTCGGAGGTCTCCTCCTGGTCGCCCTCGCACTCGTGATCGGCTACTTCGTCGGTCGCTTCACCGAGGGCAAGCTGGACGTCCGCGGTGTCGCGGACGCCCTCCGCGGGCGGCGGTCCTCGTGACCGCGGCGGTGACGGCCGACCAGGCCCTCCACGGCCGCACCGTGATCACGTCGCGCGCCGTGCGCCGTGTGGTGTCGGCCGTCACCGCGGAGGCACTGGACGCGAAGGCGTCCGACGTGTCCGTGGAGCTGTCCGACCGTGACGGCGGGCTCACCCTCGTCGCCAAGGCCCCCGTGCGGCTCACCCCGCTCGGCGTGCCGAACCGCACGGCGGGCACCCTGCTGGACCGGCTCACGTCGGCCCAGTCCACCATCCGGCAGCGCGTCCTGCAGCTGACCGGCACCGAAGTCGAACGCGTCGACCTGCAGATCACCGGCGCCGAGCTCAGCCAGAGGAGGCGGGTCTCATGAGCACCAGCAGCACCTACCGCCGCGTCCTCCGGCGTGAGACGCACTCGTCGAGGTCGGGCGTCGCCGTGACCCTGGCCGTCCTGCTCGTCCTGGTCCTCGCCTGGATCGGCACGGAGTCCGTGCTCGCGGCCCTCGGCACCGCGCCCCTGCTCGTCGCCCCGGCGGACGCCGCCTCGGCCGTGCTCGGCGCGGCCGGCGCCCCGGTCGGAGCGCTCACCGCGATCGGTGCCGTCGTCGCGATCGTCGGCCTCGTGCTGATCGTCGTGTCGCTCGCCCCCGGCCGTCGCGGTCGCCGCGCCGCCACGGCGGACCGCACCGCCGCCGTGGTCGACGACCGGGTCATCGCCCGGTCGCTCGCCCGCACGGCCAGCTTCGCCGGCGACGTCCACCCCGACCGGGTGAGCGTCAGCGTGGGCAAGAAGGTCGCGCTCGTCGAGATCGACCCCGTGTCGGGCCGCACCGCCGACCTGCGCAGCATCGAGGAGGCCGTCCGCGGCGAGATCTCGAGCTACGACTACTCGCCGACGCTCCGCCCCCGCGTGAAGCTGTCCAAGAAGAAGGGGAAGGTCGGTCGATGAACGACACCAACCGCGCTCTCAACCGCATCGTCGTCTTCGTCGTCGGCCTCGTGCTCCTCCTCGCCGGCGCCGCCGTCGCGGTCGGCGCGCTGTGGCCCGACGTGCAGCAGACGGTCTCCGACGGCGCGTCCGACGCGACCGGCCCGGTCACGGACGCCCTCTCGGGCGGCCAGGTCTGGATCCTCTGGGTGACGGCCGCGGCCTGCCTCGTGCTGGCCCTCCTGCTCGTCGTGTTCATCGTCCGTCAGGGCGGCGGGCGCACCAGCACCCTGCTCGACCTCTCCGAGGCCGAGGGCAGCCACTCGCCGACCGGCGGCCACGTCGTCGTCGACGCGCGGGTCGCTGCCGACGTGCTGGAGGAGGCGCTGTCCAGCACGCCCGGCGTCCTCGCCGCCGACGTCGTCGCCTTCCGCGTCAAGGGCGAGAACGTGCTCCGCGTGACCGTCGACGCCCGCCGCGGCGCCTCGCCGGTCGACCTCCGTCGCGCCGTCGACGAGGCCGTGGCCCGCTGGGACGAGCTGCTCGGCACGGTCACCCCCGTCGTCGTGCAGATCAACGGCGGCCTCCGCACGCAGATGTCCGGAGCGACGCGGCTCGACTGAGCACCGCCCGGCACGACGCACCCGCACCACCGACGCGGCCCTCGACCTCGACCGAGGGCGAGGGCCGCTTCTCGGTCGCACGACCTTCCCACCCGCACTCCACTCCGAGCCGCCCGCGCGGCCGACCGCCCGAGAAGGGGCCGCACCATGAGCACCAGCACCAGCACCAGCACCACCCACCACGTCACCCGGATCGACCTCGACTCGCTCGGGCCCGTCGACGCCTCGTCGCCCGAGGCCGCCCTCGAGCGCACCATCGCGCTGACCGTGCTCGGCACGACCGGCGTGCACGCGCTCGGCACCCCCTCCGCGCGCCTCGTCGGCGCCGTGCGGTCGCGCCTCGGCAAGGGGGGCGTGATCGGCGTCACCGTGACGCAGGCGTCGACCGGCCTGCAGGTCGACGTCGCCCTCGTGGCCGAGTACCCGACCAACGTCACGGAGCTCGCCGACAAGGTGCGCACGCAGGTCGGCCACGCGGTCGGCCAGCTCGACGGCGAGCCGGTCTCGGTCGACGTGTCGGTGGTCGACGTGCACGGCCCGTTCGACGACGTCGCCCCCGCCGACGACGCGTCGCCCGACGCTGACGACGCGGAGCCGCGCCGTGGGGCGGACAACGAGGAGTCGCGGGTCGAGGACGGCGCACCGGCCGACGACCCGAGGTCGCTCGGTGAGCGCGCCTCCGACCTCGCCGACTCGGCGCGGACCGCGATCGCGGACGCCATCGACGGCACGGCCGACGCGGTGGACGACGCGTCCGGCGAGGCCCGCGACGCCGCGGCCCGTGACGCCTCCGCCCGTGACCCGAAGGCGGAGCCGGTCACGCACGACGCCGCCGCCGCCGTCGAGTGGGAGCGCGCGGCCGACGGTCACGGCGACGACGGCGACCGCACCGGCCCCGTCGACGCCGAGCGCGACGCCGCGGACGCGGCCGTCGACGCCGCCGAGGCGGCTGCCCGCGCCGCGGGGGCCGCGGCCGACGCCGCCCGCGCCGCCGCCGCCGACGACGACGCCCGCCGGGCCTGACCCGGCCCCGCCCCGCCCCGACCCGGCACGCCCTGACCGACCCGCCCTGACCCGACCGCACGCAGGAGGAACGACGATGTTCGGACGACGCACCACGACCAGCCGCCGACCGCACCGCCCCCGGGCGGTCTGGTGGGCCCTCGCCACCGGCCTGGTGGTCTGCCTGCTCGTCGTCGGCGGGGTCTTCGTGCCCGTGCTCGCCCTGATCGGCGCGGCCGACGGCGGCACCGCCGGTGCGCTCGACGTGCCCGTCGGGTCGATCGCGGGCGCGGCGGCGGTGGGCTTCCTGCTCGCGCTGGCGTTGCTCGGCCTGGTGTTCCTCTCCCGGCACGGCGCCCTGGCGTGGGTGCTGGCGGTGGCGGCGGTCGTCTCGACGCTGCTCGTGTCGCTCTGGCCGCTCTTCGCCACCGCCCTCGCCGGGGTCGACCAGGCCCGTGACGTGTGGCCCTTCATCCAGGACCTCGTGGCGCGGGCGGGCGTCGGCGGCTGACCCGCGCCTCCCGCACCGGCCTCGAGTGGTCGCCATCTGCTCCTCCCCGCCCCGGGGGAGAGCAGATCGCGACCACTCGGACGTGGGGCGGGGGTCAGGTCGTGAGGCGGAGGAGGACGACCGCGACGACGACGAGCGCACCGGCGCCCGCGACCGCGGCGACGACCCGAGCCCGCACGACGCCGGCGGCGGCCGCCGGCACCGTCCACAGCATCGGGACGAGCACCCAGTCGAGCATGCGGAGATCGGCGGCCGGCCCGGTGAGCAGCCCCGACCCCGCCCCGGCGATCAGGGCCACCTGGGCGACGAGGAGCACCGCGAGGGCGGCGGAGAAGACGCCCGAGAAGCGGCTGCCCCGCTGGCGCGTCCGGACGAACGCCCTGACGACGAGGGCGGCGACCAAACAGGCGACGAGGATGCCGCCGGCGAGGGCCAGCAGCACGGCGCCCAGCCCCTCCCAGCCGCTCGGCGCCGCGACGACGGCCACGAGGAGCACGACGACGACGGTCGCGAGGCCGGCGAGGACGCCCGAGGCCACGGCGGCGAGCGACCGCCCGACGGTCATCGGCACGGCGCCGACGGTGCCGCGCCAGCCGCCGCCGCGGAGCGCGGGCGGGAGGGTCGAGAGGTCGGGGAGGCCCTCCGGCCCCCGGTCGTCGTCGGTCATCTGCTGCTCCCCGCTGTCGGGCCCCCGGCCCGTCGCCCCGACGCTAGCGCAGCGGCGCCGAGTGGTCACGATCTGCTCCGCCCCGATCCGGATCGGAGCAGATCGTGACCGCTCGATCATGGGCGGGTCAGGAGCCGCGGGGCGGCCGGGCGAGGTCGGCCAGCGCCGTCACCGTCGGCGTGCCGCCCGGCGGTCTGCCCACCAGCCAGCGGCGGCGACTCCTTCGTGGTGCTGGAACGCCCTCAGGCTCGGCATCCCCTCGGGTGACGGTCGCCGGGCCTTGTCGAAGAACGACCCGGCGACGGCGGCGAGCACGGCGTCGACGTCGTCGGCGGGCACGTCGGCCAGCAGGGGGTGCGACCGGAGGACGGCCTCGACGTCGACTTGCTCGCCGCGCACGAGCACGTCGAGGAGGTAGAGGGCGCCGTCGATCCAGCGGGCGCCGATCGCGGCCCACGGCCAGTCGACGAGCCAGGCGGTGCCGACGGCGTCGACGAGCACGTTGTCGGCGCGGCCGTCCAGGTGCAGCAGGTGGTCGCCCGCGGCGGCCTCGGCGGCCCGCGCGGCCGCCGCACGGAGCTCCGGGAGGTCGCGGCGCACC
This sequence comes from Frigoribacterium sp. CFBP 8754, assembly GCF_014841815.1. Lineage (NCBI taxonomy): Bacteria > Bacillati > Actinomycetota > Actinomycetes > Micrococcales > Microbacteriaceae > Frigoribacterium > Frigoribacterium sp. CFBP 8754. The sequence goes on from NZ_JACYUO010000001.1 coordinate 26,364, forward strand.
TCGTCCGGGAGCGCGTCGAGCGCGCCGTCCGCCTCGAGGCGGTCCCAGCCGGCCGCCTCGCCGCCGAGTTCGTCGGCGGCCTCGGGCAGGCCCTCGAACGCGATCGACCCCCGGGCCACGGGCAGGGTCGCGAACGCGTCCAGGACGGCCTCGACGTCGGAGCCGTCGCGCGCCTCCCCGGGGTGCCGCCCCTCGACGTCGTCGAGGACGAGCGCGACCCAGTCGTCGGTGACCCACGACCCGAGCAGGGCGGGGGCCCGCACGGTCGCGGGCAGCGCCTCGGCGACGGCCAGCTCCCGTCGGTGCAGGTCGGCCGTGTCGGGGCTGCGGCGCCGGTCGGCCGTCTTGACGAAAGCTCGGCGGCCGTCCGCGGCGACGACGCGGTCGGCGCTGCCCGGCGAGAACCCGGCGACCTGGCTGACGGCGGTCACGACGGGGCTGCCGAGCACGCCGGCGACCGCCTCTCGCAGCTCGACGGGCAGGTCGTCCCAGCGGGCACGGGAGGGCATCGAGTCCATCGGCCCACGCTAGCGCGCAGCGAGCGGCGGGCTAGGGCGGGTCAGGAGTCGCGGGGCGGCCGGGCGAGGTCGGCCAGCGCCTCGAGCGCCTCGCGGATCGCGGCGTCGGGTCGTTCGTCGTCGCTCTCGACGGCCCACCAGCGGAGGGCCGCGTACGTGGCGGCGCTCAGCGCGTCGGCGAGGACGACGATCCGGACCGTCCCGACGAGGTCGGGCCGGCGCTCGGCGATGAACGCCGCGAGCGTCGTGGAGCGGCTGCCCATCCGCGAGCCCACCTGCGTCAGCAGCTCGGGGTGCGCCGCGATGATGCGCAGCCGGGCCCGCGTCGCGGCGAGGTCGAGCGCCGGCACCGCGAGGCCCGCGACGAACGCGTCGCCGTAGGCCTGGAGGAGGTCGCCGCCGGGCGGGCTCGACCGGAGCCTGCGCTGCATCTCGTCGCCGACCGGCTCGGCGCCGTCCCAGACGAGGTCGGCCTTCGTGGGGAAGTAGCGGAACAGGCTGCGGCGCCCGATGCCGGCCGCCTCGGCGACGTCGGCCATGCTGACCGCGTCGTAGCCGCGCTCCTCGAAGAGGGCGACGGCGGTGCGGGCGAGCGCCGCGGGGTCGATCTCGGCGGGGCGGCCCCGGGGCGGCCGGTCGCCCGCGGAGGCGGGGGCGTCGGCGTCGGCGGTCGGGGGCACGGTCCGAGGGTACCGGCGGTGCGGACGGTCCCGGTGACCAGCTCGCGGAAAGTACTTGCCAAAATGGAAAGTACTTGCCTAGTGTGGAGGCAGACGGACGGGCACCGAGGCCCGGCCACCACCGAAGGAGCCCCGTCATGACCACCGAGACCCCCGCCTCCGCCCCCAGCCCCGACGAGGCCCGCCGCCTGCTCGCCGAGGCCCGCGCCACCGGCCGGCTCACGACCGCCGCGGCCGGCTGGCCCGCCGTCGCCGTGATGCTCTCGCTCGGCACCGCCGTCTCGATGGGCACCCTCGCGATGGGCCTGACGGCCGGCGCGAACTACCTCGTCGCCCTCGTCGGCCTCCTCGCGTGGGTGCTCGTCGTCGTCGTCTTCCAGCTCGCGGTGATGCGCTCGACCGCCGCCGGCGCCTCCCGCCGCTGGATCGGCTTCATCGTCGCCCTCTTCGTCGTCTACGTGCCGGCGATGATCGTCGTCGCGGGCTCCCAGGGGGAGGCGGTCGTCGCGACGTGCCTGCTGGCCGCGGCCCTCATGGCGATCACCGTGGGCTTCGCGGCCGTCGAGGCCCGGGAGGCCCGGCGATGAGCGATCCGCACCCGCGACTCCGCCTCTCCGAGGTGCTGCACCAGCCGGTGCGCTTCTCGATCACCGCCGCGCTGGCGGCCGCCGACCAGCTCGACTTCGGCGACCTCCGCGACGCCGTGCAGGTGACCGACTCCGCCCTCAGCAAGCAGATCAGCACGCTCGAGACGGCCGGCTTCGTCAGGGTCAAGAAGGGCTTCGTCGGCAAGCGGCCGCGCACGACGCTGTCGCTCACCGCGGCGGGGCGGACGGCGTGGGCCGAGCACCTGGCGACCCTCCGCGAGATCGCCGCCGGCTGAGCCGACCGCCCGAGTCTCGACCGACCGCCCGCGCCTCGACCGCCCGCGGGTGCACGATGGGGCGGCGGCGCCCTCGCCGCCCCGACGGAAGGACCACCCCGTGCAGATCGACCTCACCGGCAAGGCCGCCCTCGTGACGGGCTCGACCCAGGGCATCGGCCGCGCGATCGCGCTCGGCCTCGCCCGCTCGGGCGCGACGGTCGCGGTGAACGGGCGCACCGCCTCCCGCGTGGACGACGCGATCGCGGGGCTCCTCGACGACGCACCGGGCGCCTCCTTCACGGCCGCCCCCGGCGACGTCTCGACGGCGGAGGGCGCGCTCGCGGTGCAGGGCCTCGTGCCCGAGGTCGACGTGCTCGTCAACAACCTCGGCGTCTTCGGCTCGGCCGACCCGCTCTCGATCGACGACGACGAGTGGCGGCGCTACTTCGAGGTGAACGTGCTGTCGGCCGTGCGCCTGACCCGCCTCTACCTGCCCGGCATGACCGGCGCCGGCTGGGGCCGCGTGCTGAACATCGCGAGCGACTCGGCGATCGTGACGCCGGCCGAGATGATCCACTACGGCATGTCGAAGACGTCGCTGCTCGCCGTGTCGCGCGGCTTCGCGAAGGCCGCGGCGGGCACGGGCGTCACCGTCAACTCGGTCATCGCCGGGCCGACCCACACCGACGGCGTCGAGGACTTCGTCTACGAGCTCGTGCCCCGCGACCTGCCGTGGGAGGAGGCGCAGCACCGCTTCATGGTCGAGCACCGGCCGCAGTCGCTGCTGCAGCGGCTGATCGAGCCGGAGGAGATCGCGAACATGGTGGTGTACCTCGCGTCGCCGCTCGCCTCGGCCACGACGGGCGGGGCGCTGCGGGTCGACGGCGGGTACGTCGACTCGATCCTGCCCTGAGGCGGGGCGCGCGGGCGCGGCGTCGAGGTGACGCGTCCCGGGGCCTCGACGAGCGCGAGGGCCCAGGACGAGTCGCCTCGACGTCAGGGCGCCGCCGCGGCTCAGTGCACGCGCCGCCCGTCGACCAGGTGCACCACGGCCACGTCGGGCCCGCGCAGCGACGCGTCGTGCGTCGCCTCGACGACCGTCGCCCCGCGCGCCAGCTCCGCGGCGACCGCCCGCCGGATCGCCGCCGTCGCCGCCGCGTCGACCCCGGCGGTCGGCTCGTCGAGCAGCAGCAGCTCGGCCCGCCGCGCCAGCCCCTGCGCGACCAGCGCGCGCTGGCGCTGACCGCCCGAGAGGCTCGCGAGCGGCCGCCCGGCGAGGCTGACGATGTCGAGCGCCTCGAGGCTCTCGTCGACGATCGCGCGGTCGCTCCGGCGCAGCGGGCGCCAGGCGCCGCGGTCGGCCCAGCGCCCCATCGACACGGTCTCGCGCACCGTGATCGGCAGTCGGTCGGTGACGGCGCTCCGCTGCACGACGACCGCCGTCGTCCGCCCGCGGGGCCGCTCGACGGTGCCCGACAGGTCGTCGTGCGTGCTGGCCAGCACGCTCAGCAGCGTCGACTTGCCCGAGCCGTTCGGCCCGACGAGCACGGTCAGCCGCCCCCGCGGCACGTCGACCGACACGTCGTCGAGCGCCACGGCCCCGTCGTGCCGGGCCGTCACGCCGACCAGACGAGCCAGGGGAGGGGCGTCGGGGCCGAGGGAGGCGCGGGTCGGGTCGAGGAGGGCGTCGGCGAGATCTGAGGCAGTCACATGAGAATCATAACGAGAATCGTTTTCATGTAGGGTCGCCGGGTGATGTTCCTCCTCGAGCCCTTCTCCACGGCCTTCCTGCTGCGCGCCCTCGTCGGCGGCGTGCTGGTCGCCGCGCTGTGCGGAGTCGTGGGCACCTGGGTCGTCGTCCGCGGCGCGGCCTTCCTCGGCGAGGCCATGGCCCACGGGGTGCTGCCCGGCGTCGCGACCGCCGCCCTGCTCGGCCTGCCGCCGGTGCTCGGCGCCGCCGTCAGCGCGAGCGTCATGACCGCCGGGGTGAGCATCGCCTCCCGCCGCTCGCGGGTCTCGCCCGACACGGCCATCGGCCTGCTCTACGTCGCCCTGCTCAGCCTCGGCGTCGTGATCGTCTCGCGCTCCCGGTCGTTCGCCACCGACCTCACCGCCGTGCTCTTCGGCGACGTGCTCGCGATCGACGCCGGCGACCTGGTCTTCCTGGCCGTCGCCCTCGCCGTCGCGGTCGCAGTCGTCGTCGCCTTCCACCGACCGTTCGTCGCCCTCGCCTTCGACCCCCGCGTGGCGCGCACCTCGGGCCTCCGGCCGCAGCTCGCCCAGGTGGTGCTGATCGGGCTGGTCACGCTCGTCGTGGTGGCGTCGTACCAGGCCGTCGGCAGCCTGCTCGTCGTCGGCCTGCTGCTCGGCCCCGCGGTCGCGTCCGGCCACTGGATGCGCCGCATCCCGAGCACGATGCTGCTCGCCGCCGCCCTCGGCGCCGTCGCCGTCGTCGTCGGGCTCCTCGTCTCGTGGCACGCCTCCACGGCGGCCGGCGCGAGCATCGCGTTCGTCGCGGTGGCCCTCACGGCCGTGTCGGCGGCGGTCCGCGCGACGGCCACGCGCCTCCGGCGCCCCTCCTCCACCTCCGACGCGCACGGCGCTCCTGACGCGCCGGGCGCGCCCGACGCGCACGACGCGCCCGGCGCGTCGACCGCCCTGCCCGCCCCGACCCCGAAGGAGACGGTCCACCCGTGACCTCGCGCCCCGCCCGCACCTCCCGCCGCCCCGCCCGCTCGTCGACCGTCGGTCGCCGTGCCCTCCTCCTGCCCGTGGCTGTCGCGTCCGCGCTGGCGCTCGCCGCGTGCGGCAGCGGCCCGGCGGCCGACACCGACGACGCCGCCGCCGACCCCGACGCCGCCGCGACCGCCACCACGGGGGCCGGCCACGGCTTCGTGGAGGGCGCCGACGAGCTCCAGGAGCCGCAGCTCCGCCTCGTCGCCCTCGCCGACGGCGCCCTGACCGCCTTCGACCCGGCCACCGAGCAGAGCGTCACCCTCGCCGAGGGGGTCGACGCGACCCGGCTCGGCACCGACGGCCGGTACGTCCTGGCGTCGACCGACGACGGCGCCGTGACCCTCGTCGACGGCGGGGCGTGGACGGTGCCGCACGGCGACCACTCCCACTACTACCTGGCCGACCCGCGCGTCGTCGCGGAGCCCGGCGAGATCGACGGCGGCGACGGAGCGGGGGAGGCGCGCATCGCCTCGAGCGCCTCGCTCACGGCCGTCGCCTTCGACGGCTCGGGGACGGGCGTCGTCCTCGACGGCGAGGCGCTGGCCGACGGCGAGCTCGACGAGCGGGCGCGGGTCGAGGGACTCGGTGCCGAGGGCGTGCTCGTGCCGCTCGGCGGCCTGCTGGTCGCGAGCACCGCGACGGGCGCCGCCGGCGAGGACGTGGCCGACGCCGTCCGTGTCCGCACGGCCGAGGGCGACGAGGTCGACGGTGCCGTCGCCTCCTGCCCCGACCTCCGCGGCGCCGCCGCGACCCGGGTCGGCGTCGTCGTGGGCTGCTCCGACGGCGCCCTGCTGGTCACCGAGGGCGACGACGGCTCGTCCGCCGTGGTCGAGCGCATCCCATTCCCCGCGGGCACCGCGCCCGCCGACGTCGCGACCGCGTTCGAGCAGCGCCCCGGCCGACCCGCCCTCGCGGCCGTCGCCGGCACCCGCGGTGCCTGGCTGCTCGACGCGCGGGCCCGCGCCTGGACCCTGATCGAGACCCCCGAACCGTTGCTGCGCGCGACCGCGGTCGGCGACTCCGACGACACGGTCGTCGGGGTCGACGCCTCCGGGCGCGTGGTCGTCCTGTCGCCCGACGGGCTCGTGGCGCAGACCGAGCCGCTGCTCGCCGGCGACCTCGTCGACGGTGCCCTGCCCGAGGGCGTCCGGCTCGAGGTCGACGCCTCGCGCAGCTACGTGGCCTCGCCGTCGACCGGCCAGGTGCACGAGATCGACCACGCCGACGCGGCCCGCGTCGCGCGCAGCTTCGCCCTGCCGGCGAGCCTCCTGGTGGAGACGGGCCGATGAGCGCCGCGCGCACCGCCCTGGCCGCCGCCGTCGCGGCGGGTGCCCTGCTCGCCGCCGCCGGCTGCACGGCCGCCGGCCCGGGCACCGCCGGCACCGGCGACCGGCCGCGCGTCGTCGTGACGACGAACATCCTCGGCGACGTCGTCGGCGAGCTCGTCGGCGACCAGGTCGACGTCGTCACCCTGATGCCCCCGGGCGCCGACCCGCACTCCGTCGAGATCTCCGCCCGCGAGGCGGCCGAGATGCTCGACGCCGACCTCGTCGTCTCGAACGGCCTGGGCCTCGAGGAGGGGCTGCAGCAGCACGTCGACGCGGCCGGGGCGGCGGGCGTGCCGGTCGTCGAGGCGGGCGACCTGATCGAGCCGCTCGCCTACGTCGACGGCGACGCGGAGGGCGAGCCCGACCCGCACCTCTGGACCGACACGGGGCGCGTGCTCGACGTCGTCGACGGGCTCGAGCCCGTGCTGGCGACCGAGGTCGACGGGATCGACGTCGACCGCCTGACCGCCGCCACCGCCTCCTACCGGGCCCAGCTCGAGACGCTCGACGCCGAGCTGACCGCGACCTTCGCGGCGATCCCGGCCGAGCGCCGCGCGCTCGTGACGAACCACCACGTCTTCGGCTACCTCGCCGAGCGCTGGGGCTTCCGGGTCGTCGGGGCGGTGCTGCCGAGCGGCACGACCCTGGCGGCGCCGAGCGCCTCCGACCTCGCCGACCTCACCGACGCGATCGAGGAGGCGGGGGTCGCCACGATCTTCGCCGACTCGTCCCAGCCCGACCGGCTGGTGCAGGTGCTCGCCGACGAGGCCGACGTCGACGTCGAGGTCGTCGCCCTGCACACCGAGTCGCTCAGCGCCCCCGGCGGGGGCGCCGCCACGTACCTCGAGATGATGCGCTCGAACGAGCAGCTCATCTCGCACGGCCTGTCTCCCTGACCGGCCGCCACCCCGAAGGAAGGACCCCATGACCCAGCGACACCAGCGACACCCGCGACGCCGTCGAGGCCTGGCCGGGCTCGCGCTCACGGCCGGCGCGGCCCTCGCCCTCACCGCCTGCTCGGGAGGCGCGGGCACCGACGCCGAGGCCGGCGCGGGCTCCGAGGCCGGCGGCAGCACCGCCTCCGCCGCACAGCCCCGCGTAGCCCTCACCTACGACGGCGGGCTGCTCGTGCTCGACGCCGACACCCTCGAGCAGCGGGCCGACATCGAGCTGGCCGGCTTCAACCGCGTCAACTCGTCCGGCGACGGGCGCCACGTGCTCGTCTCCACCACCGACGGCTTCCAGGTGCTCGACACGGGCGCCTGGACCACGGCCGACGGCGAGCACCGCGTCGCCGAGCCCGAGTTGACCGACCTCGTCTTCGACGCTCCGACCCCCGGCCACGTGGTGCGCCACGGTGACAAGACGATCCTCTTCTCCGACGGCACGGGCGAGACGACGGTCTTCGACACCGCCGACCTGCTCGACGCCTCGTCGACCGGCGAGCTGCCCGAGACGGAGCAGATCCCGGCGCCCGAGGCCCACCACGGCGTCTCGATCGAGCTCGAGGACGGCACCCTGCTGACCACCATCGGCGACAGCGAGGGCCGCACCGGCGTGCGGGCGCTCGACGCCGACGGCGACGAGATCGCGCGCAGCGAGGAGTGCCCGTCGGTGCACGGCGAGGGCACGACGGCTGACGAGGTGGCCGTGTTCGGCTGCAGCGACGGCGTGCTGGTCTACGACGACGGCACGTTCACCAAGCTGCCCGCCGCGGACGCCTACGGCCGCACGGGCAACGCGTACGTCACCGACTCGTCGCCGGTGATGTTCGGCGACTACAACTCGGACCCCGACTCCGAGGGCTACGAGCTCACGCAGCTGACCATGGTCGACACCGCGGCGAAGTCGTCGAGTGTCGTCGACCTGCCCGAGGGCGTCGCCTACACCTGGAAGGGCGTCGCCCGCACCGTTGACGACGACGTGCTCGTGCTCGGCACCGACGGGGCGCTGCACCGCCTCGACGGCGAGACCGGCGAGGCCACCGACTCGTGGCCGGTCATCGACCCGTGGGTCGGCCCGGTCGAGTGGCAGGACTCGCACCCGAGCCTGACCGTGGTCGGCGACTCGGCGTACGTGACCGACGCGTCGACGCGCTCGATCCACCGCGTCGACGCGGCGACCGGCGAGGTGCTGGCCTCGGCCGAGCTGCCGGCCGCGCCGAACGAGATCGCCGTCGTCACGGGCTGACGCCCGAGCGACGAGCCGACGCCCCGGGGAGGCGCGGTGCCGGTGCGACCGGCAGCGCGCCTCCCCGGGGCCGTCCGTCGTGGAGCGCCCGCGCCTCAGGCCGTCGGCTCGGCGACGACGTGGTGCCGCCCGAGCGGGAGCATCATCGGCGCGCCCGTCGTGGGGTCGGCGACCACACGGCTGTCGAGGCCGAACACGGCTCGGACGCAGTCCTCCGTCAGCACCTCGGCGGGGGCGCCCGCGGCGTGCACCCGGCCCGCCGCGAGGGCGACGAGGTGGTCGGCGTAGCGCGCCGCGAGGTTGAGGTCGTGCAGCACCATGACGATCGTCGTGCCGCGGCGACGGTTGAGGTCGGTCAGCAGGTCGAGCACCTCGACCTGGTGGCTGACGTCGAGGAAGGTCGTCGGCTCGTCGAGCAGCAGCACGTCGGTCTGCTGGGCGAGCGCCATGGCGATCCAGACGCGCTGGCGCTGGCCGCCCGAGAGCTCGTCGACCGATCGGTCGGCGAGGGCGGTCGTCTCGGTGGCCTCGAGCGCCTCGGCGACGGCGCGGTCGTCGTCGCTGCTCCAGCGCGAGAGGAGGCCCTGGTGCGGGTGGCGGCCGCGGCCGACGAGGTCGGCGACGGTGATGCCCTCCGGCGCGACGGGCGACTGCGGCAGCAGGCCGAGGGTGCGGGCGAGCTGGCGCGCCGGGGTGCGGTGCACCTCGCGCCCGTCGAGCACGACCTGGCCCGACCGGGGCTTGAGGAGGCGCGACATCGACCGCAGGAGCGTCGACTTGCCGCAGGCGTTGGCCCCCACGATGGCGGTGATCCGCCCGGGCGGCACGGCGAGGCTGAGGTCGTCGACGACGGTGAGCTCGCCGTAGCCGAGGGTGAGGTGCTCGGCGTCGAGCGTGTGGTCGGCGGTCACAGGGAGCCTCCCGATCGGTTGGTGCGGACGATGAGCCAGATCAGGTACGGAGCGCCCAGCACGCCCGTGACGACCCCGACGGGGAAGCGCGTGCCGAGCGCATACTGCCCGACGACGTCGGCGACGAGCACGAGCAGGGCGCCCACCAGGGCCGACGGCACGAGCAGCGAGCCGCTCGGCCCGACCAGGCGGGCCGCGATCGGCCCGGAGAGGAAGGCCACGAACGCGATCGGCCCGCAGGCGGCCGTCGCGAACGAGATGAGCCCGACCGCGGCGACGATCACGACGAGGCGCGTGCGGTCGACCCGCACGCCGAGCGCCGACGCGGCGTCGTCGCCGAGCTGCGTCGCCGCGAGGTCGCGCGACCGGCTGAGCAGCAGCGGCGTCAGCACGACCAGGGCCACGAGCACGGGCACGACCTGGGGCCAGCTGCTGCCGTTGAGGCTGCCGGTGAGCCAGCGGGTCGCCTCCTGCAGGTCCCACTGCGCGGCGTTCGACAGCACGTACGCCGTCAGGCTGTCGAGCATCGCGGCGACGCCGATGCCGACGAGCACGAGCCGCGTGCCGGCGACCCCGCCGCGCTTCGACAGCAGGTAGACGAGCACCGCGACCGCGAGGCCGGCGGCGATGGCGAAGGCCGAGACCTGGCCGTCGTCGAGCGACAGCGTCACGATGGCGAAGGCGGCGGCGGCGCTGGCCCCCGAGCTGATGCCGATGATGTCGGGGCTCGCGAGCGGGTTTCGGAGCATCGTCTGGAAGGTCACGCCGCCGAGGCCGAAGCAGAGGCCCGCGGCGACGGCGAGCACCGCGCGGGGGAGGCGGAGGCGCCCGACCGTGAAGGTCGCGCCGGGCACGTCCTGCCCGAGCACCACGCCCAGCACCTCGCCGGGGCCGTAGAAGGTGCGGCCGACCATGAGGCTCAGCACGAAGACGACGACGAGGGCGGCGACGAGCACGCCGACCACGGCGCGGCGTCGGCGGCCCCGCCGGGCACGACCCGCGGCGACCGAGGCGGCGACGGCGTCGAGGCGGCTCGAGCCGGGGCGGGCGGGCTCACCGCCGGCGCCGCGGGGCGGCACGGGCGTCGACGCCCGGAGGTCGGTCGGCGCGCTCACAGGGCCTTCACCTTCGAGCGTCGGACGATCCAGATGAACACGGGCGCTCCGATCAGGGCGGTGACGATCCCGACGTCGATCTCGGCCGGGCGGGCCACGACGCGGCCGACGACGTCGGCGCCCGTGAGCAGCACGGCGCCGGCGACGGCCGAGAAGGGCAGCAGCCAGCGGTGGTCGACGCCGGTGAGCAGCCGGCAGGCGTGAGGCACGACGAGGCCGACGAAGCCGATCGGGCCGGTGACGGCGGTGGCCGCCCCGCAGAGCACGACGGCGCCGAGGGCGGCGGCCCCGCGGGCGACGGCGACGCGCTCGCCGAGGCCGGCCGCGAGGTCGTCGCCGAGGGCGAGGGAGTTGAGGGCCTTGGCCGAGAGCAGGCAGACGACGACGCCCACGACGAGGAAGGGCGCGACCTGCTCGAGGCTCGCCCAGGTGCCGCCGCCGACCCCGCCGATCTGCCACGAGCGGATGCTCGACGCGATGTCGCCGCGGGGCAGCGCGATCGCGGTGATGAACGACGCCAGGGCCGCCGAGGTGGCCGCGCCGGCGAGCGCGAGCTTGAGCGGCGTCGCCCCGCCCCGGCCGAGCGAGCCGATCGCGTAGACGACCAGCGCCGTGGCGCCGGCGCCCGCGACGGCGACCCAGATCGTCGTGGTCGAGGCGCTGAGGCCGAAGAACGCGATGCCCGCGACGACGGCGAGGGAGGCACCGGTGTTGACCCCGAGGATCCCCGGGTCGGCCAGGGGGTTGCGGGTCACGCCCTGCATCACGGCGCCGGAGACGGCGAGGGCCGCGCCCGCCGCGACGGCGAGGACGGTGCGCGGCACCCGTTTCGCGACCGACGCGCGGTCGAAGCCGTCGGTCGCGCCGCCGAGGGCGGCCCACACGTCGGCGAGCGACACGTCGCGCGAGCCGACCGTCACGCTGAGCAGCACCACGCCGACCAGCACGGCCACCAGCACGAGCAGCCAGACGGCGCGCAGACGCCGCGGGCGTCGCACGACGGCGACGCCCGCGGCGGGCAGCGTGGGGGCTGTGGTCACTACGACTTCGCGGCGGCCTGCGAGAGGAGGTCGACGTAGTCGTCGAGGATCCACGAGATCGACAGCGGCGTCGGGTTGGCAGCCGTGCCGAGCGGGGTGGTGCCGGGCAGGGCGACGATGGCGCCGTTCTTCACCGCGGGCATCTGCGAGAGCACGGGGTCGGCCTCGAGGGCGTCGACGAGGGTCTCGTCGCCGTAGGTGACGATCACGTCGACGTCGTCGAACGCGTCGGCCTGCTCGGCGCTCTGCGTCAGCGAGAACAGCTCGGTCGCGTCGCTGGCCTCGGTGATGCTGCCGGGCTGCTCGAGGCCGAGGTCGTCGAAGAACTGCACGCGGGTGTCGTGCGTCGTGTAGAAGCTGACCTCGCTGAGGTCGCCGGTGTCGACGTGGGTGAGGAACATCGCCGAGGTGCCGGCGAGCTCGGGGTGGGCGTCGGCGGTGTCGCTGATCTCGGACTCGAGGTCGCTGACCAGCTGCTCGCCCTCGTCGGCCATGCCCATGGCCTCGCTGTTGAGCTCGATCATGTCGCGCCAGGCGGTGCCCCACGCGGTCTCGGGGTAGGCGACGACGGGCGCGATCTCGCTGAGGGTGTCGTAGTCCTCCTGCGTCAGGCCCGAGTACGCGGCGAGGATGACGTCGGGGTCGGTGTCGGCCACGGCCTCGAAGTCGATGCCGTCGGTCTCGTCGAAGAGCACGGGGGTCTCGGCGTCGAGCTCGGTGAGCTTCTCCTCGACCCAGGGCAGCAGGCCGTCGCCGTCGTCGTCGCCGAAGTTCGCGGCGGCCATCCCGACGGGCACGACGCCGAGGGCCAGCGGCACCTCGTGGTTCGCCCAGGCGACCGTGGCGACGCGCTCGGGCTTCGTCTCGATCGTCGTCGTGCCGAGGGCGTGCTCGATCGTGATCGGCGTGAACCCGGACGACCCCGAGGAGGCGTCGGTCGAGTCGCCGGCGTCGGCGGAGCACCCGGCGAGGCCGAGGGCGAGGGCGGATGCTGCGCTGATCGCGAGCAGGCGCGTGGTGCGGGGCATGGGTGTCCTTCCGGGACGGGTGCAGGGGCCCGGCTCGACGCTCCGGGAGGGCGTGCTCGGGAGCACGCCGCGTCGGAGGGGTGCTCGTGATCGGAGCGACCCGTGGTCGGCCTTAGGTGAGCCTTACCTTAGCAGTGGCCCCGCCGCGATCGGCAAGCCGGTCGTTCGGCGTCGAGTGATCGTCAAGATCGTGCACGACCCGCAGAGAAGGGCGGCATCATCCCGATGACCTTCTCGCAGGCCTCGACGAGGGCGAGGGAGTCCTGGAGGTTGTCGCGGACATCGTCCGGGTGGAGATCGGTGAGCGTGTAGTCGCCCTCGTGCCGCAGTCGCCTGACGACGTCGTAGACCCCCAGCAGCCCTCTCCCGCCGCCGAGCATCGACTGGACGGCTCGACGAGGGGCGATGTGCCCGCCCTTCTTGGTGGATCTGAGACCGCGGTCGAGGAGCACGGCCTCCAGCGCCTTCCTGTTGCCGGCGTGCAGGGCGTCGGCGGCGATCTCCGTGTCGTCGTCGATCAACGACCGCGCTGTCTCCACGTGTCGGCGGGCCTTGGTCAGCAGCGCTCTCGCGCCCGCGGCATCGGCGGGACAGGCCTCCAGGTCTCCGTCGGAGACCATCGCTTCGAGATCGGCCTGCCCGTAGCTCACGGGAGCAGCTCCAGCCTCGGCTCGCCGAGGATCCTCGTCACGATCTCGTCCTCAGCAGCGTCCCAGCGGTCATCGCTCAAGAATGTCACATTCACCTCGCGTCGCAGGGCCTGGTCGAGCGGGTCGAGGGCGTCGTAGACATCGCGACGGACCGGGCTCCCGACGATGAGCAGGTCGATGTCGTCCGGCGCCGCTCCCGGGGCTCCCGTGGACCGCGCGGCGAACGACCCGAAGATGAGGGCCCGGCTGATGCCGGGGACATCCGCGAGTGCCGTCGTGATCAGGGCCTGCGGGCCGCGCGACAGGGTGATGAGCGTCCGCAGCGGCGCGACGGCAGGGTTCGCCTCGTCAGGAGCGAACAGTGCGCTGCGGCCGACCGTGGTGCGTACGAGCAGCCCTGCGTCGACGAGCCTCGTGAGCTCGCGGTGGAGGGTCGGCTGGCTCGCGCCCGTCGCCGTGATGATCTCCCGCGTCGAGAGCGGCCGATCGCTCAGCAGGAGTGCTTCGAGCGCAGCAGCCTGTGCCTCCGTCTTGAAGATCGGGAGGGTGCCGTCGTTCCTATTCATGGTGTGGATCATGCTATTCATTTTCTGCATGAACATGGAAATGTCCGTGTCGGGGGTGCCGGGTAGACAAGGGGCGATGACTCCCTCGCCGCTGCTCGACGTCCGTCGCATCTACGCCGAGCCCGAGGCGGCGGCCTCGCCCCGCGGGCAGGAGATCATCGGGCGCTGGCCCGAGGCCACGGTCGTGCCGGTCGAGTCGCACTGGCGCATCCCCGAGGTGCACGGCGACGAGGCGAACGTGCGCCGGTGGGTGCGCATCAAGACCGAGGCCCTCGTGCTCGGCGTCAAGAAGAGCGTCGTCACCCGGCCGAACGGGCGCTCGGCCGACTTCATCGCCCCGTCGCTGGCGAACGGCTGCGCGATGGCCTGCGTCTACTGCTACGTGCCGCGGCGCAAGGGCTACAGCAACCCCGTCACGCTCTTCACGAACGTCGAGCAGATCTCGCGGCACCTCGCGCGCCACGTGCAGAAGCAGGGCCCGAAGACCGAGCCGAACCAGTGCGACCCCGAGGCGTGGGTCTACGACATCGGCGAGAACAGCGACTGCTCGGTCGACGCGCTGCTCGCCGAGAACGTGCGCGACGTCTGCGAGCTCTTCCGCATGACGCCGACGGCCAAGGCCTCGTTCGCCACGAAGTACGTCAACCGCGACCTGCTCGACTGGGACCCCCAGGGCCGCTCGCGCATCCGTTTCTCGCTGATGCCGGCGGAGGTCGCCAAGGTCACCGACCTCCGCACGAGCTCGATGAGCGAGCGGATCGCCGCGGTGAACGACTTCGTCGCGGCGGGGTGGGAGGTGCACCTCAACTTCTCGCCGGTGATCATGACGCCGGGGTGGCTCGACGACTGGCGCGAGCTGCTGCGGGAGGTCGACGACGTGCTGTCGCCGGCGGCCAAGGAGCAGGCGGCGGCGGAGATGATCTTCCTGACGCACAACGCCGCCCTGCACGAGGTGAACGAGCGCTGGCACCCGAGGGGCGAGGAGCTGATCTGGCGCCCTGACCTCCAGGAGGCCAAGACCTCCGAGAACGGGGCGGAGAACCTGCGCTACCGGTACGACCTCAAGGCACAGGGGGTCGCCGCCCTCACGGCGCTCGTCGCCGAGGTCGCGCCGTGGTGCCGCATCCGGTACGCCTTCTGACCGGAGAGGTACCCTTGTCGTCGTGTCCGCCTCCCTCAGTTCGTCGTCGTGCCGTCGTGCGCGCGTGCGGGCTCAGGCGTTCCCCAACCGCCTGGTGCTGACGAAGCGCACCTGCGGCACGAACGGCTGGATGAGCCTCTGGGGCAGCAACGCCCACGGCGAGATCGCCGGCTGCCCGCCGCCAGCGGCGTAGACCTGCGGGCCCCGAGCCCGGCAGGTCGCCCCCCGACCCGTCACCGCTCGACTCGACCCCTCTAGGACACCGTGCCCGACTCCGCCACGCCCGCCCCCGCCTCCTCGACGCCGCCCTCGCCCTCGGCCGCGCCCGCCTCCCGGGCCCAGCGCCTCTCGCGCTTCGTCAGCCGTGACACCACGGGCGGCCTGCTGCTGCTCGGGGCGACCGTGCTCGCCCTGGTCATCGCGAACAGCCCGGCCGGCTCGTTCTACGCGCAGGTCCGTGACACCACGTTCGGCCCCGAGGCGCTGCACCTCCACCTCAGCGTCGGCACCTGGGCCGCCGACGGCCTGCTCGCGATCTTCTTCTTCGTCGTCGGCCTCGAGCTCAAGCAGGAGTTCGTCGCCGGCTCGCTGCGCGACCCCCGGGTGGCCACCCTGCCGATCGCCGCGGCCGTGGGCGGCGTCGCCCTGCCGGCGCTGATCTTCACCGCGATCAACATCGGTGCCGGGCCCGACGCGCTGCAGGGCTGGGCCATCCCCGCCGCCACCGACATCGCCTTCGCGGTGGCCGTCGTCGCGGTCGTGGGCAAGAAGCTGCCGCCGGCGCTCCGCACCTTCCTGCTCACCCTGGCCGTGGTGGACGACCTCATCGCCATCACCATCATCGCGATCTTCTACACAGCGGGCATCGCGGTCGTGCCGCTCCTGCTCGCCCTGCTGCCGCTCGCCGCGTTCGCCGTGCTCGTGCGCCGGGGGGTCCGCTCGTGGTGGCTGCTCATCCCGCTCGGCGTCGTCGCGTGGGCCCTGGTGCACGCGTCGGGCATCCACGCCACGATCGCGGGCGTCGCCCTCGGCCTCCTGGTGCCGGCGATCGCCACCCGGTGGGCCGGCGTGACGCACGTCGACGCCGACGGCCACGAGGAGCGCCACGCGCTCACGCACCACTTCGCCGAGCGCTGGAGCCCGATCTCGTCGGGCGTCGCCGTGCCGATCTTCGCCTTCTTCTCGGCGGGCGTCTCGGTGGGCGGCCTCTCGGGCCTCACCGAGTCGCTCCGCGACAGCGTCGCGATCGGCATCGTCGTCGCCCTCGTGGTGGGCAAGTCGGTCGGCATCACCGGGGCCTCGCTGCTGGTGACGCGCCTCCCCGGCATCAAGCTCGACCCGAGCCTCCGCTGGCCCGACGTCGTCGGCCTCTCGCTCGTCGCGGGCATCGGGTTCACCGTCTCGTTGCTCGTCGGCGAGCTCGCCTACGGCACCGGCAGCGAGCAGGACGACGTGGTCAAGGTCGGCGTGCTCGTCGGGTCGCTCATCTCAGCCGTGCTCGGCGGCGTCGTGCTGTCGGCGCGCGGCCGCTGGCACGAGCGCCACCGGACCGAGCAGGGCGTCACCGCCCCGTAGCCTGGCCCGATGAACGAGCGCGACGACGACGTCCGCCGCCGGATGGCGGCCCACGAGCTGTACACCGACGGGGGCCCGGGCCTGGAGGACCTCGCGGAGCGGCGCGTGCGCGGCAAGGAGCTCGCGTACGACTACAACGCGACGCGGCCGCGGGAGACCGAGCGCCGCCGCGAGATCCTCGACGAGATGCTCGGCTCGGTCGGCACCGGGGTCTGGGTCGAGCCCCCGCTGCACGTGGCCTACGGCGACAACGTCGTGCTCGGCGACGAGGTCTACGTGAACTTCGGCCTGACCGTGGTCGACGACGTGGCCGTCGTGGTCGGCGACCGGGTGATGATCGCGCCGAACGTGACCATCAGCACCACCGGGCACCCGGTGCACCCCGAGGTGCGGCGCGACGGCAGCCAGTTCTCGGCGCCGGTCCACCTCGGCGACGACGTCTGGGTCGGCGCGGGCGCGGTCATCCTGCCCGGCGTGACGGTCGGCGCCGGCTCGGTCGTCGCGGCCGGGGCCGTCGTGACGGCCCACGTGCCGCCGATGGTCGTCGTCGGGGGAGTGCCGGCGCGGGTCCTCCGTGAGGTCACCGACGCCGACCGCGACCACCGCTGGCGCGAGCCGCGCTCGCTCTGAGGCCGGCAGCCCGGGGGAGCAGGGCTCCCGAGGAGTCGCGGGTCGGGCCTCAGGCGCCGGCCGGCAGCGGGGCGCGGAACCAGTCGAGCAGCGACCGGACCGACGGCTCGAGGTCCGGGCGCGAGCGCGCGACGTCGAGCGAGGCGCCCGACACGTCGGCGTAGCCCGGGATCTCGTCGACGAGGGTGTCGGTCGTGGCGCGGTAGCCCATCGTCCACGCGCCGAAGCGGCGCTCGTCGATGGTCTCGCGGAGCAGGACGTCGAGGTCGGTGTGGCGGGGGTCGGCGGCGATGAGCGCGTAGCGCTGCTGGACGGCCTCCTCGGGCCCCTCGAGCACCTGGACGAACCGGCCCTGCTTGTGCATGAGGAAGCCGGAGAGACCCAGGCGACGGTTGTTGGCGCGGCTGTTCATCAGCAGGGTGGCGAGGTCGCCGTCCGAGAACGGGGTGCGGGCGGCACTGGTGTAGACGAGCGAGAGCACGGGGTCCTTCCGAGAGAGGTGCTCACCGAGCCTGCCCCATCCCGGCACCCGGTGCCACACCCCGATCTGGGGCGTGCCGGGAGCGCGCCGGACGCGTGGCGGGGTGCGACCACGTGCGACGAGCGGGAGTCGTGGTCCGGATCCGCTGATCCACTCCGGAGTGGATCAGCCTTCCTGGACCGTCCTGCCCGGGGGCCCAGCCGTCTCGCTCCGCTGCGCCGCGCCGCGCCTCCTCGTAGGCTCCCCGCATGACCTCAGACGTCGAGCACGCGTACTCGCGCCGGGCCGCCGAGTACGCCGAGCACCTCGGGTCGATGTCGTCCGTGCACCCGTCCGACCGCCAGCTGGTGGAGGCGTGGGCCGCCGACGTCGACGGGCCCCTGCTCGACGCCGGGTGCGGGCCCGGGCACTGGACCGCCCACCTCGCCGGGCTCGGTGCCGACGCCCGGGGCGTCGACCAGGTGCCGGCCTTCGTCGAGCACGCCCGCGCCGCCCACCCCGCCGTGCCCTTCACGGTCGCGAGCGTCGACGCCCTGCCCGACGGGGCGGGGACGCTCGGGGGAGTCCTGGCCTGGTACTCGCTGATCCACCACGAGCCCGCGGCGGTGGGTCGCGCGCTCGCCGAGTCCGCCCGGGCCCTCCGCCCCGGCGGGCGGCTGCTCGTCGGCTTCTTCGTCGGCGACGAGCTGGAGCAGTTCGACCACGCCGTCGTGACCGCCTGGCGCTGGCCGGTCGGCTGGCTCGCCGACGAGCTCGGCGCGGCGGGCTTCGAGGTCGTCGAGACGCACACCCGGACGGGCTCGCCGAAGGGTCCGCGGCCCCACGGTGCGGTGCTGGCCCGCTCGCGGGGCTGAGGCGTCAGGCGGGCCCTCGCCGCGCCTCCCTCACGCTCCGACGGCGGCGGCGACGAACTCGATCTCCACCCGTGCTCCGCGGGGCAGGGCGGCGACCCGGTAGAGAGCGCATCCTGGATGACGGGCCGCCGGGTGCGCCGCGCGCGCCGCGACCGCCCCGCGCCACGACGACCGCGGCGACCGCCACGGCGGCGCCCGCGATCGTCCACGCCGCGACCGCGACCGCGCCCGCCGGGTGGACGACCGACTGCCCCAGCGACGCCTGCACGGCGAGCAGGACGGTCGCCGCCCCGTAGGCGACCGCCGTCACCAGCACCAGCCGGAGCTGGGCGACCGGCGACGCCAGCAGCGGCACCCGCCGCCCGAGCGCGCCGAGCAGCAGCGCCGCGAGCGGCAGGGCCTGGAGGGCGTGCATGCCGACGAAGTGGGCGACGCGGTAGTCGCCGCCGACCGTGCTCCACCCGAGCAGGGCCAGCCCCGGCCCACCGTCGACGACGCCCACGGCGTGGGCCCCGACGATGCCCGTCGGGCTCGCGATCTGGGCCCCGGTCGGCCCGGTCATGAGGAAGGCCACGCCGATCCCTCCGAGGGCGATCAGCGCACCTGCCCGGACGGCGATAGTGAGGGCCGGCGTGGGGAAGCGCAGCCCGACGAGCATCAGCGACGTCACGAAGGTGCAGAGGTACATGACCGTGATCGCGACGGCCATCGTGCCCCAGACGACGACGTGCAGGCCGTCGGAGACGTTGAAGTGGCTCGTCGTGCCGGTGGCGACCGCCCAGACGATGAGCACCTGCTCGACGAGCAGCGTCGCGGCGATGACCGTGCCGAGGCGCCCGGCGAGCACCCGGCGACGCGGCAGGTGCGCGATCAGCCACGCCCAGGTCACCGCGTAGAGGCCGATCGAGAGCGAGAACTTGAGCGGCTTGGCCCACGCGGGCGCGCCGAGGATCGTCCGGGGGTCGACCACGAGGCCGACGACGCAGGCCACGGCGCACACCGCCATCACGGCGGCCAGCGCCATGAGCGGAGGGTGCCAGGCGACGGCCCGGCGCAGCCCGGCGCTCACCGGGCCACCGCTCGGGCGTGCTCGAGCGTGGCGGCGACGCCGACCGACGCCGGGGTCGCGGTGAGGCCGAGCTCGCGGGAGGCGCGGCTCGAGTCGAAGACGTACGGGGCCGTGCTCTGGTACGTGAGCTCGAGCGTCTCGCGCGCGGCCGGCGCGAAGAGCGCGCCCAGGCGGAGCGTCGCCAGGCTCATCACCGACATCCGGTCGGGCGCGACGCCCGCGAGCTCGCCCCACTCCCGCCCGGTCAGGGGCGGTGCCGTCGGCACGTGCCAGGTCCGGCCCCGGGCGCGCTCGTCGGTGCCGAGCACGGCCAGCGCGTCGCCGACGTCGGGCGTGTAGGTCAGCGAGTGCGGCTGGTCGGCGTCGAGCAGCCAGGTGGGCCGCTTCCCCGCCACCACGCGGTCGACCACGAATCCCTGGAACGCGCTGGTGGCGGGGCCGGGGCCGTAGAAGTCCGCGCTGCGGGCGGTCGTCACGGTCAGCCCGCGGCTGCGGAGGGCGTCGAGCTGCCCGAGCGCCTCCGCCCGCACCGCCCCCTTGCGGCTGGTCGGGCGGAGCGGCGTCTCCTCCGTCATCGGGCCGTCGACCGGCCCGTACGCGTAGACGTTGTCGAGGTGGACGAGGTGGACGCCCTCGTCGAGGGCGGCCCGGGCGGCGTGGCGGACGACGGTCGGCCACTGCTCGCGCCACATGCGGGTCGAGTACGGCAGGCCCGCGACGAGGTAGGCGACGTCCGCGCCGCGCAGCGCGCGGCGCACGTCGTCGCCGTCGAGGAGGTCGGCGACGACCGAGCTGCCGTCCCCCTCCGTGACGGGGCGTCGGCCGACGGTGACCGGGTCGTGGCCGCGGGCGCGGAGCGCGCGGGCGGTCTCCCGCCCGACGACGCCGTGGCCGCCGAGGAGCACGTGCCGCGACGCGCTCACGAGCGTCGGCCGTCCTGGTCGGCGACCGGGAAGAGGTCGTGCGTGACGTCCTCGTGCGCGAGGCGGCGCAGGCCGGCGAAGAGCGGGTCGCCGAGCACGGTGCCCACGACCATCAGCTCCGCGACGTCGTCGCGGTCGTGCCGGCCGCCCAGCGCCTCCACGTCCGCCCGGGCGGCCGTCGCCGCCGCGGTCAGGTACGCCTGCAGGTAGTCGTCGGTGGGCTCGAAGTCGATCGTGGCCAGCCCGTCGAGGGCGCGGGCGGCGGCGTCGAGCCCGGGGTTCTCGTCGGTCGTCGCCCAGCCGGCGGCGCTCGTCAGCGCGGCCACGCGCTCGCGGGCCGCGGGGCTCGGCGCGGCGTCGTGCGCCCGGGGCGAGCTCATCGCGTGCTGAGCCGCGGCGAACGCCTCGGCCAGCGGGGCGTCGTCGGCGTCGAGGGCGGCGAGGACGTCCTTCGTGGCCGCGACCGAGAGGCCCCCGACCTCGAGCAGGGCCCGGACGAGGCGCACCCGCCGCACGTGCCGGTCGTCGTACGAGGTCTGGTTCGGGGCCGTCTTCTCGCCCGGGGGCAGCAGCCCCTCGCGTTGGTAGTACTTGACCGCCGTGAGCGGTGTGGTCGCCTCCTGGGCGATTTCGGATATGCGCACTATCGGAGAGTAGCGCTATCCATTCGTGCGGCACAAGGGGTGGCGACCCCCGTCGACGACGAGGAGGCGCGGTGCAGGTCTCCCCGCACCGCGCCTCCCGCAGGCTGCTCGCGCCTACTTCGTCAGCGGACCGTAGAGCGCCGGCGACGTGCGGGCGTGCGTCGCCTGCTCGAACGCGTAGCCGAGGCCGATCAGGGTCGACTCGTCGTAGTCGCGGCCGAGGAACTCGAGGTTGACGCCCGCGCCCGTGACGGTCGCGTCGGCCGCGATCGCCTGGCCCATCGGCACCGTCACGGCCGGCATGCCCGTGTTGGGGCTGAGGCGCATGTTCGTGCTGAACGAGTTGTACGCGACCGCCGAGGGGTAGATCAGGGCGTCGAGGTCGCCCCCGTCGAGCATGCCCGTGACGAGCTGCTGGCCCGCGGCGATCTGCGTCGTGTGCGACCCGGTCGGGCCGGCCCAGGCCTGGTACTGCGCCTCGGTCACCGCGGCGCGCGCCGTGTAGATGCTGGCCCGCGACTGGACGTAGCGACCCGACGCCTGGATCTCGGGGATCGTCCGCGCCGTGACCTCGGGGGCGAGGTGGTCGCGCGTGTAGGCGGCGAGGTCGTGCGCGAACTCGTTCGTGCTGCCGCTCGACTCGGAGAGCACCCGGGCGAACCCGGCGGGCGGCGTGACCGGGACGACCGTCGCGCCCTGGGCCCGGAGCGTCGCGAGCGACGCGGCGAAGAGCCGCTGCGTCGTCGCGTCGGTGCTGACCATCGAGGCGACGTAGCCGATCCGGGTGCCCTCGAGTGCCGTCGGGTCGAGCGCGGCCGTGTACGAGGTCGGCACGCGGCCCTGCTGCTCGGCGGTGACGGGGTCGCTCGCGTCGACGCCCGTGACGGCGTCGAGCGCGATCGCGGCGTCGGTGACGCTGCGGGCGAGGGGGCCGCCGGTGTCCTGGCTGAGGGCGAGCGGCACGATGCCGGTGCGGCTCGTGAGCCCCACCGTGGGCCGGACGCCGACGAGCTGGTTGTACGACGACGGGATGCGGATCGAGCCGCCCGTGTCGGTGCCGAAGCCGATGCCCGCGAGGTTCGCGGCGATCGCCGCGCCCGTGCCGCCGCTCGAGCCACCGGCGGTCCGGCTCGTCACGTACGGGCTGGCGACGAGGGTCGTCTGCCCGGCGGGCTGGCCCGCGGTGTACTCCGAGGCGAAGCCGTAGGCGAACTCGTCGAGGCTGGCCTTGGCGAGGATCACGGCGCCCGCGTCGCGGAGCCCCGCGACCATGGTGGCGTCGTCGTCGGTCTGGTTCGCGTCCCAGCAGCCGCAGCCGGCCGTGGTCGGCATGTCGACGGTGTCGTAGTTGTCCTTGACGGCGATCGGCACGCCGAGCAGCATGCTCGTCATGCCCTGCGAGGCACGGGTGGCGTCCGCCGCGGCGGCCGCGGCGAGGGCCTCGTCGTTCGTCGTGATGATCGAGTGCAGCGGGCGCCCGTCGGCGGCCGGGTCGACCTTCGCGGTGTCGTACGCGGCGATGCGGGCGAGGTAGTCGGTGGTGAGGTCGACCGAGCTGACGACCCCGGCGTTCATCGCGGCCTGCATGTCGACGGCGCTGGCCTCGACGAGCTGGAACTCGCCGTCGTCGTAGATCGCGCGCTGCGACACCGCGGCGACGTCGGCCACTGTGATCACGCCGTCGGCGTCGACGTCGGCCGGGGCGACCGCCTCGAACTCGGCGGAGGGCGACGTGGCCCCGAGGGCGGCGGAGACCAGCTCGAGGTCGGCCGCGGTGACCTGGTCGTCGCCCGTGAGGTCGAGCTCCGTGTAGTACGGCGCGAGGAACGCCGCGACGGGCGCGTCGTCGGCGGCGGCGCCGGGCGCGACGACCAGCCCGCCGACGGCGAGGGCCGAGATGATCGAGGTCGCGGCGACCGTGGCGGTGCGTCGGCGAGGGGTCATGGCGGGCAGTCTCCGGGGTGACGGCGACGAGGGCGTCGCGGGGGCGAGGGGAGCGTGGGAGTCGCGGGCCGGCAGCCCGGCCCGGTCGCGGGCGCTCATCGGGTCGCCGCCGCACGGCGACGGAGGGCGACCGCGGCCACGACGAGCAGGCCCAGAACGAGCAGCCCTGCTCCGCCGGCCACGAGGAGCCAGCTGTCGGAGCCGGTGAACGCGAGGTCGTCGCGGGAGCCGGTGGCGGTCGGGCGGCCGGCGGCCGCGCCCGTGACGGGCGTCGCGGCGGTGGGGCTGGCCGAGGGCGCGGGCGCGCCGGCCGTCGGGCTGGCGGACGGCTGCGGGGCCACCGGCGCGGCCGCGACCGCGACGACGGCGGAGGCCGTCGGCGTGACCACGAGGCTGCTGCCGTCGGCGCCGATCAGCTCGACGGAGTCGAGGGACACCGCGGCGCCGCCCGCGGCGACCGCGGTGAACTGCAGGTCGACGGTGAGGTCGCCGGTCAGGGCCGGGGAGCTGCCGAGCCGCGTGTGCAGGATCGAGAGCGACCCGTCGGCCACCTGGACGTCGTCGAAGCCGCCGCTCGGCGAGGTGGCGCTGTCGGCGACGTAGTCGAGGGCGACGTCGTCGAAGCCGAGCTCGAGGTCGTACGCGTAGACGTCGGCGGTGCCGGTGAGCACGACCGAGACGTCGACGACGTCGCCGACCGTGGCGGTCGCGGGGGCCGTCACGGTGGCCGAGGCCAGGACGGGGGCGGCGGAGGCGGGGGAGGCGCCGAGCGCGACCGCGGCGAGGGCCAGGGCGACGGCCGTCGCGGAGCTGCGGGCGCGCGGGAGGCGCCGACGGAGGGGCTTCATCGGGAGGGAGTCCTTCTCATGGGGAGGAGCGGCGGAGGGTGGTGTGCAGGAGGCTCGAACGGTATCCAGGGCGTGTTTCCGGCTCACGCGCAGCTCCGTTTCGGGTTCGTTACGTCTGGCCGAGGCGCGGGGCGACGGGCGGCGTTGTGCGCCTCTGCCCGGCCTGTCACCATGAGCGCGGGCGGCACGCCCCCCTCAGACAGGAGACGACATGGCCGACGACGGCTTCACCAAGGAGGAGCGCGCCGCGATGAAGCAGCGCGCCGCCGAGCTGCGGGTCGAGGCGAAGCGCCAGAAGCTCGCCGACAAGGCGGCGGCGGAGGAGGCCGACGCGCTCGCCGCGATCGCCGCGATGACGGACGTCGAGCGGCCGATCGCGCAGATGGTGCACGAGATCGTCGCCGAGCACGCCCCGAGCCTGCGCCCCAAGACCTGGTACGGGTTCCCCGCCTACGCGCGGGAGGACGGCAAGGCCGTCGTCTTCTTCCAGCCCGGCGCCAAGTTCGGCACGCGGTACTCGACCCTCGGGTTCCAGGACGGCGCGCAGCTCGACGACGGGGTGATGTGGCCCACGGCGTACGCCGTCACCGGCGTCGACGACGCGACCCGCGCCTCCCTGGGGGCCCTGGTCCGACGCGCCGCCGGCGACTGACGGGCGCGCACCGGCGGCGGCAGCGCCCCGGCGGTGGCAGCGCCCCGGCGGTGGCAGGGTCGGACGCCGTCGGGGTCAGACGCTGTCGGGGTCGAGGTTGATCGTGTTGCCGTAGATCAGGTACTGCTGGTCGCCGGTGACGAGCAGGCCGGCGTTGAGGTAGATGAGCGCCGCGGGCGTGATGCCGAAGCGTGCCGCGACGGCGTCGATGGTGTCGCCCGCCGCGACGAGGTAGCCGCGCGGGCCGCCCGCGGGCGTCGACGACACGACGGTGCCGGTCGCGAGGTCGGCGGAGCCCGAGTCGGCGACGACGATGTTCGTCTGGCGGCCGGGCACCGACCACGTGACGGGCGTCACGGCGAGCACCTTCTCGGGGCCGATCTCGACGGGCAGGTCGGCTCCGTCGGTGGCGGCGGAGTAGGTGACCAGCGTGCCGAGGTAGCCGGGCGTGCTCGTGCCGAGCAGGGTCGAGGTGGCGAGGGCGGGCTCCGTCGTGGGGCCGCCGAGCTGGAGGTCGCCCGGGCCGTGCGCCGTGAGGCCGTCGCCGACGCTCGGCGCGATCTCGATCAGGGTCGCGCCGACCGGCACCGGCAGCGTCGAGGTGAAGCCGGAGTACTCCATCGAGAAGGTGTCGTCGCCGTTCGCGGTCGCCCGCCAGTGGTAGGCGACGCTGCCCTTCGGCGAGCGGACGTCGCCCTCGGAGACGACCGTGCCGGCGGCGACCGGCGTGACGAACGGTGCGGGGACGGCGGGGTCGGCCGGCGGCGCCGTCGCGGGCCGCGGGGTCGGCGAGCCGGTCGCGGTCGCGACGGTCGGCGTGGGCGAGGGCGTGCTCGGCGCGACGGCCTGCGCGGTGCGCGTGGCGGTGCTGACGGGCGTCGGCGCGGCCTCGCCGGGCCAGAGGGCCCAGCCGACCGCACCGATGGCGATCGTCGCCACGGCGACCACGCCGCCGACGATCGCGATCACCCGGCCACGGCCGCGCGGCGGCGCCTCGGTGCTCGTGGTGGTGCTGCCCGTGGTGGTGCTGTCGTCCATCTGTCGTTCCCCCTCGGGCCAGCCTAGGGGGGTCCGCGGGCCGGGCGCGAGCAGCGCCGCCCCCTGCACCGCCCCGCACCGCAGCAGCGCTCGCGCTCGCGCCGGCTCCCACGTGCGCAAGCCCCCGTCGCACATCGGACGAGGCGGGGCGCACGGCGGGGCGGAGCAATAGAGTTGGGCTCGGTCCGTCACGCGACGGCGCGTCTCCCGCGGGCCGTACCGCTCATCCGCTCCAGGAGGACCACCCGTGACCGAATCCGTTCCCGTCGACCCCACCTCGACCGAGGCGTGGCAGCAGCTCGCCCGCATCGCCGACGGCTTCTCGCCCGACCTCCGCGCCTGGTTCGACGCCGAGGCCGACCGTGCCGAGCGCCTCACCTTCCAGGCCGCCGACCTCACCGTCGACCTCTCCAAGGGCCTCGTCACCGACGAGGTCCTCCAGCACCTCCTCCAGGTCGCCACCGACACCGGCGTCGCGGAGCGCTACCAGGCCATGATCTCGGGCGAGCACATCAACGTCACCGAGGACCGCGCCGTGCTGCACACCGCCCTGCGCCGCCCGAAGGACGGCGCCGAGCTGGTCCCCGCGGCCGGCTTCGTCGTCGACGGCCAGGACGTCGACGCCGACGTCCACGCCACGCTCGACAAGGTCTACGCCTTCGCCGAGAAGGTCCGCTCCGGCGAGTGGGTCGGCGTCACCGGCAAGCGCATCGAGACCGTCGTCAACATCGGCATCGGCGGCTCCGACCTCGGCCCCGTCATGGTCTACGAGGCGCTCAAGCCCTACGTGCAGCAGGGCCTCGAGGTCCGCTTCGTCTCCAACATCGACCCCACCGACGTCTCCGAGAAGACCGTCGGCCTCGACCCCGAGACCACCCTCTTCATCGTCGCGTCGAAGACCTTCGGCACGCTCGAGACCCTCACCAACGCGCGTCTCGCCCGTGACTGGCTCTGGCGCGGCCTCGCCGCCGCCGGCGCCCTCGACGACACCGACGAGGCCCGCACGGGCGCCGTGGCGAAGCACTTCGTCGCCGTCTCGACCGCCCTCGACAAGGTCGCCGCCTTCGGCATCGACCCCGAGAACGCGTTCGGCTTCTGGGACTGGGTCGGCGGCCGCTACTCCGTCGACTCCGCCATCGGCACCTCGGTCGTCATCGCGATCGGCCCCGACGCCTGGCGTGAGTTCCTCGCCGGCTTCCACGCCCTCGACGAGCACATGCGCACCGCGCCGCTCGAGCAGAACGTGCCCGTGCTGATGGGCCTGCTCAACGTCTGGTACTCGAACTTCCTCGGCGCGCAGAGCCACGCCGTGCTGCCCTACTCGCAGTACCTGCACCGCTTCCCCGCCTACCTCCAGCAGCTCACGATGGAGTCGAACGGCAAGAGCGTCCGCTGGGACGGCTCGCCCGTCACCACCGACACCGGCGAGGTCTTCTGGGGCGAGCCCGGCACGAACGGCCAGCACGCGTTCTACCAGCTCATCCACCAGGGCACCCGCATCGTGCCCGCCGACTTCATCGCGGTCGCCAACCCGGCGCACCCCCTGAAGGACGAGTCGGGCGACGGCAGCACGGTCGAGCCCGGCCAGGACGTGCACGCGCTCTTCATGGCGAACTTCTTCGCGCAGTCGAAGGCCCTGGCCTTCGGCAAGACGGCCGACGAGGTCCGCGCCGAGGGCACCGCCGAGGCGGTCGTGCCCGCCCGCGTCTTCAGCGGCAACCGCCCGACGACGTCGATCCTCGCCCCGGCGCTGACCCCGAGCGTGCTCGGCCAGCTGATCGCGCTCTACGAGCACATCGTCTTCGTCGAGGGCACGATCTGGGGCATCGACTCGTTCGACCAGTGGGGCGTCGAGCTCGGCAAGCAGCTCGCGCTGCAGATCGCCCCGGCGGTCGACGGCGACGTCGCCGCGCTCGAGGCGCAGGACAGCTCGACCGGCGCGCTGATCGCGAAGTACCTGGAGCTGCGCGACTAGCGAGCGACGAGGTCACCGGGCGAGGGCCCGGGGGAGGCGCGGGGCAGGCTCGACCTGCACCGCGCCTCCTGCGTCCGGGCCGTGTCGTCGGCCCCCGCCGGGCTCAGCCCGCGGGCGGCACGCGCACGGTCAGCGCGTGGTGCGCGACCGTGATGGCGACCTCGCTGACGAGGCCGCGGGGGTCGCCGTCGATCTGGATCTCCTGCGGGGCGGCGAGCTGCACGCGCATCGCCCGCGCCTGGGCGAAGCGCATCGAGCGGGGCCGGGGGCTCCACCGGGTGACGACACGGCCGATGCCGGTGCGGTGCAGCAGGCGGTTGAAGGCGAGCCGGTAGCCGATGTACGTCCACCCCGGACCGCGCCCGGGGCGGAGCACGACGGCGTCGAGCAGCCCGTCGTCGACGACGGCGTCCGGGATCATCAGGATGCCCGCGGTCAGCGTCCCCGAGTTGCCGACGATCACCGTGTGCACGCGGGTCGACACCGGGGGCTCGTCGTCGAGCGCGTACGTCATGTCGAACTGGCGGTTGCCGAAGACGCTCCGCGCGATCGGGTCGGAGTACGCGAGCCAGCCGATCCGGGCCTTGAGCCGGGGGTCGGTGTGCCCGGCCATGTGGGCGTCGACGCCGATGCCGGTCATGACGAGGAAGGCGTGGCCCGTGCTCGTCCCGTCGGGGCGCCCGAGCTCGACGGTGCCGACGTCGACCGGGCGGTCGCGGCCGCCGAACGCGGTCTCGACCGCCGAGCGCAGCGCGTTGAGGGGCAGGCCCAGCTCCCGGGCGAACAGGTTGCCGGTGCCCGCGGGCACGAGCCCGAGCGGGGTGCCTCGCCCGGCGGCGACCTCGGCCACGGCGCGCAGCGTGCCGTCGCCCCCGGCCACCACGAGGAGTCGCGGGTCGGCCGCCAGCGCCGCCTCGGCCGCCGAGCGCCCGTCGTCGCCCGCGCTCGTCTCCCACCAGGTCGCGGGAGCCCAGCCGAGCCGCTCCTCCTGCTCGGCCACGAGCAGCCGGAGCGCGGCGACGTCGACCTTGACCGGGTTGACCACCACGGCGGCCCTGGCGGGTGTCGGAGCGTCGTGCCGGGGTGGTTCCACAGGCGAGACCCTAGTGCAGGGCGCCGGGCCGCCCGCCGGTACACTCCCAGACGGCAGATCCCCTGCCTCACCCGCCCGTGGAGGACACCATCGCCGAGTCGTCCCCCCGCCGCGGCGGCCCGTCGGCCGACCGGCCCTCCGTGCACTGGTGGTCCGCCCACGGCCCGGAGCGGCACCCGCCCGGAGCGCCGGTGTTCGTGCTCGTGCACGGGCTGGGCCTGTCGCACCGTTCGTTCAGCCGGCTCGCGGCCGCGCTCGTCGCCCACGGGCCCGTGCTGGCCCCGGACCTGCCCGGCTTCCGGCGCTCGCCCGGCCCGGGGCGGCGCCTGGCGATCCCGCAGCTCGCCGAGGCCCTGCTGCCGAGGCTCGACGCGCTCGCCTCGGCTCCGCTCGCCGGTCCGGTCGTGCTCGTCGGGCACTCGCTCGGCGCGCAGGTGGTCGTCGAGATGGCCCTGCGTCGCCCCGACGTCGTCGCGGGCGTGGTGCTGGTGGGCCCCGTCGTCGACCGCGTCGCGCCGGGCGTCGTCGGCCAGGGCCGCCGGCTCGCCCTCGACATGCTCGGCGAGCCGCCGCTCACGAGCGCCATGGTGACGCGTGACTACCTGCGCGGCGGCCTGCTGTCGTACGCGGCGGGCACCCGCTCGATGCTCCGGCACCCGATCGACGAGCGCCTCCCCGGTCTGGCGGCGCCGCTGCTCGTGCTGCGGGGCCGCCACGACCCCGTGGCGCCCGCCCGCTGGGCGGACGAGCTCGTCGCGCTCGTCGTCGACGGCGAGGCGCGCGACGTGCCCGCCGCCGTCCACGACGTCGTGCACTCGCGGGCCGCGGAGGTCGGCCGCGAGGTCGTCGACTTCGCCCGGCAGTGCTGCCCGGGGGCCGTGTCGCAGGTCTGACATCGATGTCGTCCACCCCTTGCCTCGGAATGAGCTGTGTGGATACGATCAGCCGGTCGAGCCCCTGGCCCCCGATCACGGGGTCGGTGAGGGCCGACGTCCCCCTGGTGAGCCACCGCGCACGATGTCGTGCGCACCGGCCCGCCTGCTCGTGATTACAAGGGAGTAGTCGTGACCGTCGTCCCCACCCGCCCACCTCGAGGCCGAGCCGGCAGGGCGACGCGCCGCGTCGCCGTCGGCACGGCCCTCACCGCCGTCTCGGCCCTGCTGCTGTCGGGCCTGCCGGCCCTCGCCGCCGTCGCCGCCCCGGTCGACCTCGCCCGCTTCGGCACCGTCACCGCGTCGGCCTCGCAGTCCGACGCCGACGGCACCTTCCCCGCCGAGGCCCTGAACGACGGCGACGCCGCGACCCGGTGGGCCAGCGGCAACGGCCCCGACGAGGACGTCCCGTTCACCGCCTCGGTGATCGTCGACCTCGGCGGCGTGGCCCGCGTCGACGCGATCGGCCTCGACTGGGAGTCGTCGTACGCGACGCGCTACACGGTCGACGTGACCACCGGCGACCCGGCGCTGGCCGAGAGCTGGACCACCGCCCAGACGGTCGACGCCGGCGACGGGCAGCGCGACGAGGTCGCCCTGTCGGCGCCCACGGACGCCCGCTACGTGCGCGTGAGCATGCTGCAGCGCTCGGCGGCGACCTGGGACGCCTCGCGGCCGCACTGGTACGGCTACTCCGCCTACGGCCTCCAGGTGTACGGCGAGGCGCAGACCCGCTCCGTCAGCTTCGACCGCGCGACCGCGACCGTCGCCGCCGGGCAGACCCTCACCGCCGGCCTCAGCCTGACCGGCACCAGCGACGAGCCCGTCAGCGTGCGGGTCCGCTCGACCGGCGGCACCGCCGTCGCCGGCACCGACTACCGGGCCGTCGACGAGACGGTGACCTTCGCGCCCGGCGAGACCACCGCCTCCGTCGCGCTCGAGACGATCTCGACCGGCGCGCTCAGCCCCCGCCGCACGGTCGAGCTGACCGCCTCCGACGCCAGCGAGCCGACCGTCGTCGGGTCGCGCGGGTCGCTGGCCGTCACGCTCACCCCGACGGGCGAGCTGCCCAACGTCGGCGAGACCCGCGTGCTCGACGACTTCGAGGCCGGGGTGCCCTCGGGCTACTTCGGCTGGGGCGCCAGCGCCGCGGTCACGCCCGCGCTCTCGACCGTCGCCGCCGAGCGCGAGGGAGCCGCCGGCACCCAGGCGCTCAGCGCCGTCGTCGCCGGGCCCACCGCCCCCGACAGCTGGTACGGCTTCTCGCACGACCAGCCCGCCGCCGACTGGAGCGACGCCGACGGCTTCTCGTTCTGGTTCAAGGGCGCGGCCAGCGGCCAGCAGCTGCGGTACGAGCTGAAGAACGGCGGCGTGCTCTTCGAGACGAGCGTCACCGACGACAGCACCGACTGGAAGCGCGTCAGCGTGCTCTTCGCCGACCTGCGCGTCAAGGGCCAGCCGACCAGCGACACCCGCTTCGACCCGTCCGCCTCGACCGGCTTCGCGGTGACGCTGACGCAGCTCGGCGCCGGCACGTACCTGGTCGACGACGTCGCCGTCTTCGACCGCGCCACCATGATCGAGGACTTCGAGGGCGACGTGCCGCTCAGCACGACCGCCGACCCCGTCGGCTTCTTCACCTGGGGCTCGCCGGCTCCGACCGAGCCGACCATCAGCCGCGAGGTCACCGTGCAGGAGCGCGGCAGCGACGTCGAGAACCACGTGCTCTCGGGGCAGTTCTCGATCCCCTCCGGGGGCTACGGCGGGCTGAGCCACAACCTGGCCGACAGCCAGGACTGGTCGAGCTACCAGGGCATCCGCTTCTGGTGGTACGCGTCGCAGTCGAACAACCCGGCCTCGCCCACGGCGGGCGCCGACATCAAGCTCGAGATCAAGGACGGCGACCCGGCCGGCGGCGACACCGCCGAGACCAGCGAGCTGTGGGCGACGACCTTCAAGGACAACTGGGGCAGCAGCACCTCGCGCTGGAAGCTCGTCGAGCTGCCCTTCTCGTCGTTCACGCCGTCGGGCTACCAGCCGGGCGACGCCGCGACGACGAACGGCACCCTCGACCTGACGGCCTCGTTCGGCTACTCGTTCACCTTCACGCCGGGCACCCCGGCGCCCGTCGGCTGGGCGATCGACGACACGCAGCTCTACGGCACCCCCGCCTCCGCGGCGTCGGTGACCGTGGACTCCACGCAGGACGTCTGGCTCGTCGACGCCGGCCAGCCGGCCGAGGTCGCGCTGACCGTGACGACCGCCGGTGACGAGCCCCTCGCCTCCGACGTGTCCGTCGACTGGGCCACCGCCGACGGCACGGCCGTCGCCGGCACCGACTACGACGCCGCGTCGGGCACCGTGACCTTCCCGGCCGGGAGCGCCTCGGGTGCTCAGCAGACGGTCACCGTGGCGACCCGCGCCTCCGCGGGGGCCGCCGAGGCCAAGGAGCTCCAGGTGACGCTCGCGTCGACCACGGCGAAGGTCGGCGACGGCCCGCGCGTCGTGCTCGCCGCGCACGACCTGCCGTACCTCGACGCCTCGCTGCCCACCGCCGACCGCGTCGCCGACCTGCTGGGCCGGATGACGCTCGAGGAGAAGGTCGGGCAGATGGCCCAGGCCGAGCGCCTCGGCCTCACGTCGACGAGCGACATCAGCGACCGCGCCCTCGGCTCGTTGCTCAGCGGCGGAGGGTCGGTGCCCGAGGGCAACACCGCCGTCGCCTGGGCCGACATGGTCGACGCGTACCAGCGCGAGGCCCTGTCGACCCGTCTGCAGATCCCGATGATCTACGGCGTCGACGCCGTGCACGGCCACAGCAACGTGGTCGGCGCGACGATCTTCCCGCACAACACGGGGCTCGGCGCCACCCGCGACCCGGCCCTCGTGGAGGAGATCGCCCGCGTCACCGCGAAGGAGGTGCGCGCCACGGGCGTGCCGTGGACCTTCGCCCCCTGCCTCTGCGTCTCGCGCGACGAGCGCTGGGGCCGCAGCTACGAGTCGTTCGGCGAGGACCCTGCGCTGGTCCGCACCTTCGCGGCCCCGTCGGTGCTCGGCCTGCAGGGCGACGACCCGACCGACATCGGCGGCGCCGACGAGGTGCTGGCCACGGCCAAGCACTGGGCCGGCGACGGCGGCACCACGTACGACGAGTCGGTTGCCGGCACGGGCGCCTACCCGATCGACCAGGGCGTCACCGAGGCCGGGTCGCTCGAGGAGTTCACCCGCCTGCACGTCGACCCGTACCTGCCGGCGCTCCAGGCCGGCGTCGGCACGATCATGCCGTCGTACTCGGCGGTCGACCTCGGCGACGGCCCCGTGCGCATGCACGAGAACACCGCCCTGAACACCGACCTGCTGAAGGGCGACCTCGGCTTCGAGGGCTTCCTCATCAGCGACTGGGAGGGCATCGACAAGCTGCCCGGCGGCACCTACGCCGAGAAGGCGGTGCGGTCGGTGAACTCGGGCCTCGACATGGCGATGGCGCCCTACAACTACGGGGCCTTCATCGACAGCATCGTCGCGGCCGTCGGCTCCGGCGCCGTGTCGCAGTCGCGGGTCGACGACGCCGTCCGCCGCATCCTCACCCAGAAGTTCGACCTCAACCTGTTCGAGCAGCCCTTCGCGGACCGCACGAACGTCGACGGGGTCGGCTCCGCCGCGAACCGCGCCGTGGCCCGCCAGGCCGCCGGCGAGTCGCAGGTGCTGCTGACGAACGAGGGAGGCGCGCTGCCGCTCTCGAAGACGGGCTCGCTCTACGTCGCCGGCTCCAGCGCCGACGACCTCGGTCGCCAGATGGGCGGCTGGACGATCAGCTGGCAGGGCGGGTCGGGCGACACGACGACGGGCACGAGCATCGCCGAGGGCATCCGCGAGGTCGCCCCCGACGCCGCCGTGACCGTCAGCCCCGACGCCTCCGCCCCGATCGGCGCCGACCAGACCGGCGTCGTCGTGGTGGGCGAGCGCCCGTACGCGGAGGGCCAGGGCGACGTGCCGAACAACGGCTCGAGCCTCTCGCTGACGCCCGCCGACCAGGCGACGGTGGCGAAGGTCTGCGCCGCGACGGCCACCTGCGTGGTGCTCGTCGTGTCGGGCCGGCCGCAGCTGCTCGGCGACGTCGTCGGCCAGGCCGACGCCGTGGTCGCCTCGTCGCTGCCCGGCTCCGAGGGCGCCGGCGTCGCCGACGTGCTGTTCGGCGACCGGCCCTTCGCCGGCCGCCTGCCCGTGACCTGGGCGGCCAGCGCCGACCAGGTGCCGATCAACGTCGGCGACGCCGACTACGAGCCGCTCTTCCCCTACGGCTGGGGCCTCCGCACCGACGGTGCGCGTGACCGGGTGGAGGCGCTGGTCGCCGGCCTGCCCGAGGGCGCGGCCCGCGAGGCGGTCCAGGCCCTGCTCGACGCCGACGTCTGGGGCGACGACGGGAGCGTGACCGACCCGGCCGCGGCCCTGCGCCTCCTCCTGGCTGCGGTGGGCCCGTTCAGCGGCACCGACCTCGGGGCGATGACCACGGCCGACGTGCTCGTGTCGCTCGCCCGTGACCTCGCGCAGGCGGCGATGACCGACGGCACGGCCGCGGCGGGCTCGGACGCCCTCACGGCCGACGCCGAGGCCGCGCTGCAGCGCGGACTGCCCGACGTGGCCCTCCGGGGCTTCGCCGCGGTGCTCGGCATCGACCTCGAGGTCGACGAGCCCACGAAGGCGATCGTGCCCGGCACGCTCGACCCCGCGACCGCCCGCCCGGGCGACTCGGTGTCGATCACGGCCACCGGCTTCGTCGCCGGAGAGGCCCTCGCCGGCACGGTGTTCTCCGAGCCGCAGTCGATCGGCACGGCGACCGCGACGGTCTCGGGCGTCGGCGTCCTGCGCTTCACGGTGCCGGCCGACCTCGAGCCGGGGGCGCACGTCGTCGAGCTCGAGGGTGCGGGGCAGATCGCCCGCGCGACGCTGACGGTCCTGGCGGCCGACGGCCCCGGCGACCCGGGCACGCCCGGCACGCCCGGTGCGGGCACGCCCGGCACGCCCGGCGCCGGGGTGCCCGGTGCCGGGGTGCCCGGTGCCGGAGCCGGCGGCTCCGACGGCCCCGGCCGCGTCTCCGCCGCCCGCGGTCCGCTCGCCTTCACCGGCTCGGACGCCTGGGTCGGCATCAGCGCCGCGGCCCTCATGATGATCGTGATGGGCGCCTGGCTGACGCTCCGTCACCGTCGTCGACAGGGCAACGACTGAGCGGTCGCGCCACGTCGCACTGACGACGGAGGCCCCCGTCCCTTCCCGGGGCGGGGGCCTTCGTCGTGCGGTGCGGCGGTGGTCGCTAGGCGGCGACCGGCTTGCGCTGGCCGACCACGGCGCCGGCGTCGGCGGCCTGCGCGGCCTCGACGGTGACGCTCTCGCCCGAGCGGCGGACGAAGCGCTTGAGGCCGACGAGCACCACGGCCGACACCACGGTGCCGGCGAGGATCGCGACGACCCACATGCCGAGGTTCCCGATCGCGAAGAACACGAAGAGGCCGCCGTGCGGGGCCTGCGACGTGACGCCCGCGGCCATCGAGATGGCTCCGGTCACCGCGCCTCCGACCATCGAGGCCGGGATGACGCGCAGCGGGTCGGCCGCGGCGAACGGGATGGCCCCCTCGGAGATGAACGAGGCCCCCAGCAGCCACGCGGCCGTGCCGTTCGAGCGCTCGACCTGCGAGAAGCCCTTGCGGTACAGCACGGTCGAGGCGAGGGCCATCGCGAGCGGCGGCACCATGCCCGCGCCCATGACGGCGGCCATGATCATCAGCGGCGCGGGGTTGTCGGTGAGCGAGCCCGCCGAGAGGCCGGCGACGGCGAACGAGTAGGCCACCTTGTTGACGGGGCCGCCGAGGTCGACGCACATCATCAGGCCGAGCACGACGCCGAGCACGACCGCGCCCGTGCCGTTGAGGCCGTTGAGGAAGTCGGTGAGCGCGACGGTCAGCGCGGCGATCGGGCCGCCGAGCACGAGCACGAGCAGGCCGCTCGCGAAGATCGACGCGAAGAGCGGGATGATCACGACGGGCATCAGGCCGCGCAGCCAGCGCGGCACGGTGGGCCGGCCGATCCAGTACGCGGCGAAGCCGGCGAGCAGGCCGCCGACGAGGCCGCCGATGAAGCCGGCGCCCATGAAGACGGCGACGGCGCCCGCGACGAAGCCGGGCGCGATGCCCGGGCGGTCGGCGATGGCGTACGCGATGTAGCCGGCGAGGGCCGCGACCAGGAAGCCCATCGACAGGTTGCCGATCTGGAAGGCGGCGGCGCCGAGGAAGTACACCAGGCCCTCGGGCGGCAGGTTCGTCAGCGAGTAGTCCGTCAGCACGGTCGCGGCGTTGCCCGCGATCTCGTAGCCCGAGAGCAGGAAGCCCAGGGCGAGCAGCAGGCCGCCGCCGGCGACGAACGGGATCATGTACGAGACGCCGGTCAGCAGCCAGCGCTTCAGCGACGAGCCGAAGCCCTCCTTCGCGCGGGTCTCCTGCGCCGACGCGTCGTCGGCCGAGCCCGCGACGCGGGGAGCGGCGGGGTCGGTGGCCGCGGCCATCGCCTCCTTCACCATGGCGTCGGGGGCGTCGACGCCGCGCTTGACCGGCCCGCGCACGACGGGCTTCCCGGCGAAGCGCGACTGGTCGCGCACGTCGACGTCGACGGCGAAGATGACGGCGTCGGCCGCGGCGATCACGGCGGGGTCGAGCGGGGTCACCTTCGACGAGCCCTGGGTCTCGATCTGCAGGTCGGCGCCGAGGCGGGCGGCGGCCGCGACCAGCGCGTCCGCGGCCATGTAGGTGTGGGCGATGCCGGTGGGGCACGCCGTGACGCCGACCAGCTGGGGGCGACGGGCGCCGTCGGCCGGGGAGGTGCCGGAGGCGCTGTTCGCGCCCGCGGGAGCGGTGCCGGTGGTGCCCCGCGCCTCCGCCACGTCGCCGCTGACCTCCTGGTCGACGAGGGCGACCACGTCGGCGGGGGTGCGCGCGGCCCGGAGCGCCGCGGTGAAGTCGTCGCGGATCAGCGCGCGGGCGAGGGTGGAGAGGACCGTCATGTGGTCGCTGTCGGCGCCCTCGGGCACCGCGATCATGAAGACGATGTCGGCGTCGCCGTCGGGGGCGCCGAAGGGCACCGTGCGGGCGAGGCGCGAGAAGGCGAGCGTCGGCTCGGTGACCGAGGTCGACCGGGCGTGGGGGATGGCGATGCCGCCGGGCACGCCGGTGCCGATCGAGGCCTCGCGGGCGATCGCGTCGTCGGCGAGCGAGTCGGCGGAGCCGGCGCGGCCGGCGGCGGCCACGCGGCCGGCGAGCACCCGGATCACGTCGGACGACGTGGCTCCCAGGTCTTCGTCGAGGCCGACGAGGTCGGTGCTGATGAGTGCGGACATGGTGGAGTGCTCCTTGGGGTCGGGCGTCGTTGCTCAGCGGTGGCCGACGGCCACGGGGGCCATCGGGACGACGTCGATGTCGTCGGGGGAGGTCTGGTCGAGGGAGGGGACGATGCTGCCGGGGAGGGCCGCGGCGGCCGCGCCCGAGGCGACGGCCTGCGCGAGGCGGCCGGCCGGGTCGGCGCCGGCCTGCTCGGCGAGCAGCCAGCCCGAGAGGGAGGAGTCGCCGGCGCCGACCGTGCTCAGCGGCACGATGCGCGGGGCGGCGGCGAACCACGCGCCGGAGTCGTCGACGAGCACGGCACCCACGCTGCCGAGGGTCAGCAGCACCGCCCCGACGCCGAGCTCGCGCAGGCGCTGGGCGCCCGCCACGGCGGCGTCGAGGTCGCGCTCGTAGGTGTCGGCGTCGCCGCCGACGACCTCGGCGAGCTCCTCCGCGTTCGGCTTGACCAGGTCGACCCGGACGCCGGAGGCGACGAGCGCGGCGAAGGGGGCTCCCGACGAGTCGACGGCGATGCGCGGCGCGGCGTCGCCGTGGGCGGCGCGGACGGCGCCGACGACGTCGGCGAGCCAGGTCACCGGCAGCCCCGGGGGCAGCGACCCCGCGAGCACGAGCCACGACGCCAGGGGGGCGTGCTCGACGACGAGGCCGGTCAGCGCCTCCACGTGGGCTCCGAGGTCGGGGCCGACCTCGTTGATCTTGGTCGTCGTGCCGCCGGGCTCGGTGACGGTGACGTTCGCCCGCAGGCGCTGCTCGATCGGCAGGTTGACGGTGGGCACGCCGCGCTGGCGGAGGGCCGTGAGCACGGGGTCGTCGAGCAGCCCGGGCAGCAGCGCGACGGTCTCGGCGCCCGAGGCCGCGAGGGCCCGCGAGACGTTGACGCCCTTGCCGCCGGGCTCGTCGGTCGTGCGGGCGGCGCGCTGCACCTCGCCGCGGCGGAGCTCGTCGGTGAGCTCGATCGTGCGGTCGAGGGAGGGGTTCGGGGTGACGGTGAGGATCATCCGCCGGGCGGGGGCGCCCTCGGCGGGGCCGGTGCCGGTGCCGGTGCCGGTGCCGGTGCCGCTGCCCGCGGGGCCGTGGGCGGTCGGTGCTGTGCTCATCGTCGGACCTCGTCGTCGTCGGGAGCCTGATCGACTCCGTTCCGGACGATGAAACCACATGATCGGGCAGAGAACAACAAGAACGGGCATCCGATTCGGCCCACATGCCTCGGGATGTGCGACAGACCCGACGTCATCCACCGGTTCCTCTCGAATTTGAGAGTGATCCGTGCCTGTGAGCGTGGTTCTTCTCAAATTCGCGAGTGATCTGCTCGGCGGGCTCCGTGCCTCCCCGGCGTCTGGTCGCCGCCGAGCGAAAAGCTCGCGTTCTGCGGCGGGTTGCGGGCTGGGAGTCACGCGATGACGCCGACGGGCCGCGGCCGACGACGGTGAGGTCGACGGCCGCGGCCCGGGGGAGGCGCGGTGCGGGTGCCGGAGTCGCGCCGCGGTCAGGCGCGACGGCGGCTGACGAGCACCCCTCCCGCTCCGGCGAGGAGCAGCAACGCCGCGAGCGCCGCGCCGAGGCGAGCGTCGGCGCCGCCCGTGTAGGCGAGGCCGCCCGCGCGGGTCGGGGCGGCGGCGACGCGGGTCGGCGTCGTGCCGGCCGGGACGGTGCCCGTACCCGTACCCGTGCCCGCACCGGCGCCGGCGCCGGGCGCGCCGGCTCCCGTCCCCGGCACGACCGGCGTCGTCGGGTCGGTCGGCGCCGTCGGCGCCTCGCACGGCAGCGTCCCGGCGCGGAGCGAGAACCCGTCCGTGTCGGCGTCGTCGGCGTAGAACGTCTGGCGCGCGCCGTCGGTGCAGGTCGCGGCGTCGGCCACGGCGAAGCCCTCGTTGGCGAGCCCGCGGTCGGCGTTCAGCGGGGCCTCGTAGACGACCTGCTCGGCGAAGGCGCCCGAGGCGTCGACGTCGAAGAGGGCGGTGCGGCCCGAGCAGGCCTCGTCGCAGACGACCCAGAGGGCGTCGAGGTCGGCGTCGAACTGCACGTCGGCGACGAGGTCGAACGAGGTGGCGATGGTCGCGACGCGCTCGGCCGAGCCGTCGGCGGAGAGGGCGTAGGCGTAGACGCTCGCGGTGCCCTCGACGCCGACGAAGAACAGGCCGTCGCCGTGGCCGGGGCGGGCGGCGGGGTCGTAGGCGGCGCCGGTCGACTCGTCGACGAAGCCGCGCTCCGTGAGCCACGAGTCGGGCACCCAGGTGACGCCCTCGAGCCCGGCGTTCGCGCCGAGGCCGGGGAAGTCCGCGGCGAGGTTCCACTCCTGCGTCGCGACGAGCGTCGTCGCGCTGCCGGCGGCGGCCACGTCGTAGCGCAGCACCGAGGGGCGGCTGACGCTCGAGGCGGCGTTGTTCCGCTCGGACGAGACGTACATGCCGCCGTCGCTCGAGTCGCCGGTCACGGTGACGCCCTCGGCGTCGACGCGGCCGGTGCCGTCGGTGTAGCGCAGGGCCTTGCCCGCGGACCAGCCGGAGTCGGTGGCCGGGGCCCAGCCCCCCGCGCCGTCCGAGACGATGCGGTAGAGCAGGCCGTCGCCGTTCTGCACGGCCCAGAGGGTGCCGTCGGCCGAGGTTCCGGAGGGCTCGTAGTCCAGGCCGCTGAGGTCGCCGGTGAAGGTCGCCTCGTCGTCGAGCGGCAGCTCGTCCGGGCCGCCCGGCCACGGCTGCGTGAGGACGGTGCCCGCGGCGATGTTCGCCGAGCCCTTGGTGGCCTCGAGCGTGCCCGTGAAGTCGCCGGTGTCGTCGGGGCTGCGGCCCCAGGTCACCGCGGCGTGCTGCGTCCAGGCGTACGAGTCGACGAGGGTGACGCCGTCGCGGGCGAACAGGCGGACGCTGTCCGCGCCTCCCAGTCCGAAGTCGAACCCGGCGGGCGTCATCGCCGTCAGCTCGTCGAGCACGAGGAAGCCCCCGGGCTGGATGACGGAGCCCGTCGGCAGCACGTACCGGTGCGTGTCGTCGCTGTCACGGAGCACGAAGCCGCTGACGTCGACGGGGGTCGCGCCGACGGTGGTCAGCTCGACCCAGTCGCCGGGCGTGCCGCCGCTCGACTCGACCTCGTTGAGGCGCACGGGGGAGGAGCAGTCGTTCGCCGCGCCCTTCGTGCTCGTCGTCGTGGTGGCGAACTCGCCGGTGCCGTCGGGGCAGCGGCCGTAGCTGACGAGGCTGTGCTCGGTCCAGCTGTAGGTGAGCGCCAGGGCGCCGGAGGCGTCGTAGACGCGGGCGGAGTCGGCGCCGCCGAGGCCGAAGTCGAAGCCGGGGCGGACGCCCTGGGCCTGGTCGATGACGAAGAAGCCGCCGGGGGCGACGGTCGAGCCGGCGGGCAGCACGTACTTCGCGTGCGAGTCGTCGCCGTCGAGGAAGGACCAGCCGGAGACGTCGACGGCGGTGCTGCCGACGTTGGTCAGCTCGACCCAGTCGGTGTCGTCGCCGTTCGACTCGACCTCGTTGATGCGCAGCGTCGACGCGACCGGCGCGGGTGCGGGTGTGGGCGTCGGAGCCGGGGTGGGCGCGGGGGTCGGAGCCGGCGTCGTGCCGGGGTCGGCCGGCGTCGGCGTCGTCGCCGCGGCGTTGGCGGCGCCCTTGCTCGAGGCGGGCGTGACGCCGAAGGCGCCCGTGCGGTCGGGCAGGCGACCGTACGTCGTGGCGGCGGCGGCCGTCCAGCTGTACGAGTCGAGGAGCGTCGTGCCGTCGGCGTCGAACAGGCGCACCGAGTCGGCCTTGCCGAGGCCGAAGCTGAGACCGAGGGCCGGGTCGGTCGACTCGTCGACGACGAGGAACCCGAGGGCCGGGATGGTCGTGCCCGCCGGCAGGGTGAAGGCGTGGGTGTCGTCGTTGTCCTTCAGCACGAGGCCGGAGACGTCGACCGGGGCCGAGGTGGTGTTGGCGAGCTCGATCCAGTCGCCGGGCGTGCCGCCGTCCGACTCGATCTCGTTGACGACGACCGTGCCGGGGAGCGTCGGGGCTCCCGTGGCGGCCGAGGCGGGGGCGGCGGTGCCGACGAGCCCGACGGCGGCGACGCAGCCGACGAGGGTCGTCGCGCCGAGGCGCCGGAGGAGGGGGTGCATGCGTGATCCGTTCGTGGGGTGACGTGGTCACTCGAACTCTCGTGCCCCGCGACGTGCAGCCGGTGAACCCCCGGTGAACGACAGGTGGTGCGCATCACCGCGTCGACCGGGAGCGCTGCCTCCCGTCGGGCCGGAGGCCTGCCCGGAGGGGGCTCAGGCCTCCTCGTCGTCCTCGTCCTCGTCGCCCTCCGCGGCGCCCGCGGCCTCGACCCAGTCGGTCGCCTCGTCGGAGAGGTAGAACTCGTCGTCGGTGCCCTCGCCGACCCAGGTGTCGTCGTCGCCCGGCTCACCCGTGACGGCGGTGATCTGCTCGAGGATCTCCGGCGGCACGGCATCGCCGGCGTTGTCGATCAGCCACTGCCGGGTGCTCGGGATCAGGTCGGGCCACCACTCGTCGATTCGCATGCGCCGAGCCTGGCACGCCGCGGCGGGCCGTGCCAGCCCGGAGGGGCGTGGTCGGAGCGGGCGTGGTCGGAGCGGGCGTGGCCCGGAAGGGTGCGACAGGGCCGGCCCGGCGCTAGTGTCCCGGCATGACCTGGCCCGTCGTCCACCTCTCCCGCTCGTTCGACCACGACGTCGCCGCGGTGTCCCGCATCGCCGGGGACCCTGCGAACCTGCCCGCGTGGGCGGCGGGCCTCAGCGCGGGCGTCCGCGAGGAGGGCGGTCGGTGGTTCGCGGACTCTCCGATGGGCGTCGTCGAGGTGGCCTTCACCGGGCCGGTGGAGCTGGGGGTCCTCGACCACGACGTGACCCTGCCCGACGGGACGACGGTACGGAACCCGTTCCGGGTGGTGGCCAACGACCAGGGCAGCGAGGCCGTGTTCACCCTCTTCCGGCGTGACGGCGTCTCCGAGGCGGCGTTCGAGGCCGACGCCGCCGCCGTACGGAGCGACCTCGACCGGCTCGCGGCGCTGCTCGACGAGCGGCTCCCTCGCCCCCGCCGGGGGCCTCAGCCGACCGCGCCCGTCAGCGGGTCGACAGCCAGTCCCTGACCGTGGCCGCGACGACGTCCAGATGCGACTCGAGCAGGAAGTGCCCTCCGTCGACGAGCTCGACCCGGGCCTCGGGCGAGTCCTGGCGGAAGGCCGCGGCGCCCTCGGCGGCGAAGATCTCGTCGTGGCGTCCCCAGATGGCCAGGACGGGGACGCGGGAGTCGCGGAGCCAGTCGTGGACGGCCGGGTAGAGATCCCTGTTGGTGGCGTAGTCGCGGAAGAGCGCCAGCTGCACGTCGTCCTGGCCGGGGCGCGCGAGGAGCGCGAGGTCGTGCTCCCAGGCGTCCGGGTCGACGGTCGAGGTGTCGGGGACGCCGTGGGTGTACTGCCACTCGACGGCGTCACGGCCGAGCGCCGGGCGGAGGGCGTCGCGGGTCTCGGCTGTCCGCTCCGCCGCGTCGGCCCAGATCGGGTCCCAGAAGCTCGGCACGAAGCCCTCCTCGTAGGCGTTGCCGTTCTGTGAGATGACGCCCGTCACGGCCTCGGGGTGGTCCAGGGCCAGCCGCCAGCCGACGGGTGCGCCGTAGTCCTGGACGTAGATCGCGTACTCGTCGACCCCGACGGCGGCGAGGAACCGACCCGTCACCTCGGCGAGGGCGGCGAAGGTGTAGTCGAAGTCGTCGACGGACGGCGCCGACGATCGCCCGAAGCCGATGTGGTCCGGCGCGATGACGCGGTACCGGTCGGCCAGGGCGGGGATGAGGTGCCGGAACATGTGGGAGCTGGTGGGGTACCCGTGCAGGAGCAGGACGACGGGTGCGTCGGCGGCGCCCGCTTCCCGGTAGAACACGTCGAGGCCGTCGACGGAGACGGTGCGGTGGTGGACGGTGGTCATGACTAACCCCTAACGGCTTGATTACTGGTTAGTCAGGACGCTAGCATGATCCTGTCGGCGTGGCCGCGGAGGAGATCGGAGAGACGTGCTCGAGAACGAAGACCTTCTCCTGGCGCTGCTCAACAGCGCACCGGTGATCGACGGCGTGCCGACGGACGCCCTCGAGGGGGCGGAGGGCCGGGCCCTCGCTCTCCGGTGGGGCGGGACGGGCACCGACCGGGAGTCCGCTCAGCTCGCCGACGTCCGTCGGCTCCTCCAGGCCGTCGTCCGCGGGGGAGGCGCGGGTCCCGTCGACGAGCTCGCCGCGGTGCTCGAGGGCGCGGTCCAGGTGCCCCGCGTGACTCCGGCGGGCGTGCGCTGGGAACTCCGCGCCCCTGACGACGAGAAGCTCGCCGTCCGTGCCGTGCTGGCCTGGTCGGGCGTCGCGGAGGAGCTGCCCGGGCGACTGCGCGCGTGCGCCAACGACGAGTGCAACCTCTTCCTCGTCGACCACAGCCGCCCCGGCACGGCGAAGTGGTGCTCGATGGCCGTCTGCGGCAACCGCATGAAGGCCCGCGCGCACGCGAGCCGCGCCGCGCGCTGACCGCCTCGACGCAGACGTCCCGTACGGCCCGGCTGCTGACCCGGTCAGGCACGTCTCCGCCGCAGCCGTCGGCTACCGCACCCCGCTGCGCACGAAGCCCTGGACGAAGAAGCGCTGGAACGCCAGGAACAGCACCACCATCGGGAGCACCGAGATCACGGCCAGCGCCATGATGCCGTTGTAGTCGGGCGTCGTCTGCCCCTTGAGGTAGAGCAGCCCGACGGGCAGCGTGTAGAGGTCGGGGTCCTTCAGGGCGATCAGCGGCCAAGCGAAGTCGTTCCAGCTGCCGAGCAGCGTGAGCAGCACGAGCACCGCGACGAGCGGGCCGCTGAGCGGCAGGACGATCGCGGTGAAGACCCGCACCGGGCCCGCGCCGTCGAGGCGGGCGGCCTCGATGAGCTCCTGCGGGATGCCGAGCATGAACTGCCGCGCGAGGAACACCCCGAACGCGGTGGCTGCCGAGGGCAGGATGACGGCCCAGTAGGTGCCGTAGATCTCGAGCCCGTTCACGAGGCGGAACTGCGCGACCATGGTCGCCTGCACCGGGATCATCAGCGTCGCGAGGAAGACGAGGAAGACCGCCGTGCGCCCCGCGAAGCGCAGCTGCGCGAACGCGTACCCGGCCAGCAGGTTGACGACGACCGTCAGCACGGTGACGAAGACGCCGATGACGACGGAGTTGCCGAACCACTCGGCCACGGGGTACCGGTCGAGCACCCGGCCGAAGTTCTCGAGGGTGAGGGCGCTGGGGAGGAGGCGCAGGCCGCGCCCGAACACCTCGCCCCGCGGCGAGAAGGCCACGACGAGCATCCACAGCAGCGGGAACGCCACCACGACGGAGGCGACGACGGCGACGACGGTGCGGACGACGACGAAGCCGCCGCGCCGGGGAGGACGTCGACGTGGGGCGCGGGCCCCCGCGGCACGGTCGGCGCCGAGGGCGGTGCTGCGGGGCGCGCCGGCCG
The DNA here is from genome assembly GCF_014841815.1 of Frigoribacterium sp. CFBP 8754. NCBI lineage: Bacteria > Bacillati > Actinomycetota > Actinomycetes > Micrococcales > Microbacteriaceae > Frigoribacterium > Frigoribacterium sp. CFBP 8754. The sequence goes on from NZ_JACYUO010000001.1 coordinate 70,649, forward strand.
CAGGCGGGTCGGCGACGGTCTGGGGGATGGTCACAGGCTGGTCCTCGTCATTCGGTGAGGTCGCGGGTGCGGTTCGTGCGCCACTGCACGACGGTGAAGGCCAGCGTCACGACGAGGATCACGACGCCGAGGGCGGCACCGTAGCCCTGCTCGCGGATCTGGAAACCGTTGCGGTAGGCGTAGGTGCCGAGCACCGAGGTGGAGTAGCCGGGGCCGCCGCCGGTGAGGACGAAGACGAGGTCGAACACCTGGAACGACGCGATGACGTTGAGCACCAGCAGGAAGAAGGTCGAGGGCCCGACGAGGGGCACCGTGATCGACCGGAACCGCTGCCAGGCGCCCGCGCCGTCGAGCTCGGCGGCCTCGTACAGCTCGGGGGAGACCGACTGCAGCCCGGCCAGGTAGATGATCATGTTGAGGCCGACGCGCAGCCAGATCATGGTGAGGATCACCGACACCATGGCCAGGGCGCCGTCCGACTGCCACGGCACCGCGCCGAGCCCGATCGCCCGGAGCACCTGGTTGACCAGGCCGTTGGCCTCGGTGAAAAGGATGACGGCGATCATCGCGCTGGCCACCCCCGAGATGACCATCGGGAGCACGAGCATCGTCCGCCAGGCACGGCGACCGGGCAGCACCCCGTCGAGCAGCACGGCGAGGCCGAGGCCGAGGGCCATCTCGACGGGCACGGTGACGACGGTGAAGAGGACGGTGTTGCCGAGGGTCTGCCAGAAGACCGGGTCGGCGGCCATGCGCGCGTAGTTCGCGCCGCCGACCCACTCGGGGTCGCCGAAGCCGCGGGTCTCCTGGAACGACAGCTGCACGGCCCCGAGGATGGGCACGAGCAGGAAGACCGACAGCAGGACGAGGTTCGGTCCGATGAAGGCCCAGCCGACGAGGCCCTCCCGGAGGCGCGCGGCGCGCTGCCCGGGGCGGCGCGCGCCCGTCAGCACCGTCATCAGTCGGTGGCCTGGCCGACGGCCTCGTCGATGGCGCTCAGGGTGTCGTCGACCGACTGCCCCTGGGTGAACGCCGCCTCGAGCTGGTCCTGCATCGCGACGGTGATCTCGGCCAGGTAGGGCGACGTCAGCTGCTTCACGTCGGAGGGCTCGATGGTGGTCGCCTGCTCGACGAAGACCGGCATGACGTCCGGCCGCACCGCGAAGTCGATCGACGAGGCGTCGACGTCGGTGCGGGTGGGCAGCTCGTTGGTGGCGGCGCAGAACTCGGTCATCGCGTCGGCCGAGGCCATGAAGTTCAGGAACTCCGTGGCGAGCTCGCCCTGGTCGGTGTCGGCCGTCGCGACGAGGGCGTTGCCGCCGAGGTCGGTGGCTCCGCGCTCGTCGACGGGCAGGGGCACGGCCGTCCAGTCGAAGTCGGTCGACGCGAGCTCGGGCACGAGGAACGAGCCCACGAAGGCCATCGCCGTCGTCTGCTCGCTGAACAGCGTGTCGGCGTACGAGGTCGACTTGACGCTGCTGGTCGGCGGCACCCACTGCTGGTCGAAGAACGACGTCGTGAAGGCGAGCGCCTCGGCCGCCTCGGGCGAGTCGATCTCGCTCGTCGTGCCGTCGTCGCCGAGCAGCGCGCCGCCCGACTGGAAGAGCCAGCTGAGCCAGCGGGGCGTGCCGCCCTGCTGCCAGTTGACGACGAAGGGGTACTGCTCGGCCGGGAGGCTCGTGCGCAGCGCCGCGGCGACCTCGCCGAACTCGTCCCACGTCCACGCGTCGGCCTGCGTGGTCGGCAGGTCGGTCACGCCCGCCCCCGCGAGCAGCTCGGTGTTGACGAGCAGCGCCGAGACGTCGGTCTGGTGCGGCACGCCGTAGACGGCGCCGTCGTACGAGACGGCCTCGAGCATGGCGGGCTGGAAGGAGTCTTCGTCGTCGACCTGGCCGGTGAGGTCGAGCAGCTGGCCCTGGCTCGAGTAGACGCCGAGGTTGCCGTAGTCGACGCGGAACACGTCGGGCGCGTCACCGGTGGAGAGCTGCGCGTCGATGTTCGAGAACATCTGGTCGTAGGGCACGACGTTGAGGTCGACCGTCGCGCCGTCGTGCTCGCTCTCGAACTGGGTGACCAGGGCCTCGAACGACTCCTGCTCGGACTCGCTCGCCCAGGTCGTGAAGGTCAGCGCGCCGTCGGCGTCGTCGTCGGAGCCTCCGGTGAAGCCGCTGCAGCCGGAGAGGCCAGCGGCCAGGGCGAGGGTCGCGGCGGCTGCCGCGGTCGTGCGTCGGGTCGTCATGTCGGTTCTCCTGGCGTCGGTTCGGTCGTGATCGGTGCGCGGGGCGTGGGGGGTGCGGTGAGGCGTTCCTCGACGAGGGACACGAGGCCGAGCGGCCCCAGCAGGTCGCGGAGACCGGCGTGTACCCCGACCGCGTCCGGGTCGTGCTGCGCAGAGTGTGCTCCCTCACGCGTCGTGAAGGCCGCCGTCACGTCTTCCAGGGCCCGGACGCACGCGAATCGGATGAGCCGGCCCTCGTCGAGGGCGGCGTCGCCGTACCCCGCACGGAACGCCGCCCGGTGCTCCGACTCGACGGGCAGCCCCGGCAGGACCCCGAGCTCGACCAGCACGAGATCGACCTCGCGGGGCGCGACGGTGGCCTCGTCGAGGTCGATCAGCCAGGGCCGGCCCCCGTCGTCGACGACGACGTTGCCGAGGTGCGGATCACCGTGGCAGGGCACCCGCGGTGCGGGTCGGCGCTCGGCCTTGAGGCGCAGGGCCGTCGCCTCGAGCTGTCGGAGGCGCCCCCGGTTCGCTCGCCAGAGGTCGGTGAGCTCGGGGTCGGCCGTCGAGGCAGCACCGTCGTCGCCCAGGAGGGCGTCCAGCTCGCGGAGGCGGACGCGTGCCCGTCGCCCCGCGCGCTTGACGCCGCTCCGGAGCGGCGCGATGCCGGCCGGGGGCTGCTGGGAGTGGATCCGTCGCACGACGGCGCCCAGCTCCGACCACTGGCCGAGGTCGAGCCCGCGGCCGTCCTCCGCGGCGTCGTCACCGAGCACCCAGGGCGACACGGAGACCGTCGAGCCCTCGTGCTCGGACCAGAGCTCGCCCGCGAGGGTCGGCAGGGGAGCGACGACGCCGGGCGCGCCGCCGAGGGAGGCGGCCAGGGCGAGGCCGAAGCGGCAGTCGCGCCGCGTCGCCTTCACCGACCAGTGGCCGCCCGAGCTGTCCTCGACCTGCCAGACCGACGCGTCGGGGTCGAGGCCACCGACGATCGGCACGTCGGCCACGACGACGAGGCCCCACGCGGCGAGGGGCGGAGGCGGCGTGCGCGTCGAGCGCGCGGGAGGCTGCACCGGGCGAGCGTGTCACCCGCCACCGACATCGCGCCTCCGGCCGGGCGACGCGGCCCGGCGATCCGCCTCCGGCCTCGGCGTCCCGCCGGCAGCGTCACGCCCCGGGCGTCGCGAGCTCCCCGGTCGTGTACTGGGCGCGGCCGAAGCCGAACGACCAGTCGGCGGGCGTGTTCTCGACGAACCCGATCACGAGGTCCTCGCCCGCGACTCCCACCCCGGCCAGGGCCTCGGCCAGCGCGCGGAAGAACTCCTGTTTCTCGTCGGTGCTGCGCCCGGCCTGCGTGAAGATCTGGATGACGACGACCTGCTCTGAGCGCTCGATGCCGAGCCCGACGTCGAGGGCGGTCAGGCGGCCGGGTGCGTGCTCCGTGACGATCTGGAAGCGGTCGCGCTCCGGCAGCCCGTAGACGTCGACGAGGGTCTGCATGAGGGCGTCGCCGATCGCGGCGATCTGGTCGTCAGAGCGACCCTCGACGAGGTCGATCCTGATGAGGGGCATGTGTTCTCCTGTCGTGGGGCGGGAGCGGGCGCTCCTGGTCGAGCTGTACTCGGGGGCCTGGGTCACCCCTCGCTCGAGTCCGACCACACGGCCTCCGCGCCCGAGTGGCCGATCCGGACCGTCGTGACGATCCCGCCGATGCTCGTGCCGACGGCCAGCACCATCAGCACGACGCCGACGACCAGTCGTGCGCTGCCGCGGACGGCCGGGCGCTGTCGCTGGGCCTCGGGGGTCAGCACCCAGCGCTGCCAGATCCACTGCGCCACGGCGACGACGAACACCGCGATCGCCCAGGGCAGCAGGGTGTCGCCCAGCTGCGTGTGGGCCTCGAGCAGGGCGCTGCTGTCGACCCGCTCCTCCAGCGCCTCACCGGACGAGGTCGCGAGGGGAACTGCGATCAGCGAGACCAGGGCGATCAGCGGAGTGATGACGCCGAGTCGTCGACGGAGCGCGGGCCAGAAGGCCCCGACCAGGACGAGCAGCGACGCCGTCGGGAACGCGACGGTGACGAGGTGGACGATGAGCGGGTGCAGGGGGAGGCCGTCGAACTGCCAGTCCATGGACGTGCTTCTCTCTCGAGGGGGTGGAGGAACGGGGGTCAGACGCGGAGGGCGGGCTGAGCCGGTCGCCGTACAGTGAGGACGACGACCAGGGCTGCGATGGCCAGGAGGAACACGACGCTCGTGACCGTCGAGCCGAGGCCGAGCCCGCCGTCGCCCACCGGCTGCGACAGGAAGTCCCCGACGGAGGCGCCGAGCGGGCGGGTGAGGACGTACGCGGCCCAGAAGGCGAGCACCGACCCGACGCCGGCGAACCGGTGCGCCAGGGCGACGACGGCGATGGCCGCGGCGAACAGCAGCGCCGAGGGCAGGTAGCCGAGGGCCAGCTGTTCGCCGAGGAGGTCGCCGACCGCGGTGCCGAGCGCGAACGTCATCAGCACGGCTGCCCAGTAGAACGACTCGCGACGGGGCGTCGTCACCTCGTGGATCGACAGGGTGCCCTCGGCGCGGTGCCAGACGGCGAACACGGCGGCCAGCGCCACCGCGAAGACGGCCGTCGAGACCCAGAGGTCGACGCCGAGCGAGTCGGTCAGCGTGTCGGTGAGGAGGGTGCCGACGACGCTGATCAGCACGACCGCGAGCCAGTAGACGACCGGGACGTAGGCCCGCGCCCGGAACTGCACCACGAGCGCCACGACGAGCAGGGCCGCCATCACGACGCTCGTCACGGTGAGCCCGAGCCCGAGGCCGTCGGCGAGGAAGTCGGCGAACGTCTCGCCGACGGTGGTGCAGAGCACCTTGATCACCCAGAACGCGAGGGTGATCTCGGGGACCTTGTTCAGCAGGGCCCGGCGCTCGAGGGCCGTGGCCCCGCTCGGGACAGCGCGTGTCGTCATGCCACCACGGTCGGGGGTCGCCTCCCAGGAACCCCCCAGAAGCCACCGAGGGCCCGCGTCGAGGAGGCGCGCGGCCGGTCGGCAGGGCGTCTGGGCGGTTCCTGGGACGGTGGCGCGGAGCCTGCGTGCATGACCGTCCTGCACCGCCCGCCCTCGCCGGCGCTCCCTCGCGGCCGCACCGCGCCTCCTCTCTTCCCGGCCGTCCGCGCCGTCATCCACGACCGAACATGGGCCGTGGGGGGCGCGACGGGCATCACCGGCGTCGTCGTCGCCGGGCTGCTGATCACGTCCGGAGCCGGCGGCGTGAGCGAGGTCGACCTCGACCTCGTCCAGCACGTGAGCCGCGCGCACCTTCCCGTGCTCGACGAGGCCGCGCTGCTCGTCGACCGGCTGTTCGGGCCCCAGCTCGGGGCCGCCCTCGTGCTGCTGCTGACCGTCGCGGTGTGGGTCGTGAGCCGTCGAGCGGCCGCGGCCCTGACGGTCCTGGGCGTCGCCGTCGGTCCGTGGGCCGCGGCCGAGCTGGTCAAGCTCGTCGTGCAGCGCGATCGGCCCGACCCGGGGCTCCTCGCCGACCCGTTGATCGTCGAGCCGCACTCCTTCTCGTTCCCCAGCGGGCACACGGCCCTCGCGACCGGGCTCGCGCTGGCGATCGTGCTGCTCGCAGCGGGGCAGCGCCGCGCTCTGGTCGTCATCGTGACCGGCGCGGCATCGGCTGCGGTGGCGGTCGTCGGGCTGTCGCGCGTCTGGGTGGGCGTGCACTACCCGAGCGACACCGTCGCGTCGGTCGCGCTCGGCTGCTCGGTCGTCGCGCTGGCCCTCCCGTCGTGGCTGCGCCTCCTCGACCACCTCGACGACCGCCGCGGCGCCGCCCCGCCCGTCGGGCCGTCGGCACCGAACTTCCCCACGACCACCGACCCAGGACGGACCCGCGCGTGAGCATCCTCGACCCCCAGACCCTCCTCGCCGGCATGGGCCCCTGGGCCCTCGGTGGCCTGTCGCTGATGATCTTCGTCGAGTCCGGCCTGCTGTTCCCCTTCCTGCCCGGCGACTCCCTGCTGGTCACGGCGGGCCTGCTGCACCAGAGCCTCGGCCTCAGCGTCGCCCTGATCGCGCTCTGCGCGTTCCTCGCCGCGGCGGCCGGCGACCAGGTCGGGTTCTTCCTCGGCCACCGGTTCGGGCGCCGCTGGTTCCGCCCCGACGCCCGCGTGCTGAAGACGGCGCACCTCGAGCAGGCCGAGGCGTTCTTCGAGCGCCACGGCGGCGCGGCGCTCGTCCTCGGCCGGTTCGTGCCCGTCGTCCGCACCTTCGTGCCCCTCGCCGCCGGCACCAGCGGGTACCCCTACAAGAAGTTCGTCGTCTGGAACCTCACCGGGGCGTTCCTGTGGGCCGTCGGCATGACGGTGCTCGGATCGCTGCTCGGTGGCCTACCGTTCGTGGCGGACCACATCGACCTGCTCGCCGTCGGGCTCGTCGTCGTGTCGGTGCTGCCGATCGTGGTCACGGCCCTGCGGCGTCAGCACGCAGTCCGGGCCGACGAACGATCCACGGCGAGGACGAGAGGTGAGGAGGCGGCGGGTGACCGGTCCTGACACGCGCCCCCGCCTCCTGCTGGTCGAGGACGACCCGCAGCTCGGCCCCATCGTGGCCGAGGTGCTCGGCGAGGCCTGGCAGGTCGACCTCGTCGCCGACGGCCGGCGGGGCCTCGACGCCGCCCGCGCCGGCGGGCACGCCGTGCTGGTCGTCGACCGCCGCCTCCCGGGGCTCGACGGCACCGAGCTGGTCGCGGCCCTCCGTCGTGAGCACGTGACGACGCCGGTGCTGATGCTGACGGCCCTCGGCACCACGGCCGACCGCGTGGCCGGGCTCGACGGCGGTGCCGACGACTACCTCGTCAAGCCCTTCGAGTTCGACGAGCTCCTCGCCCGGCTGCGCGCCCTCACCCGCTCCTTCGCCGTCGAGGAGCGCTGGCTCGACATCGGCGAGGCGCGGCTCTGGCCCGACAGCCGCATCGTCGTCACGCCCTGGGCGAGCCGGGTCGTGCTGAGCGAGCGCGAGTGCGCCCTGCTCGCCGAGCTGGCCCGTCGGCCCGACCACACCTTCGACCGGGCGGACCTGCTCGCCCGGGTGTTCCCGCACGGGGAGCAGCTCGGCACCGTCGACACGTACGTCAGCTACCTGCGGCGCAAGATCGACCGCGACGTCGTGCTCACCGTGCGGGGGAGCGGCTACCGGGTGGGGGCGCTGTGAGCGCGCGACGCCGTGCGGGCGGCACCGCCACCGACCCCGAGTCCGAGGCCCTGCAGGCCGCCGCCCGGTCGATCGGGCGGCAGATCGTGCTCGTCTCCGCGCTCGTCGTCATGGGGGCCCTCGCGCTCACGATCGCGTGGGTGCTGCACCAGACCGTGCCCCGGGAGCGGCTCGAGCAGGCCGTGGCCGCGGGCCGGGGCGAGATCTTCGTCTCCGCCACCGACGTCGTGGCGGGCCTGGTGGTGCTCGGCCTCGGCGGAGTGGTCTTCGCGGGCCTGGTGACGGTGGTGATCGCCAGGCGTGCCGTCCGGCCGCTCGGCGAGGCGCTCCGCCTCCAGCGGCAGTTCGTCGCCGACGCGAGCCACGAGCTGCGAACGCCCCTCGCCGTGCTCGACGCCCGGCTGCAGGCGCTCCAGCGGGCGATCGCCGGAGGCGCGGCGACGGCCGACGAGCGGGTCACGACCGACCTCGCGAGGCTGCGCGACGACTCCCGGGCCCTCGTCGACATCGTCGGCGACCTGCTCGAGGCGGCGGGGCGCGACCCGTCCGAGGCGGCGCCCGCCGAGCCCGTGGTCGTCGACGACGTCGTCGAGGACGTGCTCCGGTCGATGTCCGTGCTGGCCGAGGAGCGCGGCGTCGCCCTGCAGCACGACGGGGCGGCCGCCGCTCGCGTCCCCGTGCCGCCCGCGAGCCTGCGGCGGGCCGTGCTGGCCCTGGTCGACAACGCGCTGAGCCATGCTCCGTCAGGGTCGACGGTCACCGTGTCCACGCGCGTGGACGGAGGCGCGGCGGTGCTGTCGGTCACGGATCGCGGGGCGGGCATCACGGGCATCGACCCGGCTCGCGTCTTCGACCGGTTCGCCCGGGCCGACCCGCCCCCGGCCGCACCGGCTGCTCCGGCCACGGTGGTCGCACCGGCCGCCGGCCCGGGCCGCCGCCCGAGCTTCGGCATCGGCCTCGCGCTCGTCCGCGAGATCGCCCTCCGCCACGGCGGCAGCGTCCGGGTGGCAGCGACGGCCGCGACCGGGACGACGCTCGAGCTGGCCCTGCCCGTCGCGGCGACCTCCGACTAGGCGAGGCACAGACCTCGCGGCCCGGCCCGGGAGGGCGCCGCCTAGAACGGCGCGACGCCCGAGCGGTCGGTGAACGTGCCGGTCGGCCCCTGACCGCCGCGGGTCGCGAGCTCGACCACGGCGTCGGTGCCCTCGGTCACCGTCTGGTGGCCGCTGTTGCCGTTGAGGTCGGTGGCCGTGTAGCCGGGGTCGGCGGCGTTGACGCGGATCTCGGGCAGGGCCTTGGCGTACTGCACCGTCAGCATCGTGACGGCCGCCTTCGACGCCGTGTAGAGCGGCGCGACGACGGTCGACTCGATGCGGTCGGCGTCGTGCACCGCCGTGAACGACCCGAGGCCGCTCGTCACGTTGACGATGGTCGGGGCCGACGAGCGGCGGAGCAGCGGCAGGAAGGCCGTCGTCGTGCGCACGATGCTCGCGACGTTGGTGTCGAGCACCTCGAGGGCGTCGGCCCCGGTGAGCTGGTCGGGCGAGGAGTGCGACCCGGTGATGCCCGCGTTGTTCACGAGGACGTCGAGGCCGCCGGCCGCGGCGATCGTCTCGGCGGCGGCGGCGACCGAGGCGTCGTCGGTCACGTCGAGCTGCACGAAGCGGGCGCCGAGCTCGTCGGCGGTGGTGCGGCCCCTGGCCTCGTCGCGGGCGCCGATCCAGACCGTGTGGCCGGCCTCGAGGAGGCGGCGGGCGGTCTCGCGCCCCAGCCCCTTGTTGCCCCCGGTGACGAGGGTGGTCGTGGTCGCGGCGGTGTCGGCGGAGGTGGTGTCGGGGGAGGGAGCGGTGCCCGTGGCGGGCGTGTCGTTCGTCATGACCCGAGTCTCCGCCCTGCCCCCGACGCTCTGCCAGGCCCGCCGCGTCGGGAGGACCCGCAGTACCACCCCGTCGGCCCCCGGCGCTGCGAGACTGACGAGGTGGACACCCCTGCCGGCGACCTCGGCGCGCTGCTGCGCGCGTGGCGCGACCGCCTCTCGCCCGTCGACGTCGGCCTGCCCGCCGGCGACCAGCGCCGGGCCGCGGGCCTGCGGCGGGAGGAGCTCGCCGCGCTCGCGGGCCTCAGCGTCGACTACGTCGTGCGGCTCGAGCAGGGCCGGGCGCAGCACCCGTCGGCACAGGTCGCCGCGGCGCTGGCGCGGGCCCTCCAGCTGAGCGACGCCGAGCGCGACCACCTGTTCGTGCTCGCGGGCCTCGTGCCGCCCTCGCCCGCCACCGTGCCCGAGCACGTGCCGCCGGGGGTGCAGCGGCTGATCGCGCGGCTCGGCGAGACGCCGCTCGCGGTCTTCACCGCCTCCTGGGACCTGCTCAGCTACAGCCCTCTCTGGGGCCGCCTCTTCGGCGAGCCCGTGGGCGAGGGCGGCGAGCGGCCGAACCTGCTGCGGTCGTGGTTCGGCGGCACGGGAGCGATCACGCCGGGCGAGCGCGTCGAGCACGGGCGCGACGGCGGCCTCCGGGCGTTCGAGGCCTCGCTCGTCGCCGACCTGCGGCGGGTGCACGGCCGCTACCCGGGCGACCCGCGCGTGCGATGCCTGATCGACGACATGACCGCCGTGAGCGACACCTTCCGCGAGCTCTGGCGCACCGGGGCCGTCGGTGAGCACGTCTCCGAGCGCAAAGTTATCCGCCACCCGGTCGTGGGCGACGTCGAGCTCGACTGCGACGTGCTCACCGTGGCGGGCACCGACCTGCGCCTCGTCGCCTACACGGCCGCGACCGGCTCGCCCGCAGCCGCCGCCCTCGACTTCCTCCGCGTCTCCGCCGTCACGGCCGACGCCCGCTGAGGCGCCCCCGGCCGCGTCCCGCGCTCCGTGGTGCTGTACCCCGGCGCGCACGGCTCGTCGCCGCCCCGCAGCCGACCGGTCGACGACCGCCCGTGGCCCTGTCCCCCGAACGGGAAACGCGGGCGACTGTCCGATTCACGCAACTAGCTAGACCGTCTAGCTGTTCGGTGTCATGATCGTCCCGTACCGGTTCACGGCGGTACGCGGCCCTGGCGACAGGGCCGACCACCCGGTCACCACGGTCACCGACGGCAGCGCAGGGCTGCCAGAGACGAGCAGCACCATGAGCCTCATCCACGGCAGCAGGAGCCCCTTCTCCGAGATCCGCGGCGCGGATCGTCAGATCACGCTCCTCGTGATCGCCACGTCGGCGCTGGCGACCTGCGGCACCGCGATCGCCGGCATGCTCGTCGTCCTCGGCGCCGGCGCGTGACCGCCTCCGTCGCGATGGTCGACCACCTCGACCTCCCGATGACCGAGCCCCTCGACCTGGCGGAGCTCGTCACGAGCGACGCCGCCTGACGCACCCGCGTCGCCCCGGCCCGTACCAGCCGCCCACGTCGTGGGGGGCCGACGAGGGCCACGTGCAGAGCCTCCCCCGGGAGGCTCTCCGCACGTCCGGGGGCGGCCGGGTCAGGCCGCGCCGACCAGCGCCAGGTCGTCGAGGTCCCAGGTGGGCGCTGCATAGGGGCGGCCCCACCCGTCCCGGAGCCGCGTGACGGCACGGTCGTAGGCGTCGAGGAGGTCCATGCGCGGCCGCACCATCGACTGCAGCTGCAGCCCCTCGTAGAGGGCGAGCAGCTGCTCCGCGCCGCGGGCCGGCGCCATGGTCGCGGGCTCGCGCCCGAGCTCGACGTCGCGGCGCAGGCCCTCGGCGACCATCCGGTGGAACCGGCTCCAGTCGCCCTGCAGCAGCTCGGAGAGCGGGTGCCCGGGAGTCGCGGCCACGTTGACGAGGGAGCTCAGCAACCGCATCAGCGACGGGTCCTCGATGTTCGACTGCACGATCCGGCGCAGGAAGAGCACGGTGCCGTGCGACGCCATGACCGGCAGGAGGGGAGAGGTGCGCTCGGCCGTCCAGCGGTCGACGGCCGCGAGCAGCAGGCCGTTCCAGTCGGGGAAGTGCGCGGTCACCGCCTCCAGGGGCAGCCCTGCGGTCTCGGCCACCGCCTCCAGCGTGGTCTCGTGGAAGGCCCGGTGCCGGAAGGTCTCGATGGCGGCGGCCACGACGCTGCGGCGCAGCTCGACGTGGGCCGACTCGGCGTAGAAGTCGTCGGGGGAGGCGTTCTGGTCGTTCACGACAGCAATGTCACCAGAGCTGCGCGGCCCTGACGAGTCCCCGTTCTGGGGAAGGCCCGGGGAGGCGCGAGGTGCGTCGGTCTGCTGCAGCGCGGGCCGAGGGCGGTCGCCTCAGCCGCGCCGCGCGGTCACCACGAGCAGGTGATCTCCGCGAGGGCGTGGTCGAAGGCCGTCGTCGGCTCGAAGCCGGGGCGCAGCAGCATCTGCAGCTGGAGGCCCTCGAACAGCGCGATGAGGGTCGTCGCGAGCGCCTTGACGTCGACGCCGGCGGGCACGACGCCCTCGGTCACGTCGAAGGCGAGCCCCTGCTGCACCATGGTGTGGAAGTCGCAGTACCGGTCGCGGAGGTAGAGCGACGCGAGGTGTCCGGGGTCGGTGCCCTCGACCGCGAGCGACAGCAGCGTGCGGGAGAGCGCGGGGTGTTGGGCGCTGTAGGCGACCAGCCCGCGCATGAAGCCGAGCGTGGCGCCGCCGGCGGTCTCGCGGGCGACCTGCTCGAAGCGGTCCTGGTTCCAGCGGTCGAGGGCCGCGAGCACGAGGCCGAGCCACGACGGGAAGTGGCGACGGACGGCGGCGACGCTCGTCTGGGCGGTCTGGGCGACGTCCTCGAAGCTCGTCCCGGCGTACCCGAGGCGCTCGAGCGTCTCGACGGTCGCGACGACGACGTCCTTGCGGTCGGCGACGGCGAGGTCGAAGGCGCTCGGATCAGGGGCGGTCGTCTCGATCGTCACGGTTCTCCTCGAGGGGTGGTGGGGTCCTCGGCCTCAGCTTGTCGGGGTCGGCCGCCGCCTGCCACGCCCCCTTCGGGGGCGGAGGGAGCCGCACCGTCGGGGGCTCCGGCGTGCCCTGTGGAGAGAGCGCGCCCCGCCTCGTGCCCGCTGCTACGGTGAGGGCGCTCGGTTCCGGGGGGATCCACGACCGGACGAGCAGCTGCCCTGCTCCGTTCCATCGACTCCTCAGGAGAGAACCATGACCACCCCCCAGCCCTACGGCGCCCCCGGCGCCCCCGCACAGACCGACAAGACCAACGTCCTCGCCATCGTCGGCATCATCCTCGCCTTCTTCGTGCCCCTCGTCGGCGTGATCCTCGGCTTCGTCGCGCGCTCGCAGATCAAGCGCACCGGCGAGAAGGGCAGCGGCCTCGCGCTGGCCGCGATCATCATCGGCCTCGCGATCATCGTGATCTACGTGATCGGCGTCATCGTCTTCAGCGTCGCCGCGGCGAACTCGGGCATGACCACGACCTACTAGGTCGAGCACGCAAGCCGGCCCACGGCCGGACTGCAGGAGGCGCGGTGAGCGATCACCGCGCCTCCTCGCGGTCCTGGGGCTCGTCCGTCGTGCCGCGCCGAGACGCCCGAACGCTCAGGCGGCCCCGAGGGCGACGAGCATCCCGGCCACGAGCATGCCGCAGGCCGACACCGCCGACGTCGCGACGACCAGGAGCGTCGTGCGACGCTCGGCCTCCCGCACCTCCGAGAAGGGCGAGGCCTCGGCGAACGGAGACTGTCGGAGGATGCTCATGGCGGTTCTCGTTCCTGACGGCCCTGCGCCGTCGTCCGTACCGGGCCCCGCGGGGCCGCATCGCCGTGAATCGATGCGCATGCATACTCACACACGGATAGCTAGATCGCCTAGCTACACCCGCTAGAGGTCGCGCTCAGCGGACAGGGCCCGCGACCAGCGGACCGTGACGGTCAGGAGGCCGGGCCGAGCAGCACCGCGAGCATCGTCGCGGCCGAGCCGACGAGGAAGATCGCGGTGCCGAACTGCATCGTCTTCGTCTTGTTGCGGTCGGAGACCGGCACGCTCACCTCGAGGATGGGGCACCCCGACCAGCCGATCAGGCCGAGGCTCAGCGCCACGGCGCCGGCGCCGACCCAGAACAGCACCTCGCCGGGCGTCGACAGGAGCTCCGGCCGCCAGCCCGAGAGCAGCACCGCCGCGAACGCCACGGCCACGGCCACCACGCCGCCGACGAACCACAGCGTGCCCGTCCACATGATCCGCTGCAGGTTCTCGACCGGGCCCATCAGGTCGCGCCCGCCGGGCAGCGGGGGCTGGCCGACCGTGGGGGCGGAGTCGGGCGAGGAGGCGGGGGTGCGGGGGGTCGGGTCGGTGTCGTTCACCCCCCTACGCTGCCACTGATCGCGCCGGAACGTGCACACGACGCACGTCTCCGTGCGTCAGCGCTGCAGCGTCGCGCTCGGGTACTCGCCGAAGCGCTCGCGGTACGTGCCCGAGAACCGGCCCAGGTGGCCGAAGCCCCACCGGCGGGCCACGTCGGCCACGGTCGCCCGCCGGGGGTCTAGCTCGGCGAGCTCGGCCCGGGCCCGGTCGAGGCGGACGGTGCGGAGGTAGAGCGTCGGCGTGGTGTCGAGGTGGCGGGCGAACGCCGCCTGCAGCCCGCGGCTGCTGAGGCCGACCGCGGCCGCGGCGTCCGCCACGGCGATCGGCTCGTGCGCGTGGTCGCGGAGGTACTCGACGGCGCGGCGGAGGCGCGAGCCGGAGGCCACCAGGGCGAGGGGCGACGACGCGCCCGCCTCGTGGGGGAAGGTGTCGAGCACGGCCAGGGCGAGGTGCCGGTCGGCCTCCGACCGGGTCAGCAGCGGGGTCGCCGCGTCGAGCAGCAGGGGCGTCGTGGCCGCCAGCACGCGGCGCCACCGGGCGAGGGCGTCCCGGCCCGGCTCGGCGGCGTGGTGGAAGAGCAGGCGCCCGGGCTCGACGCCCTCGTGCTCGGCGGCCAGGCCCTCGAGGTAGCCGCCGTCGAGGTGGACGAGGTTCTGCCGGTAGTCGGCGTAGTCGAACTCGTACGCCCGGGTGGGCGCGACGTGCGGCACGTGCAGCGTCTGGACCGTCTCGTCGCGCCCCACGTCGGTCACGCCGTGGCCCTCGTGCAGCCACGAGACGATGTACTCGCGCGTCTCCTCCGCGACGCCGTGGGCGGTGCCGCGGAACTCCGACGTGCGGAGCGTGACGACCGCGTCGCCCGCCGAGGTGTAGCGGTACGAGAACGGGCCGTCGCCGTGCTCGAGCCGGAAGCCGTCGCCCGGGTAGGCCGTCTCGTAGAGCAGGCGCGCCTCGTCGAGGTCGCGGCCGTCCGTGGCCGACCTCGTCATCGAGCCGTCTGCGTCATCCATCCCGACCCCGATCCTGGCACGGCCCGGGCCGTCCTCCCATCCGCGTCTGCCACGATCGGTCCGACCGACCCCGACCGGCAGGAGCCGACCCATGGACAACGCCCAGATCGCCACCTTCTTCACCGTGCTCATCAGCGCCGTCACGGTCGCGGGCCTCGGCCTCGTGGTCGCGTCGTTCGTGGCCATGGGCTCCTCGAAGTAGGGCCCCGCGCAGCTGTCGGGCGTCGTGGCTACTCTCGACGCATGAGACCGCTGCAGCAGACCATCATCGCCGAGCTCGCCGTCGCCCCGCAGATCGACCCCGCCACCGAGGTCGAGACGCGCGTGGCCTTCCTCCGTGACTACCTGGAGACCACCGGCGCCGCGGGCTTCGTGCTCGCGGTCAGCGGCGGTCAGGACAGCACGCTCGCCGGTCGTCTCTGCCAGCTCGCCGTCGAGGGCGTGCGCCGCGACGGCGGCGAGGCCGAGCTCGTCACGGTCCGCATGCCCTACAAGGTGCAGGCCGACGAAGACGACGCGCAGCTCGCGCTCGGCTTCATCGACGGCGCCGAGGGTCGAGTCGTGAACATCCAGGGCGGTGTCGACGGCACCGCCGGCGACGTCGCCGCCGCCCTCGGGGCGCCCGTCAGCGACTTCGCGAAGGGCAACGTCAAGGCCCGCACCCGCATGGTGGCCCAGTACGCGATCGCGGGCGAGCGCGGTCTGCTCGTCGTGGGCACCGACCACGCGGCCGAGGCGCTCACCGGCTTCTTCACGAAGTACGGCGACGGCGGGGTCGACCTCACGCCGCTCACCGGGCTCAGCAAGGGCCAGGGCGCCGCCCTCCTCCGGCACCTCGGCGCGCCGGCCCGCCTCTACGAGAAGGCGCCGACGGCCGACCTGCTCGACGAGACGCCCGGCCAGACCGACGAGGCGAACCTCGGCCTCACCTACGCCGACATCGACGCGTACCTCGAGGGGCGCGACGTCGACGACGCGACGGCCGAGCTGATCGAGCAGCGCTACCTCGCCACCGAGCACAAGCGCCGCGTGCCGGCCACGCCGCACGACACCTGGTGGCGCCGGGCCTGAGCCCGCGCCGGCTCCCCCCACCGGCTCCCCGCCCCGCGGGGCGGTCCGGGGAGCGCGCCGGTCGGTGCGCTCCCCGGACACCCTCCGGTCGCTCCCAGGGTGCGGGGCCAGTGTCGGGGTCACATCCGACACGACACGAAGGAAGGCAGCCATGCCCACCATCACCGTCCCCTCCGCCACCGGCCCCGAGGTCGAGCTCCACTACGAAGACGTCGGCAGCGGCGCGCCCGTCGTCCTGATCCACGGCTGGCCCCTCAGCGGCCGTTCGTGGGAGGGCCAGGTGCCCGCGCTCGTCGAGGCCGGCCACCGGGTCGTCACGTACGACCGCCGGGGCTTCGGCCAGTCGTCGCAGCCGTGGGACGGCTACGACTACGACACCTTCGCGGCCGACCTGGAGGCCGTGCTCGACGCCCTCGACCTGCACGACGTGACGCTGATCGGCTTCTCGATGGGCGGCGGCGAGCTGGCCCGCTACGTGAGCACCTACGGCCAGGGCCGCATCGCGAAGCTCGTCTTCGCCAGCGCCGTGCCGCCGTACCTGTACAAGAGCGACGACAACCCCGAGGGCGGCGTCGACGACGACCTCGCCGCGTGGTTCCACGACGGCATCGTGGGCGACCGCCCCGCCTTCCTGGAGGAGTTCGTCCGCATGTTCTTCACCGCCGGCAAGCCCTCGCTGCTCAACGGTCCGAAGGTCAGCGACGCCCAGATCGCCTACAACGTGGCCATCGCCGAGATGGCGTCGCCCAAGGGCACGCTCGACTGCACCGTCGCGTTCGCGACCACCGACTTCCGCGACGACCTCACGAAGATCACCGTGCCGACGCTCGTCATCCACGGCGACTCCGACAACACGGTGCCGTTCGAGGTCAGCGGCGCGCGCACCCACGCGGCGATCGCGGGCAGCGAGCTCGTCGTGATCGAGGGCGGCCCGCACGGCGTCACCGTCTCGCACAAGGACGAGTGGAACCGCCACGTGCTGGCGTTCCTCGCCAAGTAGGCCCTCCTGCACGACCCGGCCCGCGCCTCCTCGTCACCGGGGAGTCGCGGGCCGCGTCGTGCGCGCCGGCCCGGTCAGCGGGTCGGCGGCTCCGGATCGGCCGCGAGCTGCGCGCCGCGGACGGCGTCGTGGGCGGACGGGCCCTCGGCGACGGTGTCGCCGCCGCGGCTGCCCCGCTCGCCGCCGAGCAGGAGGTTGAGGGCGATCGCGACGATCGCCCCGGCGCTGATGCCGGAGTCGAAGACCAGCGTGAACCACGACGGGAACCGCTCGTAGATCGTCGGCGACACCGTCGGCAGGAGGCCGACGCCGACGGCGAGGGCGACGACCAGCACGTTCCGGTCGGTGAACCGCACCGTCGAGAGGGTGCGCACGCCGCTCGCCGCGACGATGCCGAAGAGCGCGACGCCGGCCCCGCCGAGCACGGCGAGCGGCACGGCCTCGACGACGGCGCCGAGCTTCGGCACGAGCCCCAACGCGATCAGCATCACGCCGGCGCAGGTGGCGACCCAGCGCGACTTGACGCCCGTGATGCTGACCAGCCCCACGTTCTGCGCGAACGCCGTGTACGGGAAGGTGTTGAACACCCCGCCGAGCACGGTGGTGAGCCCGTCGGCGCGGAGCCCGTCGGCCAGGCGGCGGGGCGTCAGCGGCCGGTCGACGATCTCGCTGACGGCGACGATGTCGCCGGTGGTCTCGGTCATGATCACGAGGCCGACGATGAGCATCGAGATGACCGCCGCGGCCGGGAAGGTGGGCAGCCCGAACTGGAACGGCGTCGAGAAGCCGACCCACGGCTGCTCGCCGACGCCGCTGACGTCGACGAGGCCGAGCGGCACGGCGGCGAGCGTGCCCACGACGAGCCCGAGCAGGATCGACAGGCGCCCGAGGGCCGGCGGGGCGAAGCGCTCGATCAGCACGATGACCGCGAGGGTGCCGGCGGCGAGGGCGACGTTGACCGGCGGTGCCCCGTCGGTGGCGCCGTCGATCACCCAGCCGCCGGCCACGCTCATCAGCGAGAGGCCGATGACGAGGATGACCGTGCCGGTCACGAGCGGCGGGAAGAACCGCACGAGCTGCGAGAAGACGGGGGCGATGGCGAACATCATCAGCCCGCACATGATGACCGAGCCGTAGATGGCGCCGACGCCGTGCTCGGTGCCGATGGTGATCATCGGTCCGACCGAGGCGAAGGTGCAGCCCTGCATCAGCGGCAGGCGGGCGCCGACCCGCCAGACCCCCACCGACTGGAGCACCGCGCCGATCCCGGCGACGAAGAGGTCGGCGGTGATCAGGTGCGGCAGGGCGCCGGGGTCGAGCCGCCCGGCCTCGATCAGGGCGGTGCCGATCACGAGCGGCACCGCGACGGCGCCCGCGTACATCGCCAGCACGTGCTGCAGGCCGAGCGGCAGCAGGCGGCGGAGCGGCGGCACCTCGTCGACGGGGTGCCGCGGCCCCTTCGGGCTCGTCGTCGTCGCGCCCACGACGGTGGCGGGGGCGGTCGGGGGGTGGTCGCTCATGCTGCTCCTCGCTGGGCCCCCGGCGGGGCCCCCTGACAGCTTGGCGTGCCCCGGGGGCCGCGCCGCGCCTCCGCCCTGATGTTTCACATGACCGTAACGCGGGAGGCGTGGGTCGCCCCCTACAGGACGATCGCGTCACGCGCCCAGATCACATAGCCCACGTCGTGCTCCAGCACCAGTTCTCGGCGAGACGTAACAGGGAACGCTCAGGCGTGGTTCAGTGGTCGGAGCGGCTGACCCGGCCGCTCTCGCATGTCGCAGACATGACAACATCAAGGAGAACACCATGATCGGCCTCATCATCAGCCTTCTCGTCATCGGGCTCATCGCCGGTGCCGTCGCTCGCCTCGTCGTCCCGGGCAAGCAGAACATCTCGATCCCCATGACCATCCTGCTGGGCGTCATCGGTTCGTTCGTCGGTGGCTTCCTCGCCTACCTGCTCTTCGGCAGCGACAACGCGGACGGCTTCTTCCAGCCCTCCGGCATCATCGGCTCGATCATCGGCGCCATCATCGTCCTCGTGATCTACATCCAGGTCACCGGTCGTCGCAGCCGCCGCTAGGCAGCAGCAGCACGGGCCCGGCCCGTCGCGCACCGAAGGGCCCCGGCACTCGCCGGGGCCCTTCGTCGTACCCCGGCGCCGCGGCCGCACCGGGGCGGGGGTGTTGGGTGGCCGCATGATCATCGTCACCGGACACCTGCTCGTCGACCCGGAGCTGCGCGACGACTACCTCGCCAGCCGTGCCCCCGAGATCGAGGCCGCGCGCGTCGCGCCCGGCAACCTCGACTACGCCCTCTCGCCCGACGTCGTCGACCCGGGCCGCGTCAACGTCGCCCAGCGGTGGGTCTCGGAGCAGGCGCTCGACGACTTCCGGGGCGAGGGCACATCGGAGGAGGACGAGGCCGAGGTGCGCGAGTCGCACGTGCACGACTACGCGCTCACCGGGCCGGAGGAGCCGTCGCTCTCGCCGGACGGCGACCTGGTCTGAGGGGCCGCCCTAGTCGGTGCCGTCGATCCCGCCGAGGCGCTCGAGCACCCCGGTGAGGATCGTGCCGGCGGGGTCGGGCAGCACGTGGTGGTTGAGGTAGATGCCCTCGAGCCACGACAGCACCTCGTCGGCGGGCATGCCCACCGCCGCCCAGTCGACGCCGGGCACGGCCCGGGTGACGGGCTGCTCGGTGCCGGGCCGCAGCCAGGCCTCGGCGATGGGGGAGTCGGGCGTGCCGTCGGCCGCGGCCGTCCAGAGCAGGGCGATCGGGTGCTCGCGGTCGTCGTCGACGCCGTGGTCGAGGGCGCCGTGCGCCGACTCCTCGACGTGGTCGTGCTCGACGTGGCCGGCGCCGAGCCACGGCAGGGTCAGCAGCTCGCCCTCGATGTCGACCTCGATCAGGTCGAGCTGCGTGGGCTCCTCGACCTCGCAGACCCAGAGGGTGAGGCCGGCGTCGTGCCAGGCGGCCGCGTCGTCGACGTCGTCGAGCAGGTCGGGCACGAGCTGGTGGAAGTCGGAGAGGAGCGCCGACGACCAGTCGAGCAGCTGTCGTGTGTCGTCGCCGTTCCAGGGGCTGACGTCGGTGTCGTCGCCGCTGAGGTCGTGGAAGTGGTGCTCGATGCCCGTGGGCGCGGTGTCGAGGTGGATCTGCCCCGTGCCGAAGCCGACGTAGAGCGTGCTCTGCTCCGTCTCGTCGTCCCACTCCGCGAAGAGGTTCGGGGCGCCGAGGGTCGTCGGCAGGGGCAAGCTGGCCGCGCGCCGGGTGCCGAGCGCGAAGACGGCGCGGAACCGCGTCGTCGGAAGCCGGAGGCTCATGTCAGTCACGGGGTGGTGGTCCAATCTCGATCGGCTCCACAGTACGGCCTCCCCGGCGCCGGTCGGCCCGTGCAGCGCCTGCACGTTCCCAGGGGTCTGTCGGCGCGGGCCCCTACCGTTCTCGCTCATGGACGACCCTCCCTCCCACATGCCCTGGCCCTTCCCGGCCCTGACCGCCTCGGCGGCCGCACCACGGGGGGAGGGGCACCATGAATGAGTGGGTGATGCTGGGCATCGGTCTCGTCCTCACCGTCGGCACCGGCCTGTTCGTCGCGTCCGAGTTCTCGCTGGTCAACCTCGACCGCAACGACCTCGAGAAGCGCCAGGAGAGGGGCGAGAAGCGCCTCGGCCCGACCATCAAGGCCCTCCGCATCACGTCGACGCACCTCTCCGGCGCGCAGCTCGGCATCACGCTGACGACGCTCCTGACGGGCTACACGTTCGAGCCGGCGATCAGCTCGCTGCTCGAGGGCCCGCTCACCGGCCTCGGCGTGCCCGAGGCGATCGTGCCCGGCATCGGCGCCGTCGTCGGCATCCTCGTCGCCACGCTGTTCTCGATGGTGATCGGCGAGCTCGTGCCGAAGAACTTCGCCCTCGCCCTGCCGCTCGCCACGGCCAAGCTCGTCGTGCCGTTCCAGGCGGCCTTCACGACGGTCTTCAAGCCGGTCATCCTGCTCTTCAACGACACGGCCAACGCGGCCATCCGCCGCATGGGCATCGAGCCGAAGGAGGAGCTCTCGGGTGCCCGCTCGGCCGAGGAGCTCAGCTCGCTCGTCCGCCGCTCCGCGCTCGAGGGCGTCCTCGACGACGACCACGCGACCCTGCTGGGCCGCACCCTGCGCTTCTCCCAGCACGACGCCGTCGACGTGATGACGCCGCGCGTGCGCATGACGACCGTCCGGGCGACCGACACCGCCGCCGCCGTGGTCGAGGCTTCGCTGAGCAGCGGCTTCTCGCGGTTCCCCGTCATCGGCGACGACTCCGACGACATCCTCGGGGTGGTGCACGTCAAGCAGGCGTTCGCCCTGCCCCTCGCCGAGCGCGACGACGTGCTCGTCTCCGCCCTCGTCTCCGAGGCGCGCTTCGTGCCCGAGACGATGGGCACCGACACGCTGCTCGGCCTGCTCCGCCGCGACGGCTTCCAGATCGCCGTGGTCACCGACGAGTTCGGCGGCACCGCCGGCCTCGTCACCCTCGAGGACCTCGTCGAGGAGATCGTGGGCGAGCTGGAGGACGAGCACGACCGTGCGCGCGTCGGCATCGTCCGCTCGGGCGGCACCGTCCTGTTCGACGCCGCGCTCCGGCCCGACGAGCTCCACGACCGGGCCGCGATCCGCGTGCCCGACGACGGCGACTACGAGACGGTCGGCGGCTTCGTCACCGAGCGGCTCGGGCGGCTGCCCGAGGTCGGCGACGAGGTGGAGGTCGCCGGCGGCGCCCTCCGTGTCGAGCGCGTCGTGGGCCAGCGCACCGAGCGGCTGCGCTTCGTGCCGCGGGCGGACGACGACGCGACCGGCCCGGCCGGCACGACCCGCGCCTCCGGCCCCGCCACCCCCGCCGAGAACCGCGACCGCGCCGACCGCGCGGAGCACGACCGCATCGCCACCGCCCTCCGAGAGGACCTGACCCATGAGTGAGTACCTGCCCGGCATCGTCTGGCTGGTGGTGCTGCTCGTCGTCAACGGCTTCTTCGTCGGCGCCGAGTTCGCCGTCATCAGCGCCCGTCGCTCGCAGATCGAGCCGCGCGCCGAGGCGGGCAGCAAGGCCGCCAAGACGACCCTGTGGGCGATGGAGCACGCGACGCTCATGCTCGCGACCAGCCAGCTCGGCATCACGGTCTGCTCGCTGGTGATCCTCAACGTGTCGGAGCCCGCGATCCACCACCTGCTCGAGATCCCGCTCGGGCTGACCACGCTGTCGGCCGAGGCCATCGGCGTCGTGGCGTTCGTCATCGCCCTCGTGCTCGTGACCTTCCTGCACGTGGTGGTCGGCGAGATGATCCCGAAGAACCTCTCGTTCTCGGTGCCCGACCGGGCCGCGCTCATCCTGGCCCCGCCGCTCGTCTTCGTGGCCCGCGTGTTCAAGCCGGTGATCTGGTCGCTCAACGGCATCGCCAACGGCGTGCTGCGGCTCTTCGGCGTGACGCCGAAGGACGAGGCGACCAGCACCTACACGCTCGACGAGGTCGCCGGCATCGTGCAGCAGTCGACGCGCGAGGGCGTGCTCGACGACGCGTCGGGCACCCTCAGCGCCGCGTTCGAGTTCACGACCCGCAAGGTGCGCGACGTCGAGGTGCCGGTGGCCGACATGGTGCGGCTCGCCCCGGCGGCGACCCCCGCGGACGTGCAGCGCGCCGTCTCGGCCCACGGCTACTCGCGGTACGTCCTCACCGACGCCGACGGGCAGCCCACCGGCTACCTGCACCTCAAGGACGTCATGGACCTCACGACGCCGGAGTCGTTCCACGCCCCGGTGCCCGAGAAGCGCATCCGTCGCCTGGGGGCGGTCTCGCACGACGCCGACCTCGAGGACGCCCTCGCGGCCATGCGCCGCAGCGGTGCCCACGTGGCCCGGTCGGTGCGGGCCGACGGCACGACGACCGGCGTGCTCTTCCTGGAGGACATCATCGAGGAGCTCGTCGGCGAGGTCGACGACGCGACGACGGTCTAGGCCCCGACGACGGGCTGGGCCGCGACGACGGGCTGGGCCGCGACCGGCCCCGGCCCGCCCCCGCGTGCCGGGGCGGGCCGCTCGCCCGGCAGCTCGTGCAGGGCCTCGGCGGCGAGCTCGGCGGTGATCGGGTCGCCGTCGAGGGTCGCCTGCCGCAGGAGGCGGTACTGCTCCGCCATGCCGGCCCAGTTGAGCACCTGGACGATGTTGGGCAGGCGGAGCTTGTAGGCGAGGCCGTCGGTCACGTCGCGGCAGACCCGCTGCAGCGAGGCGTTGCCGCAGTGGTCGACGTAGGTGGAGAAGAGCGCCACGGTGTGGGCGTTGAGCGCCGGGCCGTCCTCCGCGTCGAGGTCGGCGAGGCAGGCGTCGATGCCGGCCACGATCTGCGCCGTCACGCCTGCCGCCAGCAGGGGGACGGCGAGGCGCACGGCGCCGCCGAACAGGACGCCGAGCGTCTGGACGGCCTCGATGGCCTCCTCGGCCCGGGGGGTCGCGACCCGGGTGTAGCGGTTCGGCGCCATCTCGACGAGGCCGGCGCGCACGAGGTCGCCGAGCGCCTCGCGGATGGGGGTGCGCGACACCTGGAGCCAGGCGATCAGCTCGTCGTCGTGCAGGCGTTCGCCGGGCTCGAGCGTGCCGTCGACGATCGCGTCGCGGATGCGCGAGCGCACCGTGTCGCGCAACAGCTGACGCTCGGCGGCGGGGGGCGAGGTGGGGATGGGCACGGCGGTCTCCGTTCGGCACGAGGGCGGTACGGCACGACCCTACCGGAGAAGTGTCACATACCAGTCCGTCGTCCGGGGGAGCGAGGGCTGGGGACGGGTGGCCCGGACGCACGAGACCCGCCCGGCCCAGATGGGGAGGGCGGGTCTCTCCTGGCGTGCGCACCGTGTCGGGTCAGGAACGCGACGCGCACGGGCCGGTGCACCGCGCCTCCCGGGGGCCCTCGCGGGTCAGGAGGCGCGGGTCGTCACTTCGAGGCCGTGGCGGTCTCGCTCGGCACGTGCTGCGAGCCGACCTCGACGCCGTGCGAGGCGCGCAGCGTCTCGATGGTCGCCTCGATCTCGGCGTCGCGCTGCTCGTCGCTCCAGTCGAGGGCGCGGCCCAGGACGTCGGCGATCTCGGTGAGCAGCTCGATCGTCACGCCGCCGACGAACGCGAGGTTCGTGCGGCGCAGCACGACGTCGGCCAGGTGGACGGCGTCCTCGTGCTCGGCGAAGTAGGCGATCTCGGCCTCGGTCAGCTCGGGCTCGCTGGCCAGCGGCTGCGACGGCTGGTCGAGCAGCGTCTCGATCACGCTCTCGGCACGGGTGCCGTAGCGCGTCAGGAGGCGGTCGACCTGGTCGCGGTCGAGGCCGTCGGCGTGCGCCGCGACCCACGTCGTGCGGGCTGCGTCGGTGGTCGGGAACCCCTTGCCGCCGCCGATCGCCATGCCCGTCGTGTCGACGGTGCGCTCGACGCCCAGGCGCTTCGTGGCCTCGGTCGACAGGTGCGCCGAGAGGGCGCGGAAGGTGGTCCACTTGCCGCCGACCAGGCTCAGCACGGTCGAGGTCAGGCCCGCGATGGGCGTCTCGACGATGCGGTAGTCGCGCGACACGAAGCCGGGGGCGGTGTCCTCGTGACGGGGCAGCGGGCGGATGCCCGAGTAGCGGTAGACGATGTGGTCGCGGCCGAGCTCGATCTGCGGGAAGACGTGCTTGACGAGGTCGAAGAAGTAGTCGACCTCCTCCTCCGTGCAGACCGCGGGCTGCGACGGGTCGGCGTCGATGTCGGTCGTACCGATCAGCACCCGGCCCTTGAGCGGGTAGATGAGCACGATGCGGCCGTCGTTGTTCTCGAAGAAGATCTCGCGGCCCTTGGTGGCCTCGAGCAGCTCGGCGTTGTCGACGACGATGTGCGAGCCCTTGGTGCCGCCCATGTACGCCGACTCGCCGCCGAACGCCTGGTTCGTGAGGTCGGTCCAGGGGCCGGAGGCGTTGATGACGACGTCGGCCTGGACGACGAACTCGGTGCCGCTGACGACGTCGCGGAGCAGCACGCCGCCGTCGCGCGAGCCGACGGCCTCGACGTAGTTGGCGCTGCGGGCGCCGGTGCCGACCGCGAGGCCGTCCTTGAGCACGTCGAGCGCGAGGCGCTCGGGCTCGTGGACCGACGCGTCGTAGTAGGTGCCGGTGTACTTGACGCCCTTGTTGAGGGCCGGCATGTCGTTCAGCGCGGCCTTGCCGGTGCGGAACACGTGGCGGGGCACGGAGCCGCCGTCGCGCGAGAAGGAGTCGTACAGCGTCATTCCGACCTTGATCAGCAGCGCGCCGCGCTCCTTGGTGGAGCGCTGCTTGTGCGTGAGCATGCGCAGCGGGGCGTTGAGGATGCCCGAGAAGGTCGAGAAGATCGGCATCGTCGTCTGCAGCGGCTTCACGTAGTGCGGGGCGATCTTGAGGAGGCCGTTGCGCTCCTCGACGCTCTCGCGGACGAGGCGGAACTCGCCGTTCTCGAGGTAGCGGATGCCGCCGTGGATCATGTGCGACGAGGCGGCCGAGGCGCCCGAGGCGTAGTCGTTGCGCTCGACGAGGACGACGTCGACGCCCTGGAGGGCGAGGTCGCGGAAGGTCGCGATGCCGTTGATGCCCCCTCCGACGATCAACACCTTCGCGGTCGGGCGGTCGATGATCGCGGCGACGTTCTTGCGGATGCTCTGTGTCTTCTTCGACTCGGTCACGGGGTCTTCTTCCATCTGGGGGTGGTGGCGGGGCGGGTGGACGCACCGTCTCGCCGGTAACCTCATGGTCGACCCCTCGGAGCGAGGGTGCAACGTATCTGCACACATGTGCACGGAGGTGCCCGTGACCGAGCTGACGACGGCGGAGAAGACCCAGGAGGCGCTGCGTGCGGCGCACCTCTACTACATGCAGGACCTCACGATGGAGGCGATCGCCTCGGAGCTGGGGACGTCCCGCTCGTCGGTCTCGCGCCTCCTGAAGTCCGCCCGCGAGTCGGGGCTCGTCGACATCCAGATCAAGTCGCCGCTCGACCAGGCGACCGCCGTCGCCGAGGGGCTGCACCGGCGCTTCGGCGTCGTGGCGCACGTCGTGCCGGTGCCCGACCAGACGAGCGACGTCGACCGGCTCGAACGGGTCGCCCTGTCGGCTGCACGAACGATCACGCCCTACGTCGACTCGAACATGGTGATCGGGGTCGCCTGGGGCTCGACGCTCAGCGCCGTGAGCCGGTCGCTGGTGCCGAAGCCCACGCACAACTCGGTCGTCGTGCAGCTGAACGGCGCCGCGAACACGCGCACGACGGGCATCGAGTACGCGAGCGAGATCCTGCGGCGGTTCGGGCAGGCGTACACGGCGGCGATCCAGCAGTTCCCGGTGCCGGCGTTCTTCGACGACCCGGCGACGAAGCGGGCGCTGTGGCGGGAGCGGAGCACGAAGCGCGTGCTCGAGCTGCAGGCGTCGATGGACCTCGTCGTCTTCGGCGTCGGCTCGCGCGACGCACGCGTGCCCAGCCACGTCTACTCGGGCGGCTACCTCGAGCAGAGCGACCACGACAGCCTCGACGCCGACCACGTCGTCGGCGACGTGGCGACGGTCTTCTACCGCGCCGACGGCTCGTCGACCGACATCGAGCTGAACGCCCGCGGCACGGGGCCCGACCTCGCCACCGTCCGCCGGGCTCCCCGGCGGGTCTGCGTCGTCGCCGGCGAGGCGAAGGTCGCGGGCGTGCGCGGCGCCCTCGCGGCCGGGCTGGCGACCGACCTCATCCTCGACGAGGGCACGGCGCGGGCGCTGCTCGCGAGCTGAGGCGGGCGCGCGCCGACGCCGCGGCCCGGGGGGCGGAGGAGCCGCGGGGAGGCGCGCCCGCGGCACCGACGACACGCCGACGTGAGAGACCCTTGCGTCTGGGGCTGTGCGTCCCCCATGATGGGGACGCTCCGGGGCCCACCCCACCTCGGAGTGAGCGCTCACCCGAACCTGCGATGCACGATCGCCGCGCACCCGTCCCGCCCCACGGCCCCCGGCCGTGGTGCGTCGGCGCGTGCCCGGGCGGTCGGTCGCCGCGCCTACCCGAAGGCACCCCACCGCCATGCCCGGTCGTCCCGTCACGCCCTCTCCCGACTCCGCCCCCGTCGCCCCGTCCCCGCGGGCGCACGGCCGACGTGCCGCCCGCCGCCGCGGCGCCTCCGCCCCCGGTCGCACGCGCGCCCTCGTCGCCCTCGCCGCCGTGGTCGCGCTCGCCGGCGCGGCCCTGCCGATCCAGGCCGCCACGGCCGCGGCCGACACGACGCCGCCGTCCGCGCCGAGCAGCCTGAAGGTCAGCTACAGCGGCGGGGTCGGCAGCTCGCTGAGCTGGGGCAGGGTCTCGGCCGGCGACCTCGCCGGGTACCGCGTGTACCGCTCGAGCACGTCGTCGGTGTCGACGTCGTCGACCCTCGTCGCGAGCCCCACGACGCCGTCGGCGGTCGACGCGACGATCACGGGCGGGGCGAAGGCCTCCTACGCCGTGGCCGCGGTGGATCGCTCGGGCAACGTCTCGAAGCTCTCGAGCGTCAAGTCGGTCACGGCGACCGACACGACGAAGCCCTCGTCGCCCGCGAAGCTCAAGGCCACCGTCTCCGCCGCCGGGGTCGCCCTCGACTGGGCCGACGCGACGGAGCCCGACGTCGCCGGCTGGACGGTCACCCGCACCGCCTCCTCCGGCGGCTCCGCCGTCCAGCTCACCAGCTCGCCGGTCACCAGCTCGCAGTTCACCGACGCCCAGGCCCCCTCGGGCGTGAAGTCGACCTGGCGCGTGACCGCCGTCGACCACAGCGGCAACGTGTCGTCGGCCACGACCGTCAGCGCCACCCGCCCCGCCGGCCCTGCCGTCGTCCCCGCCGCCCCGGCCGGCCTCGCCGTGAAGCTCAGCAGCGCCGGCGTGCCCACCGTCTCGTGGTCGGCCACGCCGGGCGCCACCGGCTACGTCCTCTCCCGCGGCGCCGCGGCCTCCGGGCCGTGGGTGCGCGTGCCCACCTCGTCCGCCACGGCGACGAGCGCCGTCGACGCCGCCGCCCCCGCTGGGGCGACGTCGTGGTGGTCCGTCGTCGCGACGAACGCCGCGGGGCAGGGCCCGGCGACCGTCGTCAGCGCCGCCGTCCCCGGCGACACCACGCCGCCCCGCGCTCCGTCGAGCCCGAAGGTCGTCGTGCTGGCGACCGGAGGAGTGACGGTCTCGTGGACGGGCGGGGGCGAGGCCGACCTGGCCGGCTACACCGTGACGAGGCGGAACGGCGACGAGGTCTACGTGCCCCACCTCCCGGCGAGCGGGCAGGGCGTCCTCGTGGCGTCGACCTTCACCGACCCGACCGTCGCCGAGGGCGACACCGTCTACTACCGCGTGCGCGCCGTCGACCGGTCGGGCAACGCGTCGTCGTACCTCGCCGTCACGGCGAAGTCGCCGAACGTCGCCCCGGGTGCTCCGGGCTCGCTGAAGGTCGCCGCCGGCCCGACCGCCGGCCTCGCGCTCTCCTGGACGGCCCCGAAGGACCTCGACCTCGCCGGCTGGGCCGTGTCGCGCAGCGTCGCGGGAGGCACGTGGACCCTGCTGGCGACCGTCCCGCTCGACGCGGCCGGCGCCTCCCCCCGCTTCGTCGACACCAGCGCGCCCCAGGGAGTCGCGGCCTCGTACCGCGTGACCGCCCAGGACCGCGTCGGCAACGTCTCGAAGGCCAGCGGCGTCGTCACCGCGACCTCGCGCACCGTCGCCGTGCCCCTGCCCGTCGTGCAGACCGTGCTGACCGTCGGACCCGAGGGGACCTACGCCACCATCGGTGCGGCCCTCGCCGCGATCCCGCGCGCCTCGCTCGACGCGTACCGCGTCGACGTCGCCCCCGGCACCTACGACGAGTCGTTCGAGATCTCGCGGCCGAACGTCCAGGTGCACGGCACCGGGGCGACCCCCGGCGACGTCGTGATCCGGTCGGCCCGCGCCTCGGGCAGCGCCGACCCCGACGAGCCGGAGTCGACGCTCGGCACCGCCGGCAGCGCCGTCGTGCTCGTCACCGCCGCGAACGTGACCCTCGACCACCTCACCGTGGCCAACACCTTCGACGAGGCCGCGAACCCGCAGATCACCAGCGCCCAGGCCGTCGCCCTGCGCGTCGAGGGCGACCGCTTCGTCGCCGACACCGTCCGCCTGCTCGGCAACCAGGACACCCTGCTGGCCGACACCCCGAAGCCCACCACCCGCATCCGCCAGTACTACGTCGACAGCTACGTCGAGGGCGACGTCGACTACGTCTTCGGCGCCGGCACCGCGGTGTTCCAGCGGGTCACCTTCCGGTCGCTGGACCGGGGCAAGGCGAACAACGGCTACCTCACCGCCGCGAGCACCGACACGGGCAGCAAGTACGGCTTCCTGATCACCGACAGCAAGGTCGTGAGCGACGCCGCCGCCGGCACGGTCAACCTCGGCCGCCCGTGGCACCCGAGCGCCGACCCCGACGCGCTCGGCTCGGTCGTGGTCAAGGACACCTGGCTGCCCCGCGCGATCGACGCGGCGGCCCCCTGGGACGACATGTCGTCGACGAACTCGTCGGGCGTCAAGGTGCCCTTCTCCTGGAAGGACGCCCGCTTCGCCGAGAGCGGCAACACCGGCCCCGGCGCCGGCACGAACGAGAACCGTCCGCAGCTGACGGCCAAGGAGGCCGCGGCGGCGACGCCCGAGAAGTACCTCGCCGGGAAGGACGGCTGGAACCCCGTCCGTGCCGCCTCGACGGCGCTGCCGGCGACCCCGACCGACGTCGTCGCCTCGCCCGACGCCCGCGTCGTGCACCTGAGCTGGAGCGACGACGCCTCCGCCGCCGTCACCGGCTGGCAGGTGCTGCGGGCCGACGAGACCGGCCCCTTCGTGCCGGTCGCCACCGTGGACGCCCCGACCTGGAGCGACACGACCGTCAGCACCGGCTCGACCTACCGCTGGGCCGTCGTGGCCCTCTCGCGCACCGGCGCCGTGTCGGCGCCCTCCGCCGAGGTGACGGCGCTCGTCGCCGCGGCCCCGCTCGTCACCGACGTCGTCGTCGACCCGGCGGCCCCCGCCGACGGCGTGACGCGCTTCACGACGCTCCGCGACGCGCTCGCCGCGGCTCCCGCGGGCACGGCCACCGACCCCACCGTCATCTCGCTCGCCGCGGGCCGCTACGCCGAGTACGCCACGATCAGCAAGCCCCACACGATCGTCGTGGGCGCCACCGGCCAGGCCGGCGACGTCGTCATCACCGGCGACCGCGCCGCGGGCACGCCGACCGGCACCACGACGAACGGGGTCGCCGACACCTACGGCACCTCGGGCAGCGCCACGCTCGTCATCACCGGCAACTCGGTGCAGCTGCGCGACCTCACGGTCGAGAACGCCTACGTCGAGGGCACGTACGCCTCCGGCCAGGCCGTCGCCCTCCGCACCACCGGCGACCGCCTCGTGTACGAGAACGTCCACCTGCTCGGCAACCAGGACACCTGGTACGCCAACAGCCCGTCCGCGGGCGTGCCGGCCCGTTCGTACTTCCACGGCGGGTACGTCGCCGGCGACGTCGACTTCGTCTTCGGGCGCGGCACCGTCGTGATCGACGACTCCACCCTCGCGGCGCTCGACCACGGCACGTCGCCGAACGGCGCCGTCACCGCGGCCAGCACCGACGTCTCGCAGCGCTTCGGCGTGCTGATCACGGGCAGCCGCATCGTCGGCACCGCCCCCGACGGCTCGCAGTCGCTCGGCCGCCCCTGGCAGCCCGGCAAGGCGCAGGCCGACGGCACGAGCGTCGCCGACTCGTCGGCGATCGCCCAGGTCGTCGTCCGCGACACCTGGCTCGGACCGGTGATCAGCTCGACCCAGACCTGGACGAACATGGTCAACAGCGGCGTCACCACCACCTGGCAGAGCGCCCGCTTCGCCGAGCACGGCAACGTCGGGCCCGGCAGCGGCGCCTCCGCCACCCGCCCCCAGCTCACCGACGACGAGGCGCGCGGCTACACGGCCGCGACCTACCTCGCGGGCAGCGACGGCTGGGACCCGGTCGCGGCCCCGCGCCCCGACGTGGCGCCCCTCGCCGTGGCCGGCCTGGTCGCCAGCCCCGACGAACAGCGCGTCGGCCTGTCGTGGACGGAGTCGATCGAGGCTGACGTGACGGGCTACCGGGTCTACCGGTCGACCGGTGACGAGCCCGTCGCCGTCGACCCGGCCCTGCTCGTCGCCGAGGTCGCGAAGCCGACCTTCGTCGACACGGGCCTCGCGAACGGCACGGCCGTCCACTACCTCGTGGTCGCCGTGGACCGGGCCGGCACGTCGTCCGCCCCGGCCGCCGTCACCGCGGTGCCCGCCCCCGCGCCGCTGGTCGCCGACGTCACCGTCGCCGCCGACGGCTCGGGCGACGTCACGACCCTCCAGCAGGCCCTCGCGGCCGTCCCCGCCGGCACGGCGACGAAGCCCTCCGTGGTCGTCGTCGAGCCCGGCACCTACCGCGGCGTGGTCTCGTCGTCGAAGTCGAACCTCGTCATCGCCGGCAGCACGGGCGACCCCCGCGACGTCGTGCTGACCTTCGACAACGCCAACGGCACGCCCCGCTCCGCCACCACCTGCCCCGCCGTCGTCGCCGCCACCTGCGGCACCGCGGGCAGCGCCACCGTCACCCTGTCGGGCGCCGGCGTCCAGGTGCGCGACCTGACGATCAGCAACACGTTCGACAAGGCGGCGCACCCCGAGATCGGCACCTACAACACGCAGGCCGTCGCCCTCCGCGCGACGGGCGACCGCCAGGTCTACCGCGACGTGCGCCTCCTCGGCGTGCAGGACACCCTCAACGCCGACGCCTCGGGGAACATCACGGCCGACGGCAGCGGCTACCCCCGCCAGTACTACGTCGACAGCTTCATCGAGGGCAACGTCGACTTCGTCTTCGGGCGGGCGACCGCGGTCTTCGACCGGACGACGATCCACGCGACCGCGCACGGCGGGGGCACGATCTTCGCGCCGAGCACCGCCAGCAAGGCGCGCGGCTACCTCGTGGTCGACAGCCGGATCGCCAGCGACGCCGACGACACGTTCGCGCTCGGTCGGCCCTGGCGCTCGTGGAGCGACGGCGCCTACGGCGACGACTCCCGCGGCCAGACCGCGCTGGTCGACACCTGGATCTCGGACGGCGTCTCGACGACGCAGCCCTGGGTCGACTTCGCCCCGAACGTCTGGACCGACGGCCGGTTCGCCGAGCACGGCACGACGGGCCCCGGCGCCACGGTCAACGACAAGAGGCCGCAGCTCAGCGACGCCGACGCCGCCTCCGCGACGCCGTCGGCCTGGCTCGCCGGCACCGACGGGGGGGACCCGACGCTCGCGCCGGTCGCCAACGTCGCGCCCACGGCCCCCGTCGGCCTCACCGCCGCGGGCGGCAGCGGCCAGGCCGTCCTCACCTGGGACGAGTCGACCGAGGCCGACGTCGTCGGCTACCGCGTCCAGCGCGACGGGGTCGAGGTCGGCACGACCACGACGCAGGGCTTCACGGCCACGGGCCTGACCAACGGCACCGAGACCTCGTTCACCGTCACCGCGGTCGACGCCTCCGGCGCCGAGTCGACCCGCAGCGCGGCCGTCGCGGTGACGCCGGCGCAGCGCGTCGACGCGGTCGTCCAGGCCGGCGGCCCCTACCCGACGCTCCAGTCGGCGGTCGACGCCGCCACCGGCTCCGGCCCCTGGGTCGTCCGGGTGGAGCCCGGCAGCTACGTCGGCAGCACGACCATCGCGCGGTCGAACGTGACCGTCCTCGGCGGCGGGGCCCGCGCCTCCGACGTGACCCTGACCAGCAGCACGGCCGCGCCCGCCCTGTCGATCACCGGCTCGGGCGTGACGGTGCAGGGGCTGTCGGTCGAGAACACCTCGGGCGCCTCGAACGGCCCGGCCGTCTCGATGACGGGCGACCGGGTGCTCCTCACCGGCGTGGCGCTGAGCGCCGTCGACCGTGCCGTCTGGGCCGACGTGCCCACCGCCGGCGCGACCAGCCGACAGATGATCGAGTCGTCGACGGTCCGCGGAGCGAGCAACGTCCTGCTCGGCCGGGCGTCGCTGGTGGTGCACGACACGACCATCACGCCGACCCGCACCTCGGGCACCGTGCTCATCCCGTCGACCACCGCGGCTGGCGGACGGGGCTTCCTCGTCGTCGGCTCGACGATCGCCCCGGCGGCCGGGGTCACCGACGTGCGCCTCGGCGGCCCGTACGCCCAGGGCACGACGACCGCCGCGAACGCGCCCCAGGCGATCATCCGCGAGACCGTGCTGGGCACCGGCGTCAAGTCGTCGCCCTGGCAGGACTTCAACGGGTACGCCTGGACGGCGGCGCGGTTCGCTGAGTTCGGCAACACCGGGCCCGGCGCCGCCGCGACCGCCACCGCGTCACGGCCGCAGCTCACCCCCGCCGAGTCGGTCACCGCGACCGTGGCCGCCTGGCTGGGCGCCGCCTCCTGGTACCCCGCCGTGGCCGACCCGGCTGCTCCGGCCGACGCCACCGCCCCGGGCGCGGCCACCGCGCTGACCGCCGTCGCGGGCTCGCGGTCGGCGACCCTGGGCTGGACGGCGCCGGCCGACGCCGACGTCGTCGGCTGGTCCGTCCACCGGGCACCCGGCACGACCGTCACGCCCTCGGCCGCGAACCTCGTCGCCTCGGTCGGGCCGGTCACGAGCTGGAGCGACACCGGCCTCACCGACGGCCAGCCTTACACCTGGGCCGTGGTCGCGGTCGACGCGGCGGGCAACCGCTCCGCGCCGGCCACCGTGACGGCGACGCCCGCCACGGCCGTCACGCCGGTGACCCCGACGGAGCCGGTCGACCCGGGGGCCGTCGCCCCCGTCGCCCCCACGGCGGTCACGACCACCCTCGGCAAGGGCTCGGTGACCGTCGGCTGGGCCGCGAGCACCGCCTCCGGCGTCACCGGGTACGACGTGGTCCGCAGCTCGGCCTCTGCCGGCTCGGCCGTCGTCGCCTCGCTGGGCGCCGACGCCACGCGCTTCGTCGACCAGTCGGTCGTCGTCGGCACCGCCTACTCGTGGTCGGTCGTCGCGAAGGCCGGAGGCGCGGTGTCGGCCCCCTCGGCGGTCGCCTCCGCGACCCCCGTCAAGGTCGACTACGTGGTCGCCGCCGACGGCAGCGGCGACGCCACGACGCTGCAGGGCGTGCTCGGCCAGGTCGACGCGGCCGGCGCCCTGGTCGCGGCCTCGCCGGGCCTCCTGCCGAACAACGCCGACTACACGACCCAGGGCGGCCGCACCGTGCTGGTGCTGCCGGGCGCCTACTCGGGCCCGGTGGTGAGCGGCAACCGCTACGGGGTGACGATCGTCGGTGCGACCGGCGACCCGGCCGACGTCGTGGTCACCGCCCCCGGCGGCGCGGTCGCCGCGATGACGATCTCCGGGCCCCAGTGGACCCTGCGGGCCCTCACGCTGAAGAGCGTGGCGAGCACGCCGGGCGCTCAGGCGACGGCGCTGCAGGTGAAGTCGGGAGACAAGCAGGTCGTCGACCACGTGCGCCTGCTGGGCGACAAGCAGACGCTGCTCGCCTCCACGGCCAACACGTCGACCTTCAGCCGCGTCTTCGTCACGGGGTCGTACCTCGAGGGCGGGGCCGACCTGGTGCTCGGCCGGGCCGTCACGGTGATCGACCACAGCACCGTGCACGTGCTCGACCGGCCCGGGGCCTCGCTCACCGACTCCTCGGTCTCCGCGGCGTCGCCGTTCGGGTTCCTGGTCACCGACAGCACGATCGTCACCGACGGCGCCGCCGGGACGATCTACCTCGGCCGGCCGTACTCGACGCAGGGCAAGGCGCAGGTCGTCGTCCGCGACACCGTGCTCGGGTCGGCCGTCGCGGTCGACAAGCCGTGGAACGACTGGGACGCCGGGACGACCTGGACGGCCGGCCGGTTCAGCGAGTACCGGAACACCGGCCCCGGCGCCGTCGTGACGACGCCGGCGACCCGCCCGCAGCTGAGCGACGAGGCGGCGGCCGGCATGACGGCGGCGGCGTACCTCGCCGGGACGGACGGCTGGGACCCGACGCGGCGCTGAGCCCGGCGGCGCGCCGGTGGGCGGCGCCGAGCTCGGCGCGGGCTCCGGGGGACACCGTCCCGGAGCCCGCGCCCAGTGGCCCGGCGTAGACCAGGAGGGTCATCACACGAGGCCCGCCCGGCGGGCCACCGAGGAGGAACCCCCATGGCAGACACCGATCTCACCGGTCGCCGCGTTCTCGCGATCGTCACCAACTACGGCGTCGAGCAGGACGAGCTCGTCGTGCCGACCGAGGCCCTGCGCGCGGCCGGCGCCACCGTCGTCGTCGCGGCCCAGTCGACCGGCCCCGTCGAGACCCTCGTCGGCGACAAGGACCCGGGGCAGTCCGTCCGCCCCGACACCACCATCGAGGAGGCCTCCGCGGCCGACTACGACCTGCTGCTCGTGCCCGGCGGCACCATCAACGCCGACACGCTGCGCCAGGACGACGCCGCGGTCGCCCTGGTGAAGGCCTTCGCCTCGGCCGGTGCGCCCGTCGCGGCGATCTGCCACGGGCCGTGGCTCCTCGTCGAGGCCGACCTGCTGAAGGGCAAGGAGCTCACCTCCTTCGCCTCGCTCCGCACCGACGCGACGAACGCCGGCGGCAGCTGGGTCGACCGCTCGGTCGTCACCGACGTCGAGGGCGGCTTCACGCTCGTCACGTCGCGCACGCCCGACGACCTCGACGACTTCGTCGGCGCCGTCCGCGACGCGCTGACGACGGAGCCCGCGGGCGCCTAGCCGTCTCGTCGACGCCCTCGCGTCCGGGCCCCCGAGCCGCCGCCTCCGTGCGGACGGCCGGGGGCCTCGTCGGTCGCTGGCCGCGTCCCGTCACGCAGGAGGAGGAACAGGAGCAGAGGCACCACCGGCACACGGACACGACCGTCGTCTCGACACGCTCGTCTCGTGCCACTGCATCGTCATCAGGTCGAGCTCGAGCAGCCGGTCGGAGAAGCCGAGGGGCAGACCGAGCAGCACCCGAAGTGCCTCCCACGCGGTCATGTTCCCGACCAGGCCGGTGACGGCGGAGATCGTCCCTCCTCGCGGAGTCACGAGGGCGGCCTGCCACGAGGGGTCGTCGTCCGGGCCCGTCGCCGCCGACCGGGCGCACCACCAGCAGGCGGTCGATCCCGGCACGACCGTGAACCCCGGGACGCCGAGGGCACTGCCGTAGGCGCCGCCGACGATGTGGGGGAGGCCGCGAGGCCACGCTGCGTCGGCCACCCACCCGGAGGCAGCGGCCACGCTCGGCTGGTCGGCGCAGCTCACCACCAGGTCGACTCCGTCGAGGAGCGGATCGAGATCTGCCGGGCCCCGGACGTGGAGGGGCACCGGCACGACCCGGACGGCGGGGTCGACGGTCGCGACGCGAGCCGCCGCAGCCACGACCTTGTGGCTGCCCACGTCGTCGGTGTCGAAGAGCGGCTGCCGGTCGAGGTTCGACACCTCGACCACGTCGGCGTCCACGACGACGATCTCCCCGACGCCCGCGCGGGCGAGCGCGGCGACGACCGTCGACCCCGCGCCTCCGACTCCGAGCACGACGACCCTCGACGCGACCAGGGACGCCTGGAGGGAGGCGGCGTCACGCCCGGGGGCCGGGTGCAGCGAGGCGAGCTCGTCGAGGAAGCGCAGCTGGGCCGTCCGTCGAGGGTCGGCACCCGCTGCGTCCGGGCCCGTCGCCAGCAGCCCGTCGCCGCGCAGCACGGCGAGGACGGCGTCCACGACGCCCAGGGAGACGAGGTGTCCCGCCTCCTGCAGGCGACGGTGGACGCCGCCCCGGTCGAGGGTCCCGTCGAGACACGCCAGGAGGTCGACGACGTGGTCGTCGACGGCGTACTCGATCACCTCGCGCGTGGCCATCGACGTGACGCGGAGCGCGCCCGGGGCGTGCTCGACCACGAGGCCCCGGCGGAGGCGCAGGATCGGGGGCGTCGTCACGACGGCGGCAGCGACGGACGGGTCGTTCACGGAGCCTCCCGGAGGGCGAGGACGGTGGGCGACGCTGCCGTCCGGCGAGCGGTCACCCCTGAGGAGGTGAGGATCGCGGTCGCGACGACCACGCAGCAGGCGAGGAGGCCCACGACGGGCACCTGCGGCGCGAGGGCCGTGCCGAGGGCCTCGGCGACGAGCGTCGTCGCCAGCAGGCCCGCCGGGACCCCGCAGGCGAGGCCGCCCGCGACGGCGGCGGCGACGACGAGGGCGGCGTCGAGCACGAGGAGCCGCCCTACGTCGCTGCCCTGGGCTCCGACGGCCCTCCAGGTCGCGAATTCTCGTCGCCGTCGCGACGCCTCGGTCGCCCACGTGCCGGCGGCCGCGAGGGCACCGAAGGCGACGCCGACGCCGACCACCGCGACGAGCGCGCCCGAGGAGGCCCCCAGCTCGGAGACGGCTCGGGCGCGCATCTGGGCCCCTGTCACGACGGAGCTCCCCGGGACGTCGGCGAACACGTCGTCGACGCCGCGGACGACGAGGTCGGGGTCGGCACCGGGCGAGGTCGCGATGTCCCAGGCCGACGCACCCGCGAAGCCGAGCGATCGGGCCGTGCCGACGTCGACGACGATCTGGTCGCCGGTGACCAACGAGGCGAAGGTGCCCACCACCACGAGCGAGGTCGTGCGACCGCCGTGCTGCACGACGACCGGGTCGCCCAGGGTGGTCCCCAGCACGGTGGCCACGGAGACGGGCAGCAGGACGCCCTCCCCTCGCGCCAGGGCATCGCGGGCGTCGTCGTCGTCGCCGTCCACCCACGGCACGGAGGCCACGTCGAACCAGCTCGAGGCGTCGACGCCGACGAGGCCGACGTCGGACGTGCGCACGCCCGCGACGGCCAGGGCCCTGCCCGAGACCGAGGCCGACACCGTCTCCGCCCCGGGCACGCCCCGCACGCGGTCGGTGAGGTCGTCCGGGAGCGCCACGGGGACGCTCGCCTGCACGTCGGCCCCGAACTGGCGCTCGACCTGGTCGAGCGTCGCGGCGGCGACGGTCGACAGGGTGATGGCGGCCGCGGTCGCGAAGCAGGTCACGAGGGCACAGAGCGCGGCCACGGAGGCGGACGCCCCGGACGCCGAGGCCCGGCGGGCGGCCGTCGCGACGCGCCAGCGGCGGGAGTGGCGCAGGAGACGGCCGAGTGCGGCCAGGAGCAGCGGCGTCCCCACGACGCAGAGCACGACCGCGAGTGCGACGGCGACGCCGCGGCCCAGGGGGCCCCCGGTCGTCGCCAGGGCCACACCGACGGCCGTCACGAGGCAGGTCGCGAGACTGCGCGCGATCACGCCCCGCCGCCTCTCCGCCCCGCCCAGCGTGTCGACCGGTCGGCTCCGCGCGACGTCGCGGGCGGCCGCGGCGGCGCCCGCGAGGCCGGCCACCGTCCCCACGCTCACGCCGACGACGCCGAGACCCGCCATGGACGAGAGCGACGGGACGGCGCCGGGGGCGGCGAGCACGCCGCCGACCAGCCCCACGACCACCCCGAGGCTGCTCCCGAGCGCGGAGGCCAGGCTCGCCTCGACGAGCACGGCCGCTGCCGTCCAGCGGCCCGGTGCGCCGAGGGCGCGCAGCGCTCCCCAGGTCGACGCCCGTCGCCGTGTCGACGCCCGGAGGGTGTGCGCGGTGAGCAGGGCGGTCAGTCCGAGCGCCACGGTCGAGCAGGCCGCGAGGACGAGCGACTGCACGGCCAGCACGGGCTCGACGGCCGTCGCGAACGCCGAGGTGTCCTGCACCTCGACCCCGGCGGGGAGGTCTCCGGCGTGGTCCGTGGCCCAGGTCGTCCGGACGGACGGCTGGAGCTCCACGTCGACACGGGTCGCCCCGTCGGGCTCGGAGAACGCCTCGCGCGCCGAGGCGAGGTCGACGAAGACGGTGTCTCCGCCGAAGAGGCCGAGGGCCGCGTCGTCGGCGAGCCCGGAGACGGTGAACTCCCGGCCGCCCGCCGTGCTGCTCACCCCGAGGGTGTCCCCGACGTCGACGCCGAGCTCGTCCGCGAGGTCCCGGGGCAGGACTGCGTCGCCCGACGCCGCCGTCGGGGACGCGCCGGAGACGAGCGCCCGCTCCATGAGGTCGGCGGCGTCGGAGGGGTACCCGGTCACCGTCACCTCGGTCACGACCGAGACGCCTCCGCCGGACCCGTGCGACGGTGCCGCTGCGACGCTCGAGTGGCTCAACGTCGGCAGGAGACGGGCGACGCCGGGCAGCCCGGCGATCTCGTCGAGCGAGGTGGACGAGATCACGTCCGTCCCCGCCGATGCCACCAGTGCGACGTCGCCGAAGGCGACCAGGGCGTCCAGCCGGTCGTCCGTCGCCCGCTCCGCCGCGTCGCTCGTCAGCAGCGTCGCCACGACGAGGGCCGCACCGACGGCCACCGCAGCCGTGGACAGGGCGTGGTGACGAGCGTCATCGCGCCAGTGACGCCATCCAAGCGTGCACGCGCTCGACCACATCGGCCGCTCCTTCCTGGTCGTGTCGGGCGCGGGCGACGTCGAGCTGCGCCACCACCCGGCCGTCCGCCAGGGCGATCGCCCGATCGGTGCGGCTCGCGGCGACCGCGTCGTGGGTCACCATGAGCGCACAGCCGACGGCGCCTGACTCCACGGCCGACCGCAGCATCGTCAGCACGGTCGCGCCCGTCGAGGAGTCCAGGTCGCCCGTGGGTTCGTCGGCCATCAGGACGTCCGGCGACCCGAACAGGGCGCGCGCGACGGCGACGCGCTGCTGCTGCCCCCCGGAGAGACCCTGCGGCAGCCGCGGTGCGAGGGACGCGAGCCCGAGGTCGTCGAGGAGCCGGGAAGCCTCCGGGGCCCAGTCCTCGCGCCGGCGACCGTCGATGAGCGCCGTCGCTCCGACGTTCTCGAGCACGGTCAGTGTCGGCACCAGGTGGAAGGACTGGAAGACGAAGCCGAGGTGCCGACGCCGGAAGCGCGCGCGGGCTCGTTCGTCGGCCCCGACCAGGTCCGTCCCGGCCACCTCGAGCTCTCCTCCGTCGACGGCGTCGAGCCCGCCCAGCATCTGGAGGAGCGTGGTCTTGCCGCACCCGCTGCGCCCGACGATGGCGACGAACTCACCGTCGCGGACCTCCAGCGAGACCCCGTCGACGACCGGCACCGTCTCGACCCCGCCACGGCTGGGGAACTCCCGACGCAGGCCGACGGCGCGCACGAGCGTGCGCCCCTCGCTCACGTCGGCTCTCCCCGTCGCGGTGACATCAGGTCGAACTCGATCCACATCTCCCAGTCGCCGACCCGGCCGTCGAGGAGCTGTGACTCCACGACCCGCCACAGCGACTCGAGTGCCTGCCGGCCCGTCGTGTCGCCGAGGGGAGGAGGTACGGGGGGCAGGAACCTGAGGGTGAAGTGCCCGCCGCCGTCCGAGTCGAGGACGATCGGCAGCATCGGCACCCGGGCGGCACGGCTGAGGAGGACGGGCCCCTCGGGCGCGAGGACCGTCGTGCCGAGGAACGGGACACGAGCGTGGCGCAGCCCCTGCCCCCTCGGGTCGAACTCAGGGAACATGGCGAAGACCTGACCCGCCCGCAGGGCTTCCAGCCCGCGGCGGAAGGTCACCGCGTCGTCGACGGGGAACGCCTCCACGTCGAGGTCGGGGAACGCGACGTCACGGAGGTCGGCGACGTTCATGCGGTTGTAGACGAACCTCGTCGGCGCCAGGTGCGCGAGGACCAGCGGGACGGCGTACGACGGGCCGAGGTGCAGCGGGAGGGCGAGCACCCCGCCGCGGCGCTGGGCCTCGACGAGGTGCTCCAGGCCGCGGATCTCGACGACGTCCTGGAAGAGCGTCCGGTCGTCGGAGAGCCAGAGCGACAGGAAGGTCGACTCGAGCTGGAGGCGGGGGCCGTACGTGGCGAACCGCCGGGCCGCAGCCGTCGCCGTCTCTTCGTCGAGCGCCGGCGCCAGCTCCATGAAGGCCCGTGTCTGAGCCTCGACATGGGCGGCCGTCTGGTCGGGCTCCGCGCAGGCGTCGTGGAGCGGGCGGTCGAGGGCGGCGAGCTCGGACATGAGGGCCCACGCTCGAACAGGGCCTGCGGCACGGAGGGCCTCCCACAGCTGCCGGTCGCGACGCAGCGTGAAGAGGGTGAAGAGGGGTAGGTGCACGGTGCTCCTCGGTCAGGTCGGCGCGGCGGGGAGACGGGGCTCCCCGCCGCGAGAGGTCACGTGCACATGCAGTTGCCGCGGTCGCATCGCGCCGCAGCTCCCGGCTTCAGCGTCGAGGTGGTCGTCTTCGTCATGGTCACCTCCTCTCGTCGTCGAGTCGACCCTCCTGGACGTGACGTCCGGAGGGTGACATCGAACATACTGGTCGGTCCCGTGGCGTGCAAGGGCGGGCGCGTGACGAGCCGCGCCTC
Source organism: Frigoribacterium sp. CFBP 8754 (assembly GCF_014841815.1). Lineage (NCBI taxonomy): Bacteria > Bacillati > Actinomycetota > Actinomycetes > Micrococcales > Microbacteriaceae > Frigoribacterium > Frigoribacterium sp. CFBP 8754. The sequence continues at coordinate 111,850 of NZ_JACYUO010000001.1, forward strand.
CGGAGGGGCTTTAATCGGGGGTGGACGTCCGACGCGGACGTGGGCGTCCGGATCAGGAGGCAGCGGCATGAGGTGGTCGAGGAACCGCGGTGCCGACGACGGCGTCGACCCGGCCCCGGTCGACCCGGTCGCCCTCGAGCGCGCCGTGGGGGAGGGCCTGCTCATCGCGCGGGCCGCGGCCGTCGTGTCGGTCGCGAACCGCATCGTGGTCAGGGCCCTGCGCGACGACGACGTCTTCGACCGTGACGAGACCGCGGAGGCGGTGGGCCGGACCCTGCACCGGCTCGCCGAGGAGCAGCGCTACCAGAACAAGCGCATCGAGGCCGCCCGCGCGAAGACCAAGGGCAGCCGCGGCCGCTCCCGCCACCAGCACGACTACCGGAGCGCGGACGACGCGACCCTGTGGTTCCGCGAGAACACCTACGTCGCCGTCGCCGACCGGCTCGACGCCCTCCGCTCCGACCGCGACTACATCGACGGGATCGTCGCCTCCGCCGTCGAGCGCGCCTGGGCCGACGTCGGCTCCGCCGTCGTCACGCGCGTGCGCGCCGCGGGCGCCGTCGACCCCGCCTACGAGGCCGAGCGCGACGAGCGGCTCGCCGGTCTCGGCGACGACCTCGCCGCGCTGGGGGAGGCGCGGCGCAGCCCCGACGACCGGGGGTGACCGGGGGCTCGACCCGCGACTCCCCGCGCCCCCGTCCGGGGGCTTGCCGCCCCGGGCTGCGTGGGCCAGGATCGAACGTCCACGGTCAGGCCCCGCCCCCGCCCGACCCGCCACCCTCTCTCCCGTCACCCGGGGACGGAGCTGCCGCATGTCCCTGATGCACCGAGCCGTCCGAACGGTCGCCCGCGGGCGCTACCGCGTCGTCGACGACCTCCTCACCACGCCCCGCCCCGACGACGCCCCCTCGGCGCACGCGCCGGGCACCGACCCCGACCGCGTGCTCGTGTTCGGCAACGGCCCCGCCGTCGGCTGGGGCGTCCGCAGCCACGACCTCGCGCTGCCGGGGCACCTCGCCCGCCGGCTCTCCGCCCTGACCGGGCGCGGCGCCGACGTCGACGCCCTGGCCGACCCGCAGGTCACCGTCGCGACCGCCCACGAGCTCGCCGCGTCGCGCCCCCTCCGCGGCTACGACGCCGTGGTCGTCGTGCTCGGCATGAGCGACGCCCTCCAGCTGCTGCCCGGCCACCGCTGGAGCAGCCACCTCTGCGCCCTGCTGTCGCAGCTCGAGCAGGCCACCGACCCGAGCTGCCACCTGCTCGTGGTCGGCATCCAGCCCCCGAGCTCGGTCCAGAAGTTCGGCGCCGCCCGCGGCGGGGCGGCCGACCAGCAGGCCGGCGTGCTCAACCGGCTGTCGGCCGACCTCTGCGCGGGGCGCGAGCGCCTGCACTTCCTGCTGCCGCCGGTGCCGTCGACGGGCTCGGCCGAGCAGGCCCGGTCGGGCTCGGCCGAGCAGGGCCGGGCTGGCTCGGCCGCCGGCGGCACGGCCGACCGCCGCCTGCAGGTGCTGCGCTACGGCGCCTGGGCCGCCGACCAGGCCGCCCTGCTCGCCCCCCTGATCGACCGCGAGCTCGAGCGAGGTGCGACGGCCCGTCGCGCCCGGCACGCCCCGCAGGACGCCGAGGCCCAGCTCGCCGCCGTGCGCGCCCTCGGCCTGCTCGACACCCCGCCCGAGAAGCGGTTCGACGAGATCGTCGAGCGCGCCCGCGTGCTGCTCGGCGGGCAGGGCGCCTCGTTCGCCCTGATCGACGAGGGCCGCCAGTGGAACAAGGCCGTCTCGGGCCAGATGCGCGTCGAGCAGCCGATCGCCGACTCGTTCTGCGCCCACACGGTGCGCGACGGCCAGGCTCTCGTCGTGCCCGACGCCTGGGCCGACCCGCGCTTCGCGTCGCACCCGTCGGTGCGGTTCTACGCCGGCCACCCGGTCGAGACGGCCGACGGCGTGCGGGTCGGGGCGCTCTGCGTGACCGACGTCGTGCCGCGCAGCGCCGAGAGCGTCGACCTCGTGCTGCTCCGCGAGCTGGCGCTGCAGGTGCAGCGCGAGCTGCAGGACCTCCCGGCGCGGACGCCCGCGGCCTGAGCAGGCCCGGTCCGGGGTACAGCGCGTACCCCGATCCGGGCGGTCGGGCTCCTACGGCCCGGGCTCCCGTCTGGCCACCCCCCTGACGCGACACGTGTCGACCGGTAGCGTCGACCAGGTCCCGGGCACGTGAGGCCTCCGGCCCGGTCGACGGTCGGCACCCGCCGACGGGGCGCGGCCGGGGGGATTCGGGTCCGACCCGGCCGTGCTCCCCTCGCCCTGCCCCGCGCCCTCGCCCCGCGCCTCCTCAGCGGGCGATCGGGTTCGGCAGGGTGCCCGCGTAGATCAGCGACGACGACTGCGCCCCGAGGTCGACCATCTGCCTCGTGTCGCGCAGCTGCAGACGGTTCAGGCACGAGTGGTCGAACCGGGCCGCCCGCAGGTCGACGGCGCCGTGCAGCCCGGGGTGCTCGACCGCGTGCCGGTCGACGCACTCCGCGACGAGCCGCCAGAAGAGCGCCTCCGGCAGCACCCGGTCGACGTCGAGGATCGCCGCGAGGTGCCGCAGCACCCCGTCGAAGACGTCGGTGAAGACGGCCAGCGCCTTCTCCCGGTCGTCGACCGGTGACACGACGCGGCGCAGCTCGGGCGGCAGCTCGTCGGGCGACGACGGCTCGGCGAGCAGGGCGACCTCCTCGCCGATGTCCTTCATCACGACGCCCGTGGGCACGTGGTCGCGCAGCACCGTGATCACGTTCTCGCCGTGCGGCATGAAGGCGAGGTCGTGGGCGAGCAGGCAGTGCACGACGGGCCGCAGGTAGGCGTGCAGGTACGACCGCAGCCACCGCTCGGCGCCGACGCCGGAGGCCCGGATCATCGCCGTCGCCAGCGCGTGCCCGTCGCGGTCGCGGTGCAGCAGCGCCGCCATCGTCGCCAGCCGCTCGCCCGGGGCGAGCAGCGGCACCGGGCTCTCGCGCCAGAGCGCCGCGAGCATCTTCCGCTGCGGGGACGCCGTCGCGGTGCGGTGGTAGACGTCGCCGGTGTACCCCAGGGAGGCGCGCTCCCGGAGGACGCGGAACCGCGCCTCCCGCAGGGTCGGGTCCGCCGAGACGAGGTCGTGCACCCAGTCGTTGATCGCCGGCGTCGGTCGCATGTACTCGGGGGAGAGACCGCGGAGGAACCCCATGTTCTGGATCGCCAGGGCGACCTTGACGTAGCTGCGCCCAGGGTGGGTCGGGGCGAAGAACGTGCGGATCGACTGCTGCGCCCGGTGCTCGACGTCGCCCTCGCCGAGCAGGACGAGGTCGCGGCGGGCGACGTCGGCGGCGAAGGTGACGGCGACGCGGTGCTGCCACTGCCACGGGTGCACCGGGAGGAGGTGGAAGTCGTCGGGGTCGAGGCCCCGGCCGCGGAGGGTCGCCGCGAAGCGCTCCAGCGTCTCGTCGCCGAGCTCGGCGCGGCGGTGGGCGGCCTCGTCGAGGCCCCGCCCGAGGGCGAGGTGCGCGTGGGCGCGCCGGGCCGCCAGCCAGAGCAGGCGCACGGGCTCGCCGTTCTCCGGGGCGTAGGCCCGCGACTCGTCGAGCCCGAACCCGATCCGGCCCGCGTTCGCGACGAAGGAGGGGTGGCCCTCGGTCATCGCCGCCTCGATCGTCGCGTGGTCGGCGGTCGTCAGCTGCTCGCTCGACGGCCCGCCCCGGTGGTGCTTGTGGGCGAGGCCGGCGAGGGTCGCCGAGACCTCCTCGAGGTAGGTGGCGAGGAGGTGCTCGGGCACGGCGAGGAGGGGCTGCAGCTCGACGACCAGCTCGAGGGCGTCGAGCGGGGCGGGGCGCCCGTCGACCGTGCGCGTGACGCTCGCCTCGTCGATGGCCCAGTGCTCGAGGGCGAGCCGCCGGGCGCGGAAGCGGTAGGCGACGGTCGGGGTCGGGGTCGGGGTCGGGGTCGGCGTCCGCGTCGGGGCGACGGCCGGCACCGCGGCCGTGCCCGCCGCCGCGTCGTGCCGCGGCAGCGCGGCGAGCACCACCTCGTACGCGTCGTCGCCCCGGTAGGCCGGCGCCAGCAGCCGCTCGTGCGAGAACTCGGCGAGGGCCTTCGTCACGAGGTGCCGGTGGGCGACCGCCATCGGCTCCGGCGCGAGGTGCGCCGCGGCACGGTCGTCGCGGGTCAGCACCGACAGGGCCGCACGCTTGTCGGGCAGCTCGAGCTCACGCAGCACGCGGAAGCCCGCCTCGTCGTTCTTCGCCCTGACCGCCGCGTTGCGCACGTCGGGCTCGACGACCACCCTGGTCGCCCCCAGGCCGTCGAGCACGAAGCCCGTCACGGCGGCCATCACGGCGGAGGTCAGCCCGTGCACGCGTCGCTCGACCGGCGGAGCGACGAGCAGGTGCACGCCCACGTCGCCGGGGCGCACCTCGGGCACCTCCGCCAGCAGCACGCGCGTGGGGTCGTACGTCTCGACGTAGAAGAGCGGCTCGTCGTCGACGCGGCCCAGCCAGGCCCGCTGGTGCGGGTCGGCCTCGATCGCGGCGAGGTGGGCGCGGACCTCGTCGGTGCTGAGGCCCGCCATGCCCCACCACGAGGAGGCGGGGTGCGAGAGCCAGCGCCGCAGCGGCACCGCGTGCGGGTGCGCCTCGAACGGCTCGATCGTGACCAGCCCGCACGAGGCGCGGTGCTCGGCGACCGCGGTCATCGGACCGTCACCCCCTCGGCGGCGGGGGCTCCCGGGGAGCCGACCCGCGACTCCTCGGTCGGCAGCCCGAACGTCTGGAAGGCGACCCGCCGCTCGACCGGGTAGACCTCGCGGCCGGTGATCGACGCGAGGATGCTCGAGCTGCGCCAGGCGCCCATGCCCAGGTCGGGCGCGGTGAGGCCGTGGGTGTGTTCCTCGCCGTTCTGCACGAAGACGCGGCCGCGACCGCCGTCGACGCTGTGGTCGCGGGCGACGGCGAGGCGCCCACGGGCGTCGCGCTCGACCTGGTCGCCGAGCGGGTCGAGCACCGAGGTCGACCGTGGGGCGTACCCCGTCGCCAGCACGAGGGCGGCGGTCTGCCGCACCGCCGTCGTGCCCAGCTGCGCGTGACGGAGGGCCAGCGTGAAGAGCCCGCGGTCGGCGTCCCAGGTCGCGTCGACGAGCTCGGTCTCGGTGAGGAGAGTCGTGTCGAGCGGGCCGTCGACGCTGCGGCGGTAGAGCGTCTCGTGGACGTCGTCGACGAGGTCACCGCTGATGCCCTTGTACAGGCTGCGCTGCTCGCGGCCGAGCCGGTCGCGCTCGGCGAGGGGGAGGCCGTGGAAGTGGTCGGTGTACTCGGGGCTCGTGAGCTCGAGGGTGAGCTTCGTGTACTCCATGGCGAAGAACCGGGGGGAGCGGGTGACCCAGTCGAGCCGGGCGCCGGAGCCCGCGACGCCCTCGCGCCCGACCCCGTCGAGCAGGTCGCGGTAGATCTCGGCCGCGGACTGCCCGCTGCCGACGATCGTCACGGAGGGCGCGTCACGCAGCCGGTCGCGGGCGTCGAGGTAGTCGGCGCTGTGCACGACCGGGCCGTCGAGGCCGGTCAGGTGCGACGGGACGGCGGGCTCGGTGCCCGTGCTCAGCACCACGTGCCGGGTGCGCCAGGTCTCGTCGCCGGCGTGCACGAGCAGCGTCCCGTCGTCGAGGTCGGTGACGGCCGTCACGCGACGGTCCCAGCGCAGCGTGCCGAGCTGGTCGGCGACCCACCGGCAGTAGGCGTCGTACTCGACGCGGAGCGGGAAGAAGCTCTCGCGGACGTAGAACGGGTAGAGGCGCCCGGTCTGCTTCAACCAGGCGAGGAAGGAGAACCGGGAGGTCGGGTCGGCCATCGTCACGAGGTCGGCCAGGAAGGGGACCTGGATGGTGGCGCCCTCGATCATCATGCCGGGGTGCCAGCGGAACCCGTCGGCCGCGTCGAGGAAGACCGCGTCGAGGTCGTCGACGGGGTCGCTGAGGGCGGCGAGGCCGAGCCCGAAGGGGCCGAGGCCGACGCCGACCAGGTCGTGGACGTGCTCGGGGACGGCGCTCATCGGACGACCGCCGCGCTGGCCGCGCCGTCGGTGCTGCCGACGTGCAGGGCGCTCGCCGCCTCGCGGACGAGGTCGAGCACCCCCTCGACGTCGGCCAGGGTCGTGTCGGGGTCGAGCAGCGTGAGCTTCAGGCACGGCCTCCCGTCGATCACCGTCTGCGCGACCGCGGCGCGCCCCGACTCGACCAGGGCGCGTCGGACGAGCGGCACGAGCCGGTCGGCCTCGGCGTCGTCCAGCCCCTCCGGGCTCCAGCGGAACAGGACCGTGCTCAGCTGAGTCTCGCCGATCAGGTCGAGGTCGTGGGAGTCGCGGACGACCCCGGTCGCGGCCGCGCCCAGCTCGACGACGCGGTCGATCATCGCTCCCAGCCCGTCGGCACCGACGGCCCGCAGGGTCGCCCAGAGCTTGAGGGCGTCGAGCCGCCGGGTCGTCTGCAGCGACTTGTCGACCTGGTTCGGGTCGGCGGCGCCCACCGGGTTGAGGTAGTCGGCGTGCCAGGCGAGCGGCTCGAGGTCGGCCCGGTCTCGCACGACGAGCGCGCTCGACGACACGGGCTGGAAGAAGGTCTTGTGGAAGTCGACGGTGACCGACCGGGCCCGCTCGACGCCCTCGAGGAGGCGCCGCCGCGTCGTCGAGACCAGCAGGCCCCCGCCGTAGGCCGCGTCGACGTGCAGCCAGACGTCGGCGTCGTCGCAGACGTCGGCGATCGCGGCCAGCGGGTCGAGGCAGCCCCGGTCGGTCGTCCCCGCCGTCGCCACGACGGCGACGACGACGTGGCCGGCCTGGACGAGGGCGTCGAGGGTCACCCGGAGCGCGTCGGGCCGCATCCGGCCGAGGTCGTCGGTGGGCACGGCGACGACGCTGTCCGGCCCCAGGCCGAGCACCCGCGCGGCCGTCGAGACGCTGAAGTGGCTCTGGTCGGTGGCGAGCACCACCATCCGCTCGAGGACCTCGTGCAGGGAGCGCGGGCGCCGGTCGGGGCGTCGACCGGGCCCGCTCGTGCTCCGCAGCCGCGCCTCCTCGTCGAGGTCCTGACGTCGGGCCCGCCCGGCGGCGCGCTCGCGGGCCAGCAGCAGGGCGTGCAGGTTCGACTGCGTGCCGCCCGACGTGAACACCCCGTCCGCGGTGTCGGCGGGCAGGCCGGCGCGCTCGGCCGTCCAGGCGATCAGCCGCCGCTCGACGAGGGTGCCGACGGTCGACTGGTCGTAGGTGTCGACCGAGGGGTTGACCGCGGCGAGCACGGCCTCGGCGGCCACCGCCGGCAGGGCGACCGGGCAGTTGAGGTGCGACTGGTAGGCGGGGTGGTGGAACCAGACGGCGTGCTGGGTGAAGAGCTCGTCCACCTCGCGGAGGGCGGCGTCGGTGCCGGCGCCGGGGCCGTCGAGGTCGACGGCGTCGACGAGGGCCTGGAGGTCGGCGCGGGGCACGCCCGACGACGGCTGGTCGACGACCCGGAACCGGTCGGCGAGGCGCTCGACGACGGCGGTCGTCGAGCGGGCGTAGGCGTCGGCCGTGGCGGCGGACAGGAGGTGGGTCACGGTGGGCTCCCGGTGGTGCGTGATCGCGGCAGGCTCTCTGCGGCCTGCCCGAGGTTAGGCAAGGCTCACCTAAATCGCAAGACGGGGCCGCATGATGAAACAGGCTCATGACCAGGGGTTCACCGGGTGTCCGCCGAAAGGGCGACCCGGAGGTCGCCCGGGGCGACGGGCGCGACACGCCCGGGGTGTGGACAGCGACACGCCCGGGCTGTACTGTCACCTCTCGTGCCGATCGTCGGCACGACCCGTCGCCTCGTCGACGTCGAGCACCCCCGAGAGAGAGGCCAGCACCGTGTCGAACCGCACCTTCGCCGACCTGCGTGCACCGCGCCTCCTCGACGGCCGCGGTCGCTCCTGGCACCCCGGGCAGTACGCATCGCCCGAGCAGCAGGAGAAGACCATGCTCGAACTCGACACCCTCTCGTAGGCCGCGCGCGTCACCCGACGCCCCAGCCCACGAGGGCCGGGGCACCTCTCGCATCCACCGACACTGCAGGGTCGGAGTGCGTCCGTCCGCCCCGGACGACGACACCCCCCCCACAGAGGACCGAGAGGACCATGGAGAAGATCACCGCCCGGCTGTTCAGCTGGGCCAGCCTGCTCGAGGAGAAGACCGCGCAGCAGGCCAGGACGACGTCGACGATGCCGTTCATCTACCCGCACCTCGCACTGATGCCCGACGCCCACCTGGGCCTCGGCGCCACCGTCGGGTCGGTGATCCCGACGCTCGGCGCCGTGATGCCGGCCGCCGTCGGCGTCGACATCGGCTGCGGCATGATCGCCGTGCGCACGCAGTTCACGGCGGCCGACCTGCCCGCCGACCGCAAGCCGCTGCGCGAGCAGATCGAGCGGGCCGTGCCGACCTCGGCCGGCGCGTACAACCGCAAGGTCGTCGCCACGGCCGAGCCCCGCGTCGCCGAGCTCGAGGCGCTGGCCGCCGAGGCGGGCTTCGACCCCGCGTCGTACGCCAAGAACTGGCAGCTGCAGCTGGGCACGCTCGGCAGCGGCAACCACTTCATCGAGGTCAGCCTCGACGAGACGGACGCCGTGTGGCTCTTCCTGCACTCGGGGAGCCGGGGCGTGGGCAACAAGATCGCGCAGGCGCACATCAAGGTCGCCCAGGCGGCCATGACGCGCTGGTGGATCACGCTGCCCGACCCCGACCTCGCCTACCTCGTCGAGGGGACGGCCGAGTTCGACCGGTACATCGCCGAGCTCGGCTGGGCCCAGCGCTTCGCCCTGCTGAACCGGGAGGAGATGATGGACCGCGTCGTGCGCCAGTTCGCCGACTGGGTCGGAGCGCCCGTGGAGGAGCAGGAGCGGATCAACTGCCACCACAACTTCACGCAGCGCGAGCGGCACTTCGGCAAGGACGTGTGGCTCAGCCGCAAGGGCGCCATCTCGGCCCGGGCGGGGCAGGCCGGGCTGATCCCCGGCAGCATGGGCACCGCCTCCTACGTGGTCGAGGGCAAGGGGAACCCCGTCGCGCTCGAGTCGTCGCCGCACGGCGCCGGCCGGGCCTACTCGCGGAGCGCCGCCCGCAAGAAGTTCACGCACGACGAGCTGCGCACCGCGATGGAGGGCATCGAGTACCGCGACACCGACGCGTTCCTCGACGAGATCCCCGCGGCGTACAAGCCGATCGACCAGGTGATGGCCGACGCGGCGGAGCTCGTGACGATCCGGCACACGCTGCGCCAGATCGTGAACGTCAAGGGCGACTAGCGGGGGAGGCGCGGGCTGCGGCTCGCGCCTCCTCGCCGCCGACCTGCGTCGACGGTTCAGGAGTGGGCGGCGCGGGCGGCCCGCGCGGGGTCGCTCGCGCGGGTGCCTCCTGAGTCGTCGACGAGGCGGGCCGCCCGGCCGCGGGGGCGGTGCGGCGGGGCCGCGGTCGTCGCGGCGCTGCGCGCGGCGGTCGTGTCGACGGTTCAGGAGCCGGCGGCGCGGGCGGCCCGCGCGGGCTCGCTCGCGCGGGTGCCTGCTGAGTCGTCGACACGGCGGGCCGCCCGGCCGCGCCGCACGCGCCCCGGGCAGACTGGCCCGGTGACCGACCCGCTCGTGACCCCCGACGGCCGCTACCTCGTCGTGCGCGGCCGGCTGTGGCGGCGCACCGACCCGGCCCTGCCGGAGGAGCGGCGGTCCGAGCTCGTCCACGAGCTGATGGATGCCCGCCGCGCGAAGAAGACGGCCCTGTCGGCCGACGACCACGCCGGTGTCGAGGCGGCGAAGGCCCGGGTCGACGCGGCCAAGACGGGCCTCGGCGAGCGCGGGCCGGTGTGGTGGAGCGACGACGCACCCGACGAGACCCGGCGCATGGCCGAGAACACCCGCTACGCGGAGTGGTTCGCCGCTCTCTGACGAACCGGCGGAACTAGCGCCCCTGGCGCTTCTTGAACGGCTTCGGCTGCCCCTTGACCGCCGGGGTGCGCCCCTTGCCCTTCGACGCCTTGGCCTTGCCGCCCGCCGGCACGGGGGGCGGCGGCGGAGGAGTCGAGGGGCTCGCGAGCTCCTCCTCGGCGACGACGATCGCGGCCTGGCCGGCCTTGGTCAGCCGGTAGGGGCTGGCGTCGCGGTCGAACAGCTTGGTGCCGAACTCGAGCTCGAGCGCCTCGATCGACGACTCGAGCTTCTGGCGCGAGATGCCGAGCTTGTCGGCCGCGACGGGGAAGTGCAGCACCTCGGCCGCGACGAGGAAGTGCCTCAGGTGGCTGGTCTTCACGGTGTCGCCTCTCGCTGGTCGGCCGGGTGCCCGACGCCCCAGACTACCGCCGACGACATAGCGGCTCAGGCCACCGACACCCCGCCGGCGACCGGCGACGTGTGGCTGACGCCGAGCCCGTCGAGCGCCTTCTGGAAGATCTTGAGCCCGGTCATGCCCGGCAGGTTCGAGATGTTCGAGTCGAGCTTCTCGGCGGCCTTCCGGCCTTCCTCGCCGCTCATCAGCTGGCCGAACACGAAGCGGACGTCGTCGATCTCCATGATCGACGAGCCGACCGGGGCCCAGACCTTCTGGAGCAGGAAGCGGGTCAGCTTCTGCGCCTTCTTGCTCTTGAGCAGCCGCTCGCGGGCCTGCGACACGTAGAAGGCCACGTGGCGAGACTCCTGGCGGGCGATGCGGACGAGCAGCTCGGCGAGGACCGGGTCCTTCTCGAGGGCGGCCATGCGCTTGTACGCAGCGACGGCCGAGTACTCGTTGGCGGCGCCCCACGACATGTGGACGGCGACGAAGTCCGAGCCGACGAACTTGCCGAGCAGGCCCTGCTTGACCGGGTCGAGCTTGTCGCGCCAGCCGAGCTTGAGTCGGTTCGCGCGCAGCTGGTCGTAGTCGACCTTGACGCCGTGCACCTCGAGGATGGCGGCGAGGGCCTCGCCGTGCCAGAACTCCTCGCGGTTCCACATCGTCATGAAGGTCGAGACGTCGCCCTCCTTGTGCGAGGGCGTCGTCAGCAGGTCACGGGTGTAGCACACGGTGTGGTACTCGACGTCGGCCATGTAGCGCAGGGTGCGGAGCGAGTCCGCGCTGAGCGGGTTCTCCTTGAAGTGGTCGAGGTCGAGGTCGTCCCACGTGATCCGCTCGCTGGTCGCGGCGAACTTGTCGATGTCGAATGCCATGTGGTGTCAGGAGGCGCGGGTCGTCAGACCTGCCCTCCGTCTCCTTTCCGTGTGGTGCTGCCGCCGGTCGTCGCTGTGACCGCGCCCCGGGCCCTGGCCCAGTCGCGGATGCTCCATCTTCTTCGGAGCGCCTCGCGGGCGAGATTGGAGTCGGGGTTGACGGCGGACGGGTTGCCGAGCAGCTCCAACCAGGCGAGGTCGGCGTGGGAGTCACCGTACCCGTACGACCCCGTGAGGTCGATCTCGTTCTCCCGTGCCCACTGCGTCAGCCACGCAGCGCGGGCTTCGTCCACCAACGGCGGCTGCGCGAGGTACCCGGTGAGCACCCCGTCGCGCTCGTGCATGGTGCTGCCGACGACCTCGTCGAACAGGTCGGCGATCGGCCCGGCGAGGGTCGCGATGGAGCCCGTGACCAGCACGGTCCGGTGACCGGCGGCACGGTGCTCCGCGATGCGGGCGAGCGCCTCGGGCAGGGTGTGGCGGCGCACGGCGTCGGCGTAGCCGCCGGAGCGCACCACTCCGCGGAGGCGCGAGACGGGCATGCCGCTGTACCGCCTCAGGAAGCTGCGGATGAACTCGCCGCGATCACGCGACTCCGCCCGGAGGTAGGCCGGCAGGCCGGTCAGCAGCGACGCGACCTCGCCCGGCCAGGCCGCCTTGCGGAACCCGTTCGAGCGCACCCAGAGGTACTGCTCGACGATGTTCGAGTCGAGCACCGTCCCCTCGAGGTCGAACACGGCGACCACGTCGGTGCGGGGCGGCAGCGGCCGGGTGTCGACGACGGCGCCGACCGCGGCGGGGCGCACCGAGAAGGCGCGCGTCATGGCCGTGATCGACGGGAAGTGCACGGTCTGGAAGTACTCCTCCCAGTCGATGTCGGTGACGTCGAAGCCGACGTCGGCGGGGGAGCCCTCGGGCAGCCCGGCGTGCAGCGCCCGGGTGCGGCGGTCGTCGAAGATGATCTCGGACTGCACGTAGTGGCGGTAGAGGTCGGTCAGGCTCTGCAGCGACTCGAGGTCGGCCCGCCGGGTCTGCACGTCGCTCAGCGCGGTGCGCGTGCGCTGGTTCGAGGGGAGGTGCGTGAGCACGCGCTCGCGCCAGTCGTTCGTCCGCTGCTTGAAGCGGATGGCGCCCTCGACCTTGCGCACGCCGGGGAAGTCCCAGTGCGGCACCGGGATGGTCGTGTGCTCGTCGCGCGGCAGCGGGTTCGCCGTGAAGAACGCGTTGAGGTTCTCGAACATGCGCAGGATCGGGAACGGGTTCGCGTTGCCCGACGCCACGTGGAAGTACTGCGCCTCGGGGCCCGCCGGAGTCGCGGTGCGCGTCGCCGGCACCGCCGCGGCCGCGTCGTCGGTCACCGGGCGCGCCGGGGGGTTCGCCGCGACCGCGAGGATGACGTTCACCACGAAGTCGACGGGCACGATGTCGAGCACGCTGTCGGGCACCCCGGGGAACTCCGGCAGGAGCCCGCGGGCGTACGACATGATCAGCGGGTCGGCGACCTTGAAGCCGTCGATCCAGCCCGGGTACGGGTGGCGGAGCGCGCTCTCCACGATGGCGGGGCGGACGACCGACAGGCGGTGGCCGTCGGCGGCCCACAGCTCCTCGGCGGCGCGCTCGGCGAAGGCCTTGGTGAGCGTGTAGACGTCCGTCCAGCCGAGGGTCTCGGCCCGGGTGCGGCCGTAGTCGACGAGACGGGCGGCGACCCAGGCGACCCGCGCCTCCTCGGCGGCCGTCGCGACGGCCTGGGGCCCGGTCTTGCCGTGGCGGGCACGGCCCTCGGCGAGGAACCGGCGGAGGGTCTCGGGCTGCCGCGACGCGGCCTCGACGCGGGCGCGCGCGTCGCGGGCGGCGGCGTGCTCGGCGCGCCAGTCGACGGCGTGCGTGAGCGCCGCCTCGGGGAAGACGCCCTTGCGGATGCCGCCGACGTACGCGGTCGACACGTGCACGACGTGCGGGTCTCCGCCCGCGCGGCGCAGGGCCTCGTACAGGCCGACGGCCCCGCCGACGTTGGTGTCGAAGGCCTGGTCGATGGGCGGGTCGAACGAGACGGTCGACGCGCTGTGGATGACGACGTCGAGGTCGGCGGGCAGGTCGGGCAGCGAGCCGAGGCTGCTCTCGACGACGCGGAGCCGCTCGGTGAGCGCGCGCTCGACCTCCTCGGCGCCGACGCGCTCGCGCCAGCTCGCGAACACCGGCTTCTTGAGCAGGTGCCGCAGCCGACCGAGGGCCGGCGTGCCGGCCTTGGGCCGGATCAGCAGGGTGACCGTCGTGTCGGGATGGGTCGAGAGCAGGCGCTCGAGGATCGCCTGGCCGACGAATCCGGTGCCGCCCGTGAGCAGCACGTGCGCCGAGCCGAGGCTGGCGACGGTGGAGCCCGGCGTGGCGGAGGGGAGGGGTGCGGTCATGCGGTGAGCTTTCGGGTCACGGTGGAGCCGACGCGGGCGTCGAGCCCCGGCAGGGCGGCGACGCGGTCGCCGACCGAGTCGGCGCGGAGGTGGCCCTCGGCCCCGCCCCAGACGACCGTGTCGAAGAAGGTGCGCTCGGAGTCGGCGCGCTCGATCGCGCCGATCGGCCAGACGGCCTTCGCGAGGGAGGCGCGGGTCTGCTTCACGGCACGCGCCGAGTCGGCGAGGCGCCAGTGGGCCTCGAGGTCGAAGAACCGCTCGTGGCGGCGCTTGATCGCCCGGACGCGGTCGAGGACGGCGCTCAGCGCCGGGCTCGCGGCGCGGAGCTCGAGCACGTCGTAGGCCTCGCCGAGCACCCACTCGTCGACGAGCCCGGTGGTCATGTGCTCGGCGACGATCGGCACGCCCTTGTTGATCGCCTCGAGGGCGCGCGTGATCGGGCCGCGGCGCTCGGCGGCCTCGGAGGCGGCGTGGCGGCGCGGGCCCTCCTCGTCGTCTCGGAGGCGCGGGCGGCCGTGCGCCTCGAGCACGGCGTCGAGGGCGTCGGCCAGCCAGAACTTCTCGAAGGCCCACGTGACGAGGAAGGCGGTGACGCGGGCGTCCTTGTGCGTCGCGGTGACGAGGAGGTTGCGGAGGTGCTCCATCGTGGCGGCCTCGAGCCGGCCGAGGTGGCGCAGCAGGCGCAGCTCGTCGTCGCCCAGAGGGGAGGCCTCGAAGGGCGTCAGGTCGAGCTCGGGGCGGAGGGTGCCCTGGGCGGTCAGGGTGAACTCGCGCATGTCGAACTCGGTGGTGTCGTAGGGGTCACCGTCGATCGTCATGACCAGTGATCCTCTCGTGACGTGTTCGTGCGGGCGGGCGGGGCACGATGCACGCTGCGAGCCCTCAAGACCGTATCGTAAGCGGCATGGCAACAGCGCTCGTCACCGGGGGCACGTCCGGCATCGGAGCCGAATTCGCCCGCCAACTCGCCGCACGTGGCTGGGACCTCGTCCTGGTCGCGCGTGACGCGACCCGACTCGACGAGACGGCCGCCGCGCTCCGCGCGACGGGCCGCCGGGTCGAGGTCCTCTCCGCCGACCTCGGCGACCGCTCGGACGTCGACCGGGTCGCCGCCCGGCTGGCCGACGAGGCCTCCCCGGTCGAGCTGCTCGTCAACAACGCCGGCTTCGGCGTGCACACGCCGCTGACGTCGGAGGACGTCGCGACGCACGACGCGGCGTTCGAGGTGATGGTCCGCAGCGTGCTGGTGCTGTCCGGGTCCGCGGCACGCGCCATGCGCCTCCGGGGCCGCGGCCGCATCGTCAACGTGTCGAGCACCGCCGGCTTCATGACCATGGGCGGCTACTCGGCCATCAAGGCGTGGGTGACCTCGTTCAGCGAGAGCCTGTCGGTCGAGCTGGCGGGCACGGGCGTCGGCGTCACGGTGCTGCTGCCGGGCTGGGTGAAGACGGAGTTCCATCAGCGCGCCGGCATCCGGTCGTCGAGCATCCCGAACGCATTGTGGCTCGGCGCCGAACCACTGGTCGCCGCGTGCCTGCGCGACGTCGATGACAACAAGGTGGTCTCCATGCCCACGGTTCGGTACCGCGTGCTGTTCTGGTTGGTGCGGCACGCTCCACGCAGCGTCGTGCGCCGCGTCTCGGGCGCCATCTCGTCGAGCCGTCGGAAGCCCGCGGAGTCGTGAGCGACCCCACCCGGCCCGGCCACCCGCGGCGCGAGGCCGTCGCCCGCGCCGCGACCGACGTCACCGACCGCTTCAGCTCGCGCGGCCGGGCGATGGCCCGGTACGTCGCCCAGCGCGTCGTCCTCAAGCCGACGATCTGGTCGATCACGAGCGTCACGGTCATCGACCGCGACCGCCTCAAGGGCGTCGAGGGCGGCTTCATCGTGGTGGCGAACCACTCGAGCCACCTCGACGCGCCCCTCATCCTCGGCGCGCTGCCGCGCCGGCTCGCCCGCTACCTCGCGACCGGGGCCGCGGCCGACTACTTCTTCGACGTGCCGTGGCGGCGCCAGCTGACCGAGCTGTTCTTCAACGCCTTCCCCGTGCAGCGCGGCTCGTCGACCGCGACGCCCGCGGGCACGCCCGGCTCGGCGACGCCCCAGGCCCCCGGGGCCGTCGCCGCGGCGGCGGCCGCGGCCGCCGCGCACCCGTCGACCGGCGCGACGCCGGCGCAGTCCGCCGCCCGCCGCAAGGCCGCCGCGAAGTCGGCCGCCCGCAAGCGCGCCGGCCAGCCCACGGTCAGCGCCCGGTCGCTGCTCGAGCGCGGCTACCCCGTGCTGGTCTTCCCCGAGGGCACGCGCTCGAAGGACGGCTCGGTCGCCGCGTTCAAGCCCGGTGCCGCCGCGCTGTCGGCGGCGTGCGACGTGCCGATCATCCCCCTCGCCCTGATCGGGGCGCACATCGCCCACCCCCGCGGGTCGGCCTGGCCGAGGCCCGGCCGGCTGCCCGTCGGCGTGGCCTTCGGCGACCCGATGCGGCCCGAGCCCGGCGAGACGCCGGTGCAGTTCTCGGCCCGCCTGCGCGACGAGATCCTGCGTCTGAAGGACGCGAACACCGCCCGTATCCTGGGTCCCGACACCCCGTCCGAAGGAGCACGACCGTGACCGACGTCCAGAGCAAGCCGGAGACCGAGGTGCGCGACCACGGCGTCGCGCACATGAAGTGGTGGGGCTGGGGCGTCGAGGGCGTCGCCTTCCACCACGACGACAAGCCGGGCTTCGCCCCGTTCGTCAAGAAGATCGTCGGCGTCGAGCTGTCGCAGGGCCAGCACGACACGGGCCTCGACTTCTCGCAGCTCACCGTCCCGGCCTCGCGCGCCTCCTCCGAGGTCGTCGACTCGCTCGTGCAGATCGTGGGCACCGAGCACGTCGACCAGGGAGACCACGACCGCGTCGTCCACACGTACGGCAAGAGCATCCGCGACCTGATCCGCATCCGTGCGGGCGTCCTCGACCGGGTGCCCGACGTCGTCGTCTACCCGGCCGACGAGGCCGAGGTGCAGCAGATCGTCGACCTCGCCGTCGCGAGCGACGTCGTGCTCATCCCCTTCGGCGGCGGCAGCAACATCGTCGGCAGCCTCGAGCCGATGCCCACGGAGGAGCGCACCGTCGTCTCGCTCGACATGGGCCGCCTCTCGAAGGTGCTCCACGTGGACGAAGACAGCGGTCTCGCCCGCATCCAGGCCGGCGGCCAGGGCCCCGACCTGGAGGAGCAGCTCAACGCCCGCGGCTGGACCCTCGGCCACTTCCCCGACAGCTTCACGCACTCGACGATGGGGGGCTGGGTCGCGACCCGCTCCTCCGGCATGCAGAGCGACAAGTACGGCGACATCGCCGACATCACCAAGGGGCTGCGCGTCGTCCGCCCCGGGGGCGTGCTCGTCATCCGGGCCGTGCCCAGCGCCTCCACCGGGCCGTCGCTCCGCGAGATGATCATCGGCTCGGAGGGGCGCCTCGGCGTCATCACCGAGGTCACCGCGCAGGTGCACCGCCTGCCCGAGAAGCGCGAGATCCTCGCTTACCTCTTCCCGTCGTGGCACGACGGCCTCGCGGCGATGCAGGCCATCGCCGAGAGCGACGCCCACCCGTCGGTGACGCGCGTCAGCGACGCCCACGAGACCGCGTTCTCGTTCGCGACCTCGAAGGAGAGCAAGGGCATCTCGAAGGTCGTCAACGACGCCCTCCCGAAGGTGCTGAAGGCCAAGGGCTGGGACGTCGAGGCGATGTGCCTGTCGTTCATCGGCTACGAGGGCAGCCCCGAGCACGTCGCCCAGACGCAGAAGGCCGTCGCCAAGATCGTCAGGGCGAACCGCGGCATGAGCGTCGGCAAGGGGCCGGGCAAGCTCTACGACCAGAAGAAGTTCGACACGCCCTACCTGCGCGACTTCTTCATGGACCACGGAGGCGCGGCCGACGTCAGCGAGACCGCCGCACCGTGGTCGAAGCTGCGCGACGTCTCCGCCCGCGTCTACGCCGCGGCGAACCAGGCGTTCGACCAGATCGGCGTGCAGGGCTGGATCATGGGCCACCTGTCGCACTCGTACCACTCGGGGGCGTGCCTCTACTTCACCTTCGCGTTCGAGCACGGCGCCGACGCCGAGGCCGAGTACGACGTCGTGAAGCACGCGATCCAGCAGGCGTTCATCGACACCGGCGCGACCGTGTCGCACCACCACGGGGTCGGCCTCGAGCACGCCCCGTGGCTCGAGCAGGACGTCTCGACGCAGGGCATCCAGGTGATGCAGGGGCTGTTCGACTCGGCCGACCCGGGCCGCGTCTTCAACCCGGGCAAGATCACCGGCGCGTAGCGACCGGGCAGGAGGCGCGGGTGGGCCCTCGGGCCGACCCGCGCCTCCTGCGCGACCTGCACCTCCGGTCACCGGGAACACGGTCGACCTAGGATGTGTTGATCGCAGGTACCGCTCGCACCCGGCGGGCCCTCACGGAAGAGACGCGCATGACCGGAATCCACGGCGACATCACCTCGGCCTTCGGCGACACCCCCCTCGTGCGGCTCAACGCGCTCGCCGTGCCCGGCGGCGCGGAGGTCGTCGTCAAGCTCGAGTTCTACAACCCCGGCGGCAGCGTCAAGGACCGCCTCGGCGTCGCCATCGTCGACGCGGCCGAGGCGAGCGGCGAGCTCAGGCCAGGCGGCACGATCGTGGAGGGCTCGAGCGGCAACACCGGCATCGCCCTCGCGCTCGTCGGCGCTGCCCGCGGCTACCGCGTCGTCGTGACGATGCCCGAGACGATGAGCGTCGAGCGCCGCACGATCATCGCCGCCTACGGCGCCGAGGTCGTGCTCACCCCCGGCAGCGAGGGCATGCGCGGCGCCGTCGAGCGCGCGAAGCAGATCGTCGACGAGACCGAGGGCGCCGTCTGGGCCCGGCAGTTCGAGACCGACGCCAACGCGGAGATCCACCGCCGGACGACCGCCCCCGAGATCCTCCGCGACACCGACGGGAAGATCGACTTCTTCGTCGCCGGCGTCGGCACGGGCGGCACCATCACCGGCGTCGGCCAGGTGCTGCACGAGCAGGTGCCCGGCGTGAAGGTCGTGGCCGTCGAGCCCGCCGACTCGCCGCTGCTCAGCGAGGGCAAGGCCGGCCCGCACAAGATCCAGGGCATCGGCGCCAACTTCGTGCCGGAGCTGCTCGACCGGTCGCAGATCGACGAGGTGTTCCCCGTCCAGCTCGACGACGCCCTGCGGGTCGCCCGCGACCTCGCCGCCAAGGAGGGCATCCTCTCCGGCATCTCGTCGGGAGCGATCGTCCACGCCGCGCTCGAGATCGCCGCCCGGCCCGAGAACGCCGGCAAGCGCATCGTGGCCATCGTCTGCGACACGGGCGAGCGCTACCTGTCGACGGTCCTCTTCCAGGGCCTCGCGGGCGCCGGCGCCGGCGCGTAGCGTGCGGGCGGTCGCCCGCCTGGGGGAGGACGTCGCGGCCGTGCGCCGGCGCGACCCCGCCGCCCGGGGGCGTGTCGAGACGGCCCTGGTCTACCCGGGGCTGCACGCCGTGTGGCTGCACCGCGTGGCGAGCCGCCTGTGGCGGGCCGAGGGCCTGACCCGCCGGCTCGGCGGGCGCGTCGCCGCGCGGCTCGTGGCGCACGCGGCGCGGTCGCTGACGGGGGTGGAGATCCACCCCGGGGCCCGCCTGGGGCGCCGCTTGTTCATCGACCACGGGATGGGCACGGTCGTCGGCGAGACGGCGGTCGTCGGCGACGACTGCACGCTCTTCCACGGCGTGACGCTCGGCGGCAAGGGCGGGCGGGGCGCAGGGGCACGTCGCCACCCCACGCTCGAGGACGGCGTGACCGTGGGCGCCGGCGCCTCGGTGATCGGCGGGGTCGTGGTCGGGGCGCGGAGCGTGGTGGGCGCGGGCGCCGTCGTCACGAAGGACGTGCCGGCGGACTCGGTCGCGACCGGGGTGCCCGCCGTGAGCCGGCCGCGCGGCGCCTGAGCCGCGGCGCCTGAGCGGCGGCACCTGAGGCTTGGCGCCTGAGGCGAGTCGCGACGCTGCGCCCGCGCGCCCGCTCTGCTCGGCGTGCCCGGGGCCGCCCCGCTCCGCGTCGACGGTTCAGGAGTCACCGGCTCGCCGGGCCCTCCGCGCACCCGTCGCGCCGGGCGCTCCTGAACCGTCGACGCCGCGCGTCCGCCCGAGCCGCCGAGGCCCCCGGCCGGCGGGCGGCGGGCGGCGGCCGTGCGCGGG
Organism: Frigoribacterium sp. CFBP 8754; assembly: GCF_014841815.1. Taxonomy (NCBI): domain Bacteria; kingdom Bacillati; phylum Actinomycetota; class Actinomycetes; order Micrococcales; family Microbacteriaceae; genus Frigoribacterium; species Frigoribacterium sp. CFBP 8754. Next base: position 131,676 of record NZ_JACYUO010000001.1, read on the forward strand.
TCGACGTGCGTCGACGGGCGTCGACGGTTCAGGAGGCGGCGGCGGCCCGTGCGCCGCGAGGGCGCCTCGCGCCGCCCGATCCTGAACCGTCGACGCGCCCCGTCAGCGCCGCGGCTCCCACCGGAACGACCGCATCGCCGCGACGCCCCCCACCACGGCCCACCCCACGCTCGGCAGCAGCAGCCACGGCAGCAGCCCGAGGTCGCCGCCGTCCCAGGCGAGGGTGACGAGCTCCATCAGACCGCCGCCCGGCAGCAGCCGCTTGACGGCGACGAGGTCGTCCGCGCCCGTCAGCTGGAACCAGAACCCCACCCCGAGCGTCAGCAGGAAGAAGGGCATCGTCGTGTACTGGGCGTGCTCCGGCGACGTGGTGACGCCGGCCGTGGCCAGCGCGGCCCCGACGAACATCGCCTCCGCGATCAGCACGGCCACGACGAGCAGCCCGGCGTGCGCCGGCGGGCTCTGCACCCCGAGCACCCCCAGCACGACGACGAGCTGCGCCAGGCTCACCGCGACCACGGGCAGCACGAGCCCGGCGAGCAGCCCGCGGTCCGACACCGACCCGCCGCGCAGCCGCTTGAGGTACAGCGTCTGCCGTCGGGCGGCGAGCGTCGTCGTCACGGTGACGTAGACGCCCATGCCGACCATGCCGAGGATCTGCACGCCGGCGAGCACGCCCGCGCTGTCGGCCCCGTCGAGCACGAGCAGCAGGGCTCCGAAGGCGAGCGGCACGAGCACGGCGCAGGCGGCGACCGTGCGGTTGCGCACCATCATGCGCAGCTCGGCGACGCCGATCGCGAGCACGGCGTTCACGGGCCGCCCGGTCGTCGGGCGGGGAGGGGCGGTGGCGGTCGAGGTGGTCACGAGAGGTCCTTCCGGTGGGGTGTGCAGGAGGCGCGGGTCGGCCCGAGCGGGCCGGTCACGCGTGGCTCAGCGAGCGGAACACGTCGTCGAGCCCCGACTCGTGCGCGCTGAGGCGCTCGAGCTCGTGCCCGGCGTCGGCCGCCCAGGCGAGCAGGGCGGCGACGTCGCGCTGCGGGTCGGCGGTCTCGACGACGACCAGCCCGTTCTCGGTGCGGGCGACGGGCAGCGGCAGGTCGTCGAGCGGCCCCGGGGCGACGAAGCGCACGGTCGTGGTCGACCCCGCGGTGAGGTCGGCGACGGTGCCCTCGCGGCGGAGCGTGCCCCGGTGCATGAGGCCGATGCGGTCGGCGTGCTGCTGGGCCTCCTCGAGGTAGTGGGTGGTCAGGAGGAAGGTGACGCCCGCCTCCCTCAGCTCCGTCACGACGGCCCAGAGCCGGTCGCGGGCCTCCGGGTCGAGGCCGGTCGTGGGCTCGTCGAGGAAGACCAGCTCGGGCGTGCCCCAGATCGCCCCGGCGAAGTCGACGCGGCGCTTCTCGCCGCCCGACAGCTGGAGCACGCGCGCGTAGGCGCGGTGGTCGATGCCCACCCGGGCGAGCACGGCGTCGACGTCGTCGGCCCGGCCCGACACGGCGCCCGACAGGGCGACGCTCTCGCGCACGGTGAGCTCGCCGGCCAGGCCGGAGTCCTGCAGCATCAGGCCCACGCGGGGCCGGGTGCGGGCGCGGTCGGCGGGGTCGCCGCCGAGCACCTCGACGCGGCCCGTGGTGGGGCGCCGGTGCCCCTCGAGCACCTCGAGCGTGGTCGTCTTGCCGGCGCCGTTCGTGCCGAGCAGGGCGTACAGCTCGCCGCGGCGCACGGTGAGGTCGAGGTCGGAGACGGCGACGTGCCCGTCGTAGGAGCAGCCCAGGCCGGAGGCGCGGATCACGTCGTCCGTCGCCGGCGGGGCCGGTCGTGTGGTGTCGGTCATGACCACGACGATCCCCGCTGCGGGCGTCGGCGCCCAGTGTCGCCGGGGCACGAGTCGCCGTGACACTTGTCACGTCGAGTCGTGACGGGAGGCGGGTCCGGCCCGCGGGGGCGGCCGTTACCGTGGAGGGATGGACCTCCCGGGCGTGACCGCCGACCGACCTGCCGAGCCCGTCGGGCCCGCCGTGCGGCCGGGGCCCGCCGACCCGGCGCGCCCCGGTGACCGGACCACCGCCTCCCCCCTGGCCCGGATGCGGCGGTACACCACCCTCTCGTTCTCGGGCATGGTCGGCGTGCTGACCGGCGTGCTCGTGCTCGTGACGGCGACCGCCACGGGCTCGCTCGCGGCGGTCGCCGCCGCCCTGCTCGTCGGCGTGCTCGTCACCGTGCTGTCGCTGTCGTGGGAGCACGGCCCGCCCCGGTCGCTGGCCATCGTCGCCCTCGTGCTCGCGGAGGCCGCCTGGTGCGTCTCGCTCGCCCTCGGCACGAGCTCGTGGGGAGCGCTGCCCGTCGCCGTCGCCGTGGCCGTCGTCGCCACGACGCCCCGGTCGGGGGCGCCGCGGGGGAGCGCACCGCGCGGCTGGCCCTGGCTCGTGGGGGGCGTGCTGGCCGTGGCCGCGCCCCCCGTTATGGCCGGGGCCCTGGGCGAGCTGCCCGCCGCCGCGGTGGCGCCGGTGACGACGAGCGCGGTCGTGTTCGTCGTGGCCGCGTGGAGCGCCTACCGCCTCAACCGCTACCAGTTCGCGCTGTACCTCGAGATCGACGCGGCGCGCGCGACGGAGGCCGAGCTCGCCGTGCTGCGCGAGCGCTACCGGTTCTCGACCGACCTGCACGACATCCAGGGCCAGGCCCTGCACGTCGGCCGGCTGCAGCTGCAGCTCGCCGACAAGACGCTCGACCGCGACGTCGAAGCCGCCCGGGGGCACCTGAGGGAGGCCGAGCAGCTGATCGCCCAGACGATCGCCGAGACGCGGCGGCTGGCCTACGGCGAGCGGACGGTGACCCTCGCGGGCGAGGTGGCCAACTCCGCCGAGCTCATCCGGGCCGCGGGCATCGAGCTGCGGGTCGACGGCGCCGTGCCCGCGGCCCAGCCGCTCGACGACCTGCTCGGGCTGGTCGTGCGCGAGGCGACGACGAACCTGCTGCGGCACGCGCAGGCCGAGCACGTGGTGATCGAGCTGGCTCCCGGCGCGGTCTCGGTGGTCAACGACGGCGCCGCGCCGAACGGCCGGGGCCTCAGCGGCCTGGCCCGGCTCGGCGACCGCTTCGCCGCGGCCGGGGGAGTGCTCGAGACGTCGCAGCACGGCGGCACGTTCCGCACCGCGGCGCGGGTCGCGCCGTGATCCGCGTGGTCCTCGCCGACGACGAGACGCTGCTGCGCACCGCGCTCGCCGCGCTGCTCGACCTGAGCGACGAGATCGAGGTCGTCGCCCAGGCCCAGGACGGCCTCGAGGCGGTCTCCCTGGTCGAGCGGCACCGGCCCGACGTGGTGCTGCTCGACCTCGAGATGCCCGGGCTCGACGGCGTCGACGCGGCCACCCGCATCCTCGCCGCGCGCCCCGACCAGGCCGTCGTGCTGCTCACCCGCCACGGCCGGCCGGGGGTGCTGAAGCGGGCGCTGTCGGCGGGGGTGCGGGGGTTCCTGCTCAAGTCGGTCGACCCCGACGAGCTGGTGCGCGTCGTGGTCCACGTTCACGGCGGCCGCCGCTGGATCGACGCCGACATCTCGGCCGCGGCCATGATGGACGACTGCCCGCTGACCGCACGCGAGCTCGACGCGCTGCGCCTCACCGCCGAGGGGTGGTCGGTGCGCGAGATCAGCACGCGACTCCACCTGGCCTCCGGCACCGTCCGCAACTACCTGTCGTCGGCGATGTCGAAGACGGGCAGCAGCTCGCGGCACGCGGCCGCCCGGGTCGCCCGCGAGCGCAGCTGGCTCTAGGGAGTCGCGGCGGGCGCCCCGGCGCGCGGCCGGTCGGCCACCGTGGTCAGCGCTGCGAGCCCTCGACGTCGGCGTGGCCGACGCGCTCACCGGCGGTGGCCATGTGCGCCCGCATCGCCTCGAGGGCGGCGTCGGGGTCACGGCGCGAGATCGCCTCGAAGACGGCGAGGTGCTCGCGGTAGGCGACCTCGGCCTGGCTGCGCTCGCTGAGGCCGCGCTCGACCCAGAGGCGCAGCAGCGAGCGGGTGCTCTGCAGCAGGTCGCGCAGCACGACGTTGTCGGCGCTGACCGCGATCTGGAGGTGGAACCGCAGGTCGGCCTGGAGGAACGCGTCGAGGTCGTCGAGGCTGTCGCGCATCGTGTCGACGAACCCGCGGAGCGCCTCGACCGCCTCGTCGTCGACGCGCTGGGCGGCGTAGGTCGCGGCCTGGATCTCGAGCCCGCTGCGCACCTCGATCAGCTCGCGGGTGCGCGCGGCGTTGAGCATCATGCCCCAGCTGAGGGTGGTCGGCAGCAGCTCGGACGTGGTGTCGCGCAGGTACGTGCCCGAGCCCGGCCGGACCGAGACGATGCCGAGGATCTCGAGCGCCGCGAGGGCCTCGCGCACCGCCGAGCGCCCGACGCCGAGCTGCTCGGCCAGCTGACGCTCCGGGGGGAGGCGCGACCCTGGGACGAGATCGCCGACGGTCAGCAGCGCGATCAGCTGCTTCACGACCTCGCCGACGGCGGTGCCCTTCGGCACGAGCTCGAGCTCGAGCCGGAGGCTCGTGGGGTCGTCGTCGGGGTAGGCAGGCACGGCCCCGAGCTTACTGAGCGGCCCGGGACGGCTGCTGGCGACCCTCGCGCGGGTGCCCCTTGGGCGCCCCTCGGGTGCACCGACTGGTCAACCGGTTGACAAGTCGGCCGTGACGGGGGCAGCATGGACACCACGCCGCCGGGCCCACGGTCGGCCCGAACGATGACGTTGAGCACGAAGGAGTCGATGTGGACACCACCGCCCGAGCGACGGAGGCCATGAGCCCCGTCGAGAAGTCCGCGATCAGGAAGGTCGCGATCCGGCTGGTGCCGTTCGTCGCGTTGATGTTCTTCATCAACTACCTCGACCGCACCGCGATCGGCTTCGCCGCCCCGAACGGCATGGAGAGCGACCTCGCCCTGTCGGCCGCTCAGTTCGGCTTCGCGTCGGGCGTCTTCTTCATCGGCTACATCCTGCTCGAGGTGCCCTCGAACCTCGCCCTGCACAAGTTCGGCGCCCGCAAGTGGCTCGCCCGGATCATGGTCACCTGGGGCGTCGTGGCGCTGCTCTTCACCTGGGTGCAGAACTTCGAGCAGCTCGTCGTGCTGCGCTTCCTGCTCGGCGTCATGGAGGCCGGCTTCTTCCCCGGCGCCATCCTCTTCCTCAGCCTCTGGGTGCCCGCGCGGCACCGCAGCAAGATCCTCGCCCTGTTCTACCTGGCGCAGCCCCTGACCACCGTGATCGGGGCCCCGCTCGCCGGCTGGCTGATCAGCCACGACGGCGCGTTCTTCGGCCTCGAGGGCTGGCGCTTCATGTTCCTCGGCGTCTCGGTGCCGGCGATCGTGATCGGCGTCGTGGCGTGGTTCTACCTCAAGGACAAGCCCGCCGACGCGAAGTGGCTCACCCGGGAGGAGCAGGTCTGGCTGACCGGCGCCCTGCAGAAGGAGGCGGCGACCAAGACCGGCTCGACCGCCGGCGGGAAGCACCCCAGCATGTGGAAGGTCTTCGGCAACGGCCGGGTCTGGATGCTGAGCTTCATCTACTTCGGCTTCGTCTACGGGCTCTACGCGCTCGCCTTCTTCCTGCCGACGATCATCGGCGGCTTCCAGGAGCAGTACGGCACCGACTTCAGCATCACCGAGCGCGGCTTCATCACGGCCATCCCGTACGTGCCCGCCGCGATCGCGCTGTACTTCTGGTCACGAGACGCCACGAAGCGCGGCCTCCGCACCTGGCACATCGCCCTGCCGGCGCTGGTCGGGGCGGTGAGCATCCCGCTCGCGCTGTTCGCCGGCTCGCCCGCCGCCACCATCGCGGTGATCGCGGTCACGGCCATGGCCATCTTCGCGGCGCTGCCCAACTTCTGGACCCTGCCCACGCAGTTCCTCACCGGCGTCGCGGCCGCCGCGGGCATCGCCCTGATCAACACGATCGGCAACCTCGCGGGCTTCAGCGCCCCGTACATCACCGGGGCGGTCACCGACTGGACGGGCAACTACGAGGTGCCCATGTTCATCGTCGGCGGCTTCATGCTCCTGTCGGCCGTGCTGATGGTCGTGCTGAGCCGGATGAAGAAGCCCGAGGGCGCCGCGACGCCCGAGGAGGCCCGCGACCTGGCCGCCACCGCCGGCCTCGACTGAGGCCCGGCCGCTGCCGCCGGCAGCTGCACCCGGCTGCTGCCGCCGGCCGCCGCCCCGGCGCGGCCCCTCGACCGCATGGGCCCGGGCGTCCCCCCTCCCCGGGCCCGTGCGCCCCACCCCACCGCCTCGCCGACCGCGCCGCCGCGGCCGCTCGACCACCGCCTCCCTGGAGTTCCCATGACCCGCCTCTACAACGACCCGAGCGACTTCGCCGACGAGATGACCGACGGCTTCGTCGCGGCGAACCAGCGCTGGGTGCGCCGCGTGCACGGCGGCGTCGTCCGCGCCACGCGGTCGACGCCCGGCACCGTCGCGCTGGTCGTCGGCGGCGGCTCGGGCCACTACCCCGCCTTCGGCGGCCTGGTCGGCCAGGGCCTCGCCCACGGCGCCGCCCTCGGCAACCTCTTCGCCTCGCCCTCGTGGCAGCAGGTGCGCTCCGTGGCCCGCTCGGCCCACAGCGGCGGGGGAGTGCTGCTGAGCTACGGCAACTACGCGGGCGACGTGCTCAACTTCGACGCGGCGCAGGCGAAGCTCGTCGCCGAGGGCATCGAGACCCGCACGGTGCGCGTCACCGACGACATCGCCAGCGCCCCCGCGGCGGACGCCCACAAGCGCCGCGGCATCGCCGGCGACCTGACCGTCTTCAAGGTCGCCGCCGCCGCGGCCGAGGCGGGCTGGTCGCTCGACGAGGTCGTCCGCGTCGCCGAGGCGGCCAACGCCCGCACCCGGAGCGTCGGCGTCGCCTTCACCGGCTGCTCGCTGCCGGGCGCCGACGAGCCGCTGTTCACCGTGCCCGAGGGGCGCATGGCGGTCGGCATGGGCATCCACGGCGAGCCCGGCATCGGCGAGGTCGACGTGCCGACGGCCGACGGCCTGGCCGCCCTGCTCGTCGAGTCGCTGCTGGCCGACGCCGAGCGGCCCGAGGGCGTCGAGGAGGCGCGGGGCCAGCGGGTCGCCGTGCTCCTGAACGGCCTCGGCTCGGTCAAGTACGAGGAGCTGTTCGTCGTCTACGCGAAGGTCGACGCGCTGCTGCGCGAGGCCGGGGTCGAGGTCGTCGAGCCGGAGGTCGGCGAGCTCGTCACGAGCTTCGACATGGCCGGCGCCTCGCTCACGCTGTTCTGGCTCGACGACGAGCTGGAGTCGCTCTGGGCGGCGCCCGCCGACGCCCCGGCGTACAAGAAGGGCTCCGTCGACGTCGCGGCGCGCGCCGACGACGCGGAGCTCGAGGCGCTCGTCGCCGCGCCCGTCCCGCCCGCGACGGCCGCGTCGCGCGAGGCGGCCGAGCTCGTGCTCGCCGCCCTCGAGGCGGTCCAGGCCACCGTCGAGCAGCACGCCGACGAGCTCGGCCGGATCGACGCGGTGGCCGGCGACGGCGACCACGGCATCGGGATGCTCCGCGGCGTGGGCGCCGCGGTCGCCGCGGCCCGCGAGGCGCTGCAGGCGGGGGCCGGCGCCGGCACCCTCCTCGACCGGGCCGGCGACGCCTGGTCCGACCGCGCCGGCGGCACCTCCGGCGCCCTGTGGGGCTCCGCGCTGGCGAGCCTCGGCGCGGCCGTCGGCGACGACGAGGCGCCGACGCGCACCTCCGTCGTGGCCGGCGTCGGCGGAGCGACCGAGGCGATCCTCGAGTTCGGCGCCGTCGTCGGCGACAAGACCATGGTCGACGTGCTCGTGCCCTTCGACGAGGCCCTCCGTACCGAGGTCGAGCGGGGCGCCGACCTCGCGACCGCCTGGGCCCGGGCCTCCGTCGTCGCCCTCGCCGCCGCCGCCGCGACGGCCGACCTGCTGCCGCGCATGGGCCGCGCCCGCCCGCACGCCGAGAAGAGCCTCGGCACCCCCGACGCCGGCGCGACCTCGCTCGCGCTGATCACGGAGGCCGTCGGCCTCGTCGTCGCGAGCCGGCAGCGGGCCTGACCCGCGCCTCCTGCACGCCCCTTCCCCGCACCACCCCACGAAAGGCACCACCATGGCTGACCAGCTGCGCATCGTCGTCGGATCGGACGACGCCGGGTTCGACTACAAGGAGGTCCTCAAGGCGGACCTCGCGGCGAACGACGGCGTCGCCAGCGTGGTCGACGTCGGCGTCGGCTCCGACGGGCACACCGCCTACCCCCACGTCGCCGTCGACGCCGCCCGCATGGTGGCCTCGGGCGAGGCCGACCGCGCGATCCTGATCTGCGGCACGGGGCTCGGCGTCGCCATCGCGGCGAACAAGGTGCCCGGCGTCCGCGCCGTCACCGCCCACGACTCGTTCTCGGTCGAGCGGGCCGTCCTCTCGAACGACGCGCAGGTGCTGTGCATGGGCCAGCGGGTCGTCGGCGTCGAGCTGATGCGCCGCCTGGCACGCGAGTACCTGACCTACCGCTTCGACACGACGAGCGCCTCGGCCGACAAGGTCGCGGCGATCTGCGGCTACGACGGCTCGGCCGAGCCCGTCGGGATCGACGCGCGGTCGTGACGGCCGCCTCACCGGCCTTCACGATCGGGGTCAGCCTCAAGACGTACCTCAGCCACGCGCGCACCGTCGCGTGGGCGACCGAGCTGGCCGAGGTCGCCCGGCGCCACCCCGCGGTGCGCGACGGGGTCGTCGAGCTGTTCGTCGCGCCCACCTTCCCGTCGCTCGTGCCCGTGCGCGACGTGCTCGCCGGCACCGGCGTGCGGCTCGCCGCTCAGGACGTCTCGGCCACCGGCCCGGGGGCGTCCACCGGCGAGGTCAGCGCGGACGAGCTCGCCGAGATCGGCTGCTCGATCGCCGAGGTGGGGCACGCCGAGCGGCGCGCGCTCTTCCACGAGGACGACGCGGTCGTCGCGGCCAAGACGGCCGCCGCGCTGCGGAACGGCCTCACGCCGCTGATCTGCGTCGGCGAGGACGACCGGGCGCCGGCCGCCGTCGCCGCGCGCGAGGTGCAGCGGCAGGTCGACGCGGCGCTCGCCGCCGTCGAGGACTCAGGACGCGTCGTCGTCGCGTACGAGCCGGTGTGGGCGATCGGCGCGGAGTCTCCTGCGTCGTCGACGCACATCGCCGCCGTGGTCGCCGCGCTCGAGGGTCACCTCGCCGCGCTGCCCGGGCACGCCGACAGCCGCGTCATCTACGGCGGCAGCGCCGGCCCCGGCCTGCTCACCGAGCTCGGGGGGCAGGTGCGCGGCCTCTTCCTGGGGCGTCGCGCGCACGACGTGTCCGCCGTCGAGGGCGTCCTCGACGAGGCGCTGGCGCTGGCGGCGGTCGCGCCGGTGGCGCCGGCCGCGGCGGTCGCGGAGGTCGCCTCGTGATCGGCCTGAGCACCTACGCCTACTTCTGGCGCGGCAGCGAGCACGTGCCCGCGCCGATGAGCCTCGCCGACATGCTGCGCGACACCGCGGCGCAGGGCGTCCGGCTCTTCCAGATCTGCGACCACGCCCCGCTGGCCGACCACGACGACGAGCAGCTCGCCGCCCTGCGGGCGCTCGCCGACGAGCTCGGGCTCACGCTGCAGCTCGGCACCCGGGGCACCGACCCGGCCGTGCTGCGGAGCTGGCTGCGCCTCGCGGTCGCGCTCCGCGCCTCCCTCGTCCGCACGATGTGGACGGCCGGCGACGACCGTCCCGACGCCGTCGAGACGGAGCGTCGCCTGCGGGCCGTGCTGCCCGAGTACGAGGAGGCGGGGGTCACACTCGGCCTCGAGACCTACGAGCAGGTCGGATCCGCCGAGCTCGTGGCGGTCGTGCAGGCCGTCGGCAGCCCGCGGCTCGGCATCGTGCTCGACCCCGCGAACACGGTCGCGGCCCTCGAGCACCCCGCCGACGTGACGGCGCGGTGCCTGCCCTTCGTCGTCAACTGGCACGTCAAGGACTTCGCCTTCTCGCGGCAGGACGGCTGGGTCGGGTTCGCGCTCACCAGCACGCCCCTCGGCGAGGGGCGGCTCGACCACGCCGGCATCCGGGCGGCGCTCGCCGAGCGCGACGGCGGCACGTCCGGCGTCGACGAGGTCGTCGAGCACTGGCTGCCCTGGCAGGGCGACCCCGAGACCACCACCCGGCTCGAAGCCGAGTGGACGACGAAGACCATCTCTGAGCTAAGGAGCAAGAACCATGACTGACACCCTCGACACCACCGCCCCCGAGAGCACCGTCACCCACGCCGACGGCCAGGGCTCGCCCGACGTGACGGTAGCCGTCATCGGCGCCGGCGGCAAGATGGGCCAGCGCGTCTCGAACAACCTGGCCAAGAGCGCCTACACCGCCCTCTACAGCGAGGCCTCACCCGCCGGCGTCGAGCTGATCGAGTCGCTCGGCCGCACCGTCACGCCGACCGACGTGGCCGTGGCCGACGCCGACGTGGTCATCCTGGCCGTGCCCGACGTCGTGCTCGGGAAGGTCTCCGAGCAGGTCGTGCCCGCGATGAAGTCGGGCGCGGTCATCCTCACCCTCGACCCCGCCGCCGCCTACGCCGGCCTGCTGGCCGACCGCGACGACATCCACTACGCCGTGGCGCACCCGTGCCACCCGTCGGTGTTCCTCGAGCGCACCACGAAGGAGGAGTGGGCCGACACGTTCGGCGGCGTGGCCGCGCCGCAGGAGGTCATCGCCGCGCTCGAGGGCGTCGACGAGGGCTCGCCCGTGCGGGAGCTGGCCACGCAGGTCATCTCGACGATCTACGCCCCCGTCATCGCGGTGCACTACGTGACCGTGAAGCAGCTCGCCGTCCTCGAGCCCACGCTCGTCGAGACGATCGCGTGCATGGTCGGCGCGTTCCTCAAGGAGGCGCTGGAGGAGACCGTCGACGGCGTCGGAGTGCCCTACGAGGCGGCCCGCGCCATGCTCTACGGCCACACCTGGATCGCGCTGACCAACGGCCTCCGCGGCTCGAACCCCTTCAGCGACGCCTGCCACATCGCCATGGACTACGGCCGCGAGTCGATCGTCAAGGACGACTGGAAGAAGATCTTCGACGACAGCGAGCTCGACTCCGTCATCGCGCGCATGCTGAAGATCGACGCCGTGCAGCGCTGAGGGCGACCTGCGCCACGCTCGTGAGCGGGGCGTGGAGGAGGCGGTGGCGGCGTCGGCGACGCGGCCACCGCCTCCTGTCGTGCGTGCCGGGCATCCCGTCGCCGGGTGCCCCGTCGCCGGGTGCCCCGCGGCGGGTCGGCTCGGGTCAGCTCGGCATGGTCGGGGCGGCCTGCTCGTCGTCGAGGGCCTCCTCGCCGGCCTCCTCGTCGGCCGCGGCCTGCGGGTCGGTGCCGGTCTCGCCCTGCCGCTCGCGGAGGACGTCGTCCTTCGCCGCGTCGCCCTCGCCGGCGTGGTCGTGCTCGACCTGCTCGGCCAGGCCACGGGTCTTCTCGGCGTCGGTGGCCTCGTCGGCACCGTCCATGATGGGTCGGGTCATCTTCTCGTCGCTCATGGTCGGAGGGTACCTCCCGACGCCGTGCGGGCGGGGGCCTGCGTCCAGGCAGCGTCGGCGGGGGCGGTCGCACCCGGCCGCGGAGCCGTGCGGGCCCGCGCCGATCGGCCTACCGTCGCCCGCATGATCAGGGAACTCTGGCTCCTCCGGCACGGCGAGAGCACCGCCAACGTCGCCGCCACCGCCGCCGAGCAGGCCGGCTCCGAGACCATCGACGTCGAGCAGCGCGACGCCGACGTGCCGCTCAGCGAGCGCGGCGTCGAGCAGGCCCGGGCGCTCGCGGGCTGGCTCGCCGAGCACGGGCTCGACGCCTCGACGGTGGGCGCCGCCTCCCCGGGCGGCGACGCGGGCTCGTCCGCCACGTCGTTCTGGTGCTCGCCCTACCTCCGGGCCCGGCAGACCATCGGCACCGCGCTCGACGAGGCCAGGCTCGCCCCGGTGGTGCGGGTCGACGAGCGCCTCCGCGACCGCGAGCTCGGCGTCCTCGACCTGCTCACCCGGCGCGGCGTCGCGGCCCGGCACCCCGACGAGGAGGCGCGGCGCGAGCGGCTGGGCAAGTTCTACCACCGGCCTCCCGGCGGCGAGTCGTGGGCGGACGTCGCCCTGCGGGTCCGGTCGCTGCTGCGCGACCTCGACGAGCTGCCCGGCGACCGGGTCGTCGTGACCGCCCACGACGCCGTCGTCATGCTCTTCCTCTACGTCTGCACCGGCCTGAGCGAGGCCGACCTGCTCGAGTTCGCCCGGTCGAACACCGTCACCAACGCCTCCGTCACGCGGCTGTCCCGCACCGACGGCGACGCGTGGTGGACCCTCGACGCCTTCGCCGACGTCGCCCACCTCGACCGCGGCGACGCCCCGGTCACGACCCACGGAGGAGACCGTGATGTCCAGCCCCGATGAGATCGTCGTCACCCCCGACCTGCTGCGCGGCTGGGAGCTCCCGTCCGCCGGCGCCGGCAAGTACTCGCGGGGCCAGGTCGTCGTGGTCGGCGGAGCGGCGCGGACCCCCGGCGCGGCCATGCTCGGCGCCTGGGCCGCGCTCCGGGTCGGGGCGGGCCGCCTGACCCTCGCCGTCGCCGGGTCCGTCGCCCCGCACGTGGCCGTGGCCCTGCCGGAGGCGGGGGTCGTGCCCCTGGGGGAGACCGACGGCGGCCACGTGGTCGGCTCGTCGCTCGCCCAGGCCTCGAGCGACCTGGAGGGGGCCGACGCCGTGCTGGCCGGGTCGGGGCTCGACGACGCGGACGAGGCGGAGGCCCTGGTGCGACTCCTGCCCGACCTCGTCGGCGACGACGCCGTCGTCGTGCTCGACGCCTTCGCGCTGGGGGTGCTGCCCCGGTGCGGCGACGCGGTCGACCCGCTGCGCGGGCGCCTCGTGCTGACGCCGAACCCGAGCGAGGCCGGCCGGCTGCTCGAGCGCGACGTCGACGACCTGCCGAGCGATCTCCTCGAGATCGCCCGGCGCTGGGGCGCCGTGGTGGCGTGCCAGAGCTTCGTGGCCTCCGACGACGGGCGGCTGTGGCGGTCGGGCGCGGGGCACCCGGGGCTCGGCACGTCGGGCAGCGGCGACGTGCTCGCCGGAGCGGTCGCGGGGCTCGCGGCCCGCGGGGCGACCCCGGCACAGGCGGCGGTCTGGGCGACCCACGCCCACGCGACGGCGGGCGACCGCCTGTCGGTGGGCGTCGGGCCGATGGGGTTCCTCGCGAGCGAGCTGCTCGACGAGCTGCCGCGCGTGCTGGTGGAGGTGGGGGCGTAGCCGGCGCTCGCGGCGGCGGCGGCGTCGGCGTCGGTGGCGGTGGCGCCTAGGCGTCGACGCGCGGGCGCGTCTCGGCGGCGACGGACGTCGCGGGAGCAGCCTCCGCCCGTCCGGACTCCTCGCGGGTCGGGGTCGACGACGGCTCGAACCGGTCCTTGAGGCGCAGCGCGGGCTGCTCGACGAAGCGGTGCGACAGCCAGGCGGTCGTCACGGCCGCGGCGATGACGGCCACGGCGCCGAGCGCACCGGGCACGACCGGCTCGATGAGGGCGATGAACACGACGTGCCAGAGGTAGAGCGGGTACGACAGGGCCCGGCCGAACCAGGCGACCGGCCCGAGCGACAGCACCCGTGCCGGCAGGGTCGGGCGGCAGGCGAGGCCGCCGATGAGCAGGGCCGAGGCCACCGCGACGCCGGGCAGCATCACCGTGAACGTGGTGACCTGCTGCTGCCAGCCGCTGCCGATGACGGCCAACGAGCCGACGACGCCGACCAGGCCGGCCCAGGTCGCGACCGTGCCGAACCGGCCCTGGAACGCCGCACGGCCGCGGTCGGACCCCAGCACCAGCGCCAGGGCGCAGCCGAGCAGCAACGGGGCCACGTTCAGGACAGGACTGAAGTAGATGTCGGGGGTGGCGCCTCCGGCCGGTGCGTCGAAGAGGACGCTCGAGGCGACCACCGACGCGACCACGAGGGCCGCCAGCACGGCCACGGCGACGCGACGCGCGGCCCTCAGCGCGAAGAGCAGCATGAGGAGCGGTGGCCAGACGAGGTAGAACTGCTCCTCCATCGAGAGGCTCCACATGGGGGAGAAGACGCCCTGCGACTCGCCGAGGAACGACCGGGCGACGTTGCCGGTGTAGGAGACCGCCACCAGGCCGGCGCCGAGGGCGCTCATCGTCGAGCCCTGGTAGTCGCCGATCAGCCACCAGAGGGCGAGGCCGACCACGACCACCGCGAGCAGGGTCGGGTAGAGGCGAAGGACGCGGCGCAGCCAGAACCGGCCGAGGCGGATGCGGCCGGTGCGGGCCCGCTCGCCGACCAACAGGGTCGTGATCAGGTAGCCGCTGAGCACGAAGAAGACGTTGACCCCGACGAAGCCGCTGCCGAAGCCGGGCACGTGCAGGTGGTAGAGCACCACGAAGGCGATGGCGACCGTCCGCAGACCGTCGAGCGGCAGCACGCGGTCACGGCGCGTCGATGTCGTCGGGGGAGCGAGGGGCATCGGACCAGTGTGGACCGGAAGGCTTGGGAACGCCCGGACGGGGCTCGGTGGGCCTAGCGGGCGCCGGGGTGTCGGGGCGCCGGCCGTTCTCGCGCCTCCCGCGTCGACGGCTCAGGAGGGTCGCGCCGCCCGGGCCG
>NZ_JACYUO010000001.1:146325-195069 GCF_014841815.1 Frigoribacterium sp. CFBP 8754
CCGGTCGAGCGACCCGCTAGCGCGACCCCGCCGGGCTCTTCTCCGCCCGCTCCGCGCCCGCGCCGGCCGGGGGCCGGCCGTGCGACACGCGCCGCGGCAGCGCGAACACGAGCAGGAAGGCGACGACCGCGAACGCCGCGCTCACCCCCATGGCCGCCGCGGCCGCGTCGGTGAAGCCGGTCGCCCGGCCCGCCGCCGTGGCGAGCTCACGCCCGCCGGGCAGCGACCCGAACAGCACGCTGCCGATGATGGCGATGCCCACGGCCGAGCCGATCCGCTGGATGGCCGAGATGACGGCGCTCGCCGAGCCGGCGTCCTGCGGGTCGACGGTCGCGACGATGAACTGCACGTTCGGCGCGATGAAGAACCCGTTGCCGAGCCCCGCGATCAGCAGCGGCGCGAGCAGCAGCCAGTTGGTCAGGTCGGCCGCCTCGGTGGTCATCAGCACGAGCCACATCCAGATGAGGCCGATCGCGACGAGCGCCGTGCCCAGCACCAGCACGTTGCGGCCGAGCTTCTGGGCGATCTGGTTGCTCTGCGACGACGAGATGATGCTGCCGACCGCGAACGGGATGGCGACGGCGCCCGAGGCGAGCGCGCTGTTGCCGAGGCCCGACTGCCAGAGCAGCGAGATCGTGAAGAAGATGCTGGTGAAGGCCGCGAAGTACACGAGGGCGAGCACGACGCCGCCGGTGAAGGAGGGGTGCGCGAACAGCTTCGGGGGCACGAGGGGGGTGCGGCCGCGCTTCGTGTACGCGACCTCCCAGGCGCCGAAGGCGGCGAGCAGCAGCACGCCCGCGGCGATGGTCAGGTAGGTCCAGAGCGGCCAGCCCTCGTCCTGGCCCTGGATGAGGGGGACGAGCAGCGCGACGAACGCGGCCGAGACGAGCACCAGGCCGATCCAGTCGAGGCCCTTGTCGGGGCGGGGCAGCGACTCGTCGCGCTTCGGCAGCAGGATGGCCGCGGCGATCAGCGTCGCGACGCCGAAGGGGAGGTTGACGAAGAAGACGAGGCGCCAGCCGTTCTCGTCGCCGAACGCCTGGATGATGAGCCCGCCGATGATCGGCCCGAGGGCCGACGAGACGCCGATGACGGCGCCCATGATGGCGAAGGCCTTGCCGCGCGACCGGCCGGGGAAGAGCAGCTGGATGAACGCGGTGACGGCCGGCACGAAGATGCCGCCCGCGAGGCCCTGCACGACGCGGAACACGACGAGCTGGACGTCGCTCGTCGCCACGCCGCAGGCGAGGCTGGCGAGCGTGAACAGCAGCACGCCGGTGAAGTAGACCCACTTGTGGCCGATCCGGTCGCCGATGCGGCCGGCCGGGATGAGCGTGAGCCCGAACGCCAGCGCGTAGCCCGAGATGATCCACGACAGGGTCGACTCCGAGGCGTCGAGCGAGGTGCGGATGGTGGGCAGGGCGACGTTCACGATCGTGGTGTCGAGCAGGGCGATGAACATGCCCAGCAGGAGGGCCACGAGGGCGAACCAGGCGTGACGAGGCACGGCGGGTGCGGCGCCGGGGCGGGCGGGTGCGTCGGTCATGGGGGCCTTCCGTGCCGCGGGGGCGGCGGTGAGTATGCCCGGCGCGGAGCGCGCAGCGGGCGGAGCGGGGGCGTCGTGGTCGACGGTGAGGGGGAGTCGCGGGTCAGCCCGACGAGGGCCTGCCGGTCAGTGCGTGCCTGGCCCCCGCCTCCTCGTCCGCGACGATGTCGGGCAGGGCCTCGATCAGCGTGTCGTGCCAGCTGATCTCGGCGCGGAGGCGGTGCTCACGGTGCGAGAGGGCGTGCTTCTCGGCGACGGACAGCCAGGGATCGGCGCGTCGACGGTGGTCGGCGGACTCGGCGAGCAGCCGCTCGAGCTCGGCGCGACGGCGCCGGACGGTGGCGGGCAGCTCGTCGACCCGGTCGGGGTCGACGCGGGTCAGGGCGAGGTCGAAGGGGTCGGGGCGCAGGACGATCTCGTCCTGCGCGTGTCGGCGGGACGCGTCGAGTGCGGCGCGGCCCGCGTCGGTGATGCCGTAGACCAGGCGCTCGGGGAAGGACCCCTCGCGCTCGGTGCGGACCGGGGCGAGCAGCCCCTCGGCGGCCAGCCGCTTGATGGCGCCGTAGAGGCCGCCGACCGAGACGTCCGTCCAGAAGTGCACGTGCTCCTGCTCGGCCTGCAGCCGGAGCTGGTGGCCGTGCATGTCTCCGTGGCGCGCGAACGAGTCGAGCACGAAGAGACGGATGGAGGACACGAGGCGCTACTCTCGCACGACTAGTCGCCCGCGGTCAACTTTTCTGCAGAGACTGCACCGAGTCGCGGTCGACGACCTTGGCGGCGATGCCGCGCACCACGTCGGAGAGCCGCTCGTCGGCGTCGAGGAGCGACCGCGCGGCCTCGGGCGTCAGGCCGGCGAAGCAGTCGCCGATCGTGACGCCGTGGGAGGGGCGCGACACCACGACGATCTGGTCGCCCGCCGCGGCGGGCCCCGACTTCATGACCCGCAGGTAGGCGCCCGGGCGGCCCTCGGCCTGGAAGCGCGCCACCCACCGTGGCTCGCGGAGCCGGCGCTGGAAGGTCGCGCACGGGGTGCGGGGCATGGTGACCTCGAGGAGCAGGCCGTCGCCGACGGCCCAGCGCTCGCCGAGGACGGCCCCCGTCACGTCGAGGCCCGAGGTGCGGAGGTTCTCGCCGAACAGGCCGGGCGTGACCTCGTAGCCGAGCAGGTCGCCGAAGTGGAGCGCGTCCTCGTCGGCGTAGGCGTAGACGGCCTTGTCGGGGCCGCCGTGGTGCTTGCGGCTGGCCTGGACGTCGCCCCAGACGCCGAGCGGCTTGACGGGCACGGGCACGTCGAGGGGGCGCTTGTCGATCGCGGTCACGCCGACGCTGCCGGAGTCGGGCAGGAGGCGGTCGACGCGGCAGACGGCGGTGAGGAGGGGCACGGAGCCATGGTGCCCGAACGCGGCGGAGGCGACAAGCGGTCGGGGCGGAGCGGCCGCCGCGCGCTGGTCGACCGTTCAGGTCGCGGCTGCGTCGCTCACCCGGGCGACGCCCGAGACGCGAGCGTCACCTGAACGCTCGACGCGACGGTGCCACGACGGGACGACGCGACGATGCGACGGCGCACGCGGGCGGGAGCCCGCGAGCGGCCGTGGGCCTCAGCCCTGGCTGTTGAGCGACCCGGTCGGGATCCGGTCGCGGTCGTACGTGATCTCCGCGAAGCCGTGCGCAGCGGGGGCGCCGTCGGGCCCGATGTTGACGAAGACTATCTTGTCGATCGTCAGGATGCTCTGGCGGGTGACCATGTTGCGCACCTCGGCCCGCATGGTCAGCGACGTCCGGCCGAAGGCGGTCGCGCGGAGGCCCATCTCGACGAGGTCGCCCTGTGCGGCGCTCGACACGAAGTTGATCTCGGAGATGTACTTCGTCACGACGCGACCGTTGCCCAGCTGGAGGATCGCGTAGATCGCGGCCTCCTCGTCGATCCAGCGCAGCAGGCTGCCGCCGAACAGGGTGCCGTTCGCGTTGAGGTCCTCGGGGCGGACCCACTTGCGGGTGCGGAAGTTGATCTCGTCGGTCGTCTCCGTGGGCGACGCGAGGGGGTCGGGCGCGCCGGGGGTGATGGCGTCGGTCACGATGGTCTCCTTCGGGTGGGCCGGTCGGCTCGCCCAGAGAGCCTAGGGCGACGCCGCCGTGCGCGCCCGCACCGGGTGCGTCGCGCCGGGTCGCCCCCGTGCCCCGGGTGCCGGGCTCGGAGCGGGACGCCCTGGGCTCGGCGGCCCTCCCGCGCTCGGCGGCCGACCCCGGTGAGCGGCTGCCAGCGGCGACGGGCGCCGGGGCAGGCGCCACGCCCGGCGCCCAGCTCCCCGTGCCGACGGCGGCACGGGGCGCGAGGCGTCCCGGGGCGGGCGGCGACGTCGACCGCCCCGGCGGTGGAGCGCGACGGCTGCCTCGACGGCGTCCAGCACCTGGCGCCAGTCGTACCGCACGACCGCGTAGCTGAGGTGCATCGGGATCCTGCCCGCGACGTAGCCGCGGAGGTCCTTGACCGCGTCGCGGTCGAAGCGCTGGGCGTGCCACCGACGACCGTCGGTCTCGATGCCGAGGACGCCCTCCACGACGAGGTCGGTGCGCTCGCCGAAGCCGTTCGGCACCTGCGAGGTGACGTGGAAGCCCGCCTGACGCAGGCGGACCCGCACCACGCTCTCGAGGATGCTCTCGCTCGACGCGTCGACCCAGTCGACGACGCCGCGGGCGTCCGCGGGCAGCCGGGCGGCGATGTCGCGGAGGTCGCGCGACGTGATGCGCCCTCCGTGCAGCGCCCAGTCCAGGAGCGCCACGGCGATCTCGAAGGACTCCTCGAGCACGGCCCTCACGAGGGCGTCCCGCACGTCGACCATCGCGACTCCACCGCGGCTCCTGACGTCGCCGTCGTCGTAGACCACCCGGCTCGACCTGCGGTGGCGCAGGCGCGAGGCATGGGGAGGGACCGACACCGTGACGAGCGGCGGTCGCTCCCACATCCAGGCCCCCAGCTCGAAGAGGGCGGACCCGCCCGTCAGGCGTCCTCCCACGCTGACCGCCACGACTCGTGCGTCGCCCCGGGGGAGGTTCGTGTACCAGCCGAGCCGGGGGCGGTGCAGGTCGCCCGACCTCACCGCCCGTGTGAGGTCGCGGTCGGTCGCGCCGGCTCGGCGCAGCTGCCGCCGGGTGGCGAACCCGCCGGCGGCCTCGATCACCTCGACGACGTCTGCTGTGTGCATCCGCCCACCCTGGTCGAGCTGCGCGCGACAGCGGCGGCGGGCACCGGGCGCTGGGGACGATCCGCACGCAGCGACGGTGGGGGAGGGAGCGGCGCGCGCCGTTCGGCACCCGGCACCCCGCACCCCGGCTCCTCGGCACCCGGCGGCACCCCGCACCGGTCGACGGATCAGATCGTCGTGGCGCCGGGCGGGCCCCCCGTGCCTCGAGCCGCACGCTCGTCCTGACCGCTCGACGCGTCGCCCCGCCGGCCCTCAGCGGGAGCAGCACGGGTCGTGCGCCCCAGCACCACGGTGGTCGGCAGTTCGTGCACCTCCGGCGGTGCCGTGGTCCGCGGCCCCGTCGCGAGGGCGACCGCCGCCTCCGCCGCGAGCCGGGCCAGCTCGGCGACCGGCTGCGACACGGTCGTCAGCCCGGCGTCCACGGCCCGTCGCTGCCCGTCGAACCCCACGATCGACACGTCGCCGGGCACGTCCACGCCGAGTCGCTCGAGCGACGCCAGCACGCTGAGGGCGAGGTCGTCGTCCTCGGCGAGCACCGCGACCGGCAGCGGACCAGTCAGGAGGCGCGCCGCGGCTTCGTCGCCCAGCCCCGACCCCGCCGCGAGCTCGAGGAGGCTCCGCTCCGACGCGGCGACTCCTGCGGCGTCCAGCTCCGCGGCCCATCCCGCCTCCCGCTCGTGGGCGCTCCAGCGGAAGTCGCGGTCGGGCGCGGCTCGCAGGTAGACGAAGCGCCGGTGGCCGAGGCCGAGCAGCAGCCGTGTGGCCGTCCGGCCGGCGGCGAGGTCGTCGATGCCGACGCTGGGGTGCCCGGCGACGCGCTGGCTGAGGTAGACCACGGGCATGTCGAGGGCGGTCAGCGTCGCCTGTTCGGCGTCCGACAGGGCGAAGGAGGCGACGATCACCGCGTCGGCGTTGCGTCGCGCCGGGAGGGCCGCGAAGAACGCCTCGCGCTCGGTGCGGTCGTGCACCCGGTAGAGGAGGAGGTCGAGGCCCGCGGCGCGGAGCACGTCGTAGATGCCGTCGAGGATGCTGCCGCTGAACCAGTCGGTCAGCGGCGCCCCGATCAGCACGGCGACGCGGCGCACCTTGCCCGTGGCGAGGCTCGAGGCCGTCCGCGAGACGACGAACCCGAGCCGCTCGGCAGCGTCGACCACCGCGCGGCGGGTCTCGCTCCTCACCTTCGGCGACCCCCGCAGGGCGCGCGACACCGTCGCCACCGACACGCCCGCCGCGACGGCCACGTCGTCCATGGTGGGCACCCGCGGGGACTCGGGTGCAGTGCTGCTCGTCTCGTCGGCCATGGTTCCTCCTCGGTCGGTGCAAGCGCTTGCACAGATGATCTCATCTCCGGCGGCAACTGAGGCCCGACCAGGCTCGCTACACCGTCGACTGGATGAAGGTCCGTCTTCTTGCGGGTGGAGCTGCTCGTCTTGACGACGATCCGGGGCCGTTCCTAGGCTGTGCAAGCGCGGTCACCGACGTCCGCGCACGTCGGCGGTCGTGTGCGGCGGCGCGAGCTGCGCGCCGCTCGTCACCCGCCGCCGCGTCGAGCGTTCAGGAGGCACCGGCCGCCGGGCCGCGCACCCCGGGCGGGGTGCCGCCCGCACCTGAGAGCTCGACCCGCACCACCCGCACCACCCACCACGACCACCCCGACCACCCCGAGGAGCCCCATGACCGACACGGACGCCACCCCCACCGAGGTCCCCGTGGCCGACGCCGACTGGTGGCGCCAGGCCACCGTCTACCAGGTGTACCCGCGCAGCTTCGCCGACTCCGACGGCGACGGCCTCGGCGACATCGCCGGCGTGACCTCGCGCGTGCCGTACCTGGCCCAGCTCGGGGTCGACGCGATCTGGCTGAGCCCGTTCTACCCGTCCGAGCTCGCCGACGGCGGCTACGACGTCGCCGACTACCGCGACGTCGACCCGCGGCTCGGCACCCTGGCCGACTTCGACGACATGGTCGCGGCCGCGCACGGAGCCGGCCTCAAGGTCATCGTCGACATCGTGCCGAACCACACGTCCGACCAGCACGTCTGGTTCCGCGAGGCCCTCGCGTCCGAGCCCGGCAGCCCCGCCCGCGCCCGCTACGTCTTCCGCGACGGGCTGGACGGCGGCGCCACCCCGCCGTCGACCTGGCCGTCGAACTTCGGCGGCAGCGCCTGGACGCGGCTCACCCGCCCCGACGGCACCCCCGAGCAGTGGTACCTGCACCTGTTCGCGCCCGAGCAGCCCGACCTCGACTGGAGCAACCCCGAGGTCCGCGACGACTTCAAGGCCACCCTGCGATTCTGGTCCGACCGGGGCGTGGACGGCTTCCGCGTCGACGTCGCGCACGGGCTCGCCAAGGACCTCGTCGAGCCCCTCCGCGACGCCAACCCGAAGGACTTCGGCCTGCCCACCGACGGCAGCGACCCCCTGTACGACCGCGACGAGGTCCACGAGATCTTCCAGGAGTGGCGCGAGGTGCTCGACGAGTACGACCCGCCCCGCACCGCGGTCGCCGAGGCCTGGGTCGCCCGCGAGCGCGTCTCGCTCTACGCGCGGCCGACCGAGCTCGGCCAGGCCTTCAACTTCGAGCTGACCCGGGCCGAGTTCGACCCCGCCGAGTTCCGGACCATCATCGAGTCGAACCTCGAGCTCGCGGCCGAGAGCGGCGCCTCCAGCACCTGGGTCCTGTCGAACCACGACGTGGTGCGCCACGCGACGCGCTACGGCCTGCCGGCGACGACCGACGGCGACGCCTTCCTCCTGTCGGGCGGCACCTCGCCCGAGCTCGACCGCGCCACGGGCCTGCGTCGCGCCCGCGCCGCCTCGATGCTCATGCTCGCCCTGCCCGGCTCGGCCTACGTCTACCAGGGCGAGGAGCTCGGCCTGTTCGAGGTCGCCGACATCCCCGACGACCAGCTGCAGGACCCGGTCTGGATCCGCACCGAGCACGGCCTCAAAGGCCGCGACGGCTGCCGCGTCCCGCTCCCGTGGGACACCTCGTCGCCCGCGTTCGGCTTCGGCACGCACGAGCCGCACCTGCCCCAGCCGGCCTGGTTCGCCGACTCGGCCGTCTCGGTCGAGGAGGGCGACGCCGACTCGACCCTGTCGCTCTACCGTCGTGCCCTGGCGCTCCGTCACCAGCTGCAGCGCGGCGAGGACCTCACCTGGGTCGACGACGACCCCGCGGTCGTGCACTTCGCGCGGCACGACGGCTGGCACTCGGTGACGAACTTCTCGACGGAGGCGGCGGCCCTGCCCGAGGGCGAGGTCCTGCTGTCGAGCGGTCCGGTCGAGACGCCGGCCGGAGGCGCGGCGCAGCTCCCGGGGGAGACCACGGTCTGGCTCCGCGTCCGCTGAGCACCACGACGGCCCCGACGACAACTGTCGTCGGGGCCGTCGTGCGCCCGGGTCCGTCGCCCTCGCCGGGCGCGGCAGGGCCGCGTGGCCCGCTGCCGTGGTGAGAGGAGACGCGGATCGCCGTTGACCCGCGCCCCGTGCCGCCGGAGGCGCGGCCCCCTGCGACGACGGACACTCTGCCACCGCGGGCACCCCCCGGACGGGGTCGTGACCTGATCGATAGATTGACGCATGACCAGCGTCGCGGTGACCGTCCTGCCCGCCGCCTCGACCGGGGCCGACGCCTGGGGCGCCGAGCCCGCCCGGCGGGCCCTCGAGGAGTCGGGGGCCCGGGAGGTGCCGCTCGGCGACGACACCCGGATGATCGTCGTCGCGGGCTCGATCGACCAGGGCGAGCTGCGCCGGGCGATCGACGAGCACCCCGGCGTCGCCGTCGTGCAGCTGCCGAGCGCGGGGGTGGACGTCCACGTCGAGACGATGCGGGCGACCCGGCGGGAGGGGCTCGTCTTCACGAGCGCCAAGGGCGCCTACAGCGCCCCGGTCGCGGAGCACGCGTTGGCCCTGGTGCTGGCGACGCTGCGCTCCCTGCAGATCAGGGCCCGCGCCTCCTCGTGGGAGTCCGAGCAGCGCGGCGTCTCGCTGAACGGGGCGCACGTCGTCATCGTCGGCGCGGGCGGCATCGGCACGGAGCTGCTGCGGCTGCTGCAGCCCTTCGACGTCGGGGTGACGATGGTGGTGCGCACCGCACGCGAGGTGGAGGGAGCGGAGCGCACGGTGACGACCGACCAGCTCGACGACGTGCTGCCCGACGCGGACGTGGTGGTCGTCGCGGCCGCCCTCACCGAGGGGACGACGCGCCTGGTCGGCCGACGACAGCTCGAGCTGATGCGCGACACGGCCGTGCTGGTCAACATCGCCCGGGGAGCGCTCGTCGACACCGACGCGCTCGTGGAGGCGCTCGCCGAGGGCCGGATCGGCGGCGCGGGGCTCGACGTGGTCGACCCGGAGCCGCTGCCGGACGGGCACCCGTTGTGGAGCGAGCCGCGGGCGCTGGTCACGCCGCACCAGGCCAACACGGAGGAGATGACCGCCCCGCTGTTCCAGGCGCGGGTGCGGGCGAACGTCGAGGCGCTCGCGAGCGGCGGCGCCCCGGAGGGGGTCGTCGACGTCGACGCCGGGTACTGAGCGGCGAGGCGCGCAGTCGTCGGCCCGGGCGGCTCGCGTCGAGGGATCAGGAGCGAGGGGCTGATCCGGGGGAGGATCGTCGTGGAGGAGCGTGCCGCTCCTGATCGCTCGACACCTCGACGAGCCGGCCGACAGGGAGGACGCCCGTGCCCCACGACCCCGACGTCGATCTGCTGATCGAGGCGGTCGCGGCCGTGCACCGCGAGCTCGCCGCCCTGCCCGTGGTGCGCGGGCTGCTCGCGACGCGGCTGGTCGACGCCGGCACGTCGCCCGTCAGGGTCGCGGCCCGCGTCGGCGTGCGCCGGGTGGTCGTGCGGTCGTGGCTCGCCGCCTGGGCGGGGTCGACCGAGGGGCAGCGCCGCGACGCGGACGCGTTCCCCGTCGTGCTGACGGCGGGGGAGGAGGTCGAGCAGCTGCGGGAGCTGCAGGGGGCGACGCGACGGCTGACGGCCGAGCGGGCCGGGCTGGCGCTCGCCGCCGTGGAGGACGGCGCGACGGTCGCCGACCTCGCGGGGGCGACGGGCGCGACGGAGGGGCAGGTCGGTCGATGGCTCAGGGGCGAGCCGACGCGCGGGCGCTGAGCCGGGACGGGCCGACGCTGCTTCCTGAACGGTCGACGCCGTGCGGCGGCCGGGCGGCCCGGCGGCGGGGCCCGGGGGCCCGGCGGCCCGACCCGGACGCTGCCGCACCAGGACGAGGCCGCACGCTCAGCAGTCCGCAGCCGCGGCGGCGTACCGTCGCCGCCATGCCCCGCACAGACGACCGCTTCACCGGCCGCATCGCCGGCATCGGCACGACCTCCGGCACGCGCGTCGTGGTCGGCATGTGGCAGAGCTCCCCGCTCGGGCGCTTCAGCGACGTGATGGTGGAGTCGCCCGACGGCCACCGGACGCTGCTGGCCCCGACCGAGGTGATCGCCGAGTACGTGTCGTCGACGTACACGTTCGACGAGGTGCGGGTGGTGCCCGTCGCCGTCCACCGCGTCGACGGCGGCCTGCGGATCACCGCGGGCGACCTCGACGTGCGTCTCACCGTCGGCGGCGTCTCGGCGCTCGGCATGCTGCTCCGGCTCGTCCCGCGGGGGCTGGCCACGCGGCCGGCGTGGCTCCGCCTCGTCGACCCGGTGGCCCGGCTGCTCGTGCGGGGAGCCCGGACGGCCGGCACCGCGGGCGGCGGCCGCCGCGAGTTCTACGGCGTCACCGTGGCCCGCCACGTGACGGCGGCCGAGGTCCGCGACGGCGACCGCCACCTGGGCACCCTGGCGCCCTTGTCGCCGCCGGTGCGCTTCGGCTTCGGCTCGGCTCCGGCTCAGCCCAGCCTCGTCGACGTGGTCAGCACGATCCGCCACGCCCGACCCCGGCCGCCGACCCGGCCGCCGACCCCGGCGACCCGCCGACCACGGCTGCCTCGCCAGCCCGCGGGAATGCCCCCCGCCCCCGCCGGGTAGTACCTCGGTGACGCGTCACCGTCCGCAGCCCCCACCCAAGGAGAACCCATGACCACCGTCCTCGTCCTCGTCGGCAGCCTGCGCTCCGGCTCCACGAACGCCCAGCTCGCCGAGGCCGCCGCGCAGGTCGCGCCCGCCGGTGCGACCCTGACCGTCTTCGACGGCATCGCCCAGCTCCCCTTCTACAACGAGGACGTCGACGTGCCCGGGTCCGTGCCGGAGGCGGCGGTCGCCTTCCGCTCCGCCCTCACCGAGGCGGACGCCCTGCTGGTCGTCACCCCCGAGTACAACGGCACCATCCCCGCGGTTCTCAAGAACGCCATCGACTGGGCCTCGCGCCCCTACGGTGAGAGCGCCCTGGCCGGCAAGCCGACCGCGGTCATCGGCAGCGCGTTCGGTCAGTTCGGCGGCGTCTGGGCCCAGGACGAGGCGCGCAAGTCGCTCGGCATCGCCGGTGCCCGCGTGCTCGACGACGTCACGCTGAGCATCCCCGGCTCGATCGAGCGCTTCGCGGAGGTCCACCCCTCCGACGACGCCGAGGTCGCCCAGCAGCTGACCGCGGTCGTCGCCGCGGTCGTCGCCTCGACGGAGCCCGCCGCGGCCTAGCCCCCCGACGGGCCGGCCCGGGGACGTCCTCGCGGTCGGCCCGCCGTCTCGGCGCCGTCCCCCGGTCGGCCCCGCCGGGGGACACCAGTGCTGACGCCGAGGAGCGGACACCGAGGAGGCGCGGGCTCGGGTCCCCGGCAGGGGCCCCGTCCGGGGCGTTGTGGCTCAGGGGGCCATGGGATAGCGTCGGCTCGTCGCTCGACCCGGACGCCGACCCCTCGTCCTGGCCTCGTGACGCACTCTCACCCCGTGCGTCGACGTCGGGCGCGCCCACCCGAACCCCGACAGGACCCGACCCATGCAGGCCCTCCCGCCTGACCGTCACCGGCGCCCCGAACGCCCGACGGCTGCCTCGCCCGTGCCCGAGCACCGGCCCGCGATCGCCGCGCCCGCGATCGCCGAGCCCGCGCCCGCGACCCGCGCGCCCCGAGCGCCGCGCCACCTCGCGACCGAGCCCGCCGGTGCCGAGCCCCCCGCCGCGCCCGTAGCGCCCGCGCCCGTCCCCACCCCCGCGTCCCCCGAGCCCCCCGCCGAGTCCCGTCTCTTCGGCCGCGGCCTCCTCTACGTCGTCGTCTGGTCGCTGCAGCTCGTCGCCGGCACCGTCGTGTCGCCCGTGCTCGCGCACCTGCTCGGCGTCTCCGACTTCGGGGCGCTCGCCTCGGCGCAGGCGATCTTCCAGGTCGTCAGCGTGCTGGCCCTGCTCGGCCTCGACCAGGCCCTCGTCCTGCAGCACGCCGAGGACGGCGACGCCCGCGCCGCCCGCGGCCTCGTCGCCGTCGGCCTGGTGGTGTCGTTCGTCGCGACCGGAGCCGCCCTCGTCTCCGTGCCCCTGTGGGCCGGGGCGGCCGGGTTCGGCCCCGACCACGACCTCCTCCTCGTCGTCCTGCTGTGGACGGCGCCGTCCGCCGCCGTCCAGGTCATGCTCGCCCTCCTCCTCGCCGAGGACCGCTTCCGCGCCTTCGCGACGACGAGCATCGTCTCGGCCGTCGGCGGCCAGGTCATCGGCCTGACCCTGCTTCTGACGCTCGGGGGCGGCGCGCTCACCTACGCCTGGGGCAGCGTCATCAGCCAGACGCTCGCGATGCTGCTCGGCCTCGTCCTGACGCGCCCGCGCCTCCGGGGCCTGGTCGACCGCGGAGTGACCCGGCGTGCGATCGCCTTCGGCGTGCCGCTCGCCCTCGCGAGCCTCGCCTACTTCGTGCTCAACGCCGGCGACCGGATCGTGCTGCAGCGCCTGCTCGGCCCCGACGCCGTCGGCCGGTACCAGGTGGCCTACGTGGTGGGCTCGTCGGTGATCCTGATGCTGTCGTTCACGTCGAACGCCTGGGCGCCGCACTTCGCCCGCATGCGCGACGCCGTCGAGCGGACGGCCCTCGCCGTCCGGTCGCGCGACGAGATCTACCGGCTGCTGAACCCCGTGGTGCTCGCGATCACGCTGGTCACCCCGTTCGCGATGCCGATCCTCGTGCCGGCCAGCTTCGACCCGACGAGCCTCGTCGTGGTCGTCTGGGTGGTGGCCCTGACCGCCTACCCGGCGACGGCCGGCGGAGCCAGCGGCCGCCTCCTCACGATCGAGCGCAAGGCGGGCACGATCGGCGTCATCACGGCCGTCGCGGCGGCGGTCAACGTCGGCCTGAACTTCGTGCTGGTGCCGCTGCTCGGCATCCTCGGCGCGGCGGTCGCGACCGTGATCGCCTACTCGGTGCTGTCGGCGCTGCAGCTCCGCGTGCTGCCCACGCGGGCGAGCTGGCGCGGAGCCCCCGCTCCGCTGCTGTGGTCCGTGCTCGCCACGGTCGTCGTCGCCGGCGCCTCGACCCTGCTGCCCCAGACCCTCGAGTGGAACCTCGGCCGCGTGGTCGTCGCGCTCGCCTGCCTGCCCTGGTTCTTCCGCCGCCTGTCCGCGGCCCGCCGAGGTCCCCAGCCCGAGGGCCCCGAGGAGTCGCGGGTCGAGCCCGCCGACGAGGGCACCGGGGAGTCGCGGGTCGAGTCGGCCATCAGCTCCGCCCCCGCGCCGCAGCCCGCCCCGAGCACCGCCCCGCACCCCGCCCCGCACCCCGCCCCCGAGGAGACCCCGTGACCCGCGCCCCGCACCCCGCCGACCCGGCGCCCCGGCGGGTGGTGCTCGTCGATCTCTCCCGGCCCCTGCCCGACCTCGTGGCCGACGACCGGCACGCGACCGCCCTCGTGGTGGCGACCTGGCACGGCCGACCCGTGGGGTCGCTCGAGCTCGCGCTCGACGCCGATCCGGAGGCGACGCGGGCACGGCTCGCGCCGCTGCTCGCGCTCGTGCCCGCGGCGCGCGCCGCGGAGGAGGCGCGACCTCCCCGCCTGGGCGACGACCGCCTCCCGAGCGTCACCGTGGTGGTGTCGACCATCGTCGCGCGTCGGGAGGACCTCGAGCTGATACTCGACGGCTTCGCGCGGGTCGACCACCCCGACGTGGAGTTCCTGATCGTCGACAACCGGCCCGTGCTGCCGGCCGACGACGTGCTGCCCGGCCTCGTCGCCGGGCGCGACCGGGTGCGGGTCGTCCACGAGCCCCGTCGGGGCATCTCGGCCGGGCGGAACGCCGGGGTCGCCGAGGCCCGGGGCGAGATCGTCGTCTTCACCGACGACGACGTGCGGGTCGAGCCCGACTGGCTCCGCGAGCTGACGCGGCCCTACGTCGACGACCCGTCGATCGACGCCGTGACCGGGCTCATCCTGCCCGCCGAGCTCGACACCCCGGCGCAGATCTGGTTCGAGCGGTACTACGGCGGGTTCAGCGGCGAGCGCACCTGGCAGCCGCTCGTGCTCACCCCGGAGCGGGCCGCGGGCGGGCTGCTCACCGGAGCACGCGTCCGCGTCGAGGCCGACGGCGAGCTCGTGCGGCGCTTCGCCGTCTACGGCGTCGGCGCCTTCGGGGCCGGCGCGAACATGTCGTTCCGGCGGAGCGCCCTGCACCGCATCGGCGGCTTCGACCTGGCCCTCGGCACCGGCACGCCGGCCCGCGGCGGCGAGGACCTCGCGGCCCTCGTGGGCGTGCTCTGGACGGGCGGGCGCATCGCCTACGAGCCGGGCGCCGTCGTCCACCACCGGCACCGCCGCGGCACCGACGAGCTGCTGCACCAGCTGCGCGGCAACGGCCTCGGCTTCACGGCGATGCTCACCGGGCTCGTGCTGCGCGACCCGCGGCACCTGCTCGGCCTCGCCTGGCAGCTGCCCCTGGCCGTGCGGTCGATGGCCGTCCAGAGCGTGCGCCGCATCGGGGGAGGCGCGGGGCCGGTCGTCGAGGACGCCCCGGCCGGTGCGCCGGGCGCGGCTCGTGCTGACCTCGCCGACGGTGGCGCCGGTGGCGACGGTGCCGACGGTGCCGACGGTGCCGACGGTCCGGACGGTGCCGACGGCGCGGCCGGCGCCGACGGCGCGGCCGGCGACGCCGGCCACGGCTACCCGCGGTCGCTCGTGCTCGCCGAGCTGCGCGGCTACCCGTCCGGGCCCCGCGCCTACCTGGTGAGTCGTCGCGCCGCGCGGCGGAGCTCGTGGGTCGCGCCGCTCGACGAGCCGAGCTGGCCCGTGCGCGGCCGAGCTGGTCGGGCAGACCGCCCCAGACCGGCCGCGGGCGGCACGGCGACCGCGCCGGCGACCGTGGGCGGTGCCGGCGACCCGGCCCGCGACTCCCTCGTGCCCCGGCCGTGAGCGAGGGGCGGCCCCTGCGGGTGCTGACGACCGTCGAGACCCTCGCGCCGGTCGGCGGCGTCGAGGTCTGCACCCTGCAGGACGTCACGGGGCTGGCGGCCCGGGGGCACGACACGACGGTGCTCTGGCACGTCGACGGCGAGCACCGGGCGGCCTACGAGGCCGTCGGGGCGACGCTGCGCGGGCCGTTCCGGTTCGACGCGGCCCCGCGGAGCGCTCTCCGCGACCTGGCGGCCTTCGGCCCGTCGGTGGCGGAGGCCCGACGGGCCCGCGCCGACGTGCTGTGGCTGAACCGCCCCGAGCAGATCGTCTGGGCGCAGGTGGCGAGGCGTGCCGCGGGCCTGCCCGTGGTGGCGCACCTGCACCACCTGCCGAACTACGAGCGGACCCGCCTCGTGATGTCCGGGGTCGCCCACTTCGTGGCCGTCTCGCACCACATGGCGGCGGTCTGGGTGGCCGCGGGCCTCGAGCCCGAGCGCGTCACCGTCGTGCACAACGCGGTCGACCCGGGCGACTACCCCCTCGGCGGGCCGGCCGAGGCGGAGGCCGCGCGTCGAGCGCTCGGGCTCGACCTCGCGCCCGGCGCCCGCGTCGCGCTCGCCTACGGCCGGCTGACCGTCGGCAAGGGCGTCGACGCGCTCGTGAGGGCGTGGGGGAGGCTCGCGCTCGATGCGCGCGGGGCCGTGCTCGTGCTCGCCGGCCCCGAGCCCGACGCGGCCGTCGCCGAGGCCCTCGACGCGCTGCCGCCGGGCAGCTGGCGGCGGCTCGGGCTGCAGGTCGACGTCGTGCCGCTGCTGCACGCCGCGGACGTCGTCGTGATGCCGTCGGCCGAGCCGGAGGCCTTCGGCCGCGTGCTGGTCGAGGCGATGTCGACCGGGCGACCCGCGGTCGCGACGGCGGTCGGTGCCGCGCCCGAGGTGCTGACCGGCGAGTTCGCGCGCTTCCTCGTGCCGCCGCGCGACGAGGCGGCGCTGGCCGCGACGGTCGGCGCGGCCCTCGGGTGGCGCGAGGTCGACCCGGGGCTGGGCGAGCGGGCGCGCGAGCACGTCGCGACGGCCTTCCCGCACGGTCGGCACCTCGACGAGCTCGAGGCCGTCCTGCGGCGGCACATCCGCGCGCGCTGAGAGGTGCGGCGGCGCGGTGCGGCTGCGCCAACCCAGGATTTCGTCTCGTCGAACATGCCTGACCAGCCCTTTCCGTGCAGTCGAGCTCCCGGGGCCGTGCCAGGATCGTCGAGTTCCGCCGGGCGACGACGCCTCGTGCTCGTCTCCTCGAAAGGTCGTCCGTGAGCGTCTGGGCCCTCCTCCTCATCGCCGTCGGCGTCTCCGCCGACGCCTTCGCCGTCGCCCTCGGCAAGGGCCTCCACCTGCGGGCGCGGGCGCTGCGCAACGCCGTCGTCATCGCCCTGGCCTTCGGGGCCGCCCAGGCCCTGATGCCGCTCATCGGCTGGCTGCTGGGAACGGCGTTCGCCCCGGTGATCTCCGGCGTCGACCACTGGATCGCCTTCGGCCTGCTCGCGCTGGTCGGCGGCAAGATGATCTGGGAGGCCGCGCGGGCCCACCCCGACGACGACGTCGACGCCGACCGGGTGCCGCTGCGCGAGCTCGTCGTGCTGTCGGTGGCGACGAGCATCGACGCGTTAGCGGTGGGCGTGACGCTGGCGTTCCTGCCGGTGTCGATCGGCGCGTCGGTCGGGCTGATCGGCGTCACGACGGCGGTGCTGACGTTCGTCGGCGTGCTCGTCGGGGCGAAGGTGGGGGCGGCGCTGGGCCGCCCGGCCGAGATCGCGGGCGGCGTCGTGCTCGTGCTGATCGGGACGAGCATCCTGCTCGAGCACCTCGGCGTGCTCGCCTAGGGCGCGCGGCGCCGCGCGGCCCGGCCCGGCGTCGAGCGTTCAGGGGCGGGCCGCGCCGCGGGGCTGCTGCCGGCCCGGGCGGCCGCTGCTCCCTGAACCGTCGACGCGCGTCTGCCGCGGCGCCGCAGCGCGGCCTGACGTCGAGCGTTCAGGGGCGGGCCGCGCCGCGGGGCCGCTGTCGGCCCGGGCAGGCGCTGCGCCCTGAACCGTCGACGCGCGTCTGCCGCGGCGACGCAGCGCGGCCTGACGTCGAGCGTTCAGGGGCGGGCCGCGCCGCGGGGCCGCTGTCGGCCCGGGCGGCCGCTGCGCCCTGAACCGTCGACGCGCGCCGCGCCCCGGCTCAGCCGTCGTACCGGTCGATCGTCGCCCAGTCGATCTCGACGTGCCCTGCGCCGTCCGGCGGCGTCTCGCCGGCCGCCTCGACCTGCATCACCCAGTGCATCGACGCCGTCGGCAGCGCCTCGCTCGTGGTCGCCCACACGCGGTCGTCGACGAGGTAGTCGATCCGGTCGGGTCGCCACTCGATCGTGTACGTGTGCCAGCCGTCGAACGAGATGCCGGTGTCGCCGACGAACGAGTTCACCGACGGGTCGCCCGGCGTGTGGTTGTAGCCGCGCACCGTGCCGTCGAGGCGCCCCTCGGGGAAGTCGACCTCGCCGTCGTCCCAGTCGTTGTCGTCGCTCCACAGCAGGAAGGCCGCGTAGAACCCGGGCACCGCGTCGGCCCGCATCCGTACGCTGAACCGCCCGTGCACCTGCCCGCCCCACTCGCCGCCGACGAGCGGCACCACGGCGGCGCTCGTGACGGCGCCGTCGCCGGCCGACACCGCGAGGTCGAGCACGCCGTCGCGCACCGACACCGCGTCGGCCCGGTAGTCGCCGATGCCCGACGTGTCGGTGAAGCCGTCGTAGGCGACCCAGCTGTCGTCGTACCGACCGGGGAAGCGCCCGGCCGCGACCGGGTGCGCGAAGTCGTCCGAGAAGGTGCGCGTCCAGCCGGGCCCCGAGCTGGTCGGCATCGCCTGGCCGCTGCCGTTCGGGGCCACGCCGGCCCCGGCCCCCGTCCCGTCCGCCCCCGTCGACGGCGCAGGCTCGGCCGCGGCCGAGCTCGTCGGCTCCGGGCTCGGCGTGCTGGAGGGGCGGTCGGTCACGTCGGGGTGCCTCCCGGGCGTCGAGGTCGAGGTCGAGGTGGGGCCGCCCGCGTCGTCCGCCTGCCGCGCCGTGCTCGTCGACACGGTGGCCGCGACGGCCACGGCGACGGCGGCGACGAGCAGCCCGACGGCCGCGACGACGCGCCTCGGGCGCGGGGGTCTGCGGGGCACGTCTCAGCTCTCCGGCCGTCCGCGTCGGGGTCGCCGCGAGCAGCTCGCGGCCGGGAGGGCCGTCGACAGCCTCGCCGCCGGGGGCTCCGTGGTCAAGCCGAGCGGCCGTCCTGCCCGCAGAAACGCCCTGATGCCACCCGTTCGAGGGTCGCGGGGCCTCCGGGGTGCCGAGCTACACTCACAGGACCGGCAGGCTACCCGCGCCCGCCGTACCCGAACGACGCCGGCCTCGACCGTGCGTGCCCGCGACCCCTCCGCCCCGCCCCACCCAGGCTCGGCGGGCGAGCACGTCCCTCCCCGCCGACGGCAACCCCTGGAGATCGCTCGTGCCCCGAGTCGTCCCCGTCACCGTGAGCACGCGCCCCGACGGCGTGCACCCCGAGCTCCCGCGCGACGGAACCCCCCTGCCCGTCCCGACGATGGGCCCTGCGTCGCGCCTCGCGGCCGCCGCGCTCGTCGCGCTCACCCTGCTCGGCCTCGCGGTCGCGCTCGTCGCCGACCTCGTCGTGCTGCGCCAGGCGACCGCCACGGTCTTCCTGCTGCTCGAGCTCGGCGTCGCGCCGGCGCTCCTCGCGCGCCCGCTGCGAGCCTCCCGCTTCGCCCTGGTGGCCCTGGTCGGCGGTCTCGTCGCCGCGGTGCTGACCGGCATCACGATGGCGACCCTGCACGTCTGGGTGCCCGTCCCCGCAGCCGTCGTCGCCGCGGCCGCCACCGTCGTGATGCTGGTGGTCGCGGTGCGACGTGACCTTCGGGCACTCCGCGACGGGCGCCTCCCGCAGGCCCTGGCCGCCGAGCAGCCCCGACCGGACCAGGCCGCGGATCACGGGGCCCTGGAGCCCGAGGCCTCCGCGGAGGCGCGGGCCGCGTCGACCGCCCGCCTCCCGCTGGTGCCCCTCGCCACCGTCGCCGGGGTCGCCCTCGTGGTCGTGGCGTCGCTGCTCGTCCGGGGCGACCCGCCCCCCGGCGGCCTGCTCTCGATCGAGGGCCCGCTGTGGTGGGCCGGCCTCGTGCTGCTCGTGGCGGCCGCGGTCGTCGCCGTCGTGTCGCGACGCAGCCCGGCGCTGCCCCTGATGAGCCTGAGCGGCGTCGCTGTGCTGTCGCAGGCGATCGCCTACGGCACCCCGACGATGGTCTCGGCGGCGCGGCACGTCGGCGTGGTCGAGTCGATCCGGGCGAACGGCGGCACGTCGACCGGCGTCGACATCTTCCAGTCGTGGTCGGGGCTGTTCGCGGCCGTGGCCTGGGCCGCCGACGTCGCGGGCCTCCGCGACGTGATGGTGGTCGCGACCTGGTGGCCGGTGATGATCAGCCCGCTGATCACCCTCGCGGCGACCGTCCTCGCGGCGAGGTTCCTGACCGACGACGGCCGCGCCTGGATCGCCGGCGGGCTGTTCGGCCTGACGCTCACGCTCAACACGCTGTACTTCTCGCCCCAGTCGCTCGGCGTCGTGCTCTCGCTGTCGGTCTTCGCGCTGGCCCTCAGCGGTCGCCCGCCGATCTCGGGCGCGCGACGTCGGTCGCGCCCCGCGTCGGTCGCGCCGTGGCGCCTCGCCGCCGTGCTGGTGCTGGGCTGTGCCCTCGCCGTGACGCACCAGATCTCGCCGTACCTCACCACGGCGGCGCTGGTCGTGTTCGTCGCGTTCCGGCTGATCCGCCCGTGGTGGCTGCCGGCGCTGGTGCTGGTGCCCGCCGTGCTGTGGGCGCTGTCGAACGCGTCGGTGCTCGGGGCCTTCCTGCTGCCGACCGCCTTCGGCGACGTGGTGTCGAACGCCGCGCCGCCCGCGCACTCGGCCGCGACCCTGCCCGTGCCGGTCGTCAAGACCCTCGCCTTCGCGCTGCCCGCGGCCGTGCTGGTGCTGCTCGGCCTCGTCGCGCTCGTGACGGTCGTGCTGCGACGGGGCGACCGCCGCGCCTGGGCGCTCGCCGTCGCCGCGGTCAGCCCGGTCAGCCTGGTGGTCGCCACGAACTACGGCGCCGAGGGGATCTTCCGCGTCACGCTGTTCGCCGCGCCGTGGCTGAGCGTGCTCGCGGCGTCGCTGCCCTGGCACCGGCTGCTGCCGCGGCTGGCCCGGTCGTCCGCCCGTGCCCGACGGCGGGCCGCGGTGGTCGTGACCTCGGTCGCCCTCGTCGTCGTGGTCGGCGTGAACGTCTTCGGCGCGACCGCCCTCGACTGGAACCGGGTCGCGAGCGCCGACACGACGCGGGTCACCGCCCGCTACGAGGAGACCGCGGCCGCCGGCGCCGCGCTGCTCGTGCCCGGCACCGGCAACGCCACCCCCGGGGCCCGCACCGCCCGCTACGACCAGGTGCAGTACCTCACCCGTGAGGCGCTCGGCGGCTGGCCCGACACGTCGTCGTACGACGCGGCCGCCGACGAGGCGCGCCTCACCTCGGGCCTCGAGGCGTGGGACGCGACCGAGCGGTGGGTCCTCGTCTCCGACGTGGTCGGCGCCTACGACGACCGCTACGGCTTCCAGTCGTACGACGACTACACCGAGCTCGCCGCGGCGTTCGCGGCCGACGACCGCTGGGAGGCCGTCATGACGGCGCCCACCGCCACCCTCTACCGACTGAGCACGACAGGAGCCGGCGATGAGTGAGCCGACCAGCACGACGGCCCCGAGCCGGGGGGAGTCGCGGGTCGGCACCCGCAGGACGCCCCGGCGCCCGTCCCCCCGCGCCCTCCGCCTCGTGGCGGTCGCCGTCGCCGCGCTGGCCCTCGCGCCGCTGATGGTCGGGCCGCTGGCCGCGCCGGCCGAGGCCGCGACCACCGGCACCGCCGCCCTGCCCGCCGCCCCGTCGCTGCGGCAGTCCGGCTGCGCGGCCGGCACCACGCTGTCGGTCGTCGCGCACCAGGACGACGACCTGCTCTTCCAGAGCACGGCCCTCGGCGCCGACCTCCGTGCCGGGCGCTGCGTCACCACGGTCTACGTCACCGCGGGCGACGCGGGGCGTGCGTCGACCTACTGGCGCGGCCGCGAGGCCGGGGTCCGGGCGGCCTACGCGCAGACGCTCGGCGTGGCCGACACGTGGTCGTCGACGACCGTCTCGCTCGGCGGCCGAGCTGTCGGCCTCTCCCGCCTCGGCGGGTCGTCGAAGGTCCAGATGGTCTTCCTGCACCTCCCCGACGGCGGCCTCGACGGGAAGGGCTTCGCGGCCACCGGCCGGCAGAGCCTGCCCCAGCTGTGGGCGGGCACGCAGTCGCGCCTCAGCACCGTCGACGGGCTCACGAGCTACTCGCTGGGCGAGCTCCGCGCGCAGCTCGTCACGATCATGAAGGGCGTGGCCCCGACCAACGTCGACACCCTCGACCACGTCGGAGCGATCGACGACGGCGACCACCCCGACCACCACGTCGTCGCCTACCTCACCGACGCGGCGCGGCGGCAGCTCACCACCGCTCCCGGCTTCGCCGGCTGGCGGGGCTACGGCCTCTCGCAGGTCCCGGTGAACCTCACCGACGACCAGGTGCGGGCCAAGTCGCTGGCGTTCTTCCGGTACGCGGCCTCCGACGACGGCACCTGCGCGAGCTGGGACGCCTGCTGGGGCCGCCCGGAGTACTCCTGGCTGTCGCGCGAGCAGACGGTCGGCACGCCGACCACGACCGCCCCGGGCGGAGGGCCCGTCACCACGACGCCCGCCCCGACGACGCCGACCCCGACCGACCCGGCGACCGACGTGACCGCCGGCGCGGTCGCGACCGCCAGCTCGGAGAACGGCGCCGACGGCCAGACCGCCGCCGCTGCGATCGACGGCGTCGCCGACGGCTACCCGGGCGTCGCCACCGCCGAGTGGGCGACGGTCGGCGGCCGCGCCGGCTCGTGGCTCCAGCTCACCTGGGCCGCGGCCCGCAGGGTCGACCGCCTGGTGCTGAGCGACCGTCCGAACGCCGATGACCAGGTGACGGGCGCGACCCTGACGTTCTCTGACGGCTCGACCGTCACGGTGCCCGCGCTGGCGAACGGGGGAGGCGCCACCACGGTCTCGTTCCCGGCCCGCTCCGTCTCGTCGGTGCGCGTCACGGTGACGGCCGTGTCGTCGACCACCCGGAACGTCGGCCTGGCCGAGGTGCGGGTGCAGTCGACCGCCGCGGCGACCACGACGCCCGCCCCGGCCCCCGCCCCGACCCGTGTCGACGTCACGGCCGGCGCCGTCGCGACGGCGGCGTGGGACGACCCGTCGACGGGCCAGACCGCCGACAAGGCGATCGACGGCGTGGCCGACGGCTACCCGACCGCGCCGACCGCCGAGTGGGTCGCCCCCTGGGGGCGCACCGGCGTCACCCTGACGCTGACCTGGCCCACGGCGGTGACGACCGACCAGGTCGTGCTGCACGACCGGCCCAACGGCTCCGACCAGGTGACCGCCGGCACCCTGACCTTCTCCGACGGGTCGACCGTCGACGTGCCCGCCCTGGCCGACGACGGCTCGGCCACCACCGTGTCGTTCCCGAGCCGCAGCACCACGTCGGTGCGCTTCACCGTCACCGGGGTCAGCGCCAGCACGGGAAACGTGGGCCTGGCCGAGATCCGGGTGCGGGGCACGCGCTAGCCGAGCCGCGGGTGGCGCGGCCGGCCGGCCGCCCGCCCGCCTGCCCGCATTCCTGCCCGCCTGCACGACGAGAGGCGCGGTGCCGACCGGCACCGCGCCTCCTCGCTGCTCCCGTCGACCGACGGGCGCCGCCTAGCGGCGGCCGAGCCGCCGCTCGCCGCCCGTGCCGAGCGTGTAGGGCAGGCTGTAGTAGGCGAACAGCTCCTGCTCGCGCTGGGCCTCGAGCTCGCCGTCGGTCTCGATCGACGGCGCCTCCTTCGCGAGCTTCTTGTCGAACTGCACCTTGAGGTGCTTCGGCGCGACGAGCGCACCGTCGAGCGGCACGAAGACGAGGCGGGTGCGGCCGAGGATGCCGACCTGGACGGCGGCGAACGACGGCACGTCGCTCGACGTGTCGAAGTAGATGCTCTCGAGCGTGCCGATCTTGTCGCCGGTGGGGTCGACGACCGCGAGGCCGACCCAGTCTCGGAGGTTCTCCGGTTCGAACATGGCGTGACCTCTCTGCCGCCCCGGCGTGGTCCGGGGTCGTGCGCCTCCGACGGTACCGGCCCGGCCCGTCGTGCGCCCTGCCGCGCGGCGGGTCACGTCGAGCTCTCAGGAGACGGCGTGGCGGCGTCCCCCGGGTGGCACGATGGGCGCATGTCGCTCCTGAGCCCTCGACACGACGACGCCCGCCCCGACGAGGCCTTCACCGCCGACGCCCGCCCCGACGAGGCCAGCACCGCCGACGCCCGCCCCGACGAGGCCAGCCCCGCCGACGCCCGCCCCGCCGACGCCCACGGCGCCCGGCGCCTGCTCGTCGTCGACGTGGCCGACGGCGGCCGCGACGACCCCGCGTTCGAGGCCGAGCTGCAGCGGCTCACCGCCTCCGTCGTCGCCGCCGCCGAGGCGCTCGGCCTCGTGGTCGACCGCGTGGCCGCCGCGCAGGCCGGCGACGACGAGCTGGGGCGCCGGCTGGCCGCGGCCGACGCCGTCGTGCTCACCGGCGGCGAGGACGTCGACCCGTCGACCTACGGCGGCGACGTCGCCGAGCCGCACGGCGGCCAGACCTTCCCCGACGCCGACCGGGCGCAGATCGCCCTGGTGCGCGCGGCCGTGGCGGCGCGCACGCCGCTGGTCGGCATCTGCCGCGGCATGCAGCTCGTGAACGTCGCCCTCGGCGGCGACCTCGTGCAGCACCTCGACGGCCACGTCGCCGCCGACGTCGACGACAGCATGGTCGACCACGCCGTGAGCGTCGCCGACGACAGCAGCCTCGCCGGCGTGCTCGGGGCGACGACCCTCGACGTGCGCAGCTCGCACCACCAGGCCGTCGCCCGGCCCGGGCGGGGCCTCCGCGTGGTCGCCTGGGCCGCCGACGGCACGGCCGAGGCGATGGAGCACGAGGAGGCACCCCTCTGGTGCGTGCAGTGGCACCCGGAGGACGCGGGGTCGCGCGGCACCGTCCTCACCGACCTGCTCGTCGCGGCGCGCGACGCCGCCGGGGCCCGCGTCGACCCGGGGCGCGCGCCGGGGGCCCCGCCGGTGCGTGCGCCCAGGGCGTAGCCCGGCCCGCTCGGGGGCCTTGCGGGCGGGGGAGGGGGCCGTGTCACACTGGACGGACAGCGCCCTCGTCGTGGAGCGGCAACACCCCCACACCCGTCAGACCTGACCCGCGACGAGTGCGCAGCGCCCCGGCCCCGGCGCCGGCGCGTCCCGACGCTCGTCGTCGTGCGCCTCCGTGCGGGAGAACGGAGGCCCTCGTGACCGACACCACCACCCGCCCCGCCGACCGGCCCGAGACCGAGCCCGTCCGCGTGCCCTCGACCTACACGGGCTCGATGCGCGTCAGCGACGTCGGCACCGCCGACCGCGCCGCCGAGGCCGCTGCCGCCCGCGGCACCGTCCACGTGCTGACCCCGTCGGCCGTGGTCGGCATCGCCGTGCTCGGCCTGTCGACCTTCCTCGCCATCACCACCGAGCTCATGCCGGTCGGCCTGCTGTCGACGATGAGCGTCGACCTCGGCGTCTCCGAGTCGCGCATGGGCGTCGTCGTCACGGTCTACGCGCTCGCCGTCGCCCTGCTCGCCCTGCCGCTCACCTGGGCCACGGCCCGCGTGCCGCGCAAGGCCGTGCTCGTGACCACGCTCGTCGGCTACACGGCGTCGAACCTCATCGTGGCGCTGGCTCCCTCCTTCGCCGTGGTGTGCGCCGGCCGGGTCGTCGGCGGCGTCGCGCACGCCCTCTTCTTCTCCGTCGCGTCGGCCTACGCGACGCGCATCGTTCCTCCCCGGCTGGCCGGCCGCGCGATCGCGTTCGTCTACTCGGGCAGCTCGCTCGGCTTCGTCATCGGCGTGCCGCTCGCGACGACGGTCGGCGACCACCTCGGCTGGCGGGCCGCCGTCGGGGCCGTGGCCGCCGCCTCCGCGCTGCTCGCCGTCGTCGCGGTGGCGTTCCTGCCCGCGGTGCGGGGCGAGTCGTACCCGCACGTCGGCTCGGTCCGGTCGTGGGCCCGCACCGGGCTGCTGGCCGTGGTCGTCGCCGACCTGCTGCTCTTCGCGGGGCACTACGTGGTCTACACGTACGTCGGGCCGTACCTCGTGACCGCGGGGCTCGGCGACGACGCGGTCGGCACGGCGCTGCTGGTGCTCGGCGCGACCGGGGTGGTCGGGCTGCTGACGGCGGGCGCCTTCGTCGACCGCGCCCCGCGGCAGACGCTGCTCGTCGCCGTGGCGACGATGGCCGTCGCCCTCGCGGCGCTGCCGCTGGTGCACGGCTCGCTCGTCGGCACCTTCGTCGTCGCGGGCGTGTGGGTCGCCGCGAACGGCACGACCGGCACGCTCTTCATGGCGGCGGCGATCCGCACGGGCGGCGTCAGCCCCGACATCGCGGGCGCGCTGATCAACGCGGGCTCGAACGTCGGCATCGCCGGCGGCGCGGCGCTCGGCGCGCAG
The DNA here is from genome assembly GCF_014841815.1 of Frigoribacterium sp. CFBP 8754. Taxonomy (NCBI): domain Bacteria; kingdom Bacillati; phylum Actinomycetota; class Actinomycetes; order Micrococcales; family Microbacteriaceae; genus Frigoribacterium; species Frigoribacterium sp. CFBP 8754. The sequence goes on from NZ_JACYUO010000001.1 coordinate 172,001, forward strand.
CTGACCGGGGTCACCGGACTCGGTGCGCTGCCGTTCTCGGCGGCCGTGGTCGTCGCCGCGAGCTTCGTCGTCGTGGCGCTGGCCCGCCGCGGATTCCCGCTCCACGGTCACGCGCAGGAGCAGCTGTCGACGTCGAACCTCCGCACCATCACCTCGTCGGTCGCGGCCGTGACCGGGTCGGTGGCGGTGGTCCGCGGGCCGGCGACGGGCTCCGGCCCGGCCGTCACGGGCGGCCGCCGCCGCTGAGCCCGGGCCCGACCCGACCCGACCCGACCCGACCCGGCCCGGCCCGGCCCGACCCGGCCCGACCCAGCGCAGAGCGACCCCGCCCCGCCCCCGCCGCAACGCGGCGCAACGCGCCCCCGGCCGGAGGCGCGGTGTGGCATCGTCGTCGACGTGACCGACACCGAGACCCGCCCCAAGCAGCTCATCCTCAACCTGTTCGAGATGAACTGCGTCGGGCACATCACGCACGGCCTCTGGCGCCTGCCCGGCAACCACCGGCGCGAGTACACCGACATGGCGTACTGGATCGAGCTGGCCCGCCTCGCCGAGAGCGGCGGCTTCGACGCCGTCTTCCTCGCCGACGTGCTGGGCACCTACGACGTGTACGGCGACAGCCCCGCCCCGGCGCTGCTCGAGGGCATCCAGGCGCCGGCGAACGACCCGATGCTGGTCGTGCCCGTCATGGCCGCCGTCACCGAGCACCTCGGCTTCGGCGTCACGGCGTCGACGAGCTACGAGCCGCCGTTCGCGTTCGCCCGCCGCATGTCGACCCTCGACCACCTCACCAAGGGGCGGGTCGGCTGGAACGTCGTCACCTCGTACCTGCCGAGCGCCGCCCGCAACTTCGGCCTCGACGACCAGATCCCCAAGGAAGAGAGGTACGCCCGCGCCGCGGAGTACCTCGAGGTGCTCTACGCCCTGTGGGAGGGCTCGTGGGAGGACGACGCCGTCGTCGCCGACCCCGCGGCCGACGGCCTGGCTCCCGGCTCGGGCGTCTACACCGACCCGTCGAAGGTGCACGCGATCGACCACGTGGGCCGGTTCTTCCGGGTCGCCGGCCCGCACCTCAGCGAGCCGTCGCCGCAGCGGACCCCGGTGCTCTTCCTCGCGACGGCGTCGCCCACCGGCGTCGCGCAGGCCGCGCAGCACGCCGAGGTGGTGTTCACCGGCGGCCGGGCCGTGCGTCAGGTGGCCGAGGCGACGCGCGCCGCGGCCGTCGACGCCGGCCGGTCGGCGGACGACGTGTCGTTCATCGTGCAGGCCGGCGTCATCACGGCCGAGACCGAGGAGGCGGTGGCCGAGAAGCTGGCCCTCTACCGGTCGTTCGCGAGCGAGCAGGGCGCGCTCGTGCACCGCAGCGTCCCGTTCGACGCCCCGTCGCACCCGCGCGACCGCACGGTGCGCGAGGCCCTCGAGGCGGAGGGGCGGCTCGACCACCCCGGGGCGGCGACCCTGCCGCTCGACATCACCGTCGGCCAGCTGGTCGACAGCGTCGACGAGGCCTGGGGCGGCGCGTTCTTCGTGGCCGGCACCCCGACGGTCGTCGCCGACGAGATCGAGCGCTGGCTCGACGAGGAGGGCATCGACGGCATCAACCTCCGCCAGTACCACTCCTTCGACACGCTGCGCGACTTCGTCGAGCTCGTCGTGCCCGAGCTGCGGCGTCGAGGCAGGGTGCGTGAAGCGTACGTGCCGGGGCAGACCCTGCGTGAGCGGTACACCGGGGGCGGCCCGCGCCTCCCCGACTCCCACCCCGCGGCGTCGCACCGCCGCTGACGGGGCCGTGCAGGAGGCGGTGGTCGCGCCCCGGGGGAGGGCTCGACCCAGCGGGCGGGCGCGACCTAGCGGGCGGTACCGGCCCGGTACCGCGCCGGGGTCGGCGGCACGCGCAGCCAGGCGGTGCGGGTGACGCCGTCGCGCGAGACCCACTCGACGAAGACGGTGCCGAGCGCGGCCAGCTCGTCGAGCTCGCCGGGCGTGGCGATGCCGACGGAGGCGCCGCGGCGGAGGGACGACGCGGTGCGGACGACGTCGTGCGGCAGCTCGACCGACACGCGGCGCGGCGTCTGGCCGCCGATCGCACGGAGCACGAGGCAGGTGCCGAGGGGCACCGCGGGGTCGCTGCCGTCGTTCGGCGACTGCAGGTACGTCAGGTAGAAGCGGGGGGCGCTGCGGCGGCGGAGGGCGACGACGCGCTCGGGCCGGACGGAGGCGGGGTCGACGCGGGGGCGGGTCCGGCCGCGGGCGCCGAGGCGCGCGCCGGTCGCGGTGACGCCGTCGGCGTCGGAGCTGGTGGTGCTCATGCTGGAGGGTCCCCTGGTCGTGGTGGTGCGGCGCCGTCCTGTCGGCGCATGCCAAGGCAACCGCACGGCCGGTGTCCGCGCAACGGAGGACACGGGCCCAGTTGGGGGGACACCTCGGCCCCAGAGAAGGGGGACCGGCCGCCTCGGGCGCTCGGAGTGAGCGCTCACGTAGACTGGTCACCGCCATCCGAGCCGAAGGAGTCTCATGCACAACTGGGCCGCCAACGTCGAGTACTCGACGACCGACCTCCGCCGTCCGGCCACCGTCGACGAGCTGCGCGACGTCGTCGCCTCCAGCCGCCGCGTCAAGGCCCTCGGCTCGCGCCACTCGTTCAGCCGCATCGCCGACACCGACGGCGTGCTCGTCTCGACCGAGGCGCTGGGCGTGCCGATCGAGCTCGACGCCGACCGCGACGTCGTCCGCGTCGGCGCGGCCGCCACGCACGCCGTGCTGGCCCGCGAGCTGCAGCGCCACGGCCGGGCCCTGCCCAACCTGGCCTCGCTGCCGCACATCTCCGTCGCCGGCGCCGTCCAGACCGGCACCCACGGCTCGGGCGTCGGCAACCCCGCCCTCTCGGCCTCGGTCAGCGCGGTCGAGATCGTCCGCGCCGACGGCTCGCTCGACGTCGTCCGCCGCGGCGACGAGGCCTTCGAGGCGACGGTCGTGGGCCTCGGCGCCCTCGGCGTCGTGACGGCCCTCGAGCTCGACACCGTGCCGACGTTCGACGTCGTGCAGACCGTCCACCAGGGGCTGCCCTGGGCCGCCGCGCTCGAGCAGCTCGACGCCGTGCTCGCCCACGCCTACAGCGTCAGCCTGTTCACCCGCTACACCGGCGACGACGTCGAGCAGGTCTGGAGCAAGGCCCGGGTCGACGGCGTCGGCTCGTCGGGCCTCGACCTCCGCGAGCTCGGCGGACGCCCGGCCGAGGCCGCGCTGCACATGCTGCCCGACACGGCGGCCGACGCGGTGACGCCCCAGCTCGGCGAGCCCGGGCCGTGGCTCGACCGGCTGCCGCACTTCCGCGCCGAGTTCACGCCGAGCGCGGGCGAGGAGATCCAGAGCGAGTACCTGGTGCCCGCCGAGCACGCGGCCGCGGCCGTCGAGGCGCTCCGGGCGATCGGCGACCGGCTCGCCGAGGTCATCTTCGTCAGCGAGATCCGCACCGTGGCGCCCGACGCGGCGTGGCTGAGCCCGAGCGGCGGCCGGCAGAGCGTCGCCTTCCACTTCACCTGGCGGCGTCAGGCGGAGGCGGTGCTGGCGGTGCTGCCGCTGGTCGAGGAGGCGCTGGCCGGCTTCGACGCACGACCGCACTGGGGCAAGGTGGCGACCCTCGACCACGAGACGCTGCGCGCCCGCTACCCTCGCCTCGACGACTTCGCGGCGCACGCCGCCGCCGTCGACCCGGAGGGTCGCTTCCGCAACGCCCACCTCGACACCGTCGCCCTCGGAGGACACCGTGCCTGACGTCACCACGACCACCCCCACCACGACCGGCCCCGCCGGCCCGCTGCCCGTCAGCGGCGCGCCCGTCTCGCTCGAGCACGGCCCGTACCGGGCCGAGCTCGCGGCCGTCGGCGCGACCCTCCGCAGCCTCACACACGACGGCCGCGACCTCGTCGTCCCGTTCGCGGCCGACGTGGTCCGCCCGCTCTACCGCGGGGCGCTGCTCGCGCCGTGGCCGAACCGCATCGTCGACGGCGCCTACGACGAGGCGGGCGAGACCCTGCAGCTGCCGCTCAACGAGGTCGAGCGGGGGCACGCCCTGCACGGGCTGGTCGGCTGGGCCGAGTGGCGCGTGGAGTCGAGCGAGCCGCACCGCGCCTCCCTCGTGACGGAGCTCGCCCCGAGCGACGGCTACCCCTGGCGGCTGGCGCTCCGTGCGACCTACGAGCTCGGCGACGCCGGCCTCACCACGACCGTCGAGGCCACCAACGTCGGCGACGGCGAGGCGCCCTACGGCGTCGCGCCGCACCCGTACCTCGTCGCCGGCGAGGGCCGGGTCGACGACTGGGCCCTCACCCTGCCGGCCGACAGCTACCTCGAGGTGACCGACGACCGCCTCGTGCCGACCGGCGTGCACGGGGTGACCGAGCGCGAGGGCTTCGACTTCCGCGAGGGGCGCGTCGTGGGCGAGACCTTCGTCGACCACGCCTTCACCGAGCTCGCCCGCACCGGCGAGGGCCAGGTCGCGACGGCACGGCTGACGGCGGCCGACGGCCGGGGCGTCGAGATGACCTGGGGCCCCGAGCTGCCCTGGGTGCAGGTGCACACGGCCGACCGTCCGGAGCGCGAGAACGACCGCGTCGGCCTCGCCGTCGAGCCGATGACCTGCCCGCCCGACGCCTTCACGAGCGGCATCGACCTGGTGCGCCTCGCTCCGGGCGAGAGCCACGTCGCGAGCTGGACGATCACCGCGATCTGACGCCGACGGCGCGGGCGCCCGGGCAGCCGGGTGCCTGCGCCTGCGCCCGCGCCTGCCCCCTAGGCGCTGAGCGCCTCGTGGCCGAGCGGCTCCGACTGCCAGGTGACGGCCGACACCGTCCCGGTCGACAGCCGCAGCAGGGCCGCCTCGAGCGCGCGGCGGGTGCGTCGCCCGGCCAGCTCGTCGCGCACCACGACGTCGAAGCGGAGCAGGTCGGGCAGCTCCGTGAGCAGCACCGTGCCGGCGTCGGCGAGCTGCACGAGGTACTGCCCCTCGTCGACGCGGGCGGCCGCGTGCTCGGCCAGCAGGCGGCGTGACAGCCAGAACAGGCCGGCGCTGTCGTGCGCGGTGTGGACGGTGGCGGTCACGGCGAGCATGCAGTCATGGTGCCTCGTCATCCGCTCAGGGTCGTGAACGCCGTGTTGCGAACGTGTGAACCATGCCGGATGCGCGGACGACTTGACATCGGACGGATGCTCATTCAGTATTGCCCCGAACCACCCGATGTGAGCGCTCACATGACAGTGATCGAGCACGACGGTTCACTCCGAGACACGTTCTCTGACGAAGAGGTCACCGTGAACACCAGCACCCCTGACGGCTCGCGCGCCACCCCCGCGTCGACCGTCCGCCCCCGCCGCTCGCCCGCGGCGACCGCGCCCGACGCGTCCGCGTCGCCGACCCGCGGCACGGCTCGCCGCGCCTCCGTCACGGCGCTCGACGCCGTCTGACCCCCGACCCCCGACGGGCGCTCACGCACCCCGTCGGCCCGTCCCCGACGCGGCCCCGCCGCCGACCAGGACGCGCTCCACCGGCCAGCCCGGCACGCCCTCCCGCGTGCCTCCCCGGCCGTCCGCACCACCGAGCACCACGCACGAGCACCACCCTTCAGCACCACCTCCACAGCATCACCATCCGTCATCGACGACGCCGTCGAGATGACACGGACACGAAGGAATCACCGTGAAGAACAAGAAGCTCATCGTCGGCATCGTCGCCGCCGGTCTGGCAGTCTCCCTGGCCGGCTGCTCCGGCGGAGCGGGCGGCCGCGGCGCCGACAGCGGCAGCAGCGGCGGCGACACCTCCGGCGCCCTCGTCGGCGTCGCGATGCCGACCAAGGTCTCCGAGCGCTGGATCAAGGACGGCGACGCTGTCAAGAGCGCCCTCGAGGACAAGGGCTACAAGGTCGACCTCGAGTACGCCGACAACAAGATCCCGCAGCAGGTCCAGCAGGTCAGCAACATGATCACCAAGGGCGCCAAGGTGCTCATCGTCGCCTCGATCGACGGCGGCTCGCTGAGCGACCAGCTCGACTCGGCCGCCAAGGCCGGCATCAAGGTCATCTCGTACGACCGTCTGCTGACCGGCAACGAGAACGTCGACTACTACGTCTCGTTCGACAACTACAAGGTCGGCGTCGACCAGGGCACCAGCCTCCTCACGGGCCTCGGCCTCGCCGACGCCGACGGCAAGAAGGTCGACGGCGCCGAGCCCAAGACCATCGAGGTGTTCGCCGGCAGCTCCGACGACAACAACGCCACGTTCTTCTTCAACGGCGCCATGGACACCCTCAAGCCCTACATCGAGGACGGCTCGCTGACCATCGGCTCCGGCCAGGACCAGTTCACCCAGGCCGCCACGCAGCAGTGGGACCCGGCGACCGCCAAGGCCCGCATGCAGAACCTGATCGCGTCGACCTACTCGGGCGGCACCAAGCTCGACGGCGTGCTCTCGCCCTACGACGGCATCTCGATCGGCATCATCTCGGCCCTCGAGGGCGCCGGCTACAGCGACTCCGACCTGCCGATCGTGACCGGCCAGGACGCCGAGGCCGCCTCGGTCAAGTCGATCATCGCCGGCCAGCAGTACTCGACCATCTACAAGGACACCCGTCAGCTCGCTGACCAGTCCGTCACGATGGCCGACGACCTGCTCAAGGGCGACACGCCCGAGACCAACGACGACAAGACGTACGACAACGGCGAGAAGGTCGTCCCGACCTACCTCTTCCAGCCCGTCACCGTCACCAAGGACAACTACAAGGAAGTCCTCGTCGACAGCGGCTACTACACCGAGGCCGACCTCAAGTAGGTCCCTCACCGGAGCGGGGGAGGCGCGGTGCAGCCGCGCCGTGCCTCCCCCGCTCCACAGCCCTGCCCCACCCCATGCACGAAAGAAGGAACACGTGGCGAACACGATCCTCGAGATGCGCGGCATCACGAAGACGTTCCCCGGCGTCAAGGCGCTGCAGGACGTCACGCTGGAGGTCGAGCGCGGCCAGGTCCACGCGATCTGCGGCGAGAACGGCGCCGGCAAGTCGACGCTGATGAAGGTGCTGTCGGGCGTCTACCCGACGGGCTCCTTCGAGGGCCAGATCCTCCTCGACGGCCAGCCCGTCGAGTTCAAGAACATCAACGACTCCGAGGCCGCGGGCGTCGTCATCATCCACCAGGAGCTCGCCCTGAGCCCCTTCCTGTCGATCGCCGAGAACATCTTCCTCGGCAACGAGCAGTCCAAGGGCGGCTTCATCGACTGGAACAAGACCAACCTCGACGCCGCCGGGCTGCTCGCCCGGGTCGGCCTCCGTGACAACCCCATCACGAAGGTCACCGACATCGGCGTCGGCAAGCAGCAGCTCGTCGAGATCGCGAAGGCCCTCTCGAAGAAGGTCAAGCTGCTCATCCTGGACGAGCCCACGGCCGCCCTCAACGACGACGACTCCGCCCACCTGCTCGACCTCATCAAGAGCCTGCAGGGCCAGGGCATCACGTCGATCATCATCAGCCACAAGCTCAACGAGATCAAGGAGATCGCCGACAAGGTCACGATCATCCGCGACGGCAAGACGATCGAGACCCTCGACATGCACGCCGGCGAGGTCTCGGAGGACCGCATCATCAAGGGCATGGTCGGTCGCGACCTCGAGAGCCGCTACCCGGCGCACGAGTCGTCCATCGGCGAGGAGCTCCTCCGCATCGAGGACTGGACGGTGCACCACCCGCTCGACGCGTCGCGCGAGATCATCCACCAGGCGAACCTGAACGTCCGTGCGGGCGAGATCGTCGGCATCGCCGGCCTCATGGGCGCCGGGCGCACCGAGCTCGCGATGAGCGTCTTCGGCAGGAGCTACGGCACCGGCATCTCCGGCACGGTCTACAAGCGGGGCCAGAAGATCGACACGAGCACCGTGACCAAGGCCATCGCGGCCGGCATCGCCTACGCCACCGAGGACCGCAAGAAGTACGGCCTCAACCTGATCGACGACATCACCCGCAACGTCTCGGGGTCGGCCCTGCGCAAGCTCGCCACCGCCGGCTTCGTGAACAGCTCGGAAGAGAGCACCGTCGCCGAGGGGTACCGCAAGAGCATGAACATCAAGGCGCCGAGCGTGGCCGCCCTGACGGGCAAGCTCTCCGGCGGCAATCAGCAGAAGGTCGTGCTGTCGAAGTGGATGTACACCGACCCCGACGTGCTCATCCTCGACGAGCCCACCCGCGGCATCGACGTCGGTGCGAAGTACGAGATCTACTCGATCATCAACCAGCTCGCCGACTCCGGCAAGGGCGTGATCGTCATCTCGAGCGAGCTGCCCGAGCTGCTCGGCATCTGCGACCGCGTCTACACCCTCTCGGAGGGCCGCATCACGGCCGACGTGCCGATCGCCGAGGCGACCCCCGAGTTCCTCCTGAAGTACATGACCCTCGAACGAGAGAGCCCCGTCCATGAGCGCGCCTAGCCCCACCCAGGCCACCGACCCGAAGCCCACGGGCGGGTCGCCCTCCTCCCGTCAGCCGCAGTCCGGCTCCGGCGGCAACCCCCTCGTCGGTGCGGTCTCGTACCTCGGCGGGCAGCTGCGCCAGATCGGCCTGTTCATCGCGCTGATCGTGATCGTGCTGTTCTTCCAGATCACGACCAACGGCATCACCCTCGCGCCGATCAACGTCTCGAACCTGGTCGTCCAGAACAGCTACATCCTGATCCTCGCCATCGGCATGGTGATGGTGATCATCGCCGGCCACATCGACCTGTCGGTCGGCTCCATCGTCGCCTTCACGGGCGCCATGGCCGGGGTCATGATCACGCAGTGGGGCCTGCCCTGGCCCGTCGCCGTGGTGCTCTGCCTCGTGCTCGGCGCCCTCGTCGGCGCCTGGCAGGGCTTCTGGATCGCCTACTTCGGCATCCCGGCCTTCATCGTCACGCTGGCGGGCATGCTCGCCTTCCGCGGCGCGGCGCAGATCGCCCTGCAGACCAAGCAGATCTCGCCCTTCCCCCAGGGGTTCCGCGATATCGGCTCGGGCTTCCTGCCGGCCTTCGGCACGACGGGCTACGAGCCCCTGACGCTGATCCTCGGCGCCATCGCCGCCGTCGCCCTGATCGGCACGGGCCTCCGCGGTCGTGCCACGCGTCGCAAGTACCAGCTCGAGGACGAGCCCTTCCTGTGGTTCGTCACGAAGATGGTCTTCACCGTCGCCCTCGTCATGTACATCGGGTTCCTCCTCGCCAGCTACTCGGGCACCCCGATCGTGCTGGTCGTGCTCGCCGTCCTGGTCGTCGTCTACTCGACGGTGATGAAGAACTCGGTCTTCGGCCGCCACGTCTACGCCATCGGAGGCAACCTCCACGCCGCCGAGCTGTCGGGCGTCAAGACCAAGCGCGTCACCTTCCTGCTGTTCGTCAACATGGGCGTCATCTCGGCCCTCGCCGGCCTGGTCTTCACGGGCCAGCTCAACCTCGCCAGCGGCAACGCGGGCAACGGGTTCGAGCTCGACGCCATCGCGGCCGTCTTCATCGGCGGCGCGGCGGTCACGGGCGGCATCGGCACGGTCACCGGCGCCATCGTCGGCGGCCTGATCATCGGCATCCTGAACAACGGCATGTCGATCCTCGGCGTCGGCAGCGAGTACCAGTCGCTCATCAAGGGCCTGGTGCTGCTCGCCGCGGTCGCGTTCGACGTCTTCAACAAGCGTCGCGCCGCGTCCTCCCGCAAGTAGGAGGCGAGACGTCGACCGGTCGGTCGGTCGACGACACGAGGAGGCGCGGGTCGAGGTCGACCCGCGCCTCCGGCGTCCCCCCAGGGGTCGCCTCCCCGCAGCACGGCCGGGCACCCGCCCGGCTCCCGGCCCTCGTTCCCTAGGATCGTCCCCGTGCCCACCCTCTTCGACGTCGCCAAGGCCGCCGGCGTCTCGCACCAGACGGTGTCCCGCGTCGTCAACGGCGACCCCACCGTCCGCCCCGTCACGAAGGCCAAGGTCGACGCCGCCGTCGACGCCCTCGGCTACCGGCCGAGCCTCGCCGCCCGGGCCCTCGCCAGCCGCAAGACGCGCTCGATCGGGCTGATCAGCACGGGGTTCCCGTTCTACGGGCCGTCCAGCACGATGCACGGCTTCAACGGCGCCGCGCGGCGCGCCGGCTACCAGGTGTCGATGGCGACGCTCGACAGCGACGACGCCGACGGGGTCCGCCAGGCGGTCGACGCGCTCGTGGGCCAGGCCGTCGCCGCGGTGGTGCTGATCGCCCCCGACGCCGAGGCGCTCGACGTGCTGCGCTCGGCCGACGTGACGGTGCCGCTCGTCACGGCCGACAGCGTCGCCGACGACGGCCACCACCCGGTCTCGATCGACCAGGCGGCCGGCGCCGAGCGGGCGGTCGAGCACCTCGCGTCGCTCGGCCACCGCGCGGTCGCCCACGTCGCCGGGCCCGACGCCTGGATGGACGGCCGCGACCGCGAGCGCGGCTGGCGCGACGCCTGCGCGCGGCTCGGCCTCGACGCGTCGGTGCTGCTCCGCGGCGACTGGACCCCCGCCTCCGGCCACGCCCTGGGGCGAGAGCTCGCCCGGCGCGACGACGTCACCGCGGTGTTCTGCGCCAACGACCAGATGGCGCTCGGCGTGGTGCACGCGCTCACCGAGGCCGGCGTCCGCGTGCCCGACGACGTGAGCATCGTCGGCTTCGACGACATCCCCGAGGCGGAGCACTTCCTCCCGCCGCTGACCACCGTCCGCCAGGACTTCGAGGCCCTCGGCCGCCGCATCATGGACACGGTCGAGGCCGTGCTCGGCGGCGACGAGACGCCCGTCGCCCCGATGGCCCCCGAGCTCGTCGTGCGGCTCTCGACCGCGCCTCCCCGGCACTAGCCGACCCGCGCCTCCGACCGGGGGCGCGATTGCACGCGTGAGCGCTCACGTGGCACAATGTGAGCGCTCACTTTCACCACCATGACAAGGATGTTCCATGGCAGCGACCCCTGACCACGCCGACTCCCACGTCGTCGGCGTCGACTTCGGCACCCTGAGCGGACGGGCCGTCGTCGTACGGGTCTCCGACGGCGCCGAGCTCGGCAGCGCGACGTTCGAGTACCCCCACGCGGTCGTCGACCGCACCCTGCCCGGCACCGGCGAGCGCCTGCCCGCCGAGTGGGCCCTGCAGGTGCCGAGCGACTACGTCGACGTGCTGAAGAACGCCGTCCCGGAGGCCCTCGCCGCCTCGGGCGTCGACCCGGCCAGCGTCGTCGGCATCGGCACCGACTTCACCGCCTGCACGATGGTGCCGACCACCGCCGACGGCACCCCGCTCAACGAGCTGCCCGAGTTCGCCGGCCGCCCGCACGCCTACGTCAAGCTGTGGCGCCACCACGCCGCGCAGGGCCAGGCCGACCGCATCAACGAGCTCGCCCGCGAGCGCGGCGAGTCGTGGCTGCCCCGCTACGGCGGGCTCATCTCGAGCGAGTGGGAGTTCGCCAAGGGCCTCCAGCTGCTCGAGGAGGACCCGGAGGTCTACGCCGCGACCGAGCACTGGGTGGAGGCCGCCGACTGGATCATCTGGCAGCTCAGCGGGCGCTACGTCCGCAACGCCTGCACCGCCGGCTACAAGGGCATCCTCCAGGACGGCGAGTACCCGAGCCGCGAGTTCCTCGCCGCGCTGAACCCCGACTTCGCCGACTTCGCCGAGTCGAAGGTCGCCCACGAGATCGGGGCGCTCGGCTCCGCGGCCGGCACGCTGACGGCCGAGGCCGCCGGCTGGACGGGCCTGCCCGAGGGCATCGCCGTCGCGGTCGGCAACGTCGACGCGCACGTCACGGCCCCCGCCGCCAAGGCGACGCAGCCCGGCCAGATGGTCGCCATCATGGGCACGAGCACCTGCCACGTCATGAACGGCTCCGAGCTCGCCGAGGTCCCCGGCATGTGCGGCGTCGTGGACGGCGGCATCACCGAGGGCTTCTACGGCTACGAGGCCGGCCAGTCGGGCGTGGGAGACATCTTCGCCTGGTACGTCCGCAACCAGGTGCCGCAGTCGGCCGTGGACGCGGCCGAGGCCGCCGGCAAGAGCGTGCACCAGCACCTCACCGACCTCGCCTACGAGCAGCCCGTCGGGGCGCACGGCCTCGTCGCCCTCGACTGGCACAGCGGCAACCGCTCGGTGCTCGTCGACCACGAGCTCTCCGGCGTCATCGTCGGCCAGACGCTCAGCACCACGCCGGAGGAGGGCTACCGCGCCCTGCTCGAGGCCACGGCCTACGGCACGCGTCGCATCGTAGAGGCGTTCAACGACTCCGGCGTGCCCGTCACCGAGTTCATCGCCGCGGGCGGCCTGCTGAAGAACCGCCACCTGATGCAGACCTACAGCGACGTGCTCCGCCTGCCGATCTCGACCATCCGCAGCGAGCAGGGCCCCGCGCTCGGCTCCGCCATCCACGCCGCCGTCGCGGCCGGGGCCTACCCCGACACGCGCGTCGCCGGCGAGGCCATGGGCAGCGTCGACCGGGCCACCTACACGCCCGACCCCGACGCGGCCGACGCGTACGACGCGCTGTACGCGGAGTACCTGCTGCTGCACGACTGGTTCGGGCGCGGCGGCAACGACGTCATGCACCGTCTCAAGGCGATCCGCCGCGACGCGCTCGGCTCGGGCCGGGCGGCGACCGACGCCGTCGACCCGGCCCGCGCCTCCGGCGAGTCCGAGGCCCCGGCCGTCGAGGGGGCGAGCGCATGACCTTCATCGACCGCGCCACCGAGTCGGCCATCGACGAGACCCGCCGGGCCGTCTGCGACCTGCACGCCGAGCTGACCCGCTACGGCCTCGTCGTCTGGACGGGCGGCAACGTGTCGCAGCGCGTGCCCGGCACGAACCTCTTCGTCATCAAGCCGAGCGGGGTCGACTACGACGACCTCACGCCCGAGAACCAGATCCTCTGCCACCTCGACGGCACCGTCGTCGCCGGCAGCCCGGGCAGCGACCGCAGCCCGTCGAGCGACACCGCGGCGCACGCCTACGTGTACCGCCACATGCCGAAGGTCGGGGGAGTGGTGCACACGCACTCCACCTACGCCACGGCCTGGGCGGCCCGCGGCGAGGCGATCCCGTGCGTCATCACGGCGATGGCCGACGAGTTCGGCGGCGAGATCCCGATCGGGCCGTTCGCGATCATCGGCGACGAGTCGATCGGCGAGGGCATCGTGCAGACGCTCGAGGGCCACCGCAGCCGCGCGGTGCTGATGCAGAACCACGGCGTCTTCACCATCGGCAAGGACGCCCGCGACGCCGTCAAGGCCGCCGTCATGACGGAGGACGTCGCCCGCACCATCCACCTCTCGCGCCAGCTCGGCGCACCCCTGCCCATCCCGGCCGAGAGCATCGACGCTCTCTTCGACCGGTACCAGAACGTGTACGGCCAGAAGCCCTCAGGAGACCTGTCATGACCAGCCCCACCCCGAACACCGTCGACCCCGTCGCCTTCCTCGCCTCGAAGCAGGTCTGGTTCCTCACCGGCAGCCAGGGCCTCTACGGAGAAGACACGCTCCGCCAGGTCGCCGAGCAGTCGAGGGCCATCGCCGACGAGCTCGCCGCCGCCTCCGACGTGCCCGTCGAGCTGGTCTGGAAGCCCGTGCTCACCGACGCCGAGTCGATCAAGCGCACGATGCTCGAGGCCAACCTCGACGACAGCGTCATCGGCGTCACCACCTGGATGCACACCTTCAGCCCGGCCAAGATGTGGATCGGCGGCCTCGACGCCCTCCGCAAGCCGCTGCTGCACCTCCACACGCAGGCGAACGTCGAGCTGCCCTGGGGCGAGATCGACTTCGACTTCATGAACCTCAACCAGGCCGCGCACGGCGACCGCGAGTTCGGCTACGTGCAGACCCGCCTCGGCGTCGCCCGCAAGACCGTGGTCGGCCACGTCAGCGACCCCCGCGTGCAGCACCAGGTGGGCACGTGGATGCGCGCCGCGGCCGGGGCCGCCGCGATGCGCTCGCTCAAGCTGGCGCGCTTCGGCGACAACATGCGCTTCGTCGCCGTCACCGAGGGCGACAAGACCGAGGCCGAGCTGGCGTTCGGCGTGCAGGTCAACACCTGGGGCGTCAACGAGCTGGCCGAGGCCGTCGCGGCCGCCCCGGAGCAGGCCGTCGACGACCTCGTCGCCCTGTACGAGCGCGACTACGACGTCGCCCCCGAGCTGCGCGCCGACGGCGCCCGCCACCAGTCGCTGCGCGACGGCGCCGCCATCGAGCTGGGGCTGCGCTCCTTCCTCGAGGCCGGCGGCTTCAGCGCCTTCACGACCAACTTCGAGGACCTCGGCGCGCTGAAGCAGCTCCCGGGCCTCGCGGTGCAGCGCCTCATGGCCGAGGGCTACGGCTTCGGCGCCGAGGGCGACTGGAAGACCGCGGTGCTCGTGCGCGCCGCCGCCGTGATGGGCGCCGGCCTGCCGGGCGGCGCCTCCCTCATGGAGGACTACACGTACCACCTCGTGCCCGGTGCCGAGAAGATCCTCGGCGCCCACATGCTCGAGGTGAGCCCGACGCTCACCGCGGGCCGCGCCTCCCTCGAGGTGCACGAGCTCGGCATCGGCGGCAAGGACGACCCGGTGCGCCTGGTCTTCACGGCCGACCCGGGCGAGGCCGTCGTCGTCGCCATGAGCGACGTCCGCGACCGGTTCCGCCTGACGGTCAACGTGGTCGACGTGGTCGCCCCCGACGCCGACCTGCCGAACCTGCCCGTCGGCCGCGCCGTGTGGGAGCCCCGCCCGTCGTTCGCCGTGTCGGCCGAGGCCTGGCTGACCGCCGGCGCCGCCCACCACACGGTGATGTCGACGGCCGTCGGCCTGGAGGCGTTCGAGGACCTCGCGCGCATCCTCGAGACCGAGCTGCTGATCATCGACGAGCACACCACGATGCGCGAGTTCAGCCGCGAGGTGCGCTGGAACGCCGCGTACCACCGCCTGGCGCGCGGGCTCTAGGCGCCCCCGGGCCGGAGGCGGTCCGCACCTCCCTGAACGGGGTGCGGGCCGCCTCCTCGGCGTCCGGGCGTCGGGAACACGACCCGCGCCTCCGTGGTTGAGCCCACCATGACCGTTCCCCTCTCGATCCTCGACCTCGCTCCGATCGCCCCCGGCGAGACCGCCCGCGACAGCTTCGCCGCCTCGGTCGCCCTCGCCCAGCAGGCCGAGGCGAGCGGGTACCGACGCGTCTGGTACGCCGAGCACCACAACATGTCGTCGATCGCGTCGAGCGCGACGTCCGTCCTGATCGCCCACGTGGCGAGCCAGACCTCGACCATCCGTCTCGGGTCGGGCGGGGTCATGCTGCCGAACCACTCGCCCCTCACCATCGCCGAGCAGTTCGGCACGCTCGAGACCCTGCACCCGGGGCGCATCGACCTCGGGCTCGGCCGGGCCCCCGGCAGCGACCAGGCCACGTTCCGCGCGCTGCGCCGCGACCCCGCGTCGTCCGAGCGCTTCCCCCAGGACGTCCTCGAGCTGCAGGCGTTCCTCGCGGGGGAGTCCCGCGTGCCCGGCGTCAGCGCGACGCCCGGGGCCGGCACGGCGGTGCCGCTCTACATCCTCGGCTCGTCGCTCTTCGGCGCCCAGCTGGCCGCGGCGCTGGGCCTGCCCTACGCGTTCGCGTCGCACTTCGCCCCCGATGCCCTGCACCAGGCGGTCGCGACCTACCGCCGGGAGTTCCAGCCGTCGGACCAGCTCGACCAGCCGTACGTGCTCGCCGGCGTCAACGCCATCGCCTCCGACGACGCCGACGACGCCCAGCGCCAGTTCGCCGAGATGAAGCGGGCCCGCCTGATGATGCTGCTCCGCCAGAGCGGCCAGGTCACCGTCGACCGCACCTTCAGCGACGACGAGCTCGACCACCTGCTCCGCACGCCGGCCGGTGGCCACGTCGCGAGCATGACGACCTACACGGGCGTCGGCACCGGCGACGAGGTGGCCGACTACGTGAGCCGGTTCGCGCACAGTGCCGACGCCGACGAGGTCATCGTGGCGCACGCGTCGCTCCGCACCTCCGACCGGCTGCGCTCGGTCGCTCTGCTCGCCGAGTCGACGGCGCGGGTCCCCGCCTAGACGGTCGCGCCGCGGGGCCCGCTCAGGCGGTCGCCCCGCGCGTGCCCGCCCCGGCGGCGGCGCCGCGGGCGCCCGCCCCGGCGGTCAGGGCGCGACGTACAGCCAGAGCAGCACCGCGGCGACCGGCTGCAGCACGAGGCTGGTGCCGAGCAGGCTCCGGCGCAGCCAGGGCCGTTCGCCGATCGCGCGAGTGCCGAGCAGCGGCGTCAGCGGCATGAGCAGGCGGAACAGGCTCTGCTGCGGCAGGAACACCGCGAGCAGGTAGAGGCCGAAGCTCACGACGAAGCCGTGCACCTCGTGGCCGAGCTGTGCCGTCGACCGTCGGCTGAGCCACCAGGCCGCGAGGGCGATGATGAGCAGCACCAGGGCGATGCCGGCGACCCCGAGCCAGCGCCCCGCGAGCAGGAACCACGGCGTGAGCGGCACGAAGTCGGGGCGCCCGACGTAGTCGACCCACCAGGCCATCTCGGTCTGCAGGTAGGCGTCCGGCTCGCCCGTGGCGAGGTGGGCCACGACCGGCCAGGCGAGCCCGGCCGCGGCGACGACGAGCCCTGCGACGACGATGCGCGTCAGCTCCCGCCGGTCGAGCGACGCGCGCTCGGTGCGCCAGCGCACGACGAGGTGGATCGCGAGGGCGAGCGCGAGCGCGAGCGCCCCCGGCCGGGTGAACGCCGCGACCACGCCGCAGAGCAGCACGAGCTGGTACTGGCGGCGCTGCAGCGCGAGCACGCCGGAGAAGAGCAGGAAGAGCGACAGGCTCTCGGCGTAGCCGACGCTGAGCACGTACGACAGCGGGCCGAAGCAGAAGAGCAGCACGGCCCAGAACGCGCTCCGGTGACCGACGCGGGGCTCGAGGAGTCGGTGCAGCACGAGGACGGCACCGGCGCCGGCGGCCGTGGCGATCAGCACCGAGGCGACCGCGAAGCTCATCCCGGTGGCGACCATCAGCAGGTGGCACAGGGTCGGGAAGACGGGCAGGAAGGCCCACTCGTTGGGCAGCACCTCGCCCGCCGCGTCGGTGGGCAGCGTGCCCGGGTAGCCGTGCAGGGCGATGGTGCGGTACCGGTCGCTGTCCCACGAGACGGTGAAGTCCAGGAACGACCGCTCGCTGCCGGGCGTGACGAAGGTCGCCCCGGTCAGGGTCGCGACCTCGTAGACGACGAACAGGATCGTCGTCGAGAAGACGCGCGACACGAGGTACAGGGCCAGCAGCCCGGGCCAGCGGCCGGAGAAGCGGCCCGCCAGGTCGAGGGCCGGCCAGCGGAGCGACCGGCGCCGGAGGTCGACGGAGGTGCCGGAGGCGGTGGTCGCCTCGCCGCTCATCGCGCGCTCCGTCGGGGGGTCATCCCGACGACGCTACCAAGAGGGAGGCGCGAACGCCTGGTCCCGATGTCGTCACGGAGCCCGACGACCGTGCACCATGGGACGATGCCCCTGCCCTCGCTCGCCGCCCTCGGCATCGATGCCGTCACCGCCGACGTCTACGAGTTCGTGCTGTCGAGCGGCGACACGGTCGACGTCGACACGATCTCGGCCGTCCGCGCGCTCGACGTGGCGACCGTGGTCACGGCCCTCGAGCAGCTGCGCAACCTCGGCCTCGTGCACCGGACGGCCGACGGCACGGTCGCGCCCGACGGCACGAGCACCGCCGGCTACGGGGCCGTCGACCCCCGCGTCGCCGTCTCGGCGCTCGTCGCGGCGCGCGACGAGCAGCTCGCCGACGCCCGCACCGCGGTGGCCGACCTCGGGGCGCTCTTCGACGACGGCCGCCGCCAGGCCGACCCGTCGGGCTCGACCACCGTCCTGACCGGGCACGCCGCCGTGGGCGACTGGTACTCGCGCCTCCAGCACCGGGCGCGCCACGAGTTCCTGGCCTTCGACCGCCCGCCCTACGTCGTCGCGACGAACGAGTCCGTCGAGCGGGGCGCCCTCGGCCGCGGCGTCCGCTGGCGGGCCATCTACACGGTGGCCAGCTTCACGGGCGACGGCAGCCTCCAGGGCATCCACCGGCTCGGCGCCCACGGCGAGGAGGCGCGGGTCACCCACGACCTGCCGGTCAAGCTGGCGGTGGCCGACCGGGCCGTCGCCCTCGTGTCGGTGGGCCCCCTCGACGACCCGACCGCGCCTCCCGAGGCCCTCGTCACGGAGTCGCCGGCCCTGATCGCGGCGCTCTGCGACCTGTTCGAGTCGCGCTGGCGCACCGCGCTGCCCGTGCCCGCCCTGCCCTCGGCCTCGATCGACGGCTCGCCCGACTGGGCCGAGGTCGCCGCCCGGCTCGCGGCCGCGACGAGCGGCGACGAAGGCGCGGTGCCCGAGGGCGTCCCGACGTCGTCACGCCCGCCGACCGTCGACGAGCGAGACCTGCTCGCGCTCGTCGCCGCGGGCGCGACCGACGAGGTCATCGCCGCGCAGCTCGGGGTCTCGCCGCGCACCCTGCGGCGCCGCCTCCGTGACCTCTTCGACGAGCTCGGCGCGAGCAACAGGTTCCACGCCGGCGTCGAGGCGGCACGGCGCGGCTGGGTCTGACGAGGCTCGGATGGTACGCCCCGCCCCGCCCCGACAGCCCTCGTCCAGCCTCCTCCCCGGGCTCGCCCAGCAGCGTCGCCAGGGGGTCACGAGGCGGACACCGGGCGTACCCCGTCCCGTTGCGCGGAGGTAAACATCGTGGCCGAGTGAGGTCACTGGCCTGCTCCGGCCAGGTCCCCCCGTAGTGGGGTCGGCGCATTCTCAGGTAACTCTTACGGGAGACCGCGGCACGGGCCGCGGCATGCGAAAGGCACCCGTGATCAGATCGTCCGGCCGTCGACGGCCGTTGTACCCCACCGCCCTGCTCGTGACCGGCCTCGTCGCCGCCGGGGCGATCGCGCTCCCGGCGACCGCCGCGTCCGCCGCCGACGGGCCCGTCGTCGTGAGCGACTCGGAGTTCACCGACGGCAGCTACGTCGTCACGCTCCGCGACCCGGCGGTCACCGCCTACGACGGCGGGAAGTCCGGCTTCGCCGCGACGGCGACGCCCGACGAGGGGGGCGACCTCGCCGACCCGGCGACGTCGAAGTACGTCGAGCACCTGCAGAGCGAGCAGGAGGCGGTGGCCGGCTCGGTCGGCGTCACCCCCGTCGCGACGTACCAGGTCACCACCAACGGCTTCGCGGCCGACCTCACGGCGGCCCAGGCGAAGCAGCTCGTCGGGTCGTCGAAGGTCGCCGCCGTCGTCAAGAACGAGATCCTGCACACGACGGCCGTTCCGTCGACCGACTACCTCGGCCTCTCCGGCGCCGACGGCGTCTGGGGCACGCAGGGCACCGGCGAGGGCGTCGTCGTCGGCGTCATCGACACCGGCATCGCCCCCGAGAACCCCTCCTTCGCCGGCGACGCGCTGACCGCGACGCCGAGCGACACCGTGCCCTACACGACCGCGGCGGGCATCTCGTACGAGAAGTCCGACGGCGGCACCTTCACCGGCGTCTGCCAGCGCGGTCAGCAGTTCGACGAGACCGACTGCAGCACGAAGATCGTCGGGGCGCGCTACTTCCTCGCCGGCTTCGGCGAGGACCGCATCGAGACCGCCCAGAACGGCGAGTACGTCTCGCCCCGCGACGGCGACAGCCACGGCTCGCACACGGCCAGCACGGCCGCCGGCAACGCCGACGTGCCCGTGACGATCAACGGCCGCGACTTCGGCGACATCTCCGGCGTCGCCCCCGACGCCAAGGTCGCCGCCTACAAGGTCTGCTGGACGGGCAAGGTCTCGGCGGAGGTCGCCGACGGCTGCGCCACGGCCGACCTGCTGAGCGCCATCGACGCGGCCACCGCCGACAACGTCGACGTCATCAACTACTCGATCGGCGGCGGCAGCGCCACGTCGACCAACTCGCTCACCGACCAGGCGTTCTACAACGCGGCCGCGGCGGGCATCTTCGTGGCGGCCTCGGCCGGCAACTCGGGCCCCGGCGCGTCGACCCTCGACAACGCCGCCCCGTGGATCACCACGGTCGCCGCCAGCACCATCCCGAGCTACGACGCCACCGCGTCGGTGACCGGGCCCGACGGCGTCGTCACGAACTACCTCGGCGGCTCGACCTCGCTGTCGACCGACCCGGCCGGCGTGACCGGCCGCTTCGTCGACGCGCTGTCGTCCGGCCTGCCCGGCGTCGACCGGACCGCCCTGTCGTACTGCACCGGCGGCACCCTCGACCCGGCGCTCGTCACGGGCACCATCGTGCTCTGCGACCGCGGCGTCACCGACCGCACGGCCAAGTCGGCCGAGGTGCAGCGCGCCGGCGGCATCGGCATGGTGCTGGTCAACAAGACCCCGAGCTCGGTCGACGTCGACGCCCACGTCGTCCCGACCGTGCACGTCGACGCCGGCGCCGGCAACGTGAACTACACCGCGCTGCACGCCGCCGCCGCCCCCGGCACCTCGACCGTCACGCTCCTCGACGGCAACCCGACCGGCCAGCCCGAGCCCGCCACCCCGCAGGTCGCCGGCTTCTCGTCGCGCGGCCCGGTCGAGGCCGACGGCGGCAACGTGCTGAAGCCCGACGTGGCCGCCCCCGGCGTCGCCATCCTCGCCGCCGGCGCGAACGCGGAGGGCGCCGCGGCGACCTACGAGTTCCTCTCCGGCACGTCGATGTCGTCGCCCCACGTGGCCGGCCTCGCGGCGCTCTACCTCTCGGTGACGCCCACCGCGACTCCCATGGAGGTGAAGTCGGCCATGATGACCACCGCCGGCGACACCGTCGACACCACGGGCGCGCCCTCGCAGGACGTCTTCGCCCAGGGCGCCGGCCAGGTGCAGCCCGCCGACATGTTCGACGCCGGCCTGCTCTACCTGAGCGGCGTGGCCGAGTGGGACAGCTACATCGCCACCCTCGGCAGCGCCGAGGGCTCGCAGCTCAACCAGGCCTCCATCGCCGTCGGTGCGCTGCTCAACTCCACGACGGTGACCCGCACCGTGACGTCGACCGGGGCGGGCACGTACACCGCCCAGCCCGTGTCGCTGCCCGGCGTGGCCACCACCGTCTCGCCCTCGACCCTGTCGTTCACGGGTGCCGGCCAGACCGCCTCGTACGAGGTGACCTTCTCCCGCACCACCGCCGCGTACGACCAGTACACGACGGGCTACCTGACCTGGACGGACGGAGGCGCCCACACGGTGCGCAGCCCGCTCGCGGTCCGCCCCGTGGCCGTCGACGTGCCGAGCGATATCACCGGCACCGGCGTCACCGGCAGCGCGGAGGCGCCCATCACCTCGGGCGGCGACCAGACCCTGGCCCTGTCGGCCGAGGGCCTGGTGAAGGGCGAGCGGACGAGCGGCAGCGGCACGGTCGGCGACTTCGACTACGTCGACGTCACCATCCCGGCCGACACGCAGTTCGTGCGCTACGAGCTGACGGCCGGCGGAGCGGACGCCCCCGCGGTCGACGAGCCCGTCGACTTCGACCTGACGCTCTACGAGCTCGACGCGACGGGCACCCCCGTGGCGATCACCGCGACCTCCGCGACCTCGGCCGCGGACGAGCAGATCGACATCACGGAGCCCGAGGCCGGCAGCTACCTGCTCGAGGTCGCGTACTACTCGGGCGGCGAGACGATGACCTACGACCTCGACGCCTACACGCTGATCCCGTCGGCGTACACCGGGTCGTTCGCGGTCTCGCCGACCACCCTGACGCTGGCCTCGAACCAGGAGGCCGTCGTCACGGCGTCGTGGACGGGCCTCGAGCCGGAGTCGCAGTACCTCGGCCGCATCGTCTACGGGGCCACCGGGCGCGTCACCTACGTGACGGTCGACTCCGGCCCCGCGGTCACCGCGCCCGTCGACCCGGGCACGCCCTCCCCGGCGCCCGGCGACCCCGGTGCCGGCGCCCCCGGCACGGGTGCTCCCGGCGCCGGCGGAGCGGGCGGCACGGGCGGCGGGAACGCCGCGCCGGCCGCGAGCGACCTCGCCTTCACCGGCCAGGACGTCGCCCCGATGATCGCCGCGGGCGTGGCCCTGCTGCTCGCCGGCCTCGCCGCCGCCGTGATCGGACGACGCCGCCTGCGCAGCGTCGCCGTGACGACGGAGCGCACGCCGGAGGCGTAGCGGCCTGACGGCTCCACGGCCGACGCGACCGGAGGCGGTCCGCAGCTCCCTGGGGGAGGTGCGGGCCGCCTCCGTCGTGTGTCGGGTCGACCACGCTGTCCTCCGCGCGCAGCCTGCGACTGATCGAAACATCGAGGGACTAGGTTCGTCACTCGTGGACGACGAGACCGGCAACACGATGCGCGTGGTGAGCTACAACCTGCGCGAGCACACCGCCAAGCACGAGATCCAGGCCCTCGCGGAGGACCACACGGCCGACGTGCTGTGCCTCCAGGAAGCAGACACGAACGACATCCCCGAGTCGTTCGGCGCGTACACGCTCGCCGCGTCGACGCGCAACAACCGGCTGGGGCTCGCGGCCTACTACCGCGCCGAGCGCTTCGAGCTGCTCGGCACCAACGTCTACGCGCTGAAGAAGTCGATGCACGACCGCGTCATGTCGCCCGCGCACGAGCGCCTGCTGGCCATGCACCTGCACGACCGCCTGTCGGGGCAGGACGTCCTGATCGGTTCGTTCCACGCGGCGCCGCTCACCGCGACGAACGGCCTCCGCAAGAAGCAGGTCGAGTCGGCGCACCAGCTGATGCGGGCGCTCGCCCCCGGCGTGCCGATGCTGATGGTCGGCGACTTCAACTACCCGTGGTTCCACGGCGGGCTGAAGAAGCGCATCGAGCGCGACGGCTTCACGCTGACCCGCAGCAGCACGCCGACGTACCTGGGCTACCGCTACGTGAAGGGCCACTTCGACTTCGCGACGAGCTACGACCTCACGATCGAGGACGTCGTGACGCTGCCGGCCGGGGTCAGCGACCACCGGCCGATCCTCGTGCGCGCGCGGGGGCTGGCGACCGCCTGACCCGCCGCGCCCGCACGCACGACGCCGCCCGCCCCGATCTCGTCGGGGC
>NZ_JACYUO010000001.1:195076-609916 GCF_014841815.1 Frigoribacterium sp. CFBP 8754
GAGCGGCTAGGCCGCCAGCGCGAGCGCGCCGGTGCTCACGGCGTACGCCTGCACGATGGTGCGGCTCGGCTCGCGGCGCCAGCTGCGGCCGGGGATGACCCAGCCCTGGGCGCCCTCGACCGTGACGGCCGAGCCGACGCGGACGGCGTCGGTGACGACGTCGGCCCAGGCGCGGACGACGAACTCGGCGCCGCGGTCGTCGACGACGACGAACTCGACGAGGCGGGGGGTGGACGGGGAGGGCTCGGTGGTGACCGTGCCCGAGACGGTGATGATGTTCTCGTTCATGATGTGTTTCTCTCGGTGCTCTTGCTCTGTGGCACGCAGCGCGGGGCGTGCGTGGTCCGCCGTTCTCGGCGGGTCGGACGGTGCGTCCGCAGGTCGGTGACCTGGTCGGGCCTCGCTCTCGAGCGACGGACCGGTGAGTAGGCGGGCTGGTGAGGCCCGGACCGGTGGTGCTCGTGAGGCTGTTCGATCCGGCCTGCGTGTGGACGACAGGCCGTGGATCGGGGACGATCTGAGAGGATCATCGCCAAGCGACTCATGACTGTACCACGATGCGACCGAGAGAACCAGGGGCGTTGGCCGGGACGCCGTCGGGCGCGAGTGGTTGCCTGGTGTGCATGACCACGATCCCCACCATCACCCTGAACAACGGCGTCGAGATCCCCCAGCTCGGCTTCGGCGTCTACCAGATCGAGCCCGACGAGACGAAGGACGCGACGCTCGCCGCCCTCGAGGTCGGCTACCGCCACATCGACACGGCCGAGATGTACGGCAACGAGGCCGGCGTCGGCGAGGCCCTCCGCGCCTCCGGCCTCGACCGCTCCGAGGTGTTCGTCACCTCCAAGCTCAACAACGGCTTCCACCGCCGCGACGACGCGCTGAAGGCGTTCGACGGCACGCTCGACGCCCTCGGCAGCGACTACGTCGACCTCTTCCTCATCCACTGGCCCCTGCCGACCACCGACGTCGACTACCTCGAGACCTGGAAGGCCCTCGAGGAGATCCACGCGACCGGCCGCGCCAAGGCCATCGGCGTCTCGAACTTCCAGCAGGCCCACCTGCAGCGCCTGCTCGACGAGTCCGACGTCGTGCCCGCCGTCAACCAGATCGAGGTGCACCCGTACCTCACGAACGACTCGCTGCGCCTCTTCGGCGTCGAGCACGGCATCCACACCGAGGCCTGGTCGCCCATCGCCCAGGGCAAGGTGCTCGACGACCCGACCCTCGTCGAGATCGCGGAGCGCGTCGGCAAGTCGACCGCGCAGGTCACCCTGCGCTGGCACGTGCAGCGCGGCGACATCGTCTTCCCGAAGTCGGTCACGCGCAAGCGCGTGGAGGAGAACTTCGCGCTCTTCGACTTCGAGCTGAGCGACGCCGACGTGGCCGCGATCACCGACCTCGACAAGGGCGAGCGCACGGGCCCCGACCCCGACACGTTCGACTACATCCCGTCCTGATCCCGCCCGGGGCCCGCGACCGCGGGCCCCTCGCGGCGTCGATCGCACCAGCGCCGACCGGGCGCGGCACCCGTGCCGCACCCGGTCGGCGCTAGTACGCTCGTCGTCTCCGCCGCAGCCGGACCGGGCCGCGGCAGGTCGCCGAAGGAGAACCGTCGAAGTGCGTCACGTCGTGGGGGGCCTGCGCCTCCTGGCCGCCGCCGTGGGCCTCGTCGCGCTCGTGGGCAACTTCGTCTACGTGCTCGGCTTCTCGACCTTCACGTCGTTCAACTACTTCAGCTACTTCACGCAGCAGAGCAACATGTCGAACGTCGTGGTGCTCGTCGGCTCGGGGGTGGCCGCCCTCCGCGGCCGGTCGGAGTCGCCGCTCTTCGTCTCCGTCCACGCGCTGGTCACGACCTACGTCATCGTGTCGGGCATCGTCTACGGCATCATCGTCGCCGAGTCGCTGGCCAACGGCTACGCGATCGGCGTGCCCTGGTCGAGCCAGGTGCTGCACTTCTGGATCCCCAGCTACGTGCTCGTCGACTGGGTGCTGGCCCCGGGGCGCAGCCGCATCAGCTGGAAGGTGCTCGGCGTCGTCCTCGTCTACCCGGTCGTCTGGGGCGTGGCCACGATCGTCCGCGGCGCCGACGTCGGCTGGTACCCCTACTTCTTCCTCGACCCGGCGCAGGTCTCGTGGCCCGGCGAGTTCCTGATGTACAACGCCATCGCGCTCGGCACGATCGTCGGGGTGCTGACCGGGCTGATCGCGCTCAGCCACCTGCGGCCCCGCGGCCCGCTGGCCGGCACCGCGCCTCCGCCCGGGCACGCCGACCAGCCCGGGGGCGGGGCGGGCTCCGGTGCGACAGGGGCGGCCGGCGCGGCCGGGGCTCAGGAGGCGGGGGTCGAGTCGGGGGTCGTGGTCTCGCCCGGCTCGGTGCCGGCTCCGTCGTCGCCTTCGGCGCCGTCGTCGGCCGGGTCGTCGAGCAGGTCGAGGTAGGGCTGCAGGCTCGCCATCGCCTGGGCGACGGCCTCGTCGTCGTCGAGCTCGAGGGTCGCCAGGGCCGCGTCGCCGCCCGTGAGGGCGACGAGCACCGGCTCGCCCGTGACCGGCTCGAGGTTGAGGAAGACGCGCCAGCGGGCCGTGTCGTCGGCGACGACCCAGACGGTGGCCGTGGTCGACCAGAACGCGCGCTCGAAGCGCAGCCAGAGCACCTCCTGGTGGCCGACGCCCAGGGCGTCGATCGCGTCGAGGTGCTGCTGCGGGAGCTCCGGCGAGAACTCGACCGACGCCTCCTTCAGCACCCCCAGCGGGACGGTGACGACGGCGCGGTCGGCGGAGAGCGACTCACCGGTGGCCGTGCGCAGGCCGACGCCCTCGTCGCCGTGGCGGATGCGCACGACGTTGCTGTCGCGCAGCACGTCGAGGCCCCGCAGCTGGGCCGTGACGAACGACGAGAAGCCGCCGGTGACGAGGGCGGCGTCCGCGGGCAGGACGAGGTCGGAGACGCCGGAGGCGCTGCCGGCGTCGAGCTCGCGGGCGGCGAGGGCCGAGGCGCCCGCGCCGAAGCGGACCGGCAGCACCTCGTCGACCACGACGGCGAGCCGGTCGGCGTCGGAGACTCCCGAGGCGTCGGGCTCGGCCGACACCTGGTCGGCCCCGGAGCCGGCCAGCGCCTCCGCGAGGGTGGGGGAGCCGGCGCGGCCGACCGCCCACTCGGCGGCCCGGGCGAGGGCGGAGGCGGTCGTCGCGTCGAGCACGGGGCCGTCGGTGACGAGGGCGGCCCCGTCGGCGGCCCGGGCCTCGACGGTGGGCTCGAGCCGGGTCAGGGCCACCCCGCTGAGGGCCAGGGCCGCGCGGAGGGCGACGGCCGCGTCGCCGAGGGGGAGGGCGGCGCCGAGCTCGACGGGGAAGGGCCAGTCGTCGCCGTCGACGCTGTGGACGCGGCCCCCGACGCGGTCCCTGGCCTCGATCACGACGACCTCGAAGCCGCGGTCGGCCAGGCTGCGCGCGGCCGTCGCCCCGGCGACGCCGGCGCCGACCACGGCGATGCGCTCGCCCGGCTGCGCGACGTCGGCCACGGCGTCGGC
Organism: Frigoribacterium sp. CFBP 8754; assembly: GCF_014841815.1. Classification (NCBI taxonomy): domain Bacteria; kingdom Bacillati; phylum Actinomycetota; class Actinomycetes; order Micrococcales; family Microbacteriaceae; genus Frigoribacterium; species Frigoribacterium sp. CFBP 8754. The sequence goes on from NZ_JACYUO010000001.1 coordinate 198,613, forward strand.
CACCTCGAACCCGCTCGCCCGCGCCCCGGAGACCGTGCCGGGCGACACCGACGCCGTGGCCTCGCCGGCGAGGAAGACGCGGTCGCCGAGGGGCTCGCGGAGCGTCCGCCGGCTGTCGGGCCCGGCGTCGGGGGTGAGGTGGCTCGTCGCACCGAGGGCGTACGGGTCGCGGGCCCAGTCGCTGCGCCGGAAGGCCACCGGGGCGACGCCCTCGGGCAGCGGGGTCGGCGTGGGCGTCGGGGTCGCCGTGGGGGTGGGGGTCGCCGTCGGCGGCGGGGCGTCGGTCGTGCAGGCGGCCAGCAGGAGCACGGCCCCGGAGACCGAGCCCGTCAGGAACGCGCGACGACTGATGCCCATGGTGCGTCCATCATCGCAGCGACGGGCGGCCGTGTCGCGCTCCACGGGCGCGTCGCATCCGTCGAGCGCGTCGAGCGTTCAGGAGCGGCCGGTGTGAGCGGCCCGTCGCGGGGCGCCCCGCGCGGCTGCCTCCTGAACCGTCGACGCCGGGGCGGCGCGCTGACGCGACGGGGCGCTCAGGCGTCGACGGCCTCGAGGAAGGTCCGCAGCAGGTCGGTCACCTGGTCGACCGGCTGCAGCGACGACGCGTGGTCCTGCCCGACGAGCTCGTAGAACGCGGCCTCGGGCATGCGGCGTGCGGCGTCCTGCGACTCGCGGTGCCGCTCGACGTCGCGGGTGCCCGCGAGCAGCAGCGTCGGCACCGTGACCGAGTCGAGCTGCTCGGCCGTGAGGCCGCCGCCCGTCTCGGCGGCGGTGAAGAACGCCGCCAGCGCCTCCGGGTCGTCCTGGCGGAAGGCGAGCCGCGTGCCGGGGTCGAGCGGGCGGCCCATCGCGAGCTCCCACCCGGCGATGAACGAGTCCATGCCCCCGGTCGTGAGCCGCTCGTGCCAGTCGGGCGTGAAGGTCGCGCCGATGTTGCCGTTCATCGGCGCCCAGCTGCCCCCGATCGTCGTCAGGGTGCGGAGCAGCTCGGGCTCGTGGGCCGCGATCGACAGGCCGACCCGGGCGCCGAACGAGTACCCGACGTAGTGCACCGGCGCGAGCCCGGTGGCGTCGAGCACGGCGGCGACGTCGGCGCGGTGGTGGGCCATCGAGTACGCGGCGGGGTCGTGGGGGCCGCCGCTCCGGCCGTGGCCCCGCAGGTCGAGGGCGACGACGGTGAAGTCGCGCTCGAGGTCGCGCAGGTAGCCGAGCCCGCGCCAGCTGCCCTTCGACAGGCCCGAGCCGTGCACGAGCAGCAGCGGGGCACCGTCGCCGGCCACCTCGTAGGCGATCGCGGTGCCGTCGACGGGGTTGTGGGCCTCAGAACGCATCCGGCCAGTCTGGCAGGGAGGCGCCTCCGCGTGCCCGGACCGGTCCGTTCGTGCCCGGATCGCCCCGGTCCCGGTCTGCTTCCCTCGGAGCGAGCGCGGGAGGCGCGGGTCGGCCACGATGGACCCCATGGTCCACGGATGGTCGGCAGAGCAGGTCAGGGCGGCCGAGGCGCCGCACCTCGAGGCGGGCGAGCCGCTGATGCAGCGCGCGAGCGACGGCCTGGCGGAGGCGGTGCGCGGTCTGCTGCGCGACTCCGGCCGGTGGCCCGCCCCCGTGGTGCTGCTCGTCGGCAGCGGGTCGAACGGGGGCGACGCGCTCTTCGCCGGGGCGGGGCTCGCGGCCGACGGCTGCCCGGTGACCGTGGTGCCGACCGGCTCCCGGGTGCACGAGGCCGGCCTCGCCGCGGCCACCGGGGCCGGGGCCGTCACGGACGACCCGGCCGCGTGGGACACGCCCGAGGGCGCCGGTCGGCGACTGCAGGAGACGGGTGCCGCGGTGCTGCTCGACGGCCTCGTCGGTACGGGCACGAGCGCCGACCCCGCGCTGCGCGGCCGCGCGCGGGACGTCGTCGAGGCCCTGCTGCCCTCGCTGCGCCAGCCGGGCGCGCCCGCCGTGGTCGCGGTCGACGTGCCCAGCGGCGTCGGCCCCGACGACGGCAGCGTGCCCGACCCCGCCGTGCTCCCGGCGACCCTGACGGTCACCTTCGGCGGCCACAAGGCCGGGCTGCTGCTCGAGCCGGCGGCCGGCCTCGCGGGGGAGGTCGTGCTGGTCGACATCGGCCTGCTGCCCGACCTCGCCCGGATGACGCCGCTCGTCACGCGCTGACGAGCGGCGCCGGCCTCACGACCCGGCCCGGCCTCTCGACCGGGCCGGCCTCACGACCGGGGCTTCACCACCGACAGGGGGCTGGTGATCGCCTCGAGCGACTTCCGTTCGGCGGCCACGCCGAAGACGAACGCGATCACGCCGCCGACCAGCATGATGCCCGCGCCGAGGAAGTAGCCGAAGGTCAGCGGCCCCCGGTCGGTGCCGTCGCCGATCAGGGCGCCGTAGAGCGTCGGGGCGACCGCGCCCGCGATCTGGCCGAGCGCGAAGAAGTAGCCGATGACCTGGCCGCGCAGCTCGAGCGGGAAGATCTCGCTCACCGTGAGGTACGCCGAGGAGGCGCCCGCCGACGCGAAGAAGAACGACACGCACCAGAAGACCGTCTGGGTCGTCGCGCTCAGCACGTCCATGTGGAAGAGCACGGCCGACACGGCCAGCACCACGGCCGAGACGCCGTAGGTGAGGAAGATCATCTGCCGGCGGCCCCAGGTGTCGAAGAGGTGGCCGAGCAGCAGCGGGCCGAGCAGGTTGCCGATCGCGAACGGGAAGAAGAAGTACTGCGTCGACGCCGGGTCGGTGCCGTAGAAGTTCTGCAGCACCAGGGCGTAGGTGAAGAAGATCGCGTTGTAGAGGAACGACTGCGTGATCATCATCGTCGCGGCGACGAGGGTGCGCTTCGGGTAGTCCTTCACCAGGGTGCGGACGATGACGCTGAACGAGATCCGGCCGTCGCCGGCGATCTCGAGCGCCTGGTCGTCGCTGACGGGCTCCAGGTGCCGGCCCTCCGCCTCCACCCTCTTCTCGATGTCGGTGACGGTGGCCTCGGCCTCCTCCTCGCGGCCGTGGGTCATCAGCCAGCGCGGGCTCTCGGGGATGTGCCGGCGCAGGTAGATGATGATCAGCCCGAGCACCGGGCCGATGAAGAAGCCGATGCGCCAGCCGACGTCCTCCGCGAAGTAGTCGGTGTTCAGCAGGAAGAGGTTGGCGGCCGAGCCGAGGGCCGCACCGCCCCAGTACGTGCCGTTGATCGCGATGTCGACGCGGCCGCGGTAGCGCGACGGGATGATCTCGTCGATGGCCGAGTTGATCGCGGCGTACTCGCCGCCGATGCCCATGCCGGCGATGAAGCGGAACACGGCCAGGAAGGCGAAGTTCGGCGAGAGCCCGGCGAGGCCGCTGGCCACGAGGTAGATCGCCAGCGTGAGGATGAAGAGCTTCTTGCGGCCGAGCGTGTCGCTCATGCGCCCGAAGATCAGGGCGCCGGCGACCTGGCCGAGCAGGTAGATCGTGCCGAGGTAGCCGACCTGCGCAGCCGTGAGGCCGAGGTCGGCCTGGAAGCCGGCGGAGGCGACGATCTGGATCTCGAGGCCGTCGAGCACCCACGAGAAGCCGAGGCCGACGACGATCGTCCAGTGGAAGCGGGTCCACGGCAGGCGGTCCATCCGGGCCGGGACGAGGCTGCGCCGGGGAGCCCCGGTCGCCCCCTCGGCGGTGGTGGGCGTGTTCGACATGGGTGCCTCCCCGGGTGCTGCGCTCGACGTGCGGAGCGGCCGCGGCGCAGGTGCCGTCGGCCGGTCGGGGAGTGCAGGCGCTGCAGGAGTGCAGCCTCTGCACGGGCCGCGACCGGTCGAAGCTACTCCCCGCCCGGGGCCGGTGACCGGTGCCCCGGAGGGGCTCGCGGCGGAGGCGTCGAGCGTTCAGGGCGACCCGGCTCGGCGGGGCGCCGACGACCCCCCGGACGCCGCTGACGCCTGAACGCTCGACACGGGGTCGGCGCGCAGGCGTCAGGGGGCGGAGGCGGAGCCAGCCGGAGCCGGCCTGGGAAGGCCGCGGGCCGGGGAGGCGCGGTGTCCGCCCCGAGGAGGGTCGGCTAGTGCGCGACCACCTTCTCGGCGCCCTCGACCACCGGCGGCCGGCGGACGAAGAACGAGCCGACCACGGCGAACACCGAGATGACCGCGCCGACGAGGAAGGCCGCCCGCACGCCGCTGCTGGCGGCGGCGACGTCGCCCGCGCCGCCGGAGGCGGCCGTGGTCGCGGCGAGGGTCATCACGGTGACGAACACGGCCGTGCCGGCGGCACCGGCGACCTGCTGCACCGTGCCGACGACCGCGCTGCCGTGCGAGTACAGACGCCCCGGCAGCGAGCCGAGGCCCGACGTGAAGAGCGGCGTGAACATGAGGGCGAGGCCGATGCTCAGCGCGACGTGCGCCCCGAGCACCATCGGGATCGGCGTCGACTCGGAGACCGTCGACAGGAACCACAGCACGGCGGTGACCAGGGCGGTGCCGGGCACGAGCAGGACGGTCGGGCCGTACTTGTCGAAGAGGCGGCCGACGATCGGCGACAGGAGGCCCTGGACGAGCCCGCCCGGCAGGAGCAGCAGGCCGGTCGCGAGGGGGTCGAGGCCGTGCACGTTCTGGAGGTAGATCGGCAGGACGATCAGCGTGCCGAACAGGGCGATCATGCCGATGCCGAGCACGAGGGTCGACATCGTGAAGGTGCGGGAGGCGAAGGTGCGGAGGTCGAGGAGCGCCGTGTCGGTGCGCTGCAGCGCGCGCTGGCGCAGCACGAACGCGACGAGGGCCACGACGCCGACCGCGAGCGGCACCCACGCCGGCACGGCGGCCTCGGCGCCCTCGCCGAAGGTGCTGAGCCCGTAGACGACGCCGCCGAAGGCGAACGCGGAGAGGATGACCGACAGCACGTCGAGGGGCACCTTGGTGGGCGTCGTCACGTTCTTGACGCGGACGGCCCCGAGGGCGAGCGCCGCGAGGGCGATCGGCAGCACCAGGATGAACATGAAGCGCCACTCGAGGACGCTGAGGATGAGGCCGGAGATGGTCGGGCCGATGGCCGGGGCCACCGAGATGACGATCGAGATGTTGCCCATCGTGCGGCCGCGGGTCGCCGGCGGCACGAGGGTCAGGACGGTCGTCATGAGCAGCGGCATCATGATCGCGGTGCCCGACGCCTGCACCACGCGGCCGATCAGCAGCACGCTGAAGCCGGGCGCGAACGCCGAGATGGCGGTGCCGAGGCTGAACAGGCTCATCGCGGTGATGAACACGGGGCGCGTGTCGAAGCGCTGGAGCAGGAAGCCCGTGATCGGGATGACGACGGCCATCGTCAGCATGAAGCCGGTGGTCAGCCACTGGCCGGCCGTGACCGTGATGTCGAGGTCGCGCGTGAGGCTGGGCAACGCGACGCCCATGATCGTCTCGTTGAGGATGACGACGAAGGCCGAGACGAGCAGCAGGCCGATGACCAGCTTGTTGCGGGCGGCGGTCGCCGCGTCGGGGCCGTCGTCGGCGCCGGCCGCGCCGGCGGGGGCGGCGGTCGTGGGGCGGGCGGTGTCGCTCGTCATGGCGGTGCTCCTGGGGAACGAGGGCGGATGGCGGGAGGCGACCTCACCGTCGAGACGCTCCAGGGAGAAGGCCCCGCCCGCCTGGATCATTCCCGCGGATCGCCCCTGGATGTGCCGGGAGCCCGCGAGCCGCCCCGAGGGGCGGCCGGCGGGCTCCGAGGCCGAGCGGTGACGGCGGCGGCGTCAGACGTCGCGGCGCTTCACCGCGGCGACCGCGACGACGAACAGGGCGACGACCCAGCCGGCGAGCACGCCGAGGGCCTGCCACGGCGTCAGCACCACGGCGTCGTCGACCGTCGGCGGGGTCAGCATCGACGACCCCTCGACCTGGTACTCGAAGACCCGGGTCGCGGCCTGGGGCGGGGTGAACTCGTACAGCGTGTAGATCCACGGCTCGGAGATCACGGCCATGCCGATCGTGAAGATGATCGGCAGCACGAAGACCAGGCCGATCGACGCCGCGATGCCGCCGGCCCCGTTGCGGATGACCGCGCCCAGCCCGAACGAGATCATCGCGATCATCGCGACGCTGGCGGCGGCGCCGACCAGCGACCACCACAGGCCGGTGTCGCCGAGGTCGAGCTCGATGCCCGTCGACGACGAGAGCAGGGGCGTGCAGACGAGCGCGGCGACGACCAGGGCGAGGCCGGAGACGACGAAGGTGCTGACGCCGACGATCAGCACCTTGGCCACGAGCGCGGGTGTGCGCCGGGGCACGGCGGTAAAGGTCGAGCGGATCATGCCCGTGCCGTACTCGCCGGTGATGACGAGGGCGCCGAGCACCGCGGCGACGAGCTGGGCGAAGGCGACGCCGATCGTGATGACCTGCACGCCGAGCGCCTGCTGCTGCTCGGCCGTGGCCTCCATGCCCTCGAAGCCGCTGGCGACGGAGGCGAACAGCGCGCCGAACCCGACGACGATCACGACGATGACGGCGAAGCACCACGCGGTCGAGCGCAGGCTGCGGAGCTTGATCCACTCGGAGGCGACGACGTGGGCGAAGGTCACGCCGGGCCCGACCGAGTGGCCGTGGGCGGAGCGTCGGGTGGGGGCGGCGGCGGTCATCGCGAGGCTCCGGGGGTCGTGGCGGCCTTCTCGGCCGCGGCGGGGGAGGCGGGGGTCGCGGCGGCGGCGCCGCCCGCGTGGTACTCGACGGAGTCCTGGGTGAGCGACATGTAGGCCTCCTCCAGCGAGCGCACCACCGGGGTCAGCTCGTGCAGGACGATGCCGCGCGAGGCGGCGAGCTCGCCGACCCGGGCCGCGGTGACGCCGGGCAGCTCGAGCGAGCCGTCGTCGGCCGTGACCGGCTCGACGCCGTGCTCGGCGCGGACGAGCTCGACGAGCTGGGGCAGGTGCGGGCTGCGCACGCGCACCCCGTCGCCCGAGGCCTGGGCGATCACCTCGCTGACGGGGGCGTCGGCGAGCACGCGGCCGCGGCCGAGCACGATGAGGTGGTCGGCGGTCTGGGCCATCTCGCTCATCAGGTGCGACGAGAGGAAGACCGTGCGCCCCTCGGCGGCGAGGTGGCGGGCCAGGGTGCGGACCCAGACGACCCCCTCGGGGTCGAGGCCGTTGACCGGCTCGTCGAAGATCAGGGTGGCCGGGTCGCCGAGCAGCGCCGCGGCGATGCCGAGACGCTGGCCCATGCCGAGCGAGAAGCCGCCGACGCGCTTCTTCGCGACGGGCTCCAGCCCCGTGAGGGCGATGACCTCCGCGACGCGCGAGCGGCCGATGCCGTGGGTCGCGGCCATCGCGTGGAGGTGCTCGGAGGCGCTGCGCCCGCGGTGCACGGCCTTCGCGTCGAGCAGCACGCCCACCTCGCGGAGGGGAGCCCGGTGCTCGGCGTAGGGGCGGCCGTTCACCGTCACCGAGCCGGAGCTGGGGCGGTCGAGGCCGACCACCATGCGCATCGTCGTCGACTTGCCCGCGCCGTTCGGCCCGAGGAAGCCGGTCACGATGCCCGGCCTCACGGTGAACGACACGTCGTCGAGGGCGACCTTCTGGCCGTACCTCTTGGTCAGGTGCCGAGCTTCGATCATGTGGTGGGTTCCTCCCCGGGGCCGTCCGGCGCCGCAGCGCCGCCCCCGCGCGGTCGCACGGCGGTCCTCGACCGACGATAGGGCCGCGGGCGCCCCGGCGGCATCCGCCGACCGGACGAGGCGGAGCGGGCCCGGCTGCGCTGCGCGGGGGAGGACCGGTCGTGCCCGCCGACCTTGTTACAGTCCTCCGGTGACGACCGACGCGCTCCTCGCCTCCCTGCCCGCCGCCTCCGGGGGGTTCCTCCTCTTCGACCCCGAGGCCCTGCTGCCCGCCCTGGGGCCGTGGGCGCTCGCCGGGATCTCGCTGATGATCTTCATCGAGTCGGGCGTGCTCTTCCCCTTCCTGCCCGGCGACTCCCTCCTGTTCACGGCCGGCCTGCTGCACGAGCCGCTCGGCCTCGAGGTCTGGGTGATCGCGCTCTGCGCCTTCGTCGCGGCCTTCCTGGGCGACCAGGTCGGCTTCTTCCTCGGCCACACCTTCGGGCGCCGGTGGTTCCGCCGCGACGCGCGCGTGCTGAAGACCGCGCACCTCGAGAAGGCCGAGGCGTTCTTCGCCAGGTACGGCGGCGTCTCGCTCATCCTCGGCCGGTTCGTGCCGATCGTCCGCACCTACGTGCCCCTGGCCGCCGGCACCGCGGGCTACACCTACCGCAAGTTCGTCGTCTTCAACGTCGTCGGCGCCTTCCTCTGGGCCGTCGGCATGGTCGTGCTCGGCTCGCTGCTCGGCGGGGTGCCGATCATCCGCGACCACGTCGACGTCTGGGCGATCGTCCTCGTGGTCGTGTCGGTGATGCCGATCGTCGTCACCGTGCTGCGCAAGGCCCTGGCCGGCCGACGCGACCGAGCCGCCGCCGCGAAGGGCCTCTGAGGCCGTGACGGCGGGCGCGACGCGGGCGAGCGAGGCCGCGGCCGGCCTCGTCGACCGGCACCGCGCCTCCGGCCGGCGCCGCACCGTCGTCGGGCTGGCGGGCGAGCCCGGCGCGGGCAAGAGCACCCTCGCGGCCCAGCTCGTCGTCGCGCTCGGGGCCGCGGGGCTGAGCGCCGTCGTCGTGCCGATGGACGGCTTCCACCTCGCGAACGTCGAGCTCGACCGCCTCGGGCGTCGCGACCGCAAGGGCGCCCCCGACACGTTCGACGCCGACGGATACGTCGCGCTGCTGCGGCGTCTCGCGGCGCCGGGGCCGCGCCCGGTCTGGGCGCCCGACTTCGATCGCGACCTCGAGGAGGCGGTGGCCGGCTCGATCGCCGTCGCGCCCGAGGTCGAGGTGGTCGTCACCGAGGGCAACTACCTCCTCGTGGACGCCGAGCCGTGGACGGCGGCCCGCGCCGCCCTGCACGAGACGTGGTTCGTCGAGGTCGACCCGGCGGAGCGCCTGCGGCGCCTCGTGGCCCGGCACGTGCGCTTCGGCAAGGACGAGGAGGCAGCGCTCGCGTGGGCGACCGGCCCCGACGAGAGCAACGCCCGGCTGGTGCGCGCCGGGCGGGCCTCGGCCGACCTGGTCGTCGTCGCGGACGCCGGTGCGGGCCCGGTGCCGCGCCCGGAGACCGGCGTCGGGGGCCTCTCGTAGGCTGGGCGCATCATGCGACTGCTCCTGATCCGACACGGCCAGACCCCCGACAACGTCATCGGCGCCCTCGGCACGACCGCGCCCGGCGCCCGCCTGACCGACCTGGGCCTGCGCCAGGCGGAGGCCCTGCCGGCCGCGCTCGCGGCGGAGACGATCGGCGCGCTGTTCGTCAGCACGCTCGTGCGCACCCAGCTGACGGCGGCGCCCCTGGCCGCGGCGCGGGGCCTCGAGCCCGTCGTGCTCGACGGCCTCCGCGAGGTCGTCGCGGGCGACCTCGAGATGCGCAACGACCCCGCTGCGGGCGCCGCCTACATGGGCACGGTCGCCCGGTGGGTCGTCGGCGACCGCGACGCGCGGATGCCCGGGGCCGAGAGCGGCCACGAGTTCCTGGCCCGCTACGACGCGGCGATCGGGCGCGCGACGGCCGACGGCCACGACACGGTGGCCGTGGTGAGCCACGGCGCGGCCGTGCGCGGCTGGGTCGGCTGCCGGGTGGCGGGGGCGGGCGGCACGTTCGTCCGTGACCACGACCTCTCGAACACGGGCGTGGTCGTCGTCGAGGGCAGCACGACCGACGGCTTCCGCCTCGTCTCGTGGGAGGGCACGCCCCTCGGCGGCGCCGACCTCGACGACCCGACGGCCGACGACCCGACGGGCGAGGCCCCGGCCGACGTCGTCGACGCCGCTGCCCGGCCGTAGGGCGGGGGTCGCCTAGGCGGCGACCACCTCGTCCTCCTCCGTCACGGGCGCGAGCTCGTCGGCCAGCCGCGTGCGGCGGACGCTGCCGAGGTGCACGAGCCCGGCGACGAGCAGGCCGGCGACCAGCCAGAGGGCGAGCACGAGCACGTCGCGGCCGACGCCCTGGTCGGCGAAGTAGACGACGGTCTGCGTCGCGTGCAGCCACGCGGCGCCGTTCCAGAAGCTGCTCAGCGCGGCGAAGAACGGCGGCACCAGGCCGGCGGCGAACACTCCGCCCGAGCTGGTGAAGTTGAGCATCACGAAGAGCATCGTGAGCACGGGCGTGGTCCAGTGCCGGAGCAGCGGGTGCAGGCCGACGCCGATGACGACGATCGTCGAGACGTAGAGCCAGCTGAGCAGCCACAGCTGGCCGAGGGCGTGGTCGACGATGCCGTAGACCGGCCCGACGACGAGCGTGCCGATCGCGGCCACGACGGCGGCGGTCGCGACCGCGACGCCGAGGCGCGCGGCCAGGCCCGTGCGGGCCGCTGCGACGACCGCCGAGATCGCGGCCGCGCTCGCGTACCCGCCGACGCTGAGGGCGACGAGCAGGAAGAAGAGGCCCTGCCCGGTGGGGTCGCCCTCGCCCGAGGGCACGACGTCCTCGACCTGCAGCGGCAGCTGCTGCTGGTACGCCACGGGCAGGAAGACCTTCTGCACGACGGACGCCGTCGTGTCGCTCGCGGCGCTCGAGACGAAGAGGGTGGCGTCGTCGGTGGTCGCCTCGTAGGCGGCGACGACCTCCCGGTCGGCGACGAGGCCCCGGGCGGCGCCCTCGTCGGCGACCGTGCGGACGTCGAGGGCGTCAGGCGCCCGGTCGTTGAGGGTCTGGGCGAAGACCTCGGCCTCGGCGCTGGTGCCCACGACGGCGACGGGCAGGTGGTGGGGCGCGGGGTGGCCGAACGCTCCGAGGTAGGCCAGGGCCATCCCCGCGGCGAGGAAGAGGGGGATGAGGAGGTGCAGGCCGAGCCCTCGCCAGAACCGGGGGTCGAGGCGCGGGCGGCGGCCGGCCGATGGGGCGGCGCTCGCGGTCGGAGCGGTCGTGGTCGAGGGGGAGTGTTTGTGTTGCACCATGCAACACACTCTAGCCCTCGAGCGCGCGCGGTGCCAGCTCGTCGTGCCCGGGCTCGCCCTCGTAGGCTCGGGGCGTGCAAGCCGACGACCAGACCACCGGCATCGACGCCGTCTACGCCGAGCTCGAGCGGGTCTCCCGCCGGGCGGTGGCGCGAGCCCGTGCCCGCAGCGCTCCCCTCTCGTTCGTCGAGCACTCGCTCGTGACCTTCATCGCCTCGCACCCGGGCTGTCGGGCGATCGACATCGCCGCCGACTTCTCGCTGAACCGGTCGACCGTGTCGCGTCAGCTCGCGGGCCTGGTCGAGCTCGGGCTCGTGACGACGGTGGGCGAGGAGGCGCCGGCCGGGTCGGCGGAGACGCGCCGCGGCCAGGTGCTCGCGCTCACCCCCCGCGGCGACGAGCTGCTCGCACGCTCCGTCGACGCCAACCGCGCCGCCCTCGCTGAGCGCCTGGGCGACTGGAGGGTGGACGAGGTGGAGCAGCTCGCCGCGTCGCTGCACCGTCTCAACAGCGCCTTCGGCGACGGCGCCCCCGGGGGACAAGATGCGGTGCCGGTGTGACTCGTGTGACTCGTGAGACCCTGTGTGCACCCTCAACTGGGGACAGATCCATCCACAGGCATCGGGCCCGACGGGTTTACCCTCGCCGGTCGCGCACCTAGGGTGGAGGAGTTCCCCGGCCGGGAGGATGCGCCCGCGAGGTGCGGAGACCGGCGTCCCTCCTGCAGTTAGGTACCGCCTCCGTGAGCCACGCCGTCTCCGTCCCGTCCGCCCGCAGCGCCCTCGTCGCTGTCACGACGCTCCTGGTGGCCCTCGCCATCGTCGTCGCGGGCGTGGTGGTCGGTGGCTCGCCCGCCCGGGCGGCGTCGTACCCCAGCTGGGACGACGTGACGGCGGCGCGCGCGAACGAGAGCACGAAGCAGGCGCAGATCACCGAGCTCCAGGGCCTGCTGAGCGGGCTCCAGACCGCTGCCGCCGACGCGCAGGCCGAGGCCGACCGCCTCGGCGCCGCTTTCCAGGCCGCGCAGGAGTCCGTCGACGCCGAGGCCGCCAAGCTCGCCGAGCTCGAGGCCCAGGTCGCCGAGAAGAAGGCCGTCGCCGACGAGAGCCAGAAGCGCGCCGGCCAGGTCGCCGCGCAGCTCGCACGGACGGGCGGCGGAGACGTCTCGACCCAGCTCGCCGCCGACGCCCAGGGCGCCGACGACCTCCTGTACCGCCTCGGCGCCATGAGCAAGATCACCGAGCAGGCCGAGGGCATCCGTGCCCAGGCCGTCGCCGACCGCAACGTCGTCCAGTCGCTGACCGACCAGGCGGGCGTCGCCAAGAAGGCGCTCGACGGCCTGCGCGACGCCGCCGAGACCTCCATGTCGGAGGCCCAGGCCGCGTCCGACGCCGCCGCCGCGGCCGTCACCGCCCAGCAGGAGAACGAGGGTCGCCTCCAGGCCCAGCTCGCCGCGCTCCAGTCGGAGACCGCGGTCACCGAGCAGCAGTACCAGGCCGGGGTGGAGGCCGAGAAGGCCCGCCTGGCCGCCGAGGAGGCCGCACGTCAGGCCGAGGCCGCGCGTCAGGCCGAGGCCCCCCGCCAGCAGCGCGCCGCGGCGGCTGCGGCGGCCGCCGCCGCGGCGGCTGCGAGGCCGGCCCCGGCCCCCGCCCCGGCGCCCTCCCGCCCGGGCACGTCCGCTCCCGCCCCCGCTCCGTCCCCGTCGGGCGGCGCCTGGGTCCGCCCGAGCGGCGGCGGCATATCGAGCGGCTACGGCATGCGCGTCAACCCCGTCACCGGCATCTACACGAACCACGACGGCATCGACCTCGCCCCGGGCTGCGGATCGCCGATCTACGCGGCGTCGTCCGGCACCGTCGACTACGCCGGCTCGTACGGCGGCTACGGCAACTACGTGCGCATCGCCCACGGTGGCGGCCTCAGCACGGCGTACGGCCACATCGTCAACGGCGGCATCCGGGTCTCGAAGGGCCAGTCGGTCGTCGCCGGCCAGCTGATCGCCCTCGTCGGCTCGACCGGCAACTCGACCGGCTGCCACCTGCACTTCGAGACGCGCGTCTCGGGCGCCTCGACGAACCCGGTGCCCTTCATGGCGGCGCGGGGCGTCAGCCTCCGCTAGCGGGCCTCGGCTCCGATCGAGGGCCTCGGCACCGGCCTGGGGTGCAGAGCAGACCGCGGGCGCGGAGCAGACCCCGGGCGGAGTGGCAAGATCGACAGGTGTCGAACGCTGCCGCCCTGACCCCCGTCCACCTCGAGCACGTCGACTGGCACGACCCCCGCGCCGTCGAGCTCCGCGCCCGGATGGACGCCGAGATGTCGGCGGTCTACAGCGCGGGCCGCGAGCCCGACCCCGACGACGTCGTGGCCGCGCGGGACGCCGCTCTCCTCGTGCACCCCGAGAAGGTCCGCGCCACCCTCCTCGTGGTGGACCCCGACGGCACGGCCCTCGGCCACGCCGCCCTCTACGACCGGGGCGGCGAGTGGGAGGTCAAGCGCGTCATCGTCGACCGTGAGCAGCGCGGCCGGGGCATCGGGCGCCTCCTGATGGCCGGCGTCGAGGCCGACGCCCGCGCGGCGGGCGCCCCGCGGATGATCCTGCAGACCGGCGACCGCCAGCCCGACGCGGTGGCGCTGTACGAGAAGACCGGCTGGACGGGCATCCCCACCTACGAGCCCTACGTCACGACCATCCCGCAGTCGATCTGCTTCGAGAAGGTGCTCGTCGGGGCGGAGCAGCACGCCGGTTAGGGTGGGCACCGTGATCACGCGACGCGACGCCGCCCTCCGCCTCGACATCCCGCTCGAGATGGCCGCCCGGCACGGCATCCCCGCCCGCCTCACGGTCGACGAGCTGCTCGAGCTCGAGAAGTCGCCGCCGGCCTGGCTGGTGCAGTCCCGCGCGAACCGCACGGGCAAGCCCGTCTGGGTCGACCTGTCGTGCGTCGTCTGCGGCTACCACGAGGCCGCGCGGCCGAAGAAGTGGTGGCCCGAGTGGACGCACCTCAGCTGTGACGACCACCACGCCGACGAGCTGCCGGCCCCGGCCGAGGGCGTCGTCCGCACCGAGGTCGACGGCGTCGGCAGCCGCTTCGTGGCGGTCGTCGACGTCGAGCTGAGCCGCTAGGCGCCGTAGCCGACCGACGCCGGCGGAGCGATGCCCGCGACGACGTGCACGGCCGCCTGCCGGGCGTCGTCGGCGAGCAGCAGTCGCTGCAGGTGCTGGTCGTGCCACCGGGCGAGCTCGCGCGGGGTCACGTCGTCGACGCCGTCGGCGACCGTGTAGCGGAAGGCCGTGGCCTCACCGTCGACGGCGACGGTCCGTCGCTCGCCCAGCTCGGTGCCGTCCGCCGCGTCGACGAAGACCTCACGGCCCGGGTCGTCGGAGGCGGGCAGCACGACGTCGACCCGGGGGTGCGCCGCCCCGGCGGCGGGGCCCTCGACCCCCGTGCCGAGCCGCGCCTCGACGAGCCGTGCATCCACGAGGCGGGCCGAGTCCCCGACGCGGGCCGACTCCGCGAGGCGGGCCGACTCCGCGGCGGCGGGGCGGGTCTCGTCGTGCCCCGCGGCGACGTCGTCGACGACCCGTCGCACGTCGTCCTCGATGCGGTCGCTCTGCTGCTCCAGCGCGGCGGCGGCGGCGCGCAGCCAGGCCTCGACGGCGCGGGTCTCGTCGGCGGACCAGCCCGTGGGCTCGGCCGAGCTGACGGAGAAGTCCGCCGCGTCGATCGACCACTCCCAGCCGAGCAGCGCCCGCGTGAAGGCGGAGGGGGAGGGCAGCACGGCGAGGGTGCCCCGCCGGAGGCCGGGCGCCCAGTGCAGCTCGGGGTCGGTGAACAGGTGCTGCACGGCGGCGGCCTCGGGCAGGGCCGCCGTGGCGGGCACCGCGAACCAGGCCCGGATCGCCCGCCACGACGACGACCGCCGGGGGAGGGCGTCGTGGTCGCGCGGCACGAGCACGGTCTGCGGTCGCCCGCCCTCGTCGCGCCCCGCAGGGTCGCGCTCGGCGGGGTCGAGGTCTTCGGGGTCGAGGTCGGGCACGGAGGTCGATGATGCCACGCGGGGCCCGGAGGCGCGGGGCGGGTCAGAAGGTCAGCTGATCGACCGAGGTGAGCGGCACCCAGCCGGGGCGCAGCCCCTCCGGTGGCTGGACGGTCGGCACGGTCTGCAGGGAGTCGGCCTCGGCGAGCTGCGCGATCTCGAGCCCCGTGAGGGCGGCGATGTCGCGGACGGGCACCTGGAAGGTGCGGTACTCGCCCAGGGGCGGCGGGTCGCCGGCCTCGTGGGCCCGGGCGAAGGCGGCCTCGAGGTCGACGCCGTCGAGCTCGGGCCCCTGGTCGAGCAGGTAGCCCGCGGTGCGGAGCGCGGCACCGCCCCGGGTCGCCCAGGCCGCGATCTTGAAGAAGCTGCGGGGGATGCGCACCCCGCGGTAGGGCGCGTCGTCGTCGAGCAGCACCGGCCCGGTGAAGACGGTCAGGCGCTGCCGGTGCACCTGGGCGTACTGCAGCACCTGGTCCTCCAGGCCGAGCCAGAGCTCGGCCGACTGGTTGAAGTCGGCGGCCTGGGGCGCGGCGTTCGTGTACGAGAACGTGTCGCGGTTCGCGCGGGAGGCGACGGCGGGCGAGCCCCAGACCGGGTCGCGTCGGCGGACGAGGTGGCCGCGGTCGAGGTCGTTGCGGGCGTAGACCTCGGGGCCGCACTGCTCGTCGGCGGGCACGCGCTCGTCGAGGTGCCAGTCGTCGCCCCGCTCGAGGTCGATCAGCGAGCTCCCGTCGACGTTGACCGCGGTCAGCGCCGCCAGGCGCCGGGCCGGGTCGAGCAGCACGGTGAAGTGCGCGTAGGGCAGCTCGCGGACGACGCGGCCGCCGGTGTCGGGCAGCTGGACGCCCACGCCGAGGAAGTCGGGGTCGTAGCCCGTGGCCGAGGCGGCCTCGGGCCCGTCCGGGTCGAGGCCGGCGAGGTCGGTGTCGACGGGCCCTGCGGCGTCGCGGTTGCCGGTGCCGGTGCCGGTGCCGCCTGCCCCGTCCAGCCCCTCACGTGCGTCCTGGTCGCCTGTGGTCGTCATCCGCGCCTCCTGCCGGTGGGGCCCTCGGCCCCTCGCGGGTCATGGTGCACCCGGCCGCCGACATCCGCCCGGGGGTCGCGGCGCCCGGGCGGACGACGGAGGAGGCGCGGCGCAGCGGCTGCTGCACCGCGCCTCCCCGGGGTGGCGCGTGCCCGGCACCGGCCGGGCCGCTGTCGCTAGTCGGCCAGGATGGCGTACAGGGCGCGACGGGTCTCGTCGAGCTTCGCCGTCGCGGCCGCCCGCTGGGCGTCGGTGACGCCGGTGCGGAACTGCTGGACCGCGCCGAAGAGCTTGCCGAGGCTCTCGCGGAACTCGTCCGAGCCCTCGGCGTCGCCGGCCGTGGCGGCCCAGGCGGCCTCGATGGCGTCGGCCTGCTCCGCGACGTACGCACGGCCGGACTCGGTCAGCGAGTACTCGCCCTTGGCGTCGGTGGCGGTCTCGACGCCGTCGACGATGAAGCCCTCGTCGACGAGCTGCTGCAGGGTCGGGTACACCGAGCCGGGGCTCGGCTTCCAGACGCCGTCGGTGCGCTCGGCGATGGCCTTGATCAGGCCGTAGCCGTTCGACGGGGCGTCGGCCAGGAGCGACAGGATCGCGAGGCGGACGTCGCCGCGGCGGGCGCGCCCCCGGCCGCCGCGGTGCGGGCCGCCGGGGCCGGGGAAGCCCGGACCGCCGAAGCCGGGGAACCCGAAGCCGGGGAAGCCCGGCCCGGGGCGGCCGGAGCGGCCGAAGGGGCGGCCGAAGCGCGCTCCGCCCGCGAGCGGGTCGTGCGAGCGGCGGTCGTGGTCGTGGTGCTGGTCGTTCTCGTGCTGCGGTGCCATGGGGGCACGTCCTTCCGGTCAGGGGTCTCGACCGGGCGGAGGCCGCGGGCGGTGTCGCCGAGCGGCTCGGGGTCGAGTGTCGCGGACCATTCCGCGATGTGTCGAAGATATGTCGCTGACAGTCGTTCGTCAACCCCTGACGACACATCCACAGCCCGGAGGGCGAGGGAGGCGCGCCCCCGGTGCGGGGACGCGCCTCCTCGGGTGCTGCGCCGGGCTCAGCTCGCGGGGGCGACGCCGAAGGCGGTGGCGAGCTTCTCGATCTTCTGCGCCCGGCCGAGGCGGGGCAGGTCGCTGCCGTCGCGGATGACCCGGCCCCGGCCCTCGAAGTCGGCGAGGAAGTCCTGGGCCCAGGCGACGTCGGAGGGCGTCGGGCTGATGACCTCGTTGATCACCGGGAGCTGCTCGACGTCGAGGCAGAGCTTGCCGGTGAGGCCGAGCGCGACCGCGACGCCCGCCTGCTCGCGGAGCACCGGGTGGCTGCTGCCGACGGTCGGGCCGTCGATGGGGCCGGGCAGGCCGCCGATGCGGCTCGCGACCACGAGGCGCGAGCGCGGGTACGCCATGGCGAGGTCGTCGGCGCTGGTGCCGGTGTCGCGGCGGTAGTCCCCGCTGCCGAAGGCGAGGCGGAAGGCGCCGCGGGCCTTGGCGATCGACGGGCTCTCCTCGATGCCGAGGGCCGACTCGACCAGTGCGAGCACCCGCACCGCGCCTCCCAGCCGGTCGAAGGTCTCGGTGACGTGCTCGGGCGCCTCCGTCTTGGCGAGCATGACGCCCTGCAGGCCGGGCAGGCCCAGGAGGGCGTCGACGTCGTCCGACCAGAAGTCGGTGGAGCGGTCGTTGATGCGCACCCAGGCCTCGCCGCCGTCGCGGAGCCACGCGACGACGTCGTCGCGGGCGGCCGGCTTGCGGGCTGGGTCGACGGCGTCCTCGATGTCGAGCACCATCTGGTCGGCCCGCGACGCCGCCGCGGGGGTGAAGCGGTCGGGCGCCGTGCCGGGCACGAGCAGCCAGCTGCGGGCGATGTCGGCCGGGGGCTTCGGGCGACGTCGCCCGTCGGGGCGGGAGGACGGCTCGCCGCCGGGGGTCGGTGCTGCGGTCGCGGTGTCTGCGGGCGCGGTGTCTGCGGTCTCGGTCATGGGACGTCCTCGTCTCGGTCGGCGGCCGGTGGTCGCGTCAGGCGGTCGCCCCCACGGTACCGGTCCGCCCCCCGAGGGCGGGGCGTCCCGGCTTCTGGGAGGAGACGGGCGTACCGTTCAGCGAGATCACAGGCGTCCGACGCCCGCACCCCCGCGACGTCGTCGATGCCGGCACCTGAGCACGAGTCCCCGAACACGAGGAGCGCACCATGACCGACGAACGATCCCCCCGGGCCGACGGCACCGACGACCACGCCGAGGGACGCGTCGACGAGGGCCGCCCCGAGGCCGGGGCCCCCGCCGTCGACTTCGGCGGCCCGGCCGAGCCGGCCCGCGACCCCGCGGACGACCAGCACGACGACCAGCGTGGCGAGCAGCACGGCGAGCACGCGTCGGCCCCCGCCGTCGACTTCGGCGGCCCCGCCGAGCCCGCCCGCGACCCCGCCGACCACGAGCACGACGGCTCCGACTCCGCGACGCGGGCCCTGCCGGTCACCGGTGACGAGCCCGGCCGCCACGACGACGGCGTCGAGCCGCGGGGCGAGCTCTTCCCGCCCGCCGCGTCGCTCGCCGACGACCAGGCGACCCCGACGACCGCCGACGGCTCCGTCGCGGCCGCCGAGGTGCCGGGAGGCGACCAGGGTCGCCGCGTCGACGCCGGCGACGGCCGCGGAACGACCATCGACGGCGACGCGAGCGTCGACCCCGAGCGGATCGAGGCCGAGCGCCGTGACGGTGTCGACCGCGACGGCGAGACGGAGGTCATCGCACCGCTGAGCAGCGACGATCGCGACCACGATGCTCGCCACGACGGCGACGCCGACCGCCGCGATGACGCCGACCGCCGCGACGACGCCGACCGCCGCGACGACGCGACCGTCCCCCCGGTCGTGGCCCCCGTCGCCCCCGGCGCGCGCGCCTGGTCGGCCGGGTCGTCCTCCGACGACGACGGCCCGCGTCGTCCGCTCCACGACGACGAGGCTCTCCGTGCCGCCGAGGCCGCCCGTGCCGAGCCCGTCCGCGACTCCTCCGAGCGCGACGGCGACCGCGACGCCGACCGCGACCGCGACTCCCGCGACGGCGCCGTGGCCGTGGGTGCCGGTGCCGCCGCGGCGGGCGCCGGTGCCGCCGCCGCCCACGCCCGCTCCGACGACGGCCGGATCGGCGACGCCCGCACGACCCCCGCCCCCGCGGCGGGCCGCACCCCGACCGGAGCGGTCGAGCGCGACCGCACCGGCGGCTACCCGACCACCGACGACGGCGACATCGACCGCGTCGGCCTCCGCCGCGACCTCCTCGCCGAGCAGAAGGAGGAGTTCGGCGGCATGCGCTTCGGCGCCGGCCTGCTGGGCTGGTTCGCCGCGACCGGCCTCGGCGTGGTGCTGTTCTCGATCCTCGCGTCCATCACGGCGGCCGTCGTCGTCGGCTCGTCGCCCAGCGCCTCGCCGCTGGCGCTGCAGCAGACGCTCGCCGACCAGGGCCCGGTGCTCTCGCTCGTCGTCGGCATCGGCGTGCTCGTCATCGTCTTCGTCGGCTACCTCGTCGGCGGCTACACGGCCTCTCGCGTGGCCCGCTTCTCGGGTCTCAAGCAGGGGCTCGCGACCTGGCTCTGGGGGCTCGTCATCACGATCGTCACCTCGGTCGTCGTCGGCGTCGTCGCCGTCCAGGCGGGCGACCAGAGCTCTCCGAACTCCATGGTGCCGACGGTCGACGACCTGACCTCGATGTCGGTCGAGAGCCTGATCTTCCTCGGCCTGGTGCTCGTCCTCAGCCTCCTGGGTGCGCTCCTCGGCGGCGTCCTCGGGCAGCGCTGGCACCGCCGCGTCGACCGCTTCATCCCCGAGCACCAGGTCTGACCGACCGGTGCCCCGCACGACCCCACCACAGAGACAAGGAACCACCATGCGCCACCTCGACCGCTCCTCCCTCGTCCGGACGACGCTCGGCGTCGTCGCCGCTGGCGCTCTGGCGTTCACGCTCGTCGCGTGCTCGTCGACCTCCGACTCGGAGAGCAACAACACGGCCCCGACCCACCCCGTCAACGAGCCCGACGAGCGCGAGGGCTCGTCGGTCGCCGAGACCCCGGCCGCGAGCGTGCCGAGCCTCGCGGGCGGCGTCGACACGCAGGTCGCCGTCGACGCGTCGTTCGTCGACGCGCTCGGCACGCTGGGCCTCACGCCCGGCGTCGTCGGCACGGCGACCTTCACCGGCGGCACGTTCTCGTTCCCGATCACGGGCGGCAACGTCGACTACTACGGCCCCGACAGCGAGGTGCGCCCGTACGTGCAGGGCTTCATCGAGCACGACGGCTCGGGCCTCAGCCTCACCGCGGCCGACGGCACCGTCGTCGAGCTGACGGACTTCGACATCGACCCCGGCGAGTCGAAGCTCTACGGCGACGTGACGGTAGACGGCACGGTCGCGGCCGAGCACGCGTACCTGTTCAACCTCTGGGGCGGCACGCTCGAGCCGCTCCGCACCGAGGGCTCGAACGCCGTGCTCGAGGGCACGACGGTGCACGTCAGCCCGGCCGCCGCCTCGCTGCTCAACGAGACCTTCGGCACCGAGGCCGTCGAGGACGAGATGCTCGTCGGCGTCGCCACGATCACGGTCGCCACGCAGTAGCCCCGACCTGGTCGCCCCGAGACCGCTCGTCCCGTCACGGGGCGGGCGGTCTCGTCGTCGGTGCGCACAGCACCCTGCCTCGCTCCGGCGCAAGCCCCTGAACAAAGAAGTTCGGCATCCCGAAACCTGTGTAGGGTCGAGCGCATGCCGACGATCGACGCCCGCCGCCGTGACGACGACGCCCCCGGGGAGGCGCGGGTCGACCAGCCCGCCGCGGTCGCGCTCCCGAGGCCCCGCGGAACCCTGCTCGGCCCCGCGTTCGTCGCGGCCATCGCCTACGTCGACCCCGGCAACGTCGCCGCCAACCTCACCGCCGGCGCGCAGTACCAGTACCTGCTGCTCTGGGTGCTCGTCGCGGCGAACGCGATCGCCGTGCTCGTGCAGTACCTGTCGGCGAAGCTCGGCATCGTCACCGGCCGGTCGCTGCCCGAGGTGCTCGGCGACCGGCTCGGCCGGAAGCGACGGCTCGCCTTCTGGGGCCAGGCCGAGATCGTCGCGGCGGCGACCGACGTCGCCGAGATCATCGGCGGGGCGCTGGCCCTGCAGCTGCTCTTCGGCGTGCCGCTCGTCGTCGGCGGCCTGATCACCGGCGCCGTGTCGCTCGGCCTCCTGATGCTGACGCGCTACCGCCGCGGCCACGTCTTCCAGACGATCGTCATCGCGCTCCTGGCCGTCCTCACGATCGGGTTCTGCGCCGGCCTGCTCTTCTCGCCCCCGTCGGCGGGCGACATGCTCGCCGGCCTCGTGCCGCGGTTCGAGGGCAGCCAGTCGGTGCTGCTCGCCGCGTCGATGCTCGGGGCGACGGTCATGCCGCACGCGGTGTACCTGCACTCCGCGCTCGTGCGCGACCACCACGGCACGGTGACCGAGGGCGCCGACCGCCGTCGCGTGCTCCGGGCCACCCGGTGGGACGTCGTCTTCGCCCTCGTCATCGCCGGCGGCGTTAACATCGCCATGCTCGTGCTGGCCGCGTCGACCCTGCCCGGCCGCACCGGCACCGACACCATCCCCGGCGCCCACGACGCGATCGCCGACGCCCTCGGGCCGGTCGTCGGCGTCCTGTTCGCCGTCGGCCTGCTGGCCTCGGGCCTCGCGTCGACGTCGATCGGCGCGATGGCGGGCGCCGAGATCATGCGCGGCCTGCTGCACGTGCGCCTGCCGCTGTTCGTCCGCCGGGTGGTCACGCTGGTGCCGGCGCTCGTGCTGCTCGCCACGGGCATCAGCCCGACCTGGCTGCTCGTGCTCAGCCAGGTCGTGCTGAGCTTCGGCATCGCGTTCGCGCTGATCCCGCTCGTGATCGCCACGAGCGACGCCCGCCTCATGGGCACGGGCGTCAACGCGAGGGCCACGCGCGTCGCGGCCTGGGCCTGTGCGGTCGTCGTCGTGGCCCTAAACGTCGCGCTCATCTGGCTGACCGTCACGGGCTCGTAGGAGTCGCCCCGCGCCTCCCGCAGGCCGATCAGCCCCGCTCGGTGCGGCCCTGCTGCGCGTCCCCGTCGTGCGCGGTGCTCCGGGGGTGGGCGCCCGGGTCGCCGTCCCCGTCGTGCTCGGCGCCCGAGTCGTGGTCGTGGTCGTGGTCGTGGTCGTGCCGGCGGTCGTGGTCGCGCTCGGCCCGGTCGAAGGCGGCCTGCATCGCCTCGGCGTGGTCGGTCTTCGCCTCGGCGATGCCCGCGTCGTCGCCCCGGGCGATCGCGAGGCCCTCGCGGAGGCTCGCGCCGGCCGCGGCCAGCGACTCGCCGAGGGTGGGCCGGAAGTCACGGCGCTCGTCGCCGTCGCCCGCGTCGACGTACTCGTGCAGCACGCGGCCCTCGTCGCGGTGCACGGGCTTCTCGGCGTGCTCGACGCAGAGGCGCGCGACCTCCTGGGCGTGGGCGTGCATCACGGAGTGCGCGGCCCCCGGCATCTCCCACAGGCGCGACGAGGGCAGCAGCTCGCCGACGCGCTCCACCCACGCGCGCGGCGCGACGGCGTCGTGCTCGCCGCGGATCACGAGGGTGTCGGCCTGCACGCGGGGCAGGACGTCCTCGATCGGGTAGGTCATCATCTTCGGCAGCACCTGCGAGAACCAGTGCACGCCGCAGGCGAGGTAGGCGCGCAGGGCGAGCACCTTGACCCGGCCGGGCTCGTGCCACGCGGCCTGGACGAAGCGCCGGCCCGCCGTCAGCACACGGCGCTCGGCGGGGTTGATCACCGGGCCGATCAGCACGAGGGTCGACAGCTCGGGGCGCCGCGCCGCGAGGTCGGTGACGATCTGCGTGCCCATCGAGTGCCCGACGACGATCGGGTCGGTCAGGCCGAGGTCGTCGATGACGGCGCCGACGAGGTCGGCGAACTGCGAGATATCGAGGGCCTCGCCCGGGTGGGGCACACCGGCGAACCCGGGCAGGTCGAGGGCGTGCACCGGGCCGAAGCGGTTGAGGTCGGGCGCGAGGCGCTCGAAGTAGTCCGACGAGACGCCGATGCCGGGCACGAGCACGAACGGCCGATCGCCCGTCGTGCCGATCGTGCTGACGCGGACGTAGAGGTCGCCGCGCTCGACGCGCTGCACGGTGACGTGCGTGCTCGACTCGTCACGGTCGCGCTCCTGGGTGCGGGCCACGCGCCTCCTCGGGGTCGTCACCGCGCCGAGGGCCGACGCGGAGGGACCAGTCTCGCACCGCCCCCGATGACGCCGCTGGGCGTGCTCCGGTCAGTCGACGAGCGTGTAGAGGCTGAGGTGGTTGCCGTCGGGGTCGGGGAAGTCGACCACGTCGAGCACGCCGGGCACGTGGACGACCTCGGGCAGCTCGAGGCCGAGCTCGACCAGCCGGGCCCGCTCGGCGTGGACGTCGTCGACGCCGAGTCGCAGCACCGCCGTCGCGGAGCCGGTCGGGGCCTCCTCGCCGAGCTGCAGCCAGCAGCCGCCGAGGTCGTACTCGACGATGCCCTCGACCGGGTCGAGCTGGGGGCCGTCGACGTCGAGCACCGACTCGTACCAGCACCGGGCCGCGACGAGGTCGCTGACCGAGAGTCCGACGGTGACGCTGCTGATGCGCATGCGGCGAGTCTGGCAGGGGCGGCGGCCGGGGCGCGACGCCACGCCAGGCGCGTCCCGTCAGGGGCGTCGCGTCGGAGGCGTTGCGTCGAGGCGTCGCGTCGGGGGCGTCAGGCCGCGAGCACCGGGTCGAGCGCGCGCAGGTTGCGGTGCAGCACCGTGCCGAGCGCCAGCCTCGCGGCCGGCCCGGCCGCGCGCATGAACCACGCCGCCGGGCGCCAGACGACCCGGATGTCGAGGGTGACGCGCCCGTCGTGGTGCTGGTGCACGAGGTAGCTCTCCCAGCCGCGCTGCGGGTGGCCGACGAGCGCCGCGTGGCCGAAGCCGGCGGTGCGCTCGTCGTCGACGACGGCGAAGACGCGGCACGCCACCCGCGACCGCAGCGGGCCGACCGGGATCGCCCAGACGTTCACCTCGCCGACCCTGGCGCGCTCGGGCACCTGCTCGGGCAGGAAGCCCGAGCCGCGGTGCACCTCGAACCGCAGCACCGCGTCGGCCGCCCGTCGGAAGTCGTCGTCGCCGTGGCCGATCACGCGGCTCGCCGTGGTGAGGCGGAACCCGGGAGGTGCGTGCCGGGTGAGCGTGGGCCGCCCGGTGAACGCGTAGTCGGGTCCGAAGCCGTGCGGGGCGGTCGATGACGTCATGCGACGAGCCTGGCACGCCCGCCTGCACGGTCGGGCAGGATCGTGGCGTGACCGCACCCTCGAGCTACCTCGTCCTGCACGGCTGGCAGAACCGGCGACCGGCCGACCACTGGCAGCACCGGCTCGCCGACGAGCTCGAGGGGCGGGGCCTCGTCGTCCGCTACCCGCAGCTGCCCGACACCGACGAGCCGCGGCTGGCCGAGTGGGAGGCGGTGGTGCGGGCCGAGCTCGCCGCCCTGCCGGAGGGACCGGTGACGGTGGTCTGCCACAGCCTCGCCTGCCTGACCTGGCTGCAGCTGCAGGCCGGCGACGCGCCTCCCCGGGTCGACCGCGTGGCGCTGGTGGCGCCTCCGTCGCCCGAGCTGATCGCGGGGCAGGAGGCCGTCCGGGAGTTCGCCGGGGGAGCCACGTTCGACGGGCGGCGCCTCTCGCTCGGCGCCCGCGGCCGGCCGGGCTCGGCGCCCGCCGACGACGCCGTGGTCGTGGCGGGCGACGACGACCCGTGGCTGCCCCTCGGCCTGGTCGACACGTGGGAGTCGCGGGTCGAGGCCGCCCTCCACGTCGTGCCCCGAGGCGGTCACCTCACCCCCGACTCCGGCTACGGCGACTGGCCCGCCGTGCTCGACTGGGCCCTCGGCGCGGGCGGCGCCGCCTTCGCAGGACGCTCTGCCGTCACGAGCGGCGGCTGAGGGAGCTGCCGATGAGCAGTGCGAGCAGGGCGACCCCGGAGCAGCAGAGGGTGAGGGGGTTCAGGACCACGGCCGTCCCGGTGCCGAGGCCCGACTCGGCCGCGGACAGGAGTGGGACGGCCGACACGGTGATGACAGCGACGGCGCCGAGTGTTCCGAGGCCCCAGATGAGGACTGCCTCGCACGCCGCGATCGCCCAGAGGGTCGTCGGAGTCGCCCCGGCCGCCAGCAGTGTCCGCCCGGTGTCCTGACGGACCGGGGCGGAGAGTCCGAAGAGCAGGGCGCCCGTGATCGCGGCGAGGACCGCGGGGGCCGTGGCGAGACCGATCACGGCAGGCCAGTTGACGGTGGCTCCGGACGGGGTCAGGGACCCGGCGGCGCGCAACGCCTCGTCCCCGGCGAGGAACACGGAGGTGAGTCCTCCAGGCACGGCGACGCCCACCATCGGCACGGAGATGCCCGCACCGTCTCGGCGGAGGGCGACCGCGACCGCGGTCAGCGCCAGGCGTGGAACGGTCCATCGTCCGGCACTCGTCGCGCGAACGACCCCACCGACGACGAGCCGGCCTGCCGACGGGGCGACCCTCGACGCGGCCACCGCCCCGAGGACGAGGACGAGCAGTGACCACGGAACGAGCTCGCCGATCTCGTCGTCCCCGGTCGGACCGGACGGCATCAGGGCGAGGACCAGCGCGACGCCCGACGCCGGGACGGCGGTCGTGACGGCGCGGGTGATGGTCGAACGTCGGGGGCGCGTCGGGAAGCGTCGGGTCGCGTCCATCAACGCGGGACCCGTGGCGAGGGCGACGACGACGGGTGTGCCGATGGTGACGAGCGGGCCCGTCGTGAGGACGAGAGCCCCCCAAGGCGTCGGGAGCGGGCTCCCGATCGCGGCCGCCAGGATCACCGCACCGAGCCCGGCACCGGTGGCCACGGCGGCGACAGCACCAGCCTCAGCCACGATGAGGGCGCGGCCCTGCCACGGGAGGACGCCGAGGCCCACCCAGGCGCGGCGCGTCGGATCGAACTGCGACTGGGTCAGCCGGGACACCGCGGAGAGGCAGGTCGAGCCAGCGACCACCGACATGAGGGCGGCAGGAGTCGTCCACGATCGGACGATACCGCCGAGCGGAGCGGGCGCGACACCTGCCGACTCGACACCGGTCAAGGACAGCGCCGCGACGACGGCCGTGGCCAGGACGACGGCACCGTAGGCGTACCAGGCCCGCCGACCGGACCCGAGCGCGCGCGAGGAGGCCAGGGCGAGGTGCAGGACGCCGATCACCGGACGCCGTCGATCCGGTGGCTGATCTCGGCGGCCGTCGTCGGGCCCGGACGGGTAGTCACGTGCCCCCTGGTGATCGCCGCGACGGCGTCGAAGCTCGCGGCCAGCTCGAGATCGTGCGTGACCACCACCGTGCCGCAGCCGGCGGCCGAGAGCGCGCGGATGCCGTCGACGACATCGGCTCGGCTGTCGGCGTCGAGACTCGAGGTCGGTTCGTCCAGCACCGCGAACGGCGCTGCCTGGGCCAGCACCCGAGCGAAAGCGACTCTCTGGCGCTCACCGCCGGAGAGCTGATCGGGTCGTCGGTCGGCGAGACGGGCGAGGCCGAGATGGTCGAGGGTCGATCGAGCCGTGGCTCGCGACCTCGGGATGCGGCGGAGATCGAGGGCGACCTGCACGTTGTCGAGGGCGGACAGCGACGGAACGAGGCCGCCGTCCTGCAGGACGATGCCGAAGAGGTCGCGTCGGCGGCGGGCGAGCCGGGAAGGCGACAACGACGTGAGATCGAGGTCGTCGACGAGGACCCGACCCGAGGAGGGGCGCTGGAGGCCCGACAGGCAGCGGAGCAGCGAGCTCTTCCCGCTTCCCGAGGCGCCGACGAGGGCCGTCGTCGACGACCGGGTGACCTCGAGCGAGGGGGCGACCACCACGAGTCGACGTCCGTACCTGATCTCGACGTCCGCCAGCCTCAGCTGATCCACCTGTGTCATGTGCCGTAGGCTACATTCACAGCGAGACATTCTGATATTCCGAGAAAAGGGACGCGGTGGAGATCTTGCCATTCTGCTCACCAAACAGCCCTTTCCTAGCGGACGAGCCGGTGGGCCCGGTGGCCCACCGGCTTCACCACGGGGACTGCAGGTCGACCCACGCTCGAGAGGGCGATCAAGCCGTTGAGAACTCTGGGGCACCGACGTGCCGTCCTCGGGGCTAGGCCGCGGCGACCGGGGCGAGGAAGGCCGCCGCGGCGCGGGCGAGGTAGCCCGGGTCGTCGACGCCGCACAGCTCACGGGCGGAGTGCATGCTCAGCAGCGGCACGCCCACGTCGATGGTGCGGACGCCGAGGCGGGTCGCGGTGATCGGCCCGATGGTGGAGCCGCAGGGCACCGCGTTGTTCGAGACGAACTCCTGATAGGGCACGCCGGCCTGCTCGCACGAGCGCGCCCACTCGGCCGCGCCGGGCCCGTCGGTGGCGTAGCGCTGCTTCGCGTTGATCTTCAGCAGGGGGCCGCGGTTGACCACGGGCTGGTTCACGGGGTCGTGGCGCTCGGGGTAGTTCGGGTGCACGGCGTGGCCCGCGTCGGCGGAGAGGCACCACGAGCCGGCGAGGGCGCGGAGCCGGTCGACCTCGGTGCCGCCGAGCCCGGCCGTGACGCGGGTCACCACGTCGGAGAGCATCGGGCCGGCCGCGCCCGAGGGCGTCTCGGAGCCCACCTCCTCGTGGTCGAAGGCCGCGAACACGGCGACGTCGGCGAGCTCGACGCCCGACGCCGCGACGTCGAGCAGCGCGACGAGGCCGGCGTGCGTCGAGGTGAGGTTGTCCATGCGCCCCGCGGCGAAGAGGTCGCCCGTCAGGCCGATGACGGCGGGAGGCGCGGTGTCGGCCACCGAGATGTCGTACCCGGCGACGTCGTCGCCGGTCAGCCCGGCGAGCCCGGCGAGGTGACCGAGCACGTCGGCGTCGGCGAGGGGGCCGACCCCGACCACGGGGTCGAGGTGACGCTGCGGGTCGAGCGTGAGGCCGTCGTTGACGCCGCGGTCGAGGTGGACGGCCAGCTGCGGGAAGCGGAGCACCGGCCCGGTGCGGACGAGGTGCACCTCGCCGGTGCGCGTCACGAGCCGGCCCGCGAACTCGAGGTCGCGGTCGAGCCACGAGTTGTAGAGCGGTCCGCCGTAGACCTCCACGCCGGCCTGCAGCCAGCCGCGGGTGCCGGTCGTGCTCCTCGGCTTCAGCTTGAAGCCGGGGGAGTCGGTGTGCGCGCCCACGATCCGGTACGGGGTGGTCGCGGTGGCGCCCTCGGGCTGGATCCAGGCGATCACGGCGCCGTCGCGGAGGACGTAGCGGCGGCCCGGCCCCGTCGGCCACTCGGCCCGCTCGTCGA
This sequence comes from Frigoribacterium sp. CFBP 8754, assembly GCF_014841815.1. Classification (NCBI taxonomy): domain Bacteria; kingdom Bacillati; phylum Actinomycetota; class Actinomycetes; order Micrococcales; family Microbacteriaceae; genus Frigoribacterium; species Frigoribacterium sp. CFBP 8754. The sequence goes on from NZ_JACYUO010000001.1 coordinate 226,957, forward strand.
GCCGGTCGAAGCCCGCCGCGTCGAGCCGACGGGCGGCCTCGGCCGCGGCGTGGAAGGAGGAGGGCGAGGCCTGGATGAAGGAGGCGAGGTCGTCGAGGTGCGCGCGCGAGGAGGTCATCCCCACCAGCATGCCACCCGGCCCCGCCCGGCGGGGGTCAGCGCCCGGCGGGGGGCAGCGCCGGCGGGGTCAGCGCCCGGCGTACTCAGCGCCCGGCGCTGCCGCCGACCTGGGCGCCGGGCTCGGGGCCGCTCTCGCCGCGGCCGTCCTCGTCCTCGGCGACGAGGCCCGCGGTCGCCTCGCCCGAGTAGCCGGCGGGGTCGACGGCGACGTAGTCCTCCTCGCCGGAGGTGGTGCCGCCGAGGGGCGAGACGAGGTCGTCGTCGGCCGTCGTGTCGTCGTCGCTCGCGGGGGAGGCCTGCGGGTCGTCCCGGAACGTCGCGAGGGCCGCCGCCTCGACGGCCTCCTGGTCGTGGTCGCTCTGGTCGCTCATGGGGCGTCCTCTCGTGGTCGTGACCCCGACCCTAGGCGCGGCCCGCTCCGCCCGCCCGCCTCCCTCGGCGCCCCGCCCCCGTCGACGAGTCAGGAGGGACACGCGCCGGGGGCCGCGACCGACGCCTGTGGCGCGTCCTCCCCCTGAGTCCTCGACGGCGCGAGGCTGCCCGCGCGCCGGCCGACACCTGTCGTCACGAGCTGTTGACACCGGCTCACGCTCGTGTACAGTCTCGAACACCTAGTGCAGCTAGGTTTTGACTCGAGGAGGCGTCAATGGCCCTGTCCGGCCCGCGCGGTGAGACCGTGCTCACCCAACCCGTCAGCACGATCCGAGTGGGCAGGGGCTACCTGGCCGCCCTCGGCTTCGCCCAGTTCGGCCTGTTCGTGGCCCTGCTCTCGCCGGTCTTCGTGAGCATGCAGCTCAAGGCCCAGCAGCTCGCGCCCGACAGCCCCGAGACCCTCGTCGGCCAGGTGCTGCCGATCGGCGCCCTCGGCGCCCTGATCGCCAACCCGCTGATCGGTGCCCTGAGCGACCGCACCCGCACCCGCTGGGGCCGTCGTCGCCCCTACCTGGTCGGCGGCGTGGTGCTGCTCACCGTCGCCCTCGGCCTCGTGGCGGCGGCGCCCGACCAGCTCACGCTGACCCTCGCCTGGCTGCTCGCGCAGATCGCCGCCAACGCCGTGCTCGCCACCCTCATCGCGAGCTTCGCCGACAACGTGCCCGAGGTGCAGCGCGGCCGGGCGTCGAGCATCATCGCCCTGGCGCAGAACGTCGCCATCCTCGCCGGCCTCTACCTGGCCGTGTACCTCGTCGGCAATCTCCCCGTTCTGTTCGTCCTGCCGGGCGTGCTGGCCGTCGTCCTGGTGCTCGTCTACGCCGTGGTGGCCCGCGACGAGCTGCCTGCCTACGAGCTCAAGAAGTTCACGTTCGTGAACCTGGTCAGCTCGTTCTGGACCAACCCGATCAAGAACCCCGACTTCGGCCTCGCCTGGTGGTCGCGCTTCCTGATCACGCTCGGCACGTTCATGTTCACGACGTACCGCCTGCTCTACATGGAGCGCCACCTCGGCATCGAGGACGTCGCCGAGGCCACGGCCGCCGTCGCGTTCGGCGTGCTGCTCTACACGATCGCCCTGCTCGTCAGCGCGGCGGTCTCGGGCTGGCTGAGCGACCGCACCGGTCGTCGCAAGGTCTTCGTCGCCGGCTCGACCCTCGTCTTCGCGGTCGGCCTCGTGATGCTCGCGCACGCCGAGACGGTCACCGGGTTCTACGTCGCCGAGGTCGTGATGGGCTTCGCCTTCGGCATCTACGCCGCCGTCGACACCGCGCTGATCGTCGACGTGCTGCCGAACGCCGACCGCCCCGGCAAGGACCTCGGCGTCATCAACATCGCCAACGCCCTGCCGCAGTCGCTCGCCCCGGCCCTCGCCCTGGCCCTGCTCGGCATCGGCAGCGCCACGAACGACAACTACGTCGTCATGCTCTGGGGCGCCGGCATCGTGACCGTGATCGGCGCGCTCGTCATCATCCCGATCCGCCGCGTGCGCTGACGCCGCACCCGGGCCCCTGGTCCGCGAGGAGGCGGTGGTCGCCCGGTCAGGCCGGCGCGGCCACCGTCGCGGTGCGGAGGGCCAGCTCCCAGACGAGCCGCACGTGCTCGGCCATGTCGGTGCGGGGGTTGAGCATCCACTGCAGCTGCATGCCGTCGCTGACGGCGACCAGCACCCCGGCGAGCGTCACGGCGTCGACGTCGGGGGCGATCTGCCCGTCGACCTGTCGTCGCTCGATCGCCGTCGTGAAGTCGACGCGCAGCCGGGCGTACCGCTCGACGAAGTAGTCGCGGGCGGCGTGCCCGGGGTCGCTCGTCGCGGCCGTCGACAGGCTCGCGAAGAGCTGCACGAGCCCCGGGGTCTCGGAGTTGTGCCGGATCACCGCGAGCAGCAGGTCGACGATGTCGTCGAGCTCGGCCCAGCGGGCCGAGTCGGCCTCGTCGCGGGCGCGGAGGATGGCGGTGAAGAGCCCCTCCTTGCTGTCGAAGTAGTGCAGCAGGCCGGCCTGGGTGAGCCCGACCGCGTCGGCCAGCTCCTTCACCGAGGTGGCACGGAACCCGTTGCGGGCCACCACCTCGAGCGCGACCCGCAGGATCTCCTCGCGCTTCGCGATCCCCTTCGCGTACGAACCCCGTTGTGCCATGTGCGCCAGGCTACCCACCCCCCGGCGGCTCGGCCGCCACCGACGCCACGAAAACCCACCGCTGTTCGGTTTTGTCGAGTAGCGTTCCCTCCACGCGGTGCTGCGCCGGCCGCGACCGATCTCCGACCACCACCGGAAGGCCCCTCGTGACCCCCTCCTCCGCCGGCGACGCCGCCGTCACCGCCCGCCTCACCGAGCTGCTCGGGCAGCTGTCGCTCGAGCAGGAGGTCCAGCTGCTCACCGGCCGCGACTTCTGGACGAGCTGGCCGATCGAGCAGATCGGCCTCCGCCGCATGCTGTTCTCCGACGGCCCCTCCGGGGTGCGCGGCGAGTTCTGGGACGAGCGCGACCCGTCGCTGAACCTCCCGAGCGGAACGGCGCTCGCCGCCACCTGGGATCTCGAGGTTGCTCGCCGCTACGGCCACGCCTCCGCCGTCGAGGCCCGCCGCAAGGGCGTCGACGTCGTGCTCGGCCCGACCATCAACCTGCACCGCTCCCCGCTCGGCGGCCGTCACTTCGAGGCCTTCAGCGAAGACCCCGTGCTGACCGCCGACCTCGCGGCCGCCTACGTGACGGGCGTCCAGGAGAACGGCGTCGGGGCCACCCCCAAGCACTACGTCGCCAACGACTTCGAGACCGAGCGCTTCACCGCCGACGTCGTCGTCGGCGACCGGGCCCTCCGCGAGCTGTACCTGCTCGCCTTCGAGAAGAGCGTCGTGGAGGCGCGGGCCTGGGTGGTCATGAGCGCCTACAACTCGGTCAACGGCACCACCGCCACCGAGAACGACCTCCTCGAGACGCCGCTCAACAGCGAGTGGGGCTTCGACGGCGTCATCATCAGCGACTGGACGGCGGTGCGCTCCGTCGACAGCGCCCGCGCCTCCCAGGACCTCGTCATGCCCGGCCCGGTCGGGCCCTGGGGCGACGCGCTGGTCGCCGCCGTGCGTGACGGCTCGGTCGACCGAGCCGACGTCGACCGCAAGGTGCTCCGCCTGCTCCGTCTCGCCGCCCGCGTCGGCGCCCTCGAGGGGTTCGAGGGCACCGACCCCGTGCACGTCGAGGACGGCGTCGCCTTCGCCCGCGAGGCCGAGGCCGCCGGCGCCGTGCTCGTGGCCAACGACGGGCTGCTGCCCGTCGCCCCCGGCAGCGTGCGCCGCATCGCGGTGATCGGCGACAACGCCGACCGGGCCCGCACCCAGGGCGGCGGCAGCGCGACCGTGGTGCCCGAGAGCGTGGTCAGCCCGGTCGAGGGCGTCCGGGCCGCCTTCCCCGACGCGGAGGTGACCTGGTCGGTCGGCGCGGTCGTGCAGGAGGGCGTCGCCGAGCTGCCGCTCGCCGAGCTGACGAACCCGGCGACGGGCGAGCCCGGCGTGCACGTGCGCTTCCTCGACGAGGCCGGCGACGAGATCTTCGCGGAGGAGCGACGGGCCACCGCCCTGGTCTACCTCGGCGGCGACGCACCCGTCGAGCGCCTGCACGAGCTGGAGGTCAGCACCACCTGGACCCCCGCCTCCTCGGGCCGGGTCCGGCTCGGCTTCGCCTCGATCGGCGAGGCCACCTTCGTGGTCGACGGCGAGGAGCTCTTCACCGCCCGCACCGAGGCCGACGGCGACGAGCTGGGCGCGGCGCTGCTCGCCCCGCCGAGCGAGTCGCACCCGCTCGACGTCGAGGCGGGTCGCCCGGTCGAGCTGGTCATCCGCTACCGCCGGGCCGAGACGAGCGGCGAGGCCTTCGCCGGCACCATGATGTTCACCGCCGGGCTCGACGCCGACGACACCGACCCGCAGCAGCTGATCGACGAGGCGGCCGCCGCCGCCGCCGACGCCGACCTGGTCGTGCTCGTGGTGGGCACCAACAGCAAGGTCGAGTCGGAGGGCTTCGACCGCTCGACGCTCGCGCTGCCCGGCCGCCAGGACGACCTCGCCCGCGCCGTGCTCGCCGCGAACCCGCGCACCGTCGCCGTCGTCAACGCCGGTTCGCCGGTCGAGCTGCCCTGGCGCGACGAGGCCGCCGCGGTGCTGCTCACCTGGTTCGGCGGGCAGGAGTACGGCCACGCCCTCGGCGACCTCCTGGTCGGCGACGCCGAGCCCGGCGGCCGCCTGCCCACGACCTGGCCCGCGGCCACGGCCGACGTGCCGGTGCTCGACGTCACGCCGGTCGACGGCACCGTCCGCTACGACGAGGGCGTCCACGTCGGCTACCGGGCCTGGCTCCGCGCCGGCGTCGAGCCGGCCTGGCCGTTCGGCCACGGCCTCGGCTACACGAGCTGGCGCCAGTCGGGCCTCGAGGTCTCCGACACGGTGGCCGAGGGAGGCGCGGTGACCGTCACCGTCCAGGTCGAGAACACGGGCGCCCGCGCGGGCAAGCACGTGGTGCAGGTCTACGCGTCGCGCCCCGACTCGGTCGTGGAGCGCCCCGCGCTCTGGCTGGTGGGCTTCCGGCCCGTCGAGCTCGCGGCGGGCGGGTCGGCCGCGGTGACGGTCGAGGTGCCGGCGCGGGCCTTCGCCGACTGGCGCGACGGCGCGTGGGCGCACGAGCCCGGCGAGTTCACGCTGCACGTCGGCACGTCGGTGGCCGAGCTGCCCCTGACGGCGACGACGGTGCTCACCGCCTGACGCCCGGCGCCCGCCGGGGCGCTGCGGCGCTCCCGGGTGCTGCCGGCCCCGCTCAGGGCGCGGTCGGCAGCACCGCGGCCCAGAGGTGGAACAGGGCGTAGGCGCGGAAGGGCGACCACGGGGCCGAGGCCGCCTCCGCCTCCTTCGTGGTCGCCCCGCCGAGCACCCGCCGCAGCACGAGGTCGCCGGCCGGCCACGCGTCGCGGTCGGCGAGGGCGCGCACGGCGAGGTACTCGACCGTCCACGGCCCGATGCCCGGCACGGCGAGCAGCCGTCGTCGGGCGTCGGCGAGGTCGACGTCGGGCGAGATCACGAGGCCGTCGGTGACGACCGTCGCCAGGGCCGAGAGCGTGCGCGCCCGGGCGTTGGTCACGCCGACCGCGGCGCGCAGCTCGTCGACGTCGACGGCGGCCAGCGCCTCCGCGCGCGGGAAGCGCCGGAGGCCCGTGCCGGGCACGTCGACGCCGTGCGCGGCGACGAGCCGACCGGTGAAGGTCCGGGCCGCGGCGAGCGAGACCTGCTGCCCGAGCACGGTCATCACCGCCGTCTCGAAGCCGTCGGGGCTGCCCGTGACGCGGATGCCCGGCCGGGCGCGCACGAGCGGGCCGAGCACCGGGTCGGCGCCGAGCGCGGCCTGCACCGCGCCCGTGTCGCCGTCGAGGTCGAGCCAGCGCCGGGCCAGCGCCCCGGCGCGGTCGAGGTCGGCCGGGCCGAGGTCGACGCCGTCGGCGGGCACGACGTCGACCTCGACGACGTCGGGGCCGAAGTGCACGTCGAGCCGGCCGAGTCGAGCGGCCCGACCGACCCCGGCCCCGCCGACCCCGGCCCCGCCGAGGTCGACGACCCGGGAGTGGGTCGAGGCCGCCACGTCGGTCAGCTCGGCCCCTGGCACGCTGTGCGCGGCGAGCAGGCCGACGGCGTGGGCCGGGTCGTAGTCGCCGTCGACGGCGAGCGACAGGCGGCGGGCGCGGGAGTCGCGGGTCGGCTCGGCCGCGGAGCCCCCCGGGGCCGTGCCCCCGGCCCTCACGGCGTCGCCGCCCACACCCCGGACGACCCGCGCCGGTGGCTGTCGACGAGGTGGGTGTCGACGATGCCCGTCGCCTCCATCAGGGCGTGCATGGTGGTCGGGCCCACGAACCGGAAGCCCACGGACTTCAGGGCGCGCGAGAGGGCGACGCTCTCCGGCGAGGTCGTCGGCACCTCGGCCGCCGTGGCCGGGCGGGGCGTCTCGGCGGGCCGGAACGACCAGACGAAGTCCACGAGCCCGCCTGCGTCGCGCAGGGCGACGGTGGCGCGGGCGTTGGCGACGGCCGCGTCGACCTTGAGCCGGTTGCGGACGATGCCCGCGTCGGCCAGCAGCCGTGCCCGGTCGTCGTCGTCGAACGCGGCCACGACGTCGGGGTCGAAGTCGCGGAACGCCGCCCGGAAGGCGGGCCGCTTGCGCAGGATGGTCGCCCACGACAGCCCCGACTGGAACGCCTCGAGGCTCAGCCGCTCGAAGAGCCCCCGCTCGTCGCGGACGGGCATGCCCCACTCGGTGTCGTAGTACTCCCGCATCAGGGGGTCGACGGCCGCCCAGGCGGGGCGGGCGAGCCCGTCGTCGCCGATCACCACGTCGCTCACGGTGTCGCCTCCAGGTCGATCAGCAGGGCCTTGGCCTCGGGGCCGCCGCGGTAGCGGCCGGCCGTGCCGTCGCTCCGCACCACGCGGTGGCACGGCACGACGAGCGGCAGCGGGTTGGTCGCGCAGGCCGTGCCGACGGCCCGCACGGCGCGGGGGCTGCCCGCCGCCGCGGCGACGGCGGCGTAGCTCGCCGTCCGACCGTAGGGGATCTCGGGCAGGTGCTCGAGCACGGCGAGCTGGAACGCCCGCGAGAGCCGCCGGTCGAGCGGCAGGTCGAAGGCGCGACGGCGGCCGGCGAAGTACTCGTCGAGCTGGCGAGCGGCCGCGTCGAGCCGGGCCGGGGCCCGCAGCACGCGCGGGCTGACCGTCGTGGCGAGTCGGTCGAGCACGGCGTCGTGCCCCTCGACCTCGAAGGCGACCCGCACGAGGCCGACCTCCGTCGCGGCGAGCAGGAGGCGACCGACGGGGGAGTCGAGGGTGCTCCAGGCCACGTCGAGCACGCCGGCGTCGGCCGCGCCGGCGGCGAGCCGGGCCCGCAGCACGGCGAGGTCGACCTGCTCGGCGGTGGTCGGGTCGGTCACGAGGGTCCTCCGGGTCGACGACGGCGGGGTGCGGGCGGGAGCGCCGGGGGCGGCTCCGAGGCCGGGGGCACCAGCGCCGTCCGCAGCGCGGCGACCCCGTCGCTCGCCGCCCGGCGGGCGGCGTCGTGGCTGACCCCGGTCGCCTCCGCGACCTCGCGGTGGCTGAGCCCGGCGAGGTGGTGGCCGACGACGGCGACGCGCTGGCGGTGCGGCAGCCCGCGGACGGCGTCGAGCAGCTCGTCGTCACGGGCGAGCACCTCGTCGAAGGGCCGGGGCGCGGGCGGCTCGGGCAGCGTCTCGACCGGGAGCGCTCGGCGGGCCTGCCCGCGCAGCACGTCGAGGGCCTTGCGGCGCGCGACGGTCACGAGCCAGGCCTCGACGTTCGTCCCCGGCGGCAGCCCGGGCCAGGCGACGAGCGCGGCGAGGAAGGTCTCCGACCAGGCGTCGTCGGCGTCGGCCGGCGGCAGCAGGGCACGGCAGACGCGCAGCACGGTGACCCCGTGCTGCTCGACGGCGCGGTCGAACGGGCCCACGTCAGAACAGCCGGCTCTCGCGCCGCTCGGCGGGCTCCTCGAGGGCCAGCAGGAACCTCTTGCGCTCCAGCCCGCCCGCGTAGCCGGTGAGGGCCCCGCCGGCGCCGACCACCCGGTGGCACGGCACGACGATGCTCAGCGGGTTCAGCGCGTTCGCGGCCCCGACGGCCCGGGCCAGCCCGACCCCGCCGAGGCCGACGGCGAGCTGGCCGTAGGTGCGGGTCTCGCCGTGGGGGATCGTGCGGAGGGCCGCCCAGACCCGCTGGCGGAAGTCGTCGCCGCGCGGCGCGAGCGGCAGGTCGAAGGCCGTCCGCTCGCCGGCGAAGTACTGCCCGAGCTGCCGGGCCACCTCGCCGAAGTCGCTCGCGCCGGTGCCGACGTCGGAGCGCGGGCCCAGGGAGTCGCGGGTCGGCCCGCGCCGGTGGCCCTCGAACCACAGGCCCACGAGCCCGTCGACGCCCCCCGCGACGGTCAGCAGGCCCACGGGCGTGCTCGTGGTGGTGTGCACGACCGCCGCGTCGGGGGCCGTGGTCGGGGCTGGGTCGTCCGTGCCCCAGCCCGTGCCCGTGGTGCCCGCTCCGCGCGCGCTGCCGGTCTCCGTCACGGTCGTCTCCTCGTCTCTGCCGATGCTACCCACGCTGCAGACGCGCGAGAGGGGGCGGATGTGAGGTGGCCGTCGCGAGTTCGTCCCCCGACCGGTGGGCGAGTGCACCGACCGACCTGGTAGACAAGCTGGTGCACCCTCGGGTGCAGCCCGGTCCGGGGACTCCACGCTGTCGGGTGCGTGCGAGCTCCCGGGCCGGGTCCCGGCACGCGGGCCCTCGCCGACGGTGCCGCCCGCCGCTCGCCGACGCTGCCGCTGCCGTTCAGTGCCGCGTCTCGAAGCCGCCCTCGCCGAGCGGCGACAGCTCGCTCACGTCGACCCCGTCGACGCGGGAGCCCTGCGGGCCCTCCGTGAGCCACTCCAGCAGCTGGCCGACCGCCTCCGGCGTGCCCTCGGCCTCCGTCTCGACGGTGCCGTCGGGCAGGTTGCGCACGAACCCGGCGACGCCGAGGCGGTCGGCCTCGCCCTCGGTCGAGAAGCGGAAGCCCACGCCCTGCACCAGGCCGCGGACCACCGCGCGCCGTCTGATCACGTCGTCCATGCTGCGACCGTACCCGCGCCTCCCGCGCTCGGGCCCGCCCTGCCCCGGCCGCCCTGCCCGGCCGCCCTGCCCCGTCACGACGACGGGCGGGTGCGACCCGGGCGGTCCGTCGTCGACGCCCGCCCGGCTCGCACCCGCCCGCCGTGGGCCGTCCGCGCTAGCGGTCGACCGTCGACATGTCGGCGTACCGGTCGCCCTGGGGCGCGGCGACCGCGTCGAGCTGCTCGACCTGCGCGGCCGTGAGCACGACGTCGTCGGCGGCGACGTTCTCGTCGAGGTACGTGCGGCGCTTCGTGCCGGGGATCGGCACGACGCCCTCGCCCTTGGCGAGCAGCCAGGCCAGCGCGACCTGGCCGGGCGTCGCCGCTACCTCGCGGGCGACGGCGTCGACCTGCTCGACGATGCGCACGTTCGCCTGCAGGTTGTCTCCGCTGAACCGCGGCGCGAAGCGGCGGAAGTCGTCGTCGGCGAGCTCGTCGACCGAGCGCAGGGCACCGGTGAGGAACCCGCGGCCGAGCGGCGAGTACGGCACGAAGCCGATGCCGAGCTCGCGCACGAGCGGTACGATCTCGGCCTCGGGGTCGCGGCTCCAGAGCGACCACTCGGTCTGCAGGGCGGTGATCGGGTGGGTGGCGTGGGCCCGGCGGATCGTCTCGGGAGCCGCCTCGGACAGGCCGAGGTGGCGGACCTTGCCCGCCGTGACGAGCTCGGCCATGGCGCCGACCGTCTCCTCGATCGGCACCTGCGGGTCGACGCGGTGCTGGTAGTAGAGGTCGACGTGGTCGAGCCCGAGCCGCTGCAGCGAGCCGTCGATCGAGCGGCGCACGTACTCGGGCCGACCGTCGACCGCGCGCTCCTTCCGCGCCTCGGGGTCGGTGACGTTGCCGAACTTGGTCGCGACGACGACGCCGTCGCGTCGGCCGCGCAGGGCGCGCCCCAGCAGCTGCTCGTTCGTGTGCGGGCCGTACATGTCGGCGGTGTCGAGCAGGGTCACGCCGTGGTCGAGCGCGGCGTGGATCACCCGCACCGACTCGTCGTCGTCGGTGCCGCTGCCGGTGTAGAACGCGGACATGCCCATCAGGCCGAGGCCGAGGCGGCCCACGTCGAGTCCGCCGTCGACGCTGCCGAGTGTCGTGTGCTTCATGCAGACCACGCAACACCCGCTGTCGGGGTGCCCGCTGGGAGGGGGACACCCCGCGCCGACGGGTCTTGACACGGTCGCCGGCGCCTTGCCATCATGCGGGAGACGACCGGCGGCGACGGGCCGCCGGCGCCCCGCAGAGAGGCGGCGCACCGATGCCCACCATGATCTTCGTCAACCTGGCCGTCGACGACGTCGCCCGGTCGCGCACCTTCTTCGAGGCCCTGGGGTACTCGATCAACGAGGGGTTCAGCGACGAGAACGCCGTCAGCGTCGTGATCAGCGACACGATCACCGCGATGCTGCTCACGAGGCCGTTCTTCGCGGAGTTCACCCGCAAGACGATCATCGACGCCACCACCTCGACCGAGGTGCAGCTCGCCCTCAGCGCCGAGAGCAAGGAGGAGGTCGACGCGGCGTACGCCGCCGCGCTCGCCGCGGGGGCGACGCCGGCCGGCGAGCAGGACCACGGCTTCATGTACTCGAAGAGCTTCGACGACCTCGACGGTCACCACTGGGACTTCGTCTGGATGGACCCGGCCGCGGCCGCGGGCGGTGCCCCGGAGCTCAGCGTCGACGAGATGCGCGCGGGCACGACGGTCGCCTGACCACCCGGGGGAGGCGCGGTGCCGGCCCCGCCCGCACCGCGCCTCCCGCAGGCCCCGCGTCGCGGCCCAGCTACGAGCCCGTCGTCAGCTCGACCTTCAGCCACCCCGGCTCGCGCCGGTCGAACGCCTCGTACGCCGCGATCGCGTCGGTCACCGGCTCGCGCTCGGTGATCAGCGCGGTCGGGTCGAACAGCCCGGCGGCGACGCGCTCGATGAGCGGCGGCGTGACGGAGTGGTGGTCGCAGTTGCCCATCCGCACCGTGAGGTTCTTGAGCATCGCGGCACCGATCGGGTACGTCTCGACCGTGGGCGCGTAGACGCCGATGATGCCGATGCGGCCGTACTTCGCGACCATCTCGACGGCCCAGCGGGCGGCCTGCGACGGCGCGTTGCCCGGCACCCACTGGTCGCCCTGCGGGGCGGCGTCGGGCGCGACCTGCGCGACCTCCGCCTCGAACGCGGCGGCCTGCTCGGCGTCGGGGGCGGCCGGGCCGTGGGCGGCGTGTTGCGCGTCGACGCCGACCGCGTCGATGACGGCGTCGACACCGATGCCGTTCGTGAGCTCCTTGACGACCGCGACCGGGTCCTCCCGGCTGAAGTCGACGACCTCCGCGTTCTGGGCGAGGGCCTGGGCGAGGCGGTCCTCGAGGTGGTCGACCGCGATCACGCGGGCGGCGCCCTGCTGGAACGCCGACGCGATCGCGAACTGGCCGACGACGCCGGCGCCGAGCACGGCCACGGTGTCGCCGCGGCGGACGCCGGCGAGCTCGGCCCCGAACCAGCCGGTGGGGTAGATGTCGCTGAGCAGGATCGCCTGGTCGTCGCTGACCGTGTCGGGCAGCGGGTGCAGGGTGTTGCGCGCCCACGGCACCCGCACGTACTCGGCCTGCAGCCCGTCCACCGGGCCGGTCGAGGCGGGCCCGCCGAAGAAGCTCGTGCCCGCGTCGGGGCCGTTCGGGTTCGCGACGTCGCACTGGGCGGTGTGGCCCTCGCGGCAGTACCGGCAGGCGCCGCACGAGACCGTGCTGTCGATGATCACCCGGTCGCCCGGGCTGAAGCCGCGCACGGCGTCGCCGACCTCGGTGACGACGCCCACGGCCTCGTGGCCGAGGATCGTGCCCTCGACCATCGGCGCCATCGTGCCGCGCACGAAGTGCAGGTCGGTGCCGCAGATCGCGCTGCGGGTGACGCGCACGATCGCGTCGTTCGGGTCGGTGATGGTGGGCTGCTCGACGTCGTCGAGACGGATGTCTCCGACGCCGTGCCAGACGACTGCCTTCACGGGGTTCCTCCTGGTGTCTGCGGGTCTGCGGGTCCGCGGGCGGGCTGGCCCGCGGGCGCGCACGGCCGAGCCGCGCGCCCGCCCGACGGTAGGCCGGGCGTCGCCCCGCCACCCGCCGAGTCCGCTCCGTGAACGGGGTACGGCCCGGTCAGCGCGGCGGCCCGGTCAGCACGGCGGCCCCGTCGCCGGTCGGGTGACCGGCGGCGGGGCCGAGGGGCGCGGGAGGCGCGGTGTCAGTCCTCCGACCCGCTCACGACGGCCTGCTGCCGGCGCCGCAGCACGGCTCGGCCCGTCACGAGGCCGAGGCCCGCGACCAGCAGCGCGGCCCCGAGGCCGAGCGGCCAGGCCGCGTCGGCACCGGTGAAGGCGAGGCCGCCGGGCCGCCCGGCGGGACGGACCGTCGGGGTCGTGCCCGGGGCCACGGGCGCCGCGCTCGCCGTCGGCGCCGGTCCGGCCGGGGGGCCGGGGGAGGGCTCGGGCGTCGGGCCGGGAGTGGGGCCGGGCGTCGGGTCGGGCACGACGACGGTCACGGCGACCGTGCCGAGCCCGGCGTCCGCGAACCCGGTCGTGAAGGGCACCGCTCCGGCGACGTCGCCGTCGACGACGAGGCGGTAGTCGGTGCCGGGGTCGAGGCCGTCGAGCACGAAGCGACCGTCGGCGTCGGTCGTGGTCTCGGCCACCGGGGCGTCGCCGGTGGCGGGCAGCACCGCGACCGGCGCGTCGGCGACGGGCTCGCCGTCCTGGTCGACGACCGTGCCGTCGACGCTGACCGACTCGGGCGCGGGCACCTCGAGCACGAGCGGCGTCGCGGGGGCGCCGGCGGCCGGGGTCGTGAACGGGACCGCCGCCTCCGCCTGCTCGTCGACGACGATGACGTAGTCGGTCTCGGGCAGCAGCCCGTCGACCTCGAAGCCGCCCTCGGCGTCGGTCTCGACGGTCGCGACGGTCTCGGTGGGCTGGCCGCCGTCGGCCGGCACGAGCACCACGTCGAGCGTGGCGCCCGCGGCGGGCGCTCCGTCGGGGCCGGCGATCGTGCCGCTCACGTCGACGGTGGGCTCGGGGGCCGGCGCGGGCACCGGGCGGAAGAAGCCGACCGGCAGCACGCCGCCGCTGTTGGGCACGAGCGTGCCGAGCGACTCGCCCGTGTCGGCGCGGAAGAGCTCGTACGACGTCGTCGGGGCGAGGTCGGCGACGGTCGCCGTGCCGTCGTCGGCCGTGGTCACCTCGGCCACCGTGGCGCGCGAGGCGCGCTCGACGAGCCTGAGCGGCAGGTCGGGCACGGGCGTTCCCTCGGTGTCGACGATCGTGGCGGTGACCGCGACCGACGTCGGCGCGGGCGCGGGCGCGGTCGGGAAGGCGACGTCGGCGACTCCGTCGGCGGACGTCAGGTCGACGACGACGTCCTCCGCGGCGGGGGTCCCCGCGGGCGGCTCGACCGTGACGCGCCAGCCCGGCGCGGCGGTGAGGGCCGGCACGACGTACTCGCCGCGGGCGTTCGTGGTGGTCTCCGCGACGACGGTGCCGGAGGCGTCGCGGACGGTGACGGCCGCTGCCGGGAAGGCCGCGCCTCCCTCGGTCACGGTGCCGGTCAGCGACTGGGTGCGCGTCGCGAACCAGGTCTGGAAGACCGGGAAGCCCGAGCGCTGCTGGAAGGTCAGCGTCAGGGAGCCGAGCGGCACGGTCGGGCTGAACCAGGCCGCGGCGCCCTCGGTGTCGAGGGCGTCGGCGTTGCCGAGCAGCACCCCGGTCGAGGAGTCCCAGCGGGGCACGTCGCCGAGGCCGGCCGCGTCGCACGAGGGGCCGCCGGCGACGCGGCAGTAGTTGTAGGCCGAGCCGAAGCCCAGGGCCGAGGCGGGCACGGCCGCTCCGGCCGGGTCGGTCGCGGTCACGGTGACCTGGTCGGCGTCGACGTCGCCGAGGACGAACGACCAGCCGGCCGACGGGGTGGCGGAGCCGAACGTGTAGGTGGTGACCGAGGCGGCGGAGGCGACGGGCCGGTCGAGCTGCGGCCGCAGGTTGAGGTAGGGCAGGCCCCGGCTCGACCCGTAGCGCTCGCCGGGCGCGGTGGAGGCGGCCTGCCAGGTGCTCGAGCCGCTCGGCACCGTGGCCTGGCGCGAGGTCGAGGTGAAGGCCGTCTCGGGGAAGCCGCCGGGCAGCGACATCGTGCCGGACCACTCGCGAGCGCTCCCGCTGAGCGTGAAGCTGCCCCAGGCGCCGGCCTGGGCGGCGGAGGCGGTGGTCGCCCCCGCGAGGGCGAGCCCCAGCGCGACGACGGCGACGGTGCCGGCCGCGGCGCCGCGGCGGAGCGCGGCCCTCACGCGGCGGCCGCGGTGGTCGGAGCGGGCGCCGCGGCCGAGGCGGCCGGGACGGGCCGCGGGCCGGGCCCGGGCTTCGGGGCGGGCGTGGGAGCGGGCGTGGCGTCGGACGTGGTCATGGTGGTCCCCTCGACCGGGCCCCCTGGTGGGCCCGTCCCCCGAGGCTAACCGCGAGCTGAGCGTCTGTCACCGACGGAGGGGCGACCGGGGACGAGAACGGCACCGCCGCCTCCGGGGTGTCGGGGGCTGACGGTGCCGTGACGCTGCCGCTGCCGCCGACGCGGCGCTGGGAGGGAGCTAGCGCTTCTTGACGTTCGAGACGGCGTCCTCCGAGTGGGAGGCGGTGCCGCGCTTGTCCTTCTTGTCGGCCCGCTTCTCCTTGAGCGACCGCGTCGCGGTCGTCTTGGTGGACTTCTTCGTCGATTTCTCTGCCATGGTGGTGCCTCCGTCGCCCGTCCACGATGGACCGGTGCGCCGGAGCCTACGGTGCGGCGCCCCGAGACTCGCTACCCTCGTCGATGTTCACGGCTGGCGCACGGCAGGGCGTGTCGAGGACGCCCCACCCGACAGCGCCCGAGAGGCACCATGACCGACGACGTCGCCACGCAGGCACCGCCCACGCGCACCGAGCGCCTGGACGAGCTGCCCTTCACCCGCAAGCACGGCCGGCTGCTCGTCGGCAGCGGCGTCGGCTGGGCCCTCGACGCCCTCGACGTCGGCCTCGTCTCGTTCGTGATCGCCCAGCTGGCCGTCGTCTGGAGCTCCGACCGCGGCGCCCTGGCGTTCGTCGCCTCGGCCGGCTTCGCCGGCATGGCGATCGGCGCGGCCCTCGGCGGCACGCTCTCCGACCGCCTCGGGCGCAAGACCGTCTTCGCCCTCACCCTCCTCGTCTACGGCCTGGCGACCGGCGTCTCCGCGCTCAGCTGGTCGGTCGGGGCGCTGCTCGTGCTGCGCTTCGTCGTGGGGCTGGGCCTCGGCTCCGAGCTGCCGGTGGCCTCGACGCTCGTCTCCGAGTTCTCGCCGCGTCGCATCCGCGGCCGCGTCGTCGTGCTGCTCGAGGCGTTCTGGGCGGTCGGCTCGATCGCGGCGGCGCTGGTCGGCTACCTGGTGGTGCCGACCAGCGACGACGGCTGGCGCTGGGCGCTGCTGATCGGGGCCCTCCCGGCGGCGTACGCCGTGTTCGTGCGGCTGCGCATGCCCGAGTCGGTGCGGTACCTCGAGTCGCGGGGGCGGCACGACGAGGCCGAGCGCACCGTCCGGGCCTTCGAGCGGGCCGCCGGGGTGCCCGCCCCCGACCCGGCCGACGTCGCGGCCGCGGCGACCAGGGCGACGGCCCTCGAGGAGGCGCGGGTCGCGTCGGGCGCTCGCCGCGCCTCCCTCTCCGCCCTCCTGCGCGACGGGCTCCGCCGGCGGACGGTCGCCCTGTGGCTCGTCTGGGCGGCGACGAACTTCTCGTACTACGGCGCCTTCGTCTGGCTGCCGACGCTGCTCGTCGAGGCGGGCTTCCCGCTCGTCAAGTCGTTCGAGTACACGTTGCTCATCACGCTGGCGCAGCTGCCCGGCTACGCCGTCTCGGCCTGGCTCATCGAGCGCTGGGGTCGTCGGGCCACCCTGGCGGCCTTCCTGCTCGGCTCCGCGGTGGCCGCCGCCGCGTTCGGGGCGGGCGTCGTCAGCGGGAGCGCGACGCACATCGTGGTCTCGGGCGCGGCCCTGTCGTTCGCGAACCTCGGGGCGTGGGGCGCCCTGTACGCGGTCACCCCCGAGCTCTACCCGACGCGGCTGCGCGGCACGGGGTCGGGCTGGGCCGCCGGGGTCGGGCGCGTCGCCTCGATCGTCGCGCCCCTCTCGGTGCCCCCGCTGCTCGTGCTGGGCGGCGCGCCCCTGCTCTTCGTCGTCTTCGGCGCGGTGTTCCTCGTCGCGGCCGCCGCGGCCCTCGCCCTGCCCGAGCTGCGCGGCACGAGGCTCGCCGAGTGAGCGGCGGTCGCGCGCGGGGCCGCCGTCGTCGGTCGTCTCTGCTCGGCGTCGTGGTCGTCGTCGTGGCCGCCGTGGTCGTGGTGGCGTTCCCGCAGCTCCTCGACGGCTCGCGCGACGGGTCGGGCCCGGGCGCTGGCTCGGCCCCGGGCACCGGCTCGTCCCCCTCGGTCGCGGTGCCCGCCGCCGTCCCCGAGGGCGCCGCCCAGGCCATCGTCGAGCGCGTGGTCGACGGCGACACCGTGATCGTCGTGCTCGCCGACGGCGGCGCCCGGGAGCGGGTCCGCCTCATCGGCGTCGACACCCCCGAGACCGTGCAGCCCGACGCCCCGGTCGACTGCTTCGGCCCCGAGGCGAGCGCCTTCACGACCACGAGCCTGCCGGCGGGGTCGGCCGTCTGGCTCGAGGCCGACCCCTCGCAGGGCGACGCCGACCGGTACGACCGCCTGTTGCGCTACGTCTGGACGCCCGCCGGGGTCATGCTCAACCACGACCTCGTCGCCCAGGGGTACGGCCGTGAGGACACCTACGACGACCCGTACCGCTACCGCGACGCCTTCGTCGCCGCCGAGGCCACGGCCGAGGGCTCGGGCATCGGCCTCTGGTCCGCCTGCGGCTGACCGCGGCGCCGGCTCGGCCACCAGAACGCGTCGCCGGTGAGGAAGACCAGGGCCGGCACCAGCACGGTCCGCACGACGAGGGTGTCGAGCAGCACGCCGATGCAGACGACGACGCCGACCTGCGTGAGGGCGACGACCGGCAGCACGCCGAGCACGGCGAACACGGCCGCGAGCAGCACGCCGGCGCTCGTGATGACGGCGCCCGTCGAGGCCAACGCGCGCACCATGCCCTCGCGGGTGCCGTGCCGCTCCCGTTCCTCCCTCGCCCGGGTGGTGAGGAAGATGTTGTAGTCCACCCCGAGCGCCACGAGGAAGAGGAAGGCGTACAGGGTCACCGCCGTGTCGAGGGCCGGGAACCCGAGCACGTGCTGGAACAGCCAGGTCGACGCGCCCAGGCTCGCCGCGAAGGTGGCGAGCACCGACGCGATGAGCAGCACCGGGGCGACCAGCGACCGGAGCAGCAGCGCCAGGACGGCGAAGACGACCGCGAGGATGATCGGGGCGATCAGGCGGAGGTCGGCCTGCGCGGCGGTGCGCTCGTCGTAGGCCGTCGCGTCGCTGCCGCCGACGAGGGCGTCCGACACCGCGCCTCCGGCCCCGGCGTAGGCGTCGCGGAGCGCCTGGACGACGACGAACGCGTCGTCGCTCTCCGGCTCGGCCGCGAGCTGGACGTCGACGCGCGTCAGCCCGGAGGCCTCCTCGCCGACCGCCGCGGAGTCGACGCCGTCGACGCCNAGTCCGGCCGAGAACGAGTCGTCGACGATCCGCTGGGCCGTGACCGAGTCGGGGTCGCCGAGCAGCTGGTCGGTCTGCGAGAGCCCGACCGCGTAGCCGCCGAGGCCCAGGCAGAGCACTCCGAGCCCGGCGACCGCGGCGACGCTCACGACCACCGGTCGGCGCTGCACGCCCCGGCCGAGGCGCTCCCAGGCGCCCTGCTTCCGTGCCGCGTGGTGGTGGGGCTCGTCGGCGCCGGGGGAGCCGGGGGCGGAGGCGCGGGGCACGAAGGGCCAGAACAGCCCGCGACCGCAGACCACGAGGGCGGCCGGCAGCACGACGAGGGCGAAGACGACCGCGACCACGACGCCCAGGGCACAGGCCACGCCGAGCGCGCGGTTGCCCGCGAGGGAGGCGAGCACGAGGGTGGCGAGGCTGAGCGCGACCGTGCCGCCGCTCGCCGCGATCGCGGGCCCGGCGCTCGTCACGGCGGTGCGCATCGCCCGGTGCCGGTCGTCGTCGCGCAGCAGCTCCTCGCGGTAGCGGGCGACCAGCAGGAGCGCGTAGTTCGTGCCCGCGCCGAAGACGAGCACCGAGAGGATCCCCGAGATCGAGGCGTCGACGGTCACCCCGAGCGGCTCGGCCAGGGCCGCCACGACCCGACCCGCGAGTCCGTCGGCGACGCCGACGACGGCGAGCGGCACGATCCACAGCACGGGGCTGCGGTAGGTGACGATCAGCAGCACGGCGACGACGACCACGGTGACGAGCAGGAGGCGGAAGTCCGCCCCCGCGAACGAGTTCGAGACGTCGTCCTGGAAGCCGACGGGCCCGGTCAGGTACGCCGAGAGGTCGTCGGGCAGCCCCTCCGAGGCGGCGGCGCGCAGCTCTCCGGCCACGCCCGACAGGTCGGCGTCGACGTCGTCGGCGGCGAGCGGCACGGCGACGAGCGCCGCGGTGCCGTCGTCGCTGACCTGCGGGCGGACGGCCTGCGGGGTGGTCGACAGGGCCGCGAGGGCCTCGGCGCGGGCGGAGACCGACGCGACGTCCGTGTCGGAGAGGGCGGCGCCTCCTCGGCTCCAGACCAGGATGCCGACGGTCGTGTCGGACGACGGGAACTCGTCGAGCAGGGCGGTCACCTCCGCCGCCTGGCTGTCGTCGGGGAGCCCGGAGGGCGGGAACGCGTCGTCGCCGCCGGAGGGCAGGAACGCGAAGAGCAGGGCGACGGCGACGAGGGTGCCGCCGAGGACGGCCCAGGCCGACCGGTGGCCGCTGACGAGGCGGGCGAGTGCGCGCACGAGTGTCCTTCAGTTGGTGGATGTCTTAGTTGCTGAGAGTATTGCACGGCGGCGACCCGACGTCGGCGAGAATCAGTGCACAGGAGGCGCGATGACCGACCCAGACCCGGCTCACCCCGACGTGCGAGACGCGCCGGGCGCGCCCGCTCGCGCCGGGGCCCGCCGCGACGTCGTCACGGCCATGCAGCGGCTCACCACCGAGTCGCAGCGGGTCGCCCAGGCGTTCGCGGCGCAGCAGGGGCTCGGCCACATCGACCTGGAGGCGCTGCTGCACGTCATGCAGGCGGAGCAGCGGGGCGACCCCGTCACGTCGGGCCGCCTCGGCGACGTCCTCGGCGTGACGTCCGGCGCCGCCACGGGCGTCATCGACCGCCTCGAGCGCGCGGGCCACGTGCACCGCACGCGCGACGAGGTCGACCGGCGCCGGGTCATCGTGCGCTACGACGAGGCGGCCCGCGCCGTCGCCGGCCGTTTCTTCGGGCCCCTCGGCGCGCTGAGCGACCGCGTGATGGCGGGCTACGACGACGCCGAGCTGCAGACCGTCCGGAGGTTCCTCGGCGAGATGGCGGCGGCGATGGGCGAGCACGCCCGCACCGTCGGGCGGCCCGACCCCGATCCGACCTCGAGCCCCGCCCCGGAGGCACCATGACCGACCACGTCTCGGCCCTCGACCTGTTCTCGGTCGGCATCGGGCCCTCGAGCTCGCACACCGTCGGGCCGATGCGGGCCGCCCGCCTCTTCCTCGACGGGGTCGACGCCGCGGGCCTGCTCGACGACGTCGCCCGGGTGGAGGTCGTCCTCTACGGCTCGCTCGCCGCGACCGGCCTCGGGCACGGCACCCCCTCGGCGGTGCTCGCGGGCCTCGCGGGCATGGAGCCCGAGACCTGCGACCCGCTGGTGGTCTCGTCGATGCAGCGATCCGTCGAGCAGGGGGGCGGCCTCCGGCTGCTCGGCCGGCACCAGGTCGCCTTCGCGCCGAACGACCTCCGCATGGCGCCCCTGACCCGCATGCCGCGGCACCCCAACGCGATGAGCCTCGAGGCCCGCGACGCCGACGGCGCGACCCTCGCGCGGGAGGTCTGGTTCTCGACCGGCGGCGGGTTCGTCGTCCGCGACGGCGACGACGAGCACGTCGTGCCCGCCGCCGAGGCCCCGTTCGCCTTCGTCGACGCCGACGACCTGCTCCGGCTCTGCGACGCCGAGGGCGTCGGCATCGCCGAGCTGGCCTGGCGCAACGAGGTCGCGGTGCACGGCGAGGCCGCGGCCGCCGCGGGCCTCGCCGCCCGCTGGGCCGCGATGGAGGCCTGCGTCGACGCCGGCCTCGCCGCCTCCGGGGTGCTGCCGGGCTGGATGAAGGTGCCGCGACGGGCCCGCCAGATCGCCGAGATGCTGCGGGCGCAGGAGGAGCGGGCGACCGCGTTCGCGATCGGGGGCTCCGCGGTCGACCAGGGCCGCGCCTCCTCGTTGCTCACCTCCGACCTGCCGGCGCAGTGGCTGCAGGCCTACGCGATGGCCGTGAACGAGGAGAACGCCGGGGGCGGCCGCGTCGTCACCGCGCCGACCAACGGGGCCGCGGGCATCATCCCCGCCGTCGGGTACTACGCGATGCGGTTCCACGGGGTGACGCGCGACGAGCTCGAGCGCGGCTACCTGCTCACGGCCGCCGCGATCGGGTCGCTCTACAAGCGCAACGCCTCGATCTCCGGTGCCGAGGCCGGCTGCCAGGGCGAGGTCGGCTCGGCCGCCTCGATGGCGGCGGGGGCGCTCACCGCCGTGCTCGGCGGCACGCCCCGTCAGGTCGAGAACGCGGCCGAGATCGCCATGGAGCACCACCTCGGCCTCACCTGCGACCCGGTCGGGGGATTCGTGCAGGTGCCGTGCATCGAGCGCAACGCCATCGCGGCGGGCACGGCGGTCGCCGCGACGCGGATGGCGCTGCTGGGCGACGGCAGCCACGTCGTCAGCCTCGACACCGTGATCGAGACGATGCGCCAGACCGGGCGCGACATGGCCGACAGCTACAAGGAGACCAGCCGCGCCGGGCTCGCCGTCAACGTCGTCGAGTGCTGAGCGCTCGGGCGGGCCGCCGGGCGCGGCCGGGCCGGCACGGAGCCCGTCCGGCCGACCCGGCCGCCCCGCCGGTCAGCGCACGCGCAGCGTGACGCCCGCCGAGGTGCTGCCGAGCACGTCGGGCGTGCCCGAGTAGCGCACCGAGACCACCGGGCTGCCGGCCGTGGCGTACCGCGGCAGCGTCACCGTCGCGGTGCCCTGGCCGGTCGAGGTCAGGGCGACCGTCTGCACGGCGCGCCCGTCCGAGAGCACGGTGACCGAGCCGGCCGGCGAGGCGACGCCGGCGACGCGCACGGTGACGGTGGCCGTCGTGGCGGTGTTCCGTGCGGGGCTCGTCGTGGCGGGCGTGATCGCCACCGTCGAGCTCGCGGGCACGACCGTGACCGTCTGGGGCGCGCTGACCGACTTCACGAGCGACGTCGAGGAGGGCGCGAACGAGGCCGTGAACGACCACCGGCCGGCCGACGTGCTCGCGGGCACGACCCACGACGCGGTGCCCGAGGCCAGCGGCACGACCGCCACCGGCACGCCCGAGCGCGTGAAGGTCACGCTGCCGGCGGGCCAGCTGCCGGCCACCTGCGGCACGGTCGCGGTGAGGGTCGTCGTCGTCGACCCGAAGGTCTGCTGCGGGCCGCTGACCCGGAGCGACGTGGTCGTCGCGCCGGCCGTGACCGCGAGCGTCTGCGGTGCCGAGCCCGACGCCGTGACGGCGGGGTCGGAGGGCGTGAAGGAGGCGCGCAGCGCGTGGCTCCCCGCGGCCAGCGTCGTCGGCACGGCGATCGCCGTGCGACCGCTCGTGCCCACGGGAACGGTCGCCAGCACGGTCGAGCCGTCGACGAGGCTCACGGTGCCCGCGGGCGCCGTGCCGTCGGCGCGGGTCACGACGGCGGTCGCCGTCGCGCCGGCTCCGCCGTAGGTCTGCGAGGCGGTGGAGAGGGTCAGCGCGGTGGAGGTCGACACGGCGCCGCGGGGCCCGCGGAGGGAGACGTCGAGCACGGCTCCGCCCTGGGGCGAGAGGCTCGCCACGGCGACGGTGAAGCCGCCGCCGGCGCTCGTGAACGACTCGCCGGCGTCGAGGTGGGTGTCGCGGCGGGCGGGGTCGGCCGCTGCGTCGGTGCCGACCGCGAGGGCCACCGTCGTGGCGAAGCCGCCGGGCTGGGGGAGGGCGCGCAGCACGCGCACGCTGCCCGTGGCGGCCGAGCTGTCGAGCGCACACTTCGTGAAGCCGGTCGCGACGACCGTGCAGCGGGGCGCACCGCCGGCGAACTCGGCGCTCGACCGGTCGCGGCCCGTGGCCGTGCGGTACTCCAGCACGTAGTGCTGGCCGCTGACGGGGTCGGTGACGTCGACGGCGCGGCCGGCGGCCGCGGGGTCGAGCGAGGGCAGCACGACGCGCTTCGTGGTCGCCGGGGTGCTGAGCGCGACGGTGCTCGGCAGCCAGCCGAGACGCATCCGCTGCGGGGACGACAGGTGCGGGCGGGCGCCCGACACCGAGTAGCCCATGATGTCGAGGTGGTCGCCGTACTCCTCGGTGGGGCAGGCGGCGTCGGCCGTGCTGCGGAAGTCGCCGGGGGCGCCGTCGAACGAGGTCGTGCTGCGGCAGAGCGCCGAGCCGGCGTGGCCGAGCCCGAGGTTGTGGCCGAACTCGTGCAGCAGCACGGGCACGCCGAGCTGCTGGCCGAGGCCGTACGAGCTGACGATCTCGCCGCCGTCGCCGCCGATGGTGCCGAACGCCTGCGTGCCGCACGCCTCGCGGGGCAGCACGAGCAGGTGCTTCTCGGTGCCGGCCCAGCCGTACGAGGCGAAGGAGCCGCCGAAGGCCGAGGCCTTGACCTTGCTCAGCGTCGTGGACGCGTCGCAGCTCGTGCCGCCGAGGGAGCGCTCCTCGACGCCGCCGAGGCGGACGTCGACACGGCCGCCCGACTCCTCCCACCAGTAGTCGTGCAGCGCGGTGACGGCGGCGTCGATCGACGCGCGGTCGAGCGAGGTGACCGTGTCGTCGGTCGTGGCGGCGGTGGCCGACACGGTGCTCACCCAGAGGGTGTGGACGACCGGGCCGGTCGTGGGCGCGTCGTCGAGGGCGTCGGCCCGGGCGAGCGCCGAGGGCGGCACGACGAGCTGGTCCTTCGGCAGGGAGGCGGTGGTCGGGGCGGGCGCCGGCGCGGCGCTCGCGGGCGCGGCGGGCGCGGCGACCAGGCCGGCGAGCAGCAGGCCGGTCGCGAGGAGGCCGGCGGCGAGGGCCGACGGCAGACGGGCAGGGAGGGATGACGGCACGGGGGTTCTCCGGTCGGGGCGGGGGAGGGGCGCGGCCCGACCGTCGGGTGGTCAGGGCAGCGGCGCGCAGCGTTCATGCATGCGCATGGAACTGATCGTGCCCCCCTCCTGCCGGGGCGGCACTCCCCAGAACGAGTCCGTCCGGTGTCGGCGGCCATCGGTAGCCTCGTCCGCATGGCCGCTCCCCGTCGTTCCTCCTCCCGCGCCGGGCGCTCGGGCGCCGCCCCGGGCGGCGGCACCGACGCGCCCCGCATCGACCACGTCGACCCGACCGGTCTCGTCGACGTGACGGGCGACTCCCTCGCCGCGCACGACGACCGCGAGCGGGAGCGCCTCGTCGACGCCGACCTCGCCGACCGCGACCTCGAGGGCGTCGTCCTCCGCGAGTGCGTGCTCGAGGCGCCCCGGCTCGGCGGGGCGCGCCTCCGGGGCGCGCGGTTCGTCGAGACGGTCGTCGCCGACTCGTTCGCCCCCGAGCTCGCCGCCGGGCGCAGCACCTGGCATGACGTCCGCGTCGAGCGCCCGCGCTGGGGCTCGGCCGAGCTGTTCGACGCCGACTGGCGCTCCGTCCGTGTCGTCGGCGGCAAGATCGACTACCTGAACCTGCGGGGGGCCCGCCTCACCGACGTCGTCCTCGAGGGCTGCAGCGTCGGCGAGCTCGACCTCGGCGGTGCGGAGGCCCTGCGGGTGGCCCTCGTCGACTGCCGTGTCGGCACGCTCGACGTGACCCGCGCCTCCCTCGCCCACGTCGACCTGCGCACGACCTCGTTCGACCGCGTCGACGGGCTCGACGGGCTCCGGGGGGCGACCGTCGACGCCGTGCAGCTGCAGGCGCTGGCCCCCGCGCTCGCGGCGCACCTGGGGCTCGTCGTCGACTGACCGCGTCGCCGACGGAGCCGCGTCGCCGCGTCGCGGCTCGGCGGCGGCGTAGCCTCGACCGCATGATCGACGTCGACTGGAGCACCGGCAGCTGGACGACCGCGCCCGCGCGCGTGGAGGTGGGCGACGACGGGATGCGCGTGACCGCCGTCGAGGGCAGCGACGCCTGGCGCGTCACCTCGTACGGGTTCGTGCACGACACGGAGCACGCCCTCCTCGCGCCGTTCGAGCAGGGCACCGCGGTCGAGGTCTCGTTCCGTCTCGACTTCTCGGCCCAGTTCGACCAGGCCGGCGTCTTCGTGAGGGTCGACGACGAGACGTGGACGAAGGCGGGCGTCGAGCGCAGCGACGGCGAGGACGGCCTCGGCGCCGTCGTCACGCGGGGCGTCTCGGACTGGTCGCTCGCCCCCGTCCCCGGCTGGCGCGACCGCGAGGTCACCGTCCGGGCCAGCCGCTCCGGCGACGCCCTGACGGTCCGTGCCCGCGTGGACGACGAGCCGTGGCGCCTGGTCCGGGTGTCTCCGCTCGACGCGGACGCGGCGGTGACGGCGGGGCCGATGTGCTGCGCCCCCTCGCGCGACGGCCTCACCGTGCACTTCACGGCCTGGCGGACCGGGCCGGCCGACGAGGGCCTCCACCCTCCGACCTGACCCGGCGGCGCGACGTGACGGGGCGTGACGGCGGCCGAGGCCGCTGTCGGGGCCCGGTGCTATCGTCGCCGGTGAGCAACGCGCTCCGGGGTCAGCGAAAATCTGAACCGGCGGTCACAGTCCGCGACCCGGTGCGGCCCCCAGACGGTGGTCGCCCCGGTTGAACCGGTGGAACTCCGGTACCGACGGTCACAGTCCGGAAGGGAGGCAGCGCGGGCCAGGGCTCGTCGACGACGGCGCCCGGGCTGGCCGCGACCTCGCGTCGTCCCCGGAGAGCCCCAGCAGGCTCACCGACGGAGACATGATGACCACCACCCTCGCCCCGCGGCGCCGGCCGACGCCGGTGCCCGCCCTCCCGTCTCTCCTGCCGACGGCGGTGATCTGACGTGTTCACGGGTCTCGTCGAGGAGAAGGGCCGTGTCGTGCGGCTCGCCGACGTGGGCGACAGCGTCCGCCTCACCGTGCACGGGCCGCTCGCGGTCGACGGCGCCGAGCACGGCGACTCCATCTCGGTCAGCGGCGTCTGCCTCACCGTGGTCGAGCGCGACGGGGAGTCGTTCACGGCCGACGTCATGAAGCAGACGCTGGTCATGAGCACCCTGGGCGACCTCGAGCCCGGCCTGCCCGTCAACCTCGAGCGGGCGGCCCGCGTGGGCGACCGCCTCGGCGGCCACATCGTGCAGGGCCACGTCGACGGCACGGCGTCCGTGCTCGAGACCGAGGAGGGCGACGCCTGGCGGCGCGTGCGCCTGAGCCTCGCCGACGACCTCTCCCCCCTCCTCGTCGACAAGGGCTCCGTCACGCTCGACGGCGTGAGCCTCACCGTCAGCCGCATCAGCGAGCCGGGGGCCGACGAGGGGTGGTTCGAGGTCAGCCTGATCCCCGAGACCCTCGCCGCCACGACGCTCGGCGACAAGGCCCCGGGCGACCGCGTCAACGTCGAGACCGACGTCCTGGCGCGCCACGTGCGCCGCATGCTCGCCCTCGACGCCACCGCCGGCGCGCACCGCTCCGGCCGGGCGTCGTGACCGAGGCGTCGGGCGCCCGCGCGGGTGCCCCCGAGGCGCCTCGGCGCACGGGTGCCGAGCCCCTCGACGACGTCGCGACCGTCCTCGACCACCTCCGTCGTGGCCGGCCGGTCATCGTCGTCGACGACGAGTCGCGCGAGAACGAGGGCGACGTGGTGCTGAGCGCCGAGCTGGCGAGCCAGGAGTGGCTGGCCTGGACGGTGCGGGTCTCGTCCGGGTTCGTCTGCGCCCCGATGTCGGCGGAGATCGCCGACCTCCTCGACCTGCCGCCCATGGTCGCCCGCAACGAGGACGCCCGCGGCACCGCGTACACGGTCAGCGTCGACGCGGCCGAGGGCGTGACCACGGGCATCAGCGCCTCCGACCGCGCCCGCACCCTGCGGGTCCTGGCCGACCCGGCCTCCGTCCGCGACGACCTGCACCGCCCCGGCCACGTCATCCCGCTCCGGGCCCGGCCCGGCGGGGTGCTCGAGCGCGACGGCCACACCGAGGCGGCCGTCGACCTGATGGTCGCCGCCGGCCTCCGCCCCGTCGCGGCGATCAGCGAGATCGTCGCCGACGACGGCGAGATGATGCGGCTGCCCGGCCTCATCGAGCTGGGGCGCCGCGAGGGCGTCCCCGTCGTGACCATCGCCCAGGTCGTCGCCCACCGCCTCGCGGCCGGCCCGGCCGCCCCCACCACCCCCGGCGACCTCCCCGGTCGCCCCGCCCCCACCGAGAGGACCACCGCATGAGCGGCGCAGGAGCACCCACCGAGCAGGAGCCCGTCGACGGCCGCGGCCTGCGCGTCACCGTCGTCGCCGGCACCTGGCACACCGCGATCAGCGACGGCCTGCTCGCCGGCGCGCTCGCCACCATCGCCGAGCTCGGCGCCGAGGCGACCGTCGTCCGCGTGCCCGGCAGCTTCGAGCTGCCGGTCGTCGCGAAGGCCGCCCTCGAGGCGGGGGCCGACGCCGTGGTGGCGCTCGGCGTGATCATCCGCGGCGGCACCCCGCACTTCGAGTACGTCTCCGACGCCGCGACGTCGGGCCTGCTCCGCGTGACGCTCGACACCGGCAAGCCGGTCGGCTTCGGCGTGCTCACCCTCGACGACGAGCAGCAGGGCCTCGACCGGGCCGGGCTGCCCGGCTCGAAGGAGGACAAGGGGCGCGAGGCCGCCCACGCGGCCGTCTCGACCGCCGTCCAGCTGCGCGACATCGCGCGCCGCGCCTCCTCGGGGCGTGTCGTCGGGTTCTGACCCCTCCGGCNACCTCGTCGAGGAAGCCGCGCATCTGCAGCCACGAGCGGCGGTTCGCCGTCTCCTGGAACTGCGCGCCGTGCTCGGGGCTGTCGGTGCCCGGCACCGCGAAGGCGTGCATCGCCCCGCTGTAGCTGACGACCTGCCAGTCGCCGACCTCGGCGTCGCGCAGCTCGTCCTCGAAGCCGACGACCGCGTCGTCCGGCACGACCGGGTCGGCCGCGCCCGTCAGCACGAGCAGGGGAGCCTTGACGGCTCCCTTCTCGGCGGGCGCCCCGGTGCCGAGGCCGCCGTGGAACGACACGACCCCCGCCACGTCGGCGCCCGAGCGGGCGAGCTCGAGGGCCCCGGAGCCGCCGAAGCAGTAGCCCATCACGGCGATGCGCTCGGGGTCGACGCCGGGCTCGGAGCGGAGGCGCTCCAGGTTGGCGGTGAGGCGGGCGCGGAACGCCGCGACGTCGCCGTACCAGGCGCCGGCCTCGGCCGCCGCCTCCCCGGGGCCGGGGCGGACGCCCTGGCCGTAGACGTCGCCGGCCAGCGCCACGTAGCCGAGGCGCGCCAGCATCTGGGCGCGCACCTTGACGTGGTCGACGACGCCGAACCAGTCGTGCAGCACGAGCACCGCGGGCCGGAGGGCGCCGTCGGCGTCGCCGGGTGTGGCGAGGAAGCCCTCGAGGGGCGTGCCGTCGTGGTCGTAGACCACGTCGCCCGCCTCGACGGTGCCGGTGTCGGGCACGCTGTCGAGCAGGTCGCGGAGGTCGGGGGAGAGGTCGGGGGCAGGGGTCGTCGTGGTCACCCCGTGACGGTACTCCCGCTCAGCCGACGAGTCGCCGGACCGCCTGCTCGACGACGTCGCACCGCCGCTGGTGCGGGCCCTGGTGCAGGTTCGTCGCGGTCGGCGTGACGAACCAGGCCAGCACGCTGCCGAACACCATCGTCAGCAGCTCGTCGGCGTCCCAGTCGGAGGGGATGTCGCCCGAGGCCTGCGCCGCCCGGACGGCCTCGCGGCGCCGGTCGAGCTGCTCGTGGTCGACGACCCCGGGGCTCGGCAGCGTGACGCCCTCGATCTGCCCCCAGAGCAGCAGGCGTGCGTCGTCGGCGTGCGTCGCGAGGTGGTCGTAGAGCCTGCTCGCCCACTGCGGCAGGTCGTGGGCGTCGAACGGGACGGCCTCGAGCCAGCGGTCGATGCTCTCGCCCAGGGCGGCGTCGAACAGGTCGCGCTTCGTCGAGAAGTGGGCGTAGAGCCGCTCCTTGCTCGCCTCGGCCTCGCGGGCGATGGAGTCGACGCGGGCACCGGCGAGGCCGCGGGCGGCGAACTCGGCGTGCGCCGCCTCGAGGATGCGGTCCCGCGGAGGGGTGGCTCGACGTGGCATGGCCCGAGCTTAGGGCGCGGGCGGACCGGACGGAACGGTCCGGGCGGCCCCCGTCCAGGTCCGGCCAGGACGGGGGACAGGGGCCGGGCGTGGGCGGGGCGTGGGCGGCGGGCGGGGCGGCCCAGCGGGAGGCGCTGGTCAGGCGGCCGGGACGACCCGCGACATCGGCACGTGCGGGATGCCGTCCTCCAGGAAGGGCTCGCCGTCCACGACGAAGCCGAAGCGCGCGTACCAGCCCTCGAGGTGCGCCTGGGCGTCGAGCCGCACGAGGCGGCCGGGGCAGTCAGCGAGGGCCCGCTCCATCAGCTGGGCGGCGAGCCCGCGGCCGCGGGCCGACGCGGCGGTCGCGACGCGGCCGATCCGCCGGTCGTCGCCGTCGCAGAGCAGCCGGACCGTGGCCAGCACCTCGCCGTCCTCCTCGACCCAGAGCATCTGCGCGTCGGGCTCGACGTCGCGCCCGTCGAGCTCGGGGTAGGGGCACTCCTGCTCGACGACGAAGACGTCGACCCGCAGCTTCAGCAGCCCGTAGAGCGCGAGGGGGTCGATGTCGCGGACTGCGGAGTCGCGGTGCAGGAGGGTCACGGAGCCACGGTAGCGTCCGGTGGCCCCGAGCACGTCACCCGCGCCCGCCCCGGCGCCGCGTCGGCGCCGCTCACATGGGCTCCCCGAGCGGGTGGTCGACGAAGCTGCCGCCGATCGGCGTCGAGCCCCCCACCGGCGGCTCGTCGACCTCGTCGGCGTACGCCTCGGCGTCGTCGACCGGGTGGTAGCTGACGGCCTCGCCGGCCGCGAGGGAGACCGGTCGACGCGTGTTGCGCGAGACGCCCCAGACGACGTGGTGGCCGGTGGCCGTGGTGGTCAGGGCGGCCTCGACGAGGCGGGCCGCGTCGCCGGCCGACAGCCAGGTGCCGAGGCTCCGGGCGTCGAAGGGCCGCTCGACCGCCGTCATGATCCGGGCCGAGACGACGAGCTGGCCCGCGCGGTCGGCGTAGAGGCTGCCCATGGCCTCGAGCACGACCTTGCTCAGGCCGTAGAACGTGTCGGGCCGCGCGGCCGGCACAGCGTGCTCGGCTGCGGCGTCCCACGGCAGGTAGCCCGCGGCGTGCACCGAGCTCGCGGCGAGGACGCGCCGCACGCCGGCCCGCACGGCGGCCTCGTGCACCGCGTGTGCCCCCTCGACGTTGACGTCGCGGATGTCCTCCCACGGCCGCTCGTCGGCGTGCGCGGCGAGGTGCACCACGAGGTCGGCGCCGCGGAGCGCCTCCGTCAGGGCCTGGAGGTCGGTCACCCCGACGACCGCGGCGGACTCGGTCGGCGCGAGCGGGCCGGCCGGGGCGACCAGGTCGAGCAGGCGCACCTCGTGCCCCGCCGCGGCGAGGTGCGGCCGGATCATGGCCGCGACCTTGCCGGCGCCCCCGGTGACGGCGATGACCGACACGGCGTCAGCGCCCGGTGTCGGCGCGCACCGACAGGGTCTGCACGCGGGGAGGGTCCTCCGGGGTCAGCCGGACCTCGAGCCGCAGGGCCCCGCGTCGCCCGGGCAGCCACCACACGCGATGCGACGGGGTCGCCGACTCTGCGGCGGGCAGATCGCGTGCATCGTCGTGGTCGAGCAGCCCGCCGACCGCCTCGAGCTCGCGGGCCCACAGGGCTCGGCGGCGCACGAGCGGCACGTCGAGCTCGACGTTCTCGCTGAGGAGGCCCGACGGCACCTCGCGCCCGCGCACGACGGCCTCGACCAGGGGCATCGCGGCGAGGGTCTCGGGCCACGGAGTGACGACGACCCGCGCCTCCGCCGTGTCGGCCATCATGCCGTCGAGGGCCCGGCTGACGGGCACGGCGACCTGGGCGTAGGTGGCGTTCTCCAGGCCCACGGCGCCGAGGCCGGTGGCGGTCTGCCAGCGCATGTGGGCGGAGAAGCCGGGGTAGCCGCCGGAGTGCGACACGACGGTGCCGAAGTCGGGGTACTCCTCGACGAAGAGGCCGAAGCCGTAGCCCGAGGGGTGCGCGCCCCGGCCGGGCACGAGCCGGTGGAGCTGCTGCATCTCGCGGCGGGAGGCGCGGCTCAGCACCCCGTCGACGTCGCCGCGGCCCTCGGGGTCGAACGCCGACGACAGCCACCGGGCCCAGCGGGCGAGGTCGGTCGTGGTGCTGAACAGCCCCCCGATGGGCGAGAACGCGCCGGGGCCCGAGAAGGGCAGGGGCTCCCACCCGTCGTCGACCGGCCGGTGCCCGACGGCGACGCCGCCGGTGGCGGGCACGTCGGCCTCGAAGCCGGTCGACGGCAGCCCGAGAGGGCCGAGGAGCGTCTGCTCGACGACCTCGCGGTAGGGCCGGCCGGCCGCGCTCGCGACGACGCGCCCGAGCAGGGCCCAGCCCAGGTTCGAGTACGCGAAGGTCGTGCCGGGCACGCTGTCGAAGCGCAGACCGCGCCGCAGCAGGGCGTCGAGCTCGTCGTCGGTGATCGACTCCTGGCGGTCGCCCCAGGGGTCGTCGGTCGGCAGGCCGCCCGACATCGTCATCAGCATCCGCACCGTCGGCACGGGCGAGTCGCCCGTGGGCAGCGCGACGTCGGCGAAGGCGGGCACGAAGTCGGTGACGGGCGCGTCGAGCACGAGCTGCCCCGCGTCGCGGAGCGCCAGCAGCGCCGCCGCGGTGAAGCTCTTCGTGCAGGAGGCGATCCGGTAGGCGGTGTGCGGCCCCGGCAGGGCGCCCGCGACCTCGCCGCGGGCGCCGTGGTGCGTGACGCCGTCGTGGTCGAAGGTGGCGAACACGACGCTGGGCGCTCGACGTTCGGCCTGGCGCGCGTCGAAGAGGGCGTCGATGCCGGAGGGGCGGGCTGGGTCGGTCATGGTGCCTCTCGGTGCTCGGTGCTCGGTGCTCGGTGCTCGGTGCTCGGGCGGTGCTCGGTGCTCGGGCGGTGCGGCGGTCAGGGCGACGCGGGGGAGGCGCGGCGCATCGTCTCGTAGGCGTCGAGGGCGCGGCGCCGCGACTCCTTCAGGTCGACCATCGGCTCGGGGTAGTCGTCGGTGTCGATCTCGGGAACCCATGCCCGGACGTAGTTGCGCTCCTTGTCGAACTTCTCGCCCTGCAGCACGGGGTTGAAGACCCGGAAGTAGGGGGCGGCATCGGCGCCGGAGCCCGCCGTCCACTGCCAGTTGGCGGGGTTGTTCGCCTCGTCGGCGTCGACGAGGGTGTCCCAGAACCACTGCTCGCCGACCCGCCAGTCGACCAGGAGGTTCTTGATCAGGAAGCTCGCCGTCACCATCCGCACCCGGTTGTGCATCCACCCGGTCGTCCAGAGCTGGCGCATGCCGGCGTCGACGAGCGGCACGCCCGTGCGGCCCTGACGCCAGGCGTCGATCTCGGACTCGGGGACGTCGGCCCACGGGAAGGCCTCGAACTCGGGGCGGTAGCTGACCGTCGCCAGGTCGGGCGACGAGAAGAGGATGGTGTGGTTGAACTCGCGCCAGACCACCTCGCGGAGGAACGACTGCGCCCGCTCCCGCGAGGCGGGCGGGAGGTCGCCCCGCATGCGGTGCCAGATCTGGAACGGGCTGACCTCGCCGAAGCGCAGCCGGGGCGACATGCGGCTCGTCGCCTCCTGGGCGGGGAAGTCGCGCTCGCCGTAGTCGGCCAGGTGGCCGGTGGCGAACTCCTCCAGGGCGTCCAGCGCGGCGGCCTCGCCCGGGGTCCAGGTCTCGCGGAGCCCGGCGGCCCAGTCGGGGCTCGTCGGCAGCAGCTGCCACGCGTCGAGGTCGTCGCTGGCGGGCGGGGCCTCCGGGGGCCGCACGGCGTCGGGAGCGTCGAGTGGGTGCCGGGGCTCGGGCCGGTCGAGGCAGGCCCGCCAGAACGGCGTGAAGACCTTGAACGGCTGGCCCTGGCCGGTCTGCACCGTCCACGGCTCGAAGAGGAGGTTCGCCTGGAAGCTCTCGGCCACGAGGCCCTCGTCGCGGAGCGCGGCCTTCAGGGCCGCGTCGGTGTCGCGGGGCACCTTGCCGTAGCGGCGGTTCCAGTAGACGGCGCCGGCGCCGACCTCGGCCACGATGGCCGGGAGCACCTCGGCGGCGGGGCCGCGGCGGAGCGTCAGGCCGGCCCCGAGCTCGCGGAGCGCGCCGTCGAGCGCCACCAGGCTGTGGTGGAGCCACCAGCGCGCGGCCCCGCCGAGAGGGCGGATGCCCGGGGTCTCGTCGTCGAGCACGACGAGCACGACTACGGGCTCGCCGCGGTCGACCGCGGCGACGAGGGCGGGGTTGTCGGCGACGCGGAGGTCGTCGCGCAGCCAGACGACGGAGGGGGACGAGGTCACGAGGCGGCACCGACCTCGGCGTCGGCCCTGGTCGTCGCGCCCGGGTCGCCGGGGCTGCCCGTCGTCTCGCCCAGGCGGAGGCGCGTGCAGAGGTCGGTCAGCGCGACGAGCTCGTCGTGGTCGAGGCTGCCGCCCACGCGGCGCCTGATGGCGGCTGCGTGGTCGACGGCGGTGCGCCGGTAGAGGTCGTAGCCGTGGTCGGTGAGGGCGACGATGATGCCGCGCCCGTCGCCGGGGTCGGTCTGCTTCTCGACGACCCCCTTGCTCGCCAGGCGGTCGACGAGGCGGCTGATGCTCGGCTGGGTGAGCAGGAGGTGCCGGGTGAGGTCGCGGATGCGGGCCCGCCGCTCGGGCTGGCTCGACAGGTTGAAGAGGACGTCGTACTCGTTGAACGAGATGTCGTCGGTGGGGAAGGCGGCGTTCAGCTCGCGCATGATGCTCACCTGTGCTCGGAACAGGGCCTCCCAGGCCCCGACGGCCACGGCTGTCTCGCTCATGTCGCCACCTCGTCTCGTGTCGACGTCGAGTCTACGAAGAACGGCCGACAGGGGGACGCCGCGCGGCGCTCACGAGACAGGCGAGCCGGCCCACGCGCCGACGAGCGAGCGTCGGGGTCGAGTCGAGCCCGGACGTGACAGAGGGCCGGTCGCGAGGCGACCGGCCCTCTTCCCTTGCACCAAGAGTGTCCTGCAATCACATTCCGTGTCGGCTGCCACAGCAAACAACCTCAACGCGGTCAATCTATAACGGTGCGGTAACGGAGGTCTAGTTACCGAACCGTTATCTTGCTGGGAACTTCCCCTGAGGGGGACCCCCGGCCCTCAGAAGACGTCGGGCGACGGCGTCGACGCGTGGCGGATCGACACGTCGGCGTGGCGGTCGAAGCGGTAGCCGACGCCGCGCACGGTGCGCACGATGTCCTCGAAGGCCCCGAGCTTCGACCGCAGCCGACGCACGTGCACGTCGATCGTGCGCTCGTTGGGGGCCTCGCCGTCGTCGTCCGACCAGAGGCCGGAGATCAGCTCGGCGCGCTCGATCGTGCGGCCCTCGCGCAGCACGAGGTACTGCAGCAGCTCGAACTCCTTGTAGGTCAGGGGGGCGGTCTCGCCGTCGAGCAGGAGGCGCTTCCGCGAGATGTCGACGACGACGCCCCCGCGGGCGCCGGGCTCCTCGTCCTCCACGGTCGGCCGGCGGGCCGCCAGGGCGGAGGGGTCGTGCAGGGCGAGCCGGACGACGTCGACGTCGCGGCCGCCGGCGCCGGTCGGGGCGAGCGCCACGGCGGCGTGGGTCTCGGCGCCGGGGGCGATCCGTGCGACGAGGGCCTTGATCTGCGCGACGATCTCGCCGAGGTCGGTGTCGGCCTCCGCGGCCTTGAGCTCGTCGATGCCGACGTAGAGGGCGAAGCCGCGGGCCTCGGTGCCCTCGGGCACCGTGCGGGGCCGGGGGGCGGCGGGCCGGGCGGGGGCGCTCGCCTCGGGAGCCGGAGCGATGACCGGGGCGGCGCTCAGGGGGCGGCCGCTCGGCGCGACGCCGACGGGGGCGGCGCCGACGGGGCTGGTGACGACGGGGCTGGTGGCGACGGCGGGGGCGGTGACGGGGCGGTCGAGGATGAGGGACATGGGTACGCGGGGTCCTTGCGTGAGGTGAGTCGCGCCCCCGGGCGTCGTCGGCCGGGGGAGTGCTCGGTGTGTGTCGGTGCCCGGGGCCTCGATGACGAGGCCTCTGCCGGGGGGCAGCGGTGCCGGGGCGGACGGCCCGTCGAGCGGGAGCTCAGGGCCGAGGGGATGCGCGTCGGAGGTGGTGACGCGTGTGCATCCGGGAGTCGCGGTTCAGCAGCAGGGTCGTGCGGCGAACTCGGCAGCGCGCTCGGCGCGGCACGGCGACTCGGCGAGGTGCGACCTGATCAGGCACACATTCGACACAGGACGACGGCGCTCGGCATCATCATGCCGGTGCTCCCGGAGGCCTCGGGGGAGGTCGGGATGAACACGCTGTCAGTCATGGGGTCGATCTTCTGTCACTCGTGCACGGCCTGTCAAGGCAGCACGACGAAGCGCCCGATCCGTGCGCCACGTCGGGTGACGTGGCCGGATCGGGCGCTGCGGAGAGGGAGCGGGGGAGGCGCCGGTGCGGCGCCGGGGTCAGGCCAGGCCGTAGAGGCGGTCGCCCGCGTCGCCCAGCCCGGGCACGATGTAGCCGTTCTCGTCGAGCTTCTCGTCGACGGCGCCGAGCACGATGCTGACGTCGCGGCCCTGCATCGCGGCCTCGACGGCGGCGAGGCCCTCGGGGGCCGCGATCAGGCAGACCGCCGTCACGTCGACGGCGCCGCGCTCGAGCAGGTAGTCGATGGCGGCGATCAGCGAGCCGCCGGTCGCCAGCATCGGGTCGAGCACGAAGCACTGGCGGTTCGACAGGTCGTCGGGCAGGCGCTCGGCGTACGTCGTCGGCTGCAGGGTCTCCTCGTCGCGGACCATGCCGAGGAACCCGACCTCGGCGGTCGGCACCAGCGTCGTCATGCCCTCGAGCATGCCGAGGCCGGCGCGGAGGATCGGGACGACGAGCGGCCGCGGCTGGCTGATGGCCAGCCCGGTGGTCGGGCCGACGGGGGTCTGGATCTCGATCGGGGTGGTGCGGACCCCGCGGGTGGCCTCGTAGGCCAGCAGCGTCACGAGCTCTTCGGTGAGGGCCCGGAAGGTCGGTGACGGCGTGCTCGCGTCGCGGAGCACGGTCAGCTTGTGGGTGATCAGGGGATGGTCCGCTACGTGCACTCGCATAGGCTCCACGGTAGCGGAGTCGTCCGCCCCCGACGCCCGTCGACCCGAGGAGCCCCGTGACCGCCGTGCCCCCTGAGCTCGCCCGGTGGATGGGGGCCGCGCTCGCCGAGGCGGAGGGCTGCGCCGTCTCCGGCGACGTGCCCGTCGGGGCCGTGGTGCTCGACGCCGACGGCGTCGTGATCGCGACCGGGCGCAACGAGCGCGAGCTCTCGCAGGACCCGACGGCCCACGCCGAGGTCCTGGCGCTCCGGGCCGCCGCCCGCCACACGGGTGACTGGCACCTCACGGGCACGACCCTCGTCGTCACCCTCGAGCCGTGCCCCATGTGCGCGGGCGCCATCCTCGCGGCGCGGGTGCCGCGGGTGGTCTTCGGGGCCTGGGACGAGAAGGCGGGAGGCGCGGGCAGCGTCTACGACATCCTCCGCGACCGCCGGCTGCCGCACCGCGCCGAGGTCGTGGCGGGCGTCCGCGAGCCCGAGTGCCGGGCCCAGCTGGACGACTTCTTCGCCGCCCGCCGTGCCGACGACGGCACCGGCACCGGCACGACGGCCGCAGCCGGGGCCGGGGTCGACGGCTAGTCGGCCGCGCGGATCACGATCGCGTCGGTCGCCGGCGCCACGTGGCCCGGCTCCACCCATACGTCGGGCTCGACGTAGATCACGCGGGCGATCGGCACGGCCTCCCGCACGCGCGACTCGACCGTGTTGATCGCGGCGGCGACGTCGCTGAGCAGCGTGCGGCCGGGCATGGCCACCTTCGCGGCGACGAGCAGCTCCTCCGGGCCGAGGTACAGGGTCTTCATGTGGATGATCGACTCGACCTCCGGGCCGTCGGTCACGGCGGCGCGGATGGCGGCGACGTCGGCGGCCGAGGCGCCCTCGCCGACCAGCAGGCTCTTCGTCTCGATGCCGAGCACGACCGCCACCGCGACGAGCAGCACGCCGATGAGGAGCGTCCCGATCGCGTCGAAGACCCCGTCGCCCGTGATCCAGGTCAGCACGACGCCGACCATGGCGAAGGTGAGGCCCAGGAGGGCCGCGGCGTCCTCCAGCAGCACGACCGGCAGCTCGGGGGCCTTGGCGCGGCGGATGAACGAGACCCAGCTCTGGCTGCCCTTCGACGGCCGTGCCTCGCGGATCGCGGTGCGGAGCGAGAAGCCCTCGAGGCCCAGCGAGATCGCGAGCACGAGCACGGGCAGCCAGGGCACCTCGAGCGGGTGCGGCTCGCGGAGCTTCTCGACGCCCTCGTAGAGCGAGAAGACCCCGCCCACGCTGAACAGGATGATCGAGACGACGAAGGCGAAGACGAAGCGCTCGCGCCCGTAGCCGAAGGGGTGCTCCTCGTCGGCGGCCTTCTTCGCGCGTCGCCCGCCGAGCAGCAGGAGCAGCTGGTTGCCGGAGTCGGCCAGCGAGTGCACGCCCTCGGCGAGCATCGACGACGACCCGGAGAAGGCCCAGGCGATGAACTTGGTCACCGCGATGCCGAGGTTCGCGGCCAGTGCCGCGAAGATCGCCTTGTTGCCGCCGGAAGTGCTCATGGTGTCCGATCCCCTCGTGGTGCTCAGCTCGATCTTAGGATGGCCTGATGGTCACCACTCTCCCCACCACGGCGATCCTCGGCGCCGGCTCGATGGGCGGCGCGATCCTCGCGGGTCTGCTCTCGCCCGACGTCGTCGTCGAGGGCGGCGTCCGCGTCACGAACCGCACCGAGGCCAAGGCCGTCGCGCTCCGCCGCGGCCCGGTCACCTCGCTCGCCACCGAGACCGACCCGACCGCCAACGCCTCGGCGGTCGTCGGGGCGTCGGTCGTGCTGATCGGCGTCAAGCCCGGGATGGTCGTCGACCTCCTCCGCGAGATCGGCCCGGCCCTCGAGCCCGGCACGGTCGTCGTCAGCCTCGCCGCGGGCGTCACGACGGCCACGATGGAGGCGGCGCTGCCCGAGCACGTGCCCGTGCTCCGGTCGATGCCGAACACGCCCGCCGTGGTCGGCCTCGCCGTCACGGGCCTGGCCGCCGGCTCCCGCTCCTCCGAGTCCGACCTCGCGCTGGCGCGGCGCGTCTTCGAGGTGGTCGGCGACGTCGTCGTCGTGCCCGAGGAGCAGATCGACGCCCTCAGCACGATCTCCGGCTCCGGCCCGGCCTACGTCTTCTACCTGATCGAGCAGCTGCAGGAGGCGGCGGTCGCGCTGGGCTTCACGCCCGCGCAGGCGGCCACGCTCGTCCAGGGCACGTTCCGCGGGGCGAGCGAGCTGCTCGCCGCGAGCGACCTGCTGCCGGCCGCCGAGGCCCCGGCGGAGCTGCGTCGTCGCGTGACGAGCCCGGGCGGCACGACCGAGCGGGCGGTCGCGGAGCTCGCCGACGGCGGCCTCCGCGAGCTGTTCGAGCGTGCGACGCAGGCCGCGCTGGCCCGCAACCGGGAGATCGCGGCCGGCAGCTGAGCGTGGCGGGCGGCGAGCCCGGCAGGCTCCCCGGTGGCGTGCGGCGACGAGTCGACCCGATCGCCCTCCGCGACGCGCCTCAGCTGTCGAGGGCGGCGAACCGCTCGATCGCCCGGCTGTCGCCGGAGACGATGATGAGGTCGTGGTCGCTGATGACCGTCTCGGGCGTCGCCTCCTCGAACGCGCCTCCCGGGCTCTTCACGCCGACGATGGTGATGCCGTACTTCTTGCGGATGTTCGAGCTCGCGAGCGAGGCTCCCCGCACCGGCTTCGGCGGGTACATCTTGACGATCGCGAAGGCGTCGTCGAACTCGATGTAGTCGAGCATGCGGCCCGAGACGAGGTGCGCGACGCGCTCGCCGGCCTCGCGCTCCGGGTAGATGACGTGGTTGGCGCCGATGCGGGCCAGGATCTTGCCGTGCGACTGGCTGATCGCCTTCGCCCAGATCTGCGGCACCTTCAGGTCGACGAGGTTCGCGGTGATCAGCACGCTCGCCTCGATCGACGAGCCGACGGCGACGACCGCGATCGAGAAGTCCTGGGCGCCGATCTGCTTGAGCGCGTCGATGCTGCGGGCGTCGGCCTGCACCGCGTGGGTGACCCGGTCGGCCCACTTCTGCACGAGGCCCGCGTCGGTGTCGACGGCGAGCACGTCCCTGTCTTGTCGCTCGAGCTGGCCGGCGGTGGCGGCGCCGAACCGGCCGAGGCCGATGACGAGCACCGGGGCGTCGTGCTTGATCTTGTCAACCAACGATCGGTCGCTCCTCGGCTCGCGTGAACAGCTGGCGTCGCTGGCTGGCGGCCAGGGCGACGGAGAGTGTCACTGTACCAACGCGGCCCATCCACATCGTGACCGCGAGGATGTACTTGCCGGAGTCGGGGAGGCGGTCGGTCAGCCCCGTCGACAGGCCCGAGGTGGCGAAGGCCGAGATCGACTCGAACAGCACGTGGTCGAGGGGCTCCTTGGTGATGTGCATGATCAGGATGCTCGACACGGCGACGATCGTCGCGCCCCAGAGCACCACGCTGACCGACAGGCGGAGGACGTCGCTCGGGATCCGGCGGCCGAACGCCTCCATCGAGCGGTTGCCCCGGGCCTCGGCGAACGCGGCGAGGAAGAGCACGGCCAGGGTCGTCACCTTGATGCCGCCGGCCGTCGACGCCGACCCGCCGCCGATGAACATGAGCATGTCGGTGACCAGCAGCGACGACCCGTTGAGCTCGGAGATGTCGATGGTCGCGAACCCGCCCGACCTCGTCATCGTGCTGAGGAAGAGCGACTGGAAGATCGTCGGGCCCGCCGCGATGTCGCCGAAGGTCTCGGGGTTGTCGAACTCGAGCACGATGTAGAGGACGGTGCCCGCCAGGAGCAGGACTCCGCTGGTGACCAGCGTGAGCTTGACGTGGACCGACCAGCGTCGCGGGTTGCGGGGGTTGCGGGCCAGCGCGTAGATGACGGGGAACCCGATGCTGCCGAGGAAGACGCCGACCATGATCAGCGACAAGAACCAGTAGTCGTCGGCGAACGGGGCGAGCCCGTCGGCGTTCGGCGTGAAGCCCGTGTTCGTGAAGGCCATCGCCGAGTAGTAGAAGCTGTCGAGCACCGCGTCGCCGAGGGGGATGCCGTCGAGCAGCACGCGCGGGATGAGCAGCAGCGCGATGACGGTCTGGATCACGGCCGAGCTGAGCGCCACGGTGGCGAGCAGCCCGCCCACCTCGCCGAGCCGCACGGCCTGGCCCTCGGGCACCGGGCCCGCGTGCACGCGGAGCGGGTTGCTGTCGGAGGCGGCCATCAGCCGGGCGCGGAGGCCCAGCTTCCGCGAGACCACCAGCCCCATGATCGACGCGAGCGTCAGCACGCCGATGGCGCCGATCTGCACCCCGACGAAGATGACGACGTGCCCGAAGAGCGACCAGTGCGTGGCCATGTCGACGGTCGCGAGCCCGGTGACGCAGATGACCGAGACGGCGGTGAAGAGGGAGTCGGCCAACGGCGTCCTGCTGCCCTCGGCCGACGAGACCGGCAGCGAGAAGACGAGCGTGAAGACCACGATGAGGCCGGTGAAGATCATGATGGCGAACCGCGCCGGCGAGTGCCGCCCGATGTCGTCGATCCACTCGGAGAGCCGCGCGACGGGGCTGCGGGGGTCTCGACGGGGCAGGCGCCGATCGGCGACGGAGGGGCGCGACACGGTCGTCATGGTACTCGGGGGCCGTGGTCGTTACTGTGGCTGCATGCCCGACATCTTCAGCGTGATCGCCGACGGGACGCGCCGCGACCTCCTGAAGGTGCTGCTCGACGCGCACGTCTCGGCCGACTCGGCCACCGGCGACGTCAGCGTCGGCGAGATGGTCACGGCCCTCGGCCTCAGCCAGCCGACGGTGTCGAAGCACCTCCGCGTGCTCCGCGACGCCGGGCTCGTGCACGTCCGCGAGGTCGGCCAGCACCGCTACTACGGCATCGAGACCGTCCCGCTCGAGACCGTCGAGGACTGGCTCATCCCCTTCCTCGGTGCGGGCGCCGCAGACGAGCTCGACGGCGTCGCCTCCGGCGCGTTCGCCGCGTGGGCGGGGGTGGCCATGCCGGCGCCCATCCGCCGGGCGGCCGAGAACCTCCCCGACGCGGGCGACGTCGGGAGCACGCTGGGCCGTGCCGTCGCGGACGCGCAGCACCGCGCCTCCTCGGCCCTGCACGACGCCCAGAGCGCCCTCGACGAGCGGGTCATCGAGCCGGTCCGCAAGCGCCTCGGCCGCTGACGACCGATCCGTTGCACGGGGTCGGCCACGCCCCTAGAGTGGCCACGACCCGGGAGCTGCCGCTGCCGGTGCCCGACGACGAAGGTGGACCCGTGGCGCACGACCTGTCAGACGTGAGGTTCCTCACGGTGGCCGAGGTGGCCGACATGATGCGCGTGTCGCGGATGACCGTGTACCGCATGGTCCACTCCGGCGAGCTGCCCGCGATCCGCTTCGGCCGCTCGTTCCGGGTGCCCGAGTCGGCCGTCGCGGCCGTCCTGCAGATCGGCGTCGCCGACGTCGGCTGACGCCACTTCGACATTCGGGTCCGGCCCTTGTAGACTGCCCCGAGGTATTTTTCCGCGGTTCTGTTTCGGACCCGGTTGTTCCGATCCAGTCCAATCAGCGAGGTCCACATGGGTTCTGTCATCAAGAAGCGTCGCAAGCGCATGGCGAAGAAGAAGCACCGCAAGCTGCTCCGCAAGACGCGCCACCAGCGTCGCAACAAGAAGTAGTCGCAACTGTTCGCGTGCCCCTGGCCCTTCGGGCCAGGGGCCGCTTTCTTTTCACGACCTACTTCCGTGCCCATGGCGCCCTGTCGGGCGCGGCGCCCTGCCGGGCGCGGCCCTGCGGGCCAGTCGCCGACGCCGTAGCTTCCTGCTTCCCTTCCCTGCTGCTGCTGCTGCGGCTTCGTCGTTGGTGACAGCAAATGCCGACCGATCTGCAGCTTGGACTCGTCCAGGGCGTGGATTTTCCCGTATCAGGAGGCCGTGAGTCGGCAATTGCGACAGAGGGGAGAGGAAGCGGGGAGCAGGGGAGCTGCGGATCGGTGGCACATCACATCGCGGGATGCGCGGAGGCGGGGGCCGGTAGGGTCGGGGCGTGAGTGCTCCCCGCCTGTCCCTGCTGACGAAGCCCGGCTGCCACCTGTGCGACGACGCCCGGACAGCCCTGGACGCCGTGCTCGCTGAGCCGGAGTTCGCGGCCCACGGCCTCGGCTACGACGAGACGAACATCCTCGACGACGCCGCCCTCCGCGACGAGTACGCGGAGGAGATCCCCGTCGTCCTCATCGACGACCGGGTGCACACCATCTGGCGCGTCGAGCCCGACCGCCTGCGCACCGCGCTGCGCAAGGCCGTCCTCTGAGGGGCTGACGCCCCGGCGCTCCGCCGCTGCTGTCCCGGCCGCACCGCACCGCTCGGCGACCCCCTACGACGACGGGCCCGACGAGATCGCTCTCGTCGGGCCCGTCGCGATGTCGCGCTCCGCCCCGCGGGGCGGTGTCGACTACGGCGTGAGGCGCGTCGGCCCGCGGAACAGGTACGTCACCTCGCGGAGGTTCGGCTGGTGCAGCATCAGCATCAGCACGCGGGCCAGGCCCATGCCGAAGCCGCCGTGCGACGGGGCGCCGTAGCGGAAGAAGTCGAGGTAGCCGCCGAGCTCCTCCGGCTTCATGCCCTTCTCGCGGATCTGCGCCTCGAGCACCTCGACGCGGTGCTCGCGCTGGGCGCCGGTGGTGATCTCCGTGCCGTTGTAGATGAGGTCGTAGCTCTTCGTGAGCTGCGGGTCGTCGTCGTGGCGCATGTGGTAGAACGGCCGGATCGACGCGTCGTAGTCGGTGAGGAAGACGAAGTCGTGGTCGAACGTCTCCTTCACGTAGGCGGCGATCTGGCGCTCGCCCTCCGGGTCCATGTCGGCGTCGGCGCGGGGCACGACGTAGCCGCGGTCGGCGACGATCTGCTTCGCCTCGGCCAGGGGGATGCGCGGGAAGGGCGTCGTGGGCACGGTCAGCTCGACGTCGAAGAGCTCCGTGATCTCGGCGCCGTGCTTCTCGACGACGGCCGTGAACGCGGCGACCAGGAGCTCCTCCTGCATCTGCATGACGTCCTCGTGGGAGTCGACGTAGCTGATCTCGGCGTCGACGCTGGTGTACTCGGTCGCGTGCCGCGAGGTGAACGACGGGTCGGCACGGAAGACCGGGGCGATCTCGAAGATCTTGCCGAAGCCCGCCGACTGCGCCATCTGCTTGAAGAACTGGGGGCTCTGCGCGAGGAAGGCGCTGCCCTCGAAGTAGTCGACCTTGAAGAGCTCGGCGTTCGACTCGCTGGCCGACGCCATGATCTTGGGGGTGTGGATCTCGATGTACCCGCGCTCGACCCAGTAGGTGCGCATGGCGTGCTCGAAGGTCGTCTGCACGCGGAAGATGAGGGCGTTCCGCGGCACGCGCAGGTCGAGGAAGCGCCAGTCCATGCGCTTGTCGATGCCGCTGTCGGCGGCGATCGGGGTCTCGGGGTCGGCGAGGCTGTCGACGACGAGGGTGTCGATCTTCACCTCGATGCCGCCGAGCTTGACCCGCTCGTCGTGCTTGAGCTGGCCCGTCACGGTGACGAAGCTGCCCTGCGAGAGGCCGGAGATCGCGTCGGCGACCTCGTCGGTCTCGCCCGCCTCGGCGAGGACGTCGGCCGCGGTGCGCGGGCGGACGAGCTGGACGGCGCCGGACTCGTCGCGGAGGACGACGAACTGCACCTTCTTCTGGTCACGGACCGTGTCGACCCAGCCCGCCACCGTGACGGTGCCGTCGGGGAGGGGAGCGAGGTCGTTGATGAGGGTGCGTTCGATCACGAGGCCCGAGTTTACCGTGCGCGGGCGTCCCTGCGGGCCCCGCACCGCGCCTCCTGTGGGTCTCCCCGGTGGGAGGTGTGCGCCGGGCCCCGACCTAGACTGGGGCGCATGCCCGCCCAGCAGATCCACCTCGTGCGCCACGGTGAGGTGCAGAACCCCGACCACGTCCTCTACGGCCGACTCGAGGGCTTCGGGCTCAGCGAGCTCGGCCACCGCATGGCGGCCTCGTCGGCCGCGATGCTGCAGGCGCAGGGCGCCCCGGTCGCCGCGATCGTCGCCAGCCCGCTGCAGCGCACGCGCGAGAGCGCGGCTCCGTGGGCCGAGGCCTTCGAGCTGCCGGTGCAGGTCGACGAGCGCCTCATCGAGCCGACCAACAAGTACGAGGGGCGCCGCAGCGACTTCACGGTCGCGAAGCAGCTGGCCGTGCCCGCCGAGTGGCCGTGGATCGTCAACCCGCTCAAGCCGAGCTGGGGCGAGGCCTACGTCAGCATCGCCGCCCGCATGCTCGCCGCGGTCGACGAGGCCTGGTCGAGCGTCGACGGCGGCGACGTCGTCCTCGTCAGCCACCAGCTGCCGATCTGGATGGTGCACCGCAGCGTCACCGGCGCGCGCCTCTTCCACGACCCGCGTCGCCGCCGCTGCTCGCTGTCGAGCGTGACGACCCTCGAGCGCCGCGGCGACCGCTTCGTCGAGGTGGGCTATCAGGATCCCGCGGCAGACTTGCTCGCGAACGCCGTCGACCTGGGAGCAGTGTGACCACCCGAGCACCG
Organism: Frigoribacterium sp. CFBP 8754; assembly: GCF_014841815.1. NCBI lineage: Bacteria > Bacillati > Actinomycetota > Actinomycetes > Micrococcales > Microbacteriaceae > Frigoribacterium > Frigoribacterium sp. CFBP 8754. The sequence continues at coordinate 271,251 of NZ_JACYUO010000001.1, forward strand.
TCCGACGGGGCCTCCGCGGCCCCGTCCACCACCCGTCCGTCCCTGCGTCGGCGCACCGTCCGCGGCCTCGCCGCCGCGGCCGTGCTCGCCCTCGCCCTCGCCGGCTGCACGTCGGCGAACGACGGCCTCGCGCAGCAGTACGCCGACGGCGGCACCGAGAACTACATCTCCGGCGAGGGCACCGTGACGGAGGTCCCCGTCGACGAGCGACGCGACCCGGTCGAGTTCACGGCGACGACCGACGCGGGCGACGAGGTCTCGCGCTCCGACCTCGACGGCCAGGTCGTCGTGCTCAACTTCTGGTACGCCAGCTGCCCGCCCTGCCGACAGGAGGCGCCCGACCTGCAGCAGCTCAGCGAGGCCCACGAGGGCGACGGCGTGCAGTTCCTCGGCGTGAACGTGCGCGACCAGGCCAAGACGTCGCTCGCCTTCGCCGAGAAGTTCGGCGTCACCTACCCCTCGGTCGTCGACACCAACGACGGCACCGTGCAGCTCGCGCTGGCGGGCACCATCGCCCCGAACTCCGTGCCGACGACGATCGTGCTCGACAAGCAGGGCCGCATCGCCGCGCGCATCCTGGGCGGGCTGCAGGGCCCCAGCATCCTCGACCAGCTGATCAAAGACGCCGTCGTCGAGCAGGCCTAGGTGTACCAGGGCAACCCCTTCTTCGACGCGGTCGCCGGCGGGCAGCTGGCCGTCGCGCTGCCCGTGGCGGTGCTGGCGGGCCTCATCTCGTTCCTGTCGCCCTGCGTCCTCCCGCTCGTGCCCGGCTACCTCGGCTACGTCGGCGGCCTGACCGGCGGCGCCCGTGACGACGCCGGCCGCGCCCGCGACCGTCGCCGGGTGGTCATCGGCGTGCTCCTCTTCATCGCCGGCTTCTCGGTCGTGTTCGTCGGGGCGAACCTCGCCTTCGGCGCCGTCGGCTTCTGGCTGATCCAGTGGCGCGAGCTGATCGTGCGCGTGATGGGGCTCGTCGTGATCGCGCTCGGCCTCGTCTTCATCGGCCAGTTCACGGTGCTGCAGCGCACCCTCAAGCCGGGCTTCACCCCGGCGACCGGCCTCGCCGGCGCCCCGCTGCTCGGCATCGTCTTCGGCCTCGGCTGGACCCCGTGCGTCGGGCCGACGCTCGCCGCGATCACGGCGATGTCGCTGAACACCGGGTCGGTCGGCCAGAGCGTGCTGCTCGGCGTGGCCTACTGCGTCGGCCTCGGCGTGCCCTTCCTGCTCGTCGCCCTCGGCCTCGGCTGGGCGTCGCGCTCCATCTCGTTCGTCAAGCGGCACATCCGCGTCGTCAACATCGTCGGAGGTTCCGTCCTGGTGGTCATCGGTCTTCTCATGGTCACCGGGCTCTGGTCCGCGCTGATGTCCGAGGTCGGGGCGGTGATCGCGGGCTATGGCACGATCGTCTGACCGAGCGCCCGGCGCGACCGGCACCCCCGACGCCGTCGACAGCACCGAGGTCACCGACGGCTCCGACGCCGTCGGCGACCCGCTGAGGCCGAGCGACCACTACGACTCGGTCGCCCCCGCCGAGCCCGCCGCCGGCGACGCGGCCGCGTCCGCCGGTGGCGACCGCGACGGCGGGGTCACGAACCCGCGCCTCGGCCTGGTCGGCTACCTGCGCTTCTTCTGGCGCCAGCTGACGAGCATGAAGACGGCGCTCTTCCTCCTCATGCTGCTCGCGGTGGCGGCGATCCCCGGCTCGCTCGTGCCGCAGCGCACCTCCGACCCGAACGGCGTGGTCCAGTACCGGGCCGACCACCCCGACCTCTTCCCCGTGCTCGACAAGCTGGGCGTCTTCGACACCTACTCGTCGCCGTGGTTCTCCGCCGTCTACCTGCTGCTCTTCATCTCGCTGATCGGCTGCATCATCCCGCGCACGAAGCACCACTTCGAGGCGCTCCGGGCCCGCCCGCCGAGGACGCCCGCGCGGCTCTCCCGCCTGGCCGGCTACCGCTCGGTCACGCTGGAGGCCGGCGAGGGAGGCGCGTCGGGCGTCGACCTCGACCCCGCCGCCGCCGTCACGGCGGCCCGCGCCCAGCTGAAGCGCGCCGGCTACCGCACCGAGGTCTTCGGCGACTCGGTCAGCGCCGAGCGCGGCTACCTCCGCGAGACCGGCAACCTCGTCTTCCACTCGGCGCTCGTCGGGGTGCTGCTCACGGTCGGCGTCGGCGGGGGGTTCGGCTACACCGGCCAGCGCGTGATCGTCGAGGGCCAGACCTTCACGAACGCGCTCGTGTCGTACGACTCGTTCAACCCCGGCCGGTGGTTCAGCGACTCGCAGCTGTCGCCGTACAACATCACGCTCGACAAGTTCCGCACGACGTACGAGGAGACCAACACCGACGCCCTGGGGCAGCCGACCGACTACACGGCCGACGTCACCACCCGGACGCAGGGCGGCGACCCGCGGTCGACCCAGATCAAGGTCAACAGCCCGCTCGCCATCGGCGGCTCGACCGTCTACCTGCTCGGCAACGGCTACGCGGTCGACGTGACCGTCACCGCGCCCGACGGCAGCGAGCCGTTCACCGACACGATCCCCTTCCTCCCGCAGGACGCGAACCTCACGTCGCAGGGGGTCGTCAAGGTGCCCGACGGGCTCTCCGAGCAGGTCGGCATGATCGGCTTCTTCTACCCGTCGGCGGTCGAGACCGGGGACGGCTCGGGGATCCTCGCCTCCAGCTACCCCGACCTCCTCAACCCGGTGCTGAGCCTCAACGTCTACGACGGCGACCTCGCGCTCGACGACGGCGTGCCGCAGTCGGTCTACTCGCTGAAGACCGACGACATGACCGAGATCGCCGGCGCGGGGGCGGAGAACGGCCAGAAGGCCCTCCAGCTCAGCCCGGGCGAGACGGTCGACCTGCCGAACGGCCTCGGCACGATCACGTTCAACGACGTGAAGCGCTTCGCGTCGCTCGACGTGCACCACGACCCCTCGCAGGTGTGGGTGCTGCTCTTCGCCGTGCTCACCTTCGGCGGCCTGCTCACGGCCCTCTTCGTGCCCCGTCGCCGCGTCTGGGTCAAGGCCACGGCCACGGCCACCGGCACCGGCCTCCGGCTCGAGTACGCCGGCCTCGCGCGCGGGGAGGACCCGACGCTCGACCGGGCCGTCGGCGAGGTCGCCCGCACGCACCTCACGACCCTCGGCGTGCCCGCCGAGGCGGCGAGGGCGGCGTCGCGCCCCGGCTCGACGTCGAACGACACGGGGCCCTCCGCGTCGCGCGGCGGACGTAGGATCACTCCGTGACCGCCGACCTCGCCTACTACTCGCTCGTCGCCGTCTACTCGGCGATGGCGATCTACACGATCTCCTTCGTGACCTTCGCCCTCGACCTGGCGAAGCGCTCCGGCGACGCCCAGCAGGCCGCCTCGGCCGTCGCCGTCCCGGCCGCCCCGGTGGGGTCGTCGGGCGGCACGCTCCGCAAGGGCGCCGGCGGGGGCAGCACCATCGTGCTCGACCGTGCCGACATCGTCACCGGCGGGGGCGACGTGCCCGGCGCCTCCGGCGGTCGTCGCGCCTCGAAGTTCGAGCGCGTCGCCACGTCGCTGCTCGTGCTCGGCCTGCTCGTGCACGTCGCCTCGGTCGTCATGCGCGGCGTCGCCGCGGGCCGTGTGCCGTGGGCCAACATGTTCGAGTTCTCGCTGACCGGCACGGCGATCATCGTCGGCGTCTACCTCGTGGTGAAGCTCTTCGTCGACATCTCGTACCTCGGCGCCTACGTCACCGGGCTCAACCTCATCCTGCTGGCGATCGGCACGGTCAACTACTACGTCGCCGTCTCGCCGCTGCAGCCCGCGCTGCAGTCGGCCTGGCTGGTCATCCACGTGCTCGTGGCCATCCTCGGCACCGGGTTCTTCGCGATCGCGGCCGGCCTCTCCGTCGCGCAGCTGATCCAGACCAAGCGCGAGCAGGCGAAGCTGGCGAACCTCCGCTTCATGGACACCCTGCCCGCGGCCGACCGCCTGGAGGACCTGGCGTACCGCGTGGCCCTCGTCGGCTTCGTGCTCTGGACCTTCACCCTCATCGCCGGCGCCGTCTGGGCTGAGCGCGCCTGGGGCCGCTACTGGGGCTGGGACACCAAGGAGGTCTGGACCTTCATCATCTGGGTGCTCTACGCCGGCTACATCCACGCCCGCGCGACGCGCGGCTGGCGCGGCGCCCGCTCGTCGTGGCTGTCGATCATCGGCTTCGCGGCCGTCATGTTCAACTTCTCGATCGTCAACGTGTTCTTCAAGGGCCTGCACGCCTACTCGGGCCTCTGATCCGACCGCCGGCCCGTGCGGGCCGCTGCCCGGGACCCTCAGGAGTCGCGGGTCGCGGAGAGCACGTCGTGGCAGGCCCGCAGCCGGTCACGCCACCAGCGCACCCTCTCGTCGGGGGCGGCGTGCTCGCGCAGCAGGTCGTGGTCTACCTCGACCCGGCGCACGTCGATCGCCCCGTCGACCGGGAGCAGCGGCTGCCGGGTGACGTCCGCCGCCAGCAGCGCGGCCGTGCCGAGCCCGCAGTCGTGCTCGAGGCCGGGCAGCGCCGCCGCGAGGTGGGCGCCCGTGCTGAGGCCGACGGAGGTGTCGAGGGCGCTCGAGACGACGACGGGCAGGCCCGCCGCCTCGACGACCTCGAGCGCTGCACGGATCCCGCCGAGCGGCTGGGCCTTGATCACGAGCAGGTCGGCGGCGCCCGCCCGGGCGACCGCCAGGGGGTCGTCGGCTCGACGCACGCTCTCGTCGGCCGCCACCATGACCCCGATGCCGGCCGTGCGGCGTCGCAGCTCGGCGAGCTCGGGCACCGTGGCGCACGGCTGCTCCGCGTACTCCAGGGCGTACGGGGCCAGCGCGAGCAGCGCCTCCTCGGCCTCGTCGACCGACCAGCCGCCGTTGGCGTCGACCCGGACGCGGCCCTCTGGGCCGACGTGCCGGCGGGCGGCGGCGACGCGGGCGACGTCGTCGGCGAGCGTCTGGGTGCGGTCGGCGACCTTGACCTTCACGGTGCGGCAGCCGGGGAAGCGTGCGAGGACGCCGGGGACCTCGGCAGGGCCGACGGCGGGCAGGGTCGCGTTCACGCGCACGGTGTCGGCCCGGACGACGTGCGGGGCGCCCCAGCCGAAGTCGACGGAGGCGGCGAGCCAGGTGGCGGCCTCGGCCGGGAGGTACTCGACGAACGGGCTGAACTCGGTCCAGCCCCGCGGCCCCTCGACCAGCAGGGCCTCGCGCACGACGATGCCGCGGAACCGCGTGCGCAGCGGGAGGGCCACCACGTGGGCGCCGTCGAGCAGCTCGCCGACGGGCGGGAGGACGGCAGGTACGACGCTCGGCACGTCTCCAGTCTGTCACCGGGTCGGCCGCTAGGGTCGGTCACCATGGCCGTTCCCGAGACCGACCCGACCGAGCCCCGTGACGCCCGGCAGCGCTCCGGGCAGCCCGGCTCCGCCGCCGCCGACGACGGCCTCACCGTCTTCGACGAGGCCACCCACGACGAGGCCGCCCAGCCGGCCCGCAGCCGGCGGCTCGGCGTCGTGACCCTCGGCCTCGGCCTCCTCCTCCTCGCGCTCGACGGCCTGGCCGTCGGCCTCCTCGCCGCCGACCTCGTCGCCGCGGCCGCCTCGATCGCGCTCGTCACGATGCTCGCCTCGGTCGTCGTCGGGGTCGTCGCGCTGGTCGCCGTGGCCCTCCGCCGCGGCCGCTGGCAGGGCGTCGCCGCCGTGCTGGTCTGCGTGCTGGCGAACCCGTTCGTCTTCGTCTACCTGCTGGGCCGCGCGCTGCCGCAGTTCTAGGGCCGTCGAGCCGGGGACGCGGCCGTCGCGGAGGGCCCGCTCCCGGCCGGGCCCTGCTCCGAGCGCAGGCCCCGCGCGAGGCCCCGTCCCCGCCGCCGGTCGTAGGCTGGCGGGCATGCACGACACCGTCTCCGACCTCTTCGACCCGACCGAGTGGCGCGAGGTGCCCGGCTTCGCCGACCTCACCGACGTCACGTACCACCTCGACGTCGAGGGCCGCGTGGCTCGCGTCGCCATCGACCGCCCCGAGGTCCGCAACGCCTTCCGGCCGCGCACGGTCGACGAGCTGTACCGCACGCTCGACCACGCCCGGCAGCAGAGCCGGGTCGGCGTCGTGCTGCTGACCGGCAACGGCCCCAGCGCGAAGGACGGCGGCTGGGCCTTCTGCAGCGGCGGCGACCAGCGCATCCGCGGCCGCGACGGCTACAAGGCCGAGGGCGACGAGGCGAACGTGGCCGACCCCGCCTCGGCCGGCCGCCTCCACATCCTCGAGGTGCAGCGGCTGATCCGCTTCATGCCCAAGGTCGTCGTCGCCGTGGTGCCCGGGTGGGCCGCGGGCGGCGGCCACTCGCTGCACGTCGTGTGCGACCTCACGATCGCCAGCCGCGAGCACGGCAGGTTCAAGCAGACCGACGCCGACGTCGGCTCGTTCGACGCCGGATACGGCAGCGCCTACTTCGCGAAGCAGATCGGCCAGAAGCTCGCCCGCGAGGTCTTCTTCCTCGCCGAGGAGTACAGCGCTGACCGTGCCCACGAGATGGGCGCGGTCAACCGCGTCGTGCCCCACGCCGACCTGGAGAAGGAGGCGCTGGCGATGGCGCGCGTCGTGCTCACGAAGTCGCCCACCGCGATCCGCATGCTCAAGTTCGCGTTCAACGCGACCGACGACGGCATCGTGGGCCAGCAGGTCTTCGCGGGCGAGGCGACGCGCCTGGCGTACGGCACCGACGAGGCCGTCGAGGGCCGGGACTCCTTCCTCGAGAAGCGCGAGCCCGACTGGTCGCCGTTCCCGTGGCAGTACTGAGGGCGGCGGGGCCGGGGAGGCGCGGGGCATGACCCGGCCCCTGGTCGCGGTCGACGCCCGCTCGCCCGAGCGCGTGCTGCTCGCGCTCCGGGCAGCGCTCGCGGGCGGCCCCGCCGTCGCCCCGCGGACGGACGACGTCGTGCCGGCCGACCTCCCGACGACCGTGCCGCTGCCGGTCGCCCTCGTGATCGAGACGAGCGGCTCGAGCGGCCGGCCCAAGCGGGTCGCGCTCGGCACCGACGCGCTCCTGGCCGGCGCGGCCGCCGCCGACGGGGCGCTGGGCGGGCCGGGGCAGTGGCTCCTCGCCCTGCCCGCGCACTACGTGGCCGGCACGAACGTGCTCGTGCGCTCGATCGCCGCCGGCACCGAGCCGGAGCTGCTCGCGCCCGGCCACTTCGACGCCGCGGCCTTCGCCCGGGCGGCCGCCCGCCTCACGCACCCGGTGCGGTACACCTCGCTCGTACCCGCGCAGCTGGTGACCGCCCTCGACGCCGCCGAGCACGACGAGGGCGTCGCCGCGGCGCTCCGCGGCTTCACGGCCGTGCTGGTGGGCGGGCAGGCGACGCCGGCCTCCGTCGTCGACCGGGCCCGCGCCTCCGGCGTCCCCCTGGTGCGCACCTACGGGTCGAGCGAGACGGGCGGCGGCTGCGTGTACGACGGCCGTCCGGTCGGGCAGGCCCGGGTGGGCGTCGTGGGCGGCCAGGTCGAGCTCTCCGGCCCGTCGCTCGCCGAGGGCTACCTCGACGACGAGGCCCGGACGGCCGCCGCGTTCGTCGAGCGGGACGGGCGGCGTTGGTACCGCACGGGCGACGCGGGCACGGTGAGCGACGAGGGCCTCCTCACCGTGACCGGGCGCCTCGACGACGTCGTGGTCTCGGGCGGCGAGAAGGTGTCGCTCGGGGCCGTCGAGCGGGTCGTCCGCGAGCTGCCGGGCTGGGCCGGGGCCGTCGTCGTCCGGTCGACGCACGAGCGCTGGGGCGAGGTCCCCGTCGTCGTGCGCGCGGGGGAGGGCCCGGAGGGCGGGACGCTGGCCGAGCTCCGCGCCGCCGTGGTGGCCGAGGCGGGCCGCGCCGCCGCGCCCGACCGGGTGGTGGTCGTCGAGCGGCTGCCCCTGCTGCCGAGCGGCAAGCCCGACCGGCTCGCGCTGGAGCGCCTCGTCGCGCCCTGACCGCGATCGGGGCGGGAACTACACTCGTCGGGTGGCCAAGACGACGACATCCAGGACGAAGCGCAGCGGACGACCGGGCGGCCGCCCGGGGAAGCAGCCCGCACGTCGGGTCACGGCCCGCGACTGGATCGGCGGGGCCCGGCTCCGCACCCTGCCGCTCGCCGTCGCGCCGGTCGCCCTCGGCACCGGCGTCGCCCGCGCGAACGGCGACTGGGACCTGCTGCTCGCCCTGCTCTGCCTCGCCGTCGCGGTGTTCCTGCAGGTCGGCGTCAACTACTCGAACGACTACTCCGACGGCATCCGCGGCACCGACGAGTTCCGGGTCGGGCCCGCCCGCCTGACGGGCTCGGGCGCCGTCCGGCCCCGGACGGTTCTGCGCGTCGCCCTCGTCTCCTTCGCCGTCGCCGCGGTCGCCGGCGTCGCGGTCGTCGTGCTCACGCAGCAGTGGTGGATGCTGGCGGTCGGCGCCGCCGCCGTGGTCGCCGCCTGGTTCTACACCGGGGGCAAGCGGCCCTACGGCTACAACGCGCTCGGCGAGGTCTTCGTCTTCGTCTTCTTCGGCCTCGTGGCGACGGTCGGCACGACCTTCGTGCAGCTCGGGCGCTTCCCCGCCGACGCCTGGGTCGCGGGCGTCTCGGCCGGGCTGTTCGCCTGCGCGGTGCTGATGGTCAACAACATCCGCGACATCCCGCAGGACCGCGCGGCCGGCAAGCGCACCCTGGCGGTCGTCGTCGGCGACCCGGTGGCCCGCGCGCTCTACGCGTCGTTCCTGCTGCTGCCGTTCCTCATCCTCGTGTACTTCGGCTTCCTGTACTTCCACGCGCCGTACGTGTACTTCACGCTGCTGACGGCCGTGCCCGCGGCCGTCATCGGAGTCACGGGCAAGACCCCGAAGGAGCTGATCCTCGCCCTGCAGCTGGCGTCGCTCACGGCGCTCCTGTACGGGCTCGCCCTCGCCGCCGTGCTGTTCGCCTAGGCGCCGCGGGCGGGGTCCTCGGGACGGTCGTCGGCGGGGCGCGACCCGGCGTCGTCCGGGGCAGCGGGGGCGGCGGGGGCGGCGTCGGCCTCGGCCAGACGAGCGTCCTGCTCGGCGAGGTCGTCGTCCTCCGCCAGCGTGTCGCGGTCGAGCGGCTCGGGCCGCGAGCGACGGTCGGCCAGCTCGAGCGCGACCTCGCGCCGCAGGCCGGCGAAGAAGATGTACGAGACGCAGAACGCCACCACCGCGGCGAGCAGGGTCGCGAGGTAGGGGTTCGGCAGCAGCAGCACGAACAGGACCAGCGCCACGAGGAAGATGCCGAGGCGCAGGACCGTGTACTTGACCCAGGGTTTCACGCGCTGATCCTAGCCGCGGCCGCCGGTGTGCCCGCCGTGGGCCGCTCTCCGGCACCGGGCGTCGCGTGCCCAGCCGACCCCCGGGAGCGACGCCTATGATCGTCGCCATGGTCAAGTTCTGGGTGGTGGCGGTCGTCGCGGCGTCGGCGTTCGTGATCTACGCCCTCGTCGACTGCCTCTTCGCGGAGTCGAGCCGGTTCCGGGCGCTGAACAAGCCCCTCTGGGCCGCGATCATCGTCCTGCTGCCCGTCGTCGGCGCCGTGCTGTGGTTCCTGCTCGGCCGGGCCCGCAAGGCGGGCCGCGGTCCGCAGCGTCGCTTCATCGCCCCCGACGACGACCCCGACTTCTCCGGCCGCTCGGCCGCGACGGTGACCGACCTCGACCGGGAGACCACCGACGAGCGCATCCGGCGCCTCGAGCAGGAGCTCTCCGAGCTCGACAACGACGACAAGACCGGCACGGCCTGAGGCCGTGAGCACCGACTCCTCGGGCTCTGTGCTGCCCGACGACCACGACGCCGTCCGGGGCGAGGCGGAGGCCGACACCGACGGGGCCGCCTCCAGGCCCGTCGAGACCGGCACCGCTGACGGCCTCCCGGCGGAGCGCTCCGGCAGCGTCGCCACCGACTACGCCGTCGCGCTGCTCGCCGCGCTCGTCGACGCGGGCGTGCACGAGCTCGTCCTCAGCCCCGGATCGCGCTCGCAGGCCCTGGCGCTCGCCGCCGCCGAGTTCGAGCGGGCGGGCCGGCTCCGGCTCCGCGTGCGCATCGACGAGCGGAGCGCCGGCTTCACGGCCCTCGGCCTCGCCGTCGAGACCGGCCGGCCGACCGCGGTCGTGACGACCTCCGGCACGGCCGTGGCCAACCTCCACCCGGCCGTCCTGGAGGCCCACCACTCTGGCGTGCCGCTCGTCCTCCTCACCGCCGACCGGCCGGTCGAGCTGCGGGGCGTCGGCAGCAACCAGACGACCGTGCAGCCCGGGCTCTTCGGCCCGGCCGTCCCGTGGGTGCGCGACGTCGAGGCCCCCTCCGAGGGCGACGTCGACGTCGAGGCCGTCCGTCGGCTCGCCCGGGCAGCGGTCGCGGCCTCGCTCGGGGCCGGCGGCGACGACGGCCGTGACACTCCCGGCCCGGTCCAGCTCAACGTCGCCCTGCGCGAGCCGCTCTCGGCGGCCGTGACGACGCTGCCCGCGGCCCGCCCGGGCGAGGTGACCCGCCCCTCCGCGGGGCCCGCTCACCTGCTCTCCGTCGACGACGACCCGGCCACGCTGGTCGTGGCGGGCCACGACGCCGGTCCCGACGCCGAGCGCCTCGCCCGCGAGCTCGGCGCCCCGCTCGTGGCCGAGGTCTCGAGCGGCGCGCACTTCGGGCCGAACCTCGCCCTCGGCTGGCGCACGCTGCTCGCCGACGCGGAGTTCGGCGGGCTCGTCCGCCGCGTGGTGGTCGTCGGGCACCCGACCCTCACCCGCCAGGTGCCCGCCCTGCTGGCGCGCCCCGACGTCGAGGTCGTCGTCGTCCGCGGGCGCACCGCCGACGCCTACGACCCGAGCCGCCGCGCGACCGTGGTCGCTGCCGTCCAGGTCGCCCCCGGTGGGGGAGGCGCCCCCGACGACCGCGCCCACCGGGCCTGGGTGGGCCGCTGGGTCCACGCCGGCCGCGCGCTCGTCGGCGACCCGGAGCAGGCGCCCGACCTCGACGCCGCGACGAGCGACGACGCCTCGGTGCGGGCGGAGTTCCTCCGCGGCGAGGTGCAGCTGCTGCGCCGCGGGGTCACGCGGCGCGCCCTGGCCGAGACGCTCTGGCGCGTCACGTGGCCGCACGACCGGCTCGTGCTCGGCGCCTCGCGGCTGATCCGCGAGGTCGACGAGGTGGTGCCCGGCAAGAAGGTGCCCGTCCACGCGAACCGCGGCCTCGCCGGCATCGACGGCACGGTCGCGACCGCGACCGGGATCGCCCTCGCCAGCCAGCTCGACGAGGCGCGCCCGGGCGTGACGCGCGTGCTGCTCGGCGACCTCACCCTGCTGCACGACGTCGGCTCGCTGCTCCTCGGCGACGGCGAGGTGCGGCCCCGGCTGCAGGTCGTCGTCGGCAACGACGGCGGCGGCACGATCTTCGACGGCCTCGAGGTGGCCGCGACGGCCCCCGCCGACGCGATGACCCGGGTCCAGTTCACCCCGCAGAGCGTCGAGCTCGCCCCCCTGGCCGCCGCCTACGGCTGGCACCACGTGCGGGCCGCGACGCGGGCCGAGCTCGACCAGGCCCTCGCCCGCCGCTGGGACGGCCCCGTGCTGATCGAGGTCCCGCTCGCGCGCTGACGCTCCGCCGCCGACGGGCGTGCCCGGCCTCGGCGGCCGCACCGCGACTCCGCCCGGCCCCTGCCCGCCCGCCGCACGTAGGCTCGGCCGCATGGCCACCACCTGGACGTCCGAGCCCGCCGAGATCCTCCGTGCGGGCACCGACTTCGCCCTCGCCGACGTCGACCCCCGGTCGACGCCGGGCTTCGCCGGCGACAAGGGCTACGCGCGGCAGGTGCTCGAGTCCGGCCGGGAGGCGCTGAGCGACCTCCAGGAGCGGCTCTTCGCCAGCAGCCGGACGGGCGGCGACCAGGGGTCCGTCCTCCTCGTGCTGCAGGGCACCGACACCTCGGGCAAGGGCGGTGTCGTCCGTCACGTCGTGGGTTCCGTCGACCCGCAGGGCGTCGCCCACCACGCGTTCAAGCAGCCCACCGAGGAGGAGCTCGCGCACGACTTCCTCTGGCGCGTGCGCCGCGAGCTGCCCGGCCCCGGCATGATCGGCGTCTTCGACCGCTCGCACTACGAGGACGTGCTGATCGGCAAGGTGCGTCGCCTCGCGTCGCCCGAGGAGGTCGAGCAGCGCTACGACGACATCGTCGCCTTCGAGCGCGAGCTGGCGGAGTCGGGCACGACCATCGTCAAGGTGATGCTGCACGTCTCGCGCGACGAGCAGGGCGAGCGTCTGCGCGCCCGTCTCGACGACCCCGAGAAGCACTGGAAGTACGTGCCCGGCGACCTCGACGACCGCCTGCTCTGGTCGGACTACCAGGAGGCGTACGAGACGGCGATCCGCCGCACGAGCACGGAGGCGGCGCCGTGGTTCGTCGTGCCCGCCGACCGCAAGTGGTACGCCCGCGTCGCCGTGCAGCGCCTGCTGACGGCCGCGCTGAGGGCGCGGGACCCGCAGTGGCCGGCCGCGCCGTACGACGTCGAGCTGGAGAAGGTCCGGCTCGCCTCCACCTGATCCGTCGGCGGAGCGCCCTCGGGGGGCACTCCGTCAGGAGGCGCGGCTCCGGAGGGCGTCGCCGGTGCCCCGCGGCAGACGGAGGCCCTCCGGCAGGCTGAGCAGGGCGAGGGCCGCGAGCACGACGAGGGCCACCTGGTAGCCGGTCGCCGGGTCGGAGCCGCCGTCGGCGGAGGCCGCCAGGTCGGCGAGGCGGACGGCGAGGGCCGTCACGGCGACCCCGAGGCCCACGGCGAGCTGGCTCGTGATCGACGCGATGGCGTTCGCCGGGCCGATCATCGGCGCGGGCACGTCGGCGAACTGCAGGGTGTTGTAGGCCGTGAAGCCCACCGAGCGGAACACGCCGCTCAGCAGCAGCACCGCCGCGACCAGCACCGGTGAGTCGTCGGGCCGCACGAGCGCCGTCGCGACGAAGGTCGCGGCGAGCCCGACGGTCGCGACGACGATGATCGGCACGACCCGGAACCGGTGCAGCAGGGGAGTCGTGAGCGGCTTGACCGCCAGGTTGCCGACGAAGACCCACATCAGCATCACGCCGGCCTCGACCGGCGACCAGCCGAAGCCGTCCTGCAGCAGCAGGGGCACGACGAACGGCACGCCGTTGACGACCGCGCGGTAGAGCGAGCCGCTCAGGTTCGTCACGCGGAACGAGCCGATGCGGAACGCCGCGAGGTCGAGCAGCGGGTGACGCGCACGTCGGAACCACCGCACCGCCGCCACGCCGGCGAGCAGCGCGACGGCCACGAGGGCCACGCCGACGGCGACCGTCGACGGGGCGCCGAGCAGGTCGAAGGCGACCACCAGCGAGACGATCGACGTCACGACGAGCAGCAGGCCGACGACGTCGAGAGGCTGGGGGTCGCCCGGCTCCGGGCTCGGCACGACCCGCCACGCGACGACGAGGAGGGCGACGCCGACCGGCACGTTGACCAGGAAGACCCACTGCCAGCCGAGGTGCTCCGTCAGCAGCCCGCCGATCAGCGGTGCGACGACCGGGGCGACGAGCGCCGGCCAGGTCAGGTAGGCGATGGCGCGGATGAGCTCGGACTTCTCCGTGCTGCGGAGCACGATCAGCCGCCCGATCGGCACCATCATGCTGCCGGCGAGGCCCTGCACCACCCGCGACGCCGTCAGCGAGACGAGGTCGCCGCTCAGCGCGCAGGCCACCGACGCGAGCGTGAAGAGCACCACGGCGGCGAGGAACACCCGTCGGGCCCCCCACCGCTCCGCGAGCCACGCGCCGAGCGGGATGAACGCGGCGACGGCGACGAGGTAGCCGGTGACGGCGATGCCGAGCTGCGCGGGCTGCACCCGGAAGTCGGCCGCGACGGAGGCGGTGGCCGTCGACAGGATCGTGGCGTCGAGGTTCTCCATGAAGAAGGCCGCGGCGACCACGAGCGCGACCGGTCGCGACCAGCCCTGGCCGGCCCGCGCCTCCCCGGCTCCGGCCCCCTGCGGAGCGTCCTGCCCCGCGCCCCCTCGTGCCCCCGGCGACGTCACTGCGAGAACGCCTGCACGACGGGCTGGAACTTCATGGTGGTCTCGGCGACCTCGCGCTCGGGGACGGACTCGGCCACGACGCCGGCCCCGGCGAACGCGCGCACCTCGCCCTCGGGCGAGACCTGCGCGCAGCGCAGGGCGATCGCCCACTCGCCGTCGCCGTCGGCGCCGACCCAGCCGACCGGCCCGGCGTAGCGTCCGCGGTCGAACGGCTCGAGCTCGCGGATCAGCGCGAGCGCCTCGCGGGTCGGCGTGCCGGCCACGGCGGCCGTGGGGTGCAGCGAGTCGATCAGGTCGAGCGAGCTCGACCCGTCGGTCAGGCGCCCGCGCACGTCGCTCGCCAGGTGCCAGAGGTTGGGCAGCTTGAGGGTGAAGGGCTGCTCGCCCGTCACGACGTCGGTGGCGTGCGGGCCGAGCGAGAGCAGCAGGCTGCGGAGCGCGAAGGCGTGCTCGTCGAGGTCCTTCGGCGAGGTGGCCAGGGCGTGGGCGGCGCGCTCGTCGCTCACGGCGTCGACGCCCCGCGCGGCGCTGCCCGCGAGCACGCGCGCGGAGACCTCGCCGCGCTCGGAGCGCACGAGGGTCTCGGGGCTCGCGCCGATCAGCCCGTCGACCGCGAACGCGTAGCAGTCCGGGTAGGCGGTGAGCAGCGTGGCCGCGACGAGGCGCAGGTCGGCCTCGGGCGGCAGCTGGCCGACGAGGTCGCGGGCGAGCACCACCTTGCTGACGTCGCCGGCGCCGATGGCGTCGACGGCCCGGGCGACGGCGTCGGCGTAGCCCGCGGCCGACAGCTCGCCCTCCCGGAGGCGGAGGCGCACCGAGGCCCCCACGGGCGTGCCCGCGGGCAGCTCGGCCCCGTCGACGCGGGTGATCCACGCCACGCCGTCGCGGCGGCCGATGACGATGCTCGGCACGATCAGCACGCTCGTGTCGGCGGACTCGTCGTCGAAGGCGAACGAGCCGAAGGCGATCAGGCCCGTGCCCGGCACGCGGACATCGTCGTCGACGGTCGCCCGGCCGGCCAGCTCGCGCCAGGCGGCCGCCGCGTCGCGCATGCGCGAGGGGCCGGAGAACTCGAGCCGGACGGCCTCGCCGATGCCGGCCATGCCGGCGCCGCCGCGCACGAAGACGAGCGGGGAACTGCGGTCGACGACGTCGAGCAGGGGGCTGATGTGGTCGATCCGGGTGGTGCGGACGGAGAGGGAAGGGACGCGCGGCGACGGGAGATCCACCGCGTCAGCCTACTCGGGCAGCGCCCAGTGCATGCCGGTAGGATCGACCATCGTGACCAAGGCCGATATGAACAAGCAGCCCAGCGAGGTCGCGTCCATGTTCGACGGCGTCGCCCAGCACTACGACCGCACGAACGACGTGCTCTCCGCGGGCAACGCCGTCCTGTGGCGCGTCGCGACCGTGAAGGCCATCGGCGCGGGCCCGGCCGACAAGGTCCTCGACATCGCCGCCGGCACCGGCACGAGCTCCGTCGCCATCGCGCGCCGCGGGGCCGAGGTGATCGCGCTCGACTTCTCGCACGGCATGGTCGAGGTCGGCCGCCAGCGCCACCCCGAGATCGAGTTCGTCGAGGGCGACGCCGAGTCGCTGCCCTTCGACGACGACACCTTCGACGCCGTCACCATCTCGTTCGGCCTCCGCAACGTCAACCGTCCGAAGGTCGCGCTCGCCGAGATGCACCGCGTGCTCAAGCCCGGCGGCCGCCTCGTCGTGTGCGAGTTCTCCACGCCGCCGTTCGGCCTGCTCCGCGCGGCGTACCACGCGTACCTCCGCGTCGGGCTGCCCCTGATCTCCAAGGTCACCAGCAGCAACAGCCCCGCCTACTCCTACCTCGCCGAGTCGATCGAGAAGTGGCCCGAGCAGCAGGTGCTCAGCCAGTGGCTGCGCGGCGCCGGCTTCACCCGGGTGGCGCACCGGAACCTGAGCGCGGGCATCGTGGCCCTGCACCGGGGTCGCAAGCCCTCCTCGACGCCCTCGCGCGCCTCCTCGTCCTCGACGGCGAAGTAACCGACCCACGCCGGTCCTCCCGACCAGACGACAAGGTGACCCCATGAACCCGAGCGTGCCGCTGACCCGCAACTCCCTGAGCGCGAGCCTGGGCCTCGGCGAGAAGCTCTTCGCCTCGCCCGCCGAGCGCCGCTTCGTCGCGGCCGTCGACGACGGCCTCGAGCTGGTCGAGTCCGGCCTGCTGCGCGAGATCGCCTTCGCCGACGAGATCGCCGACGCGACGACCCGCTACCTGCTCGCCGCCGGCGGCAAGCGCGTGCGGCCCACGCTGACGCTGCTCATCGCCCAGCTCGGCGAGGGGGCGACCCCCGGCATCGTCGCCTCGGCGCAGGCGACCGAGATCACCCACCTGGCATCGCTGTACCACGACGACGTCATGGACGAGGCGCAGATGCGCCGGGGCGTGCCGAGCGCGCAGACGGTCTGGGGCAACAACGTCGCCATCCTCAGCGGCGACCTGCTCTTCGCCCGCGCCAGCACGATCGTCTCGGGCCTCGGCCAGGAGGCGATCCTGCTGCAGGCCGAGACGTTCGAGCGCCTCTGCCTCGGCCAGCTGCACGAGACGATCGGGCCCAAGGCCGACGACGACCCGATCGCGCACTACATCGACGTCCTGGCCGACAAGACCGGCTCGCTCATCTCGACGGCCGCCCGCGCCGGCGTGATGTTCTCCGGCGCTCCCCGCGAGTACCTCGAGCCCGTCGCGACGTTCGGCGAGAAGATCGGCATCGCGTTCCAGCTGATCGACGACGTCATCGACCTCTCCGACCCCGCCGACCACACCGGCAAGGCCGCCGGCACCGACCTCCGGGCCGGCGTCGTCACCCTGCCGCTCCTGTACCTCCGCAAGGAGGCGCAGACCGACATGGAGGCCGCGGCCCTGCTCGGCCTCATCGAGCGCGTCGTCGAGGTCACCCAGGCCGACGACGACGAGGCGCCCCGCGTCGACGAGGAGGCGTTCGCCGACATCGTGCGCCAGCTCCGCGAGCACGAGGTCACCGAGCGCACCCGGGTCGAGGCGCACCGCTGGGCCAACGAGGCCCTCGAGGCGCTGGCGCCCCTGCCGTCCGGGCCGGTCAAGAAGGCACTGACCCGGTTCGCCGACCGGGTGGTCGAGCGCTCCGCCTGACCGGCACCGCGCCTCCCGGGGCCTCGGCTCCGAACCACGACAGCACCACCACGACCTGCGGTGCCCCGCACCGACCACCGGCCGGCACCCCCGCGCCACCCACCAGAGGGAGAACCCCCGTGACCACCTTGCGTCTGGCCATCGTCGGCGCCGGCCCCGCCGGCATCTACGCCGCCGACATCCTGCTCAAGGCCGAGAAGGCCTTCGACGTGTCGATCGACCTCTTCGAGCAGCTGCCCGCGCCCTACGGCCTCGTCCGCTACGGCGTCGCCCCCGACCACCCGCGCATCAAGGGCATCGTCAACGCGCTGCGCGACGTGCTCGACAGCGGCGACATCCGCGTCTTCGGCAACGTCCGCTACGGCGTCGACATCACCCTCGACGACCTGAAGGCGCACTACAACGCCGTGATCTTCTCGACCGGCGCCATCAAGGACGCCGACCTCGACGTGCCCGGCATCGACCTCGAGGGCAGCTACGGCGCCGCCGACTTCGTGAGCTGGTTCGACGGCCACCCCGACTTCCCGCGCACGTGGCCGCTCGACGCGCAGTCGGTCGCCGTGGTGGGCGTCGGCAACGTCGCGCTCGACGTGTCGCGCATCCTCGCGAAGCACGCCGACGACCTGCTGCCGACCGAGATCCCCGACAACGTCTACGAGGGGCTCAAGCAGTCGTCGATCACCGACGTGCACGTCTTCGGGCGCCGCGGGCCCGCGCAGGTGAAGTTCACCCCGCTCGAGCTCCGTGAGCTCGGCGAGGTGCGCGACGTCGACATGATCGTCCACGACGAGGACTTCGACCACGACGAGGCGTCGAAGACCGCCATCGCGACGAACAAGCAGGTCTTCGTCATCGACAAGGTGCTCAACCAGTGGCGCCAGCGCGAGGTCGGCACGGCGTCGCGTCGCCTGCACCTGCACTTCTACGCCAAGCCCGTCGAGGTCGTCGGCGACGAGCAGGGGCGTGTGGCCGCCTTCCGGTACGAGCGCACCCGGCCCGACGGCCAGGGCGGCGTCGAGGGCACCGGCGAGATCCGCGACGTGCCCGTGCAGGCGATCTACCGCGCCGTCGGCTACTTCGGCTCGCCGCTCGACGGCATCCCGTTCGACGAGCGTCGCGGCGTGATCCCGAACCACGAGGGCCAGGTGATGGACGACGAGAACCAGATCGTCCCCGGCGTCTACGCCACCGGCTGGATCAAGCGCGGGCCGGTCGGCCTCATCGGGCACACGAAGTCCGACGCGATGGAGACCGTCGCGCACGTCATCAACGACCAGGCGAGCTGGTGGCAGCCCGCCGACCCGTCGGAGGACGCGATGCCGGCCCTGCTCGCGCAGCGCGGCGTGGCCTACACCGACCTCGAGGGCTGGCACCGCCTCGACGAGCACGAGCAGGCGCTCGGGTCGGCGCACGAGCACGAGCGGGCTCGCGTCAAGGTCGTCGAGCGCGACGAGATGGTGCGCGTCTCGCGGGCCGTGGAGTCCGCCGACGCGTAGGCGACCCGCCCTGTCGACCTCGACGCGCCTCCGGCGTC
This sequence comes from Frigoribacterium sp. CFBP 8754, assembly GCF_014841815.1. Classification (NCBI taxonomy): domain Bacteria; kingdom Bacillati; phylum Actinomycetota; class Actinomycetes; order Micrococcales; family Microbacteriaceae; genus Frigoribacterium; species Frigoribacterium sp. CFBP 8754. The sequence goes on from NZ_JACYUO010000001.1 coordinate 289,987, forward strand.
CTCCCCTCGCGGGGCGGGCCGGGGGCGCGTCGTCGTGGTGGGGGAGGCGCGTGGCGGCCGCCGCGGTCGACGTCCCGACCGCGGCGGGCCGTGACCGCCCGTCGCCGCTAAGCTGGCAGGCATGGCAGACAGCTCCTTCGACGTGGTCAGCAAGGTCGACAAGATGGAGGCGGACAACGCCCTCCACCAGGCACAGAAGGAGATCGAGCAGCGCTACGACTTCAAGAACGTCGGCGCCTCGGTCGACTGGAGCGGTGAGAAGCTCCTGCTCAAGGCCTCGACGGAGGAGCGCGTCAAGGCCGTGCTCGACGTCCTCGAGTCGAAGTTCATCAAGCGCAGCATCAGCCTCAAGCACCTCGACGTGGGCGAGCCCTTCGCGAGCGGCAAGGAGTACCGCATCGAGGCCGCCCTCAAGGAGGGCATCGAGCAGGAGCACGCGAAGAAGATCGGCAAGATCATCCGCGACGAGGCCCCCAAGAGCGTCAAGAGCCAGATCCAGGGCGACGAGCTGCGCGTCACGTCGAAGAGCCGTGACGACCTCCAGGCCACGATGGCGCTGCTGAAGAAGGCCGACCTCGACGTCGACCTGCAGTTCGTCAACTTCCGCTAGCCCTCCGTGACCGAGCCCGCGTGGCTGCCCGCCACCATCGCGGTGCTCGGTGTCGTCTTCGACATCGCCATCCGCGTCTTCGCGATCGTCTACGTGCCGATCAACCGTCGGCCCACGACCGCGACGGCCTGGCTGCTGGCGATCTTCCTCATCCCGTACGTGGGGTTCCTCCTCTTCCTGCTCTTCGGCAGCACGAAGCTGCCGCGCCGTCGACGCGAGAAGCAGCAGGAGATCAACACCTACATCGTCGAGACGACCGAGGGCATGGAGCGCGTCACCCGCGACCACCCCTGGCCCCTCTGGCTCGACTCGGTGATCGCGCTGAACCGCACGCTCGGCGCCATGCCCCTCGTGGGCGGCAACACGGCCGAGCTGCACTCCGACTACGCGAGGTCGATGGAGGCGATGGTCGAGGCCGTCGACGGAGCCCACCGCTGGGTGCACGCCGAGTTCTACATCACCAGCCTCGACGCGACGACGGAGCCGTTCTTCGTCGCCCTCGAGAACGCCCGGCGCCGTGGCGTCACGGTGCGGGTGCTGATGGACCACATCGCGAGCCGGGGCTACCCCGGCTACCGGCGGACGCGTCGCCGCCTCACGCGCATGGGCGTCGAGTGGCAGCTCATGCTGCCGGTCCAGCCGCTGCGGGGGCGCTACCAGCGGCCCGACCTGCGCAACCACCGCAAGCTGCTGGTGATCGACGGGCAGGTCGCCTTCACCGGCTCGCAGAACATGATCGAGCGGGGCTACCAGCGGCGCGGCAACCACCGGCGCGGGCTGCAGTGGAAGGACTTCATGGTCCGCTTCGAGGGGCCGATCGTCGCGGGCGTCAACGCGCTCTTCGTCACGGACTGGTACTCGGAGACCGACGAGCTGCTGCTCCGCGAGGCCGACCCCGTGGTCGTCGCCGACGACGCGCCGACGGTGGACTGCCAGGTCGTGCCCAGCGGGCCGGGCTTCGACGGCGAGAACAACCTGCGGCTCTTCAACACGCTCCTCTACAACGCGCAGGAGCGCATCATCATCACGAGCCCGTACTTCGTGCCCGACGAGTCGATGCTCTACGCGGTCACGACCGCGGCGCAGCGGGGCATCGAGGTGCAGCTCTTCGTCAGCGAGATCGGTGACCAGGCCGTCGTTTACCACGCGCAGCGGTCGTACTACGAGGCGCTGCTGCGGGCCGGCGTGCGCATCTTCCTGTACCGGTCGCCCACGGTGCTGCACGCGAAGCACCTCACCGTCGACGACGAGGTGGCCGTCATCGGCTCGAGCAACATGGACATGCGGTCGTTCAGCCTCAACCTCGAGATCTCGGTCATGATCCGCGGCCGGAGCTTCGTGCGGCAGCTGCGCGAGGTCGAGCAGTCGTACCGCGACGCCAGCCGCGAGCTGCTGCTCGACGAGTGGCTCGTCCGCCCCTTCCGCTCGAAGGTGCTCGACAACGTCGCCCGGCTCACCTCCGCGGTGCAGTAGCCGGGCGCCGGCGGCTGCCCGCCTCCGCCCGCCCCGCACCTCCGCCCGCCCCGCGCCTCCGCCCGCCCCGCGCCTCCGGCCGCCTGCCCGCCTGCCTGCACCGCGCCTCCGCCCGCCCGCCCGCCCCGAGCCTCCGCCCGCCCTCGAGGGCAGCAAATGCCGACCTTTTGCCAGATCGAGGTCGCGCAATACCTGGATATCCGGTCACCAGGGAGGCGTCGGTCGGGTTCTGCAGGCCTGGCGACGCCGGCGGATGGCATCCCCGGGTGCCCACGGTCCTCACCGGGGCATCCGCCGGGGACGAGCAGTGGCGAGGAGGTGTCGAACGGCAGCGAGGACCGTCTCCCACTCCTCGAACACCTGCCGGTAGGTCACCTCGAGGACCACGTAGCCCGCGGTCGTGAGGGCGACCGTTCGCCGTCTGTCGTCGGCGTACTGCTGGGGCGAAGCGTGGAACTCCCAGCTCGTGCACTCGATGACGAGCCAGCCGTCGACCAGGAGGTCCACCCGGTACCTGCCGGAGACCCACACCTGGACGTCAGCGCGGACCCCCGCCTCCCGGAGCCGGACACGGACGACGGATTCGGTGCCCGACTCCGCTCGAGCGTCGACCAGACGGAGGAGTTCGCGGGCCCGGCCCGGTCGGAGGAGGCGGGCGACGTCAGTGAGTCGCGGACGGTCCTCGGGGCGAAGCCGCAGCGCGGAGTCGACGACGGCGATCGAGAGCGCGAGATCCCCGGGCGGGTGCAGGAGGGACTGGGCCGCCGCCGTGGACGGGGTCACCATCACGCGGTCGCACCCGCCCAGACGGCTCCGGTCACGGAGCACCTGGACGTCGGGGTGGTCATCGCCCAGGCGTCGGCCGGCGTCGTCCGGGTCACGGAGGTCCCGGGCGTTGTGGTCCACCGACACGACGAGGGGCTGTCGTGGTGCTCGCCACGCGCCTCGGGCCACCAGTGCCGACGACCCCGCCAGCACGCCCCCGACCCTCGCTGCTCGCACGACGGGCTCAGGGAGATCTGGTCGGCCGTAGAGGCCGTGCCGGATGCGCTGGAGCGTTCCGCTCCGCCAGGCGTCGTCGACGTCGTGCCTCGAGCAGCCCGCTGCGAGCAGCTCCCGACGATGGACGACGCCGCCGAGACGATCCGTGGTCACGTGCAGCAGCTCGTTCATGGCATGACTCTGGCGCGGACGAGAGCGCTGCAGCCGCTCGCCGTCGCCCTGCCGGTGGACGGATGACTGTTCGTTCAACAGCGGAGGGGATGAGGGGCGCCCTAGCTGTGGACAGCACGCCTGCTCTTGCCCTTCTAGGGCAAATGCCGACTCGTCTCCTCCGAGGCGCGGACTGATAGAGGGAAATCCCGGTATTGCATCGGATCCGGTCGGCATTTGCCACGAAGGGGGGCGGGGGAGGCGGGGTGGTCGTGAGGGGGCTCCGGAGGCTGTATATTTGTCTGGCGCCTCCGGTCGGTGAACACATGGGCCGGGCGTGCATGGCAAGTTACCCAAGTGGCCAAAGGGATCTGACTGTAAATCAGCCGGCGTAGCCTTCGGGGGTTCGAATCCCTCACTTGCCACCCCCGCTCGACGTGATCACCCACGTCGGCACCACGGAACGGACTCGAGACCTCGGGTCCGTTCCGTCGTTCCGGGCACGTCCCGGGCCGGGTCCGGCACCGACCGACGGAGCACCATGACCGACCAGCCCGCGACCCCGCTCGCCGACGCCACCGCCGCCGCCGCCGCCGCGACCACGCCCGCCGCCCTCCTCGACGTGGCCCGCACGGTCGCCGTCGAGGCGGCGGCGCTCGCCGCCCGCCGCCGCTCCGAGGGCGTCGCCGTCGCCGCGACGAAGAGCAGCCTCGTCGACGTCGTCACCCACACCGACCGCGAGGTCGAGGAGCACCTCCGTGCCCGCCTGGCCGAGCTGCGCCCCGGCGACGGCTTCCTCGGCGAGGAGGGCGCCGAGCACGGCTCGACGACGGGCCTCACCTGGGTCGTCGACCCCATCGACGGCACCGTCAACTTCCTCTACGGGATCCCGCAGTGGGCCGTCAGCGTCGCCGTCGTCGAGGGCGACCCGGTGCCGGGCGCCTGGCGGGCGCTCGCCGGCTGCGTCGTGAACCCGCTGTCGGGCGAGACCTGGACGGCGTCCCGAGGGGGAGGCGCGTGGCTGGGCGACCAGCGCCTCCGTCCGTCCTCCCCGGCCACGCTGGCGGAGTCGCTCGTGGCGACGGGCTTCTCGTACGAGGCCGAGCGCCGCGTCGAGCAGGTCGCCGCCGTGGGACGGCTGATCGGGAGGGTCCGGGACATCCGGCGCCAGGGGGCCGCCTCGCTCGACCTCTGCGCGGTCGCGACCGGACGGCTCGACGCGTACGTCGAGCGCGGGCTCAAGCCGTGGGACCACGCCGCAGGAGCCCTCGTCGCGGAGGAGGCGGGCGCCGTCGTCCGCGCGTCGGACGATTCCGCCGAGGGCGGACGACTGACCTCCGCCGCCGCTCCGAGCATCGCCGACGAGCTCTGGCGGGCGGTGGCCGAGGCCCGGATCTGAGCCGATCGGGCGGGGTCGACGACCCTGGTCGCCGTTGTCAGGACACGGGATCTGACATGCCACGGTGGCCGTGACCCCCTGACTCGGGTAGCCATCCGTGGCCCGAGCGGCTACCCTTGAGTGGTTCGTTACTTTTCCGTGACCTGAGTCACCGGTGTAGCGGCCGAGAAGAAGAGGGTGCATCCGCCTCTCCGTCCCGACGACCCCGAGGACCATCACGACGTGTCGAACCCCCAGACCTTCGCCGAGCACGACCGCGACGAGACTCCGTCGCCCCGAGCCGACGATGCTCTGACGACACCGACCGCCGAGACCGCCTCGCCCGTCTTCCTCACCCGCCGCGAAGCCCGCGAGGCCGAGCGCCGCGCCGCAGCAGCTCCCCGTGCCGTCGCCGCCCCCGAGGCAGCCGCCCCCGAGGCCGCAGCCACCCTGGCCGCGGAGCCCGTGGTCGTCGAGACCGGGGTCCCGACCATCGCGGCCCCCGAGGTCGCCACGGCGCAGGCCCTGCCGACCCGCGCCTCCCTGCGTGCCGCCGAGGCGGCCTCCCGTCGCGGCCGCACCGCTCCCCAGCGTCCCGCGACCGCGCCCCGCGCGGCGTCCGCTGCGCGTCCCGCCGCGGCCGCCCGTCCCGCCGCCGGCCCTCGCCGCACCCGGTCCGCGAGCCCCGTCGTCGCGACCGCCGCCTCCGCCCGGTCGACCCCGGCGGCCCGCACGGCTCCCTCTGCGTTCCAGCGCACCTCGAAGCGCGTGACCGTCGTCGGCGCCATGATGTTCGCCGGCGCGATGCTCGTGGCCACCTCGGTGCCCGCCAACGCCTTCTTCGTCGACACCCCCGAGGCCACCGTCGCCAAGAAGAGCGCCGCGGCCGCGCAGAGCTTCGTCGCCGGCGGAGCGACCGACGACGACGTGAGCCGCGACGGCTACTCGGTCACCGAGATGAAGGTCGCCTCCGAGTACGCCTCCACCAGCTCGAGCACGTTCTCGAACGACATGGCCGGCACCGTCCAGTGGCCCTTCCAGACCGGCGTGCCGATCAGCAGCGGCTTCGGCGCCCGTCAGGTCTCGAACTGTAGCTTCTGCTCCACCTTCCACGAGGGCCTCGACTTCGTGCCCGGCGCGGGCTCGCCCATCCAGGCCATCGCCGACGGCACCGTCAGCGTCGTCACCGGCCCGTCGGGCGCCTTCGGCAACCACGTCGAGATCGAGCACGTCATCGACGGCCAGAAGGTCACGTCGACCTACTCGCACATGCAGACCGGCTCGGTCGAGGTGAAGGTGGGCGACACGGTCACCGTCGGTCAGCTCGTCGGCAAGGTCGGCAGCACCGGCAACAGCACCGGCGCGCACCTGCACTTCGAGATCCACCTCGCCGGCGTCCCCGTCGACCCGTACCCGTGGCTCCAGGCCAACACGAACTGACGCACCTCGTGCACGACGAAGCCCCCCGGCACCGGCCGGGGGGCTTCGTCGTCGGCGGGCGGCGTCAGTCGGTGACGCCCTCCGCCCGCAGCCAGACGGCGGCGTTGGCGGGCAGCGCCGGGCCGTCGAGCGCCATCGTCGAGAGCAGCACGTCGGCGACGGGCAGCTCGACCGGCACCTCGCCGGTGTTCGCGAGCACCACGACGTCGCCGCTGCGGAAGGCCACCACGTCGTCCGACCAGCCGCTCAGCCACTCGAGACGCCCCGCGCCGAGCTCGTGCTCCGAGCGGAGGGCCAGGGCCGAGCGGTAGAGCTCGAGGGTCGACCCGGGCACCCCGCGCTGCTCGTCGCGCGCGTAGGTGCTCCAGTCGTCGGGCTGCGGCAGCCAGGAGGCGCCGGTCTCGCTGAACCCGAAGGCGGGCGACCCCGACTCCCAGGGCAGCGGAACACGGCAGCCGTCGCGGCCGTAGCGCTCGCCGTCCGTGCGGAACCACGTCGGGTCCTGACGCGCCTCGTCGGGCAGGTCCACCGCCTCCGGCAGCCCCAGCTCCTCGCCCTGGTAGAGGTAGGCGCTCCCGGGGAGGGCGAGCATGACGGCCGTCGCGGCACGGGCCCGTGCCAGGCCGAGCTCGGGGATCGGCAGGCCGGGGCTGCGCGGGCCGATGCCGTGACCCTGCGGGTTCTCGGCGGTGAGGGCGAGCCGGCTCGCGTGGCGCACGACGTCGTGGTTGCTCAGCACCCAGGTGCTCGGGGCTCCGACGCTCGCGAAGACCTCGATCGACGCGTCCACCACGCGGCGGATCTCGGCGGCCGACCAGCCCGTCTCGAGGTACGCGAAGTTGAAGGCCTGGTGCATCTCGTCGGGGCGCACCCAGTTCGCCAGCTTCGAGAGCGGCTCGACCCAGGCCTCGGCGACGAGCACGCGGTCGCCCTCGTACTCGTCGAGCACGCGACGCCACTCGCGCCAGATCTCGTGCACGCCGTCCTGGCCCCAGTAGGGCGGGGTGCGGTCCTCGCCGAGGCCGCCGCCCATGCTGCCCGCGTCGGCGGGTGGGGTGTAGTCGGGCAGGCCCTCGGCCTTGACCAGGCCGTGGGCGACGTCGACCCGGAACCCGTCGACGCCGCGGTCGAGCCAGAAGCGGAGCACGTCGAGGAAGGCGGAGCGCACCCACGGGTTCGTCCAGTCGAGGTCGGGTTGCGACGAGTCGAAGAGGTGCAGGTACCACTGGCCGGGGCTGCCGTCGGCCTCGGTGACCCGGCTCCACGCCGGGCCGCCGAAGATCGACTCCCAGTTGTTCGGCGGCAGCTCGCCCGCGGCCCCGCGGCCCTCGCGGAACATGTAGCGGGCACGCTCGGGCGATCCGGGCGCCGCCGCCAGCGCTTCTCGGAACCAGACGTGGGCCGACGACGAGTGGTTGGGCACGAGGTCGACGATGAGGCGCAGGCCGAGCTCGGTCGCGCGGGCACGGAGGGCGTCGAAGTCGGCCAGCGTGCCGAAGAGCGGGTCGACGTCGGTGTAGTCGGCGACGTCGTAGCCGGCGTCGGCCTGGGGCGAGGTGTAGAAGGGCGACAGCCAGACAGCGTCGACGCCGAGCTCGACGAGCGCGTCGAGCCGGGCCGTGATGCCGGGCAGGTCGCCGACGCCGTCGCCGTCGCCGTCGGCGAAGGAGCGCGGGTAGACCTGGTAGATGACGGCGGTGCGCCACCACTCGAGGTCGTCGGCGGACGTGGCGAGGCCTTCCGTCTCGGGATCGGCGGGTGCCTGGACGTCGGTCTCGGAGGGGGAGTCGAGCGTGTCGCCCGTGGTCTCGGTAGAGGACATGCGCCCACGATACGGCAGGCTCGGAGGCCCCCATCCAGTACCGTTGACCACACTTCACGACCCCGAACGGAGCGCTCCTGGACGCCTCGACCACCCCCGTCGCCGACGCCGTGTTCCCCGACGGCGACGGCTTCCCCCTCGCCCTCGGCACCAACGTGTTCGGCTGGACGGTCGGGGCCCCCACCGCGCTCGAGGTGCTCGACGTCTTCGCGGGCGACGGCGGGCGCCTGATCGACACGGCCGACGTCTACTCGGCCTGGCTGCCCGGCAACTCCGGCGGCGAGTCGGAGGCCATCATCGGCCGCTGGCTGGCGCGCCCCGGCAACCGCGAGAAGGTCGTCATCAGCACCAAGTGCGGCCAGCACCCCGACGCTCCCGGGCTCGGCCGGGCGAGCATCCGCCGGGCCGTCGAGGCGTCGCTCCTCCGTCTGCGCACGGACCACATCGACCTCTACGCGACGCACTTCGACGACGACGAGACCCCCCTGGAGGAGACCGTCGGGGCGCTCAGCGAGCTCGTCGACGAGGGCAAGATCCGCTGGCCCGCCGCCTCGAACTACACCGGCGCCCGGCTGCGCCAGGCGCTCGCCATCGCCGACCGCGACGGGCTCCACCCGTTCGCCGCCGTCCAGGCCGCCTACAACCTCGTCCGCCGCGGCGACTACGAGTCGGACGTCGCGCCGATCGTCGACCACTTCGGCCTGGCCGTCCTGCCGCACTCGTCGCTCGCGAGCGGGTTCCTCACCGGCAAGTACCGCGGCGACGCGGGCCGCGGCGACTCGCCCCGGGGCGGCCGGGCGATGAGCTACGTCACCCCGCAGAACCAGGGCACCGTCGAGGTGCTCGTCGAGATCGCCGAGCGCCAGGGCGTCCAGCCCGGAGCCGTGGCCATCGCGTGGCTCGCCAGCCGCCAGAACGTCATCGGCGCGCTCGCCAGCGCCCGCACGGTGATCCAGCTGGAGGGCCTGCTCGAGTCCGCCGACGTCGAGCTCACGGCCGACGACCTCGCGAGCCTCGAGCTCGTCTCCACCCCGCTCGACTAGCGGGCGGGGCCCAGCGCGACCACGGCCCTGCGGTCGCTGTCCCAGCGGCGCATCGCGGCCAGCAAGGTCGTCGAGGAGTCGCGGGCGGGGTCGCCGCCGACCCGCGCCTCCTCGACGGTGGCTGTCTCGCGTGCCGACGCAGCGTCGGCCAGCGCCTCCAGCGCGGTCGCCACCCCGGCCGGGGTGAGACGTCGGGCCAGGGCGACGTGCGGCGTCCACGCGTCGGGCCGCGTGTGCTCGACGGTCTCGTCGCTGCCCCGGCCGCGCCCGACCAGGTCGTGGACGGCGCGGTGCAGCCCGAGGAGGCGGTCGGTCGGCACGACGGACCGCACCAGGACGAGCCCCCGCCGCCCGGTGCCGAAGACCAGGGGAGCGCCCAGCTCGACGGGCAACGGGAGGGTCGCGGCCGCCAGCTCGCGGAGCGCGGCGTCGGCCTCGTCGTCGAGGGCGGGCCGGGCGAGCAGCGTCACGTGCGGGGCGTTGGTCTCGCCCGTGTGCTCGCCGAGCGACGGCAGTCCCGCCGCGGAGAGCAGGGCCCACTCGGCGCGCACGGCGTCGTCGGCGGCGGGATCGAGCAGGACCTCGAGGCTGTGCATGACCCGATCCTGGCCTCGCCCGCCGACACCCGGACGGTGTCGTCACGGTGTGCACGAGAGCTCCCGTGTTCTGCTAAAGTCGTCAGGTGCCGATCGGCAGCAGCTCGTCTGCGGCCCGGTCTCACGCCCCGATAGCTCAGTGGTAGAGCACTTCCATGGTAAGGAAGGGGTCGTCAGTTCAAACCTGACTCGGGGCTCCAGCTGGTCACGCCCACCGTGGCGACAGCTTGCGGCGGGGTAGCTCAGTTGGTTAGAGCACACGGCTCATAATCGTGGTGTCGCGGGTTCGAGTCCCGCCCTCGCTACCGCAGTTCTTCTCGAGAGGTCATCCTCCGCCGCCTCACCTCGGCGGCGTCACCTCGACACCGTCTCCTCGACACCGTCTCCTCGTGTCGGCAGGTGCCGCGAGCTCCGTCGGCCCGCTGCACAGTCGCGCCTCCGACGGCAAGCCCTGCGCCCGCCCGGGCCGACGCTCGGGGCCCCGGGCATACCATGACGCATGCCCGTGAGCATCCGAAGCATCGGAACAGCCCTGCCCCCGACCGTCATCGACCAGCCCCACATCCGCGACGTCTTCCGGTCGCAGCCCGACCTCGGCAGGCTCGCTCCGCGGCTCATCGGGGCCGTCTTCGACGGTGCCGCCATCGACACCCGGCACACCGTCATCGCCGAGCTCGGCGCCGAGCCCACCGGCGTGGGCGGGGCGCCCGACGCCGCCCCGCTCTCGGCCGACGGCGGTCCCGACGACGACGCCGCGACTCCCACGTTCTACGACCGGGCCGAGGGCCGCATCCTCCGCCCGACGACGGGAACGCGCAACGACGTGTACGTGGCCGAGAGCCCCGACCTCTTCGCCCGGGCCGCCGAGGAGGCGCTGGCCGGCGCCGCGGGGATCACCGCGGCCGACGTCACCCACGTCGTGACCGTCTCGTGCACCGGCTTCTTCGCGCCCGGGCCCGACTACCTGCTGGTGCGCCGCCTCGGCCTGCCGGCGACGACGCGGCGGCTGCACATCGGCTTCATGGGCTGCTACGGAGCGTTCCCGGCCCTGCGGTCGGCCCGCGACACCTGCCTGGCCGACCCGGACGCCGTCGTCCTCGTCGTCTGCGCCGAGCTCTGCACCCTCCACCTCCGCAGCAGCGACGACCCCGACGCGATCATCGCCTCCTCCGTCTTCGCCGACGGCGCGGCGGCCGCGGTCGTGACGGCGCGCCCGGCTCCGGCCGGCGAGACGGTGCTCGACCTCGACGTGCTCGAGACGGTGCTGACCCCGGTGGGGGAGGACGACATGGCCTGGAGCATCGGCGACCAGGGCTTCGACATGGTGCTCAGCAGCTACGTGCCGCACATCGTCGAGGAGAACATCGACGACGCGCTCGTGCCGTTGCTCGCCGCGGAGGGCGTCCGCGTCGGCGACGTGACGCGCTGGGCGGTGCACCCGGGCGGGCGGAGCATCCTCGACCGCGTGCAGCAGCGGCTCGGCCTCAGCGACCCGCAGATGGCGCCGTCGCGCGAGGTGCTGCGCACGCGGGGCAACATGTCGAGCGCGACGGTGCTGTTCATCCTGCGCGAGCACCTGGTGCCCGACGCCGTGCCCGTCGCCGCTGCCGTCGACGTGGGCCTCGCCGGGGGCGCTGCCGCTCCGACCGGCGCTGCGGACGTCGCGCCTGCCCGGGAACGCGTCTGCGCCATGGCGTTCGGCCCCGGCCTCACCGTCGAGACGAGCCTGCTCACGCGTCGGGTCGCGGCGTGACGTCGCTCCTGCCCGACCTGCGCGGGCGGGCGGAGCACCTCGCCGAGCTGATGGACGACCCCGACTGCGACCCCGAGGCCCTTCGGCGCACCTACGCGGTCTTCCCTCTCGTCAACGGGCTCGTGGCCGGCTGGCGGCGGGCCTGGACGGAGCGCCTCCGGCCCCTCGTGGCCTCGTCCGACGCCCCGACCACCCTCCTCGACCTCGGCTCGGGCGGCGGCGACCTCGCGAGGGCGCTGGCGCGGTGGGCCGAGCGTGACGGGCTCGCGCTGCACGTCACGGCGGTCGACCCCGACGAGCGGGCCCACGACTTCGCGTCGGCCCGGCCCCGACGCGGGGTCGACTACCGACGGGCCTCGAGCGCCGACCTGGTGGCGGCGGGCGAGACCTTCGACGTCGTCGTGTCGAACCACGTCCTGCACCACCTCGACGACGCCGCCCGCACGGCCGTCCTCTCCGACAGCGAGCGGCTGGCCCGGCGGCTCGCCCTGCACAGCGACATCCGACGCTCGCGGGCGGCCTACGCCGCCTACGCGGTCGGGACCCTGCCGCTGGCGGGGTCGTCGTTCGTCCGGGTCGACGGCCTCCGCTCGATCCGCCGCAGCTGGCGCGTCGACGAGCTCCGCGCCGTGGCGCCGCCGCGGTGGCGCGTGCTGGCCCGGCCGCCGATGCGGGTCTGGCTGACCTGGGAGCCGCTCCGCGCCTCCTCGGAGCCGGGGGGAGTCGCGGGTCGGGCGGCCGCGGAGGTCGCCTCGTGATCACGCACGACGTCGTGGTCGTCGGCGGCGGGCCCGTCGGGGTGCACGCCGCTGCCCTCTTCGCGCACCTCGGCCTCGATGTCGCCGTCTGGGAGCGCCGCACCGACGAGCCGCAGCTCTCGCGCGCGATCGGCGTCCACCCGCCGTCGCTCGACGCCCTGGCCGCCGTCGGCGCCGCCGAGGAGCTCGTGGAGTCGGCCGTGCGCATCCGCCGCGGCGTCGCCCGGAGCGCCGGCCGCACGCTCGGCACCGTCGACTTCGACCGCCGGCCGGGAGCGCGCTGGCCCTTCGTCGCCGCCGTGCCCCAGCACCGCACCGAGGCCGTGCTGCGCGCCCGTCTCGAGGCGCTGGCCCCCGGGGCGCTGCGCCGGGGCGTGAGCCTCACCGGCCTCGTCGAGGAGGGCGAACGGGTCGTGCTGACCGGCGAGGGCCCGTCGGGGCCGGTCGAGCTCGCCGCGCGCTTCGTCGTCGCCGCGGACGGCTCGCGGAGCGGCGTCCGTGACCTGCTGCACGTCGACGCGCCCGTCCGCCGCTACCGCGACCGCTTCGTGATGGGCGACTTCGCCGACGAGACCGGTGACGGTGCCGACGCCGTCGTGAACGTCGAGGGCGACGGCGTGGTCGAGTCGTTCCCGTTGCCGGGCGGCGTGCGCCGCTTCGTGGTGTCGCTGCCCGAGGGCGGGCCCGCCGGCCCCGACGTCGACGAGGTCGCCGGCCTCGTCCGGCGCCGCACGGGCCTCCGCGTCGACGCCGCCTCGTCGACCATGCTGAGCGCGTTCTCGGTGCAGCGGCGGCTGGCCGCGCGCACCGCGGTCGGGCGCGTCCTGCTGATCGGCGACGCCGCCCACGAGATCAGCCCCATCGGCGGGCAGGGCATGAACCTCGGCTGGCTCGACGCCGTGGCCTGGGCCCCCGTGCTCTCGCGGGCGCTCCGGACCGCGGGCGGTCGTCGACACGACCCGGGCGCGTTCGGCGCCGTCGAGGCGTCCCGGCGACGCGCCGCCCTCCGGGCCGCCCGTCAGGCCGAGCTCAACATGGCGCTCGGCCGACCGGCGGGCCCCGCCGCCCTGGCCGTGCGTCGCGCGGGGCTCACGGTAGCCCTCCGGTCGCCGGCCTCGCGCCTCCTCGCCGACACCTATGCGATGCGCTTCGCCTGATCGGTCACGGGCGCCCGTCCGGCGCCGGAGGCCGGGCCGGGGCCGTGGCCGGGCCGGGGCCGGGGCCGTGCCGGTTCCGGGTCGGGGGCCGGAGCTGCGGCGCGGCTCAGGCGACGATCGCCGCGCCGCTCAGGGCGAGCTGCCCGACGAGCACGAGGGCGGCCACGATGATCAGCCGGAAGAGCAGGCGCGTGTCGCCGCCCCGCACGACGACGACCGTGCCCGCGGCGGCGATGCCGAGCACGACGACGAAGCCGAGCACGGCCACGACGGGGCCGGCGGCCGTGGCCCCGCTGCCGAGCTGGCCCGCGAGGGTGAGGCAGGCCGCGACCGCGAGGGCGGCGAAGGCGACCACCCCGGCGGGCAGGCGGCCGAGGCGGTGCGGCAGGCCCGCCACCCCGGTGGCCGCGTCGTCGCCGAGGTCGGGCAGCACGTTGGTGAAGTGGATGGCGACGCCGAAGACGGCCCCGACCCCGAGGGCCCAGGCCGCGGGAGGCGCGGGAGGCGTGAGCGCGAGGGTCACCACCGCGGGCAGCAGCCCGAAGCTCACCACGAACGGGACGACGGAGGCGGCGGTGCGCTTCAGCCCGAGGTTGTAGGCCCAGCCGGAGGCGACGAGCACGAGGTGGGCGAGGCCCGCGGGCACCGAGAGGAGGAACGGGGCGGCGACGCCGACGACGAGGGACACGACCGCGGCCGCGCCGACCACGCCGGGGGAGACCTGGCCCAGGGCGAGGGGCTTGTCGGCCCGGCCGACGCTGCGGTCTCGGTCGAGGTCGACGAGGTCGTTCGAGAGCCCGATCGAGACCTGGCCCGCCAGCACGGCGACGGTCACCACGACGAGGGCCCCTGCCTCGAGCGAGACGGCCAGGCCGAGCACCAGGCTGAGGAGCGTGACGGTCGCCGTGGGGCCGGGGTGGGTGCTGCGCACCAGCGCGGAGACTGTCGACATCGGACCCAGCCTGGCAGAGGTCGGGCCGGTCGGCCCGACGGGTGAGGCCTGGGGGCCCGACGTGCGGGGCCGGGGGGCCCGACGGGCTGAACGGGGGTGACCCCTGGCCCCACGGGCCCGGGGTCACCCGGTGGGGATCAGGCCCCGCGACCGGTCTTCTGCTGCAGGCGGTCGATGTTCTCGCTGGCCTCGGCCTTCGTCATGTCGGCCGGGAGCTCCTCGCCGGCCTCGCGGGCCAGCGTGTCGAGGTAGCTCGCCTGCGGGCCGGTGATGGGCTCGTCGCCGGTGACCCACTGCTCAGGGTCCTTCGAGGCGGTGTTGGAGGAGTCGGGGCGCTCGCCGCCCAGGGTGGCGCCGGCGGGCGGGGTGCCCTGCGACTGGTCGGAGCCCTCGGCGGGGCCGGGGGCAGCGTTCTCGTCGGCCTCGGGGGCCGCGGGATCGACGGGCGTGATGTCGGGATCGATGTTGGCGTCGCTCATGGGGAGAACGTACGCCGCCCCTCCGACAAAAGCCCCGCTCCCTCCTGGGACGAAAGGCCTCCGCCCTCCCTGGACGAAGGGCCTCCGCCCTCCCCGGACGACGGCCCTGGCTAGACTCGACGGGTGCCAGTGAACCCCGAGCTCCGAGGGCGGGTCTTCCCGCCGACCGCCCCGTACCTCGTCGGCCGTGAGAAGGTGCGCGAGTTCGCGCGCGCCACCGCGTCCACGAGCCCGCTCTCGCTCGACGTCGAGGCGGCCCGCGCCGCCGGCCACGCCGACCTCGTCGCCCCGCCCACCTTCCCCGTCGTCGTGCAGGAGGCCACGCTCGCGCAGCTGCTGGCCGAGCCGGGCGCCGGCATCGACTTCTCCCGCGTGGTGCACGGCGAGCAGCGCTTCAGCTACTCGCGACCGGTCGTCGCCGGCGACGAGCTCACGGCCACCCTCACGGTGACCGGCGTCAAGACCCTCGGCGGCAACGCGATGGTCACGGCGTCGTCCGCCATGGTCGACCAGACCGGCGCGCACGTCGTGACCGCCGTCTCCACCCTCGTGGTCCGGGGGGACGACGCGTGAGCGCCCTGCAGGTCGGCCTCGTGGTCGCCGAGAAGTCCTACGCGGTCTCCCGCGACTCCCTCGTCCGCTACGCCGGCGCCTCCGGCGACTTCAACCCCATCCACTACCGCGACGACGTCGCGGAGTCGGTCGGCCTGCCGGGCGTGCTCGCCCACGGCATGCTGACGATGGGCACCGCCGTGCAGCCCGTCGTGGAGTGGCTCGACGGTGCGGGCGACGACGCCGGCGTGCTGGGCTGGGTCAGCGACTACCAGGTGCGCTTCACGCGACCCGTCGTCGTCGACCCCGCCGACGGAGCAGAGATCACGGTCACGGCCACGGTCGGCGCGCTGGACGCCGAGGCCGGCACCGCGCGCATCGACCTCCGGGTGTCGTCCGCGGGCCAGACCGTGCTCGGCAAGGCCCAGGTCGTGGTGACGCTGGCGTGACCTCCCTCGCCGACCTGACCACGATGCGCGTCGGCGGCGAGCCGACCCGGCTCGTCGAGGCCGCCACGACCGACGAGCTGGTCGAGCTCGCCCGGGAGGTCACGGCCGACGGCGACGACTGGTTCGTGCTCGGCGGCGGCTCGAACACCCTGGCCGCCGACGAGGGCTTCGACGGCACCGTGCTCCGGGTCGCCACCCGGGGAGTCGAGCGCCTCGACGACGTCGACGGCCGCGTGCGCCTCCGCGTCGCGGCGGGCGAGCCGTGGGAGGACCTCGTCGCCCACACCGTCGACCAGGGCTGGTCGGGCTTCGAGGCCCTCAGCGGCATCCCGGGCTCGACGGGCGCCTCGCCGATCCAGAACATCGGGGCCTACGGCCAGGAGGTCGCCCAGACGCTCGTCTCGGTCGACTTCCTCGACGCCGAGACGGGCGAGTTCGTCCGCGTCCCGGCCGCGAACCTGGGGCTCGGCTACCGCACGAGCGTGTTCAAGCGCGGTCGACGCGGCGTCGTGACCGCGGTCGAGTTCGCCCTCGTCGACGACGGCGGCACCAGCGCCCAGGTCTCGTACCCGCAGCTGGCGACCGCGCTCGGCGTGGGGCTGGGCGACCGGGTGCCGGTCGCCGACGTGCGGGCGAGCGTGCTGGCCCTCCGCGCCTCCAAGGGCATGGTGCTCGACCCCGCCGACGCCGACGCGACCTCGTGCGGGTCGTTCTTCACGAACCCGATCGTTCCGCGTCAGGTCGCCGCGGCGCTGCCGTCGGCGGCGCCGCGCTGGCCCGTCGACCCGGAGCCGGAGGCGCGGGTCGTCCCCCTGGGCGACGCGCCCGCACCGCCGCCCCCTCCGTCGTCGGGCCTGGTGAAGCTCAGCGCCGCCTGGCTGATCGAGCAGGCCGGGATCGGCCGGGGGTTCCGGCTGCCGGGCTCCGGCGCGGCGATCTCGTCGAAGCACACGCTCGCCCTGACGAACCGGGGGAGCGCCACCGCGGCGGACGTCGCCGAGCTGGCGCGCTTCGTGCAGCAGCGCGTCTCGGCCGAGTTCGGGGTCGTGCTGCACCCCGAGCCCGTGCTGCTCGGCCTCTCGCTCTAGGTCGGCCCGGCCGAGGCCTGCCCGGGCCGGAGCCGGCCGACCCGGTCGGCCCCGGCCCCCGGCCCCCGGCCCACCTAGGAGAACAGGCGCTGGAGGCGCTGGACGCCCTCGAGGAGCTGGTCGTCGCCGAGGGCGTACGACAGGCGGAGGTAGCCGCTCGGGCCGAAGGCCTCGCCGGGCACCGTGGCCACGTCGGCGTGCTCGAGGATGAGGTCGGCGAGCTCGAGCGACGTCGTCGGGGTGCTGCCGGCCCACTCGCGGCCGAGGAGGCCCCGCACGTCGGGGTAGACGTAGAAGGCGCCCTGCGGCGTCGGGGTGACGATGCCGTCGACGGCGTTCAGCTCGCGGACGATCACGGCCCGGCGGGCGTCGAAGGCGAGGCGCATGGCCTCGACGTCGTCCTGCGGGCCCGTCAGGGCCGCGAGGGCAGCGCGCTGGGAGACGTTGGAGACGTTGGAGGTCAGGTGCGACTGGAGGTTCGACGCTCCGGCGACCACGTCGGCGGGCCCGACCATCCAGCCCACCCGCCAGCCGGTCATGGCGTAGGTCTTCGCTACGCCGTTGACGAGGATCGTCTGGTCGGCGACCTCGGGCACGGCGGCGGTGATCGAGACGGCCTCGACGCCGTCGTAGGTGAGGTCCTGGTAGATCTCGTCGCTGATGACCCAGACGCCGGCCTCGACGGCCCAGCGGCCGATGGCGGCCACCTCGTCGGGCGTGTACACCGACCCGGTGGGGTTGGAGGGGGAGCAGAACAGCAGGACCTTCGTCCGGCTCGTCCGCGCGGCCTCGAGCTGGTCGACCGTGACCTTGTACTGCTGGTCGGCGCCCGCGAAGACCTCGACGGTGACGCCGCCCGCGAGCTTCACGGCCTCGGGGTACGTCGTCCAGTACGGCGAGGGGAGGAGGACCTCGTCGCCCTCGTCGAGGAGCGCGGCGAAGGCCTGGTAGACGGCCTGCTTGCCGCCGTTGGTGACGACGACCTGGCTCGCCGTGACCGCCGTGCCGCTGTCGCGGAGGGTCTTCTCGACGATCGCCTCACGCAGCTCGGGGAGGCCGGCCCCGGCGGTGTAGCGGTGGTTGCGCGGGTCACGGGCGGCCGCGACCGCCGCCTCGACGATGTGGTCGGGGGTCGGGAAGTTGGGCTCGCCCGGGCCGTAGCTGATGATCGGCCGGCCCTCGGCCAGCAGGGCCTTGGCCTTGGCGTCGACCGCGAGCGTCGCGGACGGGGCGATGGAGGCGATGCGGGACGAGAGGCGGCGCGCTGGCGTGGTCACGGGGGTCAGCCTAGCTGCGGCGGCCCCGGAGGCGGCAGGGCCTCCGCCCGTCGGCTTTGCACCGCGGTCGGGGTTCGCCTACACTTGCCGAGGCGCCGACGAGCGCGGAGTTCCTGCGCGCCTCACGGTGTCGCCGGGCCCTGATCGTCAGCCCGAAGGGCGGTGGCTCAATTGGTAGAGCAGCGGTCTCCAAAACCGCAGGTTGCAGGTTCGAGTCCTGTCCGCCCTGCAGCCCGGCCGGGTCGTCGCGACCGACACTAGTCAGAGCGGCGGCCCGGGACACCGGACGACCGTCCGGTCCCCGGACGACTGTCCGTCCATCGGACACCAGGCCCCGCGGGCCGAGCTCGGAAGGTACCCAGACAGTGGCGAGAAAAGACCTCGACGTCCCCAGTGAGGACGTCGTCGAGAAGGCGAAGAACGACGTCGCCGTCCGGCGCAGCCCCTTCGCGCGCATCGCGCTGTTCATCCGTCAGGTGATCGGTGAGCTGAAGAAGGTCGTCACCCCGACCCGCAGAGAACTCCTGAGCTACACGGGCGTCGTGCTCGTCTTCGTCGTCATCATGATGGCCCTGGTCACCGGCCTGGACTCCCTCTTCGGCCTCGCCGTCGGGTACGTCTTCGGCAACGGCCCGACCGGCAGCTGACACGACACCGCGCGGTCCCCTCGACCGCGCCGCGCGGCCGCCGCGGCGGTCGCCAGCCCGACACCCCACGAACGGAAGAAGAACCCTTGCCTGAGAACGAGCGCGACGACATCGACCTGGCCCCCGCCGCCGAGCAGTCCTCGGAGGTCGGCGAGACCCAGGAGGGCGACGTCCTCGACGTCGACACCGACGGCGACGCGGGCTCGGCCGAGGAGAGCGCGATCTCGATCGTCGACGAGGGCGACGAGGGCACCGACGACTCGGGCGACCTCGACGAGCTGCTCGACACCCTGGCCGAGGCGTCCGACCCCGAGGCCGACGCCGTCGTCGACGACGCGCTCGACATCGACGACGCCGCCGAGGCGGAGGCCGCCGTCGAGGCGACCGACGACGAGGCCGACAGCGAGGCGGAGGAGCTGGCCGCCGAGGGCGACGCCAGCGGCGCGGACGCCGTCATCGCCGAGGCCGAGCAGTCCGTCCAGGACGCCGACGCCGAGGCCGCCTTCGACGACGTCGCCGTCGACGTCGAGTCGGAGGAGGTCGACGACGAGGCCGAGGTCGACCCGTACGAGGCGTTCCGCTACGACCTGCGCGGCAAGCCCGGCAAGTGGTACGTCATCCACAGCTACGCGGGCTTCGAGCGCCGCGTGAAGCAGAACATCGAGAACCGCATGGTCTCCATGACCATGGAGGACTACATCTACCAGGTCGAGGTCCCGATGGAGGACGTCGTCGAGATCAAGAACGGGCAGCGCAAGCTGGTCACCCGCGTGCGGATCCCCGGCTACGTGCTCGTCCGCATGGACCTCAACGAGGACTCCTGGTCGGTCGTCCGCCACACCCCCGGCGTCACCGGCTTCGTGGGCAACGCCCACAACCCGACGCCCCTCCGCTTCGAGGAGGCCTTCAACATGCTGAAGAGCCTCGTGCAGGTGCAGGAGGCGGCCCCGACCGCGAAGGGCGGCGCCAAGGGCAAGCAGACCCAGCGCGTCATCCCCGCCGAGGTCGACTTCGAGATCGGCGAGACGATCACGATCAAGGAGGGCTCGTTCGCGGGCCTCCCCGGCACGATCAACGAGATCAAGCCCGAGAGCGGCAAGCTCACCGTGCTCGTCTCGCTCTTCGAGCGCGAGACCCCGGTCGAGCTCAGCTTCGACCAGGTCACCAAGCTCTAGCACCGCGTCGCCCGTCGGGGGTGTGATCCACGCCCTCGTCCAGTACGCTGTGTCGAGTGCAGGCCTCGTCCGCACCTCCCCCCAGTCTTGACACCTCACCGGAGTCCGTCCCCACGGGCCACCGGGAGAGCCAGCGGCAGCCGCCGTCGGCTCGAACCCCAGAAGAAGGAAAAGAACAATGGCACCGAAAAAGAAGGTCACGGGTCTGATCAAGCTTCAGATCAACGCCGGCGCCGCGAACCCCGCCCCGCCCATCGGGCCGGCCCTGGGTCAGCACGGCGTGAACATCATGGAGTTCTGCAAGGCCTACAACGCCGCGACCGAGTCGCAGCGCGGCAACGTCGTGCCGGTCGAGATCACGGTCTACGAAGACCGCTCGTTCACGTTCGTCCTGAAGACCCCGCCCGCCGCCGAGCTCATCAAGAAGGCTGCCGGCGTCGCCAAGGGCTCCTCGACCCCGCACACCGCCAAGGTCGGCACGCTGACCATGGAGCAGGTCCGCGAGATCGCCACGACGAAGCAGGCCGACCTGAACGCCAACGACATCGACGCCGCGGCGAAGATCATCGCCGGCACCGCCCGCTCCATGGGCATCACGGTCGACGCCTAAGCAGCACCCCTCCGTGCAGGCGACCCGCCTGCACGACCCAGACACCAGTGGGAGAGCCGGCCAGGCTCGCTACCACGTCCCCAGTACGAAGAGGTCCAACATGGCTCAGAAGTCCAAGGCGTACCGCGCCGCTGCCGAGAAGATCGAGGCAGGCAAGTTCTACAGCACCAGCGAGGCCGTCGCGGTCGCCCGCGAGACCGGCTCGAAGAAGTTCGACTCGACCGTCGAGGTCGCGCTCAAGCTCGGCGTCGACCCCCGCAAGGCGGACCAGATGGTGCGCGGCACCGTCATCCTCCCGCACGGCACGGGCAAGACCGCCCGCGTCATCGTCTTCGCGACGGGTGCCGCCGCTGAGGCCGCCATCGCGGCCGGTGCCGACGAGGTCGGCGGCGACGAGCTCATCGAGAAGGTCGCCGGCGGCTACACGTCGTTCGACTCGGCCGTCTCGACGCCCGAGCTCATGGGCAAGGTCGGCCGTCTCGGAAAGGTGCTCGGCCCCCGCGGCCTCATGCCCAACCCGAAGACCGGCACCGTGACCCCGAACGTCGCGCAGGCCGTCAACGACATCAAGGGCGGAAAGATCGAGTTCCGTGTCGACAAGCACAGCAACGTGCACTTCGTCATCGGCAAGGCCGGCTTCTCGGAAGAGCAGCTGAACACCAACCTCGACGCCGCCCTCGAAGAGGTCGTCCGTCTCAAGCCGTCCTCCTCCAAGGGCCGCTACATCACCAAGGGCACGCTGTCGACGACCTTCGGTCCCGGCATCCCCCTCGACATCAACGTCTTCTAGGTCTCACCGACCCAGAGCGCAGCGTCGCCCGAAGGCCGTCCCACTCTCGAGTGGGGCGGCCTTCGTCGTGCCCGTCGACATGTTCTGGGGCATGCCTGGTCAGGGCAGGAGGCGCGGGTGCGGCACCATGGGCAGATGACCGTCATCGTCCGCCCCGCCATGCCCGCCGACTCCGCCCTTCTCGCCGAGGTGGCGGCGGTGACCTTCCCCCTGGCCTGCCCGCCCGGCTCGTCGTTGACGGACATCGCGCGCGTCGTGACGACGACCCTGTCGGAGGACGCCTTCTCGCGGTACCTCGCGGACGACTCCCGGACGGTGCTGCTGGCCGTGGACCCGGCCACGACGGGCGCCCTGGGCTACAGCATGCTCGTGGCCGGCGACCCCGCCGACGCCGACGTCGCCGCGGCCGTGTCGTCCCGGCCGACGGTGGAGCTGAGCAAGTTCTACGTCATGCCCCAGGGGCACGGGACGGGCGCGGCGTCGACCCTGATGGCCGCGACCGTCGACGCGGCCGGCGCGACGGGCGCCTCCTCGGTGTGGCTCGGCGTCAACCAGCAGAACGACCGTGCACTGCGCTTCTACGCCAAGCACGGCCTGGAGCGCGTCGGCACCCGCACCTTCGCCCTCGGCGACGACCCGCAGGCCGACTTCGTGCTCGAGCGTCGCCTCTAGCGGCCGCGCCGGCCCGGCTACGCCGCGGGCGATGCCGACGTCATCGCCTCGAGCACGGTGCGGCTCAGTTCGTCAGCACGGTCGGTGCGGATGACCCGCCGTCGCCCGTCGGCGAGGGTCAGCCACACGGCCGGGCCCGCCGACCACAGGACGAACTGGTCGCGACCGACGATCCGCCAGCCGATCCCCGCGGCACTGCGCGCGCTCAGGTCGGCGACCTCCACGTCCGTGACGTCCTTGAGCCGGACGTGCATCACGCGGAGAGGCTCGAGACGAGCGTCGAGGTGAGTGTCGCCGAGGGAGATCGTGATGCGCCGGAGGATCATGACGGCCGCCGCACCGAGAGCGACCAGGTGCTCCACCCCGAACACCAGGAACAGCCAGACGGGGACGTCCTCGGCCGGGAGCATGACACGGACCGACACCGCGGTGGTGAGCACGACGATTGCCAGCGTCAACGCTCCGGCGACTGACAACCACCTCGGGCCTGCGATCGTGTCGCTGAACCCTTCTCGCTGCGCCATGGTCAGCCAACATATCAGTCAGTGGTGGCGGAGTGCCTCTTCGGGACGTGCCCGCGCCCGCCCAGCCGGTCCGCGCGGTGACGGGCGCGTCGGCGGTGCGTCACTCGTCGGCGACGCGGAGGACGAGCTTGCCGCGCGTGTGGCAGCGCTCAAGCCGGGTGTGGGCGTCGGCCGCCTCGTCGAGGTCGTAGACATCGTCGACGTAGACGCGCAGGTCGCCCGAGTCGAGCAGCCGGGCGATGACCGAGAGGGTCGCGGCGTCGGGGCTCACGGCGAAGCCGGTGGTCCGGACGCCGGCGGCCTCGGCCGCGACGGAGGCCCCGGCGAAGGAGGCGGTGGGGGCGTGCACGACGACGCCGCCGGGCCGCAGCACGCGCAGGCTGGCCTCGGCCACCGCGACGTCGTCCACGAGGGTGACCACGACGTCGACGTCGCGCACCGTCCGCTCGAGGTCGACGGCGTCGTAGTCGACGACCTCGGCGGCCCCGAGCTCGCGGAGCCAGCCCGCGTTCCGCTGCGAGCCGGTCGCGACGACGTGCGCCCCGAAGTAGGCGGCGATCTGGACGGCGAAGTGGCCCACGCCCCCGGCCCCCGCGTGCACGAGGATGCGCTGGCCCTCGTGGGCCTTGGCGACGTCGACCACCATGCCCCAGGCGGTGAGGGCGGCCAGCGGCACGCCCGCGGCCTCGACGTGCGAGAGCGTCGCGGGCTTCCGCGCGACGGACGACGACGGCACGCTGACGTACTCGGCGTAGCTCCCGCCGGCGCGGGGGAAGGGCGCCATGCCGTAGACGGCGTCGCCCACGTGGAGCGCGTGCGCCGCGTACGGCACCTCGACGACGACGCCGCTGAAGTCGTGCCCGAGCACGGCCGGGAACACCGGGACGCCGGCGCTGTCGCCCAGGCCGGCCCGCGCCTCCGCGTCCACCCGGTTGACCCCGGCGGCGAGCACCCGCACCAGCACCTCCGAGCCGACCCGCGTCGGCACGGGCACCTCCGCCGCGACGAGCTGCTCAGGCCCGCCCGTCCGCTCGATGACCATGGCCCGCATCGTCGTGTGCGTCATCGCACCCTCCCTGTCGTCGCGGAGCGCTCGGTGACGAGCAGGCTCCCTGCACGACCCATCAGACAGGGCGGATGGGTCGGTCGTGTTTCGGCCGCGTCACGGGGGCGGAAAACCTCGCCGCGGTCGAGGGGGAGGGCAGCGGGTCAGCGCGAGCGGATCAGCGCAGCGGGTCGTAGGGCGGCGGCTCGTAGGCCCGCACGCCCGGGGCGAACGGGTCGACGGGCGCCTGACGCGCCAGGGTGTCGAGCACGGTGTCGGCGAGGCCCACGAGGCGGTGGATCTCGTCGTCGTCACGATCGACCCACCGGCACATCGGCACGGCGTCGAGCGGCACGAAGTCGACGTGCTGCTCCCAGACGACGAGCGTGCGCTCCGCCCCGAGCACGTACTGCTGCCAGAACACCTGGCGGAGGTACGAGCGGGGGATGCTCGTCCACGCCTTCTTCGTCGTCTTGATCTCGCAGAGCTCCACCGCGCCGTCGGCCCGGACGGCCACGCCGTCGGGGGTGGCGAGGTGGCGCGGCCGGTCGGCGGCGTGGAAGAGCTTCGAGCTCGGGGCGATGCGGTGCTCCGCGAGCACCCAGCGCGCGATCTCGGGCTCCCGGGCCCGGCCGTGGTCGGTGTAGGCGTTGCCGCCGAAGCCGTTGCCGTAGAGCTTGTCGAGCACCACGGCCTGCACGGCCCGCGGGCTCGAGAGCCGCGCGACGTCGGTCGCGGTGATGCCGCGGCTCCGGGCCCGGAGCCACGCGATGCGGTCGCTCGAGTCGGCGAGCACGCGCTGCTCGTGGGCGGGGCGTGCCGGAGGCGCGGGCGGGGTCGGTTCGTCGTCCCACAGGGAGAGCATGGGCTGGACGATCGACATGCCTCCATGCTCTCACCGGACCGGCGGCGGGCGCGACACCGCGCCTCCTCGTGTCTCGACGTCGTGCGACGCCGGCGGGGCGACCGGCCTAGACGGCGGCGGCCAGCTCGTCGATGGCGGCGGGGGAGAGCGCGTGGTGGATGGCGAGCATGCTCGCCCCGATGATCGCGGCGCGGTCGCCGGCCCGCGACTGCACGATGCTGAGGTGCTCGGTGGCGAGGGGCATCGAGCGCGAGTAGACGACCTCGCGGACCCCGGCGATGAGGTGCTCGCCGGCCTGGGCCATCGAGCCGCCGATGGCGATCACCGACGGGTTGATGAGGTTGACGCACGCCGTCAGCACCTCGCCGAGGTCGCGCCCGGCCTGGCGGACGGCCATGATCGCGTCGAGGTCGCCGGCGCGCACGAGGTCGATGACCTCCTTGCCGCCCGGCACGTCGCGGCCGGTGCGGCGCAGCGAGGCGGCGATGGCGGGGCCGGAGGCGACGGCCTCCAGGCAGCCGACGTTTCCGCAGTGGCAGGGGATGCCCGCGCCCCCCGGGATCTGCACGTGGCCGATGTCGCCGGCGATGCCCTGGGCGCCCCGCTGCAGGCGCCCGCTCGAGATGATGCCCGAGCCGATGCCCGTGGCGACCTTGACGAAGAGGAAGTGGTCGGTGCCGGGGAAGGCGTGGCTCCGCTCGCCGAGGGCCATGATGTTGACGTCGTTGTCGACGAGCACGGGCACGTCGAGGTGGCGTCGCACCCAGCCGGGCACGTCGAACCCGTCCCAGCCGGGCATGATCGGCGGGTTGACCGGGCGGCCGGTGCTGAACTGCACGGGGCCGGGCAGGCCGATGCCGACGCCGATCAGGTCGTCGCGGCTCCGGCCGAGGTCGGCGAGCAGGGCATCCGCCTCGGCGACCATCGTCGTCAGGACGGCCTCCGGCCCGTCGGCGATGGCGAGCTCGACGTGGCGGCTGAGCAGCACCTCGCCCATCAGGTCGGTGAGGGCCGTCGTGAGGTGCCCGGCGCCGAAGTCGGCGCCCAGCACGACGCGGGCCGACGGGATCATCGCGACGCGCGACGGCGGGCGACCGCCGGTCGAGACGGCGTCGGCGAAGGGGCCGACGAGTCCGAGGGCGCTCAGCGCGTCGAGCCGGAGCCCGACCGTCGACCGGGCGAGACCGGTCATGGCCGCGAGCTCGGCCCGGGTGCGCGGCCTGCCGTCGCGCAGCAGCTGGAAGAGCTCGCTGGCTCCCGTGCTGCCGAGGGCGGACGGCCGCGTCGTGTCGGACATGAAGGCAGTAAAGCACAGGCCCCGACGACGTTCGAGACAAGGGTGGCGATGATTCGTCGACTTTTGCTTGCGCTCCGACAGAAGTGGTCCTATCGTCGGTCTCGATCAGCGGTGATCGACCCCCGTCGGGGGGTGGACCACCCGCATCCACCTACTCGAAGAGGAGTCTCCCAGGTGACATCACCGATCTCGGTCCAGCTCTACACGGTGCGGGACGCCATCGCGGCCGACCTGCCCGGCACCCTCCGCCGCCTCGCCGACATCGGCTTCACGCAGGTCGAGCCCTGGGGCTTCGTCGAGCGCGTCGACGAGTACGCCGAGGCGCTGCCGGCGGCCGGGCTGACCGCGCCGAGCGCCCACGCCAAGCTCGTCGGCCAGGACCTCGAGCCGATCTTCGCCGCGGCCGTCCGCCTCGGCGTCGGCACGGTCATCGACCCGCACGTCGACGAGACCCGGTGGATCACCCGCGAGGACGTCGAGTCGGTCGCCGCCGACCTGGGGCGCATCGCCGAGCAGGCCGCCGAGCACGGGCTCACGGTCGGCTACCACAACCACGCCTTCGAGCTGGAGAACACCATCGACGGCACCCCCGCCCTCGAGGTCCTCGCCGCGGCCCTGCCCCCGACCGTCGTGCTCGAGATCGACACCTACTGGGTCGAGGTCGGCGGCGTCGGCGCGGCCGAGCTCCTCGCCCGCCTGGGCGACCAGGTCCAGTTCCTCCACGTGAAGGACGGCCCCCTGACGAAGGACGACTCCGAACAGGTCGCCGTCGGCCGCGGCAGCATGCCCGTCCGCGACATCCTGCGCGCGGCGCCGCAGGCCCTCGCCGTCGTCGAGCTCGACGACCACGCGGGCGACGTCTTCACCGCCCTCACCGACAGCTTCGAGTACCTCCAGGGAGTCCGCGCATGACCGACACCACCACGGCCGACCGGGCCACCGCCTCCTCGTCCGGAGCCCCGCGCACGGGGCCGGTCGGCGTCGGCGTCGTCGGCGCCGGCGTGATCAGCGACCAGTACCTCGGCAACCTCACGCAGTTCCCCGACCTCCGGGTGCTGTTCATCGCCGACATCGACGAGGAGCGCGCCGCGGCCCAGGCCGAGAAGTGGGGCGTGCCCGGCAGCGGCTCGGTCGCCGAGCTGCTCGCCCACGACGACGTCGAGATCGTCGTCAACCTGACCATCCCGGCCGCCCACGTCGAAGTCGCCCTCGCCGCCGTCGCCGCCGGCAAGCACGTCTGGGGCGAGAAGCCCTACGCGCTCGACCGCGAGAGCGGGCAGCGACTGCTCGCGGCCGCCCAGGAGGCGGGGGTCCGGGTGGCCGTCGCCCCCGACACCTTCCTCGGCGCGGGCCTGCAGACGGCGCTCCGCGTCGTGCGCCAGGGCGACATCGGCGCCCCGCTGACCGGACTCGCGCTCTTCCAGGTGCCCGGCCCCGAGTCGTGGCACCCGAGCCCGGAGTTCCTCTTCGCGCACGGCGCCGGCCCGATGTTCGACGTCGGCCCGTACTACCTCACGACCCTCGTGCAGGTCTTCGGCCCCGTGGCGAAGGTCACCGCGACGTCGTCGAAGGCCCGCGAGACCCGCGTCATCGGCTCGGGCCCGAAGGCCGGGACGGAGTTCCCGGTGGAGGTGCCGACGCACGTCAGCGCCCTGCTCCAGTTCGAGAGCGGCGCCAGCGCGCAGGCCGTCTTCAGCTTCGACTCGAAGCTCGCCCGCGCCGGCTTCGTCGAGATCGCCGGGACGGAGGGCACCGCGGTGTTCCCCGACCCGAACATGTTCGACGGCGACACGCTGGTGCACACGGGCGGCGACGAGCCGACCGTCGTGCCGGCGTCGGGGTCGACCTTCACCCGGGGCACCGGCGTCGCCGAGCTCGCCCAGGCCATCCGCGGCGGCCGTCGCGAGCGGGTGCCCGGCGAGCTCGCGTTCCACGTGCTCGACGTCATGGTCTCGCTCGCCGAGTCGGCGGAGCGCGACGAGAGCGTCGTCGTGGCGTCGTCGCTCGAGCCGACGCCCGAGCTGCCCGAGGACTGGGACCCGTCGGTCGCCACCCTCAGCTAGTCGTCGACGGGCCGGCGTCGACGACGAGGCCGGCCCGTCGCGGGGGCACCCGCCCCCACCCCTCACCAGCCCACCACCGAGACAGCACCACCCGCAGCACAGCACCACCGCACCACCCCGAACACAGCACTTCCCCCACTCGATGAAGAGACCTCTCGAAGAAGAGACACCAGGAGAAGACATGAACACGAAGAAGTTCCGCTGGGTCGCCGCCCTCGCCGTCGGCGTCGTGGCAGCCGGGTCGATGACCGCCTGCTCCGCCGACGGCGGCAGCGACGGCGGCGACGAGACCATCACGTACTGGGCCAGCAACCAGGCACCGACCGTCGAGCGCGACGCCGAGGTGCTTCAGGAGTCGATCGACCGGTACACGGAGGAGACCGGGGTGAAGGTCGACCTCGAGGTCATCCCGTGGTCCGACCTCTACAACCGCATCCTCACCGCCGTCTCTAGCGGCGAGGGCCCCGACGTGCTCAACATCGGCAACACCTGGGCGGTGTCGCTGCAGTCCAGCGGCGCGTTCGTGCCCTGGGAGGGTGACGCCCTCGAGGCCATCGGCGGCCAGGACCGCTTCGTGCAGTCCAGCTTCGCGACCGGCGGTGCCGAGGGCCAGGCCCCGACCTCCGTGCCGCTCTACGGCCTCGCGTACTCGCTGTACTACAACACGGCCATGTTCGAGGCCGCCGGCATCACCGAGCCGCCCGCCACCTGGGACGAGTTCGTGGAGGACGCCAAGAAGCTGACGATCGACACCGACGGCGACGGGCAGATCGACCAGTGGGGCGTCACGATGGCGGGCTCGAGCATCTCGAACAACGCCCACCAGGCGTTCGTCCGCGGCCTGCAGAACGGCGGCGAGCTGTACAACGAGGACGGCGAGCCCGACTTCGGCAACGACGGCGTCGTCGCCGGCGTCAAGGAGTGGGTCGACCTGATGGCCGTCGACAAGGTCGTCTCGCCCTCCGACGCGGAGAGCGTCAACGGCTCCGACATGGCGGCGACCTTCGCCGACGGCCAGGCCGCGATGTTCTTCGACCAGGCCCCGACCGACAACCTCAAGAGCCGTGACTTCACCGACTACGCGGCCGCTCCGGTGCCGATGGAGTCCGCCGACGCCACCGGCCTCGAGGGCACGCAGAGCCACGTCGCCGGCATCAACATCAGCGTCTTCGAGAACAGCGGCAACAAGGACGCCGCGATCGACTTCGTGAAGCACCTGACGAGCGACGACGAGCAGAAGTACCTCAACGAGTCGTTCGGCGCACTGCCCGTCGTCACGGCGGCGTACGACGACCCGGCGTTCCAGTCGGAGGCCATCAAGCTGAAGCAGGTCACGCTCGCCGACCACGCCCAGCCGATGCCCCTCTACCCCTCTGAAGGACAGATGGAGACCCTCGTCGGCACGGCGATCAAGGACCTCCTCGCGTCTGCAGCCCAGGGCGAGTCGGTCAGCGAGGACGACGTCAAGTCGGCCCTCGAGGACGCGGCCAGCCAGATGAGCTCGGGTCAGTAGCCCGTCCCACCGCCGCGCGCCGGGGCGGCCGGTCACCACGACCGGCCGCCCCGGCACCCGCACCCGAGAGGACCCTCATGACCGTCAACCTGCTGCCGCCCGCCCCCGCCGAGGAGGCGACCCCGCCCGACCGACACCAGGCGGCGCCCCTCCAGCCCGCCCAGAAGCGCAAGGCGCACCGCTCGCCGCTCGCGTACTTCCTGGTCGCGCCCGCCGCCCTCGCCGAGCTGCTCGTCCACATCATCCCGATGGTGCTGGGCGTCTGGATCGCGTTCATCACGCTCAACCAGCTCAGCATCGCCAACTGGGTCAACGCGCCCTTCGTCGGCCTCCGCAACTTCGTCACGGCCCTCGACCCGAGCTCGCCGATCGCCGGCCAGCTCTACGGGGCCCTCGGCCGCACCCTGCTCTTCACCGTCATCGTCGTGGCCATCGCCTGGAGCATGGGCATGCTGGGAGCAGTGCTGCTCACCAGCTCGTTCAAGGGCCGCGGGATCCTCCGCACGCTCTTCCTCGTGCCCTACGCCCTGCCGTCCTACGTCGGGACGATCGCGTGGGCCTTCATGTTCAACCAGCGCGACGGGGCCATCAACCGGTTCCTGGTCGACGACCTGGGCATCCTCCAGGACCGCCCCTTCTGGCTGCTCGGCGGCAACTCGTTCTGGGCGATCGTCATCGTCACGGCCTGGCAGTTCTGGCCGTTCGCCTTCCTGATGCTCCTCGCCGCGCTGCAGAACATCCCGGGCGACGTCTACGAGGCCGCGAGCCTCGACGGCGCGAGCCTCTGGAAGCAGTTCACGCAGATCACGCTGCCCATGGTGAAGCCGGCCAACGCCGTGCTGCTGCTCATCATGAGCCTCTGGATCTTCAACCAGTTCAACGTGCCCTACGTGCTCTTCGGCCCGGCGTCGCCCGAGCAGGCGACGCTCATCTCGCCGCTGATCTACCAGCAGAGCTTCAACAACTGGAACTTCGGCCTCGGCGGCGCCATGAGCGTGATGCTCCTGATCGTCCTGCTGATCGCGTCGGCGTTCTACATCCGCATGGTTCTCCCGAAGGGACAGCACGATGATTGAGACCCGTGGCTTCAAGATCTTCCGGTTCTTCGGGCTGGCCTTCCTGTCGCTCGTCGTGGTCGTGCCGCTGTACGTGGTGCTGACGACGTCGATCAAGCCGCTCGCCGACGTCCAGGGGCTCTTCACCTGGATCCCGACGCGGGTCACGCTCGAGCCGTACGTGCAGATCTGGCAGACCGTGCCGCTGGCGTCGTACTTCAAGAACAGCCTCATCGTCACGGTCTCGGCGACGGTGCTCTCGGTGGCCATGGCGGTGCTGGCGGCCTACTCGCTGGCCCGCCTGCGCTTCCGCGGGCAGCGGAGCTTCAGCCTCGTGGTGCTGTCGACCCAGATGTTCCCCGGCATCCTGTTCCTGCTGCCGCTCTTCCTCATCTTCGTGCAGATCCAGCGCACGGTCGGGGTGCAGCTCACGGGCAGCTACCTCGGGCTGATCATCACCTACATGACGTTCAGCCTGCCGTTCTCGATCTGGATGCTGACGGGCTACTTCGCCTCCATCCCGAAGGAGCTCGAGGAGGCGTCGATGATCGACGGGACGGGCCGCCTCGGCGCGCTCTTCCGCGTCATCATCCCCGTCGCGAAGCCCGGCATCATCGCCGTCGCGGTCTACGCCTTCATCACGGCGTGGGGCGAGGTCCTCTTCGCCTCGGTGCTGACCAGCAAGGACACGCGGACCCTGTCGATCGGCCTCCGTGCGTACGCGTCGCAGCAGGACGTCTACTGGAACCAGCTGATGGCCGCGTCGGTGGTCGTCTCGCTGCCCGTGCTGATCGGCTTCATGCTCGTGCAGAAGCACCTGATCACGGGGCTCTCCTCGGGCGCGGTCAAGTGACCCGGCCGGGAGGCGCCGCCCCGGTCGTCACGGTCGGGGCGGCCCGCCCCGCCCCCGCCGTGGAGGCCGGAGGCGCCTCCCGGCCCGGGCACGTCCGCGTCGGCATCGTGGGCGGCGGCTTCATGGCGCGCGTCCACGCCGCCGCCGCCCGCACCGCCGGCGCCGAGGTCGTGGCCCTCGCGTCGTCGACCCCGGAGAGCGCCGCCCGCGCGGCGGCCTCGCTCCGCGTCGCCCGGGCGCACGCGTCGGTCGCCGACCTCGTCGACGACCCCGCCGTCGACGTCGTGCACGTCTGCTCGCCGAACGCCAGCCACGCCCCGGTCGCGCTCGCCGCGCTCCGGGCCGGCAAGCACGTCGTCTGCGAGAAGCCCCTCGCGACGACGAGTCAGGAGGGGGAGGCGCTGGTCGCCGCCGCCTCCGCCGCGGGCCGCGTCGCCGCGGTGCCCTTCGTCTACCGCTACCACCCGATGGTCCGGGAGGCGCGGGCCCGCATCGCCCGGGGAGACACCGGCCGGGTGCTCAGCGTCCGGGGGAGCTACCTGCAGGACTGGCTGCTCGAGAGCGACGACGTCGACTGGCGCGTCGATTCGGCCGCCGGGGGCCCGTCACGGGCCTTCGCCGACATCGGCAGCCACCTCGTCGACCTCCTCGAGTTCGTGCTCGGCGACGCTGGCCGCCTCGTGCGTCTGTCGTCGACGACCACGACCGTGCACCGCGAACGCGGCGGTCGGCCCGTCGACACCGAGGACGAGGCCGCCGTCGTCTTCGAGACCGTCGGGGGAGCCATCGGCACCCTCTTCGTGTCGCAGGTCGCGCCGGGGCGCAAGAACCGCCTCCTCATCGACGTCGCGGGCACGGTCGAGAGCCTCGAGTTCTCGCAGGAGGAGCCCGAGACATTGTGGGTCGGCCGGCGGCGCGGCACCGAGGTGCTGGCCCGCGACGCGGCGGCCCTGTCGCCCGACGCCGCGCGCCTGTCGATCGTGCCGGCGGGCCACCCGCTCGGCTACGTGGACGCCTTCGCGGCGTTCGTCGCGGACGTCTACGACGCGGTGGACGGCGGCGCGCCCGAGGGGCTGCCGACCTTCGACGACGGCCTCCGGGCGATCCGCGTCACCGAGGGCGTCCTGGCCGCCGCGGCCGGGCGTCGCTGGGTCGACGTGCCCTGACGGGGCCCCGCCCCCTGCCATGCTGGCGGGGACGCCGGGTCGGCACCCCCGCCTCCGTCCGCCCTGCACGACCCCGCCTCCGCACCGTCCGCACCACCCGCACCGCCGCACCGCCCGCCCCGCCCGGAGAGGACCCCATGAGCGAGAGCTCCCGCCCCGTCACCCTGTTCACCGGCCAGTGGGCCGACCTGCCCCTCGAGGAGGTCGCGGCGCTCGCCGCGGGCTGGGGTTACGACGGCCTCGAGATCGCGGCCTCGGGCGACCACCTCGACCTCGAGCGGGCCGACCAGGACGACGCCTACCTCCGCTCGCGCCTCGACGTGCTCGACCGCCACGGCCTGCGCGTGTGGGCGATCTCGAACCACCTCACGGGCCAGGCGGTCTGCGACGACCCGATCGACTTCCGCCACCAGGCGATCCTGCGGCCGTCGACCTGGGGCGACGGCGACCCGGAGGGCGTGCGGCAGCGCGCCGCGGAGGACATGAAGCGGGCGGCCCGCGTGGCCCGCAAGATGGGCGTCGACACCGTCGTCGGCTTCACCGGGTCGGCGATCTGGCCGTACGTCGCGATGTTCCCGCCCGTGCCCGCCAGCGTCATCGACGCCGGCTACGAGGACTTCGCCACGCGCTGGAACCCCATCCTCGACGTGTTCGACGCCGAGGGGGTGCGGTTCGCGCACGAGGTGCACCCGAGCGAGATCGCCTACGACCACTGGACGAGCGTGCGCACGCTCGAGGCCATCGAGCACCGCGAGGCGTTCGGCTTCAACTGGGACCCGTCGCACATGCTCTGGCAGGGCGTCGACGTCGTCGGCTTCATCACCGACTTCGCGTCGCGGATCTACCACGTCGACTGCAAGGACACGCGCGTGCGCCCCGCGTCGGGCCGCTCGGGCGTGCTCGGCTCCCACCTGCCGTGGGGCGACCCGCGCCGCGGCTGGGACTTCGTGTCGACCGGGCACGGCGACGTGCACTGGGAGGACGCCTTCCGCGCCCTCGACGCCGTCGGCTACGACGGCCCCATCTCGATCGAGTGGGAGGACGCCGGCATGGACCGCCTGCACGGCGCCCCGGAGGCCCTGGCCCACGTGCGCTCGCTGCTCTGGCCACGGCCCGCCGCCTCCTTCGACTCCGCGTTCTCGAACCAGTAGCAGGGAGACCGACCCGTGCCCCGACTCCTCCTCCCCGGTCAGACCAGCCGCCTCCTCGTCGTCGACGCCGTCACCGGCGAGGCCGAGGTCGCCTTCCGCAGCGGGCGCGTGCTCGTCGAGGCCCCGAACTGGAGCCCCGACGGCCGCTGGCTCGTCGTCAACGGCGACGGCCTGCTCTGGCGCCTGCCGGCCGACGCCCGCGACGCCGACGAGACCGACCTCGTGCCCGTGCCGCTCGGCGACGTGCCCGAGATCAACAACGACCACGTGATCGCGCCCGACCAGCGGACCGTCGTGGTGAGCGCGCGCGACGGGCACCTGTACGAGGTGCCGTGGGACGGGGTGGAGCCGGGCGGGAGCGCCCGTCGGGTGACGCGCGACCACCCTCCGGGCCGGAACCACAAGAACTACCTGCACGGCGTCTCGCCCGACGGCACGCAGCTCAGCGTGGTCGTCGGCGCCCTGCCGGCGCCGGTCGACGACCCGGACGGCGAGGAGGCGCGGGCCGGCTGGCGGACGGACGTGGCGCTGGTCTCCGTGGCCGACGGCACCGCGACCGCCGTCACCGCCGACGAGCACCCCGACGACGGCCCCGAGTTCTCGCCCGACGGCCGGTGGCTGTGGTGGAACTCGGAGCGCGCCTCCGGCGGCGTCGCCGGGCACGCCCAGCTCTTCCGGGCCGCGCCCGACGGCGGCGACCTCGTGCAGGTCACCCACGACGTGCGGGTGAACTGGTTCCCCCACCCCTCGCCGGACGGCCGCACGCTGCTCTGGCTGGCGTACGAGCCGGGCACCACCGGGCACCCGGCCGACCGCGACGTGGAGCTGCGGACGATGCCGCTCGGCGACGACGGGCTGCCGGTGCCGGGTGCCGAGCCGCGCACCCTGCGGGCGCTGCAGGGCGGCCAGGGCACGGTCAACGTGCCGTGCTGGGCGCCCGACTCGCGGCGCTTCGCCTGCGCGGACTACCCGCGGGGCTGAGCGGAGGGGCGGCGATCGTGGGCCGCGCGTCGGTGCCTCCCGGACGCGAACCCGGTGGGACCCCGGTGCGCCGCCGATGAGGCCCCTGTGAGCAGTGCACGGCTCACGCATGGCGCCACCACAGCCGCCTCATAGGAATCCCTCGATACTGGGGAAGGTGACCACTTCGACCCCCGCCACCGCAGCCGCCCCGAGACTCACCCGGGCCGACGGATCGCCCCTCCGCGTCCTCGTCGTCGACGACGAGGCCAGCCTCACCGACCTGCTCTCGATGGCGCTCCGCTACGAGGGGTACGACGTGAAGGCGGCCGCCGACGGCCAGGGCGCCCTCGCCCTCGCCCGCGAGTTCCAGCCCGACGCCATCGTGCTCGACTGGATGCTGCCCGACATCGACGGCATCCAGGTGCTCGGCCGGCTCCGTCAAGGCGGCGACGACACCCCCATCCTCTTCCTCACGGCGAAGGACAGCGTCGAGGACCGCGTCTCGGGCCTCACCGCGGGCGGCGACGACTACGTCACGAAGCCCTTCTCCCTCGAGGAGGTCGTCGCCCGGCTGCGCGGCCTGATCCGCCGATCCGCCTCCGCGATCAGCGAGCACGGCGACTCGCGGATCGTCGTGGGCGACCTCGTCCTCGACGAGGAGAGCTACGAGGTGTCGCGCGCCGGCCGCGAGGTCGAGCTCACCGCCACCGAGTTCGAGCTGCTGCGCTTCCTGATGCGCAACCCGCGTCGCGTGCTGAGCAAGGCGCAGATCCTCGACCGGGTCTGGAGCTACGACTTCGGCGGCAAGTCGAGCGTCGTCGAGATCTACATCTCGTACCTGCGCAAGAAGATCGACGCGGGCGAGGAGCCCATGATCCACACCGTGCGCGGCGTCGGCTACGTCATCAAGCCCACGTCGTGAGCGACGCGCTGCCCGCCCGGGTCGGCGGGCGGCTACGGGGGGCCCTCGGCCGGGTCCCCGCCCCCGGGGCCCCGCTGACGCTCCGCAACCGGCTGATCCTGAGCATCGTCGCGCTCGTCGTGCTGCTCACGGTCGTGATCGGCGCGGTGAGCGTGGTGGCGCTGCGCGGGTCGCTGATGAACCAGCTCGACGCCGACCTGTCGCAGGCCGTGCAGCGCGCGGTCGCCGGGTCGGGCCCGGGCACGGGCGGCCGGCCGACGGTCTCGCCCGACTACGAGGACCTCAGCGGGCCCCGTCAGGCTCCCGGCACCTTCACCG
The DNA here is from genome assembly GCF_014841815.1 of Frigoribacterium sp. CFBP 8754. Classification (NCBI taxonomy): domain Bacteria; kingdom Bacillati; phylum Actinomycetota; class Actinomycetes; order Micrococcales; family Microbacteriaceae; genus Frigoribacterium; species Frigoribacterium sp. CFBP 8754. The sequence goes on from NZ_JACYUO010000001.1 coordinate 325,595, forward strand.
CCCTCCTCCAGGGCGACAGCGTCGTGCAGGTGCACATCGACGACGACGGCCAGGTCACGACGCAGACGAGCACCTCCGACGACACGGCGGTGCAGCGGGTGGCGCAGTCGGCCGTGCCGGTCACCGCCGACCTCGGCGGCGACCTCGGCAGCTACCGCCTGCAGGCCGTGCCCGTGCAGATCCGGACGAGCTCCGCCTCCGTCAGCACGGTCGTCGCGGCGACCCTGGTGGTGGGCCTGCCGACCGACACCGTGTCGCGCACGGTCACCAGCCTCGTCACGATCATCGCCCTGGTCACGCTCGTCGGGCTCGCCCTCGCGGTCGTCATCGCCTACGGCGTCGTCCGGTACGCCCTCCGCCCGCTCGAGCGGATGACCGACACGGCCCTCCGCGTCGCCGAGCTGCCGCTCGACCGCGGCGAGGTCGCCCTCGCCGAGCGCGTCGCCGAGCCCGACGCCGACGTCCGCACCGAGGTCGGGCGCGTCGGCGCGGCCTTCAACCGCATGCTCGGCCACGTGGCCGGAGCGCTGGAGGCGCGTCAGCAGAGCGAGAACAAGGTGCGGCAGTTCGTCGCCGACGCCTCGCACGAGCTCCGCACCCCGCTCGCGTCGGTGCGCGGCTACGCCGAGCTCACCCGACGCATGGGCACCGACCTGCCGCCGGACGTCGTCTACGCGATGGGCCGGATCGAGTCGGAGGCCGTCCGCATGACCTCGCTCGTCGAGGACCTCCTCCTGCTCGCACGCCTCGACGAGGGCCGCGACCTGGTGGTCGGCGACGTCGACCTGACCCGCGTCGTGCTCGACGCCGTCAACGACGCCCACGTCGCCAGCGACTCGCACCCCGTCGACGTCGACCTGCCCGACCGGCCGGTCGTCGTGCCGGGCGACGCCATGCGCCTCCACCAGATCGTCGCGAACCTGCTGACCAACGCCCGCACCCACACCCCCGACGGCACGAGGGTGCACGTCGCGCTCGGCGTCGACCCGTCGGGCAGCGAGGCGCTCGTCACGGTGGCCGACGAGGGCCCCGGCATCGAGCCGAGCGTGCTGCCGGTGCTCTTCGAGCGGTTCGCGCGCGCCGACAGCTCGCGGTCGCGCACGGCCGGGTCGACCGGGCTCGGCCTCGCCATCGTCGAGGCGGTCGTGCACGCCCACGGCGGGCACGTCTCGGTCGAGAGCAGCCCCGCGGGTGCCGTCTTCACGGTGCGCCTGCCGCTCGAGGGGCCGGCGGAGCCCGACGCGGCGGCGACGTCGCGGGCGACGGGGCCGATGACCGGGTCCGCGCCGGGGCAGGGGCAGGGGCAGGGGCAGGGCGAGGAGGCCCGACTTGCGCGAGCGTGAGTCGTGCGTCTACTCTGTACCCAGCCCAAGACCGCCGGTTGTCATCGCCTGCGCTCAGCCTCGCTGAGACAGACGGAGACCGAAGGTTCTCGAGAGAGAGCGACCAGCGCAGGTGTGTGAAGTCGTTCCTCTTCTCGAAGAGACTCAGCTCCGTGCGCCCGCGCCGGAGCTTTTTTCTTTGCCCCGGCACCGATCTCGGTGTCGTGGGCCTCGAGGTCCCGGGGGCTGCCGGCACACCCACGTTTAGGAGAGCCATGGCGAACAAGGAAGCATCGGTCGCCGAGCTCACGGAGAACTTCCGTGACTCGACCGCCGTCCTGCTCACCGAGTACCGCGGTCTCACTGTCGCTGAGCTCAAGGAGCTCCGCAAGTCCATCAGTGCAGACGCGACGTACGCCGTGGTGAAGAACACGCTCAGCAAGATCGCGGCCAACAACGCCGGAATCAGCTCGTTCGACGACGAACTCGTCGGGCCTTCTGCGATCGCCTTCGTGCACGGTGACCCTGTCACCGTCGCCAAGAGCCTGCGTGACTTCGCCAAGGCACACCCCGCTCTGATCGTGAAGAACGGTTACTTCGACGGTAACCCTCTCTCGGCAGACGAGGTCAACAAGCTCGCCGATCTCGAGTCGCGGGAGGTGCTGCTGGGCAAGCTGGCCGGCGCCTTCAAGGCTTCGCTCTTCGGTGCTGCTTACCTGTTCCAGGCTCCGCTCTCGCAGGCCGTCCGCACGGTCGAGGCGCTGCGCGCGAAGCAGGACGCCGACAGCTAACAGCTGTCGTCGCAACCACCACCACTTCAAGAACACAACAAGGAGAACACCATGGCGAAGCTCACGCAGGACGAACTGATCGAGGCCTTCAAGGAGCTCACGCTCATCGAGCTCAGCGAGTTCGTGAAGAAGTTCGAAGAGGTCTTCGAGGTCACCGCTGCGGCCCCCGTCGCCGCCGCCGGTGCCGCCGGCCCCGCCGCCGCTGCCGAAGAGGTCGAGGAGAAGGACTCCTTCGACGTCGTCCTCGACTCGGTCGGCGACAAGAAGATCCAGGTCATCAAGGAGGTCCGTGCGCTCACGAGCCTCGGCCTCGGCGAGGCCAAGGCCGTCGTCGACGGTGCGCCCAGCACCGTCCTCGAGGGCGCCAACAAGGAGACCGCCGAGAAGGCGAAGGCTCAGCTCGAGGCTGCCGGCGCCACCGTCACCCTCAAGTAGTCGGCGGGGCCCACGGCCCCACCGCTCCTGCACCACAGCAGAAGGCGTCGCCCCTCGGGGCGGCGCCTTCCGCCGTTCCCGGGGGCGACTGAAGCTGTCGCGTCAAGTCGAAGGTGTCACCTATCGCTACAGTCCAGAGCTATGTGAGTAGCGTGGAGAAGTCTCGTTTGCTAACATCTGGATACGAGGAAAAGTCACTCCCTTGGGCATCTCGCCCCAATAGAATTTGAGGTAGACGCTTTGAAGGTCGAGTCTTGGGATCCGGATCTAGAAACCCTGTACAACAGGTACCAAGCAAAAGAACTGGACTTGCAACCGTCATTTCAGAGGGGTTCAGTCTGGCCAACAGAGAAGCAAGCAAGGCTTATTGACTCGCTTATGCGGCGATGGCGAGTACCGCCGGTCCATTTTATCGTTGAACGTGACGAAACCCTGAGTGTGCTGGATGGTCAGCAGCGACTTCAGGCAATGTTTGACTTTATAGACGGCAAGTTCGCAATTCAAGCTTTTCCGCCCTTTAGTGAAGACGTCGCATCATTTTCAGGTCTGCGGTACGGAGATTTGCCCAGAGCGATACAAAGAAGGATTTCTTCTTCCAGAATCCCCAGCTACCGGCTTGACGACTACGAGGCGGGTGAGCCTTACGAGCTCTTCTTCAGGCTCAACCTGCCCACAAGTTTGAGCCAGGCTGAGAAGCGGAATGCGCTGGCCGGGGATGCACGGGAGCAGATCAGAGTACTTGCTCGAAGGGCGGCTGACCTCGGATGGGACAAGGACGTCCTTGGCTTCAGCGACAACCGCATGGCATATGATGACGTATTATCAAGAGTGTGTGTCATGGTGCAACACAATGCGGTGGGGGCGCCCACGAGTCCGTCGGTTATGGAAAACGCCTACCGTCGCGAGGGCGGCTTTTCGGCCCACACTTTGCAGAGCGTAAGACGTGCGGTAGAGCACCTGACGTATGAACTGAAAAGCGCACAGAAACACTCGAAACTGAGGCTAAATAAGGCAACTTTACTCACATGGCTAATCGTTGTCGTCCGCGCGGACACGGATAGTGTGTCTCACAACGTTCCTATCAGAGAGGCTCTTAGGCTCCTGGAGGGTGGAAGAGCTGCGCTGGGCCGCAGTCGAGTTGTCGGGTTGCTGGACGTCCCGAACTCACTGCCAATAAGTTCTTTAGTCGACGTTTATAGCAATCGCGCGAGTTTGCGAGTGTCCGATACCCTAAGTATTCAAGCAAGAGACGTTATTGCGTGGATCGCGATTGCCGAGACATCTTCGCTCGAGTTGGTGCCTTCGCGCATGCGTGAGTTGGTCAGGCATGGTCGGAAAATGGCTGATTATGGTCCTGAGGTCTTCGAGAACGAATTTCTGACATTACTTGCCGGAGCTCGTGGATGGGACATCCTGCGATGAAGGCCGAGCAGAGTGTGCATGCGTGGCGGAGAGCGACTTCTGACTGGGAGGGACAGTCGTCTTTTGCTGCGATGACGGCAAGCGGTGCTCCAGGATTTAGCGATAGCGAAGCTCGAGTCCAAGCCGGAGTGGCCGTTTTTGCAGGTGTGAATTCTTCGGGAAAGACCAGGGTGTTAAAGGCACTACACGATCAAGTATCGGGTCGAGACAGCCGCGGATTGCGAGCCCATTGGACGGGGGACCAGCCAGGCTCTTCGGCTTATGTTGACATGTTTGAGTTGTTGGAACGCCAATCTCGTCCCGCAGTGTCAGAGAAAGACTTAGAGGCAGGCCTAGAACAGTTTTCTAGTGTTCCGTTCCGTGCAAGTGAGCTAAGAGAAGCAAGTTACCTCATCGGCCGTGAAATCGACTCGGTGCTTGTCTTTGAACTGGAACGAACTGAGGCAGAAAGGGATTCGTACTTTACCCCAACCTCGGGACCGTACCTCTTTCGACCCGATACCGTTCCTTTTTTCAAGGTCTCGTCCAAGGGCCGAGTTGCAGACTCTCGCAGCATCAGCCGCGGCGAACTATCCGCGCTTACTCTTTTGTGGGTCTTGAAGCAGGCCCAGATGGGAGAACTGCTTCTCATGGATGAACCTGATGCATTTCTCAGCACGGTCGCATCAGAGCGGGCCCTGAATCTAATTGTTAATCGTGCTAATGAACTAAAAACACCAATGGCTGCGTCGTCGCATTCCTACCTCGGTCTTTCCAAGACGCCTCTCAAAGCGCAGGTGCTTCTCACTATCGGAGTAGATGGAGAAAGCCGCCTAGAAACCCCAGGCGATAAGGGTATTTGGACGGCCCTTCGGGTGGCGCCAGCCCTGGGCGTCCTATTCGTCGTCGAGGACCGCGTTGCCGAAGCGCTTCTGCAAGCGATTCTGCTTGAGACTGGATATCCTTATCTCTCCGAGACGCGCGTAGTCCACGTTAATGGTGGAGCCGACGTGCTGACAGCAGCCAGGTATGGTCGGTTGGGACTTCCCCAAGTAACGATTCGCGCCGTAAATGATGGTGATTTGCCTGGCGACGCGAAATCCGAGCCTAGCCTCCTAGAATTTCCCTCACCTATGTCATTAGGTATAAGTCCTGAAGCTACTGCGCTAAAACTCGTCGAGGAGTTGATAGATTTTGAGAAGTCTTCGCGCGAGCAATTGCTCCGTCACTTGGAAACAACAGTCGGTTTGGATCCCCATAATAGAGCGCAAAGTTGCGCCGAGATGTTAGGTCTGACTGTGCAGGAATTTGTTGTCCGCGCGTGGATGATGTGGTTCAGGAGCTCCACTGAAGGTCGGGCGCAACTCGACATGTTCGGCTCGGTACTGTCAGGAGTATTACCTCAGCGCCTTACGGTTGATGCCGCATCTCGAGGGGACAGTTAGCGAAGCTTGACGGGCAACGTGGCGCGGCCCACGACGGAGTGCCGACGCCCGTACCCGAGGTACACCGCGGTGCCCACGACCATCCAGAGCGCGAAGGCCACCCAGGTGATCCAGCCGAGCGTCACCATGAGCAGCACGCACGCGGCGAACCCGAGTACCGGCACGACCGGGTACAGCGGCACGCGGAACGTGCGGTCGAGCTCGGGCCGGTTGCGCCGCAGCCAGATGACCGACACGTTGACCAGCGCGAACGCGAAGAGCGTGCCGATGCTCGTGGCGTCGGCCAGCGCGCCGAGCGGCACGAGGGCCGCGGTGAGGGCGACCGCCCCGCCGACGATCAGCGTGCCCGCCACGGGCGTGCGCGTGCGCGGCGAGACGCGGCCCAGCACGCGCGGCACGAGTCCGTCACGGGCCATGGCCACGAAGATGCGGGTCTGGCCGTAGAGCACCGTCAGCACGACGCTGGCGATGGCGGCCACGGCCGTCACGGCGAACAGGAAGGCCACCCACGGCTGGCCCGTGATGTCGGCCACGATCGTCACGAGGGTCGCCTCGCCGTCGGTGAACTCCGTCCACGGCCGTGCGCCGATCGCCGCGACCGCCACGAGCACGTAGAGCACGGTGATGATCACGATCGAGGCGATGATGGCCCGGGGCAGGTCGCGCCGGGCGTCACGGGCCTCCTCGCCCGCCGTCGAGGCCGCGTCGAAGCCGATGTAGGAGAAGAACAGGCGGGAGGCGGCGGCCGAGACCCCCGCCGCGCCCATCGGGGCGAGGGGCTCGAAGTTGCCCGAGCGGAACGCCGAGAAGGCCACGACGACGAAGAAGACCAGCAGCCCGACCTTGACGACGACGAGGACGGTGTTGACCCAGGCCCCCTCGCGGGCGCCGGGCAGCAGCACGACGGTGGCGAGAAGCACGAGCACGGCCGCGGGCAGGTTGAGCAGGCCGCCGGCCCCGGGCGGGTCGGCGAGGGCGGCCGGCAGGGCGAGGCCGACCACGTCGAGCGCCTCGTTCACGTACTGGCCGGCCCCGACGGCCACCGCGGCGACCGACACCGCGTACTCGAGCACGAGGCACCAGCCGCAGACCCAGGCCAGGCCCTCGCCGAGCGTCGCGTAGGCGTAGCTGTAGCTCGACCCGGAGACGGGCACGCTGCCGGCCATCTCGGCGTACGAGAGGGCGGAGAGCAACGCCGCGACGCCGGCGAGCACGAAGGCCATCCAGACGGCGGGGCCGGCCAGGGGCACGGCGGTGCCGAGCACCACGAGGATGCCCGTGCCGAGCGTCGCGCCGATGCTGATCGCGGTCAGGTGCCAGACGCCGAGGGTGCGTCGCAGCGCCGGCTGGCCCGAGGCCTCCTGGTCGTCGGCGAACGACTCCAGGGGCTTCCGGCGGCGCAGCTGGACGCCCAGCGAGGGGCGGACGGAGGGCGCGGGGGAGGAGGGGGCGACGTCGTCAGGCACCCGCGAGAGGTTACCGCACGGCCGGCCCGCGACTCCCGCGCCCGGTCACGGCCCGGCCGGTCCCGCTCGGACCGACCCGCGCCTCCCGCGGTCAGTCCGCCTCGACGTCCAGCCCGAGCTGTCGGACCCGTGCCATCGCCTCCCGGCGCGACGTGGCCTGCAGCTTGCGGTAGATGCTCCGCACGTGGCTCTTCACCGTGTTGACGGAGATGTAGAGCTGGTTGCCGATCTGGCCGAGGGTCTGGCCGGTGGCCAGGTGCCGGACGATCACGAGCTCGCGGTCGCTGAGCGGCTCGGCCAGCTCGTCGACCGCGTCGCCGGTGGCGCCGCGCAGGCGGTCGAGGGCCCCCTGGATGACGTCGGGCTGGTCGCGCTGCGCCGCCCGCGACGCGAGGTGGTCGAGCGTCTGCACGGGCAGGGTCGCGAACGGCCAGAGCGAGCCCATGCGCGCGACGGAGAGCAGGGCGCGGTCGAAGGCGATGTCGGCCCGGCCGCCGTCGCCGGTCAGCGCGTGCGCCGCCGCGGCGATGGCGTGCACGTGGCCCATCGTCCGCTCGGTGTGCAGGTCGCCGAGGGCGAGGCAGCCCTCGAGGGCGTCGAGCGCCGCCTCGGGCTCGCCGGCCTGGAGGTGCACGAGGGCCAGCACGCGGCTCGGGCAGAGCACGTGGCGGTCGCTCGGCGCGAGCGGGGCGGCGAGGCGACGGGCCTCCTGCGGCTGGCCGAGCGCGCGCATCGTCTCGGCGCGCAGGGCGGCCACGGACGACGGCACGACGGGGTGGCCCGTGAAGCCCTGGGTCAGGCGCGTGATCCGCCCGAGGTGGTCGAGCAGCTCGATGTACCGCTGCTCGACGAGGCAGACGTGGGCCTCGGCGAGCCAGCCGAGCGCCTCCCAGTCGCTCCCGCGCGACGACTCGCGCACGGCGGCGACGATCTGCTCGACCTCCGCGAGCGGCCGGTCGCGCTCGAGGGCCACGTGCAGCCGGGTGATCTGCGCGAGCGCGCCGAACGAGCTGACCAGGAGGTCGGTCCCGGCGGCGAGCTGCTCCGCGTGGGCGACGTGCTCGTCGGCGACGGCGAAGTCGCCGAGCAGCATAGCGACGTAGGCGAGGGCGGAGAGGCACTCGACGCGCTCGGCGGTGCTCAGGTGCTCCTCGCCGAGGCCGGCGGCGAGGCCCAGGGCGAAGAGGGCCTGGTCGTACTCGCCGTAGTGGACGCGGATCAGCCCGAGCTGGAGGCTGAACGAGGCGCTGAGGCCGATGCGGGCGCTGATCGCCTGCGCGAGGTCGGTCTCGATCATCGTGCGGGCGATCTCGAGGTGCTCGTGCGCGACGACGAAGTTGCCGAGGGTGCGCAGCGTGGCCGCGAGGTGGACGTGGTAGCCCGCCCGGACGTCGAGGCCCAGGGTCGGGTCGGCGTCGATGGCCTTGGCCACGCCGCGGAACCACGGCAGCGCGGCGCTGGCCGAGCGCGAGCCGACGGAGCGGTGGCTGGCCGCGAGGGCGAGCAGGATGCGCGGCCGGGAGCGCCACTCCTCCTCGGGGAAGGAGCGCACGGCCTCGCGGAGGCGGGCGCCCTGCACGGGCGCGATGCGGCTCCAGCCGTCCTCGATGGCGTCGAGGGACGCCCGGTGGTCGGTGAGCTGCAGCTCAGCGCTCGGGGGTGCGACGGACGTGTCGTCAGGCGTGTTCACGGGTCCTACCTCTGCCACATCGGGTAGTTCTCCGTCGGGTACGGAGAATGCGGCCACGGGGTGCGGTGAACCACCCCGGAGCCCATCCTAAACTGAGTGTTCTTCCTGGTCACTGCGAAAACGTCGGCCGACCCGAACTGGGGTGGGCAGAAAGGTCGTTCGTCGGCGTGGCGAGGCCCCGGGAGGCGGTGGTCCGGCGGTGTCGTCGGCACGGCGTACCGTGACGGCATGAGCAGGACGAACTCGGTCGCCGCGGGCGGCGTCCGCGGCGGCGGCCGCATCTCGAGCGGCGACGCGCAGGCGCAGAAGGCCGCGAACGCCGCGGCGCCGCGCATCCCCGACCTCTTCCGGCGCATCCGGGGCCTGTTCGACCCGTACCGCCGGGCCCTCGTCGTCACGGTCGTCCTCGTGCTCATCGGGGCCGCGATCAGCGTGCTGCCCCCGCTGCTGACGAAGCAGGCGTTCGACCTCGGGCTCTTCCCCGCGGGCGGCCCCGACGTCCCCGTGCTGCTGGAGCTCGTGGGCGCCATGATGCTGCTCTGGGTGCTGAGCGCCGGCATCGGCGTGTGGCAGACCTGGCTCACCGCGACGGTCGGCAACCAGGTGATGGGAGCCCTCCGCATCCGGCTCTTCGGGCACCTTCAGCGGATGGAGCTGGCGTTCTTCACGCGCACGAAGACGGGCGTCATCCAGTCCCGGCTGCAGAACGACGTCGGCGGCGTGGCCAACGTCCTCAGCAACACGATCTCGAGCGTGCTCGGCAACACCGTCACGGTGATCGCGGCGTTCGTCTCGATGCTCGTGCTGAGCTGGCAGATGACGGTCGTGACCGTCATCCTCCTGCCGCTCCTCGTCGTCGCCCAGCGTCGGGTGGGCCAGGTGCGCGCGCGGATCGCCACGAAGACGCAGGAGTCCCTCTCCGACATGACCGCCATCACGCAGGAGGCGCTCAGCGTCAGCGGCATCCTGCTCGCGAAGAGCTTCAACCAGCAGCAGGCCGAGGTCGAGCGCTACTCGGCCGAGAACCGCACCCAGATCGGCCTCCAGGTGCGGCAGCAGATGAGCGGCCAGTGGTTCTTCGCCGTGGTCCAGATCTTCCTGTCGGTCATCCCCGCGCTGATCTACCTGGTGGCCGCCTGGCTCATCCTCCGCGACGTGCCCGTGACCGCCGGCACGATCGTCGCCTTCACCACCGTGCAGGCGCGCCTGACCTTCCCGCTGATGGGGCTGCTCCGCGTGGCCCTCGACCTCCAGACCTCGGGCGCGCTCTTCGCCCGCATCTTCGAGTACCTCGACCTGCAGCCGGCCATCACCGAGACGGGCACGCCGCGGCGCGTCGACCGCTCGGCCCTCGGCCGCGTCGAGTTCGACGACGTCGTGTTCAGCTACCCCGACGCCGAGCCGGGCCAGAAGACCCTCCGCGGGGTCAGCTTCGACATCGAGCCGGGGCAGTTCGCGGCCTTCGTCGGGCCGAGCGGGGCGGGCAAGACGACGGTGTCGTACCTCATCCCGCGGTTCTACGAGGCGTCGTCGGGGGCGGTGCGCTTCGCGGGCACCGACGTGCGCGAGCTCGACCAGGAGGACCTCGTGGCGAACATCGGCATCGTCAGCCAGGAGACGTACCTCTTCCACGCGACGATCGGCGACAACCTCCGCTACGCCCGCCCCGACGCCACCGACGAGCAGCTCGTCGCGGCCGCGCGGCAGGCGAACATCCACGAGACGATCGTGTCGTTCCCCGAGGGCTACGACACGGTCGTGGGCGAGCGCGGCTACCGCCTCTCCGGCGGCGAGAAGCAGCGCATCGCCATCGCGCGCGTCCTGCTCAAGGACCCGGCCGTGCTGGTGCTCGACGAGGCGACGAGCGCGCTCGACACGGTGAGCGAGCGCGTGGTGCAGCAGGCGCTCGACGCCGCCGCCCGGGGTCGCACGACGATCGCCATCGCCCACCGGCTCTCCACCGTGCGCGCGGCGGACGTCATCTTCGTCGTGGCGGCCGGCGAGGTCGTCGAGCGCGGCACGCACGACGAGCTGGTGCAGCGAGGCGGGGTCTACGCCGACCTCTACGGCCAGCAGGTCGCCTCGGTCGAGGCAGGGGCGGGCTCCGTCCCCGCCGGCGCAGCCAGGGGCGCGGCGGCGGGGGAGGCCTAGGCGCGCGCTTCGAGCATCTGCTCCATCGCGTCGATGTCGCTCTCCTGGGTCATGATCATGCCCCGGGCGAAGTCGCCGACCTGACGGTCGTCGCTCCGGGCCAGCACGGCCTTGGCCATCTCGATGCCGCCCCGGTGGTGGGCGATCATCAGGGTCAGGAAGAGGCGCTCGGCGTCGACGCCGTCGGCCGCGCGCAGCTCGGCCATCTGCTCGGGGGTCGCGAGGCCGGGCATGGGGTCGCCCGGGGTGTGCGACGGCGCCGACGACCCGTCGGTCGGCGCTGCGCCGGCCGTGTGGTCGTGGTCGCCGTAGCTGCCGTCGAGGGTGGGCCGGGTCATCCACGTCATCGTGGGCTCCGTCGGCGCCTGCGAGTCGCCCCAGAGCTCGAGCCACGCGTACATCTGACCGGCCTGCTGCGACTGCGCGGTCGCGATGTCGTAGGCGATGGTCCGCACGTCGTCCGCGTCGCTCCGGTCACGGACGGCCATGGCCATCTCGACCGCCTGCTCGTGGTGCACCTGCATGTCGCGCGAGAAGCCCGCCTCCACGCTGCGCTCGCCGGGCACGACCGGCGCCGGCGCGCTCAGGCGGCCGACGGCGACGCCGGCCACGAGCACGATCGCGAGGGCGAGCACCGCCGCGACCACGAGACGGAGCCGACGGGCCCCGGAGTCGCGGGGCGCGCCTCCCTGACCGGTCGCGTCGGAGCGCGTGGTGCCGTCGCCCGCGTCGGTCACGAGACCCGGCCGGGCCCGTCGACGCCTCCGCTGCACGCGGCACCGGGCTCGGGGGCGGCGCTGGACTTCCAGTACTTGGTGACGAAGTCGGCGACGGCCGGGTCGGCCGGGTCGTCGAAGGCGAGCTGGGCGCCCCAGGCGCTCACGTACATCGGGCTGTCCATGCCCTCGTACGGCGAGACCACGGAGTAGGTCGAGGGCGCCAGGTCGGTGACGGCGGCGATCTGGTCGTCCGTCACCTGTGCCGGGTCGTAGGTGAACCAGATCGCGCCGTGCTCCAGGTCGTGCACCGCGTTCTCGTTCGGCACCTGCTCGGTGTAGACGCCGCAGTTCATCCAGACGCCCGCGTGGTCGCCGCCGGCCGGCGGGGTCATCTCGTAGTCGACGGAGCCCGTGACGTGGTTCGCCGTCAGGTCGTCCCAGGTCTGCACGCCGGCGACGGTGATGTCGTCCGGGTCTTGCCGGGGCTGGCCGCTCGTCACGACGAAGGTGACGAGCAGGGCGACGGCCGCGGCGCCCGCGACGGCCGCGATCGAGATGCCCACGACCCGGTTGCGCTTCTGGACGGCCTGCTGGCGCTTCAGCGCCGCGACCTTCTCCTGGCGGCGGGCGTCGCGCTGCTGCTTGACGCTGGGCTTGTTCTTGTCGGTGCTGGCCACGGTGCTGGTCCTCTGCGATGGGGGATCGGTGGTCGGGGGCGGTCCTCGTCGTGCGACGCCGGACGAGCTCGCCGCTCCGGCGCACGCTCGTCTCCGCGAGACCAGTCTGCGTGACGGAGGCCGGGAGCACGAGGGCCCCGGCGCGGCCGGGGCCGCGGACGGTCGTGGATGCGTCACCGACATTCTCCCCAGGCCCGTCTGGGAAGAGCGTCCACAGGGCGCGTGTCGGCGAGGCCCGTCCCCGCCGCCCGTCGTCCACCGTCACACGTCGGAGGGCCGCCGGTAGACTCGGGGGGCGGGTGAACCTCCCGCCCCCGACCCTCACCACAGGCCCCGCCCCGTGCGGCGGCCACCGATCCGCGAGCCCCACGACGGCGGCGGAGAACCCGGAGACGCCGTGAAGTACGCCGAGACCGTCCTCGACCTGGTGGGCGACACCCCGCTCGTCAAGCTGAACAAGGTGACCGAGGGCATCACGGCCACGGTGCTGGTCAAGGTCGAGTACCTCAACCCGGGCGGCTCCTCGAAGGACAGGATCGCGACGCGCATCGTCGACGCCGCCGAGCGCGACGGCCTGCTGAAGCCCGGCGGCACGATCGTCGAGCCGACGAGCGGCAACACCGGCGTCGGCCTCGCCCTCGTGGCGCAGCAGCGCGGCTACCGCTGCGTGTTCGTGCTGCCCGACAAGGTCGGCGACGACAAGCGCAACGTGCTCAAGGCCTACGGCGCCGAGATCGTCGTGACGCCGACGGCCGTCGAGCCCACCAGCCCCGAGTCGTACTACAGCGTCTCCGACCGGCTCGTCCGCGAGATCCCCGGTGCCTTCAAGCCGAACCAGTACGCCAACCCGGCCGGGCCGCAGAGCCACTACGAGACGACGGGCCCCGAGATCTGGCGCGACACCGAGGGGCGCGTGACCCACTTCGTCGCCGGCGTGGGCACGGGCGGCACCATCAGCGGAACCGGCCGGTACCTGAAAGAGGTCAGCGGCGGCGCCGTCCAGATCATCGGCGCCGACCCTGAGGGCAGCGTCTACAGCGGCGGGACGGGCCGGCCGTACCTCGTGGAGGGCGTCGGCGAGGACTTCTGGCCCTCGGCCTACGACCCCAGCGTCGTCGACCGGATCATCGCCGCCTCCGACGCCCGCTCGTTCGAGCTCACGCGTCGGCTGGCCCGCGAGGAGGGCCTGCTCGTCGGCGGTTCGTCGGGCCTCGCCGTGGCGGCGGCCCTCGACGTCGCCCGCGACCTCGGACCCGACGACGTCGTCGTCGTGCTGCTGCCCGACGGCGGCCGCGGCTACCTCGGCAAGATCTTCAACGACTCCTGGATGCGCGCCTACGGCTTCAGCGAGAGCGTCGACGGGCGCACCGTGCGCGACGTCCTCGCCGCGAAGGAGAGCGAGCTGCCCGACCTGGTGCACGCGCACCCCACCGACACCGTCCGCGACGTGGTCGGCATCATGTCGCGCTGGGGCGTCTCGCAGATGCCCGTCCTCACGGCCGAGCCTCCCGTCGTCATCGGCGAGGTCGTCGGCGCCGTCGAGGAGAAGGCGCTGCTCGAGCACGTCTTCACCGGGGCGGTCAGCATGGACGACACGCTCGACGGCGTCGTCGGGGCCGCCCTGCCGCTGATCGGCGTCAACGAGTCGCTGGCCGGGCTCCGGGCGTCGCTCGAGACCGCCGACGCCCTGCTCGTCACCGACGACGGCGCCCCCGTGGGCGTCGTCACCCGCCACGACGTGCTGGCCTTCCTCTCCGCCTAGGCCGCCGGCCCGGCCCGCCCCGGGCTCCGGCACCCCGCTCCCTCACCGACCTCCTGCTCACCCCGAAAGGCGCCCCATGAGCGACACCAGCTACGACCTCGGCTCCGCCGGCTTCTCCACCCGGGCGATCCACGCCGGCCAGCCCTTCGACCCCAGCACCGGCGCGGTCGTGCCGCCCATCTACCAGTCGTCGACCTTCGTGCAGGACGGCATCGGCGGGTTCCGCGGCGGCTACGAGTACGCGCGGTCGGCGAACCCGACCCGCGACTCCCTGCAGGAGCTCCTGGCCGCCCTCGAGGGCGGCACCGCGGCCTTCAGCTTCGCCTCCGGCCTGGCGGCCGAGGACGCGCTGCTCCGGTCGGTGCTGAAGCCCGGGTCGCGCATCGTGATGGGCAACGACGTCTACGGCGGCACGCACCGCCTCGTGAACCGGGTCTGGACCCCGTGGGGCGTCACGCTCGAGACGGCCGAGATGACCGACCTGGACGCCGTGCGCGCCGCCGTCCGCCCCGGCGAGACGGCCGTGCTCTGGGTCGAGACCCCCAGCAACCCGCTGATGAAGATCAGCGACATCGCGGCGCTCGCCGAGATCGGCCACGCGGCCGGCGCGCTCGTAGTGGTCGACAACACCTTCGCCTCGCCCTACCTCCAGCAGCCCCTCGCGCTGGGCGCCGACGTGGTCGTGCACTCGACGACGAAGTACATCGGCGGGCACTCCGACGTGGTCGGCGGTGCGCTCGTCGTGAAGGACGAGGCCCTGGCCGAGGCGATCGGCTTCATCCAGTTCGGGGCCGGCGCGGTCTCGGCGCCGATGGAGGCGTGGCTCACGGTGCGCGGCATCAAGACCCTCGGCGTGCGCGTCGACCGCCACTCGTCGAACGGGCTGGCCCTCGCCCAGGCCCTCGAGGCGCACCCGGCGATCGACCGCGTCTACTACCCGGGCCTCGAGTCGCACCCCGGCCACGAGCTGGCGGCCCGCCAGATGACGGCCTTCGGCGGCATGATCTCGGTGTCGCTCGCCGCGGGCCCCGCGGCGGCCCGTCGCTTCGCGGAGTCGACGGAGCTCTTCCAGCTCGCCGAGTCGCTCGGCGGCGTCGAGTCGCTCATCGGCTACCCGACCGAGATGACCCACGCCTCCGTGCGCGGCACCGAGCTCGAGGTCCCCGACACCGTGGTGCGCCTCTCGGTCGGCATCGAGGACGTCGCCGACCTGCTCGCCGACGTCGAGCAGGCGCTCGACCGCAGCGCCTCCTGAGCACCGCGGCACCGGCCTAGGCTGGCCGCATGAGCACCGTCGCCCCCTCCGCCGAGCGCGAGGGCGGCGTCCTCTCGCGGCGGTACCTGCTGGCGACCCTCGGCATGGTGGCGCTGATCGGCATCGCGGCCTTCGAGTCGCTGGCGGTCACGACGGTGATGCCGGTCATCGCCCGCGAGCTCGACGGCGAGCCGCTGTACTCGCTCGCCTTCGCCGCCCCGTTGGCGACGGGAGTGGTCGGCATGGTGGTGGCCGGCAACTGGGCCGACCGCAGCGGGCCCCGGGTGGTGATCGTCGCCTCCGTGCTGGCCTTCGGGGTCGGCCTGGCGATCGTCGGCACGGCGCCCGACATGGTCGTGCTGCTCGCCGGGCGGCTCGTCCAGGGGCTGGGCTCGGGCGCCGTCATCGTCGGCCTCTACGTGATGGTCTCGCGGCTCTACCCGCCGGCGCTCCACCCGTCGATCTTCGCGGGGTTCGCCGCGGCCTGGGTCGTGCCCGGGCTCGTCGGGCCGGTCGTCGCGGGCACCGTGGCGGAGACCGTCGGCTGGCACTGGGTGTTCCTCGGCGCGCTCGTGCTCGCGGTGCCCGCCTTCCTCATGATCCTGCCGAGCCTCCGTCGGGTCGGCCCGCCGGTCGTCGCCCCGGGAGAGCCCCGCGTCGCGTGGAGCGTCGGCCGCATCGCGTGGTCGGGGGGAGCGGCGCTCGCCGTGCTGGCGCTCAACCTCCTCAGCGAGCTGCCCCTGGGGGCGGCCGCCGCGGTGGTCGTCGTGGCGGTCGTCGTGCTCGGCGTCGCGCTGCGGCCGCTGCTGCCCCGGGGCACGCTCCGGGCGGCCCCGGGCGTCCCCACCCTCGTGCTCCTCCGCGGCCTCGTGGGCGCCGCCTTCCTCGGCAGCGACGTCTACCTGCCCTACATGCTCTCGTCCGAGTACGGCTTCTCCGCCTCCGCGTCGGGCATCACCCTGACGCTCGGCGCCGTGGCCTGGGCCGGCGCGAGCTGGGCGCAGGGGCGCCTGGGCGCCCGGGTGCCGCAGCTGCTCGGCATCCGGATCGGCGTCGCGTCGGTCGTGGTCGGGGTGCTCTCGGCCGTGGCCTCGCCGCTCCTGCACCTCACGCCCGCCGTAGTCATCCTCGGGTGGTCGCTCGCGGGGGCGGGCATGGGGTTCATGTACCCCCGCTTCTCGGTCCTCGTGCTGCGGGGCTCGGGCGACGACGAGAAGGGCTTCAACAGCTCGGCGCTCACGATCGCCGACTCGTCGGGCTCCGCCGTGGCGCTCGCCGTCACCGGGGCGGCGTTCGTGCAGCTCGGCGGGGCCGCCGAGCCGATCGCGTTCGTGGCGTGCTTCGCCGTCGCGCTCGCGGTGGCCCTGCTCGCCTTCGCGGTGACCGGGCGGGCCGTGCCGCGCGACGTGACCTGACCGGCCGCGGGCACCGCGCCTCCCCGGCCCGCGGTCGTCGTCGTCGGAGCGGCGCTGCATAATGGTCTCCGCGCGATGTGTACGGTCACATCGCCATCAGCGATGGAGCGACGTGAAACCTGAGGTCGACAAGGTGCGCGCTCCCAACATCCGCGACGTCGCGGCACTGGCGGGGGTCTCGTACCAGACCGTCTCGAGGGTGCTGAACGACAGCCCGAGCATCCGGCCGGCCACGCGGCAGCGCGTCCTCGACGTCATCGAGCAGATCGGCTACCGCCCGAACCAGGCGGCCAGGGCCCTCGTCACGAGCCGCTCCCGGGCGATCGGCGTCCTCACGCTGCAGAACGTCCACTTCGGCCCGCAGACCATGGTGAACGCCATCGAGCTCGAGGCGCGCGCGGCCGGCTACCGGCTCAGCATCGCGAGCACGACGCGCGCCGACGACGACGTCCGGGCCAGCGTCGACCTGCTGACCAACCAGGCGGTGGAGGCGATCATCGTCATCGCCCCCCAGCGCAAGTTCTTCGACGTGCTCGACCAGCTCGACCTCGGCGTGCCGATCGTCGCCCTCGACAGCACGCGCCGCACCACGGCCCACAGCCTCTCGGTCGACCAGCACGCCGGGGCCCGCCTGGCCACCCGGCACCTCATCGACCTCGGCCACAAGCACATCGTCCACGTCGCCGGCCCGCAGGACTGGATCGAGGCCGACGAGCGCATGCAGGGGTTCCTCTACGAGATGGGCGAGGCCGAGCTCTCGATCGAGCCGCCCATCCTCGGTGACCTCACCGCCGACTTCGGCTACCTCGCGGGCAAGGAGCTGCTGCGCCGCCGCGACTTCACGGCGGTCTTCTCCGCGAACGACCTCATGGCCGTCGGGCTGCTGCACGCGTTCCGCGAGGCCAGCGTCGACGTGCCGCGGGAGGTCAGCGTCGTCGGCTTCGACGACTCCCCGACGGCGGCGCACCTCTGGCCGCCGCTGACGACCGTGCGGCAGGACTTCGAGCTGATCGGGCGACGGGCCGTCGAGCTCGTCGTCTCCGAGCTCGAGGGCGGCACGGTCGTCGACCGCACGCTGGTCGCGCCCGAGCTGATCGTGCGCGGCTCCTCGGCCCGCCCGTGGTTCCTCTGAGGGCACCGCGTCGACGCTCCGCCCTGACCGCCGACGTCGCCCGCCCGCGGCGGTCGTGACACCGTTGTCGGCCGACGGTGACGGACCGGGGGGAGTCGCGCCCCGCCTCCCTCGGACCGGCGCGGATAACGGAACGGCAACGGCATTTGACAGCGGCCATGAGCGGGTCTAGCTTTGCTCCAGTCGCGGTGTGAACGGTCACATCCGGTGTCACAGGAGCCAGGTCGTCCGACCTGGTCGTCAGGCCCGGACAGCGACGAGTCAGGACGAGCCCGCCGCACCCGAGAGGGGCGGTCGGCCGACGAAGAGGTCGAACGTGGAGGTCAGTGTGCCCAGTGCACCGAACACGATGAGCGGGATCCCCGGGGGTGCCGGCCGTGGCCGTTGACTCTCCCGTCATCCTCGAGATGCGCTCCATCACCAAGGAGTTCCCGGGCGTCAAGGCGCTCGACGACGTGTCGATGCAGGTGCGTGCCGGTGAGGTCCACGCGATCTGCGGCGAGAACGGCGCCGGCAAGTCGACGCTGATGAAGGTGCTGTCGGGCGTCTACCCGTACGGCAGCTACAGCGGCGACATCGTCTACCAGGGCGACGTCATGCGCTTCCGCGACATCCGCTCCAGCGAGTCGCAGGGCATCGTCATCATCCACCAGGAGCTGGCGCTCATCCCCGAGCTCTCGATCACCGAGAACATCTTCCTCGGCAACGAGCCGACGAAGTTCGGCGGGGCCATCGACTGGCGCGCGGCGAAGACCCGTGCCGTCGACCTGCTGGCCCGCGTGGGCCTCGGCGACGACCCCGACACGGCGATCAAGAACCTGGGCGTCGGCAAGCAGCAGCTCGTCGAGATCGCCAAGGCGCTGAACAAGAACGTGAAGCTGCTCATCCTCGACGAGCCCACCGCGGCGCTCAACGAGGCTGACTCGCAGCACCTGCTCGACCTGATCCGCGGGCTCAAGGGCCGCGGCATCTCGTCGATCATGATCAGCCACAAGCTCAACGAGATCGAGGCGATCGCCGACTCGATCACGATCATCCGCGACGGCAAGACGATCGAGACGCTCGACGTCAAGGCCGACGGCGTCAACGAGGACCGCATCATCCGCGGCATGGTCGGCCGCAACCTCGCGAGCCGCTTCCCCGACCGCACCCCGAAGATCGGCGAGGTCTTCTTCGAGGTCAAGGACTGGTGGGTCCGCCACCCGCAGACCGCCGAGCGCTTCGTGTGCAAGGGCTCGAACATCTCCGTGCGCCGCGGCGAGATCGTCGGCCTGGCGGGCCTGATGGGCGCTGGCCGCACCGAGCTCGCGATGAGCATCTTCGGCCGCTCGTACGGCCAGTTCGTCTCCGGACAGATCATCAAGGACGGCGAGACGGTCCAGATCAAGAACGTCTCCGACGCCATCGACAACGGCCTCGCCTACGTCTCGGAGGACCGCAAGGTGCTCGGGCTGAACCTGCTCGACGACATCAAGCGCTCCACGGTCGCCGCGAAGCTCTCCAAGATCTCGAAGGCCTCCGTCGTCAACACGTACGAGGAGCACTCGATCGCGGAGGAGTACCGCAAGAGCCTGCGCGTCAAGACGCCCACGGTCGACGAGGGCGTGGCCAAGCTCTCCGGCGGCAACCAGCAGAAGGTCGTGCTGGCGAAGTGGATGTTCACCGACCCCGACCTGCTCATCCTCGACGAGCCGACCCGCGGCATCGACGTGGGCGCGAAGTTCGAGATCTACAACATCATCAACCAGCTCGCGGCACAGGGGAAGGGCGTCATCGTCATCTCCTCCGAGCTGCCCGAGCTGCTGGGGCTCTCCGACCGGATCTACACGATCTTCGAGGGCACCGTCACCAACGAGATGGACGCGTCCGAGGCCGATGCCGAGACGCTCATGAGAAGCATGACTTCGAAGAAGAGGGAGAACGCCGCATGAGTGGCATCAAAGACCTGAAGAAGGTGTTCGGCGGCAACCAGTCGAACGCTCGCCAGTTCGGCATGATCGCGACGCTCGTCGTGGCCATCCTGATCTTCCAGTTCCTCACCGGCGGGCTCACGCTCGACCCGACCAACCTGATCGCCCTGGTCAGCCAGTACTCGTACATCCTCATCCTCGCCATCGGCATGGTGATGGTCATCGTGGCCGGCCACATCGACCTCTCGGTCGGCTCGGTCGCCGCCTTCAGCGGCATCATGGTCGCCACGTCGATGACGAGCTGGAACTTCCCGTGGCCCGTCGCCATCGTGTTCGGCCTCGTCGTCGGCGCCGTGATCGGCGCCTGGCAGGGCTTCTGGGTCGCCTACGTCGGCGTGCCCGCGTTCATCGTGACCCTGGCCGGCATGCTCCTCTTCCGCGGTGCGAACCAGTTCGTCGGCAACGCCGACACGCTGCCCGTCCCCGAGGGCTTCACCGTCATCGGCGCCGGGTACCTGCCCGAGTTCGGCCCGAACACGGGCTACAACAACGCCACGCTGCTGCTCGGCCTGGTGCTCGCGCTCGTCGTGGTCTACCGCGAGTTCCGCCTCCGCCGCGTCCAGCGCGCCATGGGCTCCGAGATGGCGCCCCTCTGGGTCAGCGTCCTCAAGCTCGTCGTGCTCGTCGGCATCATCGCCTACGCCGCGACCCTCTTCGGCGGCGGCCGCGTCGGCACCTCCTTCCCGATCTCGGGCATCATCCTCGGCGTGCTCGTCCTGGTCTACGGCTTCGTGACGCAGAACACGATCTTCGGCCGCCACATCTACGCGGTCGGCGGCAACTCGCACGCCGCCGAGCTCTCCGGCGTCAAGGCGAAGCGCATCAACTTCTTCGTCATGATGAACATGTCGGTGCTCGCTTCGCTGGCCGGCATGATCTACGTCGCCCGGGCCGGTGCCTCCGGCCCCCAGGACGGCCTGAACTGGGAGCTCGACGCGATCGCCTCGGTCTTCATCGGCGGCGCCGCCGTCGCCGGCGGCATCGGCACCGTGACCGGCTCGATCGTCGGTGGCTTCGTCATCGCCGTCCTGAACAACGGCCTCCAGCTCATGGGCGTCGGCTCCGACAAGGTGCAGATGATCAAGGGCCTCGTGCTGCTGATCGCCGTGGCCGTCGACGTCTACAACAAGAGCCAGGGCCGCCCGTCGATCACGGGCTTCCTCACCCGGGGCCTCCGCCGCGACAAGAACGGCGTCGCCGCTCCCGCCGACGGCGCCCTGGCGAGCAACCAGTCCGGCGTCGGCACGAGCCCGGAGAGCACCACGCCGGCCCTGCAGCCGAACGGCGACCTGAGCGACGTGCAGCGCCCGAAGGCCTCGACCCCCAACTAGACCCACCCGCGGGCCGACCACCGACGGTCGGCTCCGCCTCCCCGGGCGGTCGTCACCACGACCGCCCCCGCACCACCAAGTGATCCCTACGAGAAAGTAGACACAGCATGCGCAAAATCGCGCTGGCGACCATGGCGGTCGCCGCAGCAACGACGCTGATCCTGAGCGGCTGCTCCAACTCCGCCCGCACCGACGCCGGTTCCGGCGACGCGGCGTCCGGCTTCGAGCAGGGCTCGACCATCGGCGTGGCGCTGCCCGCGAAGACCAGCGAGAACTGGGTCCTCGCCGGCGACCTCTTCACCGAGGGCCTCACCGAGGCGGGCTTCAAGCCCGACGTGCAGTACGCGGCCGCCTCCGGCACCGTCGCGAACCAGCAGGAGGAGATCCAGTCCATGGTCACCAAGGGCGCGAAGGTGATCATCATCGGCGCGGCCGACGGTGCCCAGCTCGGCACCCAGGTCAAGGCCGCCCACGACGCCGGCGCCGTGGTCATCGCCTACGACCGCCTCATCCTCAACACCGAAGACGTCGACTACTACGTCGCGTACGACAACTTCAAGGTCGGCGAGCTCCAGGGCCAGGCCCTGCTCGACGGCATGGCCGCCAAGAAGGCGGAGGGCCCGTACAACGTCGAGCTCTTCTCCGGCTCGTCCGACGACGCCAACTCGAAGGTCTTCTTCGACGGCGCCATGAGCGTCCTGCAGCCGAAGATCGACGACGGCACCGTCGTCGTCGCCTCGGGCCAGACCGACATCAAGCAGACCGCGACCGACGGCTGGAAGGCCGAGAACGCCCAGCGTCGCATGGACTCGCTGCTCACCAGCACCTACGGCTCCACCGAGCTCGACGGCGTCCTGAGCCCCAACGACACCCTCGCCCGCGCCATCATCACCTCGGTGAAGCAGGCCGGCAAGACGGTCCCCGTCGTCACGGGTCAGGACTCCGAGGTCGAGTCGGTCAAGTCGATCATGGCCGGCGAGCAGTACAGCACCATCAACAAGGACACGCGCAACCTGGTCAAGCAGGCCATCGCGATGGTCTCCTCGCTGTCCGAGGGCGACACCGCCGAGACGAACGACGACGAGTCGTACGACAACGGCAGCAAGATCGTCCCGGCCTACCTCCTGCCCCCGCAGATCGTCACGAAGGACAACGCGGCCGAGGCCTACGCCAACGACCCGACCCTCGAGCCGCTGACGAAGTAGTCCCACCCGCAGCACAGCACCACAGCACCACAGCAGCGAGAGCCGATCGCCCCTCCGGGCGGTCGGCTCTCGTCGTCCCTGCCCCGGTACTGTGGTGCCGTGACCGGAGGCGCAGGGCAGGGCGGAGGCCCCGAGGAGGCGCGGGGCGGTCAGGCCGGCCCGCCCCGGTCGGTGCCCGTCACGGTCGAGCTGCTGCTCGCCTCGCCCCGTTCCCGCTACGTGGGGCGGCCCGCGGACGGCGCGGAGCCCGCCCTCGGGCCGGAGACGCCGAGCTCCGTCGAGGTCCGGGCCGGGCTGGGCATCGTCGGCGACCGCTACTTCGGCCGGGCCGCCCACCGCGGCGCTCAGGTGACCGTGTTCGCGGCGGAGTCCCTCGAGACGGTGGCGCGCCTCCTCGGGGTCGACGGGCCGCTCGACGCGGTGGCCACCCGGCGGAACGTCGTGCTGCGCGGCCTCGACGTCGACGCGCTGCGCGGCACGACGTTCAGCGTCGACTCGGGGGAGGGGCCGGTGCGGCTGCGCGCGACCCGCGCGGCGAACCCGTGCGCGTGGATGGACCACGAGCTCGCGCCGGGCGCCTTCCGCGCGATGCGGGGCCGCGGGGGCGTGCGCTGCGAGCCGCTCAGCGACGGTGTGCTGCGGCTCGGCCCGGCCGTCGTGCAGCTCGGGCTCGCCGACGACACGGGTCGGTGACGGCCCGGCTCAGCGACGGCTCGGCTCAGCGACGCCGGGCTCCGCGCTGACCCGCAGCGACGGAGCGTCGGTCAGTTCGGGGTCACTGCCACCAGCTGGGCACCATCGCCACGATGGTGTCGAGCAGGGTCTTGCGGCTGGTGCGCTTGCCGCCGAGCCAGGCCTCGACCGCGCCGACCAGGGCGTGGGCGAAGAACCCGGCCGCGATGTGCACCGACAGGCCCTCGGGCAGGGCGCCCTCGGGCAGGCGCGAGATGTGCTGCAGCGACGAGGTCTCGAAGTGGCCGGCGAGGGCCTGGTGGATCGACGCGTCGAGGGGGTCGGGCAGCGCGAGGCGGTACATCTCGCGGTAGCGCACGACGTGGTCGACGACCTTCTCGACCCCGCGGCGGGTGATCTCCGCGCCGTCGGCGTCGGGCGCGGCGTCGCGGGCCGCGGCGTCGGCCGCCCGGATCGCGTCGAGCTCGGGGGTGATCACCGCGGTCAGCAGCGCGCCGGGGGAGGTGGCGTGGCTGTAGAACGTCGCCCGGTTGATGCCGGCGGCGCGGGTGACGTCGGCCACGGTGATGGTCGACACGGGCTGCTTCGACGCGAGGTCGACGATGGCCGTGTGCAGGGCCTTCGTGGTCTGCACGATGCGGGCGTCCACCATGGTGACCTCCAGTCGGTACGGGTGCTGGGGCCGAGCTTAGGGGGTCGCCGACGGTCGTCGCGCTAGCCGACATCGGGTGTCGGTCGGGGCTGTCGGAGCCCGCCCGCTCGCCGGTAGTCTCGACGAGGCGGCCCCGCGTCGACGGGCCGACCGCCGCCTCCCCCTCCCTCCTCACCGCCGGGAGCCCACGCCGTCCGCTCGAAACGATTCGAGCCCGGCGGGCCCGGCCGCCCGTCCCCTCCCTCCTCGACCACGAAGGCACCGTGTGACCACCGTCCTCCACCCCGGCGACGCCCTGACCCGCCGTCAGCGTCTCGTCTACGTGATCGTGCTCGGCGCGCTGACCGCGCTCGGCCCGTTCACCATCGACCTCTACCTGCCGGCCTTCCCGGCGCTCGAGGACGACCTGGGGGTGTCGACCGGGCTCGTCCAGCTCACGCTGACCGCGACGACGATCGGCTTCGGCGTCGGGCAGCTGCTCGTCGGCCCCTGGAGCGACAAGGTGGGCCGGCGGGCGCCGCTCATCGCCGCGACCGCCCTGCACGTGCTCGCGAGCATCGGCGCCGCCGCCGCGCCCGACATCGTCTGGCTCGGCGTCTTCCGGGTGCTGCAGGGCATGGGTGCCGCGGCCGGCGGCGTCGTCGCCCTCGCCATGGTGCGCGACCTGTTCGGCGGCCTGCCGCTCGTCCGGATGCTCTCGCGCCTCGCGCTCGTCAACGGCCTCGCGCCCATCCTGGCGCCGGTCATCGGCTCGCAGCTGCTCGCCTTCACGAGCTGGCGCGGCGTCTTCGTCTTCCTCGTCGCGTACGGCGCCCTCGTCATCGTCGCGGCGATGTTCCTCATCGTCGAGACCCTGCCGAAGGAGCGCCGCCACGAGCCGGGGCACTCGAGCCTCGGCCAGCGCTACCGGGTGCTCTTCGGCGACCGGGTCTTCGTCGGCGTCGCCCTGATCGGGGCGATGGTCTTCTCGGGGCTCTTCACCTACCTCTCGGCGTCGTCGTTCCTCTTCCAGGAGGTCTACGGCCTCGACGCGCAGCAGTACGGCTACCTCTTCGCCGTGAACTCGCTCGGCATCGTGGCGGGCGTCCAGATCAGCTCGCGCCTGGCACGGCGGTACGGTCCGCAGTGGATCCTCGCGGCGGCCACCGCCGTCCTGCTCGTCAGCGCGACCACCATCGTCGTGCTCGACTCGCTGCAGGTGGGCCTCGTCGGCATCCTCGTGCCGCTCTGGTTCTTCATCGCGGCCTGCGGGTTCACCTTCCCCCAGGTGCAGGTGCTCGGCCTGGCCAACCACGGCAAGGAGGCCGGCACGGCCGCCTCCCTCCTCGGCGCCCTCAACTTCGGCCTCGCGGGGCTCATCTCCCCGGTCGTCGGGTTCCTCGGCATCGGCTCCGCCGTGCCGATGGGCAGCGTGATGATGTGCACGTCCGTGGTGGCGATCGCTGCGCTGTGGCTGCTGGTGCGCCCTCGGACGGTGCCGGCCCTCGGGCACTGACCCGCGACTCCCCGGTACGTTCTGGGGATGACGACCGACCCGCTCTCGCCGAAGCCGCCGACCCCCGCCGAGGAACGGGTCGCCCGCCGCGTGCAGCGCCGGTGGTGGGTGGTGAGCGCCCTCGGCGCCATCGGGGTCGTGCTGCTGCTCGGCGTCGTCATCACGGCCCGGGCCGGCAGCCTCGGCATCGACGAGGAGTTCATGGGCGAGCTCGTCGAGCACCGCAGCCCGTTCTGGCAGGCGCCGGCGCTCGTCTTCAACGTGATCGGCGCGGGCGTGATCGGCGTCTTCGTCGTGCCGCTCGGGGTGGCGGCCGTGCTGCTGCTCCGGCGCCGGCCGTGGGCGGCCCTGTACTGGATCGCGTCGTGCGCCCTCAGCGCGGGCGTCGTGCAGGTGATCAAGCACACCTTCGGGCGGGCGCGGCCGGAGGAGATCCTCGTGGTGAGCGACTACGGCTCGTTCCCGTCGGGGCACACCGCCAACGCCGCGACGCTCGCCGTCGTGCTCGGGGTGATCCTGCGCCGCGCGTGGGTCTGGATCGCCGGCGTCGTCTACACCGTGGCGATGCTGCTGAGCCGCACGTACCTCGGGGCGCACTGGCTCACCGACACGGTCGGCGGCCTGCTGATCGGTGCAGGCGTGGCGGTCGTGCTCTGGGCGCCGGTGGCGCATCGGCTGCTCGCCGAGCAGGAACGCGTGCGGGGCCGCGGCTGGGCCTGGCAGCACCGCGACCGTGCGGCGGTGACCTCGTGAGCGACGAGCTGGCCCGGGCCCGCGCGGAGGCCGAGGCCGCGGAGGCCGTCGCCGCCGCCGCCCGCGCCGCGGCGGACGCTGCCGTGGCCCGCGCCCGCGTGCTGGCGCTCGAGGCGGAGGCGGCCGGCAGCGCGGGGTCCGACGGCCCGCCCGCCCCGGCCGCCCCGGCCAGCCCGGACAGCCCGGCCGTCCCGCCCGCCCCGCCCGCCGACGTGCAGGCCCCGGCGGCGGGCCCGCTCAGCGAGGCCGCCGTCGACGAGGTCCGCCGCGGCTACGCGTCGACCGGCCCCGTGCTCGAGATCGGCGCCCTCGTCAACGGCGAGGCCCGGCCCGACGTGCCCGTGCGGGTGCCCGTCGGCATGCTGACGCGGCACGGCCTCGTGGCCGGAGCCACCGGCACCGGCAAGACGCGCACGCTGCAGGTGCTCGCCGAGCAGCTCTCGGCCGCGGGCGTCCCGGTGTTCGCCGCCGACGTGAAGGGCGACCTCTCCGGCATCGCCCGCCCCGGCGCCCCGAGCGACGCGCTCCTCGACCGGACGCGGGGCATCGGGCAGGACTGGTCGCCCGAGGCCGCCCCGACCGAGTTCTTCGCGCTCGGCGGCGTCGGCACGGGCGTGCCCGTGCGGGCCACCGTCAGCGGCTTCGGGCCCCTCCTGCTCAGCAAGGTGCTCGGCCTCAACGACACGCAGGAGTCGAGCCTCGGCCTCGTCTTCCACTGGGCCGCCCGCGCCGGGCTGCCCCTCGTCGACCTCGCCGACCTGCGGAGCGTGCTCACCCACCTGGCCAGCCCCGCGGGCAAGGCCGAGCTGGCCGACCTCGGCGGCCTCAGCACCGCGACCGTCGGCGTCGTGCTCCGCGAGCTCGTCGCGTTCGCCGACCAGGGCGCCGACCGGTTCTTCGGCGAGCCCGAGATCGACACGGCGGAGTTCCTCCGCGTCGCCGCCGACGGCCGCGGCGTGGTCAGCCTGCTCGAGGTGCCCGGCGTGCAGGACCGTCCGGTGCTCTACTCCACCTTCCTCATGTGGCTGCTCGCCGACCTCTACAACGACCTGCCCGAGGTGGGCGACGTCGCGCTGCCGAAGCTCGTCTTCTTCTTCGACGAGGCCCACCTGCTGTTCCGCGACGCGTCGCGGGACTTCCTCGCGCAGGTGACGCAGACGGTACGGCTGATCCGCTCGAAGGGCGTCGGGATCGTCTTCGTCACGCAGACCCCGAAGGACGTGCCCGGCGACGTCCTCGCGCAGCTCGGCTCGCGCATCCAGCACCAGCTGCGCGCCTTCACGCCCGACGACGCCAAGGCCCTCCGCGCGACCGTCTCGACGTACCCGACGAGCGACTACGACCTCGCCGAGGTGCTGACCAGCCTCGCCACGGGGGAGGCGGTCGTGACGGTGATGAGCGAGCGCGGCGCCCCCAGCCCGGTCGCCTGGACCCGCCTGCGCGCCCCGCGCGGCTCGATGGCGCCGACCCCCGCCGACGAGATGGCGGCCGACGTCGCGGCCTCGCCGCTGACCGCCGTCTACGGCACCGCCGTCGACCGCGACTCCGCCCGCGAGATGCTCGCCCGGAAGCTCGACGCGGCGGCCGCGGCCGACCGCTCCCGCGAGGAGCGCGAGGCCGAGCAGGCGGCGACGCAGGCCGAGTACGACCGTCAGCAACGCGAGTTCGAGCGGGCGGAGGCGACCGCGTCGCGGCGGGAGCGGCGCCCGGGCTCGACCCGCGCCTCCGGCGGCTCTCGCACCTCGCGCTCCCGGAGCGACGACGGCGGGCTGCTCGACGACGTGCTCGGCTCGTCGGCCGGCCGCGCGGTCGTCCGCGAGGTGGTGAAGGGGATATTCGGCACCCTCCGGCGCCGCTGACGCGCCGGGCCGCCGGTCAGGAGCCGGAGAGCACGCCCCAGAGCACCGTGAGGCCGCCGGCGGCGAGGGCGAAGACGACCACGACGGCGAGGGCGGCGAGCACGGGCCGGCCCTCGTACCACGAGCGGCTGCCCGGGTACTGGCGGTACAGCTCGCTGAACGAAAGCGGCTTCGGCACCGTCGTGGTGGGCGAGCCGAGGGTCTCGGCGACGAGCGCGATGGCCTCCTCCGACCAGTACGTGCCGCGCATGCGGAAGAGCGGGGCGCCGCCGGCGTCGGTCGCGAAGAGCTGGGGCACCGTGTCGGCCGAGTCGGAGCGGTAGGTGCGCAC
Organism: Frigoribacterium sp. CFBP 8754; assembly: GCF_014841815.1. Classification (NCBI taxonomy): domain Bacteria; kingdom Bacillati; phylum Actinomycetota; class Actinomycetes; order Micrococcales; family Microbacteriaceae; genus Frigoribacterium; species Frigoribacterium sp. CFBP 8754. The sequence continues at coordinate 353,545 of NZ_JACYUO010000001.1, forward strand.
CACGACCACCGCCGCGATCCGCTCGCGGCGCAGCCGGACGAACCCGGGCAGCCAGCCGCGCTTGATGAACTCGTCGGCCGTGACCCCGACGAACGAGACGCTGTACCGCCAGTAGCAGACCAGCCCGACGACGACCGCGACGTCGGCCGCCCAGATCACCGCCGGCCAGTGGGCCGTGCCGCGGGTCAGCCAGAGCAGGGCGAGCACGACGGGCACGAGGCCGAAGACGGCCGTGAGCACGGCCGTGCGGGCGACGGAGGCGCGTGGCAGCGCGTACGCCTCGAAGTCGTCGCGTGCGACGCCAGCCCTCATCCCGTCCCCCTGTGCGGCACGACGACGCCCCCGCCCGCGGAGGAGGACCGCCACCCCTGACAGTCCTTCGTGCAGCTCCGAGCCTACGGGATCGGCCCCCTCTCGACCGCACCGGGCGGTGCGGTCACGGCACCCCAGACCGGGCAGCCCGCGAACGGGGGGAGTCGCGGGTCGAGCCCCCACAGCACCCGCCCCGGGCCCCGGCTCAGCGGTCGCGGAGGCGCTCCAGCTCGCGCCGCTCGCGCTTCGTCGGCCGCCCCGCCCCGCGCTCGCGCACCGGCACCGCGGCGACCTCCTCGCGCGGCGGGGGAGGCGGCGTGAGGTCGGTGACGGCCAGGGCCGCGACCGGTGCGCCGACCCGCTTCACGAGGCACTGGCGGACGACGAGGACCCGCTCGAGCCCCGCGAGGCGCACCCGCACCTCGTCGCCCGGCCGGACGGCCTGCGCGGCCTTGACGCGCTCGCCGTTGACCCGCACGTGCCCCGCCCGGCACGCGGTCGTCGCGGCCGACCGGGTCTTGACCACGCGCACTGCCCACAGCCAGGCGTCGACGCGGCAGGAGGCGGGGGAGTCCATCCGACGATGCTACGCGCGGACGGCGCCGAGGTCGTCCGCAGCACCCCTCCGCGTCCGCTACCATTGACGAGGTCGTGCGCCGGTCTCACCGTGCTCACCTCAGGAGGATTCGCCTAGTGGCCTATGGCGCACGCTTGGAAAGCGTGTTGGGTGCAAGCCCTCAGGGGTTCGAATCCCCTATCCTCCGCGACTGAATGGCCCTTCCCTTCGGGAGGGCCATTCGTCGCTCTGTGCTGGTCTGGCGCCTCTCGGCGCTGGTGCGGGCGGCTTCGCCGCCGCACCGGAGGGCGCTGGGCGGCTTCGCCGCCTCCGCGATCGGACGGGGATGGGCGGTCAGGGGGCGGGGTCGGCGGGGGCGTCGTCGAGGCGGAGGGTCATGTAGCGGAGGTCGAGCCAGCGGCCGAACTTCGTGCCGACCTCGCGCAGCAGGCCCGCGTCCTCGAAGCCGAGCGAGCGGTGCAGCCGCGCCGAGCCCTCGTTGCCCGCCTCGACGAGCGCGACCATCACGTGGTGGCCGGCCTCCCTCGACGACGCGATCAGCGACTCCATCAGGGCCCGCCCGGTGCCGCGACCCTGGTGGCCCTCCCGCACGTACACGCTGTTCTCCACGGTGTGGCGGTAGCCCGGCTTCGCGTGGAAGGGCCCGACGCTGCCGTAGCCGACGACGAGGTCGCCCTCGACCGCGACGATCGCGCTGCGCCCGGGCTCGCTGTGCGCCGCCAGCCAGTCGCGCCGGCCCTGCAGGTCGGGCGGCACCTCCGTGAAGATGGCGGTCGAGCGGGCCACGGCGTGGGCGTGGATCTCGAGCACGCCCGGCAGGTCGGCCTCGGTCGCGGTGCGGATCAGCATGCGACGAGCTTAGGAGGCGCGGTGCGGCCGGTCACGTCACCCGCGTCACGCGTAGGTTCGGCTCATGAGCGACGACACCTACACCGCATCCTTCATCGGCGAAGACGGCGCCGAGGTCTCCTCCGAGCAGCTCGCCTACATCGACGGCCTCCCGCAGAAGAGCGTCATGCGGCCCGGCGCCGACGACGGCGAGGACCTCAACTGGGAGCTCGACACCGACACCACCAGCGACGACGGCTTCGTCTACCGCTCGATGGGCGTCGCGCAGCACGACTACTCCTGAGCCCCCGGGCTCGGTAGGGTCGGTCGCGGGGCGGCACCCCGCTCCACAGGACCGACCGCGCACGACGGCGTGCGCGCAGGAGGAGATCGCCATGGCCCCGAAGTACGCGTCACGGTCCGTGCTCCGCAAGAAGCCCGTGCTCGAGATCGAGGACGAGACGAGCGGCACGGGCCTCTTCAAGAGCCTCGGGCTCTGGCAGCTGACCGCGATCGGCGTCGGCGGCATCATCGGGGTCGGCATCTTCTCGCTCGCCGGCCTCGTGGCCCACGGCGACGACGCGAACCCCGGCGTCGGGCCGGCCGTGTTGTTCTCGTTCCTCATCGCGGGCCTGGCCAGCGCCGCCGCCGCCCTCTCGTACGCCGAGTTCGCCGGCATGGTGCCCCGCGCCGGCTCGGCCTACACGTACGGCTACGTCGCCCTCGGCGAGATCGTCGGCTGGTTCATCGGGTGGGACCTCCTGCTCGAGTACGTCGCCATCGTCGCGGTCGTGGCGATCGGCATCTCCGGCTACTTCGACGCCTTCCTCTCCGGTCTCGGACTCGACCTCCCGGCGTCGATCGCCTCGACGCCCGACGCGGGGGAGGGCGGCGTCGTCAACCTCCCCGCCATCGTCGTCTGCCTGCTCGTCACGTTCATCCTGAGCCGGGGCTCGAAGGCCTTCGGCCGCTTCGAGATCGTCGCCGTCGGCATCAAGGTGCTGCTCGTGCTCTTCATCATCGGGCTCGGGCTCTTCCACCTGAACGCCGAGAACTTCTCCCCGTTCGTGCCCAACGGGTTCGGCCCGGTCTTCACCGGCGCCGCCACCGTGTTCTTCGCGGTCTTCGGCTACGACGCGATGAGCACCGCCGCGGAGGAGAGCGTCGACGGCAAGAAGCACATGCCGAAGGCCATCGTGCTCTCGCTGATCATCGCGATGATCCTCTACGTCGCCGCGACGCTCGTGCTCACCGGCATGCAGGACTGGCGCGAGATCGACCCCGAGGCCGGCTTCGCCTCGGCCTTCACGAGCGTCGGCCTGCCCGTGGTCGCCACGATCATCTCCGTCTTCGCCGTGATCTCGATCCTCACCGTGATGCTCACCTTCCTGCTCGGCGTGACGCGCGTCTGGTTCTCGATGAGCCGGGACGGCCTCCTGCCCGGCTGGTTCGCGCGCACCGACCGCAAGGGCGTGCCGCAGCGGGTCACCTGGATCGCCGGCGTCGCCTCCGCCCTGCTCGCCGGCGTCTTCCCGATCCGGGCCGTCGCCGACCTCACGAACATCGGCATCCTCGCGGCGTTCGTCGTCGTCTGCGTCGCCGTCATCGTCTTCCGGTACCGCAAGCCGGAGGCGCCCCGCACCTTCCGCCTCCCGCTCATGCCGTTCGTGCCCGCGTTCGGCGTGCTCGCCAGCGGCTTCCTCATCGCCCAGCTGCACTGGGAGACCTGGCTGCGCTTCGGCGTCTGGCTCGTCGTCGGCCTCGTCGTCTACTTCGGCTACGGCCGCCGTCACTCGCTGATGAACCCCGACAGCCCGCGCCTGCACCGCTGAGCGTCCCCGGTGTCCGCCTCCGCTCCGTGCCGACCCCCGCCTCACCGGCGGCTCGGAGCCGGCCGGTCGTAGGCTGAGGGCCGTGTCGACCCGCATCTACATCACGTCCGCAGAAGGCCACACCGGCAAGTCGACGATCGCGCTCGGCGTGCTCGACACGCTCGGTCACGAGGTGGGCCGGGTGGGGGTGTTCCGCCCCGTCGCGCGCTCCACCGACGAACGCGACTACGTGCTCGAGCTGCTGCTCGCCCACGACAGCGTCGACCTCGCCTACGACGAGTGCGTCGGCGTCACCTACGACGACGTGCACCGCGACCCCGACGCCGCGCTCGCGACCATCGTCAGCCGCTTCGCCGCGGTCGAGCGCCAGTGCGACGCCGTCGTCGTGATCGGCTCCGACTACACCGACGTCGGCAGCCCCACCGAGCTGTCGTTCAACGCACGGGTCGCGGCCAACCTCGGTGCCCCCGTGCTGCTCGTGCTCGGCGGCCGCACCGCCGACGGCACCGCGGCCCGCACGGGCATCGACATGCGCCAGGTCGCCGAGGTCACCACCGCCGAGCTCCGCAGCGAGCACGCCAGCCTCCTCGCCGTCGTCGCGAACCGGGTCGACCCCGAGCGGCTCGACGAGGTCGTCGGAGGCATCGGCTCGGCGCTCGAGACCGCACCCGGCGGCCGGGTGCCCGTCTGGGCGCTGCCGGAGGACCGCCTCCTCGTGGCCCCGACCGTCCGCGCCGTCCTGGCGGCCACCGGCGCGACGCTCGTCCGCGGCGACGACGCCCTGCTCGACCGCGAGGCGGTCGGCGTGGTCGTGGCCGCCATGTCGATGGAGAACGTCCTGCCGCGCCTCACCGAGGGCGCCGTCGTCGTCGTGCCGGGCGACCGGTCCGACGTGCTCGTCGCCACGGTGCTCGCCCACGCCTCCGAGACGTTCCCCTCGCTCGCCGGGATCGTGCTCAACGGCGGCTTCGACCTCGCGCCCCAGGTCGACCTGCTGCTCGAGGGCCTCGGCAGCTCGCTCCCGGTCGCCCGCAACGACCTGGGCACCTACGACACCGCGCTCGCGATCACGCAGACCCGCGGGCGCCTCGCCGCCGACTCGCCGCGCAAGTACGACCTCGCGCTCGCCCTCTTCGAGCGCCACGTCGACGCCGCCGAGCTGCTCCGCCTGCTGCAGGTGAGCCCGTCGGGCGTCGTCACGCCGCTGATGTTCGAGTACCAGCTGCTCGAGCGTGCCCGCGGCGCCGCGAAGCACATCGTGCTGCCCGAGGGCGACGACGACCGCATCCTCCGCGCCGCGTCGTCGCTGCTGCAGCGGAACGTCGCGAAGCTGACGCTGCTCGGCGACGAGACCGCCATCCGGGCCCGCGGGGCCGAGCTCGGCCTCGACCTCGCCGAGGCGCGGGTGCTCGACCCGTTCGACCCGAGCCTCCAGGTGCAGTTCGCGACGGAGTACGCGCGGCTGCGCGCCCACAAGGGCATCTCGGCCGCGATGGCGATGGACACCGTCACCGACGTCTCGTACTTCGGCACGATGATGGTCAAGCTCGGGCTCGCCGACGGCATGGTCTCCGGCGCGGCGCACACCACCGCCCACACCATCCGCCCGGCCTTCGAGGTCATCAAGACGCTGCCCGACGTCGGCGTCGTGTCGAGCGTCTTCCTCATGGCGCTCGCCGACCGGGTGCTGGTCTACGGCGACTGCGCCGTCATCCCCGACCCGACGGCCGAGCAGCTGGCCGACATCGCCATCTCGTCGGCGCAGACGGCCGAGCAGTTCGGCATCGAGCCCCGCGTGGCCATGCTCAGCTACAGCACCGGCGACAGCGGCTCGGGCGCCGACGTCGAGAAGGTCCGCGCCGCGACCGCCCTCGTGCGCGAGCGCCGCCCCGACCTCCTCGTCGAGGGCCCGATCCAGTACGACGCGGCCGCCGACCCGACGGTCGCCGCCGCGAAGATGCCCGACTCCGACGTCGCCGGCCGGGCGACGGTGTTCATCTTCCCCGACCTCAACACGGGCAACAACACCTACAAGGCCGTCCAGCGGAGCGCCGGAGCGGTCGCGATCGGCCCGATCCTCCAGGGGCTCCGCAAGCCGATCAACGACCTCTCGCGCGGCGCCCTCGTCAGCGACATCGTCAACACGGTCGCGATCACCGCCATCCAGGCCGGGACCCCCGCCGCGGAGGCGAGGGTCACCGCCGACCCCGCGGTCGCGGCCCTGCCCGCCCCCGTCACCACCGCCTCCACCCCCGCCCCCGCCCCCGCAGAAGGGAACACCCCGTGAGCGCAGTCCTCGTCGTCAACTCCGGATCGTCGTCGTTCAAGTACCAGCTGATCGAGCTCGACGGCGAGGCCACCCTCGCGAGCGGCCTGGTCGAGCGCATCGGCGAGGCCACCGGATCGACGAAGCACCGCAACCACCTGACGGGGGAGGAGACCAGCAGCGACTCCGCCCCCGTCGCCGACCACGCCGCCGGCTTCGCCGCGATGCTCGACGCCTTCCGCGACCACGGCCCGTCGTTCGACGAGCACCCGCCCGTGGCGGTCGGCCACCGCGTCGTGCACGGCGGCGAGGAGTTCGACCGGGCCACCGTCGTCACCGACGAGGTCGAGGCCGCGATCGACCGGCTCTCCGCGCTCGCGCCCCTCCACAACCCCGCGAACCTGCAGGGCATCCGCGCCGCGAAGGAGGCCTTCGCCGACGTGCCGCACGTCGCCGTCTTCGACACCGCCTTCCACCAGACCCTCGCGCCCGCCGCGTACACCTACGCGATCGACGCCGAGCTGGCGTCGAAGCACCACGTGCGCCGCTACGGCTTCCACGGCACGTCGCACAAGTACGTCTCCGAGGCCACGGCGGCGTTCCTCGGGCGGCCGCTCGCCGAGCTCAAGATCATCGTGCTGCACCTCGGCAACGGGGCGTCGGTCGCAGCGATCGACGGGGGCCGCTCGGTCGAGACGAGCATGGGCATGACCCCGCTGGAGGGCCTCGTGATGGGCACCCGCTCGGGCGACATCGACCCGGCCGCGGTCTTCCACCTGCACCGCGAGGCCGGACTCGGCTTCGACGAGCTCGAGACCCTGCTCAACAAGCAGAGCGGCCTGCTGGGCCTGACCGGCAGCGGCGACATGCGCGACGTGCAGGACAGCGCGTCGCGCGGAGACGCCGTCTCTGAGGCGGCACTCGCCGTCTACCGACACCGGATCCGGCACTACGTCGGCGCCTACGTCGCCCAGCTGGGCGGGCTCGACGCCGTCGTGTTCACCGCCGGCGTGGGCGAGAACAACGCCCTGCTGCGACGACGCACGCTGGCCGGCCTCGACTTCTTCGGCATCCGCGTCGACGACGACCGCAACGAGCTGTCCTCCCGCGAGGCGCGGCTCATCTCGCCCGAGGGCGCCGCCGTCTCGGTGCTCGTCGTGCCGACGAACGAGGAGCTCGAGATCGCACGTCAGGCCGCGGCGCTCAGCTGACCGACCCGACGACGAGAGGGACCAGGGAGGCGCGGGTCGCGCCTCCCTGGTCCCTCTCGTCGTGCAGGGGGCCGGCCTCCCGTCGGGGGGGAGGCGTGGGCCGGGTCAGTACTTGATCGTGGCGAGCGCGTCGGAGACGGGCGTCTCGCCGGAGACGAGCTCGAACTGCGTCTTCACGGCCGTGCCCTCGAGGATCGCCGTGGCGATGACCTCGGCCACGTCGGCCCGGGGCACGGTGCCGCGCTCGACCGTCGTACCGACCGCGACCTGGCCGGTGCCGGCGTCGTCGGTGAGGCCGCCGGGGCGCACGATGGTCCAGTCGAGGCCGTCACGGGCGCGGAGGTCGGCGTCGGCCTCGCTCTTCGCGCGCATGTACACCTGGTACACGGCGTCGTCGTCCTCGGCGGGCAGCTGGGCCTTCCCCGGGTCGAAGTCGTCGGTGCCGATGGCCGAGACCATCACGTAGCGCGGGACGCCCGCGGCCTCGGCGGCGTCGGCCAGCAGGACGGCCCCGTCACGGTCGATGGTGAGCTTGCGCTCGGCCCCGCTTCCGCCTCCGCCACCCGCGGCGAACACGACGGCGTCGGCCCCGTCGAGGTGACCGGCGAGGGTCTGCACGTCGGTCTGCTCGAGGTCGAGCACGAGGGCACGGGCCCCCGCCGCCTCGAGGTCGGCCGTGTGGTCGGGGTTGCGGACGATGCCGACGGGGTCGTGCCCGGCGTCGGCGAGGCGGCGTTCGAGGAGCTGGGCGATCTTGCCGTGCCCTCCGGCGATGACGATTCTCATGCCCCCATCGAACGCCCCGTGTCGCCGGAGCCGCTCAGGAGCCGCTAAACTTCTCGAGGCTCCCCACGTGGCGTCATCCAGGCCAACTCCCCCAGGGCGGAAACGCAGCAAGGGCAACCTGGCTCTGGCGGGTGCGTGGGGAGTCCTTGCTTTTTCTCGCGCCGCCGCCCCTGCGGCGCGACGTGCGCGGTGCGGGGGCGCGACGGGATCGGCGGGTCGCGATCCCGAGGGGGGCGCCGCCGCCCCTGCGGCGCGACGGGTGCGGTGCGGGGGACATCGTCGGGCCCGGAGCGAACGGGACGGCCGACGAGCGCAGGGCAGACCGCTCGGTCGGGGGACACGTGCCCCCCGGGATGGGGGCAGCGGAGGGATGTTCAGCTTCGTGCCGTCTGCATAGGATGACGTCACGACGAGACCCACCACCTCGTCGGCACGGCTCACCACCGTGCCGGTCCGCCCCTCACCAGGGCGGTCCGCCGACCGTGCGGCACCGCAGCCGCCCGACCGTCAGGATCAGGACGATGAGCCCCTCACCACGGCACGTCAGCAGCACCCGCAGGCGAACGACCCCGCGCACCCCGCGCTAGGCCGCTCGCCTCTTCGTCGTGCCCGCAGGGGCTCATCGGCGACGGCCCGGACACCCGGACACCCGAACACCCGAACCACAACTGAAGACACGCACCGCCTCCCGTCTCACCAGCGGGAGGTCCGGATCAGGCGGCGGGTCAGTCCCGCCAGGAAGAGGCACGCACATGCGACGTCATGTGGCGGAGCGCAGCACCCGCGAGCGCACCCTCAGCAAGGCCCTCGGGCTCAGGATCGCGGCGACCGCGGCCATCGCGGCCGTCGTCGGCGCCCTCACGGTCGTCCCGGCGCAGGCCGCGACGACCGACGTCAGCGAGGCCGAGGCCTCGCTGCTGAGCGGCTCGGGCATCATCGGCCTCGACAGCATCGTGCAGCTCCAGGGCGCCTACTCCGCCACCGGTGCGGCCGGCTCCGGCGGGGTGGTGAACAGGGGCCTCTCGGTCGAGGCGCTCAACGCCCTCCAGGTGGGCCTCGGCCCGGTCGACCTCCTCGGCCCCAACGGCATCCTCAAGCTCGGCGTCGCCGGGCAGTACGCGAGCACGACGCCGACCGGCGCCTACGCGAGCGCCGGGGCCGTCGGCGCGAACGGGGCCATCGCCGTCGGCAGCGGCGCTCCCGGCACCGGGGCGTCGCTGAACCTCACGCCCCTGCTCGGTCGCGTGCCGGCCGCGAGCGGCGTCGTCAGCGACGTCACCCTCGGCCTCGGCGCGCTCTCCTCGTCGATCACCGAGACGCGCACCGCCGCTGGCTCCGACGTCAGCACCGCCTACCAGGTCGCGGGCGCCCGCTACATGATGACGAGCCCCGCGGTCTCCGCGCTCACCGGGCAGCTGCAGGCCAGCCTCCGCGGCGTCAGCACGGGCATCAACGGAGCCACGAGCGGCACCGGGCTGGCCGGTGCGACCACCGGGGTGGTGGCCCCGTTGACCTCGGCCCTCAGCACCCTCGGGCTCGGGGGAGCTGTCAGCCTCGACGGCACGGCCGTGACCGCCACCGCGACCGTCGACCTCGACTCCACCGTCGCCGCCGAGCTCGCGAAGCCGCTGACCTCCGGCCCCGTGACGATCACCCCGAGCACCGGCCAGGTGGTCATCGACGTGGGTGCGCTGAACAACCTCGGTCCGAACAGCGAGCTGCTGACGACCCAGCGGGTCACGGCCATCACGAACGGCATCGCCGACATCCTGGACGTCCAGCTGCCGACCAACCTCACGTCGGCCGTCGACCGGGCCGTCAAGGCCACCGCCGTCCGCGTCGGCCTGACTACCGACGTCCTGCTGAAGACCGGGATCCTGCCCCCCGTGCGCGTCGCGGGCCTGACCGCGACCGTCGACACGACCATCGGCCAGCTCCTCGCCGGCACGACCCCCGCCTCCGCGGTCTCGGTCACGGGCACCGGCGCCCTCGACACCGTCCTCGTCCGGCCCCTCCTCCGTGGGGTGGTCGTGCCCGTCGTGACCGGCACGCTGCTGCCCGCCGTCGGCGCGGTCTACTCGCCCCTCGTCACCGGCGCGGGGCTCACGGCCACGACCTCGGCGATCACCACGGTGACCAGCGCGACGCTGCTCGCCCTGTCGCCCCTGACGGCCGTGCTCGGCCAGCTCGCCGGCGTCACGATCAACGCGCAGGACGCCCCCGGCTTCCGCGACCCCCGCGGCACCGACGCCGGCTCGCGCAGCGTCCACGCCGTCCGCCTCACCGTCCTGCCCGCGCTCGCGGGCGGGCTCCGCGTCGACCTGGCGACATCGACGGCCCGTGCCGCCGCGTTCGTCGGCCTCACCGTGCAGACCCCCGCCCCCGGCCAGCAGTTCGTCGTCGCCGCGACGCCCGGCGCCACCCGCACGGTGACGCTCACCGGCACCGGCGAGCCCGGCGCGACCGTGCGGGTCAGCGTGCCCGCCTCCGCGGCGGGCGCCCCGGCCCTCACCGGCACCGCGACCGTGGCGGGCGACGGCACCTGGAGCGTGCCCGTGGCCGCCGTGCCCGCCGGTCAGTACCAGGCGACCGTGACGCAGACCGTCGGCGGCACCGTGACCGGTACGCAGACGCGCGCCTTCGTGGTCGTCGCGCAGCAGCCCCTCGTCGTCACCAGCCCGACGGCGGGCCGTGTCTACACGGTGCTCGACGGCGCGTCGACGACCCCCGTCGTCGTGGCGGGCACCGGCACCCCCGGCGCCGCGGTCGCGATCGACCTCGGCGGCGGGCGCACCGCGACCGCCACCGTCGGCCCCGACGGCAGCTGGACGACCACGGTCGACGGCGTCCCCGTCGGCTCGTACACCGCCTCCGTCACGCAGTCGCTCGGCGGCGACACCTCCGCCGTCGTCACCCGTGCGTTCAGCGTGCAGGCGGGCACCGCGCTCGCCCTGACCGCCCCGACGCCCGGCACCGTCCTGCGCGTGCCGGGTGCCGACTCCACCCGTGACGTCACCGTGAGCGGCACGGGCCAGCCCGGCGCGACCGTGACGGTCACCCTGCCCGGCGACCGGACGCAGACCGCGACCGTCGCGGCCGGCGGCACCTGGTCGACGGTCTTCACCGCCCTGCCCGTCGGGGCCTACCCGGTCTCCGCCACGCAGACGGTGGGAGGCGCCACCAGCGCCCCGCTGACCACGGACGTCACGATCGAGGCCGCCGAGGGCGTCGCGATCACCTCGCCCGACGACGGCGCCGTGATCACCCTCGCCGACGCCGGCTCCGTCACCCCGCTGACCGTGACCGGCACCGCCGAGCCCGGCGCCCCCGTCCGCGTCGACCTCGGCGACGGACACCTCGCGACCACGACGGCGGACGCCGACGGCGACTGGACCGTGACGATCCAGAGCGTGCCCGTCGGGCCGCAGCGCACCGTCAGCGTGACGCAGACCGTCGCGGGCGTCGTCTCGAGCCCCGTCACCCGGGCGCTCACCGTCACGGCGGGCGCGCCCCTCGTGGTCGACGCCCCCACGCCCGGCCAGGCGTACCGGGTGCCCGCCGCGGGCTCGGTCACCACCGTGCCCGTCTCCGGCACCGCCGCGGTCGGCGCCACCGTCTCGCTGTCGCTCGGCACCGGACTGCCGACGCAGACCGTCGTCGCCGTCGACGGCACCTGGGCGACCACCTTCGAGGCCGTCCCCGTCGGCGGCCGCACCCTGACGGCGACCCAGTCGATCGGCGGCACGACGTCGCCGGCGCAGACGCGGCCGATCTCCGTGGTCGCGGGCGCCCCGCTCCTGATCGACTCGCCGACCCCCGGCACGGTCGTCGCCGTGGCCGAGGCGGGCGACGTCGCGGACGTCGTCGTCGCCGGCCGCGCCGACCCCGGCGCCGCGGTGCAGGTCGGCCTCGGCGCCCTCCTCGCCTCCACCGTCGCCGACCCGACGACGGGAGCGTGGACGGCGACGATCACCGGCGTGCCGGAGGGCACGTACACGCTCGGCGCGACGCAGGTCGTGGGCGGCGTGACGTCGCCCCGCGTGACCCAGCCGCTCACCGTCGAGGTCGGCGAGCCGATCGAGATCACCGGCCCCGCCGACCAGACCGTCTACTACGTTCCGGGCGCCACCGGCACGGCGACCGTCCCGGTGACCGGCACGGCCGAGCCCGGGGCCGCCGTGCTCGTCGACCTCGGCGGCGGACGCACCGCGCCGGTCACCGCCACCGCGGTCGGCACCTGGAGCGTCGACGTGGCCGGCGTGCCGATCGGCAGCTACGAGGTCGCGGCCACGCAGACGGTGAACGGCGGCACGTCGTCGGCGACGACGCGAGTGATCGTGGTGGAGCAGGGCGGCTTCGTCGTCATCACCGCCCCCGCGACCGGCAGCCGCCTCACCGTGGCCGACGCGGCCGGCAGCACCTCGGTCGTCGTCCGCGGCACCGGCGTCGCCGGCGTCCCCGTCACCGTCACGGTGTCGGGCGGGGTCGTCGGGCCCGTCACCCGGGACGGCGCGCTGTGGGAGGCGACCGTCACGGGCCTGGCCGTCGGCACGCACACGGTCGAGGCCCGGCAGGTGCAGGGCGGTCAGACGCTCTCGGCGGCCCCCACCACGTTCCAGGTGGTCGCGGCCGAGCCCCTCGTCGTCGTCTCGCCCGCCGACGGCGACGACCCCGTGCGGATCGTCGGCGCGGGCACCGCGTCGGTGCCCGTCACGGGCACGGCGGCGCCCGGCGCTGTCGTCGCCCTCACCGTCGCCGACGCCGACGGCGCCCCCGTCGGCGACGCGCCCGCCCCGGTCACCGCCGACGGCGCCGGCGCGTGGAGCGCCGTGCTCACCGGGCTGCCGGTCGGGCCGCTCACCGTCAGCGCGACCCAGACCGTCGGCGGCTCGACGTCGACCACCCCGGAGACCGTCGTCGTGCGCATCGAGCGCGCGGACGACCTCGTGATCGACACGCCCCTCGGCGACCCCGACTACGTCGTGCTCGACGCCGCGGGGGTGTCCGACGTCCTCGTGCAGGGCCGTGCGGCCGCCGGGGCGACGGTCGAGGTCAGCCTCGACGGCGCCCTCGTGGGTCGGACCGTCGCGGACGGCGCCGGCGCGTGGAGCCAGCTCCTGCAGGCCGTGCCGGTCGGCGACCACGAGGTCACCGCCACCCAGCTGCTCGGCGGCACGAGCCAGGGCGCCGGCCCGGCGACCTTCTCGGTCACAGCGTCGCCCCTCGCCGTGACGACGCCCGACGTCGTGACCCTGGCCGACGAGCTCGCCACGACCGCCGTCACCGTCCGCGGCGCCGCCGCCGCCGGGGCCTCGGTGGCGGTCACGCTCGACGGCGTCACCGTGACGGTGACCGCCGCCGGGGGAGCCTGGTCGGCCGACTTCGACGACGTGCCCGTGGGCACGCGCCAGATCACGGCCGTCCAGTCCCTCGGCGGCCGCACCTCCCTGCCGCAGACGGCGCAGCTGACCGTGCAGGCCGGCGCGCCCGTCACCGTCGACGCGCCCGTCGCCGGCTCCGTGGTCGAGGCGTTCGGCTCGCAGCTGCCGGCCACCGTCACGGTCACCGGCCGGGCCGAGCCCGGCGCGACGGTCGACGTCGCCCTCGGCGGCGTCGTCCGCCAGGTGGTCGCCGACGACGGCACCTGGTCGACGACCTTCCCCGTCGGGGCGGGCAGCGCCACCGTCACCGCCGTGCAGACGGTCGGCGGCACCACGTCGACCGTCCCCGCGACGACGACGTTCCAGGTCGTGGCCCTGGCCGACCTCGACGTCGTCGAGCCCGGCGGCGACCCGATCGTGGTCGTCGACGACGAGGCGACGGTGAGCGTGCCCGTCTCGGGCGCCGCGGCGCCCGGCGCGACCGTCACCGTCGTGCTCGACGGGACGGCCACCGCGACCGTCCAGGCCGACCCCGCGTCGGGCGACTGGTCGACCGTGCTCGAGGGCGTCCGCACCGGAGTCCACGAGGTCGTCGTGACCCAGTCCCTCCGCGACCTGGTCTCGGCCCCCGAGACCGTCGCGTTCACCGTCGAGGCGGGAGCTCCGCTCGTCGTCGTCGACCCGCAGCGCGACGCGACGGTCACCGTCCCCGACGCCGCCGCCCGCGCGACCGTCACCGTGACCGGCACCGCCCAGCCCGGAGCCCGCGTCCGGGTCGACCTCGGCGACGACCGGGTCGTCTCGACCGACGCCGACGACGCGACCGGCGCCTGGTCGGTCGACGTGGCCGGCGTCCCGGTCGGGGTGCACGTGGTCAGCGTCACCCAGACGGTCGGCGGCACGACCTCCGCCGCCGACGAGCGCACCCTCACGGTCGCGGCCGCCCCGCCCGTCACCATCGCCACCCCGCAGGCCGGCGTCCCCGTCGTCCTGGCCGAGGCCGGCTCGGTGACCGACGTCACCCTCAGCGGCACCTCGGCGCCGGGCGTCGACGTGGTCGTGCAGCTGGGCGACCTGCCCGCCCGCACGGTCACCGCCACCGGCACCGAGGGCGGCCCCGGCACCGGCACCTGGACGCTCCTCGTCGAGGACGTCACCGTGGGCGACCGCGAGATCAGCGTCGTCCAGGTCGTCGGCGGAGCCACGTCGACCCCGGTCACGCAGCTGCTGCAGATCGTGGCCGGGGCCCCCGTCGTCGTCGCCGAGCCCACGGGCGCGGACGACGTCGTCGTGATCGACGCCGACGCCACCGCCTCGGTGGTCGTCTCGGGCACGGCCCAGCCGCAGGCCGTGGTCACGGTGACCCTGGCCGGCACCACGGTGCCGACCCGGGCCGACGGCGAGGGCCGTTGGTCGGTCACCGTGCCGGGCGTGCCCGTCGGCGACCAGGTCGTCAGCGTCGTCCAGACGGTCGGCGGCACGACCTCGACGCCCGTGACCGTCGACCTCACCGTCCGCGCCGCGGGCGACCTGGTCGTCGAGCGGCCGGCCGACGAGCTCGTCGCCACCCTCGTCGACCCCGCCGGCGTCGTCGACGTGCCCGTCTCGGGCACGGCCGAGCGCCTCGCCACGGTGCGGGTCAGCCTCGGCGGCGACCGCGTCGCCGAGGTGCAGGCCGACGGCCAGGGCGCGTGGAGCACGGTCGTGCCCGGCGTCCCCGCCGGCCGCTACGAGCTCGTCGTCACGCAGACGGTGGGAGGCGCGACCTCGGCCCCCGAGACCCGCCCCGTCCTCGTCGCGGTCGCCGACGCCCTCGTCCTCGACGAGCCGGTCGACGGCACCGTCGTGCCGCTGATCGCGGCCGGCGACACCACCGACGTCACCGTCTCGGGCTCCGCGGACCCGGGGGCGACGGTCACCGTCGACCTCGGCGCGGCGGGCACCCGGACGGTCGTCGCCGACGACGTCGACGGCTCCTGGTCGACGACCTTCCCGGGCGTCGGCGTCGGCGAGTACGCCGCCACCGTCACCCAGACGGTCGACGGCCGCGTCTCCGCCGCCCTCACCGCCGACGTCTCCGTCGTCGTGGCCGCCCCCGTGGTGGTCACGGTGCCCGACGTCGACGCCTCGTACACCGTCCCGACGGCCGGCGGCACCGCCGACGTCGTCGTGGTCGGCACCGCCCAGCCCGGCGCCTCGGTCGAGGTCGTCGTGGTCGACGACGACGGCACGAGCCACACCGGCACCGGCACGGTCGGCGTCGACGGCGGCTTCACCGTCACCGTCCCCGGCGTCCCCGTCGGGGAGCACACCGCGAGCGTCGTCCAGACGGTGCCCGCGGGCAGCTCCGACCCCGTGACCCGCGACTTCTCCGTCGTCGTCGCCGACGGCGTCGTCCTGACCGCGCCCGAGGCCGGCACGCCGTTCGTCGTCATCGACGCCGCGGCCACGACCGACGTCGTCGTCACCGGCACCGCCGAGGGCGACGCCGAGGTCACGGTGACCGTCGGCGGCCTCCCGCCGGTCGTCGTCACCGCCGACGCCGAGGGGGCGTGGACGGCCACCGTGCCCGACGTGCCCGTCGGCACGACCACCATCTCGGTCGTGCAGCGGTTCGGCGGGGTCGTCACGACGCCCGTCACCCAGCCGCTCGTCGTCGCCGCGGCCGCCCCGGTCGTCGTGGCCGCGCCGGCCCCCGCCGAGCAGGTGGCGGTCCTGACCGCCGCCGACCTGGCCGACGTGACGGTGAGCGGCACCGCTCAGCCGGGCACCGTCGTCCGGGTCGACCTCGGGGGCGGCCGCGTGCTGACCGCCGACCTCGGCCAGTCGACCACCTGGTCGGTCCGGTTCGCGGACCTGCCGGTGGGCGCCTACCGGGCCTCGGTCACGCAGTCGCTCGACGGGGCCGTCTCGGCGCCCGTCACCCGCGACTTCTCCGTGGTGCCCGCAGCGGCCCTCCTGGTCGAGTCGCCGGCCGACGGGGAGGTCGTCACCGTGCCCACGGTCGACGGCACCGCCGACGTGACCGTCTCGGGCCGTGCGCAGGCCGGGGCGACCGTCCGCGTCGACCTCGGCGACGGGCTCGTCCGCACCGTGCGGGCGTCCGGCGACGGCACCTGGTCGGCGATCGTGGCCGGCGTCCCCGCCGGCGACCGCACCGTCTCGGTGACCCAGACGGTCGGCGACCGGACCTCGGCGCCCGACCGGCGACTCCTCAGGGTCGTCGCCCTCGCCCCGGTCGTGGTCTCGGCCCCGGCGGCGGGCGCGGTCGTCACCACCGCCGACCCGTCGGGCACCGCCGACGTCGTCGTGAGCGGGACGGCGGCGCCCGGCGCGACCGTCACCGTCGACCTCGGCGACGGCCTGGTCGAGGTCGTCACGGCCGACCCGACGACGGGCGCGTGGAGCGTCACCGTCGCCGACGTCCCGGCCGGCGACCGCACCGTGACCGTCAGCCAGGTCCGTGACGGGGTCACGAACGCCCCCGTCGCGCAGGCCCTCACCGTGGCGCTCGCCGAGCCCGTCTCGGTCGACCAGCCCGTCGACGGCGACACCGTCGTCGTGCTCGCCCCCGGCGACACGGCACCGGTGACCGTCCGCGGCGACGCCCAGCCCGGGGCGACGGTCACCGTCGACCTCGGCGACGGCCGCACGGTCGACCTCCCGGTCGGCGCCGACGGCAGCTGGACCACCGGGCCCGTCGACCTCCCCGTCGGCGGCGCGACGGTCACGGTCACGCAGACGATCGACGGCTCGACCTCCGCTCCCGTGGTGGTCGACCTGACGGTCGCCGTCGCGGCGCCGGTCGTCATCGCGACGCCGCCCGCGGGCACGGTCGTGACGGTGCCCACCGCGGGCGCGACCACCACGGTCGTCGTCGCCGGCTCCGCCCAGCCGGGCGCGTCGGTCACGGTCGACCTCGGCGACGGCCTCGTCGGCACGGGGACGGTCGGCGTCGACGGCTCGTTCTCGGTGCCCGTGGCCGGCGTGCCCGTCGGCGACCGCGTGGTCAGCGTCACGCAGACCGTGCCGGCCGGCACGACGCCGCCCGTCGAGCAGCCGCTCACGGTCGTCGTCGCCGCCGCCGTCGTGGTCGAGACGCCGCGGGCCGACCGGCCCGTCGTGGTCGTCGACGACGCCGCGACCACCGACGTGCTGGTCTCCGGCACCGCCGAGCCGGGCGCGAGCGTCGTGGTCGGTCTCGACGGCGACCGGAGCCAGACGGTCTCGGCCGACTCGACGACCGGTCGGTGGGCGACCACCTTCCTCGCGGTCGGCGTCGGCACGCACGTCTTCTCGGTCTCCGAGCGGCTCGACGGGGTGCTCACCGCACCCGTGACCCGCACGCTGGTCGTGAAGGCCGCGACGCCCGTGACGGTGACGGCCCCCCTCGACGGCAGCAGCACCACCGTCGCGACGGCCGACTCCACCGCCGACCTGACCGCCGGAGGCGCGGCGCAGCCGGGTGCACCGGTGCGCGTCTCGCTCGACGGCGGCGACCCCGTCACCGTGACGGCCGGGGCGGACGGCCGGTGGGCCCTCGCCCTCCCGGGCCTCGCGGTCGGGCCCCACGAGCTGACGGTCGTCCAGACCGTCGGCGGGGTCGACTCGCAGCCGGCGACCTCGCAGTTCGAGGTCGTGGTCGCGGCGGCCGTGGTCGTCACGTCGCCGACCACCGACGAGCGCTTCGTCGTCGACGGGGCCGGCACGGCGGCCGTGGTCGTGCGCGGCCAGGCCGAGCCGGGCGCGCCCGTGTCGGTCTCGCTCGACGGCGACGACCCGGTGACGGTCACCGCCGACGCGCGCGGCGCCTGGCAGGTGAGCGTCGAGGTCCGCCCCGGCGTGCACGTCGCCTCGGCCAGCCAGGTCGTCGCGGGCGGGGCCACGGCCCCGGTCGAGGTCCGCTTCGTGGTCGACCCGGCGCCCACCGTGCCGGTCGCGCCCCTGGTCGTCACCTCGCCGGCCGCCGGCCAGCTCGTGGTCGACGCCGACGGCGACGGCACCGTCGACCTCGCGGTCACGGGCACCGGCCAGCCGGGCGCGGTCGTGACCGTCGACCTCGGCGCCGGCGTCGGGGCGACCGGCCAGGTGGGCCCGGAGGGCGACTTCGCCGTCGTCGTCCCGGGCGTCCCGGTCGGGTCGCAGGTGATCACGGTCGAGCAGTCCGAGGGCGGCGTCGTCGTCGGCAGCGTCACCGTGCCCGTCACGGTGGCCCCGGCCGCCACGGTCGCGCCGCTGCGGATCGGCTCGCCCGCCCAGGGCGACGTCGTGCCGGGAGGCACCGACGGCGTCGCGGACGTGCTCGTCCGGGGCACCGGGCAGCCCGGCGCGGCCCTCTCGCTGGTGCTCGACGGCGGCGACCCCGTCGCCCTCGAGGTCACGGCGGGCGGCACGTGGGAGCTGCCCCTCGCCGCGCTGGCCTCCGGCCAGCACGCCGTCGCGGTGACCCAGACCGTGGGAGGCGCGACCTCCGCCCCCGAGACCGTCTCGTTCTCGGTGGCCCCGGCCGCCGCGGTCGGCACCCTGACCATCACGGCCCCGGCCCCCGACGAGCTGATCCGCGACGCGGACGGCGACGGGCTCGAGGACGTCGTGGTCTCGGGCACGGGCCAGCCGGGCGCCGTGGTCGTCGTCGAGGTCGCCGGCCGCGACCAGAGCGTCGTGGTCGACGAGGCCGGCCGGTGGACGCTGCCCTTCCGGGCGGTGCCCGTCGGGGCGACCCAGGTGATCGCCACCCAGGTGGTCGACGGGGTCACGAGCGTCGTCTCGCAGGGCCTCGTGATCGCCGCGGTCGCGCCGGTCGTCATCGACGACCCGGCGGCGGGGGCGCAGCTCCCGGCCGGTGCCGCGGGCACGGCCCCGGTCACGGTGTCGGGCTCGGCCGAGCCGGGCGCGCTCGTCACGGTCGTCCTGGACGACGACCGGACGGCGACCGTGACGGCCGACCCGGCCACCGGCGCCTGGAGCGTCGCGTTCGCGGACGTGCCGGTCGGCGACCACGTGGTCGCGGCGGCGCAGACCGTCGACGGCGCCACGGGCGACCCCGTGACGACCGGCTTCAGCGTCGTCGCGGCGGACGAGCCGGCACAGCCGGGCACGCCGGGCACGCCGGGCCAGCCCGGCACGCCGGGTCAGCCCGGGTTCCCGGGCCTGCCCGGGCAGCCGGGCACGCCGGGCACGCCGGGTCAGCCCGGGGCCCCGGGGCAGCCGGGCACGCCCGGCCAGCCCGGCGGCGCCTCGCCCGCGCCGACCGTGGCGGGGTCGTCCGGCCTCGCCTTCACCGGACAGGACGCCCTCGGGTGGGCGTCCGCGGGTGCCGGCCTCCTCCTGCTCGGCCTGGGGCTGCTCACCGCAGCCCGGGTGCGCCGGGCCGTCCGGTCGAGGAGGGCGTAGCACCCCGCGTGCCCCGTCCCGTTCGGGTCGGGACGGGGCACGCCCCGACGGCCCCCGTGCAGCCCGCACGGGGGCCGTCGCCGTGCCCGGCGGGCGGTCGCCCGGCCGGGTCGCCCTGTCGGTGGCGGCGGCTACTCTTGGGGGGTGGTCACCGCCCTGTATCGCCGTTACCGGCCAGAGAACTTCGCCGAGCTGATCGGGCAGTCGCAGGTGACGGACCCGCTCCGCACGGCGCTCCGCACCGACCGCGTCAACCACGCGTACCTGTTCAGCGGCCCGCGCGGCTGCGGCAAGACGACGTCCGCCCGCATCCTCGCCCGCTGCCTCAACTGCGCCGAGGGCCCCACCGACACCCCGTGCGGCGTCTGCCCGTCCTGCGTCGAGCTCGCGCGCGACGGCGGCGGATCGCTCGACGTGATCGAGATCGACGCGGCGAGCCACAACGGCGTCGACGACGCCCGCGACATCCGTGACCGCGCCGTCTTCGCGCCGGCCCGCGACCGCTTCAAGATCTTCATCCTCGACGAGGCGCACATGGTGACCCCGCAGGGGTTCAACGCGCTGCTCAAGGTCGTCGAGGAGCCGCCGGAGCACGTCAAGTTCATCTTCGCGACGACGGAGCCCGACAAGGTCATCGGCACGATCCGCTCGCGCACGCACCACTACCCCTTCCGCCTCGTGCCCCCGGCGCAGATGCTCGAGTACGTCCAGGAGCTCAGCGCGAGCGAGCAGGTCGCCGCCGCCCCCGGCGTGCTGCCCCTCGTGGTCCGGGCCGGGGGAGGCTCGGTGCGCGACACCCTGTCGCTGCTCGACCAGCTGATGGCGGGCAGCGACGACGGCGGCATCGACTACGAGCGCGCCGTGGCGCTGCTCGGCTACACCCACGCCTCCCTGCTCGACGACGTCGTCGAGGCCCTCGGCGCCCGTGACGGCGCGGCGGCCTTCGCCGCCGTCGACCGGGTCGTGCAGACCGGCCAGGACCCCCGTCGCTTCGTCGAGGACCTCCTCGAGCGCCTCCGCGACCTGATCGTGGTCGGCGCGACCGTCGAGGGCGCCGCCGCCGTGCTGCGCGGAGTCACGCCGGAGGAGCTCGACCGGCTGACGGCCCAGTCGCACGCGTTCGGCGCCGCGGAGCTCTCGCGCTCGGCCGACCTGGTGAACCGCGCCCTCACCGACATGACCGGGGCGACCTCGCCCCGCCTGCACCTCGAGCTGATGATCGCGCGCGTGCTCGTGCCGGAGTCCGACGAGACCACCCGCGGCGCCCTCGCCCGGGTCGAGCGGCTGGAGCGCCGGGTCGGGGTCGACGGGGGAGCGGAGGCCCCGCGGGCCGCGGCGTCCGCGTCGTCGTCGCCCGCCGCCCGCGGCACGGCCTCGGCAGCGCCGCGAGCGTCGGCGCCCGGCCAGGTCGAGTCGGCGCCCGCCGCGTCGTCCTCGGCGTCGACGTCGTCGGCGTCGCCCGCCTCGGCGGCCGAGGCCTGGTCGTCGGTCGCTCCCGCGGCCGCACCCGCCGCGCGGGAGGGCGCCGGCGCCGCGGCGAGCGAGCCGGCGCCGCCGAGCGCTCCGCACTCCGCGGCCTGGGCCCAGGCCCCCGCCGTCGAGAACGCGGTGCCGCCGGAGCCCGAGCGCGCCTCGTCGCCGGTCGGGCCGGTCAGCCTCCAGCAGCTGCGCGACGCCTGGCCGGAGATCGTCGAGGTCGTCGAGAAGTCGAAGCGGACGGCGTGGATGGTCGTCGTCACGGCCACCGTGCAGGCCTTCGCCGACGACGTGCTCACGCTGACCTTCCCGAGCGCGCACGACGTCGAGAGCTTCAAGAAGCCCCAGGGCGCCGGCGACGGCGTCAGCGAGCACCTGCGACGCGCCATCCAGCACGTGCTCGGCGTCAAGGTGAAGTACATCGCCCGGGTCGAGGGCCCGACCGACGCCCCGGGCGCCCCCACGGGTGCGTCGGCGACGCCCGTGGCGTCCGCGCCCGTCGACGCGCCGACCGCCGCCGCTCCTGCTGCCGCTGCGACCGCTGCCGCTCCGGTCGAACCTCCGGCTCGCCGCGAGGCGCCCGTCGGCGCGCCCGCGCCGACCCGCTCCGCGGAGCCCGTCGAGGCGCCCGCCGCCCCGGCACCGACGGCTCCGACGGCCGCGGTGGCGCCGCCCCGCCGCCCCGCCGCGGCTCCGACGCGGGCGACGTCGTCCGACCCGGTCACCGGCTGGGACGTCGCCCCGATCCCGCAGTCGGCTCCGCCGGAGCCCGACGAGCCCGAGCACATCACCGAGGAGCCCCCGGGAGGCGTGCCCACCGTCGACGCCGCGCCCCCGCCCGTCGAGGCCGCTGCCCCGCGCACGGCGCCGGCCGCCTCGGGCACCGGGCCGGCCCCCGAGGGCCGACCCGCGACTCCCGCCGGTCCGCCCGCGGCCGCCCGCCGCGCCGCCGCCGGCGACCCGCGCCGCGGCATCCCGAACGGCTCGCGCTACGGCGAGGCCGTCGTCCGCGAGATCCTCGGGGCCCAGTTCATCGAAGAAGAGACGGTCGCCCCCCGCGTCACGCCTCAGAGAAGCGAGTAGCCCGTGTACGAGGGAATCGTCCAGGAGCTGATCGACGAGTTCGGCCGCCTCCCGGGCATCGGGCCGAAGTCGGCCCAGCGCATCGCCTTCCACATCCTGCAGAGCGAGTCGTTCGACACGACGCGGCTCTCCGAGCTGCTGGTGGACGTCAAGACGAAGGTGCGGTTCTGCGAGGTCTGCGGCAACGTGACCGAGCAGGAGACCTGCGTGATCTGCCGCGATCCGCGTCGGTCGCCCGCGACGATCTGCGTCGTCGAGGAGGCGAAGGACGTCCAGGCGATCGAGCGCACCCGGGAGTTCCGCGGGCTGTACCACGTGCTCGGCGGGGCGATCAGCCCCATCGACGGCGTCGGGCCCGACGACCTGCGCATCCGGCAGCTCGTGCAGCGCCTCGCCGACGACACCGTCCAGGAGGTCATCATCGCGACCGACCCGAACCTCGAGGGCGAGGCCACCGCGACGTACCTCTCGCGGATGCTCGCCCCGTTCGGGCTCCGCGTCACCCGGCTCGCCTCGGGCCTGCCCGTGGGCGGAGACCTCGAGTACGCCGACGAGGTCACCCTCGGTCGTGCCTTCGAGGGGCGCCGGGTCGTCGGCGAGTAGCCGGCGGCCGATCGCGCCCGGCGATCAGAGCCGGGCGCGGCGGGCCCGGACGAAGCTGTAGAGGCCGAACGCCACGAGCCCGACCGCGACGGCCGTGAGCACGACCGTGCCGAACGGCAGCTCGGCCAGCGACCGCAGGGCCCCGTCGAGCCCGCTGGCCTCCTCGGGGTCGGAGGTGATCGCCGCCACGGCGAAGAGCACGCCGACGACGGCCAGGGCGACGCCCTTCGCGACGTAGCCGGCCACGCCGAGCCCGACGGTCGCCCGCCCGGCGCTGCCCGACGGCACGACGAGGTCCTGGCGGAACTTCTGCCTGACCCCCTTGACCACGAAGTAGACGCCGACGGCGACGATCGCCAGGGCGAGCACGACGAGGAGCACGACGCCGCCGGGCGTCGCGATCAGGCGTGCGCTCAGCGACTCGGTCTGGTCGGAGCTGTCGGAGGAGCCGCCTCGGGCGAAGGTGAACGCGGTGGCGCCGACGGCCAGGTACGCGACGCCCTTGCCGCCCTCCTTGGCCCGCGCGCCCCACGCCTCCCCGTCCGTCCCGCGCACCAGCGCGGCCTCGAGCAGCTGGAACAGGCCGAGGGCCCAGAGGCCGACGACGATCACCCAGAGCACGACGGCCCCGGCGGGCTGAGCGGCGAGCTGGCCGAGGGCGCCGCCCTGGTCGGCCTCGCCCCCGCCGCCGAAGGCGATGCCCACGGCGATGCCGCCGATGAGCACGTGCAGGACGCCGTTCATGGCGAAGCCCACGCGGGCGAGGGTCTGGAGGGCGCGGCTGTCCTGGACCCGCGAGGCGGCTCCGCGGGCGTCGTCGGTGTCGGGCATGCCCCCACCGTACGGGGAGCGCGGCGTCGCGGGCCGCGCGACGTCACACGGCGCCCGCGCCGTTAGGATCGGACCACGCCCGCGCGGGCCCCTCCCGCCGCGAGCGGCCCCTCGTACCCGTCCCTGGAGTCCCCGTGAGCTTGATCGTGCAGAAATTCGGCGGGTCGTCCGTCGCCGACGCCGAGAGCATCAAGCGCGTGGCCAAGCGCATCGTCGAGACCCGCAAGGCGGGCAACGACGTCGTCGTGGCCGTCAGCGCCATGGGCGACACGACCGACGAGCTGCTCGACCTCGCGCACGAGGTCACGCCGATCCCCGGGGGCCGCGAGCTCGACATGCTGCTCACCGCGGGCGAGCGCATCAGCATGGCCCTGCTCGCCATGGCCATCCGCAGCCTCGGCGTCGAGGCCCGCTCGTACACCGGCAGCCAGGCCGGCATGCTCACCGACGCGCAGCACGGCAAGGCCCGCATCGTCGACGTGACGCCCGGCCGCATCCGCGACGCGCTCGACGCCGGGTCGGTCGCGATCGTCGCGGGCTTCCAGGGCTTCAACCGCACGACCGGCGACATCACCACCCTCGGCCGGGGCGGCAGCGACACGACGGCCGTGGCGCTCGCCGCGGCGCTCGACGCCGACGTCTGCGAGATCTACACCGACGTGGACGGCATCTTCACCGCCGACCCCCGCGTCGTGCCCAAGGCCCGCAAGCTCGACCGCATCACCAGCGAGGAGATGCTCGAGCTCGCCGCCGCGGGGTCGAAGGTGCTGTACATCCGGGCCGTCGAGTACGCCCGGCGGCACGGCGTCACCCTGCACGTGCGCTCGTCGTTCCACAACGGCGAGGGCACGCTGGTCGTCAACCCGAAAGAGGGAGAGAACGTGGAAGAGCCCATCATCAGCGGCGTCGCCGGAGACCTCAGCGAGGGCAAGATCACGGTCGTCGGCGTGCCCGACGTGCCCGGCAAGGCCGCGCAGATCTTCCGCACCGTCGCCAAGACCGGCGCCAACATCGACATGATCGTGCAGAACATCTCGGCGGCGTCGACCAGCCGGACCGACATCTCGTTCACGCTGCCGAAGTCCGAGGGCGCGACCGTCCTCCAGGCGCTCGAGTCCGACCGGGCCGAGATCGGCTTCGAGTCGCTTCAGTACGACGACCAGATCGGCAAGCTCGCGCTCGTCGGCGCGGGCATGCGGACGAACGCCGGCGTCTCGGCCCGTCTCTTCACGGCCCTCTTCGAGGCCGGCATCAACATCGAGATGATCTCGACCAGCGAGATCCGCATCTCGGTCGTCACCCGGGCCGACACGCTCGCCGACGCCCTCCGCGTCGTCCACACCGCGTTCGAGCTCGACGGCGACGTCGAGGCCGTCGTCTGGGCCGGCACCGGTCGCTGACCGCGCCGCCCGGCTCAGCCCCCGCCTCCGCCCCGCCCCCGTCCCCGCACCACCCGTCCCCGCACCACCCGTCACGAAGGAGCACGACATGTCCGACACCCTGAGCGAGCGGGGGCTGCGCGTCGGCGTGGTCGGTGCCACCGGCCAGGTCGGCAAGGTCATGCGGACGCTGCTCGACGAGCGTGACTTCCCGCTCCGTGAGATCCGCTTCTTCGCGACGGCGCGCTCCGCCGGCACGACGCTGTCGTTCCGCGGCGTCGACGTCGTCGTCGAGGACGTCGAGACCGCCGACCCGACGGGCCTCGACATCGCGCTCTTCTCCGCCGGCGCCACCGGCAGCCGGGCGCACGCCCCGCGCTTCGCCGCCGCGGGCGTGCTCGTCATCGACAACTCGAGCGCCTTCCGGATGGACCCGGAGGTGCCGCTCGTCGTCAGCGAGGTGAACCCGCACGCGATCGACCAGGCCGTCAAGGGCATCATCGCCAACCCGAACTGCACGACGATGGCCGCGATGCCCGTCCTCAAGGTCCTCGACGCGGAGGCGACCCTCGAGCGCCTCATCGTCAGCACCTACCAGGCGGTCAGCGGCAGCGGCCTCGCCGGCGCCGACGAGCTGCTCGGCCAGGTGCGCGCCGCCCTCGAGGGCGACACGGCCGGCCTCGTCCACGACGGAGGCGCGGTGCAGATGCCGGAGCCCGCCGTCTACGTGCGCCCCATCGCCTTCGACGTCATCCCGCTCGCCGGCTCGATCGTCGACGACGGCCTCGACGAGACCGACGAGGAGAAGAAGCTGCGCAACGAGAGCCGCAAGATCCTCGAGCGCCCCGACCTCCGCGTCAGCGGCACCTGCGTGCGCGTGCCGGTCTTCACGGGCCACTCGCTGTCGATCAACGCCGAGTTCGCCGACGCCCTCACGGCGGCCCGCGCGAAGGAGCTCCTCGCCGACGCCCCCGGCGTCGTCCTGACCGACGTGCCGACGCCGCTCCAGGCGGCGGGCTCCGACCCGTCGTACGTGGGCCGCATCCGGCAAGACGAGGGTGTGCCCGGCGACCGCGGCATCGCCCTCTTCATCAGCAACGACAACCTCCGCAAGGGCGCGGCCCTGAACGCGGTGCAGATCGCGGAGATCGTCGCGGCCCGTCGCCTCGCCGCCGCCTGAGCCCGGCAGGGGAGCGCGGGAGGCGCGGGGCACCGAACCCGCGCCTCCTGCGCTCCGAACAGCGAGCGTGACCCGTCTCGCCCGCTCCCTCGTCGCCGTCGCGGCGTTCCTCCTCGTCCTCACCGGCTGCGCGCCCGACCCCGCGGCGCCGTCGGCCGGCGACGGCCGGGCCGGCGTCCCGGAGGGAGACGGGCCGGTCGTCTCGTTCTACGGCGACTCGTACACGCTGGGCACCGGGGCGAGCGACCCGTCGAAGCGGTGGTCGACCGTCGTCAGCGCCGAGCGCGGCTGGCGGGAGCACAACGAGAGCGTGAACGGCCTGGGCTTCGTCAACAACCGGACGTCGTTCGAGGGCGGCGACCTGCCGGGCCAGGTGATCGCGGCCGACCCCGACATCGTGATCGTGACGATGGGGCTCAACGACGCGTTCTCGTACGACAGGAGCGCCGACGAGATCCACGAGCAGATCGGCGTCGACCTGCACCGCCTCGACGACGCCCTGCCCGAGGCGCGCTTCGTCGTCGTCGAGCCGTTCTGGTACACCGACGAGCGGCCCGAGAGCGTCGACATCATCGCCGGCTGGGTGCGGGAGGCGGCCGACGAGATCGACGCCGACCAGGTGCCGGGGGCCTCGCGCTGGCTGACCGGCCACCCGGAGTGGATGGCAGCCGACGGGCTGCACCCGAACGACGACGGCTACGCCGAGCTAGCGCGGCGCATGGACGAGGCGCTGACCGGGCTCGGGCTCTGACCGGGCTCGGGCACCGACCGGCGGGGTCGTCGGCGGTCGTTCGACGTCGAGAGGCCTGCGCCGCCTCCCCGGGGCCGCTCGCCCCGCCGTGAGCGCGTCGGCCTAGACTGACGCCGTGACCGATGCACCGAAGCCAGTCGACGTCGCCCTGATCGGGGCGGGCATCATGAGCGCCACCCTCGGCGCGATGATCAAGCAGCTCGAGCCGACGTGGACGATCCAGATCTACGAGGCCCTCGGAGACGTGGCCCAGGAGTCGAGCAACCCGTGGAACAACGCGGGCACCGGCCACTCCGCGCTCTGCGAGCTCAACTACACGCCCGAGCGATCCGACGGCACGATCGACATCAGCAGCGCCGTGAAGGTCAACGAGCAGTTCCAGGTCTCGCGGCAGTTCTGGTCGCACCTCGTCGCCGAGGGCGCCCTGCCCGACCCGTCCGCGTTCATCTCGTCGACGCCCCACATGAGCTTCGTCTGGGGCGAGAAGAACGTCGAGTACCTGCGCAAGCGCCACGAGGCCCTGCGCGACCACCCGCTCTTCCGCGGCCTCGAGTTCAGCACCGACGCCTCCGTCATCCGCTCGTGGGCCCCCGTGCTCATCCCCGGCCGCTCGAAGGGGCAGCCGATCGCCGCGACCCGCATCGAGGCCGGCACCGACGTCGACTTCGGGGCGCTGACCCGGCTGCTCATCGAGCACCTCGAGGCGAACGACGCCCGCCTCGAGCTCGACCACCGCGTGACGGGCCTGAAGAAGCTCGGCGACGGCACCTGGCGCATCAAGATGCGCAAGCAGGTCGGCGGCACGCCCACGACGGTCGACGCCCGCTTCGTCTTCGTGGGGGCCGGGGGAGGCGCGCTGCACCTCCTGCAGAAGTCGGGCATCGACGAGATCAAGGGCTTCGGCGGCTTCCCGGTCAGCGGCGAGTTCCTCCGCACCGACGACCCCGAGGTCGTCGCGAAGCACCGGGCGAAGGTCTACGGCAAGGCCGCCGTCGGGTCGCCGCCCATGTCGGTGCCGCACCTCGACACCCGCATCGTCGACGGCGAGGCGAGCCTCATGTTCGGGCCCTACGCCGGCTTCAGCCCGAAGTTCCTCAAGAACGGCTCCGTGCTCGACCTCGTGATGTCGATCCGGCCGCACAACCTCTACCCGATGATCCGGGCGGGCCTCGCCAACCTCGGCCTCGTGAAGTACCTCGTCGGCCAGCTGGCCGCGAGCAAGGAGACCAAGTTCGAGGCGCTGCGCGAGTTCATGCCCGACGCCGACCCGGCCGACTGGTACCGCATCACCGCGGGCCAGCGCGTCCAGGTGATCAAGCGCGACGCACAGAAGGGCGGGGTGCTGCAGTTCGGCACCGAGGTCGTCGCCGCGGCGGACGGCAGCATCGCCGGCCTCCTCGGTGCCTCGCCGGGCGCCTCGACGGCCGTGCCGATCATGCTCGACGTGCTGGAGCGCTGCTTCCCCGACCGCATCGCGGGCTGGACCCCGGTGCTCCGGCGGCTCGTGCCGACCTACGGGGAGTCCGTCGCGACGGACGAGCAGCGGGCCGCCGCCACCCTCGGCGCGACCGCGGAGGCGCTGCGCATCCACGCCTGACCCCGTCGCCGGCGTCCCGGCCCGATCGAACGTGTGTTCTAATGGACGCATGCGGTGGAGCGGGCAGGCGATGGCGACGGAGAGCGACTCGGCCCTGCCCGGGCTCGCGAAGCTGTCGAACCTGGTGGCGTCGGTCACGACGCCGGAGTTCGCCGGCGTCACCTTCCACGAGATCCTCGCCAAGAGCGCGCTGAACCGCGTGCCCGGCGGAGACAGCGCCCTGCCGTTCGGCTGGACGGTCAACCCGTACCGGGGCTGCAGCCACGCCTGCGTCTACTGCTTCGCGCGGCCGACCCACGAGTACCTCGACCTCGACGGCGGCGACGACTTCGACCGCCAGATCGTGGTCAAGATCAACGTGGCCGAGGTCCTGGCCCGTGAGCTCGCCCGGCCGTCCTGGCAGCGCCACCCGGTCGCGCTCGGCACGAACACCGACCCGTACCAGCGGGCCGAGGGGCGCTACCGCCTCATGCCGGGCATCATCGCGGCGCTCGCCGACTCGGGCACGCCGTTCAGCATCCTCACGAAGGGCACCCTCCTCCGCCGCGACCTGCCGCTGCTGGCGGAGGCGGCGGAGCACGTGCCGGTCGACATCGCGATGTCCGTCGCCGTCCACGACGACGAGCTGCAGCAGTCGATCGAGCCGGGCACGCCCACGACCGCGGCGCGCCTCGCCACCGTCCGGGCGGCGACCGACGCGGGCCTCCGCTGCTCCGTCTTCATGATGCCGGTGCTGCCGTACCTCACCGACACGCGCGAACACCTCGCCACGGCGCTCGAGGCCGTCCGCGACTCCGGGGCCACCACGGTGCTCTACAGCGCGCTGCACCTCAAGCCCGGGGTCAAGGAGTGGTTCTTCGCCTGGCTCGAGCGCGAGCACCCGGAGCTGTTGCCCAAGTACCGCGAGCTCTACGCGCACGGCACCTACGCGCCCACGGGGTACCGCCGCTGGCTCGCGGGGCGGATGCGGCCCCTGCTGGCCCAGCACGGGCTGCAGCGCGGCGAGGCCGACCCCTCGACCGGCACGACCCGGTCGCGGGCGCTCGACGACGCGGAGCAGTCGCTGCGGCTGATGAACCTCACCCCGACGTCGGCTCCCCGGTCGCTCCTGGCGGAGGAGCTCCCCGGCGGGGCACGCTCCGCGCATCCCCGGCTCTTCTGAGCGACCGGGGCACAGATCACGTTCCTCCTGCGAGTCGATCCGGGGGTGGCCCCAGATAACGGGGTACATGAGCTGGTCCATGTTCTGGCATGATCATCAGGCCAGCCACGGAGCGAAGGAGGCACGGTGCTGCTCGGACTGCCCGCCCACCTCGCTCCCCAGAGCACCGGTCGCGCGCTCGCGCGCTCCTGTCACGTGATCGCGTGCGTCGTCCTCGCCGGCGCGGCCCTCCTGCTGGTGAGCAACCAGGTGGGCATGCCGTCGCTCATCCTGTGGCCCGCCCTGGTCGCGGTCGTGACGATGGCGGCGCTCGTGCTCGTCGTCGCCACCTACCGCAGCGCCACGAGCTACGCCGCCTACCTTGTCCTCGGCTCGGCCTGCCTCTACTGGTACGCGCTCACCCTCTTCGCCCAGGTCCCGTCGATCCAGGCCTCCGACGCCTTCTCGCTCTCGCTCCCCAAGATCGCCCTGGTCATGGTGGGGGCGAGCGGGGTGCGCCCGCGTCACAGCATCGCCTGGGCGACGGGCGGCCTCGTGCTCGGCGAGGTGGCCACCCAGCTCGCGACCTGGCAGACCGGGTCCGCCCCGAAGGTCGACGTGACGACGGTGGTGGCCTGGGCCGTCGTGGTCGCCACCCTCGGCTACGCCCTCGTCGCCCGCGACCGGGCTCGGCGGGCCCAGCCGAGCATCCACCGCGCCGCCGTCGACCAGCAGCTCCAGAGCATCCGTCACGACATGGAGCAGCAGGCCGCGGCGCTCGTCCACGACACCGTCCTCAACCACCTCGCCGCCGTCGCGACCGCGGGCCCCGGCCGGCTCGACCCGTCGCTCGCCTCGTCGATGGCGGCGGACCTCGAGACGCTCGTCGGCCAGGAATGGCTGCGTGACCCCGCCCCGCCCGGGGTCGACGCCGCGACGGCCGAGTGGGACG
Source organism: Frigoribacterium sp. CFBP 8754 (assembly GCF_014841815.1). Lineage (NCBI taxonomy): Bacteria > Bacillati > Actinomycetota > Actinomycetes > Micrococcales > Microbacteriaceae > Frigoribacterium > Frigoribacterium sp. CFBP 8754. The sequence goes on from NZ_JACYUO010000001.1 coordinate 384,124, forward strand.
ACAGCCAGCTCGCCCGCGCTGTCGAGCAGGGGCGCGCCCGGGGGCTGGAGATCGGCGTCACGGGCGACGTCGCGGCCGTGGCCCGCCTGGCGCCCGTGGTGGGCCAGGCGCTCGGCCTGGCCGTGACCCAGTGCCTGACGAACGTCGAGAAGCACAGCGGGGTGCGCCGCGCGGAGGTCGTCGTCTACGGCGACGGCGGCGAGCTCTCGGTCATGGTCATCGACGACGGTGCGGGCTTCGACCAGGACGCGGTGCCCCGTGACCGGCTCGGCCTCAGCAACTCGGTCCGGGCGCGCATGGAGCGCGTCGGGGGCTCGGCGCAGGTCTGGTCGTCGCCCGGCAGCGGCACCTCCGTCGTCATCCGCGTCCCGGCCACCGGCCCCGACGAGCCGGGGGACACTGTCCCGGTGCCCGGCGCCGAGGGCGCGTCGGACGTCGCGCGCTCGGACGACCGGACGGGCGACGCCGCATGAGCGACCGCGAGCGGACCCCGCAGCAGGTCGACCCCGTGGGGGCCCTGGCCTCCCGTCCCGTGTCGCTGATCACCGTCGTCGCGGCCCTCGCCGTGGCCGTGTCGGCGACCCTGAGCGGTCGTGACGAGATCGTCGACCCGGCCGCGTCCGTGGGCGCGGTCGCGGCCCTGGCGGCGGCCGGCCTCGTGCTCGTGCTCTCCGCCAGCCCGCTCCGGGCGCCGTTCCGGCGTCGCTCCCTGGTGGCCGTGGTCGTGCTCTCCTGTGCCGCCGTCGCCCTCGAGGCGCTCGGTCTCCTCGGGCAGAACGAGCTCGTGCGCGACGACTGGTCGTCGCTCGCGGTCGGCGTCCTGCTGCTCGGCGTCGCCCCCTACCGACCCGCCGCCGAGATCCTCGTCGCCGGCCTCGTCGTCGCGGTCGTCGTGGCCGTGGTCGTGCTGCTCGAACGGCCCTGGTTCGTGACGGCCGTGCCGACCACGACGTTCGTCGTCGTCGCCGTCGTGCCGGTCGTGGCGCTCTCCGCGGCCGCCGCCTCCTTCTCCCGCACCTTCACGCTGCTGGTCGAGCGGTGGATCGACCGCGCGACGACCTTCCGGCGCGCCAGCGCCGACGAGCTGCGGGCGAGCATCGCCCGGTCGGTGCAGCAGGACCGCGTCACCATCCTCAACAGGGACGTCGTGCCGTTCTTCTCGTCGCTCGTCGACCGGGGGGCGGTGACGGCCGCCGATGCGCAGCGGGCCCGTGACATCGCCGACCAGCTCCGAGTGTCGATGGTGGCGGAGGCCGACCGGTCGTGGCTCGAGCACCTCTTCGTCAGCCCGACGAGCGGGGTCTCGGGCATCGTCGTCGACCCCGACTTCGTCGCCTCCGCGATGACCCCGGACCACAGGACGTCGCTGCGCGCCCTGCTCGTCGCCTTCGGCGAGCGGGACGGCGTCCAGGCCGACGACGTGCGGGTCGACCTCCGACGGGTCGACGAGCGCGTCGAGGCCCTCGTGAGCGTCCCGACCACGGTGGGGGAGTTCGTCGTCCGCCGCCGCTTCGCACCCTGGTTCGCCGTGCTCCGCATCGTCTTCGGCGACCTGCAGGTCGACGCCACCTCCCCCCTCCTGACACTAAGGTTTTCTTATGACCAGCACTGAGTCGAGCGGCCGCTCGTCCCTCCGCCCGGGCTTCGGCAGGCCCGCCGCCGCTCCGTCCTGGAGCACGGTCGGCCCCGGCGACGAGACGCCCGCCACCCGCCGGGTGCGCCTCGCCATCCTCGACGACCACGAGGTCCTCCTGGACAGCCTCTCGAGCTGGATCAACGTCAACGCGTACGACTTCGACCTCGTGCTCACGGCGCACACCTGGCTGCAGCTGGTGCACAGCGACAACTTCCCGACCGACCTCGTCTTCCTCGACTTCCAGCTCAAGGAGCCCGTCTCGATCGAGGCCCGGGTCCGCACCTGCCGGGCCGCCGGCGCCAAGGTCGTCGTGCTGTCGAGCCTCGACACGCGGGAGTCGCGGGAGCGTGCGCTCGACGCCGGGGCCAGCGCGTTCCTGTCGAAGTCGCTGCCCATGCGCGAGGTCATGGACGCCGCGCGCCAGGTGATGGGCGTCGCCCGCGACTCGTCGCCGCAGCGGGACTGGCGGCCGCTGCCGGTCGGCGCGACCAACCAGAGCCGACCCAAGCTGAGCGCCGGCGAGGCCGAGGCATTCCGGCTGTACGTCTCGGGCTTCAGCACCAACGAGGTCGCCGCCCAGATGAACGTCCAGTACGAGACGGCGAAGACCTACCTGCGCCGGGTGCGCGAGAAGTACGCCAAGGCCAACCGACCGGCGAGCAAGAAGAGCGAGCTGATCCGTCGGGCGGCGGAGGACGGCTACCTCCAGTAGTGGCGAAGCTCTACTTCCGCTACGGGGCCATGAACAGCGGCAAGAGCACGGCCCTGCTCCAGGCGGCCTTCAACTACGAGGAGCGCGGCCAGCGCGTGCTGCTGGCGAAGCCCCGGGTCGACACGAAGGGCGACGACGCGGTCGTGTCGCGGCTCGGCGTCACCCGGACCGTCGACGTCACCTTCGCGCCGGGCGACGACGTGCTGTCGGTGTTCTGCACGGAGCGGGACCGCGTGCGCCACGAGACCGGCTCCGACCTCGCCTGCCTGCTCGTCGACGAGGTGCAGTTCCTGTCACCGGAGCAGGTCGACGACCTGCTCCGCATCGCCGTGCTGGAGGACGTGCCCGTGCTGGCCTACGGCATCCGCACCGACTTCCGCACGCTCGCGTTCCCGGGCAGCCGGCGCCTGATGGAGGTCTCGCACAGCCTCGAGGAGCTCAAGACGATCTGCCGCTGCGGACGGAAGGCCGTCTTCAACGCGCGCAAGGTCGGTGACCGGTTCGTCTTCGACGGGGACCAGGTCGCGATCGACGGCGAGCAGGTCACGTACGAGTCGCTCTGCGGCGCCTGCTACCTGGCCGAGAGCAGCGGCCGCCTCGCCTGACCCGCCCGGCCCCCGCCTCCCGCTGCCCGTGGAGGGGCACGTACGCCCGGGAGGCTGGACCCGCAGGGTCCCAGCGTCGTGAAGAAAGCACAGAACGACAGGAAGGCTGGACCCGTAGGGCCCAGCCTCCCCTTCAGCGTCGTGAAGAAAGCACAGAACGACGAATGGCTGGACCCTAGGGTCCAGCCATTCGTCGTGTGTCGGGGTAGCGGGATTCGAACCCACGACCTCCTCGTCCCGAACGAGGCGCGCTACCAAGCTGCGCCACACCCCGTCATCTCGGTGGGCATCTCTGCCTGCCGAAGCAACGTGTACAAGGATAGCGGATGAATCGGGGTCCGCGTGCCACCGCCGGGCGGTGGGCACCGAGGGGGAGCGAGTCAGGCGGTCAACGTCACGACGACCGCCTCGGGGCGGCAGTCGAACCGCACGGGGGCGTAGATCGACGTGCCGAGCCCTGCGGAGATCTCGAGGTGCGCGGTGCGCCGTGCGTGGCTCCAGGTCGTCAGCCCGCTCACCTTGCTGCGGGGGATGTCGCAGTTGGTCACGAGTGCGCCGTAGCCGGGCACCCGCACCTGACCGCCGTGCGTGTGGCCGCCGAAGATGACGTCGGCGCCGTTCGTGACGAACGAGTTGAGCACGCGCTGGTAGGGCGCGTGCGTGACGCCGATGCCGATGGGGTCCGGCCCGCCCCGGTCGTCCTGCCAGCCGACGTTCTCGCGGAGGTCGTCGAGGGCACCGGGGAGGCGGTCGAGGCGGTCCCAGCCCCGGTGGGCGTCGTTCACCCCGAAGAGCTCGAGCCGGTTGCCCCGGAGCTCCAAGGCGCGTGCGGTGTTGTTCAGGTCGAGCCAGCCCAGGTCGGCGAAGAAGGCCTCCATGCGGTCGACGTCGAGCGGTGCCGGGGCCCGGTGCGGCCTGCTCGGCCCGGCGAAGTACCGGAGCGGGCTCTTGGGGACGGGACCGTAGTAGTCGTTGGACCCGTTGACCCAGACGCCCGGCACGCCGCGGAAGGGCTCGAGGGTGTACTCGAGCGCGGTGTGGGCGTCGGCGTGCCCCAGGTTGTCGCCCGTGTTCACGATGAGGTCCGGCTCGTACACCGACAGTCCGCGGACCCACTCCTGCTTCTCCGACTGCCACGGGGCGAGGTGGAGGTCGGACAGGTGGAGGACGGTGAGCGAGCGCGACCCCGCCTCGAGGATCGGGAGCACCTCGTGGCGCACGGTGAAGCGGTTGCGCTCGACCAGGGCACCCCAGGCGAACGCCCCCAGGCCGACGGCCGCGCCCGCCGCAGCGGTCGCGGCCGTCAGGCGTCCGGCAGAGAGGGGGCTCACGAGCACCCTCCGGGGTCGTTGCCGTCCTTGCCGCCGTAGAGCACGACGGAGACGGCGGTGTCCTTCGCGACGGACGTCCCCGCGGCGGGGTCGCTGCTCGCGACCCGGCACTGGTTCTTGCCGTCGCCGGCGGTGAAGCCGGAGACGCCGAGCGCGGTGGTGAAGCCGGCTCCGGCGACGGTCGCCCCGGCGCCCTTGAGGTCCTGGCCCACGAGGTCGGGGACGGTGGTGGCCAGCGAGCCGTCGGAGGTGAAGACGCGCACCGTGGAGCCCTTGGCGACGAGCGTGCCGCCGGCGGGGTCCGACCCGCTGACCTGGCCGGCCGGGAGGGTCGACGCCTGCACACCGCCGTCCTCGTACTTCAGGCCGGTGCTGCGGAGGAGCGTCTGGGCGGCGGCGGGCGTGCTGCCGGCGAGATCGGGCACGCTGACCCCGGTGCCGCGGAGGACGGCGTTCGAGGGGGCCACGAAGGCGCCGCCCGGGTACGCGGCGTTGTTGACCGTCTGGACCTCACGGAAGAAGGCCGACCGTGCGTTCGCGTAGCTGCCGTTGCGGGGCTGCACGGGCGACGAGTAGGCACGCAGGCTCTTCTTGCCGCCGGTGAAGTCGTAGTTGCCCTGCCAGATGGCCGTGGCGACGCGGGTGGACGCGCCGATGATCCAGATCTGGTCCTTGTCGTCGGTGGTGCCGGTCTTGCCGATCTCGGGGATGCCGTCGCGAGGCAGGCCGCCGACGGCCGTGCCCGACGTCCAGAGGCCCGACATCGCCTTGGCGGCGCCGGCGGCGACGTCAGGGTCCAGCGCCTGGGTGCAGGCCTGGGGCTGACCGCCGATGTCGGCACCCGAGGAGTCCTTGATGTTGTCCACGATGATCGACTCGCAGTACTTGCCGCCGGCCGCGATCGCGGCGTAGGCCGTGGCCATCGTGAGCGGGGCGACCTCGTTCGAGCCGAGGATCGACGACGGGTTCTCGTAGGCCAGCGGGTTCCCGTCGGCGCGGTGCACGCCGAGCTTCTCGGCGACCCCGGCGATGTCGGCGAGGTCGAGCTGGGAGGCCATCGCCGCGTACGCCGTGTTCATCGACTGCGCGGTGGCCGCGGCGACCGTCATGCTCCCGGGCTTCTCGCCCGCGTCGTTCTTCGGCGTCCAGCGCACGGTCGGACGGCCGTCCGCCGTGAGCTGGAAGGTGCGGGGAGTCGCGTTGACGGACTGGTTCACGCCGTTGCCCTGCTCGAGCCAGTCGATCAGGGTGAAGGGCTTGTAGGTCGAGCCGGGCTGGAAGCCGCCCGAGCCGCCGTACTGCTGGTCGGTGCTGAAGTTCACGGAGGTCTGGGTGCGGTCCTCGGACGCCACCTCGGAGAACGTCGTGTTCTGCGCCATGACGAGCACACGGCCCGTGCCGGCCTCCACGGTGTTCACGACCGAGCCGAGCTGGAGCCGGGTCTCGCTCGCCGGGGCGTAGCGGTCGACCTTCTCCTTGGCGCTGGCGGTGAGGTCGAGGTCGAGGGTCGTGTAGACGTTGTAGCCGCCGGTGGCCCAGTTCTTCTCGCGCTCCTCGGGCGAGGAGCCCAGGACGGCGAGGTTCTTGATGTTCTTCTTCACGTAGTCGCAGAAGTACTGGGCTCCGGCTGCCGTGACGGCCGCACAGCCCTGCGTCGGCGTCGTCAGGTGCACGTAGCTCGCGATGTCTGCGGCCAGGGCCGCCTGCATCGTCGGCTCATCGATGAAGCCCTCGGCCTTCATCGACTTGATGATGACGTCGCGTCGAGCCTTGTTGCCCTCGTACTTCTCCGGAGTGGAGAGGTTGCGGGTGTCGGGGTACTGGACGATGGCGATGAGGCTCGCGGCCTCCTCGACGGTCAGGTCGAGCGCCGACTTGTTGTAGTAGTGCTGGGCGGCGGCCTGCACGCCGTAGGTCTGGTCGCCGAAGTACGCGATGTTGAGGTACGCGAGCAGGATGTCGTCCTTGGAGTACTTCTTCTCCAGCCCGATGGCGAACTTCATCTCCTCGAGCTTGCGGTCGAGCGTGGTCGTCGTCGCCTCCTTGTAGGCGGCGTCACGCTCCTCCTGCGTGTCGAGCTGCTGCGACTGGGCGATGCGGATGTTGCGCACCAACTGCATGGTCAACGTCGACCCGCCGCCGCTGGCCCCCAGCTCGCCGCCCCCGAGCGACCCCGCCGCGGCGCGCACGAGCGACGTGACGTCCACCCCGCCGTGGTCGTAGAAGCGGCGGTCCTCACCGGCGAGGACGGCGTTCTTCAGGTTGCCCGAGACCTGGTCCCACTTGAGCTCGACGCGGTTCTCGCTGTAGAGGGTCGCGAAGGGGACGTCCTGCCCGCCCTGCTTGGCGTAGAGCGTGTTGCGCTGGGACAGCTTGCCGATCTCGATGTACTCGGGGATCGACTCGAAGACCCCGATCGAGCTCGAGGCGGTCATGCCCGCCACGGCGATCGCCGGCGTCACGCCGATGGTGACGAGGAGGCCGGCCAGCACGCTGAAGCCGACGAATCCGAAGAGCGCCCCGACGACGGACGTGGGCTTCGATTTTTGGGCAGACATAAGATCAGGGTAAGTGACACCGACGACATCCGAGCTGATAGGAACCACAAATGGTCCTTTGGGAGTACATGACCACGCCGCTCATGGTGCACAACAGCACCGCGATCCTGAACAACTGGGGGAGCGAGGGCTGGGAGCTCGTGCAGGTCACGCAGGGGCCGGAGGGCGGCCCCGTCGCCTGGTTCAAGCGCGAGAAGCCGCAGGGCGCCTGATGGCCGACGTCGCCGCTCGCCTCGCCGAGCTCGGCCTCGAGCTCCCCGCCGTGGCCGCCCCCGCGGGCGACTACCTCCCCGCCGTCCGCAGCGGCCAGCTGGTGTTCACGGCCGGCCAGCTCCCGTTCGTCGACGGCGCCCTCCCGGCGACCGGCGTCGTGGGCGAGGCCTCCGGGCTGGTGACGCCGGAGGCCGCCCGTGACCTCGCAGCACGGTCCGCGCTCAACGCCCTGGCCGCCGCGGCGACCGTGCTCGGTTCGCTCGACGAGGTCGTCCGGGTGGTGAAGGTGACGGGCTTCGTCGCGTCAGACCCGGCGTTCACCGGGCAGCCCGGTGTGATCAACGGCGCCTCCGAGCTGCTGGGCCGGGTGTTCGGCGAGGCCGGCCGCCACGCTCGCAGCGCCGTCGGCGTCGCCGCGCTGCCGCTCGGCAGCCCGGTCGAGGTCGAGCTCGTGCTCGAGGTCGCCTGACCCCGCCCGGCCGCAGGGCTCCCGACCGGGAGCCCTGCCCGGTGGGCATCAGCGCAGGCCGGCGCTGATCGCGCTCATCACGGCCGCGTCGGCGAGCGTGGTCGTGTCCCCGACCTCCCGGCCCTCCGCGACGTCACGGAGCAGGCGCCGCATGATCTTCCCCGAGCGGGTCTTGGGCAGCTCGTCGACCAGCACGACGGTGCGCGGTCGGGCGATGCTGCCGATCTGGCGCGCGACGTGCTCCCTCAGGGCGACCACCGCCTCCTCGGGGGCCTGGGCGCCGCGGGCGCCGTCGCGCAGCACCACGAAGGCGACGACGGCCTGCCCGGTCGCCTCGTCCGCCGCCCCGACGACGGCCGACTCGGCGACCGAGGGGTGGGCGACGAGCGACGACTCGATCTCGGCGGTCGAGAGCCGGTGCCCCGACACGTTCATCACGTCGTCGACGCGCCCGAGCAGCCAGATGTCGCCGTCGTCGTCGCGACGAGCGCCGTCGCCGGCGAAGTACCGGTCGCCGAAGCGCCCCCAGTAGGTCTCGACGTAGCGCTCGTGGTCGCCCCAGATGCCGCGCAGCATCGACGGCCACGGCTCGGTGACGACGAGCAGCCCGCTGCCGCCGGGGCCGACGGGTGCCCCGTCGTCGTCGACCACGTCGACCACCACGCCCGGCACCGGCGTCTGAGCAGCCCCGGGCTTCGTGGCGGTGACGCCGGGCAACGGCGAGATCATGATCGCGCCGGTCTCGGTCTGCCACCACGTGTCGACGACGGGAGTGCGGCCCGAGCCGACCACCTCGCGGTACCAGAGCCAGGCCTCGGGGTTGATGGGCTCGCCGACGGAGCCCAGCAGGCGCAGCGACGAGAGGTCGCGGGCGAGGGGCAGCTGCCGCCCGGCCTTCATCGCGGCACGGATGGCCGTCGGGGCCGTGTAGAAGAGGGTCACCCCGTACTTCTCGACGATGTCCCACCAGCGCCCGGGAGCGGGGGAGTCGGGGGTCCCTTCGTAGAGGACCTGGGTCGCGCCGTTCGCGAGGGGCCCGTAGACGACGTAGCTGTGGCCGGTGATCCAGCCGACGTCGGCGGTGCACCACCAGACGTCGGTGGCCGGGCGGAGGTCGAAGACCGTCGCGTGGGTCGTCGCGACCTGGGTCAGGTAGCCGCCGGAGGTGTGCAGGATGCCCTTCGGTCGGCCCGTGGTGCCGCTCGTGTAGAGGATGAACAGCGGGTGCTCGGCCGGGAAGGGCTGCGCGACGTGCTCGTCGCCGACGCCGTCGAGGGCCTCGTGCCACCAGAGGTCGCGGCCCTCGACCCAGTCGACGGCCTGGCCGCCGCGGCGCACGACGAGCACGGTCTGGACGGTCGACGGCCCGCCCGTGGCGAGCGCAGCGTCGACGGCGGGCTTCAGGGGCGACACCGTTCCCCGTCGCCAGCCGCCGTCGGCGGTGACGACGACGGTCGCCCCGGCGTCGTCGATGCGGGCACGGAGGCTCTCGGCGCTGAACCCGCCGAAGACGACGGAGTGCACGGCGCCGAGGCGGGCGACGGCGAGCATGACCACCACCGCCTCCGGGATCTGGGGCAGGTAGACGACGACGCGGTCGCCCGCCCCGACGCCGAGCGACGCGAGCAGGTTCGCGGCGCGCTTGACCTCCCGGGTCAGCTCGTCGTAGGTGACGGCACGGCTGTCGCCGGGCTCGCCCTCCCACAGCAGGGCGACGCGGTCGCCGTGGCCGGCCTCGACGTGCCGGTCGAGGCAGTTGTAGGCCACGTTGAGGGCGCCGTCGGCGAACCAGCGGGCGACGGGCGCCTCCGTCCAGTCGAGCGCCTCGGCGGGAGGGCGGTGCCAGGTGAGGCGCTCGTGGGCCTGTCGCAGCCAGAAGCCCTCCCGATCCGCGGCGGCCGCCGCGGCCAGCTCCGGGCCCGCCGCGGCCTCCTCGACGAACTGCGCCGAGGGCGGGACGACCAGGCCGGGGGAGGCGGCCGCCCCGTGGTCGTCACCGGTGGGGGTGGAGGGGGCGGTGCCGTCGGTCATGTCGGTCCTCTCGCGTCGTCGCGGTGCGGCGGCCGGGGCCGTCGCGCCGACCCTACTCCGGCGGCCGGACGCCGCAGGCGCGCCCGGCACCTCGACCGGCGCCGCGACACACCGAGACGGATCGGCCTCACCCGTGGCGTCCGAGCGGGTAGCTGGGGTACAGTGATCAACGTCGGGATTCGTCCTGGCAGGCAGTGCGAGCGATTCCCCCCGATCCAGCACTGCCGTGGCGGCACCCGTTCCCCCCGACTGGTGCCGCCCCTCTCGTTTAACCCGGTCGTCGCCCCCGGGTGGCCGGGGCGTCGTCCCTCCCCAGGACGCTCCGAACGAAGTCGTTCCGGGCTCGGCGTGCACTGATCTGTCTGCGTGGCCGCCGCTGGCTAGCGTCGGCGGATGGACGAGACCGATCGTGGAGCTGCCCGGAGTCACCCCGACCTCACCCGCGGGTGGCCGCCGGGGCGGTACGTCCCCGACGTGCCCGGGAAGCGGGGTCGTGATCGGGGTACGTCGGGCCGTTCCGGGGTACAGGTCGAGGCCGCCCGAGGAGCCTCCGCGCACCGCGAGGCAGACTTCAGCGCGGTCGGCCACGACCTGGGGCCGCTCAGCGCGCTGCTCGACGACGACGTCACCGACGTGTTCGTGAACGGAGGCGCGGGCACCTGGGTCGACCGGGGCGCGGGGGCCCGCCCCGACCCTCGCGTGCACCTCTCCGAGGGCGACGTGCGCTCACTGGCCGCCCGGCTCGTCGCCCGGGGCGGGCGGCACGTCGACGAGGCGACGCCCTGCGTCGACGTGCGGCTGCCGGGGGGCGTGCGCGTGCACGCCGTGCTGCCGCCCGTCTCGACGAGGGGCACCCTCCTCTCCGTCCGGCTGCCTCGCCCCGAGCCGCTCGGCCTCGACGAGCTCGCGGCCGCCGGCTTCTTCGCACCGGGCGACCACGCCGTCGTGCGGGGGCTGGTGGAGAATCGCGCGAACGTCCTCGTGACCGGCGCGGGAGGGGCGGGCAAGACCACCTTCCTGGCGGCCTTCCTCTCCGCTGCCGACCCGGCCGACCGCGTCGTCCTGATCGAGGACGTCGCGGAGCTGCGCCTCCGGCACCCGCACGTGGTCTCGCTCGAGGCCCGACAGTCCAACCTGGAGGGCGTGGGCGGCATCGACACCGCGCGCCTGCTGCGGGAGGCCCTCCGGATGCGTCCCGACCGGCTCGTGGTGGGGGAGTGCCGGGGCGTGGAGGTACGCGACCTCTTGTCGGCCCTCAACACCGGGCACGACGGCGGAGCCGGGACGCTGCACGCCAACGGGCTCGCCGACGTCCCCGCCCGGCTCGAGGCCCTCGGCGCCGTCGCCGGCCTGGCCCCGTCGGCCCTCGCCCGGCAGGCGGTCAGCGCCGTCGACGCCGTGCTGCACGTCGAGCGCCGGGACGGTGGTCGGCGGCTCGCGCAGATCGGCTCGCTGGCCCTGGGCCCGTCGGGCGAGCTCGTCGCCCGGGCGGGCCTCCGCGCGGCGGAGGAGCCGTGAGGCGGAGGCGGCCCCTGAGGCGGCACGACGGGGCGGTCGCCGTCGAGCCGGGTCGACCGGTGCGGAGGGCACCGCCCACGGCGGTCGCCGTCGTCCTGGAGCGCACCGCCGTGCTGCTCGGGGCGGGAGTGGCCCCCGCGTCGGCCTGGCGGCACCTCGCCGGGTCGGAGCGCCACGCCGTGGTGGCTGCCGTCGCGGAGCGCGTCGGCACGCAGGCAGCCCGCGGCTCACCGGTCTCCGTCGCCCTCCTCGACGCCCTCCGCAGCAGGCCCTTCGCCCGCGTCCCGGACGGGCTCCGCGCGGACAGGGAGTGGCGTCAGGTCGCGTGCGCCTGGCGTGTGGCCGAGCAGAGCGGGGCGCCCCTGTCGGACTGCCTGAGGTCGTTCGCCCGCGCCCTGCGCCAGTCCGAGGAGGTGCGCCACGAGGTGGAGGTGGCGCTCGCCGGCCCCCGCGCCGCCGCGCGGATCGTGCTCGGGCTCCCCGTGGTCGGCCTCCTCTTCTCCCTCGGCTCCGGCGTCGACGCGGGGGCCGTGCTGGTCTCGCCCCTCGGCGGAGCGTGCCTGGCGGGCGGCGGGGCCCTGGTCGCCGCCGCCCGGGCCTGGAACGCCCGTCTCGTCCGCGGAGCGACGCCGCCGGGCGACGTGCCCGGCCTGCGGCTGGAGCTGCTGGCCGTCGCGCTCGCGGGAGGCGGCTCGTGGCAGGGGGCGGTGGCGCTCGTGGCCCGAGCCGTGGAGGAGTGCCTCGTCGACGGGCCGTCCGGCGACGACGACGGCGCCGCCGTCCTGGAGCTGTCCCGGCGGGCGGGCGCGCCGGCGGCCGAGCTCCTCCGGGCCGCCGCCGTGGAGGAGCGGCTGGAGGCCGCCACCACGGCGCGCTCGGCGGCGGCGCGGCTCGGGTCGACCCTGATGCTCCCCCTGGGGGCCTGTGTCCTCCCGGCCTTCCTGCTGGTGGGGGTCGTCCCGCTCGTCGCGGCACTCGTCTCCTCCACCGCCGGCGTCCTGTGATCCCTCTCCCCAGGCCGGCGTCCCCGCCCGAGTGCCGGGGCCGGGGAGGCCGCACACTCGCACCAGGTCGCCGCGGCGGCCCGCCGACCCGGCCGGGTCGGCGAACGACGAGAAGAAGAGGACTTCATGACCACTGCCCAGACATCCGTCACCCGCTGCTCGGCGCCTGCGGGCGGGTCCGCGCCCGCCAGGTCGTCCGCCGCGCTCCGACCGGGCGGGCCCGACGTTCCCCGGGCCGCACCGCGGCTCCGGCGACTCGTCGCGCACCTGCGCTCGGAGGTCGGCGCCGCGACGGCGGAGTACGCGATCGTCATCATGGCCGCGGTCGGCTTCGCCGGCGTGCTGCTCGCCGTGATGCGCAGCGACGAGGTGCGGGCCGTGCTCAGCGACCTCGTGCGGTCGGCCCTGTCGGTGGGCTGACGGGTGCCCCGCGGGCTCCGCGACGACGCGGGGAGCGTGACCGTCGAGTTCGCGGTCGTGCTGCCCGCCGTCCTGCTCCTCCTCGCGCTGGTCGTCGGGGCGTCGGCCGCCGCCGCGCAGTCGATCCGCCTCGCCGACGCGGCGGCGGTCACCGCCCGGCAGACGGCCCGCGGCGACGGCGGGCGGGCCGCGGCGGTGCTCGGGCAGCTCGCGCCCGGCGCCGCGGTGCAGTCGACCGAGGGCGAGGGGCTCGTCTGCGTGGTCCTCCGCCGACCGGTCGACGCGGGCCCGCTCACGGGCGTCGTCGTCCTGACCTCCCGCAGCTGCGCCCCGGCGCTCGGGGGCTGACGTGGGAGGGAGGGCGCCGGGCCCCGTGCCCGGCGACGAGGGGGCCGCCTCCGTCCTGGTCGTGGCCGTCCTCGTGGGGGTCGTCGTGCTCGCCGTCGCCGTCGTGGGCGGCGGGCGCGCCCTGGCGGAGCGCAGCCGGGTCAGCGGAGCCGCCGACGCCGCGGCGCTGGCGGCGGCCGACGTCGCCGCCGGTCTGGTCGCGGGGTCGCCCTGCGACCGGGCCGGGGCCCTCGCGACGGCCAACGGCGTCGTCCTCACGAGCTGCCGCGTCGACGAGCTGGTCGTCACCGTGAGGGTGACGACGAGCCTCGCCGGGGTGGTCGTGGGGGCCTCCGCGACGGCGGGTCCGCCGGCGACCGGCACCGTGCCTCCCGGGCTCCCGCCGTGAGGTGGCCGCCCGCCGCGTGTGTGTATGGTGTGCCTGTCGGCGGCACACGTCAGCGCCGTCGCGCTGGTCGGGGTGCGACGCGAGTCGCCCGCCGCCGACCGTCTGACCGGCCTCCCGGGGCTGGTCCCGTCGTTCCCCCCAATGCAAGGAGTCCCGTGCCAGGCACGAAGAAACTGGTCATCGTCGAGTCGCCCGCGAAGGCCAAGACGATCGCCCAGTACCTCGGCAGCGGCTACGAGGTGCTCGCCTCGGTCGGCCACATCCGCGACCTCGTCGAGCCGAAGAACCTGCCGGCCGAGCTGAAGAAGGGCTCGCTGGGCAAGTTCTCCGTCGACGTCGAGAACGGCTTCGAGCCCTACTACGTCGTCTCCGACGCCAAGAAGAAGACGGTCTCCGACCTCAAGCGCGCCCTCAAGGGCGCCGACGAGCTCTACCTCGCCACTGATGAGGACCGCGAGGGCGAGGCCATCGCGTGGCACCTCCTCCAGGAGCTCAAGCCGAAGGTCCCCGTGAAGCGGATGGTCTTCCACGAGATCACGAAGGACGCCATCCAGCAGGCGCAGGAGAACACGCGCGAGCTCGACACCGCGCTCGTCGACGCCCAGGAGACCCGGCGCATCCTCGACCGGCTGTACGGCTACGAGGTCTCGCCGGTCCTCTGGCGCAAGGTCGGCCCCGGCCTCTCCGCCGGTCGGGTGCAGTCCGCCGCCACGCGGCTCGTCGTCGACCGGGAGCGCGAGCGGCTCGCCTTCGTCTCGGCCTCCTACTGGGACCTCACCGCGACCTTCGAGCCCGACGGGGAGGCGCTGCCCTTCTCCTCGAGGCTCGTCCGGGTGAACGGCTCGCGCGTCGCCAGCGGCCGTGACTTCGACGACCGCGGCCGGCTCAAGGGCGAGGCCGTCTCGCTCGACGAGCAGTCGGCCACGGCGCTGACGCGGGCCCTCGAGGCCGAGGGCGTCGACGTCGTCGTCTCGTCGGTCGAGTCGAAGCCCTACACGCGGCGCCCCGCCGCGCCCTTCACCACGTCGACCCTGCAGCAGGAGGCGGCGCGCAAGCTCCGCTTCTCCGCCCGCCAGACGATGAGCGTCGCGCAGTCCCTGTACGAGAACGGGCACATCACCTACATGCGCACCGACTCGCCGTCGCTGTCGCAGCAGGCCACGAACGCCGCCCGGAAGCAGGCGGCCTCCCTCTACGGCGCCGAGACGGTGCCCGAGAAGCCCCGCACGTACGCCGGCAAGAGCAAGAACGCGCAGGAGGCGCACGAGGCGATCCGCCCCTCGGGCGACACGTTCCGCACGCCGAGCGAGATGCAGGGCGCGCTCCGCGGCAACGACTGGAAGCTCTACGACCTCATCTGGAAGCGCACCGTCGCCTCGCAGATGGCCGACGCCAAGGGCTCGACGGCCTCGGTCGTCGTCTCGGCGACGACGCCCGACGACGTCGCGGGCATCACGCCCCGCACCGCCGCCGGGACCCTGGCGGAGTTCGTCGCGACCGGCACCGTCATCACCTTCCGCGGCTTCCTCGCCGCCTACGAGGAGGGCCGGGACGAGGACCGCCACGGCGCCGCCGAGACCGCCGACGCGAAGCTGCCCGTGCTGGCCGAGGGCCAGCACCTCGTCCTCGACGACGTCGAGGCCAAGGGCCACGACACCAGCGCGCCGCCCCGCTACACGGAGGCGAGCCTGGTCAAGACCCTCGAGGAGCTCGGCATCGGGCGGCCGTCGACGTACGCCGCCATTATGTCGACGATCGTCGACCGCGGCTACGTGACCCCGCGCGGCACCGCCCTCGTGCCGAACTGGATCGCCTTCTCGGTCGTCCGGCTGCTCGAGGAGTACTTCGGCGACCTCGTCGAGTACGACTTCACGGCCAGCATGGAGGACGACCTCGACCAGATCGCCGGCGGCGACGCCGACCGGGTCGACTGGCTGAACGGGTTCTACTTCGGCAACGAGACCCACCGCGGCCTGCGCAAGGTCATCGACAACCTCGGCGAGATCGACGCCCGCGACATCAACTCCATCCCGCTGGGCGAGGGCATCACGCTCCGAATCGGCCGCTACGGTCCGTACCTCGAGGCGCCCGGCGACGACCCGGAGACCCCGCGGCGCGTCAACGTGCCCGAGGACCTCGCCCCCGACGAGCTCACGCCCGCCAAGGCGCGCGAGCTGATCGAGGCGCCCGTCGTGGGCGACCGCGTGGTCGGGACGAACCCGGAGTCGGGCAAGGAGGTCGTCGCGAAGGACGGCCGATTCGGCCCGTACGTCACCGAACGCACGCCGGAGGAGGTCGAGGCCGACCCGGCGACCGGTGAGGTCGTCGAGGCTCCCGCCGCCGCCGCCGCGCCCGCGACCGGGGCCGCGGCCCCGGCCAAGAAGCCCGCTGCGAAGAAGGCCGCCCCGAAGGAGCGCACGGCGTCGCTCTTCAAGAGCATGAGCGTCGACACGATCGACCTGCAGACCGCCCTCGCGCTGCTCGACCTGCCCCGCACCGTCGGCCTCGACCCCGAGAGCGGCGACGAGATCCAGGCCCAGAACGGCCGCTACGGCCCGTACCTGAAGAAGGGGACGGACACCCGGTCGCTCACCTCGGAGGACCAGATCTTCGAGATCGACCTCGCCGGCGCCCTCGAGGCGTTCGCGCAGCCCAAGTACGGCGCCCGCCGAGCCAGCAGCGCGCTCGCCGAGTTCGCGGCCGACCCGGTCAGCGGCAAGCCCATCAAGGTCAAGGACGGCCGCTTCGGGCCCTACGTGACCGACGGCGAGACGAACGCCACCATCCCCCGCGGAGAGACGGTGGAGGAGGTCGACTTCGACCGCGCCGTCGAGCTGCTCGCCGACAAGCGCGCCAAGGGCCCGGCGAAGCCGAAGGCCAAGGCCCCCACCAAGAAGGCACCGGCCAAGAAGGCCCCCGCCAAGAAGGCGCCCGTGAAGAAGGCCGCGACGACGAAGGCCGCCACGACCGGGGCCGCGACCGCGAAGGCCGCGACCACGAAGGCCGCCACGACGAAGGCCGCGACCGCGAAGGCCGCGACCGCGAAGGCCGCGGCCGCGAAGGCGGCGGCGACCGAGGCCGCGTCGTCGACGACCGACTCGACTGGCGAGTAGTGGCGGGCCTCTTCGTCACGTTCGAGGGCGGCGACGGCTCGGGCAAGACCACGCAGGCGGGCCTGCTCGAGTCGTGGCTGACCGAGCAGGGTCGTCGGGTCGTGCGCACCCGAGAGCCGGGCGGCACCGACCTGGGGCTGGAGCTGCGCGAGATCGTGCTGCACCGCCGTGGCCACATCGCCCCGCGCGCCGAGGCGCTCCTCTACGCGGCCGACCGGGCCCAGCACGTCGACACCCTCGTCCGCCCCGCGCTGGAGCACGGCGACGTCGTCGTGCAGGACCGCTACATCGACTCCTCGGTCGCCTACCAGGGCGCCGGTCGCGTGCTGGGCGGCGACGAGGTGCGCGACCTCTCGCGCTGGGCCGTGGAGGGCCTCGCCCCCGACCTGACCGTCCTGCTCGACCTCGACGAGGCCGCGGCCCGGTCGCGCCTCGACGCGTCGCGCACCACCTACGACCGCCTCGAGGCCGAGGCCCAGGACTTCCACGCGAGGGTCAGGGCCGCCTTCCTCGCGATCGCCGACGCCGAGCCCGAGCGCTTCCTCGTCGTCGACGCGACCCTGCCCGTCGACGCGATCGCCGCCTCCGTCCGGTCCCGCGTCGAGACCCTCCTCGACCGCCCGTGACGTTCTGGGACGACCTCACCGGCCAAGCCGACGCCATCGACTCCCTGAAGGCGGCGGCCTCGGCCGACCCGGCGAACTCGTCGATGACGCACTCCTGGCTGATCACCGGCCCGCCCGGCTCGGGCCGCTCGAACCTGGCCTACGCCTTCGCCGGGGCGCTGCTCGCCCGGGGCGACGACGACGAGGCGACCGCGCGCCAGGTGGCGGCACGGTCGCACCCCGACCTCGCGGTGCTGAGCACGGAGCGCATCATCATCACCATCGACGAGGTCCGGTCGCTCGTCGCGGCCTCGCAGTTCTCGCCCTCCGTCGGGCGGTACCGCGTCGTCGTCATCGAGGACGCCGACCGGATGACCGAGCGGACCTCCAACCTGCTGCTCAAGGCCCTCGAGGAGCCGCCGCCCCGCACGGTGTGGATCCTCTGCGCGCCGAGCGAGGCCGACCTCATCCCGACGATCCGGTCCCGCGTGCGGAGCGTGCGCCTCCGCGTCCCGTCCGTGCACGACGTCGCCGCCCTGCTCGAGCGCCGGGGGGTCGAGCCCGCCACCGCCCTGGTCGCCGCCCGCGAGGCGCAGAGCCACATCGGGATGGCCCAGCGGCTCGCGACCAACCCCGAGGCGCGCGCCCGACGGCGGACGACCCTCGAGACCGCCCTCGGCATCCGCTCGGTCTCCGATGCGGTGATCGCCGCCTCCACCATGCTCGCCGTGGCGGGGGACGACGCCAAGGCCATCACCGAGGAGCGCGACGCGGAGGAGCGCGCGAGCGCCCTGCGCTCCCTGGGCGTCGAGCCCGGCGGCACCGTCCCGCCCGCGCTGCGGAGCCAGCTGCGCGCCCTCGACGACGACCAGAAGCGCCGCGCGACGCGCAGCCTCCGCGACGGCATCGACCGCATCATGGTCGACCTGCTGTCGCTCTACCGGGACGTCCTCCTGCTGCACCTCGGCGTCGGCGACGACCTCGTCAACGAGAGCATCCGGCCGCAGCTCGAGCAGGCGGTGACGGCCTCGACGCCGGCCACCACCCTCGCCGTGATGGACGCGGTCAGCGTGGCCCGGCGGCGCATCGAGTCGAACGTCGCCCCCGCCCTCGCGCTGGAGGCGATGCTGGTCGCCGTCAGCAGGCACGCGGTCCGGTGAGGCAGGATGTGCCCATGACCGACCCCACAGCGACAGCCCCTCCCGGACTGCGTGAGCGCAAGAGGCTGGCCACCCGACGAGCGATCCAGGTCGCCGTCCTCGACCTCATCGCCGAGAACGGCTTCGACGCCGTGACCGTCGAGATGATCAGTCGCCGCGCCGACGTCTCGCCCCGCACCTTCTTCAACTACTTCACGTCGAAGGAGGAGGCCGTCGTCGGCGACCCGCCCGAGCTGCCCGACGGCGCCGCCATCGACCAGTTCGTGGACGGGCACGACGAGCCCATCCTCGACGGCCTCGTCGCCCTCCTCGACCAGGCCGTCGTGACGGCCACGGTCGACCGTGAGCTCGTGCAGCGCCGTCGCATCGTGCTGCGCGCCCACCCCGACCTGTTCGCGAAGCGGATCGCGTCGATGCGCGACTTCGAGGAGCGCCTCTCCGAGATCGTCGCGCGTCGCTTCACCGCCGACCCGCGCCTGTCCGCCGCCGTCTCCGACGGGGGAGGGCGTGCGCTGCTCGAGAGCCGCGCGCACCTCGTCACGCTCGTCGTCATCGCGGCGCTCCGGCACGCCTGGGCCGAGTGGATCGACGACGACGACGCCGACCACGCCGCCGACCACCGCTTCAGCCTGCGGGCCCGCATGGAGGACTCGTTCGCCGACCTCCGCCGGGTCGTGACGCGAGAGCTCTGAGAATCCGCTACAGTTGGTGATCGTGCCGAGAGGCACGGGTTCTCGATCTGATCGAGATCCGCCGCTTTAGCTCAGTCGGTAGAGCGTCTCACTCGTAATGAGAAGGTCTGGAGTTCGATTCTCCAAAGCGGCTCCCCCAGAGGCCCGGATCCCCACGGATCCGGGCCTCTCCTCGTCCCGGCCGGGCGGCCGCGTCCAGTCGGCGGAGGCGTCCGACCGCCGTGGTGCCTGGTAGACAGGGCTAATGACGACTCGATGGGGCATCCTCGGCGCCGGCGGCATCGCCGACGCGTTCACGACCGACCTGATCGGCGCCGGCCTGACGGTCACCGCCGTCGGCTCGCGGCAGCTCGACAAGGCCCGGGAGTTCGCCGACCGCCACGGCGTGGCCGGAGCGCACGGCAGCTACGAGGATCTCGTGGCCGACCCCGAGGTCGACGCGGTCTACGTCGCCACGCCCCACCCCTTCCACCGCGACGCGGCCCTGCTCGCGATCCGCGCGGGCAAGCACGTGCTCGTCGAGAAGCCCTTCACGGTGAACCAGGCCGAGGCCGCCGAGGTGCTCGACGCGGCCCGTGAGGCCGACGTGGTGGCGCTCGAGGCGATGTGGACGCGCTTCCTGCCGCAGCAGGTGCGGCTCCGCGAGGTGGTGCGGGCCGGCGTCGTCGGCGAACCGCGACTCCTCACGGCCCACCACCTCCAGGCGCTGCCCACCGACCCGCGTCACCGCATCAACGACCCCGCCCTCGGCGGCGGCGCGCTGCTCGACCTCGGCGTCTACCCGGTCTCGTTCGCCGCCGACCTGCTCGGGCCGGTCGAGACGGTCGCCGCCACCGGCGTGCTCAGCGACCAGGGCGTCGACCGGCGCATCGGGGCGTCGCTGCTGCACGCCTCCGGCGCCACGTCGACGGTCTTCGCCGCCCTCGACACCGCCGGTGCGAACACCGCCGTCCTCCACGGCAGCGAGGGCCGCATCGAGGTCGACGCCACCTTCTACGCCCCGGGCGGCTTCACCGTCCTCGACGCGGAGGGCGCCGTGGTCGAGCGCTACGACGCCGTCGACGACGGGCTGCGCGGCATGCACCACCAGGCGGTAGAGCTCGAGCGCCTCGTCGCCGCCGGCGAACGGGAGAGCCCCGCCCTGACCCACGCCGACATGCTCGAGGTGATGCGCGTGATGGACGAGATGCGTCGCCAGGTGGGCGTCCACTACCCCGGAGAGGCCGGAGGCGCGGTCCGCGTTCCGTAGGATGACCCCGATGAACGATCAGGGCGACCTCACCGACCACCCCGACGTGCCCGCCGACGGCCAGGCCCCGACGGGCGCCCCGTCGACGAGCACCGGGTCGACGGGCACCGCGTCGACGACCGCCCCGCCCGCCCGTGCGGGCCTCGGGCGCCTCGTCCGCGAGCACCCGCGCGCCGCCCTGGTGACGGCCGCCGTGACCGCCTTCGCCCTCCTCGGCGGCGGGGCCGTGGCCGCCGGCGCCGCGACCGCTCCGTCGTCTCGCGGCACCGCGTCGTCCGCGTCGCCTTCATCGAGCGACCCGGCCGCCGCCGTGACCGTGACGCCGACGCCGACCGCCGAGGCCGACCCCGTCCGGTCCGTCCCGGGGGAGATCCCGGCCCCCACGCGCCTCCGCACCTGCTCGGTCTCCGGCCCGGCCGCCGACTCCCGCCTGGCCCAGTTCGAGGGCACCGTCGTGAACGCCGCGACCGGCGAGGTCCTGCTCGACCGGGACGGCTCGACGCCCGCCCGCACGGGGAGCGTGCTCAAGACGCTGACGAGCGCGGTCGCCCTCTCGGTGCTGGGGGCCGACCACCGCCTCCGCACGCAGGTCACCGGCGACCCCGGCACGGGCTCGATCGCCCTCGTCGGCGGCGGCGACGCGACGCTCAGCGCGACGGGCCGCAGCGTCTACTCGGGTGCTCCCACGCTCGCCGACCTCGCCGGCCAGGTCAAGGCCTCGCTCGGCGACCAGCCCGTGAGCCAGATCACGCTCGACGCGACCTGGTGGAGCGCCGCCGACAAGTGGGACCCGTCGTGGAAGCGCACCGAGCAGACGATCGGCTACCACAGCGAGGTGACGGCGCTCATGGTCGACGGCGACCGCGCCGACCCCGCCGCCCAGACCAGCCCGCGCAGCACCGACCCGGTCGCCCGTGCCGGCGACGCCTTCCGCGCCGCCCTCGTCGCGGCCGGCGTGGCCGGTGCCGACAGCGCGACCATGGCCCCGGGCTCGGCGACGAGCGCCACCGTGCTCGGCACCGTGTCGTCGCAGCCCGTCTCGACGCTCATCTCGCAGATGCTCCCCGTCTCCGACAACACCCTCGCCGAGATGCTGGCCCGCGCGTCGTCGAAGGAGTCGGGGGCCGACGGCTCTGCGGCCTCGCTCACGACGCTCTACCGCTCGGTGCTGACCAGCGCGTACGGGCTCGACGCGTCGACGGTGACCATCGTCGACGGCTCCGGGCTGAGCGAGGGCAACGCCGTGCCCTCGACCTTCGTGGCGCGCCTCATGGTGAAGGTGCTCGACCGCGAGGGCGGCCTCGGCGTGGTCTACGACGCCCTCCCGATCTCGGGCCGCACGGGCACGCTGGCCTCGCGCTTCACGGGCTCCAACGCCGTCGCCCGCGGTGCGGTGCACGCCAAGACCGGCTGGATCGACACGGCCTACACGCTCGCCGGCACCGTCGCGGCGGCCGACGGCACCCCTCTCGCCTTCGCCTTCTACGCGATCGGCGACGTCCGCGACGACGCTCGGGTCGCCCTCGACACGCTCACGGCGGCCGTCTACAGCTGCGGGGACTCGCTCTCCAACACGTGACCCGACGCGCCGCCGTCCCCGGGCGCCGCCGCCCGGCGTGCGCCTCGCGGCCCGGCGCGCGAAGATGGTGCCATGAGCAGAGCCCTGATCGTCGTCGACGTCCAGAACGACTTCACCGAGGGAGGCGCGTTGGCCGTCACCGGCGGCGCCCGCGTCGCCGAGGCGGTCACCGAGCACCTCCGCCGCTCCGGCGGTCGCTACGACCTCGTGGTCGCGAGCCGCGACTGGCACGCCGCCGACGGCGACAACGGCGGCCACTTCAGCGCCGAGCCCGACTGGGTCGACTCGTGGCCGGTGCACTGCGTGGCGGGCACGCCCGGGGCCGACTACCACCCCGCCCTCGACGCGACGCTCGTCGACGTGCACGTGACCAAGGGCACCGGGTCGCCGGCGTACTCGGTGTTCGAGGGCGTGACGGGCGACGGGTCCTCCGCGGCGGAGGCCCTCGCCTCGCGAGGCGTCGACGAGGTCGACGTGGTGGGCCTCGCCACGGACCACTGCGTGCGGGCCTCGGCGCTCGACGCGGCCCGGGCGGGCCTCCGGGTCCGCGTGCTGACCGACCTCGTCGCGGGGGTCGGGGCGGAGTCGTCGGCGGCCGCGCTCGACGAGCTGCGCGCCGCCGGAGTCGAGACCGTCGCGTCGACCGAGGTCGCCGCGTGACCGGGCCCGGCCCGGAGCGGGGCGACGAGCGCGCCCCGCTCCGCGTCGGCGTCGTGGGCTACGGCCTCGCCGGCCGCGTGTTCCACGCCTCCCTCCTCGCGGTCGACCCGGCCTACGACCTCGTCGCCGTCGTGACGCGCGACCCGGTCAAGGCCGACGCGGCCCGGGCCGCCCACCCGGGCGTGGAGGTGGTCGACGCCGTCGACGGCCTCTGGCCGCTCGCGCTGGACCTCGTCGTCGTCGCGACCCCCAACGACACCCACGTCGAGGTGGCCGCGGAGGCCCTGAGGCGCGGGGCGGCGGTCGTCGTCGACAAGCCGCTGGCCACCAGCGCGGAGGCGGCCCGCGGGCTCGTGGAGCTCGCGGAGTCTCTCGGGCGGCCCCTGACCGTCTACCAGAACCGCCGGTGGGACGGCGACTTCCTGACCGCGTCGCGCCTCGTGCGCGACGGCGCCCTCGGGGAGGTCCACACCCTCGAGTCGCGCTTCGAGCCCTGGAAGACCGCCAACCGTGCGGGCTGGAAGGCCTCGGCCACCGCCGAGCAGGGCGGGGGGATCCTCCTCGACCTCGGCCCCCACCTCGTCGACCAGGCACTCAGGCTCTTCGGCCCCGCCGAGGAGGTCCACGCCGAGATCGCCGTCCGTCGACCGGGCGCGGTCGCGGACGACGACGTCGTCGTGTCGCTCCGCCACGCGGGCGGCGTCCGCTCGCGCCTCTGGATGAGCCACGTGGCCGCCCAGCCCGGTCCGCGCTTCAGGGTCCTGGGCTCGCAGGGGGCGTACGTCGTGCACGGGCTCGACCCGCAGGAGGCGCAGCTCGCGGCGGGCGTCTCGCCCGCCGACCCGGGGTACGGGCTCTCGGACCCGGCCCGGCCCGGCCTCCTGGGCATCGGCGCCGACGCCCGGCCCGAGCCGACCGACCGCGGAGACTACCCCGCGTTCTACGCCCAGCTCGCCGTGGCGCTGCGGGGGGAGGGGCCGCTGCCCGTCGACCCCCGTGACGCGGTCGCCGCCCTCGAGGTCGTCGAGCGGGCACGCCGGTCGGCCGAGCCCCGGCAGGGCTGACCGGGGCGCTGACCGGCGGCGCTGACCGGCGGCGCTGACCGGCGGCGCTGACCGGCGGCGTCGACGGCAGTGCCGCCGGCGACGGCCGCTCAGACCAGGAGCTGGTGCTTCGCGAGGTCGCGGTAGAGCGGCGTGCTGACGACGAGCTCGGAGTGGGTGCCCACGCCGACGACGCGGCCGGCCTCCACGACGACGATCTGGTCGCTGTCGACCACGGTCGACAGCCGGTGCGCGATGACGATGAGCGTCCTGTTCTCGGCCACCGCGTCGATGGCCTCGCGGAGGCGCTGCTCGTTGAGGCCGTCGAGGCTCGAGGTCGACTCGTCGAGGAGCAGCACGGGGGGAGCGTTGAGCAGGGTCCGGGCGATGGCGAGGCGCTGACGCTCGCCGCCGGAGAGCATCACGCCGTCCTCGCCGACCTGGGCGTCGAGGCCCTGCTCGCCGCGCTCGAGCACGCCCGTCAGGTTGACCGCCTCGAGCACGCGGCGGCAGTCGTCGTCCGACGCGTCGGGCGACCCCAGGGTCAGGTTGTCGCGGAGGGTGCCGGCCAGCACCGGGGCGTCCTGCTCGACGTACCCGATCTGGGCCCGCAGCTCGGCGCGGTCGAGGGCCCGCACGTCGACGCCGCCGAGGCGCACGACCCCGGCGGTCGGGTCGTAGAAGCGCTCGATGAGCGCGAGGATCGTGCTCTTGCCGGCGCCCGAGGGGCCCACGAGGGCCGTCCGCCGGCCGACGGGCACGGAGAACGAGACGCCGTGGAGGACGGTGAGGTCGTCGGCGGCGGGCCCCTCGCCCTGCGGGTCGCCCTGCGGGTCGCCCGCGGCGGCCGCGGCGGCCGCGGCGACGGCCCCGGGGGAGGTGGCCGACCCCGTGGCGACGGGGGAGTCGGGGTAGCGGAAGTGCACGTCCTCGAAGGTCACGGCGTCGCCGGTCTCGACGCGGGCGTCGGGGCCGAGCGCCCGCGCCGTCTCGGCGTCGTGCTCCGTCTCGCCGGGCAGGTCGAGGATCTCCTGGATCCGGCCCAGGGCGCCCAGCGCCTGGTTGACGCTGAGCACGGCGCCCAGGGCCTGGCCGAGCGGCATGATCATCAGGAACAGGAAGAGGATGAACGAGACGAGCGACGCGATGGTGATCGAGCCGCTCGCGACCCGGTAGCCGCCCACGCCGAGCACGACGAGGAACGACGTCTGCATCGCGACCGAGGCGATGGGCACGACGAGGGCCGAGATGCGCGCCACCTGGAGGCCGCGCTGGTAGGCGCCCACGGCGTCCTCCTCGACGCCGGCGATCTCGCGCTCGGTCGCGCCCGAGGCCCGGATGGTGCGGACCGAGCTGATCGCGCGCTCGACCGACGAGGTCAGGTCGCCGACCTTCTCCTGCGCCTGGCGGCTGGCCACGCGGATGCGGCCGCTGAGCAGCACCACGACGGCGACCGAGACGGCCACCACGAGCACGGTGAGCCCGAGCAGCACCGGGTCGATGAGGAACATGCCCACCAGGGCCCCGACGAAGGTGAGCGAGCCGCCGATGGCCTCGACCAGCCCCTGGGTCAGGACGGCGCGGAGGAGCGTCGTGTCGGAGCCCACGCGGCTCACCAGGTCGCCCGTGCGTCGCACGTCGAACTGGCTGATGGGCAGGTTGAGCATGCGGCCGACGAGGCGGCGTCGGCTCGAGAGCACCACGCCCTCGCCGGTGCGCTGCAGCAGGTAGTGCTGGAACCCGCTGATCAGGCCCGCGACGACGACCAGCGCGACGAGCAGCCAGACGAGGCGGCCGAGGGGGTCGCCCGCCTGGACGACCGAGATGACGCGGCTGACCAGCAGGGGCTGGGCGAGCGAGGCGGCGGCGCCCAGCACGCTGAGCACGATGATGAACACCATCACCTTCCGGTGCTCGAACAGGTACGGCACGAGCTGGCGGAAGGTCGCGCGCGGACCCTCCGGCCGCGGCCGTCGACCCAGGCCCCTTCGGGCCGGGGGCGGCGTCGGCGAGCCGACCCGCGCCTCCTCGGCCTGGGTGGCGGCGCGCTTGCGGGTGCTCGTGTCGGAGCTCATGGTGCCTCTCGTGCTCGGTCGTCGCGGCGACGGGTCGCGACCGGTGGGCGCGACGCGACCGGGGTCACGGGCACCGAGTCGAGGGTACTGCCGTGCGGCCGCGAGCCGCCTGTCGGGGGACGCCGACGGCCCGCCCCCCGAGGGGAGCGGGCCGGGGTGGTGCAGGAGGCGCGGTGCGGCCCGTCAGCTCGAGGTCTCGTACTGCACGTCGCGGGTCTCCGAGCTCAGCAGCAGGGCGATCAGCGTCAGCACCGCCATCGACGACAGGTACAGCCCTACCAGCCAGGTGCTGCCCCCGGCGGCCTGCCACAGCGCCACGGCGATGAACGGCGCGACGGCCGCGCCGAGGATGCTGGCGACGTTGTAGCTGATGGCCGAGCCGGTGTAGCGGACGCTGGTCGGGAACAGCTCGGGCAGCACCGCGCCCATCGGCCCGAACGTCAGCCCCATGAGCACGAAGCCGATGATGAGCAGCGCCTGGGCGCCGAGCGCTCCCGCCGCGAAGAGCGGGGCGAAGAGGAAGCCGAAGACGAGGATGCCCGCGGTGACGCAGATCAGCAGGGCGCGCCGGCCGTACTTCTCCGCCAGCGGACCGGAGACGAGTGTGAACACGCCGAAGAACACGACGCCGAGGATGAGCATCCAGAGGAACTGGTTGCGCGCGATGCCGAGGCCCGGCGCCGCACCCTCGGCCGGGGCGGTGCCGTAGGTCAGCGTGAACGTCGTCATCAGGTAGAAGAGCGTGTAGGTCGCCAGCATGATGAACGTGCCGAGGATGAGCGGGCGCCAGCTCGTCGAGAACACGCGCGCGAGCGGCAGGGTCGCGACGTTGCCCGAGTCGACGACCTTCTGGAAGGCCGGCGTCTCGATGAGCTTGAAGCGCACGTAGAGCCCGATCACGACGAGCACGGCGCTGGCGAGGAAGGGCAGGCGCCAGCCCCAGCTCAGGAACTGCTCCTCGGTGAGCGTGCTGTTGAGCACGACGAACAGCAGGTTGGCGATGATGAAGCCGATCGGGGCGCCGAGCTGCGGGAAGGTGCCGTAGATCGCCCGGCGCTTCGCGGGGGCGTTCTCGGTCGCCAGCAGGGCGGCGCCGCTCCACTCGCCGCCGAGGCCGAGGCCCTGGCAGAAGCGCAGCACGACGAGGCAGGCCGGGCCGGCGACGGCCCAGCCGGGCGTGGTGCCGGCGGGGATGCAGCCGATCAGCACCGTCGCGACGCCCATCGTGAGCAGGGAGGCGACGAGCGTGCCCTTGCGGCCGATGCGGTCGCCGAAGTGGCCGAAGATCACCGAGCCGACCGGGCGGGCGATGAAGGCGACGCCGAAGACCGCGAAGGAGGCGAGGCGCGCGACGGCGGGGTCGTCGTTCGCGAAGAAGACGGTCGGGAAGACGAGCACGGCGGCCGTCGCGTAGACGTAGAAGTCGTAGAACTCGATGGAGGTGCCGACGAGGCTCGCGACGATGACGCGCGAGCGCTTGTTGGCGGGAGGGGCGGGGGGCGTCGACGAGGCGACGGTGCTGGCAGACATGGAGGCTCCGGAGCGGCAGGCAGGGCGGCGGGTGCGGACGGGCGACGGCCTCGACGACGCCCGGCGCGAGGTGTGCGCTGCAGGTGTCGGAGGCGGCTGGTGCGGTGCTCGGTGGGCGCACGTCGCCGGTGGTGCGGGGCGCTGCTCGTGACAGCGTCCTCCCAGCTTACCTCCGTGACGGCGTCGTGGCGGACGCTGGGCGACGACCGTCGTCGACGCCGGGCTCAGGCTCCGGCGAGGTCGTCCGGCAGCTCGTGGCCCATGCGGTCGCGCTTGGTGTCGAGGTAGCCGGCGTTGAACGTGCCGACGCCGACGACGAGCGGCACCGTCTCGCTGACGGCGATCCCGTGCGCCGCCAGCTGACGGCGCTTCTCCGGGTTGTTGCTCAGCAGCCGGATCGAGGTGACGCCCAGGTCGCGCAGCATGTCGGCCGCCGCGCCGTAGTCGCGGGAGTCGGCCGGGAGCCCCAGGGCGAGGTTGGCGTCGAGGGTGTCGAGGCCGTCCTCCTGGAGCCGGTAGGCACGGAGCTTGGCGACGAGGCCGATGCCCCGGCCCTCGTGGCCGCGCAGGTAGACGACGACGCCGCCGTGGGCGTGGATCGTGTCGAGGGCGGCGTCGAGCTGCGGTCCGCACTCGCACTTCAGCGAGCCGAACGCCTCGCCCGTCAGGCACTCGCTGTGCACGCGCACGAGGGCGCCGTCGCGCGGCGGCGAGCCGTCAGGGGCGGACGCCACGATCGCGATGTGGTCGGCCCCGGTGAGGGTGTCGGCGTAGGCGCGCATGCGGAAGGTGCCGTGGCTGGTCGGGACGGTCGTCTCGACCTCGAACCGCACCTGCGACGAGACGGCGGGGGCGGTCGCGGGCCCGGCGGTGGGGGCGTCGGCGGCGGGAGTGTCGGTCACGGGGTCCTCCGGTGCGGGGCGCGGGCCACGACGAGGAGGTCGTCGCCCAGCGCGGCGGTGCTCACGACGCTCAGCCGGCGCTGGTCGTCGATGGTGTCGACGCCGAGGTCGTCGAGCGCCGTCCGGGGCCCGCCGAGCAGCGTCGGGGCGAGGTAGACGAGGTACTCGTCGACGAGCCCGCGCCGGACGAGCTCGCTCGCCACGGTCGGCCCGCCCTCGACGAGGACGCTCCGGACGTCACGCCGCCAGAGGTCGTCGAGCACGGCGGCGAGGTCGTGGGTCGCCGCCCGGACGAGCCCACGCGGGTGCGCGTGCAGGGCCGCCCCGGCCGGCAGCTCGCGGTCGCCGACGACGACGGGCAGGGGCTGCTCGGGCAGCAGTCCGCCGTCGGCGTCGCGGGCGGTGAGCGACGGGTCGTCGGTGAGGGCGGTGCCCGTGCCGACCAGGATCGCGTCGTGCTCGGCCCGTCGGGCGTGGACGTCGAGGCGGGCGGCGTCGCCGGTGACCCAGCGGCTGGAGCCGTCCGCCGCGGCCACGCGGCCGTCGAGGCTCGAGGCCCACTTCAGCGTGACGAAGGGGCGGCGCAGCTCGACGGCCGTGAGCCAGCGGTGCAGGAACTCGCGGCCCTCGGCCTCGAGCACCCCCGGGACGACGTCCACGCCGGAGGCGCGGAGCCGGTCGGCCCCTCCCGAGGAGTCCCGGCCGGGGTCGCCGACGGCGTACACGACGCGCTCGACGCCGGCCGCCAGCAGGGCCTCGCTACAGGGCCCCGTCCGGCCGGTGTGGTCGCAGGGCTCGAGGGTGACGATCGCGGTCGTGCCCCGGGCCTCGCCGGGCGCCAGCTGCGAGAGCGCGTCGACCTCGGCGTGCGCCGTCCCGGCGCCGCGGTGCCAGCCCTCGGCGGCGACGGTGCCGTCCGGTCGGAGCAGCACGCAGCCCACCCGCGGGTTCACGCCGAGGAGCGTGCCGCGGGCCGCCAGCTCGAGGGCGCGGCGCATGGCCGTCTCGAGCACGGCGGGGGCGAGGGTCACGGGGTCTCCGGGGGAGCGGTCGGTGGGGCGGGAGGGGGCGTCGGTGCCGGGGCAGGGGTCGCGACGTGAGGGCGGTCGCCAGGCCCGACGGGAGCGTCGGCCCTCGACCCAACGCTCGCGGCACCGGGGAATTCCCCGGTGAGGGGCGCGGGCCAGCCCGGCGCCGGCTCGCGGTCGTCGTCGGGGCCGAGCCGAGCCGTCCAGCACAGGGGGTGCTCGCCGTCGCGCCCCGGGTGCAGGCCCGGGGCCGCCCCGAGGTACCGGAAGCCCACCCGGCGGGCGACCGCGGCCGACGCGACGTTGCCGACGTGCGCCTCCCAGCGCACCTCGGGCAGGCCGCCCTCGCCGAGGGCCCAGTCGACGACGAGCTGCACGGCCTCGGTCATGAGGCCGCGGCCGCGGGCCGCCGGCGCCGTCCAGAAGCCGACGTCGCGGCCCGCCGTTCGCACGCTGACCACGCCGACGAGCTCGGACGACCCCGGGGCCCGGAGGCCCCAGGTCATCTCGCGGCCCGTGGCCCAGCCGTGGTCGACGATCCGGTCGAGGAAGAACTCGGCGTCGGAGCGGTCGTAGGGCGTGGGCACGGTCGTCCAGCGGACGGTCTCGGGGTCGTGGCAGGCCGCCACGATCGCCTCGACGTCGCTCGTGTCGGGCGCTCGCAGCTCGACGAGCGGCGAGCGGAGCGTGAACGCGCGCACCGTCACGCCCTCGCGAGGAACCCGATGCGCTCGTACACGGTGGCGAGGGTCGCCTCGGCGATCTCGCCGGCCCGGTCGGCGGCGCCGGCCAGCACGCGGTCCAGCTCGGCGGGGTCGTCGAGCAGCTCGAGCGCCCGCGCGCGGATCGGGGTGAACGTCTCCACCACCGCCTCCGCGACGTCCTTCTTGAGGTCGCCGTAGCCGCGGCCCGCGTACTGCTCCTCCAGCGAGGCCACGGGGGTCTCGGTGAAGGCGGAGAGGATGGTCAGCAGGTTCGAGACCCCGGGCTTCGCGCCGCGGTCGAAGCGGATCTCGCGCTCGGCGTCGGTCACGGCCGACTTGATCTTCTTCGCGGTGCGGCTGGGCTCGTCGAGCATCCAGACCACGCCGGCCTCGGTGGCCGCAGACTTGCTCATCTTCGACTCGGGCGACTGCAGGTCGTAGACCCGGGCGCCCTCCGCCTGGACGACCGCCTCGGGCACGACGAGCGTCGGGCCGAAGCGCGAGTTGAAGCGGTTCGCGAGGTCGCGCGTCAGCTCGACGTGCTGGCGCTGGTCGTCGCCGACCGGGACCTCGTGGGCGCCGTAGAGGAGGATGTCGGCGGCCATGAGGGTCGGGTAGGCGAAGAGGCCGAGCGAGGCCGTGTCGGCGCCCTGCTTCGCCGCCTTGTCCTTGAACTGGGTCATGCGGCTGGCCTCGCCGAAGCCGGTGAGGGTGTTCAGCACCCACGCGAGCTGGGCGTGCGCCGGCACGTGCGACTGGATGAAGAGCGTCGAGCGCTCGGGGTCGATGCCGGCCGCGATGTACTGCGCCGCGGTGCGACGCGTCGACTCGCGGAGCGTCGCGGGCTCCTGCGCCACGGTGATGGCGTGCATGTCGACGACGCAGAAGAGCGCCTCGTGCGTCGACTGCATCTCGCGCCACTGCAGCAGGGCGCCCACGTAGTTGCCGATGTGCAGCGAGTCGGCCGACGGCTGCATGCCCGAGAAGAGGCGGGGCTTCTGCCCGGGCGTCGTGGTCGGGGCGGGGGAGGGGGGGAGCGTGGTCATGGTGTCCTCGTGGGGGCGGTGCGGGTCAGATGTCGTAGTCGACGACGACGGGGGCGTGGTCGGACCAGCGCTTGTCGTACGACGCGGCGCGGTCGATCGTGTAGCCCGAGGCGCGCTCGGCGAGGGCCGGGGTCGCCACGTGGTAGTCGATGCGCCAGCCCGTGTCGTTGTCGAAGGCCTGGCCGCGCCACGACCACCACGAGTAGGGCCCCTCGACCTCGCCCGAGAGGCGGCGCCCGACGTCGACCCAGCCGAGGCCGGTGCCGCCGCTGCCGTCGACGGTCTCGACGGGCTGGCCGGCCTCGCCGAAGAAGCGGTCGAAGTAGGCGCGCTCGCGGGGCAGGAAGCCGGCGCGCTTGACGTTGCCCTTCCAGTTCTTGATGTCGAGCTCGCGGTGGCCGACGTTGAGGTCGCCCGTCACGACGGCGAGCTGGGAGTGCGCCGCGAGCTGCGGGAGCCTCTCCGACATCGCGTCGAGGAACCGCCACTTCTCGTCCTGCTTCTCGGTGCCGACCTCGCCCGAGTGCACGTAGGTGCTCACGACGGTGACGATCGTGCCGTCGACGTCGTAGTCGGCCTCGATCCAGCGGCCGGCGCTGTCGAAGTCGTCCGGCCCGAGCTCGACGCGGTGGATCACCGCGGCGCCGCGGGACGCGATGGCGACGCCGGCGCGGCCCTTCGCGGTGGCGGGGTGGTGGATGACGTTCCACTCGGGGCCGAGCAGGCCCTCGAGGTCGTCGGTGGTGGCCCGCACCTCCTGCAGGGTCAGCACGTCGACGTCGCGGTCGGCCAGCCACTCGCCCATGCCCTTGCGGTACGCGGCGCGGATGCCGTTGACGTTGACGGACGCGAGTCGGAGGCGTTGTGACATGCCGACGAGACTACCGGCGGCCGCCGACGTCGCCGCCTCGGCGCCGCACCGACCCGGCGGCCCGGGCGACGTGGGCGGCGAGGCCCCGCACCCGCGACGCCGCGCGCCGGGGGGCGGAGACGACCCGCGCCTCCTGGGCGAGCCGTTCCTCCTCGAGGCGGCGCAGCCGCTCGGCCTCCTCGCGGGGGTCGGCGCGCACGCCGATGTCGTCCAGCCCGACGGCGATCCAGGCGGCGGCGAGCAGCAGCACCTGGCAGAGCAGGTTGATGACGAGCAGCAGGCCGACGATCGCGGCGAAGGAGGCGAGGAGGGGGTTCGACCCCGCGGCCCGCAGCAACGTGCCGCCGACGAAGGTGATGAGCACGAAGCCGGCCGCGCCGAGCGCCGACCCCGCGAGGAGTCGCCGGCCGGGGATGTGCAGGCCGGCCAGCACCCGGAAGAGCGCGACGAGCACCGCGGTGTCGAACGCGAACACGAGGACGAGCGCCACGACCCGGAGCAGCACGACGGACGCCGGGGAGGCCGTGGAGAGCCCGACGAGGTGCAGGCCCCAGGTGACCGCCGTGGTGCTCAGCAGGGAGATCGACGCCGAGACGAGGACGGCCACGCCGAAGGCCACGGCGAGGGCCAGGTCGCGCAGCACGAGGACGATCAGCGACGGGGCCGGCGTCGGGGCCCGGAAGACCGTGCGGACGGAGTCGCGCATGCTGCCGAACAGGCGGACGGACCCGAACAGCAGGCCGACGAGCGCGACGGTGCCCGTCCAGCCGAACACCGAGGCGTTCATCAGGGCGCCCGGCTCCACGACGCCGGCTCCCGAGTCGTCCTTGATGACGCCGGGCACGGCCGACTGGATGAAGACGACGAGCTCGTCGCGGAGGACGACGTCGCCGGCCACGACGAAGCCCGCCACGCTGAAGCCGACCCAGAGGGCCGAGAAGAGGGCGAAGAGCGCCTGGTAGGTGAGGCCGGCCGCGAGCAGCGGCCCCTTCGAGGCGACGTGTCGCCCGACCACGCGGACGAGGCGCGACCCGAGCAGGCGGGCCGCCGCCGAGGGCCCCGCGGGCGTCGCCGGGGCGGGGGCCGAGGGCGGGGGCGGGGTCGCTTCGTCGTCGGGTCGGCGGCGCATGCCCCCAGCGTAGGTGCCCGCGCGCCGGGGGGCCGCGGACGGACAGGCCCGCTCGCGTACGATGTGGACGACCGTGCGGCGCCGCCCCTCCCGTGTGCGCCGTCCCCTCCCGAGCATGAAGAGGTACGACCGTGGCACTACAGGGCGTTGGCGTCGGACGTGGAGTGGCCGTCGGCCCCGTCCTGAGGATGCCCGAGCCGCTGCCGGAACCCGGCACCGAGGCGCGCACCGCCGACGCGTCCGCCGAGCTGGCCCGCGTGCGCGAGTCGCTCGAGGCCGTCGCGGCCGACCTGACCGCCCGCGGCGAGAAGGCCGGCGGCGAGGCGAAGGACGTCCTCGACGCCCAGGCGCTCATGGCCCAGGACCCGACCCTCGTCGACGACGTCGAGCAGCGCATCGACGGCGGCGTCACCGGCGAGCGGGCGGTCTTCGAGGCCTTCGGCGCCTTCCAGGAGATGCTCGTCGGCATGGGCGGCTACATGGCCGAGCGCGCGACCGACCTCGGCGACGTGGCCCAGCGCGTGATCGCGGCCCTCCGCGGCGTGCCCGCCCCGGGCGTGCCCGAGAGCGACACGCCCTTCGTGCTGGTGGCTCCCGACCTGGCCCCGGCCGACACGGCGCTGCTCGACCTCGACAAGGTGCTCGCGCTCGTCACCCGTGACGGCGGCCCCACCTCCCACACCGCGATCCTCGCCCGCTCCAAGTCGATCCCCGCCATCGTCGGCGTGACCGGTGCCCTCGACCTGGTCGACGGCACCGTCGTCGTCGCCGACGCCGTCTCCGGGGTGGTCACCGTCGACCCCTCCGCCGACGAGGTGGCGGCCGCCGAGCAGCGCATCGCCGACCGCCGGGCCGCCGCGGCCGCCCCGCTCACCGACGGCGCGCTCGCCGACGGCCACGCGGTGCCGCTGCTCGCGAACCTCGGCTCGCCCGACGAGGCCGCGGGCGCCGTCGCCCTCGGCGCCGAGGGCGTGGGCCTGTTCCGCACGGAGTTCCTGTTCCTCGGCGCGAGCCAGGCCCCGACGGTCGAGAGCCAGACCGCCAGCTACACGGCCCTCCTCGAGGCCTTCCCCGGCCGCAAGGTCGTCGTCCGTGCCCTCGACGCCGGGGCCGACAAGCCCCTCGCCTTCCTCAACGACGCCCACGAGGAGAACCCCGCCCTCGGCCTCCGCGGCCTGCGGGCGCTGCGGGTCAAGGAGCAGATCCTCCGCGACCAGCTGACGGCGCTCGCCGCGGCCCAGGCCGCCACGACCGCGGACCTCTGGGTCATGGCGCCCATGGTCAGCGACGCGGAGGAGACCGAGTACTTCGTCACCCTCGGCCGTGAGCTCGGCCTCCGCACGGTCGGCGTCATGGCCGAGGTGCCCTCCCTGGCCGTCCTCGCCGACCAGGTGATGCAGACCGCCGACTTCGTGAGCATCGGCACGAACGACCTCACGCAGTACACGCTGGCCGCCGACCGGATGCTCGGCTCGGTCGCCAGCTACCAGGACCCGTGGCACCCGGCGGTGCTCCGCCTGGTCTCGACCCTCGGCGAGGCCGGCCGAGCCGCCGCGAAGCCGGTCGGCATCTGCGGCGAGGCGGCGGCCGACCCGCTGCTCGCCGTCGTGCTCGTCGGGCTCGGGGCGACCACCCTGTCGATGACGCCGGCCGCCCTGGCCGACGTCCGGCTCGAGCTGTCGAAGCACACGCTCGAGCAGGCGAAGGCCCTCGCGGCCGCCGCGGTCGCCGCGACCACGGCCACCGGTGCCCGTCAGGCCGCCGAGGCGCTCGCCGGCTAGTCCCGACGGGCCGGCCCGGCCAGGCCGGCCGGGTCCGGCTCGGACCGGGTCCGGCTCGGACCGGGTCCGGTCCGCCCGGCCTCAGCCCTCGACGGCCTGCTGCAGGTGGGCGGCGACGACCGCGTCGACCACCTGGCCGACGGCGGCCTCGACGGCCGCGACGAGCTCCGGAGCCGCGACCCGCGCCTCCTCGAGCGACAGGTCGCCGTCGACGGCCTCGGCGCCCTCGACGCCGGGCAGCAGCCCGGCCGCGACGGCCTCGTCGTGCAGGCGCAGCAGCGTCGCGACGCGGTGCGGGGCGATCACGTCGGCGACGACGGCCTCGCGCACGAGGGGGGCCAGCTGGTCAACGGTGAGCACGGGGGAGTCGGTCGCCGTTCCGCCCCCCTCCTCTCCTGTCGTCGTCGCCCCGGCCACCGACGACACCGGTGCCGTCGCCGTCTGCTGCGCGACGCTCTCGAGCACGCCCGGCCAGCCCCAGCGGCCCTCGAGGGCCGTGAGGGCGCCGGGCAGGGCGACGGAGGCGGTGGTCGCGGAGGCCGTGCCGCCCGTTCCCGCGGTGGTCGGCAGCCACTCGGGCCGGTAGCGCTCCGCGCGCGGGAACCGCTCGAGGTCGGCGGCGTAGTCGGCGTCCGAGGGCAGCACCCCGGCGTCGCCGGGCTCGAAGGGCGAGCCCGGGTTCACCCAGACGCGTCGGTCGAGGTTGAAGCGGGCGGTGAACGACCCGTCGCGGGAGACGGTGAGCGAGAGGGAGAACCAGGCGCCCTTCTCCGGGTCGGCCATCACCTCGCGGAGCTGCCCGCCGAGGGCGACGACGTCGGGCACGGTGCCGACGGTGCGGCTGCTGCCCGCGGCGTCGACGGCGTCGACCCAGAGGCGCGAGACCGAGCCCACCTCGAGCAGCTGGAGCGTGGCCTCCGCCCAGTCGGTGCCCTCGAGGCTGGCGGCGAAGCGCTCGGCGATGTCGTTCTGGAGCTGCTGCTGGCGGGGGACGTCCATGTCGGCGCGGCCTCTCGGTCGTGGTCGGTGATCGGGGGCGGTGCCGACGACGGGGCGGTGCCCGGCAGGACGGCACGAGAAGCATATGCGCCCGGGCGGGGCCGTGCCCTGATCCGGGGGACGCCGGGCTCGTTCCGGTCAGCGCGCAGGGGCGTGGAGCAGACTGTCCCCGTGGGCACCCCTATCCGACACCCGATGGTCGACGCGGTCACCGCGCAGGTCGTCCGGGTCGACAGCCGGGCCCGGGTCGTGCGGCTGAGTGCGCCCTTCGCCGACCTCCTCTCGCGTCGCCGCAGCCGACGACGCGTCGTGCTCGTCACGAGCGACCGGTCGCGGCTGACCGTCGGCGTGCGCGCCGCGCTCGTCGACGCCGGCGGCACCTGGGCCGTCCACGACGAGGCCGGGGCCCTGCGCGACGGGCTGACCGGCCTGCCCTACGCCGACGTCGACGCCGCCGGCCGGCCCCAGGAGGACCCCCTCGCACCGGTCGTCCCGGTCGACGTGCC
This sequence comes from Frigoribacterium sp. CFBP 8754, assembly GCF_014841815.1. Taxonomy (NCBI): domain Bacteria; kingdom Bacillati; phylum Actinomycetota; class Actinomycetes; order Micrococcales; family Microbacteriaceae; genus Frigoribacterium; species Frigoribacterium sp. CFBP 8754. Next base: position 420,029 of record NZ_JACYUO010000001.1, read on the forward strand.
GGCCGCGGTCGGCACCACCGCCCAGCTCAGCGTCGACCTCACGGTGCTGCACCGCGCCTCCCACGACACCAGCCTGGGAGGCGCGCTCGAGGCCCTCGGGACGGCCGTCTCCGGCACCGGCCCCGCGTCCTGGGGCAGCTCCGAGCCCCTCCTCCACGACTGGGACCGCTGGGTCCTCACTCAGCACGCTCGGCACGCCGCCCCCGAGACCGTCCGGGTCGTCGTCGAGGGCCCTCGCCTCTCGGGCACCGTGACCGCCCGGGTGACCGAGCACGGCATCGAGGAGACCACCGCCGTCACCATCGACGTGCCCGTCGTCGAGACCGCCGCCGGGGGCTCCGAGGGGGCCGAGGCGGACGCCCGACGCGCCCTCGACGCCGCGATCTCGCGCCTCACCGAGGCGCTCTCCGACATCGCCGGGTCGTCGCTGCCCACGTTCGCGCTCGTCGTGGCGCGGGAGGGCGACGTCGACCGCTGCGTGCGGGCGAAGACCTACCCGCCGCCGAACCCGGTCGCGCTGCTCATCGGCGCGCCCTCCGTGAAGCGGCTGGGCCTCGAGCTGTCCGCCCTCCCCTCGACGCGGCCGGTGGTCGTCGTCGGTCGGCCGCGGCTGCCCGCGTACGTCGTGCCGCTCGGCGACGCGAGCACCTCCGGCTGGGACGCCCTCCACGACACCCTCGACGCCGTCGGGCCCGAGCGTCTCGCCACCATGGTCGCCACCCCCCTGCTGCAGGCGTGGGAGGAGGACCTCGCCGAGGCCGACCTCCTGCACGAGAGCGCCGTCGACGGCGCCGTCGGCGTCGCGGGGGCTGGCCGCCCCCGCGAGGGCGAGGTCGACGACGACGACGAGCAGCACGACGACGACGAGGAGACGCCCCCCGGTGCCCCGTGACATCACGATCCTGAGCCCCACCGTCCCCGACGCCCTCGACCTCGCCACGGCCGCGCGTGCCGTCGACGAGTCGTACGGCGTGCGCGAGATCGACGAGGGCGACGCCCTGCAGGTCTTCGCGGAGGGCGGCGAGCCCCTCCTCACCGTGTGGGGCGCGCGGGAGCTCACGACGGCGGGGGAGATCGAGCGGCTGCTGCCGCACCCTCCCGAGGTGCGCCTCCCGGTCTTCTGGGTCGACGCCGTGGCGCCCCTGGCCGACGCCGGCGAGGCCGGGGTCTCCGTGGCCCTGCGCCTGGCGCTCGGGCTCGACGCGACGTGCATCGTCGAGGACGACTGACCCGGCCCCGTCACCCCGCCCCCTGGCGATCGACGGTCGCCCGGCGCGACGAGAGGCCCGGACCCCCTGGGGGAGTCCGGGCCTCTCGTCGTCGGAGGGCGGTGCCGGCGGAGGCTAGGCCCGCCCGCGCAGGACGGCCTGCTTGACCTCGGCGATCGCCTGGGTCACCTGGATGCCGCGGGGGCACGCCTCGGTGCAGTTGAAGGTGGTGCGGCAGCGCCACACCCCCTCCTTGTCGTTGAGGATGTCCAGGCGCACCTGGGCGCCCTCGTCGCGCGAGTCGAAGATGAAACGGTGCGCGTTGACGATCGCGGCGGGGCCGAAGTACTGGCCGTCCGTCCAGAAGACGGGGCAGCTCGAGGTGCACGCGGCACAGAGGATGCACTTGGTCGTGTCGTCGAACCGTTCGCGCTGCGTGGCGCTCTGGATCCGCTCCTTCTCCGGCTTCGACGAGGCCATCAGGAACGGCTGGATCTCGCGGTACGACTGGAAGAAGGGCTCCATGTCGACGACGAGGTCCTTCTCGAGCGGCAGCCCCTTGATCGCTTCGACGTAGATCGGCTGGGTGATGTCGAGGTCCTTGATCAGGGTCTTGCAGGCGAGCCGGTTGCGACCGTTGATGCGCATCGCGTCGGAGCCGCAGACCCCGTGGGCGCACGAGCGGCGGAAGGTCAGCGAGCCGTCCTGCTCCCACTTGATCTGGTGCAGGGCGTCGAGGACGCGGTCGGTGGGCAGCACCTCGACGTCGAAGTCCTGCCAGCGCGGCTCCGTGTCGACGTCCGGGTCGAACCGTCTGATGATCAGGGTGGCGGTGAAGGTGGGGATCGCGTCGGCGCCGGCGGGGGCGTTCTCGAGGACAGCGGTGCTCATGCTCAGTACTTCCGTTCCATCGGCTGGTAGTTCGTGATCACGACGGGCTTGGTGTCGAGGCGGATGTGGTCGCCCGCCAGCGACGAGTGGGCGTCGCCGGTGAGGTAGGCCATCGTGTGCACCAGCCAGTTCTCGTCGTCGCGCGTCGGGTAGTCCTCGCGGAAGTGCCCGCCGCGGCTCTCCTGGCGGGAGCGGGCCGAGTAGACGACGACCTCGGCGAGGTCGAGCAGGAAGCCCAGCTCGATCGCCTCGAGCAGGTCGGTGTTGAACCGCTTGCCCTTGTCCTGCACGGAGATGTTCTTGAAGCGGTCGCGCAGGTCGGCGATCACGTGGGTGACCTCGTCGAGGGTCTCCTCCGTGCGGAACACCTGGGCGTTGCGGTCCATGCTGTCCTGCAGCGCCTTGCGGAGGGTCGCGATGCGCTCGGTGCCGGTGGCGGCCCGCACGTCGTCGACGAGGCCCCGCACGAAGCCCGCCGGGTCGTCCGGCAGCGGCACGAACTCGGCCGTCCTGACGAACTCGACGGCGTTGTTGCCGGCGCGCTTGCCGAAGACGTTGATGTCGAGCAGCGAGTTGGTGCCGAGCCGGTTCGAGCCGTGCACGCTGACGCAGGCGCACTCGCCCGCGGCGTAGAGCCCGGGCACCACGGTCGTGTTGTCGCGCAGCACCTCGGCGTGGACGTTGGTGGGGATGCCGCCCATGGCGTAGTGCGCCGTGGGCAGGACGGGCACGGGCTCGGTGTAGGGCTCGACGCCGAGGTAGGTGCGGGCGAACTCGGTGATGTCGGGCAGCTTCGCGTCGATCACGGCCGGGTCGAGGTGCGTGATGTCGAGGTAGACGTAGTCCTTGTGCGGCCCGCCGCCCCGGCCCTCGCGGATCTCCGTGGCCATGCAGCGCGCCACGATGTCGCGCGGCGCGAGGTCCTTGATGGTGGGCGCGTAGCGCTCCATGAAGCGCTCGCCCTCGCTGTTGCGGAGGATGGCGCCCTCGCCGCGGGCGGCCTCGGAGAGGAGGATGCCGAGCCCGGCCAGGCCGGTCGGGTGGAACTGGAAGAACTCCATGTCCTCCAGCGGCAGGCCCTTGCGCCAGATGATGCCCACGCCGTCGCCCGTCAGCGTGTGCGCGTTCGAGGTCGTCTTGTAGATCTTGCCGAAGCCGCCGGTCGCGAAGATCACGGCCTTGCCCTGGAAGACGTGGAGCTCACCGGTCGACAGCTCGTAGGCGACGACCCCGGCGGGCCGCTCGACCCCGTCGACCTCGCCCATGATCAGGTCGAGGACGTAGAACTCGTTGAAGAACTCGATGCCGTGCTTGACGCAGTTCTGGTACAGCGTCTGCAGGATCATGTGGCCGGTGCGGTCGGCCGCGTAGCAGGCGCGACGGACGGGGCTCTTGCCGTGCTCGGCCGTGTGCCCGCCGAAGCGCCGCTGGTCGATCTTGCCCTCGGGCGTCCGGTTGAAGGGCAGGCCCATGTTCTCGAGGTCGAGGACGGCGTCGATCGCCTCCTTCGCGAGGATCTCGGCGGCGTCCTGGTCGACGAGGTAGTCGCCGCCCTTGACCGTGTCGAAGGTGTGCCACTCCCAGTTGTCGTCCTCGACGTTAGCGAGGGCGGCGGCCATGCCGCCCTGGGCGGCGCCGGTGTGCGAGCGCGTGGGGTAGAGCTTCGAGATGACCGCCGTGCTGGCGTTCGGCCCGGCCTCGATGGCCGCGCGCATCCCCGCCCCGCCGGCGCCGACGATGACGATGTCGTGCTGGTGGTAGTGGATGCCGTCGACGACGGAGCTCTGGGCGGAGGGTGCAGGTGTGGTCACGGTGCTTCCAGGTGGGACGTGGTGCAGGTGGACGGGGTGGTCGGTCGTGGGGCGTCGGCGCGGCGCCCGCCGACGGTCAGCGAGAGCAGATCGACGGGAGGAGGTCGGCCGGGGCGCCCGCGGGGCAGGGGTCGAAGGTCCAGATGACGAGCGAGCCGAGCAGCAGCAGCACGGCGCTGGAGACGACCAGGGCGCCGAGGAAGACCTTGCGGGTGGTCGGGCGGCCCACGTAGTCGTTGACGATCGTGCGCATGCCGTTCGAGCCGTGGATCAGCGCCAGCCAGAGGAGGAGCGTGTCGTAGACCTGCCAGAACGGGTCGGCCCACTTGCCCGCCACGAACGCGAAGTCGATGGCCTTGACGCCGCCCTCGCCCGCGAGCAGGTTGATGAAGAGATGGCCGAAGATCAGCACGACGAGCACGAGCCCGCTCGCGCGCATGTAGATCCAGCCCCACTTCTCCCAGTTGGTGCTGCGCTGGGCGGTGCGGGCCGACCGGGGGGCCTCGATGGTCTCAGTGGTCATCGCTCTACTCCGAGAAGACGTTCATGAGGTGGCGGGGGGCGAAGCCGAGCATCAGCACGGCCCAGAGGCCGATCACGACCCAGAACATGACGCGCTGGTGCTTGGTGCCGGCGCTCCAGAAGTCGATGAGGATGATGCGCAGGCCGTTGAGGGCGTGGAAGAGGATGGCGGCGACCAGGCCGGTCTCGCCGAGCCCCATCACCGGGTTCTTGTACGTGCCGATGACCGCGTCGTAGGCCTCGGGGCTGATGCGCACCAGCGCCGTGTCGAGGATGTGCACGAGGAGGAAGAAGTAGATGCTGACGCCGGTGATCCGGTGCAGGACCCACGACCACATGCCCTCACGGCCGCGGTAGAGCGTGCCCTGGAAGCGCTTGGCGCGCTGCGGCTCGCTGATGGTGGGTGCACCCGGTCGCCCCGAGGGCGTGCCCGGTGACGCCAGTGTTCCCGTCGACTGCTCGGCCATGAGCTGCCCTCCTCGCGGCTGGGGCGGTCGGCTGTGGTCAGGGAGGACAGCCGTGTCCACCGTGTGTTCTCAGAACACCCCGAGCATACGGAACGCGCGGTGGGCACCGCTGCCGAGGCTGCCCAAACTAGTTCGATGTCGAGAGACGGTCAGCTCGTCGCCGACAGCTGCCGGGCCCGGGCGGAGGCGCGGGTCGGCACCGCCGGAGCCGCCACCGCGTCGGCGTAGTGCCCGAGCAGCTCGTCCCCGAGGCGCTCCCAGGTGCGCCCGACGACGGCGCGCCGCCCCGCCTCCCCGAACCGTGCCCGGAGGGCCGGGTCGTCGACCAGGAGCCGGACGGCCCGGCGGAGCGAGTGGTCGTGCAGGGGGTCGACCAGGAACCCGTCGACGCCGTGCCGGACGAGGTCGAGGGGCCCGCCCGCGGCGGGGGCCACGACCGGCGTCCCGCTCGCGTGCGCCTCCTGGACCGTCTGCCCGAAGGTCTCCGTGACGCCGGTGTGCACGAAGACGTCCAGTGCCGCGTAGGCGTCCGCCAGCTCGTCGCCGTGGAGCGCCCCGGTGAACACGGGGTCGAGGTGCCGGAGCCGCCGCCGCAGCGACGGCAGCGCCGGGCCGTCGCCGACCACGACGAAGCGGGTGCCGGGCGTGCGGTGCAGGGCCGCGAGCCGCTCGACCTGCTTCTCGGGGGCGAGGCGTCCCACGTATCCGACCAGCGCCTCCCCGGGGGCTGCGCCGACCGCCCCGCGGAAGGCGGCGGACCCGCCCGTGCCGCGCCGGTTCGGGTGGTAGCGCACCGAGTCGACGCCGCGGCCCCAGGTCGCGAGCCGGTCGACCCCGGCGCGGCGCAGGTCGCGCAGCGAGGCCGACGACGGCACCAGGGTGACGGTGGCCTGCTCGTGCAGTCGACGGACCAGGCGCCAGGCGACCGCGGCGGTGACGGGGCCGAGGCCGCTCGTGCTCGCGTAGCGGGCGACGTCGGTCTGGAAGACCGCGACGCTCGGCAGCCCGAGGCGGGCCGCCGCCGCGATCGCGTGACCGCCGAGGAGGAAGGGGGAGGCGACGTGGACGACGTCGGGGCAGAAGTCCGCGAGGGCGCCCGCGACGACCGGCGAGGGCAGCCCGACGGGGAACTGCCGGTAGGCCACGCTGGGCACGCGGTGCACCCTGGCGGGGCCGTAGGAGTCGTGGCCCCGGCCCGCGGGAGCGATGACGATGGCCTCGTGGCCGCGTCGCTCCAGGTGGTCGAGCACCCGCAGCACGCTCGTCGTCACCCCGTTGACGGTGGGCAGGAAGCTCTCGGTCACGATGGCGACCCTCATGGGGACCTCCTCGGCTCGGCGTCCTCCCAGGCTCCGCGGGCGGCGTGGCCGGACCGCGGCCGCGCCGTGGCCCCGCGGTGGCGGTCGCGTGAACGCGGGGAGTCGCGGCCGGGGCCCTCGCTAAGGTGGCGGACATGACACAGCCCGAGAGCGTCGAGCGCTTCTACAGCATCATCCCCGCCGGCGGCATCGGGTCGAGGCTGTGGCCGCTCAGCCGGGCCGACGCCCCGAAGTTCCTCCACGACCTCACGGGCAGCGGGTCGACCCTCCTCCGCGCCACCTGGGACCGCCTCGCGCCCCTCGCCGGGGAGCAGCGCATCATGGTGGTCACCGGGCGGGCTCACCGGGCGGCGGTCGAGGCGCAGCTGCCCGCCCTCGCCGACCACAACGTCGTCCTCGAGAGCGAGCCGAAGGACAGCACGGCGGCCATCGGCCTCGCCGCGGCCGTCCTCCGCCGCCGGGAGCCCGACGTGATCGTGGGCTCGTTCGCCGCCGACCACGTCATCTCCGACATCCGGGGCTTCCAGCGTGCCGTCGGCGAGGCCATCGTGGCCGCCGACGCGGGCTGGATCACCACGATCGGGATCACCCCGACCGAGCCGGCCATCGGCTTCGGGTACATCCACGCCGGCGCCGCGCTGGCCGTCGACGGGGCGCCGAGCGCCCTCCGCGTCGAGTCGTTCGTCGAGAAGCCGGACCTCGAGACGGCGGAGGGGTACGTCGCGGGGGGCGACTACCTCTGGAACGGCGGCATGTTCATCTCCCGGGCCGACCGCCTCCTGGAGCAGCTCGGCGAGACGCGGCCGGAGCTCTTGGCGGGCCTGGAGGAGCTCGCCGAGGCCTGGGACACCCCTCGTCGAGGAGCCGCCGTCGACAGGATCTGGCCCGGCCTGGAGAAGATCGCGATCGACTACACCGTCGCGGAGCCCGCCGCCGCGGCCGGCCGCCTCGCGGTCATCCCGGGGACCTTCGACTGGGACGACGTCGGCGACTTCGCGTCCATCGCGAAGCTGCACTCCGGCGGGCGCAAGAGCGACCTCGCCATCCTCGGCGAGAACGCCCGGGTGCTCTCGGACGCCTCCAGCGGCATCGTCGTGGGCCACAGCGGCCGGCTCATCTCGCTGATCGGGGTGAACGACATCATCGTGGTCGACACCCCGGACGCCCTCCTGGTCACCACGACGGCGAACGCGCAGCGCGTCAAGTCGGTCGTCGACGCCCTCAAGCTGAGCGGCCGCAGCGACGTCCTCTGACGGCCCGACCGGGCTGTCCTGTTACGGGCCCGTTACGCGACGGTCGCGGTCGTGTAACGCCTCGGTCTCACTCTCCCGGAGCGGTCGGAGGGGCTCCGCGCAGTAGGTAACCTGTCGCCATACGTGCCCGGCGTCTCGTGCCGGGCAGCACCTTGGAGGACAACTTGACTACAACTGCGCGCAGGGCCGTCTTCGGCGGCCTCGCCCTGGCGAGCACCGTCGCCATCCTGGCCGGCTGTGCCTCGGCTCCCGAGAGCGACGACGCCGCGGGCGGCAGCTCCAGCGACTTCGTGCCCTGCATGGTGTCCGACGCCGGCGGCTTCGACGACAAGTCGTTCAACCAGCTGGGCTACGAGGGTCTGACCGAGGCCGCGGAGACCGCGGGCGCCGAGGCCAAGACCGTCGAGTCCGCCGACGAGACCGTCTACGACGCCAACCTCTCGAACCTCGCCGACCAGGGCTGCGGCCTGATCGTCACGGTCGGCTTCGCTCTCGCCGACGCCACGAAGACGGCGGCCGAGGCCAATGCCGGCGTGAACTACGCCACCATCGACGACGCGTCGATCACCGCCGACAACGTCAAGCCGATCACGTTCAACACGTCGGAGGCGGCCTTCCTCGCCGGCTACGCCGCGGCGAGCTACTCGAAGAGCGGCACCGTCGGCACCTTCGGCGGCATGCAGTTCCCGACCGTCACCATCTTCATGGACGGCTTCGCCGACGGCGTCGAGTACTACAACGAGCAGAAGAGCGCCGACGTCAAGGTCGTCGGCTGGGACGTCGCGTCGCAGACCGGCACCTTCACCGGCGGCTTCGAGGCCGGCACCACGGCCAAGCAGAGCGCCCAGACCCTGATCGACCAGGGTGCGGACGTCATCCTGCCCGTCGGCGGACCGATCTACCAGAGCGCCGCCGAGGCCATCCGCGACTCCGGCTCGGACGTCGTCCTGGTCGGCGCCGACTCCGACACCTACGAGACCGACAGCGCCAACAGCGACCTGTTCCTGACCTCGGTGCTCAAGGGCATCAAGCAGGCCACGAACGACGTCGTGACCCAGTCGGCCGACGGCTCGTTCTCGAACGAGCCCTACGTGGGCACCCTCGAGAACGACGGCGTGGGCATCGCTCCGTTCCACGACTACGAGGACAAGGTCGACGCCGGGCTCCAGGACGAGCTCGACACGATCAAGGCCGGCATCATCGACGGCTCGATCGAGGTCGAGTCGCCCTCGGCCCTCAGCTGAGCCGAGCCGGCACCCCCTCAGGCATCGTCTAGCATTGCCTGATCGAGGGCCCGGTCCGGACGGTCTCCACCGTTCGGCCGGGCCCTTCCCACGCCTACACCCGAGGTAGATTGACGAGATGAAGCTCGAGCTCCAGGGCATCACCAAGCGATTCGGCGCACTGACCGCCAACGACCACATCAGCCTCACCGTCGAGCCGGGCGAGATCCACGCCCTCCTCGGTGAGAACGGCGCCGGCAAGTCCACGCTCATGAACGTGCTCTACGGCCTGTACCAGGCCGACGAGGGCGAGATCCTGCTCGACGACGTCGTCCAGCGGTTCTCCGGCCCCGGCGACGCCATGGCGGCGGGCATCGGCATGGTCCACCAGCACTTCATGCTCGTCCCCGTGTTCACGGTGGCGGAGAACGTGATGCTCGGCCACGAGGAGACCCGCCCCGGCGGGCGGCTCGACCTGCAGGCCGCCCGCGCGAAGGTGCGCGAGATCTCCCGGCGCTTCGGCTTCGACATCGACCCCGACGCCGTCGTCGAGGAGCTCCCGGTCGGCGTGCAGCAGCGCGTCGAGATCGTCAAGGCGCTCTCGCGCGACGCCGAGGTCCTCGTCTTCGACGAGCCGACCGCCGTGCTGACCCCCCAAGAGACCGACGAGCTCATGGTCATCATGCGCCAGCTCCGCGACGCCGGCACGGGCATCGTCTTCATCACCCACAAGCTCCGCGAGGTGCGCGAGGTCGCCGACCGCATCACGGTGATCCGCCTCGGCAAGGTGGTCGGCGAGGCCGAGCCCACGGCGACCAACGCCGAGCTGGCGTCGCTCATGGTCGGCCGCGCGGTGGAGCTCACCGTCCAGAAGGCCCCCGCCGTCCCGGGCGAGGCCGCCCTGGTCGTGGAGGGGCTCCGGGTGCTCGACCCCATCGGCCAGGTCGTCGTCGACGACGTCTCGTTCGAGGTGCGCCGCGGCGAGGTGCTCGCGATCGCGGGCGTCCAGGGCAACGGCCAGACCGAGCTCACCGAGGCGATCCTCGGCCTCCAGGGCCGGGTCGAGGGCCGCGTCACGCTCGACGGGCGCGACATCACGGGGCTGAGCGTCCGCCGCGTGCTCGACGCCGGGGTCGGCTTCGTCCCCGAGGACCGCAACGAGGACGGCCTCGTCGGCGAGTTCACCGTCGCCGAGAACCTCATGCTCGACCGCTCGCAGTCCGGGCCGTTCGTCAAGCGCGGCTCGCTGCGCCTCGCCGAGCTCGCCGCCTTCGCGGTCGAGAAGGTGCGGGAGTTCGACATCCGCACCCAGGGCATCACCACGCCCGCCGGGCGCCTGTCGGGCGGCAACCAGCAGAAGGTCGTGCTCGCGCGCGAGCTGAGCCGCGACCTGCGCCTCTTCGTGGCGGCCCAGCCCACCCGCGGCATCGACGTCGGGTCGATCGAGTTCGTCCACAAGCGCATCGTCGAGACGCGCGACCAGGGCGTGCCCGTCATCGTCGTCTCGACCGAGCTCGACGAGGTCGTGGCCCTGGCCGACCGCATCGCCGTGATGTACCGCGGCTCGATCATCGGCATCGTCCCCGCCGACACCCCCCGCGACGTGCTGGGGCTCATGATGGCCGGCGAGACGCCGCACGGAACGGAGCAGGCAGCGTGAGCGACGCCACCACCACGACCACCCCGACCCCGGCAGGCGGCCCGGCCGCCCCGGAGACGCGACCGGACGACTCGCGCGGGTCGCGCCTCCTGCGGGAGATCACGACCGGCAACGCGGCCATCTCGGTCCTCGCCGTGGTGCTCGCCCTCGTCGTCTCGGGCCTGCTGATCGGCTTCACCGACCCCACGGTCCAGTCGACCCTCGGGTACTTCGCGTCGCGGCCGACCGACTTCTTCCAGGCCTTCGGCCGGACGGTGGGCGGGGCGTACTCGTCGCTCTTCCAGGGCGCGGTCTACAACTTCCGGGTCGACGGCTTCGCCGCCGGGATCCGCCCGCTCACCGAGACGCTCAACTACTCGGTGCCACTCATCGCGGCCGGTCTCGGCGTCGCCCTCGCCTTCCGGGTCGGCCTCTTCAACATCGGTGCCCGCGGCCAGATGCTCGTCGCGGCCGGAGCGGCGGGGTGGGTCGGCTTCTCGTTCGACCTGCCGCTCGCGGTCCACCTGCCCCTCGCGCTCCTGGCCGGCATCGCCGGCGGAGCCGTGTGGGGCGGGCTCGTCGGCCTGCTGAAGGCCAGGACGGGCGCGCACGAGGTGATCCTCACGATCATGCTCAACTACATCGCCTTCTACTCGATCTCGTTCGCCCTGCGCACGCCGGGCCTCCTGCAGGCCCCGGGCAGCCCGAACCCGAAGTCGCCCGCCACGCTCCCGAGCGCCGTGCTGCCCGACCTCTTCGGGGCCCGCTACAACCTCAACTGGGGCTTCATCCTGGTGATCGTCGTGACCGCCGTCGTCTGGTGGCTGATCAACCGGTCGACGCTCGGGTTCCGGTTCCGCGCGGTGGGCGAGAACCCCCACGCTGCCCGCACGGCCGGCATGGACGTCAAGAACATCTACCTGTACGCCATGCTCATCTCCGGCGCGCTGGCGGGCGTCGCGGGCTCGACGCAGGTGCTCGGCACGCTGACCACGGGCTTCACCGCGGGCATCGACGCCGGCATCGGCTTCGACGCCATCACGGTCGCTCTGCTCGGTCGCTCGCGCCCGTGGGGCGTCTTCGGCGCCGGCGTGCTCTTCGGCGCCCTCAAGGCCGGCGGCTACTCGATGCAGGCGGCCAACGGCGTGCCGATCGACATCGTGCTCGTCGTGCAGTCCCTGATCGTGCTGTTCGTCGCGGCCCCGCCGCTCGTCCGCAGCATCTTCCGTCTGCCCGCGCCGGGTGCCCGCAGGGCCCCCCGCGCCTCGAAGAAGGAGGCGGTGGTCACCAAGTGAGCACCCTCACCCCCGACGTCGCGGCTCCCGCCGCGCCCACGCCCGGCCTCGCCCGCGCCGTCACGCGCAGCTTCAAGGCCCCGATCGCGTTCGCGGTCTTCTCGGTCATCGCCGTCGTGCTCTTCGTCGGCCTGCAGCGGGAGGGCCGGAGCACCTTCCGCCTCTCGACGCCCACCGACTTCTTCGCCCTGCCCGACGCGGTGCTGCCGTCCGCCGCGACGGGCGTCGTCCTCACCGTCGTGCTGGTGCTGCTGACCGTCGGCGCGTTCCTCCTGGCCGTCCGCGCCGCGCGCGTGCCGATCTGGCTGGTCAGCGTGTTCGGCGTGGTCTTCCTCGTCGCCTTCCTCACCTGGACGAGCGCCGACGCGACGATCCCCGTGCCGGGCCTCCTGCTCGGGGCCCTCGCGCTCAGCACGCCGCTCATCTTCGGCGCCCTGGGCGGCGTCATCTCGGAGCGGGTCGGCGTCGTGAACGTCGCGATCGAGGGGCAGCTGCTGGCCGGCGCCTTCGTCTCGGCCGTGGTGGCCTCGGCCACCGGGTCGGCCGTCGTCGGCCTCGCCTCGGCCATGGTCGCGGGCGTGCTCGTCTCGATGGTCCTCGCGGTGTTCAGCATCCGCTACATCGTCGACCAGGTGATCGTCGGCGTCGTGCTCAACGTGCTCGTCACGGGCCTCACGAGCTTCCTGTACTCGCAGGTGCTCACGAAGTCGGAGGCGCTCAACGAGGGCGTCCGCTTCCCGCAGCTGCCGATCCCCGGCCTGAGCCAGATCCCGATCGTCGGGCCGGTGTTCTTCCGCCAGACGATCATCGTCTACCTGATGTACGTCGCGATCGCCGTCGTCTTCTACGGGCTCTTCCGCACCCGGTGGGGGCTGCGCCTCCGCGCCGTCGGCGAGCACCCGCAGGCCGCCGACACCGTGGGCATCAAGGTCAACGCGACCCGGTTCTGGAACGTCTCCCTCGCCGGTGCCATCGCCGGCCTGGGCGGGGCGTACTTCACCCTCGGCTCGCTGGGCAACTTCCAGAAGGAGATGACGGCGGGGGCGGGCTTCATCGCCCTGGCCGCCGTGATCTTCGGCCGGTGGGATCCGATCAAGGCCACGCTCGCGGCGCTGCTGTTCGGCTTCGCCTCGAACCTCCAGAACGTGCTCGGGGCCATCGGCTCGCCGGTGCCGAGCGAGTTCATGCTGATGCTGCCCTACGTCGTGACGATCTTCGCCGTCGCGGGGCTCGTCGGCCAGTCCCGCGGCCCGGCCGCCTCCGGCAAGGCCTACGTGAAGTCGTGAGCGTCGTCGAGTCCACCGACTGGGAGGCCCTCCGGGCCGCGGCCCGGGCGGCCATGTCCAAGGCGTACGTCCCCTACTCGAAGTTCCCCGTGGGGGCGGCCGCGCTGACGACCGACGGCCGGCTCGTCTCGGGCTGCAACATCGAGAACGCGTCGTACGGCATCACGCTCTGCGCCGAGTGCTCCCTCGTCACCGACCTCGTCATGGGCGGTGGGGGGCGACTCGTCGCCTTCGCCTGCGTCGACGGCAACGGCGACGTCCTGATGCCCTGCGGCCGCTGCCGGCAGCTGCTCTACGAGCACTCCGACGCCTCCATGGTGCTCGACACCGTCTCGGGCTTCCGCACGATCGACGAGGTCATCCCCGACGCGTTCGGGCCGCGCCAGCTCGAGGAGTTCCGCGCCTCGCAGGCGTAGGCGCCCCTCGGGGCGTGCACCGCGCCTCCTCGCCCCCGCCCTCCGTCCGGCGTCGTTCCGGGGCCGGCGAGACACCTCCGGAACGACGCCGCCACCGCTGAGGAGACCCCATGACCACCACCGTCGAGCCCTTCGACACCGTCGACCTGATCCGCGTCAAGCGCGGCTCGGGCGCCCTCAGCACCGCGCAGATCGACTGGCTGATCGACGCCTACACCCGCGGGTACGTGGCAGACGAGCAGATGTCGGCGCTGACCATGGCGATCTTCCTCAACGGCATGGAGCGCCGCGAGATCCGCGACATGACCCTGGCCATGATCCGCAGCGGCGAGACGATGGACTTCGCCGGCCTCGGCAAGACCACCGTCGACAAGCACTCGACCGGGGGAGTGGGCGACAAGATCACGCTGCCGCTCGCCCCGCTCGTGGCCTCGTTCGGCGTCGCCGTCCCGCAGCTCTCGGGCCGCGGCCTCGGCCACACGGGCGGCACGCTCGACAAGCTCGAGTCGATCCCCGGCTGGCAGGCGTCGATCTCGAACGAGCGGATGCGCGAGATCATGGCCGACACCGGCGCGGTCGTCTGCGCAGCCGGCTCGGGTCTCGCCCCGGCCGACGGCAAGCTGTACGCGCTCCGCGACATCACCGGCACGGTCGAGTGCATCCCCCTCATCGCGTCGTCGATCATGAGCAAGAAGATCGCGGAGGGCACGGCGGCCCTCGTGCTCGACGTCAAGTTCGGCTCGGGCGCCTTCATCCAGGACATCGAGCAGTCGCGCCTGCTCGCCCGCACGATGGTCGACCTCGGCACGGACGCCGGGGTCGCGACGACCGCCCTGCTCACCGACATGAACGTGCCGCTCGGCCTGACGATCGGCAACGCCCTCGAGGTGCGCGAGTCCGTCGAGACCCTCGCGGGCGGCGGCCCGGCCGACATCCGGGAGCTCACGGTCGCGCTGGCGCGCGAGATGCTGACCCTCGCCGGCCAGCCCGACGCCGACGTGGAGGCCGCGCTCGACGACGGTCGCGCGATGGACGCCTGGAAGGCCATGATCCGCGCCCAGGGCGGCGACCCGGACGCGGCGCTCCCGACCGCGCGCGAGACGCACGTCGTCACGGCCGAGCGCAGCGGGTACCTCACCGAGCAGCGGGCGCTGCCCTTCGGCGTGGGCGCCTGGCGCCTGGGCGCGGGCCGCGCCCGCAAGCAGGACCCCGTCCAGGCCGCGGCCGGCATCGAGCTGCACGCGAAGCCGGGCGACGCGGTGACGGCGGGCCAGCCCCTGTTCACGCTGCACACCGACGAGCCCGCGCGCTTCGAGCGCGCGCTCGAGGCGGTGCAGGGGGCCTGGAGCATCGGCGACGAGCGGACGACCCGCGGCCCGATCGTGGCCGAGCGCGTCTCCTGACGCCCGTCCCGGCGGCGTCCAGCCGGTGCGCCGGGCGTGCCCGACGAGCGCCCGGCTGGCTCGCCGTGGTCGTCCAGGGTCGGGGGCCCGCGCACGGGTAGGTTGGTCCCCATGAGCGCTCCGGACAAGGACTACCGACTGCCTGACGGCGGCCCCAGCATCGTCTCCCTCCCCAAGGTGTCGTTGCATGATCACCTCGACGGCGGGCTCCGCCCCTCGACGATCATCGAGCTGGCCGACGAGATCGGCTACGACCTGCCGGTCGGGGGCGACGCGGAGGCGCTCGGGCGCTGGTTCGTCGAGAGCGCGGACTCCGGCAACCTGCCCGACTACCTCGCCACCTTCGACGTGACGACGGCGGTCATGCAGACCGAGGCGGGCCTGCACCGCGTGGCCCGTGAGTTCGTCCTCGACCTGGCGGCCGACGGCGTCGTGCACGGCGAGGTCCGCTGGGCCCCCGAGCAGCACCTCACCGCCGGCCTGTCGCTCGACGCGACGGTCGAGGCCGTCCAGGCGGGCATCGACCAGGCCGTGGAGGAGCTCTCCGGCCAGGGCCACGACATCTCCGTCGGCCAGCTGATCACGGCCATGCGCCACGCCGACCGCGGTCTCGAGATCGCCCAGCTCGCGGTGCGCCACCGGGAGAACGGCGTCGTCGGGTTCGACATCGCCGGCGCCGAGGCGGGCTTCCCCGCCAGCGCCCACCGCCCCGCCTTCGACCTCCTCGCGCGCGAGTTCTTCCCGGTCACCGTGCACGCCGGCGAGGCCGACGGCCTCGACAGCATCCGCAGCGCCCTCCTCGACGGCCGGGCCCTGCGCCTCGGCCACGGCGTCCGCCTCGCGGAGGACATCCGTGTCGTCGAGGCCCGCGGCGGCCAGACCACGGTCGAGCTCGGCCCCATCGCGTCGTGGGTCCGCGACCGCGAGATCGCCCTCGAGCTCTCGCCGCAGTCGAACCTCCAGACCGGGGCGATCTCGGCCTGGGGCACCGACCTCGACGACCACCCCTTCGACCTGCTCTACCAGCTCGGCTACCGGGTCACGGTCAACACCGACAACCGCCTGATGAGCGACACGAGCCTCAGCAAGGAGCTCGCGCTGCTGGCCCAGGCGTTCGACTACGGCCTCGACGACCTGCTCGCGTTCCAGCTCAACGCCGCCGCGTCGAGCTTCCTCCCGCTGGAGGACCGCGACGAGCTGGCCGACCGCATCACGGCGGGGTTCGAGGCGGTCTGACGTGACGCTGCCCCCGGTGCCCGACTCCGCCGTCGTCATCGCCGCGCCCGTCACCGACTGGCGCGCGGCGGTGCACGCGGCGGCCGACGCGCTGGTCGCCTCCGGGTCGGCGCTGCCCGGCTACGGCGACGAGATGGTGCGGATGATCGACGAGCACGGCCCGTACGTCGTCATCGCGCCGGGACTCGCGCTCGCCCACGCCCGGCCCGACGACCTCGTGCTGCGTGACGGCCTCGCCGTCGTCACCCTCGCGGCTCCCGTGGCCTTCGGGCACCCGCACAACGACCCGGTGAGCGTCGTGCTCGGCCTCGCCGTCGAGTCGGTGGGCGGTCACCTCGAGTCGATCGCCGACATCGCGAACGTCTTCAACGACGCCTCGGTCATCCCCGCCCTCGCCGGCGCGGCCTCCGCCGACGAGGTCCGTCGGCTGCTCGGCGCTCCCGCCGTGGCCGACGGCGGCCGCTCGACGCCCGAGGAGGGCTCCCCGTGAAGATCGTGACCATCTGCGGCGTCGGCATCGGCAGCAGCGGCATCCTCAAGGTCAACGCCGAGCGCGTCCTGGCCAAGCTCGACATCGAGGCGGACGTCGTCGCGGCCGACATCGGCTCCCTGGCGGGGGTCGCCGACGACGCCCAGGTCATCCTGACCTCCGCCGAGTTCGTCGAGGCCATCGGCCAGACCTTCGCCGACGTCATCGTCATCCAGAACCACTTCGACCGCCAGGAGCTCACCGAGAAGCTGCAGCGTTCGTTGGGCTGACGGAGCCGGTCCGGGCACGGACGCACGGACGCACGGACGGAGGCCGCCCCCCTCAGGGGAGCGGCCTCCGTCCTCGTCTCGCGGCGGACTAGGCCAGCAACGCCCGCATGCCCGCGTCGAGGTCGGCCACGGCCGCCTCGGCGGCGGCCCGGCGAGCCAGGGCGTCTCCGTCGGTGCTCGACGCGTCGATGTAGACCTTGAGCTTCGGCTCCGTGCCGCTCGGGCGCACGATGACCCTCGAGCCGTCGGTGAACCAGAAGCGGAGGACGTCGCCCGCGGGGAACTCCCCGAAGCCGTCCACGAAGTCGTCGACGTGGTCGACCCGTCGCGTGCCGACCTGGCGGGGCGGCGACTGGCGGAGTCGCGTGGTCAGCTCCGTGATGCGCTCCAGGTCGTCGACGCGCAGCGAGATCTGCGAGGAGGCGTAGGCGCCGAACTCCGCGTCGAAGTCGCGCAGGTGCTCGGCGATGCTCGAGCCCCGGCCGTGCAGCTCGGTGGCCAGGGCCAGGATCTCGACGGCGGCGGAGATGCCGTCCTTGTCACGGACCTTCGCGGGGTCGACCAGGTAGCCGAGGGCCTCCTCGTAGCCGTACAGCAGGCCGCCGACGCGGGAGACCCACTTGAAGCCGGTGAGGGTGTCGCGGTAGTCGAGGTCGTAGCGGCGGGCGACCTCGCGGAGGGCCGGCGACGAGACGATGCTCGCCGCGAGGGTCCCGTCGACGTCGTCCCGGCGGGCGCGCTCGGCGGCACGCCACCCCAGCAGCGCCCCGACCTCGTTGCCGGTCAGGCGCCGCCACCCCTCGGGGCCCGGCACGGCGACCGCGAGGCGGTCCGCGTCCGGGTCGTTGGCGATGACGAGGTCGGCGGAGACGCGGTCGGCGGTGGCGAAGGCCAGGTCGAGCGCCCCGGGCTCCTCGGGGTTCGGGAAGGCGACCGTGGGGAAGGCGGGGTCGGGCGCCGACTGCTCGGCGACGGGCACGGGCTCGGTGAAGCCGGCCGTCGCGAAGACGCGACGGGCGACCTCCCACCCGACGCCGTGCATGGCCGTGTAGACGACGCGGGGCTGCGAGCCCGACGCGGCGGTGCCGGCGAGGGCCGCGGTGCGCGCCACGTACTCGCCGACGAGGTCGTCGCCGGCTTCCCGGTGGTCGTCGGAGCGGGGGATCTCCGACACCGGCCGGCGCGCGGCCTCCTCGATCAGGGCGGCGATCTCCGTGTCGACCGGCGACACGATCTGCGACCCGGCGTCGAGGCCGCCGAGGTACACCTTGTAGCCGTTGTCGGCGGCGGGGTTGTGGCTCGCGGTCACCATGACCCCGGCGCTGACGTCGAGGTGGCGCACGGCGAAGGCGAGCACGGGGGTGGGCAGCGCCCGGGGCAGCAGCGTGGCGGACACGCCCGCCGCGGCCATGATCTCCGCCGTGTCGCGGGCGAAGACGTCGCTGTTGGTCCGGCCGTCGTAGCCGATGACGATCGACGGCGTGGCCTCACGGCCGACCAGGAAGGCCGCGAAGCCCGCTGCCGCCTGGGCCACGAGCACGCGGTTCATGCGGTTCGGGCCGGCTCCGAGGGCGCCGCGGAGGCCCGCCGTGCCGAACTGCAGGCGGCCGTCGAAGCGGTCGCGCAGCTCGGCGGTCGCCACGGCGTCGCCCGACCGCGCCGCCGTCAGCAGCGCGGCGAGCTCGGCGCGGGTGACCTCGTCAGGGTCCTGGTCGAGCCAGGCCTGCGCGTCGGCGAGGAGGTCCGTGGTCGCGTCGCCGCTCACAGGGCCGCCACGATGCGGGAGAGCAGGTCGCTGATGGCGGCCTCGGCGTCACGGCCGGCCTGCAGCACCTCCTGGTGCGACAGCGGCTCCTTCTGGATGCCGGCGGCGAGGTTGGTGATGAGCGACATGCCGAGGATCTCCATGCCGGCCTGGCGGGCGGCGATGGCCTCGAGGGCCGTCGACATGCCGACGATGTGGCCGCCCATGGCCTTCGCCATCTGCACCTCGGCGGGGGTCTCGTAGTGCGGCCCGCGGAACTGCGTGTAGACGCCCTCGTCGAGCGAGGGGTCGATGCCCTTGGCGAGCTCGCGGAGCCGCGCCGAGTAGAGGTCGGTGAGGTCGATGAAGGTCGCGCCCTCGAGGGGGGAGTCGGCGGTCAGGTTGATGTGGTCGCTGATCAGCACGGGGCTGCCCGGCTTCCAGGTCTCCTTGATGCCGCCCGCGCCGTTGGTGAGGACCATCGTGGTCGCGCCGGTGGCGGCCGCGGTGCGGACGCTGTGCACGACACGGCGGACGCCGTGGCCCTCGTAGTAGTGCGTGCGGGCGCCGATGACGAGGGCGTGCTTGCCGCTCGGCAGCAGGATGCTGCGGATCGAGCCGGTGTGGCCGACCACCGCGGAGGCGCTGAAGCCGGTGATCTCGGTGGCGGGCACCTCGGCGACGGTCTCGCCGATCAGGTCGGCCGCCGCGGCCCAGCCGCTGCCCAGCGTGAGGGCGATGTCGTGGCGCTCGACGCCGGTGGCCCGGGCGATGTCGGCAGCGGCGGTGCGGGCGACCTCGAACGGGTCGGCAGCGGGGTCGTCGAGGGGGTGCGTGGGTGTCTCGGACATGCGCTCCACTCTAGGGTCTGCTCCCCGGGCCGGCGGGCGCCGCCGCGGGCGTCAGTCGATGCTGAGCAGCACGTGCCCCGACGACACCGTCTGGCCGACCGTGGCCGAGATGCCCGAGACGACGCCGTCGCGGTGGGCCGCGACCGGCTGCTCCATCTTCATCGCCTCGAGCACGAGCACGAGGTCGCCCTTGACGACCGACTGGCCCTCCTCGACGGCGAGCTTGACGACGGTGGCCTGCATGGGCGACGTCACCTGCGAGCCCGTCGCGGTGACGACGGTCGACCCGCCGGAGCGCCGGCGGGGAGCGGCGGCGGGAGGCGCGGTGCGGGCCCCCAGACCGGCCGGCAGCGAGACCTCGACGCGCTTGCCGCCGACCTCGACCACGACGGTGGTGCGCTCGTCGAGCGCGCGCGGCGCCTCGGCCTCGCCGCTCCAGGCGGGGATGTCGTTCTCGAACTCGGTCTCGATCCACCGGGTGTAGATCGAGAAGGGCGCCCCGTCGGCCGGGGCGAAGGCGGGGTCGCGCACGATGGCGCGGTGGAACGGCAGGACGGTGGGGAGGCCGGCGACCGTGAACTCGTCGAGGGCGCGGCGCGAGCGCTCGAGGGCCTCCTCGCGGGTGGCCCCGGTGACGATCAGCTTGGCCAGCAGGGAGTCGAACGACCCGCTGATCTCGTCACCCGCCTGCACGCCGCTGTCGACGCGGACGCCGGGGCCGGTCGGGGCGGAGAACACGTGGACGGGGCCGGGGGCGGGCATGAAGCCCCGCCCGGCGTCCTCGCCGTTGATGCGGAACTCGAACGAGTGCCCGCGGGCGACGGGATCGCCGTACTCGAGCGCGCCGCCCTCGGCGAGGCGGAACTGCTCGCGCACGAGGTCGATGCCGGTGACCTCCTCCGAGACCGGGTGCTCGACCTGGAGGCGCGTGTTCACCTCGAGGAAGGAGACGGTGCCGTCCTTCCCGACGAGGAACTCGCAGGTGCCGGCGCCGACGTACCCGACCTCGCGGAGGATGGCCTTCGACGCGCTGTAGAGGGCCTCCACCTGGGCCTCCGTCAGGAACGGCGCGGGCGCCTCCTCGACGAGCTTCTGGTGACGGCGCTGCAGCGAGCAGTCGCGCGTGGAGACGACCACGACGTTGCCGTGCTGGTCGGCGAGGCACTGGGTCTCGACGTGCCGGGGCTGGTCGAGGTACTTCTCGACGAAGCACTCGCCGCGGCCGAAGGCGGCGACGGCCTCGCGGGTCGCGGACTCGAAGAGCTCGGGGACCTCCTCGCGGGTGCGGGCCACCTTGAGGCCGCGGCCGCCGCCGCCGAACGCCGCCTTGATGGCGACGGGGAGGCCGTGCTGGTCGACGAACTCGAGCACCTCGTCGGCCCCGGAGACCGGGTTGAGGGTGCCGGGGGCGAGCGGGGCGCCGACCCGCTCCGCGATGTGGCGGGCGCTGACCTTGTCGCCCAGCTGCTCGATGGCCTCGGGCGAGGGCCCGATCCAGACGAGCCCCGCGGCCGTGACGGCGCGCGCGAAGTCGGCGTTCTCGGCGAGGAACCCGTAGCCGGGGTGAACCGCGTCCGCCCCCGAGCGGCGGGCGACGGAGAGGATCTTGTCGATGACGAGGTACGTCTCGGCGCTCGTCGTGCCCTCGAGCGCGTAGGCCTCGTCGGCGAGGCGGGCGTGCTGGGCGTCGCGGTCCTGGTCGGCGTAGACGGCGACGGAGCCGATGCCGCTGTCGCGGGCGGCCCGGATCACGCGGACGGCGATCTCTCCACGGTTGGCGATGAGGACCTTGCTGATACGAGGCATAGTTCCTCACCCTATTGCGCGGTCGACCCTTTTCTTTGGCTGACGTGCACAAGAACACGCGGGAGGCGCGTGATGCTTCCTACGAGGACGCCCCGGTCGGAGAGGTCCAGAGCTCCTGCCAGCCGACGCCGAAGCCTCGCACGAGCGAGCGGAGCACCGGCACGGAGAGCCCCACGACGGCGCTCGGGGTGCCCTCGATGTGGCTGATGAAGGCGGAGGCGCGGCCGTCGATGGTGAAGGCGCCGGCCACCTCGAGGGGCTCCCCGGTGGCCACGTAGGCGTCGAGCTCGGCCGGGTCGAGGTCGTCGGCGAAGGTGAGGTCGGCGGAGGCGACGGCTCCCGCGCCTCCGGACGGGTGCTGCTCCGTCGCTCGGGGCGCGCCTCCGCGGTGGTCGATCAGCCAGTGGCCCGACCAGAGCGTGCCGTGCCCCACCTCGGCCATGCGGCGCCAGCGGTCGAGCGCGAGCCGCGGCAGGTGCGGCTTCCCGTGCACCTCGCCGTCGAACTCGAAGGCGCTGTCGCCGCCCAGGACGAGGCCGTCGAGCGGGCGGCCGTCGACGGTCACGTCGAGCACGGCCTCGGCCTTGGCCTTGGCCAGGAGCGACACGGTCTCGGAGGCCGTCAGGCGTCGCCCCGCCTCCTCCTCGGCCCGCGCGACCGCGGCGTCCTCGTCGACGCCGGGGCTGATCAGGACGGGCTCGACGCCCGCGGCCCGGAGCAGGGCGAGGCGGGCGGGGGAGGTGCTGGCCAGGTAGAGCGCGACGGTCATGCCCGCCAGCCTGTCAGACTCGACGCATGGGAGACATGCTGGGCCGCGAGGTCGAACTGGACGTGACGGGCATCGCACACGGGGGCATCTCGGTGGCCCGCCTCGACGGGCGCGTGGTGTTCGTCAGCGACACCCTGCCGGGCGAGAGGGTGGTCGCCCGCGTCACCGACGACAAGAAGAAGTCGTTCTGGCGCGCCGACACCGTGTCGGTGGTCGAGGCCAGCGAGCACCGGCGCCCGCACGTGTGGTCGGCCGCCGCCCTCGAGGTCGACCCGGTCGACCGGGCCGGCGGCGCCGAGTTCGGCCACGTCGACCTCGCCCACCAGCGCGAGCTCAAGTCGCAGGTGCTGCGCGACGCGCTCGTGCGCACCGGCGGCGTCCCCGAGGCCGAGGCGACCGTCACGGTCGAGGCCCTGCCGGGCGACGACGAGCGCCGAGGGACGGGCTGGCGCACGCGGGTCCGCCTGCACCTCGACGCCGACGGCCGACCCGGCCAGTACGCGGCGCGCTCGCACCGCGTCGTGCCCGTCCGCGACCTGCCGCTCGCCACCGACGAGGTCGCCGCCGCGGCCCCGCTCGGCGAGGCCTTCGCCGGCGAGGAGCACGTCGACGTCCTCGCGCCGAGCGTCGGGGGAGCGCGCCTCGTCATCGGGCGCCAGGCGCCCACCACCATCACCGAGACGGTCGGTGACCGCAGCTTCCGCCTCGACGACCGCGGCTTCTGGCAGGTGCACCGCGAGGCCGCGGCGACCCTGACGGCCGCCGTGCAGCAGATGGTCGACGTCGACCTCTTCGACCCGCGCGCCGACAACCTCGACCTCTACGGCGGCGTGGGCCTGCTGGCGGCTGCGCTCGGAGACGCCTTCGGCCCCTCCGTCCGCGTGACGAGCGTCGAGAGCGACGAGCGAGCCACCGAGCACGCCTCCGAGAACCTCGCCGAGTGGCTCGGCGCCTCGGCCGAGACGGGCCGCGTCGAGCGCTGGGTCCGCCAGCGCGCCGACCGCGCGACCGCCGCCGAGCGCGACCGCGCGCGGGCCGCGACCGTCGTGCTCGACCCGCCGCGCTCGGGCGCCGGCAAGGAGGTCGTGGCCGCCCTCGGCGAGCTGTCGCCGGCCCAGGTCGTCTACGTGGCCTGCGACCCGGTCGCCCTCGCCCGCGACGTCGCCCTGTTCCGCGACGCGGGCTACGACGCCGTCCGTCTCCGGGCCTTCGACCTCTTCCCGAACACGCACCACGTCGAGACCGTCGTGCAGCTGCGCCGACGCTGACGCGGCCGCCCCGGGCGGATACGATGGCGTCGTGCACGGCCGGGATCAGGGACCGGCCGCACGCCGACAGAAGGACCCACCGTGACTGACGCCACGACCGACGCTCCGGTCTCGCCCCCGCCCGCTCCGCCCGTGAGGGTCGCCATCGTCGACGACCACGAGTCCGTGCGCCTCGGCATCCAGGCCGCGTGCCAGAACGAGGGCTTCGACGTCGTGCTCACCGCCGCGGGGGTGCAGGAGCTCGTCGAGGCGCTCGCCGGCCGCGAGGTCGACGTGGTCGTGCTCGACCTCTCCCTCGGCGACGGCTCGACCGTCACCGAGAACGTCAAGCGCGTCCAGGCCACCGGCTCGGCCGTCCTGGTCCACAGCATCGCCGACCGGGTCGCCAGCGTGCGCGAGGCGCTCGCGGCGGGCGCGGCCGGCGTCATCCCCAAGTCGTCGGCGACGAAGACCGTGATGGCCGCCGTCGCCACGGTCGCCCGCGGCGACGTGCTGAACAACCTCGAGTGGGCGAGCGCGATCGACGCCGACCGCGACTTCGCGAAGGCCCAGCTCGGTCGGCGCGAGCGCGAGATCCTCCACCTCTACGCCTCGGGCCTCCCGCTCAAGCTCGCCGCCCAGCAGCTCGGCATCGGCTACTCGACGGCCCGCGAGTACCTCGACCGCATCCGCGTGAAGTACGTCGAGGTCGGCCGCCCGGCACCCACCAAGGTCGACCTGCTGCGTCGCGCCGTCGAGGACGGCATCCTGCCGGGCCTCGACGCGGACGGCGGCGATGGCCGCTGAGCGGGCGCTCACCGCTCCCGCCCCGCCCCGCGCCTCGCGCAACCCGATCAGCCAGGCCCTCTTCGACAAGGTCCTCGGCCGGGTCATCGCGCTCGCGGGCCTGATCTTCGGGCTGCAGGCCTTCCCGAGCATGCTCGCCCAGATCGGCAGCATGCAGGTGGCGTGGGCCTGGATCATCGGCCTGGCCATGTTCGGCGGCTTCGTCGCCATCGGGGTGGCGAGCCTCCTCGTCCGCGGCGTCGAGACGGCCAGCGCCTTCGTCGCGGTCGCCTACCTCATCGCCCTCATCACCTGGCCGCTGGCCGTCCAGGACCCGAGCGTCGTGCAGCCCTCCGTGCCCTGGCTCTGGTACCTCTGCACGGTGGCCACCGCGGCGGCCGCCTTCGCCTTCTCGGCCTGGATCGCGACCGGCTACCTCTTCGTCGCCCCGCTGGTCTACGGGCTCATCCGGCTGACGCCCTCGGGGGGCGGGGCGACGGTCTCCCGCGCCGCCCTCGACTCCGTCTACGCCGTGCTGCTCGGCGGCGCCGTCCTCATCCTCGTCCTGATCCTGCGGCAGGCCAGCGCCAACGTCGACGCGGCCCAGGCGACCGCGGTGGCGCGGTACTCGAACGCGATCCGCGAGCACGCGACCGAGCTCGAGCGCGTCGAGGTCGACGCGATCGTCCACGACAGCGTCCTGACGACCTTCATCCAGGCGGCGCGGGCCTACAGCGCGGAGGAGAAGGTCCTCGCGACCTCGATGGCCCGGAACGCGGTGGCGCACCTCTCCAGCGCCGCCAGCCAGACGCCCTTCGACGAGTCGGCGACGACCCTCGGCTCCATGCGCGACCGGCTGGTCGTCGTCACGAGCGAGATGGGCGCCGACGTGGAGGTCAGCACGCGCGGCATCGACGGCCACGGCATCCCCTCGCCGGCGGCCGAGGCGCTCTACAGCGCGGCCGTCCAGGCCGTCGTCAACAGCTGCCAGCACGCCGGCGGCGACGACGTCCGACGGTGGGTGACGGTCGAGTGGACCGAGACCGGCGGAGCGCTCGTCGAGGTCGGCGACACCGGCCGGGGGTTCGACCCCGGGCACGTGCCGGAGGGGCGCCTCGGCGTCCGGGTCTCCATCGTCGAGCGGCTCGCCAACGCGGGCGGGCTCGCCTGCATCGACTCGCGCCCCGGCGAGGGCACCGTCGTGCGCCTAGCCTGGCCGAGCGGCGACGTCGTGGGCCCCGCCGACGCCGCCCGCGAGGAGGCCGCGTCGTGAGGGTCAGCGTCCCGCGCTGGCTGATCGTCCTGCTTGCCGCCGTCTTCTCCGGCTACCACCTCGTCCTCGCCGCCGTCAGCCTCGACCGCTTCGACGACCCGTGGCCCGTCGTGGCGTGCATGGTCGTCTACGTCGTCGTGACGGTCATGGTGCTCTGGCCCTCGGGCCGCGCGCGCATGCCCGTCTGGCTCGCCGCGTTCGCGCTGGCCGTCAGCGTCGTCATGCCGCTCCTCGTGACGTCGCAGCTCGACCCGTCGCAGAAGAACGGCTACGCCACCTGGTACGTCGCGGCGATCGGCACGCTGATGGTCATCGTCGCCACCCGTCGCCGCCAGGGGTTCGCCTGGCTCGGGGTCGGCTTCATGGCCGTCCACGGTGTGACCTGGGGCGGGCTCGGCGCCGTCGCCGACCTCGGGGTCGTCGGCAGCGTCTCGTGGGTCGCCTTCGCGCACGCGATGACGGCCACCCTGACCCGCGCCGGCCGGGAGACGCGCGAGTTCATCCTCGCCGAGCACGAGGCGGCCGACTGGCAGGCCGCCCAGGAGGCGCACGTCAACGAACGCCAGTACCGCCTCCTGCAGACCAGCCGCACCGCACGGCCGATGCTTCAGGAGATCGTGGCCCAGGGCGGCGACCTCACGCCCGAGCAGCGGCAGGAGTGCCTCCACCTCGAGGGCGCGATCCGCGACGAGATCCGCGGCCGCCGCCTCCTCGACGACGACGTCCGGCGAGAGGTCATGGCCGCCCGACGCCGAGGCGCCGTCGTCAGCCTGCTCGACGAGGGCGGCATCGACGACCTCGACGCCCGGGAGCTGCGACGCATCCACCAGGCCCTCGCCGAGGCGCTGCACGGTTCGTCCGCCGACCGCATCATCATCCGGACGGCCTCCGGCGGAGGCGACGACGCGGTGACGGTCGTGGGCCTCGGCTCGGCCGACCTGAGCTCCAGCGCCCTCGGTCGAGGAGTCGCGGCGGAGGCCGACGAGGACGACGACGGCGACGAGGTCCAGCTCTGGCTGCAGATCCCGCGCTCGGTGCCGGAGCAGGCGGCTCCGTAGCGGCCACGCCCCGGTCGTGCCCGGAGCAGGCTGGGGGCCCTGGACGACGAAGGAGGGCCGGACAATGAGTCCGGCCCTCCTGGGGAACGTCACTGGGTCAGGGCGGTAACCCGAATACCGCCCTGACCCGCCCCCGGTCGAGGAACCCGCTTACCCTAGTCGGCCCTCGATCGGCGGTGCTACTCAGAGAGAGACACCTAGCACTGATGACTATGCCGGTCGACCCAGGGTGTCCACAGTCGTCATTTAGGGGGACACCGAGGGGACGATAGGTCGGTCTACCCCCGTTCGGGAGCACTGACCGCGCGGATCTCGCCCTGGCCGGCCCCGCGGGACCGACTCGACCGGGGGACAGGGCGGGGTACGTCGGCGGGGCCCCGCGGGGTCAGCGGACCGGGCTGCGCCAGGCGCCCGGGCCGTGAGGGAGCGGGCGTCGGACGACCCGGGCCCGCGACGACCACTCCGAGGGGCTCGCCGGCACGGCCTCGGTGTCGCGCCGACTCCGGGTCTCGGCCTCGACGGCGGCGAGGACGGCCGTGACGGCGGCGAGCTCTTCCGGAGTCGGCGAGCCCGCCACGACGCGGAGGACGTCGTTCACAGCGGAATGTTCCCGTGCTTCTTGGGAGGCAGCTCGGCCCGCTTGGTCCGCAGTGCGCGGAGCGCCTTGATGACCGAGACCCGGGTGGCCGCCGGCTCGATGACGCCGTCGAGCTCGCCGCGCTCGGCGGCCAGGAACGGGCTGGCGACGTTGTAGGTGTACTCGCTCGCCAGCCGGGCCCGCACCGCGGCGACGTCCTCGCCGGCGGCCTCGGCGGCCTTGATCTCGCCCCGGTAGAGGATGTTGACGGCGCCCTGGCCGCCCATGACGGCGATCTCGGCGGTCGGCCAGGCGAGGTTGATGTCGGCCCCGAGCTGCTTGGAGCCCATGACGATGTAGGCCCCGCCGTAGGCCTTCCGCGTGATGACGGTGACCAGCGGCACGGTGGCCTCGGCGTACGCGTAGAGGAGCTTGGCCCCGCGCCGGATGACGCCCGTCCACTCCTGGTCGGTGCCCGGCAGGTAGCCGGGGACGTCGACGAGCGTGAGGATGGGGATGCCGAAGGCGTCGCAGAAGCGGACGAACCGGCTCGCCTTCTCGCCGGCCTCGATGTTGAGCGTGCCGGCCATGGCCGAGGGCTGGTTGGCGATGACGCCGACCGAGCGGCCCTCGACGCGGCCGAAGCCGATGACGATGTTGGGGGCGAAGAGGGGCTGGACCTCGAGGAACTCGCCGTCGTCGACCACGTGCTCGATCACCGTCGTGACGTCGTAGGGCTGGTTGGGGCTGTCCGGGATCAGCGTGTTCAGCGTGCGGTCGGCGTCCGTCGTCTCGAGCTCGACCGGCCGGTCGAAGACGTGCGGCTCCGAGAGGTTGTTGTCGGGCAGGTAGGAGAGCAGCGACCGGGCGTAGTCGAGGGCGTCGTCCTCGTCGCTCGCGAGGTAGTGCGACACCCCGCTGACCTTGTTGTGGGTCAGCGCTCCGCCGAGCTCCTCGAAGCCGACGTCCTCGCCCGTGACGGTCTTGATCACGTCGGGGCCGGTGACGAACATGTGGCTCGTCTTGTCGACCATGATGACGAAGTCCGTCAGCGCGGGCGAGTACACCGCGCCTCCCGCGGCCGGGCCCATGATGAGCGAGATCTGCGGGATGACGCCCGAGGCGGCGGTGTTCAGCCGGAAGATCTCGCCGTACTTGCCGAGGGCGACGACGCCCTCCTGGATGCGCGCTCCGCCGCTGTCGAGGATGCCGATGATCGGCACGCCCGTCTTCAGCGCCAGCTGCATGACCTTGATGATCTTCTCGCCCGCGACCTCGCCCAGCGAGCCGCCGAAGATCGTGAAGTCCTGCGAGTAGACCGCCACCTGGCGGCCGTGGATGGTGCCCGTGCCGGTGACGACGGCGTCGCCGTAGGGGCGCTTGGCCTCCATGCCGAAGGCGTGGGTGCGGTGGCGGACGAACTCGTCGAGCTCGACGAACGACCCGGGGTCGAGCAGCCCGTCGATGCGCTCGCGGGCGGTCATCTTGCCCTTGGCGTGCTGCTTGGCGACGGCGGCCTCGCCGCTCGCCGTCACGGCCTCGTGGTACCGGTTCTTCAGGTCGGCGAGCTTGCCCGCCGTCGTCCGCAGGTCGGGCTGGGGGGCCGCCGGGCCGTCGGCCTCGGGGCGGGTGGTGTCGGAAGTCACGCGCCTCACTCTACCCAGGGGGCGCTCCCCGGCCGTTGGAGCTCGTCGCACGTCGATCGGCTCCCGCGCTGTGGGACTCCTCACACGCCTAGGCTGACGGCGTGACGTTCCCGCTCGCCTCCGCCCGCTCGCCCCGCCTCGTCCACGTCGCCGAGACGGGCTCGACCAACGCCGACCTGCTGGCCGACGCCTCGGCCCCGCACGGCGCCGTCCTCGCCACGCTCTCGCAGACGGCCGGCCGCGGCCGGCTCGACCGGCGGTGGGTCGCCCGGCCGGGCCGCACCGTGGCCGTCAGCGTCCTCCTCGAACGCGGTTCCCTGCCGGTCGACGCGCTGGGCTGGGTGCCCCTGCTGGCGGGCCTCGCGATGCGCGCCGCCGTCGCGTCGCTGGTGGGCCCCGACCGCGTCGGGCTCAAGTGGCCGAACGACGTGCAGGTCGGCGGGGCCAAGGTGTGCGGAGTCCTCGCCGAGCTGCGCCCCGGCGCGTCGGCCGTGGTGGTCGGCGCGGGCGTCAACCTCACGACGCCCCGCGACGAGCTGCCCACCGACTCCTCCACGTCGCTCCGGCTCGAGGGGGCCGAGGGCTCCGCGGAGTCGCTGGCCGACCTGGTCGTGGCCGGCTGGCTCGACGAGGTGCTCACCGGGTTCGACGCGCTCGCCGCCGCCGGGGGCGACGCCGTCTCCTCCGGCCTGCACGCCCGCGTGGCCGCCGAGTGCAGCTCGCTCGGCCGCGAGGTGCGGGTGGAGCTGCCCTCGGGGGAGCTGCTCGCGGGCCTCGCCGTCGCCGTCGACGAGGGCGGCCGTCTCGTCGTCCGCACGCCGTCGGGCGCCGAGCGGTCGGTGGCCTCGGGCGACGTCACCCACGTCCGCCATGGGTGACGCGGTGGGCACGGCCGACCAGCAGCCGCCCGAGGTCGTGGTCGCCCGGCTGCGCCCTCACGCTCGGGTCCTGTTCTGGCCCTCGGTGGCCCTCATCGCGATCTGCGCCGGCGCCGGGTGGCTGAGCGGCCTCGTCGAGGCCGGGTGGCAGACGTGGGCCGTGCTCGGAGCGGCGGCGCTCCTCGCCCTGCTGCTCTGGGCGGTCCCGCTGCTCGTCTGGCTGGGTCGCCACACCGTGATCACCACGCGGCGCCTCATCGTCCGACGAGGCTTCTTCGTGCGCACCCGACAGGAGCTGCTGCACAGCCGGGGCTACGACCTGACCGTGCGTCGGAACGCCGCGCAGAGCCTGTTCCGCAGCGGCGACGTGCTCGTCGGCACGGGCCTCGACCGGCCGGTCGTGCTCTGGGACGTGCCGTCGGCGGACCTGGTCCAGGCCACGCTGCACGACCTCATGGAGGCGGCGTCCGAGCCGCTCGCGCGGCGGCGTCCGGTCGAGCGGCCGGAGCCCTGGGGCGACGATCGCGGCTGGACCGAGCGGCCCGGCCGCTGAGCGCCGACGTCGCCCTGCTCGCCGACTGGCGTCCGAGCCCGAACTGGAATAAGGTATGTCGATGCGAATCTCTGTGATCGGTTGCGGTTATCTCGGTGCGGTCCACGCGGCCTGCATGGCCGAGCTCGGGCACGACGTCGTCGGGGTCGACGTCGACGAGACCAAGGTCGCCGAGCTCGCCGCCGGTCGGGCCCCGTTCTTCGAGCCGGGGCTGCCGGAGGTCCTGGCCCGGGGGGTCGCGAGCGGTCGGCTGCGCTTCACGACCGACATGGCCGAGACGGCGGGGGCCCGGGTCCACTTCGTGGCCGTGGGCACGCCCCAGACCGCCGGCAGCCACGCCGCCGACCTCCGCTACGTCGACGCGGCCGTGGGCGGCCTGCTGCCGCACCTCTCCGACGGCGACCTCGTGGTCGGCAAGTCGACCGTCCCCGTGGGCACCGCAGCCCGTCTCGGCGACCTGGTGCGCGCCTCCTCGGGGGCGGACCTCGCCTGGAACCCGGAGTTCCTCCGGGAGGGCTTCGCCGTGGCCGACACCCTCTCGCCCGACCGCTTCGTCTACGGCGTGCCCGGCGGCGAGGGCGGCGAGCGGGCGACCGCCCTGCTCGACGAGGTCTACGCCGGCCCGCTGACCGCCGGCATGCCGCGCCTCGTGACGGACTACGCGACGGCCGAGCTGGTGAAGGTGTCGGCGAACGCCTTCCTGGCCACCAAGATCTCGTTCATCAACGCCATGGCCGAGATCGCCGAGGCGACGGGGGCCGACGTCACCCAGCTGGCCGACGCGATCGGGCACGACGCGCGCATCGGTCGCCGGTTCCTCAACGCCGGCCTCGGCTTCGGCGGCGGGTGCCTCCCGAAGGACATCCGGGCGTTCCAGGCCCGGGCCGACGAGCTCGGCCTCGAGTCGCTCGCCTTCCTCGCCGACGTCGACGCCGTGAACATGCGTCGACGTCGGTACGTCGTCGACCTGGCTCTCGAGATGCTGGGCGAGGTGGTCGGAGCGAAGGTCGCCGTCCTCGGCCTCGCCTTCAAGCCCGACAGCGACGACGTCCGCGACTCGCCCGCCCTGGACGTCGCGCGTGCCCTCCAGGAGGCGGGGGCGCACGTGGTGGCCTACGACCCGGAGGCCAACACCACGGCAGCGCTCGTCGCTCCCGGCCTCGAGTACGTCGACAGCGTCGACGAGGCCATCCAGGGAGCGGCGCTCGCGCTGGTGCTCACGGAGTGGCGGCAGTTCCGGGGCCTCGATCCGGAGGCCGTGGGCCGCTCGATGGCCCATCGGCGGGTCATCGACGCCCGCACCGTGCTCGACCTCGCGCTCTGGCGTGATCACGGTTTCGAGGCGCGGGGTCTCGGCAGGCCCTGACGAGAGCCCTAGCATCGACGTCATGACTCCCCGCGCCGCGTCCGTCGTCCTCGTCGTGTCGACGGGGCTCGTGCTCGCCCTGACCGGGTGCGTCAGCGGCGGAGACTCCGAGCCGACGTCGACTCCCACGCGGTCCGCGTCCGTGCCGTCGGCGACCCCCTCGCCCACGGACGCCCCGACGCCTACGGCGTCCAGCGGCCCGCCGGCGCCCGACGTGCCGACCGCCGACCCCGCCCCCGTCAGCCCGGTGCCCGTGCCGACCGACGAGGCCGGAGGCTGGACGGACGACACCGCCTACGACGCCTGCGTCGAGGCCGCCGGCGCTGCCCTCGGTGAGGACTACACGTGGTACCCCCGCTCCAGCCAGGCCCTCTTCACCGCAGGGGCAGGGCTCTCGATCGACGTCGACGGAGTCTTCTCCGGCAGTGACGTCGGCATCGCCAAGGTCACCTTCCGCTGCTCCGTGGCGGGCACGCCGTCGTCGCCGCAGGTCTCGGGCGAGATCGTCAGCTGACCGGCCGCGCTGCACGGTCGACCCGGGCCGGCGGGCGACGGACGACGACGAGGGGCGGACACGTCGGGCCCGGTGATCCGCCAAGATGGAGGGGGCTCGACGAGCCCCGACGACGGCATGTGAGCGCGTCCCCCTGACCGGGCGGACACCCGCGCGGAGGACGAGGAGACGAGATGGCCTACAGGATCGGCGTGATCGGCGGAGGGCAGCTCGCTCGCATGATGGTGCCGCCCGCCGTGCACCTCGGCGTCGAGATCACCGTGCTCGCGGAGGCGGTCGGGAGCTCCGCGCGGCTCGCGGCGAGCGAGGTGGGCGACTACCACGACGCCGAGACCGTCCTCGCGTTCGCCCGCGACGTCGACGTCGTCACGTTCGATCACGAGCACGTCCCCCAGGACGTCCTCACGGCCCTCGTCGAGGCCGGCGTGGCCGTGCACCCGGCGCCGGCCGCCCTCGCGGTCGCCCAGGACAAGATCGTCATGCGACGTCGACTGACCGAGCTGGGCCTGCCGGTGCCCGAGTGGGCCGAGGTGCGCGACGCGGCCGACCTTGCCGGCTTCCTCGCCGAGCACGGAGGTCGCGCGGTCGTCAAGACGCCCCGGGGCGGCTACGACGGGAAGGGCGTCCGTGTGGTCGACGATCCGGCGGGGGCCGACGACTGGTTCGCCGTGCTCGCCGAGCAGGGCGAGGACGCTGTGTTGCTCGTGGAGGAGCTCGTCCCGTTCGAGCGCGAACTCGCACAGCTGGTCGCGCGTCGTCCGAGCGGAGAGATCGCGGTGTGGCCGCTGGTGGAGACCGTGCAGCGCGACGGCGTCTGCGCCGAGGTCACCGCGCCCGCACCTCGGAGCGAGCCGGAGCTCCAGCAGGCAGCCGAGCAGATCGCGCGCCGCGTCGCCGACGAGCTCGGCGTGACGGGCGTGCTCGCCGTGGAGCTCTTCGAGACGGCCGACGGTCGTCTGCTCGTCAACGAGCTCGCGATGAGGCCCCACAACACGGGCCACTGGAGCATCGACGGAGCGGCCACCAGCCAGTTCGAGCAGCACCTCCGCGCGGTGCTCGACCTTCCGCTCGGCGACACCGGCGCACACCACCCGTGGAGCGTCATGGTCAACGTGCTCGGGGGGCCCGCGACCGGCACGATGGCCGACCGCCTGCCCGCCCTGATGGCCGCGGAGCCCGGCGCCAAGGTGCACGACTACGGCAAGGACCCGCGCCCGGGCCGCAAGGTGGGCCACGTGACGACGACGGGCGCCGAGCTCGCCGACGTGCTCGCCCGAGCGCGCGCCGCTGTCCGGTTCTTCGAGGACTGACGGCTATCCTCTCCCTCGTGCCTGACCCGATCGCCTCTGAGCCGACCACCACGACGCGGCCGAACGACCCCGCCGTCGCGCCCTCGGTCGCCATCGTCATGGGGTCCGACAGCGACTGGCCCACCCTCCGCAGCGCCTCCGACATCCTCAGCGAGCTCGGCGTGGCGCACGAGGTCGAGGTCGTGTCGGCGCACCGCACGCCCGAGAAGATGATGCGGTTCGGCCAGCAGGCGGCGGGGCGCGGCATCAGGGTCGTCATCGCCGGGGCGGGGGGAGCGGCCCACCTGCCCGGCATGCTCGCGTCGCTGACGACCCTGCCCGTCATCGGCGTGCCCGTCGCGCTCGCGAAGCTCGACGGGCTCGACTCGCTGCTCTCCATCGTGCAGATGCCGGCGGGCATCCCCGTCGCGACCGTGTCCATCGGGGGAGCGGCGAACGCCGGTCTCCTGGCCGCCCGCATCCTCGGCATCTCCGACCCCGCGCTCTCGACCCGGCTGGCCGACTACGCCACGGGGCTGGGCGAGCTCGTCGAGGAGAAGAACGCCGCCCTCCACCGGTCGCTGTGAGCGCTCAGCTGCCCGTGCGGCACCCCGACCTGACCTCGCCGTCGTTCATGACGAAGCGGGCCTGGACGCTGGTGCTGCTGAACGTCGTCGTGCCCGGCTCGGCCCAGGTGCTGGCGGGCAGCCGGCGACTCGGCCGCTGGGGCCTCGCCTCCACCCTGGTCTTCTGGGCCGTCGCCCTCGTCACGGCGGCGCTGGCTCTCTTCTGGCGCACGCCCCTCTTCGACGTGGCGACGAACGTGGCCGCGCTGACCGTGGTGCAGGTCTTCCTCGTCTACTACGCCGTGCTCTGGTCCGTGCTGACCATCGACACGCTGCGCCTCGTGAGGATCATCCGGACGCTGCCGACCGCGAGGGGCTTCCTCGCGGGCGTGATGGTGCTGCTGCTCGCCGGCACCGTCGGGCCCGCGGCCTGGGGCGCCTACCTCACGGGCGTGCAGCACGGCCTGCTCGACTCGCTCTTCACCTCGCGCCTCGCGGCGGCGGACCCCGTCGACGGCCGCTACAACATCCTCCTGCTCGGGGGAGACGCGGGTGCCGACCGCACCGGGCTCCGCCCCGACAGCATCTCGGTGGCCAGCATCGACGCCGAGACGGGAGCCACGACGATCATCGGCATCCCCCGCAACCTCTACAACGCGCCCTTCAGCGAGGGCTCGCCCCTCTGGGGCGAGTTCCCCGACGGGTACGCGTGCGGCGACGACTGCCTCGTCAGCTACCTCTACACCTACGGCGAAGAGCACCCCGATCTCTACCCCGACGCCGAGTCGAAGGGCAGCAACCCCGGCATCGAGGCCATGCGCGACGCCGTCTCGGGGGTCACCGGCCTCACGCTGCAGTACTACGTGCTCATCGACATGCAGGGCTTCGTCGAGCTGATCGACGCGCTCGGCGGCATCACGGTCGACAACACCGAGGGGCGCCTGCCCATCAACGGCGGTGTCGACAGCGCGGGGGAGCCGATCAACGTGGACGGCTGGATCGAGCCGGGGAAGCAGGTGCTCGACGGCTACCACGCGCTCTGGTACGCCCGCGCCCGGCACGGGTCGGACGACTACCACCGCATGGCGCGACAGCGCGAGGTGCAGCAGGCCCTCCTGTCGCAGTTCCAGCCCGCGACCGTGCTCGCCAAGTTCCAGTCGGTGGCCTCGGCCGGGGCGCAGACCGTCGACACCGACATCCCCCAGGGCGCGCTCAGTGCCTTCGTGGAGCTCGCCCTGGAGGCGAAGGAGCAGCCGATCGCCGACCTCGAGATCGTGCCGCCGACCTACTCGAACGTCTACCCCGACTACGCAGTCATCCAGGCCGACGTCGCGGCGGCGACCGCGCCGGCTCCTGCTGCTCCGTAGGGGCTGCAGCTCGGGGCCGCGAGGGCGCGGGTCAGAGGTCGGCGTGCAGCTGCCAGACCTTGTCGGCGGAGTCGCGCCAGCTGAACGCGCGGGCCCGGTCGAGCCCGGCGATGCCGAGCCGCGACGCGAGCTCGAGATCCGTGACGACCTGGAACATCGCCTGCGCGAGGCGCTCGGGGTAGCCCTCAGCGTCGTGCCGGGGCACGACGACGGCCGCCTCGTCCGCCACCTCGACGAGGGCGGGGGCATCGGAGACGATGGTCGGGGTCCCGAGGCTGAGCGCCTCCACGACCGGGAGACCGAAGCCCTCGGCCAGGCTCGGGAAGACGAAGACGGAGGCGCGTTGCAGCAGGACGGCCAGCTGCGCGTCCGAGACGAACCCGAGTGTCCGCACCCGCTCCGGCTCGAGGCCGGCCGCAGCCGCCACGTCGGCGACCCGGACGTCGCCCCAGCCCTCGGGCCCCACCACGAGGAGGGGGAGGTCGGGGGCGTCGGCGTGGGCGAGCGCACGGATGAGGGGCTCGAGCCCCTTGCGGGGCTCGACCGTCCCGACGCTGAGGACGTACCGGTCGGGCAGGTCGAGGGCGTCCGCCACCGCGTCCGCGTCGTCCGGCACGCGCAGGTCGTTGCTCACCGCGCCGCCGACGACGCGCAGCCGGTCGCCGAACGGGAACAGCTCGGCGAGCTCGGACGCCACGGCGTGGGTGGGGACGACCACGGCGTCCGCGTAGCGGTGTGCACGCTTGGTCATGGCCTTGTGCCACCGGACGCCGCGGGGCGTCAGGGTCTCCGGGTGAGTCCACGGGACGGTGTCGTGGATCGTCACCACCGTCTGGTCGCCGGGCTGCAGCGAGCGGTCGTGTCGGCCCAGGGGCGCCAGGAGGCTCGTCGCGTGCACCATCCCCCGGCCTGGCAGGCCGACGAGGCCGGTCTGCCAGGCCACGGCCAGCTCTCGGCGTCCCAGCGGGGACTTGGTCAACCGCGAGAGACCGGGAACGAGGTCGGTGAGCCTGTCGTAGTCGGCCTGGGGGTGCGCCGCGACGACGCCCTCGACATCGCAGCCCCGGGGGGCCGTCGCGAGCAGGGCGCGCGTGAGCTCGCTGGTGTAGCGCCCGATGCCCCCGGGGACGGGAGCGAGGACCTGGTCGACGACCACACGGAGGGTGGTCATCGCCCCCCCGCGGCCTCGCCGAGGACGCCGGAGGAGCTCGCCTCCGCGAGCGCCGCCTGCCAGGGGCGCATGGGGGCGAGACCGGCCCGCCCCCACGCGTCGTGCCCCAGCACGCTGTAGCTCGGGCGGGGCGCGGGGCGGACGAACGTCGAGCTGTCGGTGGGCAGGACGCGTTCGGGGTCGAGCCCGGCGAGGCGGAAGGTCTCCCGCGCGAAGTCGCACCAGCTCGTCTGCCCGGAGTTCGTGCCGTGGTACACGCCCGCCGGCGCGTCCGCGTCGAGCAGCGCGACGATCTGGTGGGCGAGGTCGAGGGTCCAGGTGGGCTGCCCGACCTGGTCGGCCACGACGGAGAGCGTCTCCCGGGACGCGGCGAGGCCGAGCATCGTCTTCGGGAAGTTCGCCCCGTGCCGGCCGTAGAGCCACGCGGTGCGGACGACGTAGGTGCCGTCGGGGTTCGCGGCGAGGGCGGCGCGCTCACCCACCGCCTTCGTCCGGCCGTAGGCGTTCAGCGGTGCGTACGGCGCGTCCTCGGAGTAGGGCTGGGTCGCGTCGCCGGCGAAGACGTAGTCGGTCGACACCGTGACCAGCTTGGCGCCGGAGGCGGCCGTCGCCTCGCCGAGGAGGCCGACGGCGGTGCCGTTCACCGCCAGGGCAGCGTCCTCGTCGGTCTCCGCGGCGTCGACGGCCGTGTAGGCGGCGGCGTTGACCACCACGTCGTGGCCCTCGACCGCGGCGAAGACGGCGTCACGGTCGGTCACGTCGAGCTCGGCGCGGCCGAGGAGGGTGACGTCGCGCCCGAACAGGGCCTCGACGAGGTCGGAGCCGAGCATGCCCCGGGCGCCGGTGACGAGGTACTTGGCGTGCTGGGCGTGGCTCATGCGAGGGCCGCGCGCTCCTTC
This sequence comes from Frigoribacterium sp. CFBP 8754, assembly GCF_014841815.1. Taxonomy (NCBI): domain Bacteria; kingdom Bacillati; phylum Actinomycetota; class Actinomycetes; order Micrococcales; family Microbacteriaceae; genus Frigoribacterium; species Frigoribacterium sp. CFBP 8754. The sequence goes on from NZ_JACYUO010000001.1 coordinate 457,117, forward strand.
AGGGGCTCCCACCACTGACGGTTGTCGCGGTACCACTGGACGACGTCCGCGAGGCCCTCGGCGAACGGCACCTGGGGCTCGTAGCCGAGCTCGGAGCGGATCTTCGAGATGTCGACGGAGTAGCGGAGGTCGTGGCCGAGGCGGTCCTGCACGCGGTCGACGTACGACCAGTCCTTGCCGGTCGCGTCGAGGAGGAGCTGTGTGAGCTCCTTGTTGGTCAGCTCCGTGCCGCCGCCGATGTTGTAGATCTCGCCCGCGCGGCCGTCGACCAGGACCATCGCGATGCCGCGGGTGTGGTCGTCGACGTGGAGCCAGTCGCGGATGTTGTTCCCCTCCCCGTAGAGCGGGACGTGCACGTCGTCGATGAGGTTGGTGACGAAGAGGGGGATGACCTTCTCGGGGAAGTGGTACGGGCCGTAGTTGTTGCTGCACCGGGTGATCGAGATGTTCATCCCGTGCGTGCGGTGGTAGCTACGGGCCAGGAGGTCGCTGCCGGCCTTCGACGCGGAGTAGGGCGAGTTCGGCTCGAGGGGGCGGTCCTCCGCCCAGGAGCCCTCGGCGATGGAGCCGTAGACCTCGTCGGTCGAGACGTGGACGAAGCGCGCCAGGTCGTGCCGGAGCGCGGCGTCGAGGAGCTGCTGCGTGCCGAGGACGTTCGTCTCGACGAAGATCGAGGCGTCGCGGACGGAGCGGTCGACGTGGGACTCCGCCGCGAAGTGGACGACGGCGTCCACCCCGGGGAAGAGCGTGTCGAGGAGTGCCCCGTCGCGGATGTCGCCCTGCACGAAGCGGAAGCGCGGCGACTCGGCGACCGAGATGAGGTTCTCGAGGTTGCCCGAGTACGTCAGGGCGTCGAGGACGACGACCTCGGCGCCCTCGAGGCCGGGGTACGCGTCCTCGATCGTGCGACGGACGAAGTTGGAGCCGATGAAGCCGGCTCCGCCGGTGACGAGGATTTTCACGCTGTCTGCTTTCAGGTGGGGACGGGGCTCAGGCAAGTGTACAAACGACGAGGGGGTCCGGGGGCGTGTCCCCCGTTCTGCCGATACCCGATGTGGGGGTGGTCGTTCCCCCCGCTCCGTGGGAGCGTCGTGGGATGACTGTGCCCGACCCGACCGCACCGGCCCCGCGGGGCGAGGGGAGCCTCGACCGCCGGCGACTCCTCGGCTACGCCGCCGCCAGCGCCGTGACCGGGGTCGCGCTGACGGGCGTCGGCGACGCCGCCCACGCCGCTCCGAGGCTCGGCGAGACGACCGCTGCGGTGCAGAGCACCGCTCAGGCCCTCGTCGCGGCTCAGGAGTCCGCCTGGGGCGGGTTCACCAACGGCAGGGTCCCGTCCGACGTCCTCACGACGGTCTCGGCGTCGGTGGCCGGCTCGGGGTTCCTCCGCGACGACGCCGCCCGCCAGTACCTCTCGATGAGCCTCGCGTTCCGTCAGGCGGTCGGCAGGACGCTGACCATCACCGAGGGGTACCGCGACTACGGCAGGCAGGTCGACTACTGGAACCGCTACCAGGCGGGCACCGGCAACCTGGCCGCGTACCCCGGCACGTCCAACCACGGCTGGGGCATCTCCTGTGACTTCGGCGCCGGCGTCGAGACCGCGGGCAGCACCGCCAAGCGCTGGATGGACGCGAACGCCCCCTCCTACGGCTGGCGGCCCACCGGCAACGGGTTCTCCCGTCCGGAGCCGTGGCACTTCGACTACACCGGGACCTGGACCGGCCCCTCGAACGTCAACAAGACCGTCAAGGCCGAGGACGTCGACACGGTCATCATCCGCTGCACGGGCCCGCTGAGCGAGTACCCGGTGGCCGGCTACACCGTGCTCGTCGGGGTCCGGAGCCTCCGGCACCTCTCCACGATCGACATGGTCAACTCCATGCGCGTCGTCGGCACTCCGTACTACGAGCTCGACTGGGTCGGCTTCTACAACGTCCTGACGTCCATGGGCGTCCCTCGGTCGGCGATCCGCGCCGATGCCGACTACTTCTGGGGCTGACCAGCCCGCGCTTCCTCCCGCTCACCGTCGAAAGGACACACGTTGCTCATCCTCCGTTGCACGGACACGCTCCCCGGGGTCGGCCTCGGCTACACCTGCATGGTCGGCGTCCGCAGCCTGCGCCACATGACCTCGCCCGGCATGGTGGACGCCATGACCGCCGTCGGCGTCCCGTCGAAGCAGCTCAACAGCGTGGGCTTCTACAACGTGCTCAGCTCCCTGTCGATCCCGGCGTCGGCCGTCACCGGCGGCGCGGACTACGCCGCTCGCTGACGTCGGCGGCGGGCCGGCGGTGCACGATACTGGTTCACCATGACCGCGTCGCTCCTCGTCCGACGGCCCTCCGTCGCCTTCCTGGCCGGATGGCTCTTCGCCGCGTTGCTCTTCGCGGGGTGGTCGCTGGCCACGCCGATCTCCTCCGCGCCCGACGAGCCGAGCCATGTCGTGAAGGCCGCCGCGACCGTCCGGGGCGACCTCACGGGCGGGCCCACGGACGCCACGGGCATCGAGGCCTTCACGTTGCCGAGGGACGTCTCCGACCTGGGCGGCGCCATGGCGTGCACGGCCGCCCAGCCCACCGTCCCCGCGACGTGCCAGCCCGACCTCGACTCCTTCGGTGACGACGAGTTCGCCGCGACCAGCGGCGTTGGGTCTTACAACCCCCTCTACTACGCTCTCGTCGGCTGGCCCTCGCTCTTCCTCGGCGGTGACGCCGCCGTCATCGGGATGCGCCTGGTGTCGGCGCTGGTGAACGCCTTCTTCGTCGGCGTGGTCGCCTGGGCGGCGGCACAGATGCGGAGGGGATCAGCCGTGGCCGCGTGGTCCGCCGTGGCCCTGACCCCGATGGCGACCTACCTGGGGGGGATGGTCAACCCCAACGGGGTCGAGGTCACCGGGTGCCTGGCGCTCGCCGCGATGGCCTGGCTGATCGTCCACGACCCCGACGGCCCTCGACTCGGCGTCCGCGCCGGTGCCCTCGTCGTCGCCGGCGTGGTCGCCGGGAACGCGCGATCGGCCTCGCCCCTCTTCGTCCTGCTCATCGTGGTCGCGGTGCTGCTGACCGTGCCCGTCCGGGACGTGGGGGACCTCCTCCGGCGACGCCCGGTCTGGCTCGCGGCGGCCGTGGCGGCCGTCGGCCTCGGCGCCGCCGCGGCGTGGACCGTCCTGGTGGCTGCGCCGGCGGGGTTCATCCCGTCCTCGGACCCTGCCCGCGACACCCTCCTGCCGGCCGTCCTGCACACCCTCGCCGCGACCGAGAACTACGGCACGGAGATGATCGGTGTGCTCGGCTGGTTCGACACGGGCCTGCCGCAGCCCGTGTACTACGGCTGGACGGCCGGCGTGGGCCTCGTCGTCGCCGGGGCGCTCGGCTTCGCCCGTCGTCGGGCCCTCGTCGGGGCCGGCCTCCTGATGGTGGCCCTCCTGCTCGTCCCGTCGGTGCTCCAGGCCCCGAGCGCCGCCGCCTTCGGCTACATCTGGCAGGGGCGCTACTCCCTCCCGGTGTTCGTCGGCATGGTGATCGTCGCGGGGCTCGCCTGGCAGCACGCGCGTCCGTCGCACGAGCGGTGGCTCCGCCTGGTCGTCGTGGTGGTCAGCGCCGCGACGGTGGGGCAGGTAGCCAGCTTCGCCACGGCCTATCGGCGGTACTCGGTCGGTGTCTCCCGGCCGTTCCGCGACGTCCTCGAGCCCGGGTCCTGGCAGGCCCCTGGCGGTCTCGTGGCCGTCGCCCTCGTCTTCGTCGTCGGCGCCGTGGGCCTCGGAGTCCTCGGGGTGCTCGTGACCCGAGCCGTCGAGGCGGCCGCTGCCGAGATCCCCTCCCGCGCAGACGCTCCCGCCTCGGCGGACGCTCCGTCCTCGGTCGACGCGTCGCCGGTCCGGGCGGACGGCGGCGAGGAGCCGGCGGCGGGGACGGACCCCGCCCTCGACGTCGCGCCGGGCCGGGCGACGCACGCGCCGCGCGCGTGAAGCTTGGTACTCTGCCGGGGTGCAGATCCGCGAACTGAAGATCCCTGACAGCTACGAGATCACGCCGAAGCAGTTCGGCGACGACCGGGGCGTGTTCCTCGAGTGGTACCGGTTCGACCGTCTCGCCGAGGTCGTCGGGCACTCCGTCGACCTCCGGCAGGCGAACACCTCGGTGTCGAGGAAGGGCGTCGTCCGGGGGATCCACTTCGCCGACGTGCCGCTCGGTCAGGCCAAGTACGTGACCGCCACCCACGGGGCCGTGCTCGACTACGTCGTCGACATCCGCGTGGGCTCTCCGACCTTCGGGCAGTGGGACAGCGTCCTGCTCGACGACGTCGACCGCCGTGCCATCTACCTCGCCGAGGGTCTCGGGCACGCCTTCGTGGCGCTGACCGACGACGCCACGGTGAGCTACCTGGTCACCGACACCTTCCGGGCCGACCGCGAGCACGGCATCGACCCCCTCGACCCCGAGATCGGCCTCGTCTTCCCGCCCGAGGCGGGGGAGGCGCTGCTCTCCCCGAAGGACACCGCGGCGCCCGGGCTCTCCGAGGCCGCCGCGTCCGGCCTCCTGCCCACCTGGGACGCGATGCGCGAGTACTACGCCTCCCTCGACGCGAAGGAGTCCCGCGCGTGAAGGGCATCATCCTGGCCGGCGGTTCCGGCACGCGGCTCTGGCCCATCACCAAGGGCATCTCGAAGCAGCTGATGCCGATCTACGACAAGCCCATGGTGTACTACCCGCTGTCCACGCTCATGATGGCGGGCATCCGCGAGGTGCTCATCATCACCACGCCCGAGTACAACGACCAGTTCCGGGCCCTGCTCGGCGACGGGTCCCACCTGGGCATGACGATCGAGTACGCCGTGCAGCCCTCGCCCGACGGGCTGGCCCAGGCCTTCGTCATCGGCGAGGAGTTCATCGGCGACGACAGCGTCGCGCTGGTGCTCGGCGACAACATCTTCCACGGGGTGGGCCTCGGCTCGAACCTGAGCAAGAACGCGGCCGTCGACGGCGCGACCATCTTCGCGTACCACGTCGCCGACCCGAAGGCCTACGGGGTCGTCGAGTTCGACGACGACTTCCGCGCTGTCTCCATCGAGGAGAAGCCGGCCAGCCCCAAGAGCAACTACGCCGTCCCCGGGCTCTACTTCTACGACAACCGCGTCGTCGAGATCGCGAAGACCATCGAGCCGAGCGCCCGCGGGGAGCTCGAGATCTCCACGGTGAACGAGCGGTACCTCGACGCCGGCGAGCTGCAGGTGCAGGTGCTCGACCGCGGGACCGCCTGGCTCGACACGGGCACCTTCGAGTCGATGATGCAGGCGTCCGAGTACGTCCGCGTCATCGAGGACCGCCAGGGTCACAAGATCGGCTGCATCGAGGAGATCGCCTGGCGCAACGGGTGGATCGACGACGCCGCGCTCGCCGACCTCGCCGGTCCGCTCGCGAAGAGCGGCTACGGCGTCTACCTGCGCTCGCTGCTGGCGTCCTGACGAGACGTGCCCGACACGGGTGAGCTCATCCGACGGATGACGGCGGAGTTCACCTCCGTCGTCGTCCGGCTCGAGGCCGCCGAGGCGCGGGTCGCCGAGCTGGAGGCGGACCTCGTCCGTGCCCGGTCGGCTCCCCGGACGTTGGTGCGTCGGATCGTCCGTCGCCTGCGGCCCCGCCCGTGATCGAGCGCCCCGTCCGGACACTGGCGGTGTTCCCGTACTACGCGGACAACCCCTGGCAGGAGACCGTGCACCAGGGGCTCGTCGACCGGGGAGACCGGGTCGTCGGGCTGGCGGACGTGTCCGACGTCGGATCCGTCCGCGCTCAGCTCGGCGGCTTCCTGCCGGACTCGCTGCACCTGGGCTGGTCGACCCCGGTCACGCAGACCGTGCCGGACGTCGTCGAGTCCATGCGCCGGGTCCGGGTGTTCCTCGAGACGGTCAGGGAGCTGCGTCGTCTCGGGGTCCGCGTCGTGTGGACCGTCCACAACGTCCTCTCCCACGAGCTCCACCACGTCGTGCCGGAGATCGCGCTGCACCAGGGCCTCGCGGACGAGGTGGACGTCGTGCACGTCATGAACCCCCGGACGGCGGAGGTGGTCCGGCCGCTGTACAGCCTCCCCCCGGCGTCGACCCGGGTGCTGCCGCATCCGAGCTACCCGGGGGTCGACGTCGGCGGCGTCGCTGACGAGTCCCCGTCGTCGGGCCGCACGCCCGTCCGTCTGCTGCTCGTCGGGGAGATCCGCCCCTACAAGGGCATCGTCCCCTTCGCCCAGCTCGTCCACGCCGCTCGCTCGGAGGGCGTCGACGTCACGCTCGAGATCCGCGGCCGAGTGGGCGGTGGCCTCGCGGTGTCGGATCTCGTGTCGGAGCTCTCCGACCTCGACGGCGTCTCGTTCGTCCCCGGTCGCGTCGCGGAGGCCGACCTCGCCCCCGTGCTCAGCGGGGCCGACGCCCTCGTCGTCCCCTACGCCGCCGGGCTCAACTCGGGGGTGGCCGTGCTCGCGGCCTCCGCCGGTCGGCCCCTGCTGGTCGGCCCCGCCCTGCGCGGCTCGTGGTCGCTCGAGCCGACGTGGCAGCTCCCGCTCTGGCCAGCACGTGCCGGCGACGAGACGGCAGACCACCACGGACACGAGGTCAGCCCACGCAGCGGCGTGGCTGCGCTGCGCGGCGCCGTCGCGCGTGTGGGCGACGAGGGTCCGGCGCTCCGGCGAGCCGCCCGCGAGGCGGCGCGGCTGACCGCCCCCGAGACCCTCGCGCACGAGTACGCCGAGCTCTTCCTGCCCACGGTCTGACGCGGCCGAGCCCCGCCCCGCCTGGCCCGGCCCAGCCGTCAGCGCCCGAGCGCGTCCCTGAGCGCTCGGGCACGGTCTCCGACCGCGTCGGCGTAGCGGACGACGCGACGGGCCCGGACCTCGGCCAGGGCCCGCTCGCGGTCGTTGGCGAGGCCCTCCAGCGCCGCGACGCGGGCGGACACCCGACCGATGGTGGCTTCCAGCAGACGCACGTTCTCCGCCTGGGCGGCCTCGACGGCCTCGAGCCGCGTGATCACGTCGTCACGCTCCACCAGCCCGCGGCCTGCGCCCTTGAGGCCCTCGACCTCGGACTCGCCGAGCAGGTGGTCGGGCGTCGTGGTCGACAGGCCCATCTCGGTGAGCATCGTCGAGAGACTGTCGTCGCGGGTGAACCGACCCGCGGCTCCCTCGGCCGACGTCACGCCCCGCAGTGCCCAGTAGGCCTTGAGGGTGCCCGCACGGAGGCGGCGGAAGTCGCGCATGCCGTGGTGGTTGGGGCTCGGCTGGACGTCGGGGTTCGACTCGTAGGCCACTCCCGCGATCTCCACGCGGTGTGCGTACTGCTCCCAGGACCGCCACGGGAAGTGCAGCACCTCGAGGGCCAACGCCTCGTCGGGCACGGCGCCCTGGGCGAGCGTCACGAGGTGGTTTCCCTGCACCACCGACACGTCAGCGTCGCCGACGTGGATGGCGTTCCCGCTCGGGTGCGAGATGAGGCCGATGGCGTGCAGCTCGGCGGCGTCCCGCTCGTCGCGCCACACGAGACGGTGCAGACCGCCCCCGCGCTCGGCCAGGGGCCCGACCATGTTCACGACGGGCACGACGAACGCGCGCACGGCGGGGTCGAGGCGCGAGAAGACCTCGCCGAGGGTGAGGCTCCGGTCACGGGCGACGAGGAACTCGTCGGCGTCGGCGTTCACGACCCAGTCGGCTCCGTGGACGGTGTAGGCGTCGCGGGCCATGGTGGTCACCGTCGCGCTCTGCTGTTTGCGGTGGACCGGGTCGTGCCTCAGGTCGACGGTGATCGAGGAGGTGCGGGCGAAGTCCTCGAGGATCTCCCTCGTCCCGTCGGTGGAGCCGTTGTCGGTGACGACCAGGACGTCGACCCCCTGCGCGACGTGGTACGCGAGCCACTCCGGGAGGATGTCTGCTTCGTCGCGGATCATCAGGGTGAGGGCGAGTGTCATCGGGGAACGGTGCTTTCGAGACGGGGACGGGTGGCGTCAGCAGGGGGCACGGGCGACGATGTGGTCACGGTCGGGGAGACCGGGCTCGCCCACGGACGGACAACGCGACGCGGAGCGCGGCGCGCAGCGGCCAAAGGTACCATCCGTGGTACTTCGCAGCGAGGAAGCGGTACGCGCTCCGGTGGTGCACCAGTCGCATCTGACGGGAGGAGTTCTGGGTGGAGTGGGCTCCGACGTGCATGACACGTGCCGAGGGCTCGTAGACGTTCGTCCAGCCGGCGCGGCCGAGCCGGTACCCGAGATCGACGTCCTCGAAGTACATGAAGAAGCTGTCGTCGAAGCCCCCCAGGGCGTCGAACGCGGACCGGCGGACGAGGAGGCACGCGCCGGACAGCCAGCCGGTCGTCCTGCGCGCGTCGTGAGCGCCGTCGAGATGGTACTCCCGGGTCCACGGATTGTCAGGCCAGACGTTGGCGAGCAACGCGTGGCCGAGGCCGGTGCGCAACGAGGGCACCCGCCTGGCGGAGGGGTAGACGGAGCCGTCGGGCTCGATGATGGCCGGCCCGACGGCGCCCACGGAGTCATCGCCCTCGGCGGCGGCGACGAGGACGTCGAGGCTGCCCGGCTCCATCACGACGTCGGGGTTCGAGATCAGGATCCAGCGGCACTCGGGGCGGAGCCGGCGCACGGCTGCGTTCACCGCGCCTCCGTAGCCCAGGTTCTCGCCCAGCGCCACGAACTCGGCGCCACGGGCCGTCGTCGTCGATGCCAGGCCGTCGACGTCGTCGGAGTCGTTGTCGGCCACGACGACCGTGACGGGCCCCGAGGCGCTCGCCGCCGCCGTGGACGCGAGGAACTCGTCGAGGTAGCGGCCGGAGTTGTAGCTCACGGTGACGATCGCGACGTCCGTGCTCATGCGGCGTACACCGTCTCGTGGATCGCCGCACACCGACGCCAGGTGAAGTCGGCGGACCGCCGCTCCCCGTCCGCCACGAGCCGGGACCTCTCGGCGTCGTCGTCGAGGAGGGCCGCCAGCGCTCGCTCGATGGACGCGTCGTCGGGCTCGGTGTAGGCCGCTGCGTCCCCGGCCACCTCGGGGACGGCGAGCCGCCTCGTCGTCAGCACCGCGCCTCCCGAGGCCATCGCCTCCAGCACCGGCAGCCCGAAGCCCTCGCCGGTGCTCGGGTACACGACCACGACGGACCCCCCGAGGAAGGCCGCGAGCTGCTCGAGCGGGAGGTAGCCCAGGTACCTCAGCGGGGCTTCCGGCCTGTCACCCGCGCAGCGCAGGGACGCGACGGCCTCCGTGTCCCAGCCGAGACCGCCGGCGACGAGCAGGGGCGGTGTCCCCGGGCGGGTCGACAGCAGCCGCTCGTGGGCACGGATGAGCGCGGGGACCGACTTGCGCGGCTCGACGGTGCCGAGGAAGGCGATCCACCGGTCGTCCGGGGAGAGCCCGTGGGCGGCCCGGAAGGCCCCGAGCTCGGCAGCGTCGGGACGGTGGAACAGCTCCCGGTCGACGCCCAGCGGCGCGACGGCGGAGGGCACCCCGCGGGGCACGAACCGGGAGATCTCCGTCGCGGTGGCCTGACTGGGTGTCAGCGTCGACCGGGACCACCGACGGGCCAGGCGGATCCAGGTGCGGAAGAAGGTCCGCTTGAGCCGGCCGTGCGCCGCGGGGTCGCTGAAGAAGGTGGCGTCGTGGAGCGTCACCACCGATCGCCCGGCCCAGACGAGCGGGAACGTGTAGTGGGGGCAGTGCAGGCGGTCGAGGTCGAGGCGTCGAGCCAGCACGGGGAGGCCGAGCTGCTCCCAGAGGAGACGGAGGGGCCGCACGGAGACCAGCCCCGGCGCCACGACGTACCGGTGCCCCGGTGCCCTCTCCGACAGCCATGCACGGTCGGCGCCCTTGACGACGACCGTGAGTGCCGTGCCGCCCTCGTCCAGGCCCTGGAGGAGACCGGCGATGTAGCGCGCGACGCCGCCCCGGCTCGCGGGGATCGACGTTGCGTCGAGGAGGACGGAGACCACCGAGATCAGGCGTGGAGCTCGCGGCCGGCCGTGGCCACCCGCGTCATGCCCGCATGGCGGTCGTCGTCGGTCATGACGAAGCGGGCGGCCTCGCGCAGGATCGCGATGTGCTCGCCGGACTTCTTCGCGAGGAAGCAGTGGATGAAGTAGGGACCGCCACCGAACTGCAGGTCGTTGAGTCGGTACTCGACGGTCGTCGTGCCGTGCAGCGGCTCATGGACGAGGCCGATCTTCCGGCTGTCCGTCCCGTAGACGAGGTGACCGTGCTGGTTCTCGATCTTGAAGCCGGAGTTCCACTCCGGGAGCGGGGTGCTGTGCGACAGGGTCATCCTGATGACCAGGTCGTCACCGGGCCGCAGTTCCTCCCCGGGAGCACGACCGGGCGACGCGATCTCGACGCGCTCGACCTTGCCCGGGGTCGCGTCCTCCTCGGGGTTGGCGGCCTCGGCCTCGGCGACGCGGCGACCTTCCAGGATCTCGCGGAAGTTCTTCACCGCGTGCCGTGCGGAGCCCTGGAACATGACCTCACCGTGGTGGAGGACCACAGCGCTGTCGCAGAGCTCCTGGACCTGGCCGAGCGAGTGGCTCACGAGGACGATCGTGCGGCCCTCCTGCTGGAACTCGCGGATCTTGTCGAGGCACTTCTTCTGGAACTGCTCGTCACCGACGGCCAGGACCTCGTCGACCAGAAGGACGTCGGGGTCGGTGTGGATGGCGACGGCGAAGGCCAGCCGGACGTACATGCCCGACGAGTAGAACTTCACCTGGGTGTCGATGAAGTCGCCGATGCCGCTGAACAGCAGGATGTCGTCGAACTTCGCCTCCGCCTCCTCCTGCGTGATGCCGAGGATCGCGGCGTTCAGGAAGACGTTCTCGCGCCCGGTGAGGTCGGGGTGGAACCCCGCGCCGAGCTCGATGAGGGCGGCCAGGCGCCCACGACGGGAGACTTCGCCGGTGGTCGGCTCGAGGATGCCGCCGATGACCTTGAGCAACGTGGACTTGCCCGAGCCGTTCGGGCCGAGCAGCCCGATCGTGGTGCCGGCGGGGATCTCGAGAGAGACGTCCTTCAGCGCCCAGAAGTCCTCGCTGTGGCGACGGCCAGCGCGCCCCAGCGTCACCACGCGCTCCTTGAGCGAGTTGTCGCGGCGGATGACGAATCGCTTGGAGACGTTCGTGATGCTGACGACCGTCGGGGCGTCGGCGAACTCGACGTCGTCGACCGCCAGGATGTTGTCCGTGGTCATGTCGGGCCTTTCTCGGAGCTCGGAGCTCAGATCTCCTGGGCGAAGTTGCCCTGCAGGCGGGCGAAGACCCGCTGGCAGAAGAACAGTGCGACGAGACCGACGACGATCGCGATGCACATGCGGAGGAGGAGGTGGTCGGGGTACTGGTCCGGTCCGCCAGCCGTCCAGAAGGCGCGGTGGAAGCCCAGGATCCCGAGGGTGATGGGGTTGTTCGTGTAGAGCGGGAGCACCCAGGCCCACGGGCCCTCCGTGGCGCGGGAGAAGACCATCTGCCACGAGTAGACGATGGGGGAGGCCCACATCAGCAGCATCATCAGGACCTCGACGAGGTACGCCATGTCACGCAGGTAGACGTTCAGCGCCGAGAGCAGGATGCCCAGGGCCGTCCCCCAGACCAGGATGATCAAGGTCGCCGGGAAGAAGAACAGGATGCCCGTGGTGGCCGGGAACGACTGGAACGCGAGCGTGGCCAGCAGCAGGATGACGAGCTGGATGAAGAAGTTGAACAGTGCACCCCCCACCGCGGAGAGCGGGTAGATCTCCCGGGGCACGTAGACCTTCTTCAGCAGCCCCGCGTTGGCCACGACGGACCCCGTGGCGCCCGAGACGATCTCGCTGAAGAGGCCGTAGAGCGTCAGCCCCGCGAAGATGTAGATCGCGAACTCGGGGATCGCCCGGGCCGAGCCGAGGATCTGGCCGAGGATCAGCCAGTAGATGCCGAGCTGCACCAGGGGGCGGATCAAGGTCCAGGCGAAGCCCAGGGCGCTGTCCTTGTACCGGGACTTGAGGTCTCGGCGGATCAGCAGGTCGAGCAGCTGGCGCTGCTGGAAGACCTCTCGGACCGAGCCCCAGGTGCCCCCGGCCGGACGACCGGCGGGGACCATGGGCTCGTCGCGCAGACGCGCGAACCTCTCGCTGACGGTGCTGCTCATGGTGATACCTCGCTCATCGGGAAAACACGGAACTATACCTCGGCGACCGTGGGAGGTCGACGAGGGCCGAGGTCGTCAGCGGCCGTTCTTGCTGTCGCGCATCGTCTGGATGCGCGTGGTGACCTTGCCCCGGAGCTCGCCGACTCCGCCTGCGGTGAGGTAGTGCCGAGCGAGGAGCACGTCGCGGCGGATGCCGTGGCGGCTGTTGGCGATCTCGTGGAAGCGCTGTTCCGGCGACTTCTCGATGGACGGGACGACGACGCCGCCCTGGTGGCGTACGGCGTCGGCGGCGACGTGGGCACGGTCGGGGGCCACGTGCGGGTCGTGGCAGAACTGGATCAGGGGAGCCAGCGCCTTCTCCCAGGTGAAGTCCTGGCGCACCCGGGCGACGGCCTCGCGAGCCGCCGCGATGGCGGTCTCGTCGAAGAGCATGGACTCGAGGGCGTCGGCGAGCCCCTCGACGTCGCGCTCGGTCACGGCCACGCCCATGCCCTCGGCGGCCACGAGGTCGCCGAAGCTGTCGCCCCTGGTCGTCACGATGGGCAGGTTCGCCCACATGTAGTCGAGGATGCGCGTGCGGAACGAGAACGTCGTCTCGATGTGGTCGAAGTGGGTGCTGACCCCGGCGTCCGCCTCGAGCAGGTAGTTCTGCCGGTCGTCGAGAGCCACCCAGGCCTCGTTGAAGAAGACGTTCTTGCCGGTCAGGCCCAGCTGCTCGGAGATCTCCCGCGTCTTGGACACGATCGCCATCTCGGGGACGTCCGGGTTGGGGTGCGCCACGCCGAGGAAGAACAGCCGCACGTTCGGACGACGCTCCGCCAGGAGGCCGATCGCCCGCACGAGGGTCGGCGTGTCGAACCAGTTGTAGATCCCGCCGCCCCAGATGACGACCTTGTCGTCGTCACCGATGCCGGGCACGACGCCGCGGATCGCCTTGCGGGTGTGCTGGGGCGGCGTGCTGTCCATGCCGAACGGAGCGATGGAGATCAGGTCGCCCAGGTTCTCGTCGGCGGCGTAGGTGTCGGGGTTGATGCGCCCCACCGCGGCCAGCTGGCCCATCCAGAACAGGCGCTGCCTCTCGGAGGCGCAGAGGAAGTAGTCGCCCCGCTGGAGCTGCTCGTTCACGACCTCCGTCGTGACGAGCACCTGGTTGCGCCAGGCCGCGTCGCCCATCTCTCGCCCCTGCTCGAGCTGCTCGAGGTGCATGGGGTCGTAGAGGTCGACGACCATGACCTTGTTCGACCGCTGCAGCGTGAGGAAGTGGCGGAGGGCGAAGCCCTGGAAGAAGATGACGTCGGCCCACTCCTCGTGGACCTTCATCGCCTTCTCGTCCTGCAGGCGGACCCGCTCGACCTCGAACTGGTCGGAGGCGCGGTTGGCGACGTTCCAGGTGACGAGACGGACGTCGTTGTGCTCCGAGAGGGCCTCGGAGATCTTCCAGGCGCGCATGCCCGGGCCAGCCATCTTCTCGCCGAGCGCGTCGCCCGTGATGACGAGGACGCGCTTCCGCATCATCGGCCGGTTGACGCCGAACGCGTCCTGGATCTTCGTGAAGCCGTCGAGGAAGTAGTCGTCGCCGAAGAGCGGGTGGAAGATGTTGCCGAAGAGCCGGAACACCTCCTTGTCGGTCTTGACGCGGCGCGACTGGATCTCGTCGCGGCGCTTCTTCAGCTTGGGCAGGTCGGCGACGAACTGGTCGAGCGCGAACAGGCCCGCGACGGTGTCCTTGTGGACGGGGGTCGTCTCGTCGAACTCGTCGGCACCGCCCTCGAAGCGGCGGAGGTCGTACGACTCGGAGTCGAGCTTCCCCTTCGCGACGGCGCGACGGGCGAGCAGGGCGAAGGCCGCCGGGAGGATGGTCCCCAGGCTGTCCTCGGACAGGTTCTTGTAGAGCATGTGGAGGGCGTTGCGCTCGAGCAGGTACATCTCACGGTGTTCGCCGAAGCTCTTCATCGAGCCGTGGTGCTTGTGGTACACGATCGAGTCCGGTGCGAAGCGGACCCGGTAGCCGTAGAGGTTGAGGCGCCACCCGAGGTCGACGTCGTCGTAGAACATGAACATGTCCTCGTCGAAGCCGCCGATGTCGAGGAAGAGCGCACGGCGCACGAACAGGGCCGAGCCGGTGCCGAAGAGGAGGTCGCGCTGCTCGTCGAACCGTCCGTCGTCGAGCTCGTTGGTGTGGTTCTTGTAGCCCATGCCGAACCAGGACAGGCCGGACTCGACGAAGTCGATGGCCTTGCCGTCCCAGTCGAGGACCTTGCTGGCCACGGCGCCGATGCGGGGGCTGGCGGAGAAGGCGGCGATGCCCTCGCGGATCCAGTCGCGGTGCGGCTTGGCGTCGTTGTTGAGGAAGGCGACGAAGTCACCGGTCGCCTTGCGGGCGCCCAGGTTGCTCCCGCCGGTGAAGCCGAGGTTCTCGGACGACACGAGCAGGGTCACGTTCTCCTGGTCGCCGAGGGCGGCACGGAGCCGCTCCTCGCTGTCGTCACCGGAGCCGTTCTCGACCACGACGATCTCGAGCTGCTTCGCGGGCCAGTCGACGTCGTTGAGGCGGGCGACGCACTCGAGGGTGTCGTCGGTGCCGCGGTAGTTGATGATGACGACCGAGACGGTGCCGGTGGTGGTGACGGTCAAAGCGGTAACTCCCAGTGGTCGGCGACGTTCGGTTCGGCCCGTGGCCAGCCCCAACTATAACCACGTCCCCGGAGGAGCCCCGAGGCCTGCCACAATGGCCGGATGCTCGCCACCGTCGTCGTCGTCGACTGGCGGCAGCCGGAGCTCACCCGTCGGTGCCTCCGCTCGCTGTCCGCCCAGGTCCGTGCCGGTGAGGTCGAGGTGGTCCTCGTGGTCAACGAGGCGACCGCAGGCCAGGTCGAGGCCTACCGGACGGAGTTCCCGTCCGCCCACGTCGTCCCCGTCGAGCGGAACCTCGGCTTCGCGGGCGGGGTCGCACGGGGTCTCGAGGCCGTGGCTGCCGACGTCGTCGTGCTCCTCAACAACGACGCGGTCGCGGAGCCCGGCTTCGTCAGGGCGGGCCTCGCGGAGCTCGACCGCCGGGGGCCGTCGACCGCTGCGGTCGCGGCCACCGTCGTCCTGGAGGGCCGTTTCGAGCTCGCGCGAGGTCCCGGCACCGTCGACGACCTGGTGGGGCTCGACGGCCGCCGCTGGCGGAGATCGGCCGACGGAGCGGGCGAGCGGCTGCTGAACGGCACCGGCGTGCAGGTCGACGTGAACGGCAACGGAGCCGACCGGGAGTGGCTGACGCCCCTGGACGGCCACGGGGGCGCCGACGGCAG
This sequence comes from Frigoribacterium sp. CFBP 8754, assembly GCF_014841815.1. NCBI lineage: Bacteria > Bacillati > Actinomycetota > Actinomycetes > Micrococcales > Microbacteriaceae > Frigoribacterium > Frigoribacterium sp. CFBP 8754. Next base: position 472,566 of record NZ_JACYUO010000001.1, read on the forward strand.
CCCCGACCCCTTCGGGTTCTCCGGCGGGGCCGTCTTCCTGAGACGCTCGGCCCTCGACGAGGCAGGCGGGTTCGACGAGTCCCTCTTCATGTACTACGAGGACGTCGACGTGTCGTGGCGACTCCGCCTCGCCGGCTACGACATCGGCTGGGCCCCGGCCGCCGTCGTGGTCCACCGCCACGCGGGCAGCTCGAGCAGCAGCGGTGAGCTCGTCCGGTACCAGAGCATGCGGAACCGGCTCGTCGTCGTCGTGCGCGTCGGCTCGGTCCGGGTCGTCGCCCGCGTGCTCGCCAGGACGGCCCTCCGCTGTGCACGGGACCTCCTGCCCGGGGGGACGCGCCAGCTCGCGGCCCGGCAGTGGGCTCGGCTGCTCGCCGAGATGCCGCGGGCGATCCGGGGAGCCGTCCGGGCCCGACGCCTCGACGGTCGGACGGCCCGCGACCGCGGCCGGGTCGAGGGTCGGCTCCTCCGGACGGTCGCCCTGCCCCACGAGTGAGGGGTGTCCGGGGGACACGGCATGAAGTAGCGTGACCTGCGGAAGACCCATCGGGCCTCGCCGGGACAGGCCGCGGGGCGGCGTCGCACCACCGCCACCGTTCGGTTCCTTCCCCCGAACGCCCCAGGGAGGCGCTCCTCGTGAAGAAAGCAATCGCCATGGTCGCGGCCGCACTCGTGCTGGCCTCCGGCATCGTCGGTGTCTCGACGGCCGTGCCGTCGAGCCCGGCCCAGGCCCTCTCCGGGGCGGACTTCGACCCGGGCAACATCGTCGCCGACTCCGTCTTCTACAACGGCGGCGCCATGTCGGAGGCGCAGATCCAGTCGTTCCTCGACCAGCAGATCGGCTCCTGCAGCAACGGCAACTGCCTGAACGTCGTCAAGACGACGACGTCGACGCGCGCTGCCGACCCGATGTGCGCCTCCTACCAGGGCGCCGCCGGCGAGAGCGTCGCCAGGATCATCTCGAAGGTCAGCGCCGTCTGCGGCATCAACCCGCAGGTGATCCTCGTGACCCTGCAGAAGGAGCAGAGCCTGGTCAGCGGGTCGGTGGCGAAGGCGCCGTCGGCGGCGCGTCTCGAGCGTGCGATGGGGTACGCCTGCCCCGACAACGTCGGCGGCGCCTGCGACCCGACCTACGCGGGCGTCTACAACCAGATCTACCGCGCCGCCTGGCAGTTCAAGCGCTACGGCAACCCGCCCGGCACGAGCCAGTACTTCACGCAGTACGCCCCCGGCACCACCAAGAACGTGCTGTACAACCCGAACGCCTCGTGCGGCTCGAAGGCCGTCGCCATCCGCAACCAGGCCACCGCGGCTCTGTACTACTACACGCCGTACACGCCGAACGCCGCTGCGCTCGCGTCGCTGAACGGCACGGGCGACTCCTGCTCGGCGTACGGCAACCGGAACTTCTGGGTCTACTTCAACAACTGGTTCGGCTCGCCGACCGGCACGACGAAGGCCGTCGGCGCGGTCGACGCCCTGAGCGCCGGCGTCGAGTCCGTCTCCGTGCGGGGGTGGGCGCTCGACCCGTCGTCGCGCTCGTCGATCCAGGTGCACGTCTACGTGGGCTCCGTCGGGACGCCCCTGGCCGCCGACCGCGACCGGCCCGACGTGGGCCGCGCGTTCCCGTCCAACGGCTCGGCCCACGGGTACGACGCGACCTTCCGCGCGGCGCCGGGGCTCCAGCAGGTCTGCGTGTACGCCGTCGGGCTGGGGTCCGCCAGCACGACCGAGCTGACGTGCCGCACCCTCGACGTGAAGCCCGCGTCGCCCTTCGGCGCCGTCGACGTCGCGAGGGCAGCGCCGGGCGGCGTCCAGGTCTCGGGCTGGGCGATCGACCTCGAGACCTCGGCTCCGCTCGACGTGCACGTGTACGTCGACGGCGTCGGCCGCTCCCTCCGCGCCGACCGCGACCGGCCGGACGTGGGTCGCGCCTGGCCCGCCTCGGGCTCTGCCCACGGCTACGCCGGCACGGTGCCCGCGGCGGCCGGGCCGCACACCGTCTGCGTCTACGGCATCAACGTCGCCCAGGGCTCCAACAGCCTCGTCGGCCCCTGCCGGACGGTCGACGTGCCGTCCCGGGCACCGACGGGCTCGCTCGACGTGGTCGCCGGGTCGCGCGACGGGCGCATCACCGCGGCCGGCTGGGCCCTCGACGGCGACACGGTCGATCCGATCGTCACGCACGTCTACGTCGACGGCCGGCCCACGGTCGTGACCGCGGACGCGTCGCGCCCCGACATCGCGCGCAAGTACCCCGCCTACGGCGACCGACACGGGTGGACCGCGTCGATCGGCGCTTCGCCCGGCGACCACACCGTGTGCGCGTACGGCATCAACGTGGGCAGCTCGGACGACAACGCCCTGCTCGGGTGCCGGGCCGTCACGGTGCCGCCGACCAACGCCGTCCCGATCGGCTCGGTCGACGTGGCCTACGGCGTCCCCGGGGGAGTCAGGGTCGCCGGCTGGGCCATCGACCCCGACACCTCTGCGCCCATCCAGGTGCACGCCTACCTCGCCAAGCGCGGGACGCAGCTGACGGCGGACCGTCCGCGTCCCGACGTCGGACGGGCCTACCCGTCCGCCGGTGCCGCCCACGGCTTCGAGATCGATCTGCCGTACCCCGCGGGGGGCACCCAGGAGCTCTGCGTGTACGCCATCGACTCCTCCGGTGGTGAGAACCCGAGCCTCGGCGGCTGCCGGGCCATCAGCATCCCGAGCTCGAACTAGGCCTGCAGGGCGGGGCGGGGGACCCGACCGCCCCTCGCCCGTGGGGTACGGTTGTCGATCGTCGAGGCGGCGCCTCGGGCGGGGGAGTCGCCCTCGAGCGACACGGGGAGCGAGTGGACATGCACGACCAGGCGGAGAAGACCGGCCCTCATGGAGCGTTCCTCGGGGCGGCCGTCAGGCTCACCGTCCTGTCGTCGCGCCTCGTCGCGCCCCGCCCCTCCGGCGCCCCGGCGCTTCTCGTGCTCCTGGGGTACCCCGCTGTCGTCCTCGTCGTCTTCGTGGTCCTGGTCGTCCTCGGGGTGTCCGGCAGCTCGACCGGCTCGTTCTGGGAGTTCTTCGGGCGAGGTCCCGACCCAGACCTGATCGCTGGCGTGCCTCGCAAGATCCGCACCGACGAATGGCTCGTCCAGTCGGGCTGGGTCGTGTCACAGGCGCAGCAGGGGTTCCCCGCCGTGAACCAGACGCTCCCGGGCGGCATGGACGCCACCGTCCAGAACGACCTGCCGTCGTGGGACTGGTCCACGCTCTTCCGCCCCCACGTGTGGGGCTTCCTCGTCCTGCCGCTCGACCAGGGGATGGCCGTCCGGTGGTGGCTCCCGTTCGCGGCCCTGTTGATCGCCGCCTACGGCTTCGCCGTGACCCTGATGCCGCGACGCCCCGTCACCGCGGCCTTCCTGGCCACCGCGCTGGGTGCCTCCCCGCTGCTCCAGTGGTGGTTCCTGCCGACCACGCTCTGGCCCGTCGCCTGGGCCGCGACGGCCCTGACCACGCTCGTGTGGTGCCTCCGCCCGGGGCGACGGCGGGTCCGCTGGGCGGCGGCGGCCGTCACCGCCTACGTCACCGTCACGATGACGATGAGCATCTACGTGCCGTTCATCGTGCCGGCGGCCGTGGTCGTCGTCGTCGTCGGCGTCGGGCTGCTGCTCGACGCCCGCCTGGGCCTCCGGCGGTCGGTGGGGGCCCTGCTGCCGCTGCTCGCCGCCGTCGGTGCCGCCGGGGTCGTGCTGGGTGCGTGGATCGTGACGAGGCTGGACACGGTGCGTGCGCTCCTCGGCACGGTCTACCCCGGGCAGCGGCTCGAGGCCACGGGCGCCATCGACTTCGGCGGGGCCGTGGCCGCCTTCAGCGGCCCGTTCCAGCGAGCACTGCAGGACGGCGAGACGGGAGCGCTCGGACCCAACGCGTCCGAGACCGCGGCGCCGCTCGTGATCGGGCTGGCGATGTCCGTCGTCCTCGTCTGGCTCGTCTCCGAGCGATGGCGTCGGGAGCGCCGCATCGACGCCGTCGCCCTGTCCGTCGTCGTCGCGCACGCGGTCGTGCTGGCGTTCCTGTTCGTGCCCCACTGGGACGCTCTCGCCCACCTCCTCCTGCTCGACCGCACCACGGTCGCTCGCGTCCGGTCCGCCTTCGACCTGCTCAACCTCGTCTCGGTGGTGGTCGCGACCGCCCGGCTCGACGCGCTGCGTGCCAGGAGCACCTGGTCGACGGCCGTGTTGGCCGGTCTCGTCGTGCTCGCGCCGTCGACGGTGGTCTGGGCCGTGCTCCGCGCGACCGGCTCGACGGTGCTCTCGGTGTCCTCCGCCTGGACCGTCGTGGTGGCTCTCCTCGTCGTCGCCGTGGTCGCGGCGTCGCGCCGGGTTCCCCTGGTGGGCGCTGGCGCGTTCCTGGCCGCGTCGTTGGTCGTCGGGCTGGGGGTGAACCCCCTCTACCGAGGCGTGTTCGACCTGACCGAGACCGACATGGGCCGCGAGGTCGCGGCCGTCGCCGCGCAGGACCCGGACGCGCAGTGGCTCGGCATCGGCACGTTCTGGGCCGGCGCCGTGCTGGTCGAGAGCGGCGTCAGCACGTACAACGGCGTCCAGACGGCGCCGCCCGAGGAGATGTGGGACGAGATCGACGACGACGCGAGTGACGAGGACGCGTGGAACCGCCTCGCGAACGTGTCCTGGGTCCCCGGCGTCGGGGAGCCGACGGTGACGAACCCCTACCGTGACCAGATCCAGGTCACCTTCGACGCCTGCAGCGCGTTCGCCCAGGAGCACGTCGACTACGTCGTCTCGGAGTCCCGGCTCGACGATCCCTGTGCCGTCGAGGTCGACCGCGAGGAGCAGGGGTCCGCCCCCCTCTGGCTCTACCGCGTCGACTGAGCCGTCCCGGCGCTCTCGGTCGTCGCCGCGCGCGGGAAGACCCACCGACCGTAGGCGACGTACCGGAAGCCGGTCGCCAGGGCCTGCCCCACGAGCGTGCCCGAGACGTTGTCGGCCACGGGGCCGTCGAGACCGAGGACGTACCGGGAGAACCCCAGGCAGGCGAGCTGCAGCAGGATCGCCACGACGTTGACCACGGCGAAGGCCCCGAACGACCGCCGGGTCGGCCCCGCGCCCCGGTCGCGGAAGGTCCAGAAACGGCTGCCGACGTACGTGACCACGCTGGCGACCGCGATGGCGAGCACCTTGGCCAGGAGGGGCGCGGACGCGAGCGGACCGGCGCCTCCCCAGAAGACGAGGCCGTTGTAGACGAGCGCGTCGACGACGAAGCCGACGCCGCCGATGACGAGGAAGCTGCTCCCACGACGGAGGTGCTCGACGAGGAAGTCGGACGCGCGGGACATGAGGAGCCTTCCTTCGATGAGCGGGGCAGCTGATAGCGTCTCCGAGGGCCGAAGGCCCCCGTGATCCGCAGCGGAGAGCTGTCAGCACCGAAGGACCATATCTTGACTCAAGACGATCTCGTCATCGCCGCCGTCGTGCCGTGCCACAACGAGGCGCACACCGTCGCCAAGGTCGTCACCGACCTCCGCGCCACGGTGCCCGGCATCCAGGTGTACGTCTACGACAACAACAGCTCGGACGGCACCGACGAGCTGGCCCGTGCCGCCGGCGCCGTCGTGCGCTACGAGAACCGCAAGGGCAAGGGAAACGTGGTGCGACGGGCGTTCAGCGACATCGACGCCGACGTCTACCTCCTCATCGACGGCGACGACACCTACGACGTCGACGACGCTCCGGCGATGATCGAGACCCTGCTCGAGGGCCCTTACGACCACGTCCTCGGGGTCCGCCGCGAGCTCGACCCGTCGAGCAGCGCCTACCGTCCGGGCCACGAGGCGGGCAACAAGGCCTTCAACCGCCTGGTGAGCGGTCTCTTCGGCCTGCCCGTGACGGACATGCTCAGCGGCTACCGCATCTTCTCCCGTCGCTTCGTCAAGTCGTTCCCCGCCCTCTCGCGGGAGTTCGAGATCGAGACGGAGCTCACGGTCCACAGCATGAACCTGCGCGTGCCCCAGACCGAGGTGGAGGTGGGCTTCCGTGACCGCCCAGAGGGCAGCGAGAGCAAGCTCAGCACCGTCAAGGACGGCGTCAAGATCCTGACCCTGATCGCGCACCTCATCCGTCACGAGCGACCGCTGGCCTTCCACGGGATCGTCGGGGCCGTGTTCGCCCTCGTCGGCCTGCTCCTGGCCGTGCCGATCTTCGTCGAGTTCGGTGAGACCGGCCTCGTGCCGCGCTTCCCGACGGCCTTCCTCGCGGCCTCGCTGATGATCCTGGCCTTCCTCACGTGGCTCGTCGGGCTCGTCCTGGACGGCATCACGCGGTCGCGGCGGGAGTCGTCCCGACTCGTCTACCTGGGGTACGGCGCTCCGGGCCGCCGGACGCCCAACGGGCACCTGCCGCCGGAAGGCTCCGACCCCGAGATCGCCCGGGGCTGACCTCCCGCCCCGACGAGGTCGCAGTCCCGAGCAGCTCCGCAGGTGCGGCTGCCAGGCTCAGGGGGCCCGATCGGGCCCCACGACGAAAGAACCACGCGCATGACCAGCTCGAACACCGCACGACCGGGGCACGAGGCCCTCGTCGTCCTGCCCACGTACGACGAGGTCGAGAACCTCCCGATCATCCTGGCCCGTCTCTTCGCGGCCGTGCCCGAGATCGACGTGCTGGTCGTCGACGACGGGAGCCCGGACGGGACGGGCGCCCTCGCGGAGGAGATGGCGCTGACCGACCCCCGGGTCCACGTGCAGCACCGGACGGGCAAGCTGGGCCTCGGCTCCGCGTACGTCGCGGGCTTCGCCTGGGGCCTGGAGCGCGGCTACGACTTCGTCATCGAGATGGACGCCGACGGTTCGCACCCGCCGGAGGCGCTGCCGACCATGATCGACACGGTCCGGGGCGACGAGCCCGGCACCCCGAGCCTCGCGATCGGCTCGCGGTGGGTGCCCGGCGGCTCCGTCGTGAACTGGCCGCTCTCGCGTCAGGTGCTCAGCCGCGGCGGGAACCTCTACGCCCGTCTCGTCCTCGGGCTGCCCCTCAAGGACGTCACCGCGGGCTTCCGGGTCTACACGCGCGCGGCCCTCTCCGCGATGGACCTCTCGACCATCGACTCCAAGGGCTACTGCTTCCAGGTCGACATGACCCTGCGGACGCTCGACGGCGGAGGCCGGGTCGTCGAGGTCCCGATCGAGTTCCGGGAGCGCGAGCACGGCGAGTCGAAGATGAGTCAGGCCATCGTCGTCGAGGCCATGGCCCGCGTGACGGTGTGGGGCGCTCAGCGGGCCGTGGCGCGCCTGCGGGGCCGTCGACCGGGCCCCTCCTGGGTCCGAGAGCCCTGATCGTCGTCCTCCGTCGAGCGCGGAGGCCGGGCACCGTCCTGACGACCCCGTGAGCCAGGAGCGCACCTACCGCGGGAGCCGCGACCGCCACGACCGCTTCCGCGCCGCGATGGTCGCGATGGCGACGAAGAGCATCAGCGTGCCCTCGAAGAGCACGAAGCTCTCGGCGAGGGCCGTGACGCCGATGAGCACGAGCACCAGGGCCGGCCACACGTACGCGACGATCGGGTGGCCGGAGGCGGTGGTCCAGCTGCGCACGAGGGCGAGCGACCCCGCGACGACGAGCAGCAGCACCCCGACGAGCCCGAGCTGCAGCCAGATGTCGAAGAACGCGTTGAGCCCGGTCGGGGAGGGGCGCCCGTCGGGGGCGAGGATCGTCGAGTACGGGAAGATCTCGGACGGCCACTGGCCGACGAACCCCCAGCCGGTGATGTCGTGCACCCCCGCGAGGTCGCGGATGCGGGCCCACAGGGCCGTCCGGGCCGTCACGTCGGAGGTGCCGTCGACGCTGCCGAGGAGCGACCGGCGCACCGCCCAGCCCACGGTCGCGCCGACGACGACCACGGCGGCGACGACTCCCTGCAGCAGCGGGCGCCTCCGCTCGGGAGCCCGGCGCAGGGCCTGCAGCGCGAGGCCCGCCACCACGAGCGCCACCACGGCCAGCGCCGCCACGGGCGACCGCGCGAAGAGCAGGGTGGCGGCCGCGAGCACGCCGGAGGCGACGGCCTGGGAGCGCGGCACCGACCGGGTGAGGAACTCGACGGCGAAGGTCACCAGCGCGAGCGCGGCGAGGAAGCCCAGGTAGTTGCGCGTGCCGGCCAGCCCCTGGATCGGCCCGCCCGCCGCGAGGTCGCCGCGGATGCCGAGGAACGTGATCGGCTGGTCGACCAGGAGGCCCGAGAAGATCTCGAGGGCCATCGAGGTGACGAGGACGATGCGCAGTGCGTCGCCCACCGCCCGCACGACCTGCACCAGGTCGCGGCCGAGGGCGAGGTAGAGCCCGAGCGCGCCGAAGCCCGCGGCGTAGGCGACGCCCCCGAGCGTCGCCCAGGTGTACTCGCTCCAGAGCACGCTCACGGCCATGAACCCGAACAGGGCGATGAGGGAGACGGGCAGGATCCCGTGCCACTCGATGTGGCGTCGGCCGCCGAACAACGACAGCGCGGCGAGCACGAGGAGGGTGCCGAGGACGGCCAGGGCACCCGGCCAGCCCATCACCGACCGGATCGCCTGCGTGGTCGTCGCGAAGAGCACGACGGCCACCGACAGGGCCTGCGAGAACTGCCCCCCGGCCGAGAACCCCACCCAGGCCGAGAGGTAGCGGCGCAGCGGGTCCCGCGGGCGCTCGGCCGACCACGAGGTCACCGGTCGCGGTCCGTCCAGCCGTAGGCGTCGCGGCGCGTCACGACCACCAGCACGACGAAGACCGCCCAGCCCCACTCGACGATGAGGCGCGACTCGGTGAGGCCGTGCACGAGCAGCGCGGCCAGGAGCAGGACGGGCAGCGCGTCGAGCGCGCTCCAGGGCGCGACGCGGCCGACGCCGAGCACGCGGCGGTCGGTGGCCCACGACCACGCCCGCAGGGCGACGCCCACCACGACCAGCAGGAAGAGCACGAGCCCGACGGCGCCGAGCTGGAACCAGACGTCGAGGTAGGCGTCGTGGGCCTGCAGGTAGACGACCCCGTTGCGCTCGGCGAGATCGCGGAACGGCTCGGCGATGGGGATCCAGTAGCTGACCCAGCCCCAGCCGACGACGGGGTGCTGCACGGCGAGGTCGACGACGGCGGCCCAGATGTCGGTGCGGCCCGTGAGGTCGCCGCTGCGCCCCGCGAGGGCGAGCAGCGGGCCCCTGGCGAGCACGACGGCGAGGGCGGCGACCACGACCGCCAGGCCGGCGAGGCCGTAGACGCGGGGGCGGCGAGGAGGCGCGGTGCGGCGGACGACGACCACGAGCGCGAGCACGAGGGCGACGGCCACCGCGCAGGCCGCGACGGTCGCCGACCGCGTGAGCAGCAGGGCGACGACGGCCGAGACGACCCCGACGCGCGCGGTGCTGCGGCTGATCGTCCGCGACGAGGCCTCCGCGAGGGTCACGACGAGGGCGAGCAGCGCGAGGACGGCGAGGATGTTGCTGTTGCCCTGCAGCCCCTGGATGCGTCCGCCCGTGAAGAGCTCGGCCCGCGACCAGAAGAACGCGTCGGGCACGCCCCCCGCGCAGTCGAGGTAGACGGGGCAGACGGGCTGTCGCACGAACGCCCCGACGACGACCTCGAAGAGGAGCGAGAGCACGACGTGCAGCCGCAGGGCGCGGCCGAGGGCGGTGACGATGAGAGGCCAGGGGAGCGACACCGTGACGGCGAGCGCGCCGACGGTCGTGGCCAGCGTCGCGCCGATGCCGATGGCCGAGGCCGCTGGGTACTGCGACCACGCGATCGACGCGACCGCGAAGGCCAGCCACAGGACGAGGAGGCGCGGGAGGGTCCGCAGCCGGGGCGGGTGCCGCACGACGACGACCACGGCGGCGACCACCATGGCGCCGCAGACCAGCCCCCAGCCCCAGAAGCTGGTGCCGTTCCGCAGCACGTCGCCACCGAAGAGGACGACGAAGACGAGCGTCGCGAAGAGCGTGCTCCGGCGCGCCGGGGGAGTCGACGGGTCGAGGCGCACGGGGGTCGTCGACGTCATGGGCACCAGGCTAGACGACCGGGGTCGCGTCGCCGGCCCTCCCGGTGCTCAGACGAAGGCGGCCTGGCCGGTGATGGCCCGCCCGACGATGAGGGTGTTCATCTCCCTCGTGCCCTCGTAGCTGTAGAGCGCCTCCGCGTCGGCGAAGTAGCGGGCGACGTCGTACTCGAGCACGATGCCGTTGCCGCCGAGCACCTCGCGGGCCCAGGCCACGGTCTCGCGCATGCGCGCGGTCGTGAACGCCTTGGCGAGGGAGGCGTGCTCGTCGCGCTGGACGCCCTCGTCGAGCATCTGCGACACCCGCACCACCATGCCGACGGACGCGGTGATGTTCCCGATGCACTTGACCAGCAGGTCCTGGACGAGCTGGTGGCGGGCGATGGGCTTGCCGAACTGGACGCGCTCGCCCGCGTAGGCCAGGGCCGCCTCGTACGCGCCGATCATGTTGCCGACGGCCGCCCAGGCGACCTCGGCCCGCGTGAGCCGGAGCACCGCGGCGGTGTCGCGGAACGAGTTCGCCTGCTGCAGCCGCAGGCTGTCGGGCACCCGGACGTCCTCCAGCGTGATGTCGGCGTTCTGGACGATCCGGAGGCTCTGCTTGCCCTCGATCTTCGTCGCCGTGTACCCGGGGGTCGAGGTGGGCACGATGAAGCCCTTCACCTGGCCGTCCTCCGCGCTCTTCGCCCAGATGATCGTCACGTCGCTGAACGTGGCGTTGCCGATCCAGCGCTTCGAGCCGTTCAGCACCCAGTCGTCGCCGTCCCGCGTCGCGACCGTGCGGAGGCCCTGGGCCGAGTCGGAGCCCGACAGCGGCTCGGTCAGGCCGAACGCCCCGACGAGCTCTCCGCTGGCGAGCCGGGGGAGCCACTCGGCGCGCTGCTCCGGCGAGCCGCCGACGCTGATCGAGCCCATCGCGAGGCCGTTCTGCACGCCGCAGAACGTCGCGACCGACGCGTCGCAGCGGGCGAGCTCGAGCGCGACCCAGCCCCGGAAGACCGCCGAGTTCTCGAACGGTCGCGTCTCCTCCCACGGCATCCCGTAGATGCCGAGGTCGGCGAGCCCCTTCACGATCTCGTGGGGGAACTCCGCGCGCTCCCAGTGGCCGTTGACGATCGGCCGCACCTCGGTGTCGAGGTAGGCGCGCAGGTCGGCGAGGACGGCCTTCTCCCGGTCGCTGAGACCGGCCTCGTAGCCGTAGAAGTCGCTCGCGAGCGTGCTGAACGAGGTGAGGGTCGCTGATGACATCCGTTGCTCCGTTGCATCGTGTCGGTGCGGCCGGGCCCTCTGGCCCGACCGTCTCGGGACGACGCGAGCCTAGGCACGGCTCCGAGGGGCGGCAACGGGGTTGGTAGTTTTGACCAACGCACGCCCCCGGTCGTCCTCACGCCTTTGTAGAGGGGGCCCAAGCCCACGTCGACAAGCAGGTCTCCGCATGTTCCTCGCCATCACCAACACCCCCCGCGACTACGCCTGGGGCTCCCGCTCGGCGATCGCCGAGCTGCTCGGCCGCGCGCCCTCGGGTCGCCCGGAGGCCGAGCTCTGGCTGGGGGCGCACGCGGGCTCGCCGAGCGTCGTCGTGAACCCGGCCGTCGTCGACGGCGCCGACACCCTGGCCGACTGGTTCGCGGCCGAGCCCGCCCGGGCCCTGGGCCGCGACCGTGACGAGCTGCCGTTCCTGCTCAAGGTGCTCGCCGCCGACGAGCCGCTGTCGATCCAGGCGCACCCGACGCCCGAGCAGGCGGAGGCGGGCTTCGCGGCGGAGGAGGCGGCCGGGGTGCCGATCGACTCGCCGACGCGCAACTACAAGGACCCGTTCCCGAAGCCGGAGATCATCGTCGCCCTGAGCGAGTCCTTCGACGCGCTCTGCGGCTTCCGCACCCCGGCCGAGACGATCGTCGACGTCGACGCCCTGGACGCGGGCACGGGGCGACTCGCCGCCCTGCGCGGCAGCGTCGCGACGTCGCTGGAGTCGACCCTCGTCTGGCTGTTCGACGGCAGCGAGGAGTCGCGCGCGGTCGTGGCCGCCGTGGGCGAGCTGGCCCCCTCGGTCGCTGACCCGAGCCCGAGCGTCGCCACGGTCGTCGACCTCGCCGCGCGGTGGCCGGGCGACCCGGGCGTGGTCGTCTCCCTCCTCCTCAACCGCGTCTCCCTGCGCCGCGGCGAGGCCCTCTTCCTGCCCGCCGGCAACGTCCACGCGTACCTCCGCGGCCTCGGGGTCGAGCTGATGGCCCCGTCCGACAACGTCCTCCGGGGCGGCCTCACGCCGAAGCACGTCGACGTGCCCGAGCTGCTCCGCGTGCTGGAGTTCGAGCCGCTGCCCGTGCCGCGGCTGCTGCCGGTCGAGACGGCGCCGGGCGTCGAGCGCTTCGAGCCGGGCGGGGTCGGCTTCGCCCTCCTCCGCGTGCACGCGGGAGGCGCGGGGGCGGTCGTCGAGATCGGCGGGCCGAGCATCCTCCTCGTCACCGACGGCGAGGTCGTCGTCAAGGGGCAGGACGGCTCGATGCGCCTCCGTCAGGGCGAGTCGGCCTTCGTGACCCCCGACGAGGTCCGTCTCGCGGTGACCGGGGGCGGCCAGCTCTACGTGGCGACCCCCGCCTGAGCCGGGCGGTCGGCCGCGGCCAGCCGCGGCGGGAGCCGCTCCCGCGCTCGGTAGGCTGAGCCGCATGTCATGGTTGGTCACCGGCGGCGCCGGCTACATCGGGTCCCACGTCGTCCGCGAGTTCACGAGGGCCGGCATCGACGCCGTCGTCTACGACGACCTGTCGTCCGGCCTCGAGGCGTTCGTCCCCGAGGGCGTCCCGTTCGTCCGGGGCACGATCCTCGACCGCGAGCTCCTGGTCGACACGATCCGCGCGCACGGCGTCACGGGCGTCGTCCACGTCGCCGGCTACAAGTACGCCGGCGTCTCCGTGCAGCGGCCGCTGCACACCTACGAGCAGAACGTGACCGGCACCCAGAGGCTCCTCGAGGCGATGGCCGAGACGGGCGTCGACCGCGTCGTGTTCTCCTCGAGCGCGGCGGTCTACGGCACGCCCCCCACCGAGCTCGTCACGGAGGGCACCCCGAAGGCGCCGGCCTCGCCCTACGGCGAGAGCAAGCTGATCGGCGAGTGGCTCCTGCGCGACCAGGGCGTCGCCGCCGGGCTGCGCCACACGAGCCTCCGGTACTTCAACGTCGTGGGCTCCGGCGAGGCCGGGCTGTACGACGCCAGCCCGCACAACCTCTTCCCCCTCGTGTTCGCCGCCCTGGCGGACGGCCGCACGCCCCGCATCAACGGCGACGACTACGACACGCCCGACGGCACCTGCGTCCGCGACTACGTCCACGTCTCCGACCTGGCCGTGTCGCACGTGGCCGCGGCCCGCCGCCTCGACGCCGGGGAGGCCGTCGAGGCGGCCTACAACCTCGGCTCCGGAGGCGGGGTGTCCGTCCGCGAGATCATGGACGCCATGCGCGAGGGCACCGGCGTCGACTTCGAGCCCGAGGTGGCGCCCCGCCGCCCCGGCGACCCCGACCGGATCGTCGCCGACGGCACGCTCGCCGGCCGTGACCTCGACTGGGTCATGCGGCACAGCCTGCTCGACATGGTCACCAGCGCCTGGGCCGCCGCTCCCCGGAGCTGAACCGGGGCGCTCGTCCCGACCCGCGACTCCCCGGTCCGGGCGTCGTCGGAGGGCTCGGGGGCCGTGCCGGAGGGGGCGCGCGACACGCCCGGGGCGCGACGACGTGCGCCCAGGACGGGTGACGTCACCCGGGCCGGGCGGATCGTACCCCGACACGCCGGAGCGAGCTTGACCCTCGATGGGGGGTCCAGGGTTTATTGGGGCTCGACTTGACGTCGTGTAGTTACACCGGTGTAATTGCCTGAGTCGCAGCCGTTCGGGGGGCGACGACGTCGAGGGGAGAGGTGCTGTGGCGATCAACGAGAACCGTGTCGACGGGATCGGTGCCGGTCAGTCCGTCGGCGCGGCCGTGGCCGTCGGAGCGGGGGTGCCCGACGACTGGCACGTCGATCCGGTGCTGCTCGGCGTCCCCGGGGTCCGCAAGGTCGCCGTCGACGACGACGAGGCCCAGCTGTCCTGGCAGGCCGACTCGCTCTGCGCGCAGACCGACCCCGAGGCGTTCTTCCCCGAGAAGGGCGGCTCCACCCGCGACGCCAAGAAGATCTGCGCCTCGTGCGACGTCCGGGCCCAGTGCCTCGAGTACGCGCTCCGCAACGACGAGCGCTTCGGCATCTGGGGCGGCCTCTCGGAGCGCGAACGACGCAAGCTCCGGAAGCGCGCCTAGCCCGCTCCTCCACCGTCATCTCCACGGCGCACGACCCCTCCCGGGGCCGTGCGCCGCGGTCGTTCATCGACCCCTCACAGGTACGCGCGGCGCGGCGCGGCGCGTCCGTCGCCCTCGGTGGCCGACCTAGGCTGCACAGGTCATGCAACCGAGAGTCACTGCGATCCTCGTCGCCCCTGGTGGAGCGACGCACCTCGACCGAACCCTCGACGGGCTGTCGCGCCAGACGCGACCGCCGGAGGCGCTCGTCGTCGTCGACGCCGGCGGGCGCGACAGCGCGGCGGGGCGGCTCTCGCTGAGCGGCGCGGCCCAGCTGACGAGCGTGCCCCCGACGACGACGTTCGTCGAGGCGCTCGCCCACGGCGCCCGGCTCTCCGGGAGCGGCGACGCCGACTCCGAGGCCGACGAGTGGCTGTGGTTCCTGGGGCACGACAACGCTCCGCGCCCCCGCGCCCTCGAACGGCTGCTCTCCACCGTCGAGGTGTCGCCCTCGGTCGCGGTGGTCGGGCCCAAGCTGATGCGCCTCGACGACCCCGCCGTCATCGCCGGGTTCGGTGAGACCGTGACGCGCTACGGCGCCTCCCTCACCCTCGTGGAGAACGAGCTCGACCAGGGCCAGCACGACGACCGCCACGACGTGCTCGGCGTCGCCGCCGGCGGGATGCTCGTCCGCCGCAGCGTGTGGACCGCCCTCGGCGGCTTCGACCCCGGCCTGCCCCACGTCGACGCGGCCCTCGACTTCTCCGTCCGCGCCCGCCTGGCCGGCCACCGCGTCGCGCTCGTCTCCGACGCCCGCGTCGCGAGCGACGGCCCGCCCGAGGACTTCGGCCAGGCCGAGCCCCTCGGCGCCGGGCGCCGCACGCGCCTCCACCGGTCGGCGCAGCTGCACCGACGGCTCGTCTACGCACCGGCCGCCGCGCTGCCGCTGCACTGGCTGAGCCTCGTCCCCCTCGCCGTGGTCCGGAGCATCTGGCACCTGCTCACGAAGAACCCGGGGGCCGTCGGCGGCGAGTTCGCCACCGCCCTCCGCGCCGCCTTCGGCGGGACGCGCATCGCCCAGGCGAGGCGCTCCCTGTCGCGGACGCGGACGACGAGCTGGGCGGCGATCGAGCCGCTCCGCGCGACCTTCTACCAGATCCGCGAACGGCGGGTGACCGAGCGCGACGCCCTCGTCGCGCGGGGCGAGGACGCGGGTGACCCGCAGGCCAGCTTCATCGGCTCGGGCGGGCTCTGGGTCGTCGTGCTCACCGCCGTCGTCGGGGCGGTCGCCGTCCTCGACCTGCTGAGCCAGCCCGCCGTCACCGGCGGGGGCCTGCTCCCGCTCAGCACCTCGCTCGGCGACCTCTGGTCGTCGGTCGGCTGGGGCTGGCGCGACATCGGCACCGGCTTCGTCGGGCCGTCGGACCCCTTCACGGCCGTCCTCGCCGTCCTCGGCTCCGTCACGGCGTGGTCCCCGTCGACCTCGGTGCTCCTCGTCTACCTGACCGCGCTGCCGGTGTCGGCGCTGGGCGCCTGGTTCGCGACGCGCCGCGTCACGGGGCGCACCTGGGTGCCCGCCGTGGCCGCCGCCGTCTACGCCCTCTCGTCGCCGGTGCTCTCCGCCCTGCAGACCGGCCACCTCGGGGCCGCCCTCGCCCACGCCGCCCTCCCCTTCCTGGTCTGGGCCCTGATCGGCTCGGCCCGGTCCTGGGCGGCCGGCGCCACCGCCTCCCTCCTGTTCGCCCTGGTGGCGGCCTGCTCGCCGTCGCTCCTGCCGGCGCTCGTCGTGATCTGGCTCGGCTCCCTCGCGACCCGCCCGCGCGGCATCCACCGGATGATCGCGGTGCCCCTCCCGGCCGTGGCGCTGTTCCTGCCGCTCGCGATCGTGCAGATCGGTCGCGGCACCTGGTGGGGCGTCTTCGCCGACCCGGGCGTGCCGGCCAGGACGGAGCCCGCGTCACCGCTGCAGCTCCTCGTCACCTCGCCGGAGACGGGGCTGAACGGCTGGACGCGGCTCCTGGCGGGGACGAGCCTCCCGCCCGAGACCCTCGCCGTCGTCGTCGCGGCCGCCTTCCTGCCCCTCGCCCTCCTGGCCGTGGCGGCCCCGTTCGTCGGCGCCCTGCGCCGCGCGGTGCCCGCCCTCACGTTGGCCCTCCTCGGCTACCTGACCGCCGTGGCCGCCACCCAGGTCTCCGTCTCCGCCGTCGGCAGCGACAGCGTCGCCGTCTGGGCGGGCAGCGGCCTCAGCCTGTACCTGCTGGGCCTCGTCGGCGCCGCCGCCGTGACCCTCGATCGCCTGCCCCGCGTCGCCCCGCCGGCGGGCGTGCTCGTGGCCGTCACGAGCGTCGCCGTGGCCGTGCCGGTGCTCCTCGCCTCCTACGTCGGCACGGCCGACGTCCGCCCGAGCTCGGGGCGCATCCTCTCGGCCTACGTCACGGCGGAGGCCGAGGCGTCGCCCGACGTCGGCACCCTCGTCCTCACCCCCCAGCCCGACGGCACGCTCGCCGTCTCGCTCGAGCGCGGCCAGGGGGCGACGCTCGACGACCAGTCGACCCTCGACGCCACGTCGCAGCGGCTCAGCACGACCGACCGCGACCTGACCGTCCTGGCGGGCAACCTCGTCAGCCGCAGCGGCTTCGACCCGGCCGACGACCTCGACCGCCTCGGCGTCGGGTTCGTGCTGCTGACCGGCACGCCCGACGACGAGCCCGCGGCGGCGGCGCTCGAGCGCCGTGCGGGGGAGGCCCTCGACGGCACCGCGACCTTCCTGCCCGTCGGCGACACCTCGAACGGGCTCCTCTGGCGCTACGTCGCCGCGTCCGAGCGGGCCGACGACCGCCCCGACCCGGGGCCGCTCCGCCCGATCGTCGGCGTCACGTGGGCGCTGGTGCTCGGCTCCGCCCTGCTGCTCGCGCTCCCGACCACGCCCCGTCGGCGTCGGTCACGGGCCGGCGTGCCCGAGGCCGAGCAGCCCGCCACCACCTTCGACGAGGAGCGAGATGACTGAGCGATCCGCAGCCAGGACCACCGGGCGCGTGGTGGTCGGCGTCGTGGGGCTCGCCGTCGCGGCCCTCGTGGTCGGCGCCGCAGCCGTCGTGCCGCTGCCCGCGCTCCGCACCGAGCCGGCCGGGCAGCTCGTCACCCCCGTCCCCGTCGACCAGCAGCGCGTCTGCGCCGGGAGCGTCCTCCGCCTCTCGGACGCGGAGGGGCAGCAGGCCACCACGGCCAGCGCCGTCGGACGCGCCGACGTCGACCGGGGCTCGACGGGCGACGACGAGGTCGAGGCGCTCGCCGGCGCCGACGGCAGCTCGTCGTCGCCGCAGCTCGTGACGGCACCCGTCGACGGCGACGACGTCCCCCTCGTCGCGGCGGCACAGAGCCAGGCCGTCGACTCGGACGACCTGGTCGGCTTCGCCTCCGCCCCCTGCACCGAGCCGACGAGCTCGACGTGGCTGGTGGGCGGCTCGACCGAGACCGGGCGCGTCTCGCTCATCACCCTCGTCAACCCCACCGACGTGAACTCGACGGTCGACCTCGGCATCTGGGCCGAGGACGGCACCGTCCAGGGGCCGGGCATCGACGGCATCGTGGTGGCCCCGCGCAGCCAGAAGGTCGTTCCGCTCTCCGGCTTCGCCACCGGCCTCGCGTCCCCCGTGGTCCACGTGGAGAGCCGCGGCGGCCGCATCGTCTCCACGCTGCAGCAGTCGGTGGTCCGCACCCTCGACCCGGGCGGCGTCGACATCGTCAGCGGCTCGGCCGAGCCCGCCACCACCGCGGTCGTGCCGGGCCTCGTCGTCCGTGACTCGGCGAACCTCGAGGCGGCCCTCGCCGACGAGGGCAGCGCCGACCTCCAGAGCGTCCTCCGGGTGCTCGTGCCCGGCGACACGGGGGCCACCGTGACGGTCGACGTGGCCACCGCCGACGGGACGGGCACCAGCTTCGAGACCGAGGTCGGTGCGGGGCGCGTCACCGACGTGCCGGTCGACGGCCTCGCGGACGGGGTCTACACCGTCCGCGTCGAGTCGCCCGTGCCGATCGTGGTGGGCGCCCGGTCGTCGACGGTCTCGGGTGAGGGCGCGGTCGACCTGGCCTGGGCCTCGTCCGCCTCGGCGCTGCAGGGCGACACGCTCGTCCAGGTGCCGGCCGGCGAGGGCGCCGTCCTCAGCATCGTCAACCCGTCCGCCGACGCGGCGACGGCGTCCGTGGCCGTCGAGGCGGCCGGCGACGACGCGGCCGGGCAGGCCGAGGAGGAGCCCCGGGAGGTGCCGGGCGGCTCCACGGTCGAGGTGGCGGTGGGCGCGGGCGACCGCGTGACGCTCCGAGGTGCCGACGGCCTCCGGGCCGGGGTCTCGTTCTCCGCGCCCGGGGCCCTGGCCTCGTGGGCGGTCTCGTCGCCGTTGCCCGCCTCCTCGCCCGTCACCGTCTGGCCGTAGCGGCCGTAGCGGCCGTAGCTGCCGTAGCGGTCGTGACGGGCCCCGGTGCTCCGGGCGTGGGCCACGCGGGCTGCGCTGGCCCCGGTGGGCTCAGCCGTCGCGCCAGCGCTCCGGAGCGATCTCCCACGGGTCCTCGCCGAGCAGGTCGGCGACGGCCCGGAACACCCAGCCCTCGACGACCGACCGGTGCTGCTGCTCCGGGTCGGCCAGGCGCCGCGACTCGGGGACGGGCGTGAGGCGCTCGATCGGGAGGCGGTAGAGCACGACGCGGCGTGCCCGCCGGTCGACGCGCCAGCGCTCGACGCGCGCCTCGTCCGGGTCGGCGGGGAGCGCCTCGACCTCGACCGTGACGTCGTCGAGGTCGTCCGGTCGCAGCTCCCGCAGGTACTCCACGGTGGCGGCGACGACGTCGTCGAAGGTGTCGACCCGCGTGCGCAGGAAGGGCAGGTGCGGCCCCGCGACGGAGGACCGGAGCCCCCTGCCGTGGCGGTCGCGGTGTCGGGACCGGTCGGTGACGCGGTGGGGCCTGGCCATCCGCCCATGCTACGCGGACCCTCCGGGGCGGACGGGTACGCTGGCCCGGATGGACGAGCGCCCCTGCAGCAAGGTCACCTGCCACGAGGAAGCGGTGGCGACCCTGACCTACGTCTACGCCGACTCGATGGTCGTCGTCGGTCCGCTGAGCGGGCGCGTCGAGCCCCACGGCTACGACCTCTGCGCCCGCCACGCGGCCTCGCTCTCCGCGCCTCAGGGCTGGCAGGTCCTGCGCCGGGTAGTTTTGGGCCATGAGCTCTGAGTCCCCCGTCGACCTGACCGCCTTCGTGAAGACCTACGACGTGAGGGGGCTCGTCGGGAGCCAGCTCACGGAGGAGGTCGTCGAGGCGTTCGGCGCCGCCTTCGCGGACGAGGTCGAGGGGGCCGGCCGAGAGCTCGTCGTCGGCCACGACATGCGCGACTCCTCGCCCGCCTTCGCCGCCGCCTTCTCGCGCGGCGCCCGGGCCCGGGGCGCGGACGTCGTCGCGCTCGGCCTGTGCTCGACCGACGAGTCGTACTTCGCCTCCGGCTCGCTCGACGCCCCGGCCGCCATGTTCACGGCGAGCCACAACCCCGCCACCTACAACGGCATCAAGATGAGCCGCGCCGGTGCCCAGGGCATCAGCCTCGGCACGGGCCTCGCCGACGTCCGCGACCGCGCGGCCGCGTACCTCGCGGACGGCGTCACCGCCGTCGACGCCCCCGGTTCGCTCCGCGAGTACGACGCCCTGGCGGACTACGCGGGCTACCTCCGCGGCCTGGTCGACCTCGCGGGCGTCCGGCCGCTGAAGGTCGTCGTCGACGCCGGGAACGGCATGGGCGGCATGACCGTGCCCGCGGTGCTCGGCGAGGCCGCCGGGCTGCCCGGCCTGCCCCTCGAGATCGTCCCCCTCTACTTCGAGCTCGACGGCACCTTCCCGAACCACGAGGCGAACCCGCTCGAGCCGGCCAACCTGGTCGACCTGCAGGCCGCCGTCGTCGAGCACGGCGCCGACCTCGGCCTCGCCTTCGACGGCGACGCCGACCGCTGCTTCGTCGTCGACGAGAACGGCGACGCGGTCACCCCCTCGGCCGTCGCCGCCATCGTCGCCGTGCGCGAGATCGCGCGCGTCCGCGCCGCCGAGCCCGACGCCGACATCGCGGTCATCCACAACCTCATCACCTCGCGGGCCGTGCCCGAGGCGATCGTCGCCGCGGGCGCCACCCCCGTCCGCACGCGCGTGGGCCACTCGCTGATCAAGGACGAGATGAAGGCCACCGGCGCGATCTTCGGCGGCGAGCACTCGGCCCACTACTACTTCCGAGACTTCTGGGGCGCCGACAACGGCATGCTCGCCGCGATGCACGTGCTCGCCGAGCTGGGTCACCAGGGCGAGCCCCTGTCGACGCTGACGAACCGGTACACGCCCTACGCGGCGAGCGGCGAGATCAACTCGACGGTCGACGACGTGCCCGCGGCCTACACGCGCATCGTCGAGGCGTGGGCCTCGCGGGGCGACGTCGACGAGCTGGACGGCCTCACCGTCTCGGGCACGGCCGACGACGGCTTCTGGTGGTTCAACGTCCGCCCCTCGAACACGGAGCCGCTGCTGCGCCTCAACGCCGAGGCGGCGACGCCCGCGGGCATGGAGCGCCTCCGCGACGAGGTGCTCGCGCTCATCCGCGCGTAGCCGACGTCGCGTCCTCTCGGGGCGGGCGTACCCCAGGGGGGTATGCTCGCGCCGTGGACGAAGGAGGCGCGGTGCGCGACGACGAGGGCCAGGCCGACCCGGGGGCGGTGCCCGGCCCGCCGGAGCCGACCCGCGACTCCCGGGCGACCGCGGGCCCCGGCTACGTGGGCGCCGGCTCGAAGGAGCAGATCGTCAAGCGCCTGCGCCGGGCCGAGGGCCAGGTGCGGGGCATCCAGCGCATGGTCGAGGACGACGTCTACTGCATCGACGTCCTCACCCAGGTCAGCGCCGCGACCAAGGCCCTCGAGACGGTGGCGCTGCAGCTGCTCGAGGACCACCTCGCGCACTGCGTCGCCGAGGCCGCCCGCGAGGGAGGGGCCGTCGCCGACCAGAAGATCGCCGAGGCCTCCGCCGCGATCGCGCGCCTCGTCCGTTCCTGACGGGCTGCCGGGCGTCGCCCCGGCGACGCGACACACGCTGTCCCGTGGGGGAGGATGGACCCATGCCCACTACTACGACTTCGCTGCCCTACAAGGTCGCCGACCTGAGCCTCGCCGAGGCCGGACGCCACCAGCTCCGCCTCGCCGAGAACGAGATGCCGGGGCTCATGGCCCTCCGTGAGGAGTTCGGCCCGACCCAGCCGCTCGCCGGCGCCCGCATCGCGGGCTCGCTGCACATGACGGTGCAGACCGCCGTCCTGATCGAGACCCTGACGGCGCTCGGCGCCCAGGTCCGGTGGGCCAGCTGCAACATCTTCTCCACGCAGGACGAAGCGGCCGCCGCGATCGTCGTCGGCCCCACCGGCACCCCCGAGCAGCCCCAGGGCGTCCCCGTCTTCGCCTGGAAGGGCGAGACGCTGGAGGAGTACTGGTGGTGCACCTCGCAGATCTTCGACTGGTCCGCCGAGGCGGCCGAGGCCGGCGCCGAGTTCGCCGGCCCGAACATGATCCTCGACGACGGCGGCGACGCCACGATGCTCGTGCACAAGGGCCGCGAGTTCGAGCTCGCCGGCGCCGTGCCCGCCGACGCCCCCGGCGACAGCCAGGAGTGGAAGGTCATCCTCGAGGTGCTCCGCGGCTCGCTCGCCGAGTCGACCGACCGCTGGACGACCATCGGCGCCGAGATCCAGGGCGTGACGGAAGAGACCACGACCGGCGTGCACCGGCTCTACGAGCTGTCGCGCGCGGGCGAGCTGCTCTTCCCGGCGATCAACGTCAACGACTCGGTCACGAAGTCGAAGTTCGACAACAAGTACGGCATCCGCCACTCGCTGCCCGACGGCCTCAACCGCGCCACCGACGTGCTGATCGGCGGCAAGGTCGCCTTCGTCGCGGGCTACGGCGACGTCGGCAAGGGCGCGGCGGAGGCGCTGCGCGGCCAGGGCGCGCGGGTCATCGTCAGCGAGGTCGACCCGATCAACGCCCTCCAGGCCGCGATGGACGGCTACCAGGTCGCGAAGCTCGAGTCGGTCGTCGGCACCGTCGACATCCTCGTGACGGGCACCGGCAACCTCAACGTCGTCACGGTCGACCACCTCCTCGGCCTCAAGCACCTCGCGGTGGTCGCCAACGTCGGCCACTTCGACAACGAGATCGACATGGCCGGCCTCGAGTCGCTGGCCGGCGCCGAGCGCGTCGAGATCAAGCCCCAGGTGCACGAGTGGCGCCTGCCCACCGGCCGCAGCATCCTCGTGCTCAGCGAGGGCCGCCTGATGAACCTCGGCAACGCGACCGGCCACCCCTCGTTCGTGATGAGCAACTCGTTCGCCAACCAGGTGCTCGCCCAGATCGAGCTGTGGGCGCACCGGGACCGCTACGAGACCGACGTCTACGTGCTGCCCAAGCACCTCGACGAGAAGGTCGCGCGCCTGCACCTCGACGCCCTCGGCGTCGAGCTGACGACCCTCACCGACGAGCAGGCCGCCTACATCGGCGTGCCCGTGGCGGGGCCGTACAAGGTCGACCACTACCGGTACTGACCACCACGGGGCGGGCCAGCGGGTCCGCCTCGTCGCCGGGGGCCGTCCGGGGAGCGCACGCCGCGCCTCCCAGGCGGCCTCCGTCGTCGTGGGGCGGGGCGGGGCTGAACGCGGCGGGGCTGGCACGACGACGCCGCCCGGCGCGGGCCCGGCGACGGGCGGGCGCAGAGCGTGGGCGCCCCCGCGGTCGCGACGGCGAGGGTCAGCGCGTCGGGAAGCCGGGCACCGTGCCGGTCAGGGCGGGGTCGAGGCGCCGGAGGAGCGCGGCCTCCCGGCCGAGGGCGACGGCCTCGCGGTCGCGACGGAGGGCGCTGACGCCGGCGAGGAACGACTCGGCGTCGACCGCGGGCACCGGCGACACGAACGCGGCCACCTCGTCGGCGAGGCCGACCGAGACCCGGTGCCGGGAGGCGGGCGAGAGCGCCGGGGCCTGCTGGAGGAACGACGCCACGCGGCGGGCGAGCGGGTCCGGCAGCCGGGCGACGTCGGCGACGGCCGCCCAGCCCACGAGGTGCGGGGGCAGCTGCACGACGACGCGGCCCATGCGCGGAGCCCGCTCGTTGCGGCTGTACGTGCCGGCCATCAGGTCGCCCAGGCGCCGGGACGAGCGGTTGAGCAGGGCGACGACGACCGCCAGGCCGCCGGTCGTCATGACGATCTCGAGCAGGCCGACGAGGGAGCGCGTCAGGGCGTGGCGGAGGCCGATCGCGCCGCCGTCGAGCCGCACGATGCGGGCGCCGGTGGCGAGCTTGCCCAGCGACCGGCCGTGGCTGGCCGTCTCGACCACGAGGGGGAGCCCGATCAGGCACGACACGACGCTGGCCACGACGAGGGCCTGGGCCACGGCGTCGTCGACCGCCCCGACCTCCGAGAGCGCGCCGACGAGGACGACCAGCAGGACGAGCACGAGGGCGTAGACCGCGTAGTCGATGAGGGCACCGGCGACCCGGAGCACGAAGCCGGTCGGGCGGAGGTCGAGGGCGACCGCCTCGCCGACGACCAGCTGGTCGGACGAGCCGCCCAGCGACTCCACCTGGTCGGACCGGAGCGTGATCGGCGCTCTGCCACCTGCGCGGGGTCGGGACATGCCTAGTATCTAAGCAGAATGGATCTCGACGCCTACGCCGCCGCCCACGGTCACGAGTGGACCGAGCTCGACCGCCTCGCCCGCCGGCAGCGCCTCACCGGGCCCGAGGCCGACGAGCTCATCCGGCTGTACCAGTCCGGCGCGGCCGAGCTGTCCGCCCTGCAGACGGCGACCGGCCCCTCGGTCGTCGCCGACCGCCTGTCGCTGACCCTCTCGCGGGCCCGCCTGCGGTTCACCGGCGCGGGGCGCGACCTCGCCGCGCAGGTGCCGGGGTTCTTCGTCGTCCAGCTGCCGGCCGCGCTGTACCGCGTGCGCTGGCTCTCGCTCGCCGTGCTGCTCGCGACGGTGGTCGTCGCCACGGTGTTCGCCGTGTGGGCGGCCTCGACGCCGTCCGTGCTCGCGTCGTTCGGCACGCCGGAGTTCCGGCGGCAGTTCGCCACCGAGGACTTCGTGGACTACTACTCCGAGAGCGCGCCGTCGTCGTTCACGGGCCAGGTGTGGACGAACAACGCCTTCATCGCGGCTCAGTGCGTCGCCTTCGGCATCACCGGCGTGTGGGTGCCGTACGCGATCATCGGCAACGCGATCAACATCGGGGTCTCGGCCGGCATCATGGCCGACCAGGGCCGCCTCGACTACTTCTTCCTGTACATCCTCCCGCACGGCCAGCTCGAGCTCTACAGCATCTTCGTCGCCGGGGCCGCGGGCCTCATGATCGCCTGGTCGTGGATCGCCCCCGGCGCCCGGACGCGCGGCCAGGCGCTCGCGGAGGACGGCCGGGCGCTCATCACGATCGCCGTGGGCCTGATGCTCTCGCTGCTCGTCTCCGGGGTGATCGAGGGCTTCGTCACCCGGCAGCCGTGGCCCTGGGCGATCAAGATCGGCATCGGCACGGTCGCGCTCGCGGGCTTCCTCGCGTACCAGTGGGTGCTCGGCGGCCGGGCGCACCGGGCGGGGCAGACGGGAGACCTCGACGAGTTCGAGGCGGGTGCGCGGGAGCTCGTCGCGGGCTGAGCCCGGGCCCGCGGCCGCGGCTGCGCCGTCGGGCCGCTCAGAGCCGCCCGGCCGCCTTGAGCGCGAGGTAGCGGTCGGCCAGGGCCGGCGGCAGGTCGGCGGGCGCGGCCGACACGACGTCGGCGCCCACCTGACGGAGGGCGGCGGCCACGCGGGAGGCGTCGAGCACGGCCCGCTCGGCGGCGGCGGCCCGGTAGACCTCCGACCGGCCGTCACGGCGGAGCGCCGTCTCGGCCAGGGCCGGGTCGGCCACCGAGGCGACGACCACGAGGTGCTGACGGCTGAGCTGCGGGACGGCCGCGAGGAGGCTGCGGGCCGAGCCGGGGGAGTCGACGGTGGTCGCGAGCACGACCAGGGCCCGCTGGCTCGTGACCGAGCGGACGAGGGCGGGCACCGACGACCAGTCGGTGTCGACGAGCTCGGGCTCGACCGGGGCGAGCACGTCGACGAGCGACGAGAGGAGGGCGGCCCCCGTCGCGCCCTGCACCCGACCGCGCACGCGGCGGTCGAAGACGACGACGTCGACCCGGTCGCCGGCCCTCGACGCCAGCGCCGCGAGCAGCAGCGCCGACTCGAAGGCGGTGTCGAGGCGGGGCTCGTCGTCGACCCGGGCCGCGGAGGTCCTGCCGCTGTCGACGACCACGACGATGCGGCGGTCGCGCTCGGGGCGCCAGGTGCGCACGACGAGCTCGTCACGGCGGGCCGTCGCGCGCCAGTCGATGCTCCGCACGTCGTCGCCGCGGACGTACTCGCGCAGGCTGTCGAACTCGGTGCCCTGCCCGCGCACCATGACGCTCGTCCTCCCGTCGAGCTCGCGCAGGCGGGCGAGCCGGGAGGGGAGGTGGCGCCGTGACGAGAAGCGGGGCAGCACCCGGACGACGCCGGGCAGCTCCACGGTGGCCTGGCGGCCGGCGAGGCGCAGGGGGCCGACCGAGCGGACGGTGACCGCGTCGGCCCGCCGGTCGCCCCGGCGGAAGGGGGTCAGGGTCGTCGTCAGCGTCACCGCTCGCCCCGGCCGGAGCGACAGCGGACGTCGGGTCGACGCGGCCCCCGCCGACGGCTGCCAGGCGTCGCGCAGCACGCCGCGCAGGCGGCGTCGTCCGTCGTTGACGACGACGAGGCGCGACGCCGTGCTCTCGCCCAGCCGGACGGCCGCGGGCAGCTCTCGGCGCAGCCGGAGGGCCCGGGGCGACGCGGCGAGCAGCACGTCGAGGGCCACGAGCAGCGCGACGAGCACGATCCAGCCGAGCAGCACCCGGTCGTCGCCGGTCGCGACGAGGGGCACCACGCCGAGGGCCAGCAGGGCCACGGTCCATCCGGTGACGGCCATGCTCAGAGGGGGACCCGGACCTGCTGCAGCACCGAGCGGAGCACCGCGTCGGCGCCCACGCCCTCGAGCTCGGCCTCGGGCCGGAGCTTCAGCCGGTGCCGGAGCACGGGCAGGGCCATCGCCTGCACGTGGTCGGGCGTGACGCGGTCGAAGCCGGTCAGCCAGGCCCAGGCGCGGGTCGCGGCGAGCAGCGCGGTCGAGCCGCGGGGGCTCACCCCGACGGCGACGGACGGGCTCTCGCGGGTCGCCCGGGCCAGGTCGACGATGTACGCCAGCACGTCGGGCGAGGCGCCCACCCGGGCGACCTCGGCCTGGGCCCGCGCGAGTTCCTCCGCCCCGAGCACGGGGGTGACCCCGGCGGCCCGGAGGTCGCGGGGCGAGAAGCCGCCCGCGTGCCGCGAGAGCACCTCGACCTCGGCCTCGCGGGGCGGCAGGTCGAGGGTGAGCTTCATGAGGAACCTGTCGAGCTGGGCCTCGGGCAGCGTGTAGGTGCCCTCGTACTCGACCGGGTTCATCGTCGCCGCGACGAGGAAGGGCGTCGGCAGCGGGCGGCTGACGCCGTCGACCGAGACCTGGCGCTCCTCCATCGCCTCGAGCAGCGCCGACTGCGTCTTGGGGGGCGTGCGGTTGATCTCGTCGGCGAGCAGCACGTTGGTGAAGACGGGCCCGGGCCGGAACTCGAACCGGCCGCTGCCGGCGTCGTGGACGAGCGAGCCGGTGATGTCGCCGGGCATCAGGTCGGGGGTGAACTGCACGCGGGCGGTGTCGAGCGACAGCGCGTGGCTGAGCGCCCGCACGAGCAGCGTCTTGGCGACCCCGGGCACGCCCTCGAGGAGCACGTGGCCCTGGGCGAGCAGCGTCACGAGCATCCCGGTGACCGCGCCGTCCTGCGCGACGACGGCCTTGCCGACCTCGGTGCGCACTGCGGCGAAGGTCTGCTGGAGTTCTGAGGTCATGCGGTGATCCTCCCGGGGATCTCGTGGGGGCGGGGAGCAGGTCTCGGGGCGCGGCGGCCCGGGGGAGGCGCGGTGCCCGTCACCGGGGAGCCACCGCCTCCGAGACCGCGCGCTCGAGGTCGAGCAGGCTGTCGCTCAGGCGGACGAGCTCGCGGTCGTCGGCGGGGTCGGCGTCCACGAGCACGTGGCGGAGGCCGCGGGGGTCGGCGCCGGTGAGCTGACCGACGCGGGCGAGGACGTCGTCGAGCGACGCGGAGGCGGCCAACCCGACCCGGCGCCGGAGCCGCACCACGGTGCCGATCCGGAGCTGGTCGAGCGCGTGCCGGCGCGACCCCGACCGCTCGTAGAGGCGCGCCCGGCCCTCGGTCGTCTCGGACGCCCGGACTATCACGGGCAGGCGCTCGACCACGAGGGGGCCGAGCCGACGGCCGCGCCACACGCCGGCGACGACGGCCGTCAGGGCCAGCAGGGCGAGCACCGGGGTGACCCACCCCGGCGTCAGGCTCGCGAGGGTTCCGCCGCCCTCGGGCACGTCGTCCGGGCTGGGCAGGTACCACACGACGTGGCCGGTCTGCCCGAGCAGCGAGAGCGCGAAGGCGGCGTCGTCGTCGTCGAGCACGGCGCCGTTGCTGATCGCGGTGGTGGCCCCCAGGACGGTCACCGTCCGGTCGCCGTCGACCAGCTCGACGAGGCCGGAGCCGCCCGAGGCGTCGTCGGCGAGGCACGTGGTGACGTCGACGCCCGGGGCGACGTCGTCGACCGTGTAGGCGTACCCGCCGCCCTGCACGCGGTCGAGGCGCGCGATCGCCGGCAGGTCGCAGCCCGGCGCGACGGCGACGTCGTCGACCTCGGCCGCCAGGGCGAGGCCGGGCGCCAGGGCGTCGAGGGCCACCTGGTCGGGGGCGAGGAGGAGGGTCCGGCCGGAGGAGGCGGCGACGTCCCGCCACTGGTCTGCGACGAGCAGGGCGCCGGCGTCGTCGACCACCACGGTCGTGTCGGAGGCGTCGGCCCGGGCCTGCGCGGTCGTGGCGGCCAGCGAGGTGGTCACCTCCACCTCGACGCCCTGCTCCCTCAGCACCTCGACGACGGCCTTCGCCCCCGCGGGGGCCGCGTTCTCAGGGCCGAGGGCGCGCCCGCCCGTCGCGTCGCCGCCGCTCAGCAGCACGACGACCACCGCGACCGCGACGACTCCCGCGGCGAGCACGGCCCACGGGCGGGCCCGGCGGAGGGCGGCGCGGGGCGCGGGGGTCGACCGGGAGGGCGCGGCCGGCGCCGACGTCGTCATGCGGGCACCGCCGTCCGGTCGCCCTCGAGCGCCCGGTCGAGATCGGTGATCTCGCGCCAGGCCTGCTCGGTGCCCGGACGGTCGAGGTAGCGGACCTCGTCGAAGGCCCGGGCGGCCGCCCGCAGGCGGTCGGCCCGGGCCGGGAAGAGCCGTGCCGCGCGGTCGCCCACCGTGCGGGCCGTGGTGCCGGGGCTCGTGGTCAGCACGTCGCGCTCGACGAGGGCCCGTGCGAGGGCCCGGAACGACTCGACGACGGCGCGGTCGAGGTCGCCGGCCGCCGCGGCCTCCCGGGCGGAGGCGCGGAGGGCGTCGGCGTCGCGCTCGTCGTCGTCGCCGAAGAGCTCGCCCGGGCGGGCGGAGCGGCGCTCCAGGTGCGGCACCCCGTAGACGAGCACCACGCCCACGACGACCGCGACGACGACGACCAGGACGATCACGAGCGCGACGGCCGGTGCTCCCTCGGCGTCGCCGAACCGGACGCCCTCGATCCACGACCAGAACGCGTCGGCGGCACGGTCGAGCCAGGTCGGCTGGGCGGCGACGTAGTCGCGCTCGGTGAGCTCCTGCTGGAGCAGGCGCCGCGCCTCCTCGGGGTCGGGCCGGAGCGGAGCGGCGACGAGCGTCACGGCGGCGGAGGCGAACGTCACCGCGGGGGAGCCGCGTCGCCCCAGGGCGAGCGCCACGGGTCGGGCAGGTCGGCCTGGCCGGCGTCGCGTCGCTCCACGTGCCGGACGAGCTCGAGGTCGAGCCCCTCGGTGCGGATGCGGCGGTCGACGTACACGAGGGCGGTGCTCGCGGCCTGGACGACCGAGCCGATGGACGCGACCACGGCGGCCACGGCGAAGGTCAGCAGGTACCCCGCGCCCGTCACGACGAGGACGGTCGGGGAGGTCAGGTCGCCGGTCGGCGCGAGCGCTCCGGCGAGGAGGCCGGCGAGGAGCGAGATCGGGGTGCTCGCGACCTGGGCGGCGACCTGGATCATCACGAGGACGAGCACGACGACGCCGAAGGTGCGCCAGAACGAGCCGCGGACGAGTCGCCAGGAGCGCGAGATCGCGGCGCCGAGGGTGAGGCGCTCGAGCATCAGGGCGCTCGGCACGAGGCTCAGCTGCACGCTGAGCCAGACCCCGACGGCGAGCGCTCCGAGCCCCGCGAGGAGGCCCGAGACGATGCCGATCGCGATGCCCGTCCCGCCGCCGACGACGAAGCCCAGCGCCACGACGCCGGCGACGACCGCCACGGCGACCAGGTACGCCAGCGTCAGCAGGGCCGACCAGCCCAGGAGGGCGCCGCGCCGGCCGGCCGTGAGCGCCCACAGCCCGCCGAGGCGCAGCCGCTGGCCGAGCAGCTGGCGGGAGGTCTCGAGCACGAAGAGGCCCTGGAGCAGGGCGCTGACGACCACGGAGAGGAGAAGGGGCACGATCGTCGAGAGGAGCGTCACCGCGACCGCGCCGGCGGCCACGGCGTCGCGGTCCTGGGGCAGGGCGGAGTCGACGCGGCTGAAGGCGGCCGCGGCCGTGCCGCCGGTGACGCCGAGGGTGACGACGAGCAGGACGACCTGGGCCAGGAGCGCGGTGCCGAAGGTGGTGCGCGGGTTCCGGCGGAAGACCTGGAACGAGCCCGTGAGGACCTCGCCGAAGGTGAACGGCCGGAGGGCGAGAAGCCCGGGGCGGGGAGGCGGCGTCCAGCCGGGAGGCGGACCCGGGGCGGGGGGCTGCTGCTGGGCCCACGGCGCCTGCTGCCCGTACGGCGTCGGCTGCCCGTAGGGAGTCGGCTGCCCGTAAGGAGTCGGCTGACCGTAGGGAGTCGGCTGGCCGGGGGGAGTCGGCTGCCCGGTGGGCTGGTGGTGCCCGCCCGGCTGCTGCTCCGGCGCCGGGGGCAGGCGCTCGCCCCAGCGGGGCTCGTCCCGGCCCGCGCCGGGCGCCGCCCAGCCGTCCACGTCCGTCATGGTGCCCCCCGGTGGTCCGCCCGCGGGATCGCCCCGCGGTGCCGCCATGTTCCCACGCGGCGGGCGGCGGGTGCCAGCCGACGGGCGCCTCCTGCACTAATCTCGGGTGACGTGCCGCCTCCCGAGCGGCCCAGCCGAGGACGGAGACCATGACCCCGCGCATCCTGGTGGTGGACGACGACCCCGCGCTCGCCGAGATGATCGGCATCGTGCTCCGGGCCGCCGACTTCGAGCCCCACTTCTGCAGCGACGGCAGCGCCGCCGTCGACGCGTTCCGCAACTCGGCCCCCGACCTCGTCCTGCTCGACCTCATGCTGCCGGGGATGGACGGCCTGGCCGTCTGCGCGGCGATCCGGGCCGAGAGCGGGGTCCCGGTCATCATGCTCACCGCCAAGGGCGACACCGTCGACGTCGTCGCGGGCCTCGAGGCCGGGGCCGACGACTACGTCGTCAAGCCCTTCGACCCCAAGGAGCTGGTGGCCCGGGTGCGCACCCGCCTGCGGCCCTCCAGCGAGCCGACGACCGACGTCCTGACCGTCGGCGACCTCCGCCTCGACGTCGCGGCCCACGAGGTCCGGCGCGGCGACACGGTCATCGGCCTCACGCCCCTCGAGTTCGAGCTGCTGCTGGCGCTGGCGTCGAAGCCCCAGCAGGTCTTCACCCGCGAGATGCTCCTCGAGCAGGTGTGGGGCTACCACTACAAGGCCGACACGCGCCTCGTCAACGTGCACGTGCAGCGCCTGCGCGCGAAGGTCGAGCACGACCCGGACGCCCCGCGCATCGTGACGACGGTGCGCGGCGTCGGCTACCGTGCCGGCTCGTCCGCCTAGGCCCTCCGGTGCCGCGGGGGCGCCCGCGGCTCGCGGGGCCGGGCCCGTCACGGTCGAGTCCGTCGCCGCCGCCCTCCGCCGCGCGTGGCTGGGCCGGCGCGGCTGGCCGTCCCGCGTCGCGGGCTTCTGGCGGTCCTCCCTGGAGTTCCGCACCGTCGCGACCACCGTCGTCATGGCGGGCCTCGGGGCGACGATCATCGGCACGACCATCTCCGTGAGCATCGGCGCGAACCTGTACGACCAGCGCCGCGACCAGGTGCAGTCCGAGTCGCTGCGCGCGACGCTGCTCGCCCAGAGCATCTTCGACTCGGCCACGGCGACCGAGGACGCCGACCAGGTCGAGCTCGATTCGCTGCAGAACGAGGCGCAGAGCGCCATCCTCGCGTCGACGTCGAGCCCGGGCGGCACGAGCATCGCCATCCTGCGGACCCCGGGCCAGACGACGGCGCAGACCATCCAGGCGATCGCGAGCCCCGACTTCCCCGCCGACCAGATCACGCCGGAGCTCCGTGACCAGGTGGCGGCCGACACGGGCGCCCTCGCCCTCCAGCCCGTCTCGCTCCGGGGGCCGGGCGGCGACGCCCCCGGCCTCGCCGTGGGCTCGACGCTGCAGGTGCCGACGGCCGGCCAGTACGAGCTCTACCTCGTCTACGACCTCAGCGACGCCCAGACGACGCTGTCGCTCATGCAGCGCACGCTGGCGCTCGGCTCGCTGGCCCTCGTCGTCCTGATCGGCGTCGTCACCTACGTGGTCGTCCGGCTCGTCGTGGGGCCCGTGCGGGTCGCCGCCGAGACCAGCCAGAAGATCGCGGCCGGCCAGCTCGACCAGCGCATCCCCGAGAAGGGCCAGGACGTCGTCGCGACGCTCGGACGGTCGTTCAACGGCATGGCCGACGCCATGCAGAGGCAGATCTCCCAGCTCGCCGAGCTGTCGCGCGTGCAGCAGCGCTTCGTCAGCGACGTCTCGCACGAGCTGCGGACGCCCCTGACGACCATCCGGCTGGCGGGCGACGTGCTCTACGACCAGCGCGCCTCCTTCACGCCGACGGCCGCCCGCACGACCGAGCTGCTGCACACGCAGGTCGACCGCTTCGAGGTGCTGCTGGCCGACCTGCTCGAGATCTCGCGCTTCGACGCGGGGGCGGTCGAGCTCGACCTCGAGAGCACGCGCGTGGTGGGTCTCGTCGACGACGTCGTCGCCGAGTTCGAGCCGCTCGCGGCGGAGGTCGGCAGCACGGTGACCATCGACGCGCGCGGCGGCTACCTCGAGGCCGAGGTCGACCCCCGCCGGCTGCGGCGCATCCTGCGGAACCTGCTCGGCAACGCGATCGAGCACGGCGAGGGGCGACCGGTCGAGGTCGAGGTCGACAGCGACGAGGAGGCGGTGGCCGTGGCCGTCCGCGACCACGGGGTCGGGATGACCCCCGCCGAGGCCGAGCGCGTCTTCGACCGGTTCTGGCGGGCCGACCCGTCGCGGCGCCGCACCATCGGGGGGACGGGCCTCGGCCTGGCCATCAGCCTGGAGGACGCGACCCTGCACGGCGGCCGGATCGACCTGTGGTCGCGCCCGGGCGAGGGGAGCCGCTTCGTGGTCACCCTGCCGCGGGCGGCGGGCACGACGGCGACCACCCGGCCGCTGCGGGCCGAGCCGGACGACGCCGCGACCGTGCAGGCCACGGCCCCGGGCACGCCGGAGCCCACCTCGGCCGAACCGTGGAGCGGGACGACGGAGGTGCACGGTGGCTGAACGACGACGACGGGCGAGGGCGATCGCCGCGCTGGCGGCGGTGCTGCTCGTCCTGACGGGCTGTGCCTCCATCCCCGACCGGGGCCCGGTCGAGCGCGGTGACGACGTCTCGAGCGAGGTGCCGAGCGAGGTGGTCTACACGCCGAGCGGCCCGGTTGCCGACAGCTCGCAGGAGAAGATCCTCCGCGACTTCCTGGCCGCCGGCACCGGCCCGCAGGACAACTACGCGGTCGCCCGGCAGTTCCTCGCGGGAGGCTTCGCCGACGACTGGGACCCGCGGGCCAGCGTCACGGTCCGCCCGGGGGACGGCGCCACCACCCGGGTCGGCGAGGCCGACCTCGAGTACGCCTTCCTGACGTCGGCGACCGTCGACCAGGGCGGGCACTACGTGCCGTCGACGAGCGACGTCCCGACCACCCTCGCGTACTCGTTCGTGCGGGAGGACGGGCAGTGGCGCATCAGCGAGGCCCCCGACGGCACCGTGCTGAGCCCGGCGACCTTCCAGTCGGTGTTCCGGGCGCACGCGGTCTACTTCTACGACCCCACGTTCACGTACCTCGTGCCCGACGAGCGCTGGTTCCTCGCGCGGTCGTCGACGAGCACCCGCATCGCGAGCGCGTTGCTGGCCGGCCCGTCGGCGTGGCTGCAGGGCGCCGTCGTCTCCGCCTTCCCCGACGGGACGCAGCTGTCGCTGACCGCGATCACCGTGGCGGACGGCACCGCCCGCGTCGACCTGACCTCCGACGCCCTGAGCGCGACGGACGACGCGAGGGCGCGCATGCAGGCGCAGCTGCTCGCGAGCTTCTCGACCCTCTCGACGGTCACCGCCGTCGAGCTCAGCGTCGAGTCCGCGCCGCTCGACGTGCCCGACCTGGGCCGGGCCGCGCCGCTCCGCGACCCGGCCGTCGACGCCCGCCCGCTGGTGCTCGCGCAGGGCGAGCTCGGCTTCGCCTCCCGGTCGGCCCTCGCGCCGCTCGACGGGCTGTCGGCGACCGTGGCCGCCCTGTCGCCCACCTCGGTCGAGGTGTCGGCCGACCTCACGCGCGCCGCGGTCGGGACGGCGGGCGGCAGCGCCCTGGTCACGGCCGACGGCCGCAGCCTGCTCGTCGACCCTCGCCCGGGCCTGGTCGCGCCCTCCCTCGACGGGGCCGGCTGGCTCTGGAGCGTCCCCGCCGACGACGCGCGGAGCGTGACGGCGTGGTCCCCGGACGGCAGGCCGCAGGTCGTCGCCTCGACCCTGCCCGTCGGCGACCGCGTCGTGTCGTTCCGCGTCTCGCGCGACGGCACCCGGGCCCTCGTGCTGCTGGACGACGACGGGGCCTCGCGGCTGCTCGTCGTGGCCCTGCTGCGCGACTCGCGGCAGGTGCCGACCGCCCTGGGCCCGCCCCTCGAGCTCGCGGCGCCGACGGGGTCGCCGGTCGACGCGACCTGGGCCGACCAGCTGACCGTGGCGACCCTGACGACGGCCGACGACACGACCCGCGCCACGCTCAGCGAGGTCGGGGGCGCCGCCGTCACCGCGGGCCGTCCGGGCGACGACGCCTCCGCGATCGCCGGCGGCACCGGCCTCGCCCGGCTGCAGGTGCTCTCGGGCGACGGCGCCGTGCTCGAGCCCCGGGGGAGCACCTGGCAGGGGACGGGCGTGACGGCCGACCTCCTGGCGACGCAGCGCTGACCCGGGCGGCGCGGCGCACCGCCGCCCCTCCCCACCGTGGTCGTTCGCCCGTTCGTCCCCGGGGCGGCGGGCGGACCGGCGTCCGGCGGCCGGCACGGTGCGACGGTGTCGGCGTGACGACCTCGCCCCGACCCTCCGCCGCCGGCCTCGGCCCCGTCCTCCGCGAGGCGCTCGGCGTGCTGTCGCCGGTCCGCTGTGCGGGCTGCGGCCTCCCCGACATGGAGCTCTGCCGGGCCTGTCGGGTCCGCCTCGAGCCGAGCCCGGAGGTCGACGAGCTGCCGGGCGGGCTGGTGGTCGTCTCCGGGCTGCGGTACGAGGCCGAGGTGCGCTCGACGGTGCTGGCCTACAAGCAGCAGGGGCGCCTCCGCCTGGCGACGGCCCTGGCACCCGCGCTGGCCGCCTCGGTGGCGCTCGCCGCGCCTCCCGGGGTCGGCGGGGCCCCGCCCGTGGTCGTCGCCGTCCCGTCGTCCCCGCGGGGGCGGCGGCGCCGTGGCTGGGACCCGGTCGAGCTGCTCGTGCGCCGGGCCGGGCTCCGGGCCGTCCGCCGGGGGCTCGTCGCCCTGCCGGGCCGCGGGGCGCAGAAGGAGCTCGACCGCGAGGCCCGCCGGCGCTCGCGGGCGGGCAGCCTCCGGGCCCGGCCGGGGCTGGCGGGGCTCCGGGTCGTGGTCGTCGACGACGTGGTGACCACCGGCAGCACCCTGCTGGAGGCGCGGCGTGCGCTGGCCGCGGAGGGCGCCGTGGTCGTCGCCGCGGCCTGCGTCGCGTCCACCCCGCTGCTCTCGCGGAGACGACCGTGAGCCCTCCCGCGGCCGCCTGTGGACGGCCTGGGGATCTGTCCCGTCGGTGGCCGGGAGGTGACAGGCGGGGGTCCACCTGGCTACGGTGGGCAAAAGGCGTGAAAGGACATCCGCCTGGCTGACAGGCGGCACGTCGATAGCCAGAGGAGGTCGTCATGGAAATTTCCGTCACGGGTCGAAACGTCGGCATCACCGATCGTTTCCGCGACTACGCCACTGACAAGGCCGACAAGGTGGCGCAGCTCGCCACGAAGGCGCTCGCCCTCGAGATCAAGGTCTCGCGGCACCACGAGAAGTCGAGCGGCCAGGCCGGCGACGACCGGGTCGAGCTCACGCTGATCGGCCCCGGGCCGCTCGTGCGGGCCGAGTCGACCGGGAGCGACAAGTACGTCGCCTTCGACCTGGCCATCGCCAGGATGCTCGAGCGGGTGCGGCGCGCGAAGGACCGGCAGAAGGTCCACCGGGGCCAGCACCGACCGACGTCGCTCCGTGAGGCCTCCGGAGCGGACTTCAGCGGCATCGACGTCACGCCCGCCGCCGCCGAGACCCTGGACGCCGTGCGCACCGGCTCGATCGCGACGGTCGTCGCCGACGACGAGGCGCCCTCGGCTGAGGAGCAGGAGGACGACTACTGCCCCGTCGTCATCCGCAGCAAGGTGTTCGCGTCGACGCCGATGACCGTCGACGACGCGCTCTACTACATGGAGCTGGTGGGGCACGACTTCTACCTCTTCATCGACGCCGAGACCGAGCGCCCGAGCGTCGTCTACCGGCGCAAGGGCTGGGACTACGGCGTGATCGGGCTCGACCAGAGCGCGAGCGAGCTGCAGGAGGCCGCCACGCAGGCCCGCGCCGGCGTCGTCGCCTGACCCGGTCCGCCCCGGGGCCCGCGGCCACGGTCCGGGCGCGGGGGAGCAGACCGCTCCTCCCCGCGTCCAGGGCCGTGGCCGCTAGGCTTGCTACCATCCGAGCTGGTCCAACCGGGCCTCCTCACGGGCTGGCGTCACCAGCCGCCCCCGGGGCACGCGGCTCCGCCGCCTGCCCGACCGAGTCTCAGATCCAGGGAGTCACCAGTGGCCAACGTCCTCGAGAGGGTCCTCCGCGTCGGCGAGGGCCGCATCCTCCGCCGCCTCAAGGCGTACGCGAACGCCGTCAACGAGCTCGAGGACGACTTCAGCACGCTGACCGACGACGAGCTGCGCGCCGAGACCACCGAGCTCCGCGAGCGGTACGGCAACGGCGAGTCGCTCGACGACCTGCTGCCCGAGGCGTTCGCCGCCGTGCGGGAGGCCTCGAAGCGGACCCTCGGCATGCGCCACTTCGACGTGCAGCTGATGGGCGGTGCAGCCCTCCACCTCGGCAACATCGCCGAGATGAAGACCGGTGAGGGCAAGACCCTCGTCGCGACCACCGCCGCGTACCTCAACGCCATCGCGTCGCGCGGCGTGCACGTCATCACGGTCAACGACTTCCTCGCGAGCTACCAGTCCGAGCTGATGGGCCGCGTCTTCCGCGCCCTCGGCATGACGACCGGCTGCATCCTCGCGGGCCAGACCCCGGCCGAGCGCCGGGAGCAGTACGCCGCCGACATCACGTACGGCACGAACAACGAGTTCGGCTTCGACTACCTGCGCGACAACATGGCGTGGCAGGCCTCCGACATGGTGCAACGCGGCCACTTCTTCGCGATCGTCGACGAGGTCGACTCGATCCTCATCGACGAGGCCCGCACGCCGCTCATCATCTCCGGCCCTGCCTCGGGCGAGGCGAACCGCTGGTTCGCGGAGTTCGCGACGATCGCGCGCCGCCTCGTGGCCGGCACCGACTTCGAGGTCGACGAGAAGAAGCGCACCGTCGGCGTGCTCGAGCCCGGCATCGAGAAGGTCGAGGACTACCTCGGCATCGACAACCTCTACGAGTCGGCGAACACGCCGCTGATCTCCTTCCTCAACAACGCGATCAAGGCCGACGCCCTGTTCAAGCGCGACAAGGACTACGTCGTCATCAACGGCGAGGTCCTCATCGTCGACGAGCACACGGGTCGCATCCTGAGCGGCCGCCGGTACAACGAGGGCATCCACCAGGCCATCGAGGCCAAGGAGGGCGTCGAGGTCAAGGCCGAGAACCAGACCCTCGCGACCGTCACCCTGCAGAACTACTTCCGCCTCTACGGCAAGCTCTCCGGCATGACCGGCACGGCCGAGACCGAGGCCGCCGAGTTCATGAGCACGTACAAGCTCGGCGTCGTGCCCATCCCGACCAACAAGCCGATGAAGCGGATCGACCAGACCGACCTCGTCTACAAGAACGAGACGGCGAAGTTCGACCAGGTCGTGGAGGACATCGTCGAGCGCCACGAGGCGGGCCAGCCCGTCCTCGTCGGCACCACCAGCGTCGAGAAGAGCGAGTACCTGTCGCGCCTGCTGGCCAAGAAGGGCGTCCGCCACGAGGTCCTCAACGCGAAGAACCACGCTCGCGAGGCCGCCATCGTCGCGCAGGCCGGTCGCGTCGGCGCCGTGACCGTCGCCACCAACATGGCCGGTCGAGGTACCGACATCATGCTCGGCGGCAACGCCGAGTTCCTCGCCGTCGCCGAGATGAACGGGCGTGGCCTCAGCCCGGTCGACACCCCCGACGAGTACGAGGCCGCCTGGGACGACGTCTTCGCCGCCAAGAAGGCCGAGGTCGCCGAGCAGGCCGAGAAGGTCGTCGAGGCGGGCGGGCTCTACGTGCTCGGCACCGAGCGCCACGAGTCGCGGCGCATCGACAACCAGCTCCGCGGGCGCAGCGGGCGTCAGGGCGACCCGGGCGAGAGCCGGTTCTACCTCTCGCTCACCGACGACCTGATGCGCCTGTTCAACTCGGGGGCGGCGGAGTCGCTGATGGGCCGCGGCAACGTGCCCGACGACCTGGCCATCGAGAACAAGATCGTGGGCCGGGCCATCCGCTCCGCCCAGTCGCAGGTCGAGTCGCGCAACGCCGAGATCCGCAAGAACGTCCTGAAGTACGACGACGTCCTCAACCGCCAGCGCGAGGCCATCTACGGCGACCGCCGCCACATCCTCGAGGGCGACGACCTGGCCGACCGGGCCAGCGCCTTCCTGGAGGCCGTGGTCGACGAGGTCATCGACCAGCACACCGGAGACGGCAGCCCCGACGACTGGGACCTGGACGCGCTCTGGACGGAGCTGCGCACCCTGTACCCGATCTCGATCACCATCGACGAGGTCATCACCGAGGCCGGCTCCAAGGGCAAGGCGACGAGGCAGTTCCTGGGCCAGGAGATCCTCTCCGACGCGAAGGTCGCCTACGCCGAGCGCGAGTCGACGCTGGGCGAGGCCGCGATGCGCGAGCTCGAGCGACGGGTCGTCCTCTCCGTGATCGACCGCCGCTGGCGCGACCACCTCTACGAGATGGACTACCTGAAGGACGGCATCGGCCTGCGGGCGATGGCACAGCGTGACCCGTTGGTCGAGTACCAGCGTGAGGGCTACGCGCTCTTCCAGAGCATGATGGGCCAGATCCGCGAGGAGTCGGTCGGGTTCCTGTTCAACCTCGAGGTCGAGGTGCAGGGCCAGGTCGGCGCCGCCGAGGCGCCGGTGATCGCCGCCAAGGGCCTCGAGCCCGAGAAGGCGCAGCCGAAGCTCGAGTACTCCGCCCCGAACATCGCGGGCGAGGTCGAGGTCCGCGACCAGAAGGGCCGGCTCGAGCAGGCGGCGACCGCCAAGGCCCAGAAGGCGCAGGACGACGCGGAGCAGGGCGACGGCCCCGACGTCGCCGCCGCGCGGACGACCAGCGGCACCGGCGCCCCGGCCGGCAAGGGCGCCTTCGGGCAGCCGACCGGGGGCTCCGCCGCCGCGCCGGTCAACCGGGCCGAGCGACGAGCGGCCGGCAAGAAGTCCTGACCCGCCGGTGACGACGAGGGAGGCCGGGCACGGACCGCGAGGTCCGCGCCCGGCCTCCCTCGTCGTCCGGGCTGACCGTCGTCCGGGCTCTCGTCGTCTCGGAACGGGGCCCCGGCCGTGCTGCCGGGGCGTCGCGGTCAGAGCACGTGGAGGGCCGTCGCGCGCCACCGGCGGCCGGTCGTCTCGAGACGGATGGCCACCGACCTGGTCCGGGCGCGCCCGTGCACGACGACGACCGTCTCGGCGACCCCCGGGGCGGGTTCGCTGACGTGGACACGGCCCACCCGGAACACGGGCCGTTGGCTCCGGACGCCGCTCGCCTCGCGGGCGCGGGCGGCGAGTCGGACCCGTTTCTGCAGCACGGCCCACACTTCGCCGTTCACCCACCGGGAGACCTGGTCGAGGTCGCGTGCACCGGCCAGGATCTCGAGGACGCACCGTGCCAGGCCCTCCGCGGCGACCGCGGCGTCGGGCAGGCTGGGCGGCGCCGCGGGACCACGGGCGGCCGCAGGGGCGTCGTCCACGGCGTGCAGGAGGCGCGGTGCCGGGGGAGCCTCGGGCGTCGCGTCGGTCGTCGTGACCGGCGCGTGCTCGGTGCCGGTGACGGCGTGGAGGCGGCGGCCTCCTGCATCGGCCCGCTCGTCGTCCGGGACGGGATCGGTGGCGGCGGCCACGGCAGGGACGGGCATCAGGCTCGGACTTTCGTCGGGGGACTTCGTCGTCGTTTCGGTGACTACTCGCGTTCAACATATGACATGTCCTCCATGTCACGACAGGGCCGTGGCCGGCCTGTGGACAATCGGGTCTGCCCACCGGCAGGGAAGGGGCAGGGGCCCTCGCGCACGTCGACCTAGACTGGGGCGGTGTCGACGCTCAGTGATCTCGTTCTCGCCCAGGGCCGCTCCACCGAGGCGGACGTCGAGTGGCTCCATCTGCTCGTCGGCGACTGGCAGCTGCTCGCGGACCTTGCGTTCGCCGACATGGTGCTCTGGGTGCCCACGGAGGGCGACAGCTTCGTCGCCGTCGCCCACGCTCGCCCGTCGAGCTCGGCGACGCTGTTCTACCGGGACTTCGTCGGCCAGGAGGTGCGCCCGGAGTGGCGCACGCAGATCGAGCAGGCCTTCACCACGACCCGCATCGTCGACTCGGCCGCGCCCGACTGGTACGAGGAGACCCCGACGCGGGTCCGCGCCGTCCCCGTGCTCCGTCGCCTCGGGGCGAGCCGCCCCGACGTCACCGACGCTCCCATCGCGGTCATCACCCGCCACACCAACCTCAGCGAGGCGCGGACCCCCAGCCGCCAGGAGCTGACCTTCAACCAGTGCTCCAACGACCTCTTCTCGATGATCGCGGCCGGCGACTTCCCCGACCTCGGGGCACCGACCGGGCCGCGTCGCGGTGCTCCCCGCGCCTCCGACGGCCTGCTGCGCCTCGACGTCGACGGCCTCGTGACCTTCGCCAGCCCGAACGGCCTCTCGGCCTTCAACCGGATGGGGTTCGCCGGCGAGCTCGAGGGGGAGTCGCTGGCCGAGGTCACCACCGGGCTGCTGCAGGGCAAGCTCGTCATCGACGAGTCGTTGCCGCTCGTGGTCACCGGCCGCGCGCCGTGGCGGACGGACATCGAGGCCCGCGGCGTCACCGTGTCGCTCCGGGCGATCCCGCTCCGTGACCGGGGCGAGCGGGTCGGGGCCATCGTGCTCTGCCGCGACGTGACCGAGCTGCGCCACCAGGAGCGCGAGCTCATCACGAAGGACGCCACGATCCGCGAGATCCACCACCGGGTCAAGAACAACCTGCAGACGGTGGCCTCGCTGCTCCGCATCCAGGCCCGCCGCACCCGGACCGACGTCGCGCGCGAGGCGCTGACCCAGGCTATGCGACGGGTCGCGTCGATCGCGGTGGTGCACGACACCCTCTCCGAGGGCCTCAGCCAGAACGTCGACTTCGACACCGTCTTCGACCGCGTGCTCATGCTCATCGCGGAGGTCGCCTCGAGCCACAACACGACGGTGAGGCCGACGCTGACGGGCAGCTTCGGCGCGTTGCCGAGCGAGTACGCGACCCCGCTCGCCCTCGCGCTCACCGAGCTGGTCACCAACGCGGTCGAGCACGGCCTCGACGGCCGCGACGGGGAGGTCGAGATCGTCGCCGAGCGCGACGACGAGCAGCTCACCGTGAAGGTGCGCGACAACGGTGTGGGCCTGCCCGAGGGCAAGGTCGGGTCGGGCCTCGGCACGCAGATCGTCCGCACCCTGATCCAGGGCGAGCTCGGCGGGACCATCGACTGGCACACGCTGGTCGGAAGCGGCACCGAGGTCACCATCGAGATCCCGTTCCGGTGGCTCACCCAGGCTTAGCGCGCCCGGCCCCACGCACGACGAAGCCGGCCCCGAGGGGGCCGGCTTCGTCGTGCGTGCTGTGCTGAGGGGTCAGCTGGCCCGGCGGGCGCGAGCGGCGCGGCGCTTCAGCGCCCGGCGCTCGTCCTCGCTGAGGCCGCCCCAGACGCCCGAGTCCTGACTGGTCTCGAGGGCGTACTGCAGGCAGGTCTCGGTGACGGTGCAGCGACCGCAGACGCTCTTCGCCTTGTCGATCTGGTCGACGGCCGGGCCGGTGTTGCCGACCGGGAAGAACAGCTCGGGGTCAGCTGTCAGGCACGCGGCTTTGTCACGCCAATCCATCGATGGGTACTCCTTTTAAATGCTGGACCGGCGCGTCGAAGCACCAGGTTCCGGATGGGGGAAAGATGAGAATTCGGGAGGCGCGCACCACCATGTGCCCGTCACTTCGACCTCGAATATGCTCGCATACTGGGGGAGCCAGATCAAGGATTTTCATGGAGGCCCCAGCGTGACCGACGCCCGCGACACCGAGCCCGACGACGAGACAGAACTGTCCGCGAGGCCGCGGCGGAGCGCTCTCCTCTGGCTGCTCGTCCTGCTGCTCTCCGCCGAGACGGCCCTGCTCGGGGTGGCGACCGCCTACCTGCTGATCGAGCTCGTCACCGTGCGCCCCGACTCCTACGCCTCGGCCACCGCGATCCTCGTCCTCACCCTCCTGGCCACCGTCTGGCTGGGGGCCGTCGTCGTCGGGGTGCTGCGCGGCCGGGCCTGGATCCGAGGGGCGGCGATCGTCTGGCAGGTGCTCCAGATCGCCGTCGGCGTCGGCAGCCTCCAGGGGGTCTTCGCGAACGCCGCGGTCGGCCTCTGGCTGATCGTGCCCGCGGTGGTCGTGGTCGCCCTGCTGCTCGTGCCGAGCGTGGTCGCCCAGACGTCCATCCGCGACGAGGCGCCCCCGCACGCGTACTGACGCGCCCCCGCACGCGTGCTGACGACGCGAGGCCCCGCCCGCGGTCGCGGACGGGGCCTCGTCATGGGACGCGGCCGTCGGTCAGTCGATGCCGAGCTTCCGGCGGAGCATCGCCACGTGGCCCGTCGCCTTCACGTTGTACAGCGGCAGCTCGACCGCACCGTCCTCGTCGACCACGAACGTCGAACGGATCGTGCCCGTGACGACCCGGCCGTAGCTGTTCTTCTCCCCGTAGGCGCCGTACGCCTGGTGCACGGTCAGCTCCGGGTCGCTCAGCAGCGGGAAGGTCAGGCCCTGCTCGTCCTTGAACCGGCGCAGCGCCTCCGGCTCGTCCTTCGACACCCCGAGCACCTGGTAGCCCGCCGAGGCGAGCGAGTTCAGGTTGTCGCGGAAGTCGCAGGCCTCCGTCGTGCAGCCCGGCGTCGACGCCGCCGGGTAGAAGTACACGATCACCCGGCGCCCCGCGAAGTCGGACAGCGACACCGGCGCGCCCGACTCGTCGGGCAGGGTGAACGACGGCGCCGGGGCGCCCTTCTCGAGCGTGGTGGACATGCTTCTCCGATCTCGCGGCACGACGGGCGTGCCGGTGGTTCTCAGGGGGTCT
This sequence comes from Frigoribacterium sp. CFBP 8754, assembly GCF_014841815.1. Taxonomy (NCBI): domain Bacteria; kingdom Bacillati; phylum Actinomycetota; class Actinomycetes; order Micrococcales; family Microbacteriaceae; genus Frigoribacterium; species Frigoribacterium sp. CFBP 8754. The sequence continues at coordinate 515,954 of NZ_JACYUO010000001.1, forward strand.
CCGGACATGCTAGAGTCATTCCTCGTTGCGGAACGTCCCGCAGCACGCACCTCTAGCTCAATTGGCAGAGCAACTGACTCTTAATCAGTGGGTTCTCGGTTCAAGTCCGAGGGGGTGCACGCGATATCTGATCCCCCGTGTGCCCGCTTCGCTGGGCAGCGGGGGATCTCGCGTTCCACGCTTCTGTCCGCTCCGCGGACACGCGGCTCGTCGTCGGGCGGGGCGGGGGTCTGACCCGCCAGGTCGCTGTGGCTCGGGGCGGCGGCGCTGCGCGCGCCGGGGTGGAACGTCGCTTCGCTCGTTCCGGGGGCGGCGGCGCTGCGCGCGCCGGGGTAGAACGTCGCTTCGCTCGTTCAGGGGGGGGGAACGTCGCTTCGCTCGTTCCGGGGGCGGCGGCGCTTCGCGCGCCTGAGCGGGGGGAACGTCGCTTCGCTCGTTCCGGGGGCGGCCGGGCCCTGCGCGGGTCAGGGGGCGGGGCGGGGGGTGAGGAGGGCGGCCAGGGGGAGCGTGGCGGCGAGGAGAGCGGTGGGGAGGGGTGACGCCGGGTCCTGGGAGGCGGCGAGGACGTCGACGGCGTAGACGGCGGCCCACGGGACGAGCGAGACGACGACGACGGCGGCCGCGGTGGTGCGGCGACGACGGGCGAGGACGACCGCCGCGAGGAGGGCCGCGAGCATCAGCAGGAGGAGCGTGGCGGCCTGGAGCGGGCCGGACCAGAACCAGCCGCGGGCGGTCTGGCCGAGGCCGTGGGAGAGGGCGACGGCGGCGGTGAGGACCGCGACGGCGACGCTGCCCCCGACGACGAGCCGGGGCGACCGCGGCGAGCCGACCATCGCCACGATCGCGCAGGCTCCGACGAACCCCAGCGTCGTGCTCGTCGGGCCGTCCCAGCCCAGGTCGAAGCCGTCACGGCCCGTGACGGGCAGCACGAGGCAGAGCAGCAGGGAGGCGGCCAGCCAGCCTCGCGCGATGCCCCACCGGCCGGCGAGGCCGACCGCCACGGCGGCGACCCACAGCAGCGCCAGGACGACCCCGGGGTCGAGGAAGGGCCCGAAGTGGCTGAGCTCGTGCTGCAGCGCGCGCTCCCGGAGGAACGGCCCCCACGACGTCGTGACCGCGTGCACCAGCGACCAGCCCGTGCCGGTGGCCAGGGCGACCGTCGCCGCCCCGTCGCGCACCGACGTCGTCCGCGCGAGCAGGCCCTCGACGACGCCCGACCCGGGCGAGACCAGCGTCGACTCGACGGGATCGATCAGGCGGCCCTGCGTGGTCTCGGTCACGGGACGACGGTAGGGCGACCGGACCGTCGGTGTCGTCATCCTGGGGGAGGAGGGGGAGGAGGGGGAGGAGGGCCGCCGCAGGAGGGCTGCCCCGTGGGGGAACGGCGTGCCGGCCCTCAGGCCCCGTCGTCGTCGCGCGGGTGCTGCGCAGCCGCGTCGCGCCCGGTCACCGGGTACGGCCCGGTCATGCCCTCGCGGAGGCGGGCGGCGGCGAGGATGCGGTCACGCTGCAGGTACCAGCCCAGCACGAGCAGCGGGATGATCAGCACGAGCGACGCCACCGTGAGCGACCCGATCGGCCAGTCGATCGCCATCAGCACGAGGACGGCGACCAGGAAGGCGAGCGTCAGCCAGCTGGTGACCGGCGCGCCCGGCAGCCGGAACGAGGGCTCCTTCGCCTTGCCCTGCCGCGCCCACTGCCGCAGCCGCATCTGGCAGAGGATGATCGTGCCCCACGCGGTCAGGATGCCGAGCGACGCGATGTTGAGCACGATCTCGAAGGCGGCGCTGGCGCCGACGACGGCGTTCAGGCCGACGCCCAGCAGGGTGATGCCGGCGGTGAGGAGGATGCCGCCGAACGGCACGCCGCCCTTCGACATGACGGTCGTGAACTTCGGTGCGGAGCCGTTCATGCCCATCGAGTGCAGCACGCGACCCGTCGAGTAGAGGCCCGCGTTGAGGCTCGAGAGCGCGGCCGTGACGACGACGAAGTTCATGATCGAGCCGGCGACCTCGCCGATCTCGGGCGAGCCGATGCTGCTGAAGAACGTGACGAACGGGCTCTCGCCGGCCCGGTAGGCCGTGAACGGGAGCAGCAGCGACAGCAGCACGAGCGAGCCGACGTAGAAGACGGCGATGCGGATGATGACGGTGTTGATGGCGCGGGGCACCACCTTCTCCGGGTGCTGGGTCTCGCCCGACGCCGTGCCGACCAGCTCGATGGCCGCGTACGCGAACACCACGCCCTGCACGACGATGACGGCGGGCAGCAGGCCGTTCGGCAGCAGGCCGCTGGCGGCGATCACCGACCAGCCCGTGTCGACGGCCTCGCCGCCGTTCGTCACGGGGAAGGAGGCGGCGAGCCAGACGACCCCGACGACCAGGAAGACCACGAGCGCCGCGACCTTGATGATCGCGAACCAGAACTCCATCTCGCCGAAGACCTTGACCGCCAGGAGGTTGACGGAGAGCACCACCGCGAGGGCGACGAGCGCCAGCAGCCAGTCGGGCGCCGACGTGAACGCGCTCCAGTAGTGCAGGTAGAGGGCCACCGCCGTGACGTCGACGATGGCCGTCATCGCCCAGTTGAGGAAGTACATCCACCCCGCCGCGTAGGCCGCCTTCTCGCCGAAGAACTCGCGGGCGTACGACACGAACGACCCCGACGACGGACGGTGCAGGACCAGCTCGCCGAGGGCCCGGAGGATGAAGAAGGCGAACACGCCGCAGATCGCGAACACGACGGCCAGGGCCGGGCCGGCGTTGGCGAGGCGGCCGCCGGCTCCGAGGAAGAGCCCCGTCCCGATGGCGCCCCCGATCGCGATCATCTGCAGCTGCCGGGGCTTCAGCCCGTGCTGGAACCCGGCCTGCTCGTGGCTGAAGTCCTGCGGGACGTGCTCGGTCGTGGAGTCGCCGTCGTGGTCGCGGGGAGTGGTCATATATCGACCCTAGAGCGTGACGTACGCCCCCTGCACGTCCGTGACGTCGGGCCGGGTCGACGGTCGTGGAGCCGCCGTGTACCCCGCTCCCGGGGGCACCTCAGAGAGACCACCGACGACGCACAGCGGAACACCAGGGCCCGGAGGGGGAGGCGCGGGTAGCGTCACTCCTGGTCGTCCCCCACCGGGGGCGGCGCCGAACGATCCGCACCACCGAGCCGGGCAGCGCCCGAGCCGCAGGAAGGCACCACCCGTGAGCACGACGACCAGCATCGAGCCCCTCCGTCGCAGCGCCCGCATCCTCACCCGGTCGGTCGCCCCCGACCTCGTCCAGGTCTCGACCCCCGACCGCGTGCTCGGCTTCGTGAGGTCCGACCGCGACTCCTACGTGGCCCTCCGCGGCACCGACCCGCGCTGGGCCGACGAGCTCGGCCGCTACGTCAGCCAGGGCCTCGCCCTCGAGGCGCTCCGCCTCCGCAAGCGCTCGGTCTGACCCGGGTCAGCCGCCCGCGGGCGCGCCGTCGCCCACGGTCGCGAAGAACGAGGTGAGCTCCCTGTCGATCCTGGCCCGCGCCTCCTCGTCGGTCAGGGCGGGCGTGCCGTCGCCCGACTGCTCGCCGTAGGAGCCGAACTGGGCGTGGCTCGAGCCGTCGATCTCGACCATCGTCGCGTCGGCCGGCAGCATGTCGCGGTACCGCTCGACGTCGTCGGGCGTGCTGAGGCCGTCGTCGCTGCCGGAGAGGCTCAGCACGGGCAGGTCGTCGTCGCCCGAGAGGTCGGTCGTCGCGCAGTACGAGCCGAACAGCACGAGGCCGTCGACCGAGGGGTCGTCCGCCGCGTAGCCGCAGGCGCGCACCCCGCCGAGCGAGTGCCCGCCCACCGCCCAGTTCGTCACCTCGGGGGCCGCGGCCGTGAAGTGGTCGAGGCCCCGCCAGTCGAAGAGGCCGAAGCCGAGCACGGGGCGCTCGATCACCACGGTGACGCCGGTCGCGACCAGCCCGGAGAGCACCTCCTCGTACGCCTGCGGGTCGACGCGGGCGCCGGCGACGAAGACGAGGCCCTGGTCGAGGGCCTCGGTCTGCGCGGGGCGCATCACGACGAGGTCGGGGCGGTCGGTGACGGCGACCCGCGGGTCGTCGGCCACGGCCCGGAGCGAGGAGGCGGTGGCCGACATGGGCAGCTTCGCCCACGTGAAGAAGCCGACCGCCACCAGGACCACGACGGCGAACGCCCCGAGGCCGATCGCCTTCGCGACGCGCCGGGCCCGGCTGCGGTGTCGGGCGGGGGTCGAGGGGGTGGCGGCGTCGTGACGGGAAGCTGTGCGTTGTCTCACGGTCTCAGTGTGGCGGGTGCCCGCCTGGACCTCGCTGGCAAGGGTCCGACAGGGTGGACGGATGCCTTGGATACAGCTCGTCATCTCGGTGGCCGCCGCCGTCGTGCTCACCTTCGTCGTCTCCGCCGTCGTCGGCTGGGTGTTCGGATTCGTCGCGAAGCGGAAGGAGTGGGCGGCCGCCTTCGTCGCCCGCATGCGCCGGCCGTTCCGGTGGATGCTGCTCGTCGTGCTGATGACGATCGCTCTCCGGACGTCGTTCGACGCCATGTTCGGCACGCCCTGGCCGGGCCAGGAGGCGGTCTCGCAGCTGTTCCGGTGCGCGGTCATCGTCGTCGTGGCCTGGTTCGTCGGCGCGCTCGCGATCTTCTTCGAGGACCTCGGGCTGGCCCGCTACCGGGTCGACACCCCCGACAACCGGGTCGCCCGGCGCGTCCGCACGCAGGTGCTCATCCTCCGCCGCCTCACCATGGTGGTCGTCGTCGTCCTGGCCCTCGGCGCCGTGCTGCTCGGGTTCCCCGGCGTCGAGGCGGTCGGCGCGAGCGTGCTGGCCAGCGCCGGCCTCGTCTCGGTCGTGGCGGGCCTGGCCGCGCAGTCGACCCTCGCGAACGTCTTCGCGGGCATCCAGCTCGCGTTCTCGGACGCCATCCGCATCGACGACGTGGTGGTGGTCGAGGGGCAGTGGGGCCTGATCGAAGAGATCACGCTGTCGTACGTCGTCGTGCACATCTGGGACGACCGGAGGCTCGTGCTGCCGTCGACCTACTTCACGACGACGCCCTTCGAGAACTGGACCCGACGCACCAGCGAGCTGCTCGGCGCCGTCGAGCTCGACCTCGACTGGCGCGTCGACACGGGGGCCATGCGCGTCGAGCTCGACCGGATCCTCGCGGGCACCGACCTCTGGGACGGCCGCACGAAGGTGCTGCAGGTGACCGACGCCACGGGCGGCTACGTGCGCGTGCGGGTCCTCGTGACGGCGAGGGACGCCGGCACGCTCTTCGACCTCCGCTGCCTCGTCCGGGAGGACCTCGTCACGTGGCTGCACGCCCAGGCCCCCGAGGGCGTGCCGCGCAGCCGCGTGCAGATGGTCGACGCCGAGCCCGTCCGCCCGCGGCGCCCGGCCGCGTCGAGCTCCGGCTCCGGCGGGCTCTTCACCGGTGAGAACGCAGACAGCGAGCGCACGGCGCTCTTCACGCAGGCCATCCCGATCCCGATCGTCCACGACGCCGACCCCGCGCCCCGGCCGTACGCCTCGTCCCTCGGCGCCGAGGCCGAGCACGACCCGCACGTCGCCGGTCGGCCCGACGGCCGGGGCGACGGGCGCCCCGACCGCTAGGCCCCTCGGCGCCCGAACGACGAAGGAGGTGCGCCCCGGTCACCCGGGGCGCGCCTCCTTCGTCGTGTCGGGGGCTCTCAGTCGTCGGATTTCGCGGCCTCGACGACGTTGCCCACCGCGATCGCCGTCGTGGCCGCCCAGGCCACGGCGGTGAGCAGCAGGCGCCAGTCGCGGGGCCCCGCGGCGAGGCTCTTGATGAGGCTGAGGCCCGAGAAGGCGGAGCTGATGATGGCCCCGTTGAAAAGGAATTTGCGCACTGGTCTCTCCTGTGGTCGGTGGCTCCACGCTACCCGGGGGCGCCCTCAGGGGCACGGCTGTGTATGGTGAGCTGCCCGGCGCCCGTGCCGTGCCCGTCCCGCCCGAGGAGACCCGTGCGCACAGCCGTCCTGGGAGCAGTCCTGCTCGTCGTCGGGGCCGTCGCCCTCGTCGCCGGGGTCCTCACCGGAGACGAGCTGCTGGCGCTCGTCGAGCGGGTCGCCCCGGTGCTCGGCTTCGTCGTCGCCCTGACCGTCGTCTCCGAGCTCGCCGCCGAGGCCGGGCTGTTCTCCTGGCTGGCCGGGGTCGCCGCCCGTGCCGCCCGAGGCCGCGTCGTCGTGCTCTGGGCCGCGGTGGTCGTGCTCGCCCTCGTCTGCACGGTCTTCCTGTCGCTCGACACCACGGCCGTGCTGCTCACGCCCGTGGTCGTGCTGATCGCCCGGCGCGTGGGCCTGCCGCCCCTGCCCTTCGCCCTGACCACGGTCTGGCTCGCGAACACCGGCTCGATGCTGCTGCCCGTGTCGAACCTCACGAACCTCCTCGCGCTCGACGCCCTCGGCTCGCCGTCGCCCCTGAGCTTCGCCGCGCTCGTCGCCCCGGCCGCCGTCGTCGGCGCCGTCGTGCCGGTCGCCGCCGTCGGGCTCCGCTACCGCCGCGAGCTCCGCGGCCGCTTCGAGGCGCCCGCCGCGGAGGCCCCGGCCGACCGCGTCCTGTTCGGCGTCGCCGCCGCCGCCGTGGCCCTGCTCGTCCCCGCCCTGGTGTCGGGCGTGGAGGTCTGGATCCCCGCCGCGGCCGCCGCGCTCGTGCTCGTCGTCACCACCGCCGTCCGCCGTCCGTCCGTGCTGCGGATCGGCCTCGTGCCCTGGGGCACGCTCGTCTTCGCGAGCGGCCTGTTCGTCGTCGTCGAGGCGGCCCACTCGCTCGGGCTCGCCGACGCGCTCGCCGCCCTGGTCGGGTCGGGCGAGGGCCTGCCCGACCTGCTGCGCCTCGCGGGCGGCAGCGCGGTCGCGGCCAACGTCGCCAACAACCTGCCGGCCTACCTCGCGCTCGAGCCGGTCGCCGGGTCGCCGCTGCGGCTCGTCGCCGTGCTGATCGGCGTCAACATCGGCTGCCTCGTCGCGCCCTGGGCCTCGCTGGCCACGCTGCTCTGGCACGGCCGACTGACGTCGATGGGCGTCGAGGTCGCCTGGGGGCGCATCGTGCTCGGCGGCCTCGTCGTCGCGGTGGTGGCGGTGCCGCTCGCGGTGGTCGCGACCGTGCTGGTCGCCTGACCGACCGCGGCCCGGGGCGCGCGCAGGGCCTCGCGGGCGAACGACAGCGTGCGGCGGAGGGCGTCGACCAGCGACTCCTCGCCGGCCCCGCGCCGGTCGGCGTGCACCTCGGCGACGACCGCGCCGCTCCAGCCGGAGGCGGCCAGGTGCGAGAGCACCTCGGCGACCGGCTGCGTGCCCGTGCCCGGCACGAGGTGCTCGTCGACGAGGCCGCCCGGCCGGGCCGAGACGGTGCCGTCGCAGAGGTGGACGTGACGGAGGCGCGGGCCGAGCGCCAGCGCGAGGTCGAGGGCGTCGCGGCCCGCGACGGCGGCGTGCGAGAAGTCGAGCGTGGTCGCCGCCACGTCGAGGCGGACCGGGTCGTGCCCGGGGGAGTAGACGTCGACGACGACCGGGCCGAGGCGCCACGGGAACATGTTCTCGACGGCGAGCTCGACGCCCGTCGCGGCCTCCACGTCGCGCACGACCTCGACGAAGCGGGCGGCGATGCGGCGCTGCCAGCGGAACGGCGGGTGCACGACGACGGTCGGCGCCCCGAGCTCCGCGGCCAGCTCGGCCGAGCGCAGCAGCTTGTCGCGCTGGTCGCGACCCAGGGCGAAGTGGGCCGCCGGCAGCACCGGCGCGTGCACCGACAGCACGGGCAGGCCCCACCGGGCGACGGAGGCGCGGAGCAGCGAGGCGTCGCGGCTGCCCCGGTCGGCGGTCACCATCACCTCGACGCCGCCGTAGCCCACCCGGCGGGCGAGGCGGAAGGCCTCGTCGGCCGGTCGCGGGAAGACGCAGGACGTGCTCATGCCGACCGTGATCACGCGGCCAGGCTACGACCGGGGCGTGACCACGCCGCGGGGCCGAGCGTGAACGTCGGGCGAACGGCGGGCCAACGCGGCCGCTAGAGCCAGTCGCGCTTCCGGAACTGCCACCACAGCAGGCCGCCCACCCCCACGATCAGCACGCACGAGGTCACGAACCCCGACACCTCGCTGAAGCCCGGGTACGGCACGTTCTGCCCGTAGAAGCCGGTGATGGCCGTCGGCACGGCGATGATCGCCGCCCAGCTGGTGACCTTCTTCATCACGTCGTTCATGCGGTTGGACTGCAGCGCGAGGTTCGTGTCGAGGATGGTCGAGACGAGGTCGCGCAGGCTGTCGTTCTGCTCGGCCACCCGCAGCACGTGGTCCTGCACGTCCTGGAAGTAGGGCTGCATCACGGGGTCGACGTCGTGCAGGTCGCGTCGCAGCAGGGTGGCGACGAGGTCGCGCATCGGCGCCGAGACCCGGCGCAGCAGCACGAGGCTCTTGCGCAGCGCGAACGACCGCTTCTGCACGTCGACCGTGCGAGGGGCCGGGTCGAAGAGGTCGTCGGCGATGCCCTCGATCTCGTCGTCGAGCGCGTCGGTCGCGGCCGAGTGCCGGTCGACGACGCTGTCGACGAGGCCCCAGAGCAGGAAGGGGACGCCGTGCGCGGCCAGCTCGACGTTCTGGTCGTAGGTCGCCGCGAGGTGCGCGACGTCGAACTCGGGGTGGTGGATGGTGACGAGCGCCCGCCGCGTCAGGAACGCCTTGACCTCGCTCGTCGTCAGCACGCCCGAGCGGGCGTCGAGGGCCACGTCGTAGAGCACGGCGAAGAGGTGGCCCTCGTAGTGGTCGATCTTGGGGCGCTGCCCGCCGACCAGGGCGTCCTCGACGGCGAGCTCGTGCAGGTCGAGCTCGTCCTCCAGCTGGGCGAGGTCGTCGGCCGTGGGGTCGGTGAAGTCCACCCAGACGGTGCAGTCGCGCTCGAGGTGGTCGCTGACCTCGGCCAGCGGGAACGCCTCCGCGACGAGCCGCCCGTCCCGGTACGCCCGGGTCTGCGTGGGCGTGCGGGTCTCGGTCGGGGCCGTCGTCATGGGGGCATGCTATTCCCGTGACCCCGCACGTGAAGCAGCGCCCCGACGCCCCCGACGGCTTCTTCGAGGCGGAGGCCGCTGGCCTGGCCTGGCTCGCCGAGGCGGCGCCCGACGGCGGCGTCCGCACCGCGCGCGTCCTCGAGGTCGGCCCCGGCCGGATCGTGCTGGAGGAGGTGCCGGAGGCGCGGCCCGGGCCCGCCGCCGCCCGCGCGTTCGGCGCGGCGCTGAGCGTCACGCACGCGGCGGGCGCCGACGCCTTCGGTGCGCCTCCCGCCGGCTGGCGGGGCGCCTCCTTCATCGGGCGTCGCCCCCAGGCGACCGAGCCCTCCGACTCGTGGGGCGCCTTCTACGCGGAGCAGCGGGTGCGCCCCTTCGCGTACCTCGCCCACGACGCGGGCACCCTGACCACCGACGAGCTGGACGCGGTCGAGACGGCCTGCGACGCGGTCGCCGCCGGCGCCTTCGACGACGGCGCGCGGCCCGCCCGGCTGCACGGCGACCTCTGGGCCGGCAACGTCCTGTTCGGCGACGACGGCGTCGTGCTGATCGACCCGGCGGCGCACGGCGGGCACCCCGAGACCGACCTCGCCATGCTCCAGCTGTTCGGCTGCCCGCACCTCGACGACGTCCTGGCCGGGTACGACGAGCGCTCCCCGCTGCGACCCGGCTGGCGGGAGCGCGTGCCCCTGCACCAGCTGCACCCCCTCGCCGTCCACGCCGCGGGGCACGGCCGGTCGTACGGCCGGGCGCTCGCCGAGGCGGCGGAGGCGGTGCTGCGGCTCGGCTGAGCGGGGGAGGAGAGCCGGGGGACGACCCTGATCCCCGGCGGGGGCGCGCTGATAATCTGGCCGTCCCTGCGTCGACGCGGGGGGAACCCACGGAGCTCCACCCATGCCTGACACCACCACGCCCGACCGCTACGGCTTCGTCGTCGTCTCGAACCGCCTGCCGGTCGACCGCGTCGTCGCCGACGACGGCACCGCCAGCTGGCAGCACTCGCCCGGCGGCCTCGTCACGGCCCTCGAGCCCGTGATGCGCGCGAACGACGGCGCCTGGGTGGGCTGGGCCGGGCAGCCGGACCTCGAGGTCGAGCCCTTCGTCGACCAGGGCATCGAGATCGTGCCCGTGCCGCTCAGCGCGGAGGAGGTGCAGCGCTACTACGAGGGCTTCAGCAACGACACCCTGTGGCCGCTCTACCACGACGTCATCGCCGCCCCGACCTACCACCGGGTCTGGTGGGAGGCCTACGTCCAGGTCAACCAGCGCTTCGCCGACCGCGCCGCCGAGATCACGGAGGAGGGCGGCACGATCTGGGTGCAGGACTACCAGCTGCAGCTCGTGCCGAAGATGCTCCGCGAGGCCCGCCCCGACGTGACCATCGGCTTCTTCAACCACATCCCCTTCCCGCCGCTCGGCATCTTCTCGCAGCTGCCCTGGCGTCGGCAGATCCTCGAGGGCCTGCTCGGGGCCGACGTCATCGGCTTCCAGCGCGGCGACGACGCGTCGAACTTCTCACGGGCCGTCCGACACCTGCTCGGCTACTCGACCACGCGCCCGTACGTCGAGGTGCCGGTCGACGACGAGGCCGCCGTGGTCTCGCGTCGCGGCCGCAAGGTGCGCCGGGTGCTCGCGAAGCACTTCCCGATCTCGATCGACGCGGCCAGCTACGAGGAGCTCGCGGCGCGGCCCGAGATCCAGGCCCGTGCCCGTGAGATCCGCGAGGGGCTCGGCAACCCGAAGACGGTGATGCTCGGCGTCGACCGGCTCGACTACACCAAGGGCATCCGGCACCGCATGAAGGCCTTCGGCGAGCTCCTCGCCGACGGGCGGCTGAGCGTGGAGGACGCCACGCTCGTGCAGGTCGCCAGCCCGAGCCGCGAGCGCGTCGAGACCTACAAGACCCTGCGCGACGAGATCGAGCTGACGGTCGGCCGCATCAACGGCGACTACGCGACGATGAGCCACACCGCCATCAGCTACCACCACCACGGCTACCCCCGCGAAGAGATGGTGGCGCTGTACCTCGCCGCCGACATCATGCTCGTCACGGCGCTGCGTGACGGCATGAACCTCGTCGCGAAGGAGTACGTCGCCGTCCGCCGCGACAACGACGGGGTGCTCGTGCTCAGCGAGTTCGCCGGCGCCGCCGACGAGCTGAAGAGCGCGCTGCTGATCAACCCGCACGACATCGGCGGGCTCAAGAACACCATCATGCGGGCGATCGAGATGCCGAAGCGTGACCGCACGACGCGCATGCGCTCGCTCCGGCGCCGCGTGCTCGAGAACGACGTCGAGGCGTGGAGCGCCTCGTTCCTCCAGGCGCTCGAGAACGTGCGGCCCGGGCAGCAGATCACGCAGCCGGCGGACGCCGCCGAGACCGAGGGGGGCGACGCGTGAGCGCCGACGACCAGACCCGCAGCACCGGCGACGCCCGCCCCGGGGAGGCCGACCGGGCCCTCTCGGACGCGCTCGGCCGTCTCGCGACGACCCCGCGCCTCCTCGTGGCCCTCGACTTCGACGGCACGCTCGCTCCCGAGGTCGACGCCCCGATGGAGGCGCGGGCCCTGCCGGAGTCGGTCGACGCGATCCGCAGGCTGGTCGCGATGGGCGACACCACCGTCGCCCTCGTCTCCGGCCGCGACATCTCGTCGCTGCTCCAGATCGCCGACGTGCCGGAGGAGGTCGTCCTCGTGGGCTCGCACGGCATCGAGGTGCGCATCGACGGCGAGACGACGACCCTGAGCGACGACGAGCAGGCGCGCCGCGCCGTCATCTCCGACGCCCTGCACGGCGCCGCGGCCGGGCGCGAGGGCGTCTACGTGGAGGAGAAGCCCGCGGGGCTCGCCCTGCACACGCGCCTCGCCGACGCCGCCACGACGGAGGAGGTGCGGGCCGCCGTCCGGCAGCGCCTCGCCGACGAGCCCGGCGTGCACGAGCGCGAGGGCAAGAACGTCCGCGAGTACGCCGTGCGGCCCACCGGCAAGGACGACGGCGTGGCGCGGCTGCGCGAGCACTACGACGCGACGGGCGTGCTCTTCGCGGGCGACGACGTCACCGACGAGGACGCCCTGCGCTCGCTGGGCGACGGCGACCTCGGCGTCAAGGTGGGCCCGGCCGAGACCGTCGCGCGGCACCGCGTCGCGGACGCCGAGGCGATGGCCCGGCTGCTCACCGAGCTGGCCGACCTGCGCGACCACCTCGGGCACGCCTGACGACGCCCGCCCGACAGGGCCGCGGCTGTCCGCTCGGCGCAGCGTAGTGCCCGCGCGTCGCGCGGGCGGTCCTCCCAGGTGACCGACAGGTAGGGTGGACTCTCCGCCCGACTCCTCGTCGCCGCCCGCCCGGCGCGACCGACGAACTCGACAGCCTGACGGAGGTGCCCCGCGTGATCGTCGCACTCCTGGCCTTCGCGGTCGCCTCGGTCGTCGTGGCCTTCGGCCGCCGACTCGGCACGCGCCTCTTCGTGGTCGCCGCCCTCGTCCCGGCCGCCGTCGCGGTCTACACGGCCACGCAGGGCCCCGCCGTCCTCGCCGGCGACGTCGTCGTCGAGTCGGTGCCGTGGATCCCGCAGCTCGGCATCGCCCTGACCCTCCGGGTCGACGTGCTCGCGTGGGTGCTCGCCCTGGTCGTCACCGGCGTCGGCGCGCTCGTGCTGCTCTACTGCGCGCGCTACTTCAGCCGCGACGACGAGTCGCTGCCGCGCTTCGCCGCCATCCTGGTGGCCTTCGCGGGCGCCATGTACGGCCTCGTGACGAGCGACGACGTCTTCGTGCTCTTCGTCTTCTGGGAGGCCACGAGCGTCTTCTCGTACCTCCTCATCGGGCACTACACGGCCAAGCAGACGAGCCGCGGGGCGGCGCTCCAGGCGCTGATCGTCACGACCGCGGGCGGCCTGGCGATGCTCGTGGGCCTGGTGATCCTGGCCGTGGAGGGCAGCACCTCGTCGCTCGCGGGCCTGGTGGAGTCGCCCCCGACGGGGTCCGCCGTCACCGTCGCGGTCGTGCTCGTGCTCGTCGGGGCGCTGAGCAAGTCCGCCCTCGTGCCGTTCCACTTCTGGCTGCCCGCGGCCATGGCGGCGCCGACCCCCGTCAGCGCCTACCTCCACGCCGCGGCCATGGTCAAGGCGGGCATCTACCTCGTCGCCCGGCTCGCCCCGGGCTACCACGACTCGCCCGGCTGGCAGGAGATCGTCGTCACGGTCGGCGTCGTGACGATGCTCCTCGGCGGCTACCGGGCCCTCCGCCAGCACGACCTCAAGCTCGTCCTGGCCTACGGCACGGTGAGCCAGCTGGGCTTCCTCACGATCGTCGTCGGCTACGGCACGCGCGACGCCGCCCTCGCCGGGCTCGCGCTCCTCGTCGCCCACGCCCTCTTCAAGGCGACCCTCTTCCTCGTCGTCGGCATCGTCGACCACCGGGCGGGCACCCGCGACCTGCGGAAGCTCAGCGGCCTCGGCCGTCAGGCACCGCTGCTCTTCGTCATCACCGTGCTGGCCCTGGCCTCGATGGCCGGCGTGCCGCCGACGTTCGGCTTCGTCGCGAAGGAGGCCGTGCTGAGCGCGCTCCTCTCGGACGCCGAGCACGGCAGCGCCTGGGGCGTCGTCGCCCTTGTCGGCGTCGTGCTGGGCTCGATCCTCACCACGGCCTACAGCCTGCGCTTCCTCTGGGGGGCCTTCGCGCGCAAGGCCGGCGTCGAGCCCGTCGACTTCGTCAAGGAGCACGTCGACTTCCTCGTCTCGCCGGCCGTCCTCGCGGTGCTCGGCCTCGGGCTCGGCGCCGCCGCCGGCGCCCTCGACCCCGTCCTCGCGCTCTACGCCGACACCCTCCCCGCGGTCGAGAGCGACCACGGCCCGTACCACCTCGCCCTCTGGCACGGGCTCGAGCCGGCCCTCGGGCTGACGGCGCTGACCCTCGTCGTCGGCGCGCTCCTGTTCTGGCAGCGGGAGCCGGTCGCCCGCCTGCAGAAGGCGGCCTCGTTCATGCCCCGCGCCTCCGACGGGTACGTCCGCGTCATGACGACCATCGACAGCACGGCGTCGCGCACCACGGCGGCGACGCAGCGCGGCTCGCTGCCCTTCTACCTCGCGACGATCCTCGTGGTCTTCGTGGCGTCGTCGATCGTCACCCTCTCGCTGAACAGGAGCTGGCCGGAGGCGGCCGTCCTGTGGGACTACCCGGCCCAGCTGGCCATCGGCGGCCTCATGGTGATCGGCGCGGTCGCCGCCGCCCGCTCGAACAAGCGGTTCCAGGCGGTCGTGCTGGTCGGCGTCACCGGCTACGGCATGGCGGCGCTCTTCGCCCTGCACGGGGCGCCCGACCTCGCTCTCACCCAGGCGCTCATCGAGACCATCACGCTCATCGCGTTCGTCCTCGTCCTCCGCCGCCTGCCCGCGCGCCTCGGCGAGCGGAACGGTCGCACCCACCGGGCCGCCCGGGCGGTCATCGCGATCTCGGTCGGCTGCGTGATGGCCGCCATCGCGGTCGTCGCCCTCGGCGCCCGGTCGATGCCGACGATCAGCGGCGCGTTCCCCGAGCTCGCGGTGACCGGGGGGCACGGCAAGAACGTCGTCAACGTCACCCTCGTCGACATCCGCGGGTGGGACACCATGGGCGAGATCAGCGTGCTCATCGTCGCGGCCACCGGCGTCGCGAGCCTCGTCTTCCTCACCTCGCGCACCGACATGCTGCCCCGGCCTGCCCGTCGCAGCCGCGCCCAGCGCTTCCTCGCCCGGGTCCGGCCCGAGATGGAGGCGGCGCCCGAGCTGCCCGGGGGTGGCCAGCTCTCGGCGACCGCCGCCGACACCAGCGACGTCGAGGGCGACCGCCGGGCCTGGCTGCTGGCGGGGCGCAAGCTCGCGCCGCAGAACCGCTCGATCCTGCTCGAGGTCGTCGTCCGGCTGCTCTTCCACGCCATCGTCGTGGTCTCGATCTACCTCCTCTTCGCCGGGCACAACCTCCCGGGCGGCGGGTTCGCGGGCGGTCTCGTCGCGGGCATGGCCTTCGTCGCGCGGTACCTCGCGGGCGGGCGGTTCGAGCTCGGGGCCGCCGCGCCCCTCGACGCGGGCAAGGTCCTGGGCACCGGGCTCCTGGTCATCGTCGCGACGGCGGTCGTCCCGCTCTTCCTCGGCGTCGACGCCCTGACCTCGACCTGGGTCGAGGGCGAGCTGCCGCTCTTCGGCCACGTCGAGTTCGTCACCTCGACGTTCTTCGACGTCGGCGTCTACCTCGTGGTCGTCGGCCTCGTCCTCGACGTGCTCCGCAGCCTGGGGGCCGAGGTCGACCGTCAAGAAGAAGAAGACGACCGGGGCGACGCCTCGGTCACCGCGACGACGAAGCAGGGGGCGGCATCGTGAGCGTCTCCCTCGTCCTCGTCGTGGTGATGGCCGCGCTGTACGCGTGCGGCATCTACCTCATGCTCGAGCGCAGCATGACCCGGGTCCTCCTCGGCTTCCTGCTCGTCGGCAACGCGACGAACATCCTCATCCTCGTGATGTCCGGCCGGAGCGGCGAGGCGCCGATCGCCGACGGCGAGGTGCCGGAGTCGTCGTTCGCCGACCCTCTGCCGCAGGCCCTGGTGCTCACGGCGATCGTCATCACCTTCGGCGTCTCCGCGTTCCTCCTCGCCCTGATCTACCGCTCCTGGCGCCTGGCCCAGGAGGACGACGTGGCCGACGACCTCGAAGACCTCGAGATCGGCATCCGGGGGGTGCCCGCCGAGGAGGAGGCCGAGCAGTCCGACGCGGACGACGAGGCCGGGGGCGACACGGAGTTCGGCTCGCGGGCGGAGGCGGCCGTCCCCGAGTCGCCGCACGACCCCGACGACGACGACGCGTGGGACCACGCGCCGCGCGAGAACGTGCCCCTGGCCGACCCCGAGCACGCACCGCACCACGACCCGCTCCACCCTGAGCGCGCCCGCGACGTGGGCCGCTACCGCACTGACGACGACGACCGCCCGACCGGGCCGAAGGGAGGCCGACCGTGAACGTCGACTTCCTCGTGCCGCTCGTGGTGCTCGTCCCGCTGCTCGGAGCGGCCACCGCGCTCATCGCCACCCGGCGCCCCCGCCTCCAGGCGGTCCTGTCGATCGCCGCGCTGGCCGTCGTCGTCGTGATCAGCGTCGTCCTGCTGGTCGTCGTCGACCGTGACGGGGCCATCGCCGTGCAGATCGGCGGGTGGGAGGCGCCCTTCGGCATCCTCCTCGTGGTGGACCGCCTCGCCGCGCTGATGCTCGTCATCTCGTCGATCGTGCTGCTGGCGGTCTTCGTGTACTCGGTCGGGCAGGGCTCGGCGGACGGCGACGGCGACGCCCCGGTGTCGATCTACAACCCGACCTACCTCATCCTCGCCGCCGGCGTGTTCGACGCCTTCGCGGCGGGCGACCTCTTCAACCTCTACGTCGGCTTCGAGATGCTGCTCATCGCCAGCTACGTGCTGATCACGCTCGGCGGCACGGAGCAGCGCATCCGCGCGGGGGTCACCTACATCGTCGTGAGCCTGCTCTCGAGCGTGCTCTTCCTGGCGTCGATCGCCATGATCTACGGCGCGCTCGGCACCGTGAACATCGCCGACATCGCGCAGAAGATGGACCAGATCCCGCCCGACGTGCAGACGATCATCCACGTGATGCTGCTGACGGCCTTCGGCATCAAGGCCGCGATCTTCCCGCTGTCGTTCTGGCTGCCCGACTCGTACCCGACGGCCCCCGCGCCGGTCACGGCGGTCTTCGCGGGCCTCCTGACCAAGGTCGGCGTGTACGCGATCATCCGCACCGAGACCGTCCTGTTCGTCGAGAGCAACGTCAACGTCTACCTGCTGATCATCGCGCTGCTGACGATGGTGGTGGGGATCCTCGGCGCGGTGGCCCAGGCCGACATCAAGCGGTTGCTGTCGTTCACCCTGGTCAGCCACATCGGCTACATGATCTTCGGCATCGCCCTCGGCACCGTCGAGGGGCTCGCGGCCACGATCTACTACGTGGTGCACCACATCACAGTGCAGACGACCCTCTTCCTCGGCGCGGGGCTGATCGAACGACGGGGAGGCACCGCCTCCGTCCTCCGCCTCGGCGGCCTGCTCAAGGCGGCGCCCGTCATCGGCGTCCTCTTCTTCATCCCTGCGCTCAACCTCGGGGGCATCCCGCCCTTCTCCGGGTTCATCGGCAAGGTGGCGCTCTTCGACGCCGGGGCGCGGCTGCACGACCCGCTCGTCTACGTCCTGCTGGGCGCGGGAGCCCTGACGTCGCTGCTCACGCTGTACGCGCTGATGCGTGCCTGGAACCTCGCCTTCTGGCGTCCCGGCGCCGACGTCGAGGACCACGAGTCGCCGCTCACCGAGCGTCTCGAGGAGGCTCCCGGCCGCACCGTCGTGCAGAAGCGCCGTGCGAACCCCCGCACCATGATCGGAGCGACGGCCGGCATGGTGCTCGTCTCGCTCGTGCTCACGGTCGCGGCCGGGCCGCTCTACGGCGTCGCCGAGCGCGCCGCCGGTCGCGTGTACGGCTCGAACGAGTACGTTCAGCTCGTCTTCCCGACCGGTGAGGGCGACACCGCCTCGGACGACCAGGAGGGCACCCCGTGACGCCGCGCCCCTCCGCCCACGAGGTCGGCCGGAGCCTGCTGCGGCAGCTGCCGCTGCTGGTCGGGCTCGTCGTCCTCTGGATGTTCCTCTGGAACCAGCTGACCGTGCTCTCCGCGGTCACCGGGGTGCTCGTCGCGCTGCTCGTGACGCGCGTCTTCTTCCTCCCGCCGGTGGAGCTCAGCGGGCGGTTCAACCTCGGCTGGGCCCTGGTCTTCGTGGTCCGCTTCCTGGCCGACCTCGTCGTCGCCTCGGTCGAGGTGGCGTGGAAGGCCGTGCGGCCCCGCGGCGTGACGAGCAACGCGATCGTCGCGGTGCAGCTGCACACGCGCTCCGACTTCGTCATGACCCTGGTGGCCGAGGCCGCCTCGCTGGTGCCCGGGTCGCTCGTCGTGGAGGCCGACCGGGAGCGCTCGATCCTCTACATGCACGCCCTCGCCGTGGAGGACGCCGACGGCGTCGAGCAGGTGCGCGCCTCCGTGCTCGGCTTCGAGAAGAGGATCGCCCGGGCCCTCGGCAGCGCCGACGACCTGCGGCGCATCGCCGAGGGCACGCCGGCGACGGAGGACCCGGCGACCGACCCCACGGAGAACGACCGCCTCGTGAACGAGAAAGACGAGGGAGCCGCCTCGTGACCGCCGTCGAGTGGATCGTCGGGATCCTGTTCGCCTTCGCCGCCCTGGCCTCCGTCTGGCGCATCGTCCGGGGGCCGTCGATCCTCGACCGCATGATCGCGAGCGACATGCTGCTCACGACCCTCATCTGCGTGCTCGCCGCCGACATGGTGTCCGGCCACCACACCCGGACGCTGCCCGTCATCATCGTCCTCGCGCTCACCGCCGTCTTCGGGTCGATCACCGTCGCCCGCTACGTGTCGAGGCAGGACCCGTCATGAGCCAGACCGCCTACGACGTCGCCAGCTCCGTCCTCCTCCTCGCCGGGGCCCTGCTCTCCGCCGCGGCGGGAGTCGGCCTGCTCCGCTTCCCGGACGCGCTCTCGCGCATGCACGCCGCCACGAAGCCCCAGATCTTCGGGCTCATCCTCATGCTCGCCGCGATCGCGCTCGACCAGCACACCCTGGCGACCGTCGCCTCCCTGCTCGTCGTCCTCGTCTTCCAGATGCTCACGGCGCCGATCTCCGCGCACATGATCGGCCGGGCCGGGTACCGCAACGGCGACCTGCGTCGCGACCTGCTGGTCGTCGACGAGCTCGACGACGCCGTCGCGAGGGCGGGGGAGGAGCTGGTCGGCGACGGGGAGTCCCTCGCCGACGTCGACACCTCGACCTTGCCGGTCGGGTCGGCCGACGTGCTCGCCGTCGAGATCGAGCGGCTCGACGGGCTCGACGACTCGGAGGGCGACGACGAGGAGCACGACGACCCCGCGCGGGAGCGCGAGCACCAGGAGCGTCGGCACCACGACGCCGATCCCGGCCTGGACTGAGCCGGCGCTCCTCCGCCCTGCCGGGCCGCCGAGGCCTCCGTCCGGGGCGTGGGCGTCGCTGACGGCGGCGGGCCCTAAACTCGACCCATGCCAGTGAAGGACACCCAGCCCGAGGTCGACATCAAGCCGCGCAGCCGCGTCGTCACCGACGGCGTCGAAGCCACCACCTCCCGGGGCATGCTGCGTGCCGTGGGCATGGGCGACGGCGACTGGGAGAAGCCCCAGATCGGCATCGCCAGCAGCTGGAACGAGATCACCCCCTGCAACCTCTCGCTCGACCGCCTCGCGCAGGGCGCCAAGGAGGGCGTGCACGCCGGCGGCGGGTACCCGCTCCAGTTCGGCACCGTCTCCGTCTCCGACGGGATCTCGATGGGCCACGAGGGCATGCACTTCTCGCTCGTGTCGCGCGAGGTCATCGCCGACAGTGTCGAGGTCGTCATGAACGCCGAGCGCCTCGACGGCTCGGTGCTGCTGGCCGGCTGCGACAAGTCGCTGCCCGGCATGCTGATGGCCGCGGCCCGCCTCGACCTCGCGAGCGTCTTCCTCTACGCGGGCAGCGTCGCCCCCGGGTGGGTCAAGCTCAGCGACGGCACCGAGAAGAACGTCACGATCATCGACTCGTTCGAGGCGGTCGGCGCTCACAAGGCCGGCAACCTCAGCGACGCCGACCTCAAGGCCATCGAGTGCGCGATCGTCCCGGGCGAGGGCGCCTGCGGCGGCATGTACACGGCCAACACCATGGCGAGCGTCGCCGAGGCGCTCGGCATGAGCCTGCCCGGCTCGGCCTCGCCGCCCTCGGCCGACCGTCGCCGCGACTACTTCGCCCACCGCTCGGGCGAGGCCGTCGTGAACATGCTGCGGCTCGGCATCACCACGCGCGACATCCTCACCAAGGAGGCGTTCGAGAACGCCATCGCCGTCGCCATGGCCTTCGGCGGCTCGACGAACGTCGTGCTGCACCTGCTGGCCATCGCCTACGAGGCCGAGGTCGACCTCACCATCGACGACTTCAACCGCATCGGCGACACCGTGCCCCACATCGGCGATCTCAAGCCGTTCGGCAAGTACGTCATGAACGACGTCGACCGCATGGGCGGCGTGCCCGTCGTCATGAAGGCGCTCCTCGACGCTGGCCTGCTGCACGGCGACTGCCTCACCGTGACCGGCAAGACGGTCGCCGAGAACCTCGCCGACATCCAGCCCGCCCCCCTCGACGGCGAGGTGCTCCGCACGCTCGACGACCCCATCCACGCGACGGGCGGCCTCACCGTGCTCAGCGGCACGATGGCCCCCGAGGGCGCGGTCGTGAAGACGGCCGGCTTCGACGCCTCGCTCTTCGAGGGGCCGGCGAAGGTCTTCGAGCGCGAGCGCGGCGCCATGGACGCCCTCACCGAGGGCCGCATCGTCGCGGGCGACGTCGTCGTCATCCGCTACGAGGGGCCGAAGGGCGGCCCCGGCATGCGCGAGATGCTCGCCATCACGGCGGCCATCAAGGGCGCAGGGCTCGGAAAAGATGTACTACTCTTGACGGACGGACGATTCTCAGGCGGCACAACCGGCCTGTGCATCGGCCACATGGCTCCCGAAGCGGTCGACGCAGGTCCGATCGCCTTCGTGCGCGATGGTGATCTGATTCGGGTCGACATCGCCGCTCGGTCCATCGACCTACTCGTCGATCCCGCCGAGCTCGAGTCCCGCCGCGACGGCTGGGCTCCTCTTCCCCCGCGCTACACCCGCGGTGTCCTCGCCAAGTACGCGCGCCAGGTCCGCTCCGCCGCGGAGGGCGCCGTCACCTACTAGACGACCGTCCCCGCCGCCTCCACCGGGCCCGCGCGATCGTCGTCGGCTGACCTCCGTCACACCGTCCACCACCACGAAGAGGGAACCGCCTCCGATGCCCCACGACACGACCCCGCTGCCCGGTGCCGCCGCGCGCCCGGCGGCCCGCCCCGGCTCCGACGCCCCGGTGCCTCCCGAGGTCCTCACCGGCTCCGGCGCGATCCTCCGGTCGCTCGAGCACCTCGGGGTGACCGACGTCTTCGGCCTGCCGGGCGGCGCCATCATCCCGTTCTACGACGAGCTGATGGCCTCGACGGCGATCCGCCACATCCTCGTCCGCCACGAGCAGGGCGCCGGCCACGCGGCCGAGGGCTACGCCGCGGCCTCCGGGCGCGTCGGCGTCGCCATCGCGACCTCCGGCCCCGGCGCCACGAACCTCGTCACCGCCATCGCCGACGCCTACATGGACAGCATGCCGCTGCTCGCGATCACCGGCCAGGTCTTCTCGACGCTGATGGGCACCGACGCTTTCCAGGAGGCCGACATCGTAGGCATCACGATGCCGATCACCAAGCACTCGTTCCTCGTGACGAAGCCGGAGGACATCCCGGCGACCCTGGCCGCGGCCTACCAGATCGCCAGCACCGGCCGCCCCGGCCCCGTGCTCGTCGACATCACGAAGGACGCGCAGCAGAACAGCGCGCCGTTCGTGTGGCCGCCGGTCGTCGACCTGCCCGGCTACCGCCCCGTGACCAAGGCCCACGGCAAGCAGATCACCGCGGCCGCCCAGATGATCGCCGAGGCGAAGCAGCCGGTCTTCTACGTCGGCGGCGGGGTCATCCGCGCCGGCGCCTCGGCCGAGCTCAAGACCCTGGTCGAGCTCACCGGCGCCCCCGTCGTCACCACCCTGATGGCCCGCGGTGCGTTCCCCGACACCCACGCGCAGCACCTCGGCATGCCGGGCATGCACGGCACCGTGCCGGCCGTGCTCGGCCTACAAGAGAGCGACCTGATCATCGCCCTCGGCGCCCGGTTCGACGACCGCGTCACCGGCAAGGCCGACCTCTTCGCGCCCGGCGCGAAGGTCGTCCACGTCGACATCGACCCGGCCGAGATCTCGAAGATCCGCATCGCCGACGTGCCGATCGTCGGCGACGCGAAGGTCGTCATCCCCGACCTCGCCAGCGCCTTCGCCGAGGTGACCGGCGGGCGGAAGCCCGACATCGCCGCCTGGTGGGAGCGCCTCGACGGGCTCCGCGAGCAGTTCCCCCTCGGCTACACCGAGCCCGACGACGGGCTGCTGTCGCCGCAGGCGATCATCCAGCGCATCGGCCAGCTCTCCGGCCCCGAGGCGATCTACGCCTCCGGCGTCGGCCAGCACCAGATGTGGGCCGCCCAGTTCATCCAGTACGAGCGCCCGCACGCCTGGCTGAACTCGGGAGGCGCGGGCACGATGGGCTACTCCGTCCCGGCCGCCATGGGCGCCAAGGTCGCCCAGCCCGACCGCGTGGTCTGGGCCATCGACGGCGACGGCTGCTTCCAGATGACCAACCAGGAGCTCGCGACCTGCGTCATCAACGACATCCCGATCAAGGTCGCGATCATCAACAACTCGTCGCTCGGCATGGTGCGCCAGTGGCAGACCCTGTTCTACGAGGGCCGCCACTCGTTCACCGACCTGAACACGGGCCACGAGACCCGCATGGTGCCCGACTTCGTGAAGCTCGCCGACGCCTACGGCGCCCTCGGCATCCGCGTCCGGACGGAGGACGAGATCGACGCCGCCATCCAGCTGGCGCTGGAGACGAACGACCGCCCGGTCGTCATCGACTTCGTCGTCAGCCGCGACGCGATGGTCTGGCCGATGGTGCCCCAGGGCGTCTCGAACTCTGAGATCCAGCACGCCCGTGCCCTCGCCCCGGAGTGGGACGACGAGGCGCCGGGCATCAGCGCGTCCGACACCACCCGCGACGGCGACATGACCGGAGAGCACGCATGAGCCACGTCCTGAGCCTCCTCGTCGAGGACAAGCCCGGTCTGCTGACCCGCGTCGCCGGCCTCTTCGCCCGCCGCGGGTTCAACATCGAGAGCCTCGCCGTCGGCAAGAGCGAGCTCGAGGGCTTCAGCCGCATCACGGTCGTCGTCGACGTGGAGGAGCTCCCGCTCGAGCAGGTCACGAAGCAGCTCAACAAGCTGGTCAACGTCATCAAGATCGTCGAACTCGACTACTCGCAGTCGGTGCAGCGCGAGCACATGCTGATCAAGGTCCGGGTCGACAACACGACCCGCTCGCAGGTGCTCGAGGCCGTGACGCTGTTCCGGGCCGCGGTCGTCGACGTCTCGACCGACGCCCTCGTCATCGAGGTGACCGGCGACACCGGCAAGACCACCGCCCTCCTGCGCGTCCTCGAGCCCTACGGCATCAAGGAGATCTCGCAGTCGGGCCTCCTGGCCATCGGCCGCGGCGCCAAGTCGATCACCGACCGCGTCTTCAAGAACTAGGCGGCCCCGGGCTCCCGGCCCGCGCCTCCTGCCGCACGACCCACCGACACGACATCCGTCGACAACCGAGGAGAAGCACCACTGTGACTGAGATCGTCTACGACAACGACGCCGACCTGTCCCTCATCCAGGGCAAGAAGGTCGCCGTCATCGGCTACGGCTCGCAGGGCCACGCCCACGCGCTGAACCTCCGCGACTCCGGCGTCGAGGTCGTCATCGGCCTCAAGGAGGGCTCGAAGAGCCGCGCCAAGGCCGAGGAGGCCGGCTTCACGGTGCACACCCCCGCGGAGGCCTCGGCCTGGGCCGACGTCATCGTCGTCCTCGCCCCCGACCAGGTCCAGCGCCACGTCTACGCCGACGACATCGCCCCGAACCTCGCCGAGGGCAAGGCGCTCGTCTTCGGCCACGGCTTCAACATCCGCTTCGGCTACATCGAGGCGCCCGAGGGCGTCGACGTCGTCCTGGTCGCCCCCAAGGGCCCGGGCCACACCGTCCGCCGCGAGTTCGAGGCCGGCCGCGGCGTGCCCGTGATCGTGGCCGTCGAGAAGGACGCCTCCGGCTCCGCCTGGGACCTCGCCTGGTCGTACTCCAAGGGCATCGGCGGCCTCCGTGCCGGCGGCATCAAGACGACCTTCACCGAAGAGACCGAGACCGACCTCTTCGGCGAGCAGGCCGTGCTCTGCGGCGGCACCTCGCAGCTGATCCAGTACGGCTTCGAGACGCTGACCGAGGCCGGCTACCAGCCGCAGATCGCCTACTTCGAGGTGCTGCACGAGCTCAAGCTGATCGTCGACCTGATCTGGGAGGGCGGCCTGGCCAAGCAGCGCTGGAGCGTCTCCGACACGGCCGAGTACGGCGACTACGTCTCCGGCCCCCGCGTCATCGACCCCTCCGTGAAGGAGAACATGAAGGCCGTCCTGGCCGACATCCAGTCAGGCGCCTTCGCGAAGCGCTTCATCGACGACCAGGACGCAGGTGCCCCCGAGTTCAAGGAGCTCCGCGCCAAGGGCGAGGCGCACCCCATCGAGGCCACCGGCCAGGAGCTGCGCGCCCTGTTCGCCTGGAAGCAGACGGACTCCGACTACGTCGACGGCAGCGCTGCGCGCTGACGTCGCCGTAGTCGACGCACGCTGGCGACATCGGTCGGCTCCGCCGACGGGCGACGGCAGCGCTGCGCGCTGACGTCGACGTAGTCGACGCACGCTGGCGACATCGGTCGGCTCCGCCGACGGGCGACGGCAGCGCTGCGCGCTAGCCCGTCCCCGAACGATGACGACGCCCCCCTCCGACCGGAGGGGGGCGTCGTCGGTGTCGGGGCGACCAGGCGGCCCGTGGCATGATCTAGGGCATGGCGATGAGCAAGAAGGCAGTGCACTTCGGTGCGGGCAACATCGGTCGTGGCTTCGTGGCGCAGTTCCTGCACGCGAGCGGCTACGAGGTCGTGTTCGCCGACGTCAACGACGAGCTGATCGGGCTGCTGCAGTCCCAGTCGTCGTACGAGGTGCACGAGGTCGGTGAGGACAGCCGCACGACCGTCGTCGACGGCTACCGCGCCGTCAACAGCCGCAGCGACGAGGAGGCCCTGGTCGCCGAGATCGCGACCGCCGACGTCGTCACCACCGCGGTCGGCGCCCGGATCCTGCCCTTCGTCGCGCCGGTCATCGCCCGCGGGCTGGCCCAGCGCGACGCGGCGCTGCCGCCGCTCACGGTCATCGCGTGCGAGAACGCCATCAACGCCACCGACTCCCTCGCCGAGGCCGTCCGCCAGGCCGACCCGGCCGACAACGCGGTCTTCGCGAACTGCGCGATCGACCGCATCGTGCCCGAGCAGCCCGCGGGGTCGCTCGACGTCACCATCGAGTCCTTCTCCGAGTGGGTCGTCGAGAGCGGCCCGTTCGGCGAGCACCGCCCCGAGATCCAGGGCGTCACGTGGGTGCCCGATCTCGAGCCCTTCATCGAGCGCAAGCTCTTCACCGTCAACACGGCCCACGCCGCCGCGGCCTACCACGGCTTCGCTCGGGGCCTGGGCAGCATCCGGGAGTCGCTCGCCGACGAGGCCGTCCACGCCGAGGTGCGCGCCGCCCTCGCCGAGACCAAGGCCCTGCTCGTCGCGAAGCACGAGCTCGACGCCGACGAGCAGCAGAGCTACATCGAGAAGAACCTCGTGCGCATCTCGAACCCGCACCTCCCCGACACCACCGAGCGAGTGGGCCGCAACCCGCTCCGCAAGCTGAGCCGCCACGAGCGCTTCGTCGGCCCCGCCGCGCAGCTCGCCGAGCGGGGCCTGCCGAGCGACGCGCTCGTCCGGGCGGTCCGCGCCGCCCTCGACTTCGACGTCGCCGACGACGCGGAGAGCGTCGAGCTCCAGGCACTGCTGCGCTCCGGCCTGCCCGCCGACGAGCTCACCGTGACCCTCACCGGCGTCGAGGCGGGGCACCCGCTCTCCGCCGCCCTGGTGGAGGCGGTCTCCTCCAAGCTCCCGGCATGACCGACCCCCGGCCCTCCGGGTCGGCCGGCCGCCACGACGACCCCGACGCGACCGCGTCCGACCAGACCGACCTCGACCTCGACCTCGATCCCGACGCCGACGACGCCGACGACGCGCTCTCCTGGGGCGACGAGTCGGACGCCAGCCACGTCGAGGGTCCCGCGGCCGCGACGCGTGACGACGAGACCGACCCCGACGCTCCCCAGGTCATGAGCAGCGCCTCCCTCGTGGGGCACGGCGTGCTCGGCGGCGTCGCCCTGCTCTCGAGCGTCGGCTGGATCGTCTCGCGCGACCAGTTCCTGATCGCGTTCGGCGGCGGCCTCGTCGAGCACGTGCAGACGACGCTGTGGCTGACCGGCGTCTTCCTCGCCCTCGTCGCCCCGCTGCTCTGGTTCGTCGCGACCATCCTGCTGGTGCCGGTGCAGCACTCCGGCCGCCGCCTGCTCGTGATGGCCGTCGGGGCCGTGCTCCTGGCCCCCTGGCCCCTCGTGATCGGGGGCGGGGCGTGACCGCCGCGCCCGGCGGGGCGACCGCCTCCGCCGCGCCGCGCCGCGCCCGCCGGGGCCCCCGCGTCGGGTTCGTCCTCATCGCCGTCCTCGCCGGCCTGCTGGCCGCCTACGACCTCTCCGAGGCCGTGACCAACCTCGTGCTCGTGCCGCAGGACGTCCGCTACCAGAACAACGCCTTCTTCGACGAGGTCGGCGTGGGCTCGCTCGCGGCCTCGCCGCCGTGGGCCGCGCTCTGGGCCAACGTGCTGCTGCCCCCGGTCGCGTACGTCGTCGCCCTCCTCGTCGCGCGCCGGCGGACGCTCGGCCGGGCGGCCCTCGTCTTCGCCACCGGCCTCGCCGCGGTCGCGGCGGCGTCGCTGAGCCTCACGGCGTACGTGCTCAGCATCTGACCGGACACGTCGCCGCCGACGACGGCCGCGGACGGCGGCGGGGGAGTCGCGGTGCAGGCCCCCCGGACCACCGGCGTCATCTGCGCCTGGGCCCTCCGACGAGTCGCTAGAGTGACCAGCAGCCGCGCCCACGGCGCGTCGCGGCGTTCCTCTGCACCCTCTCGTTAGGACCCTGTCTCCGTGGCCAAGCCCGTCGTTCTGATCGCTGAAGAGCTCTCACCCGCCACCGTCGAGGCCCTCGGCCCCGACTTCGACGTGAGGAGCGTGGACGGCACCGACCGGCCCGCGCTGCTCGCCGCCCTCGCGGAGGCGAACGCGATCCTGGTCCGCTCCGCGACGCAGGTCGACGCCGAGGCCATCGCCGCCGCGCCGCACCTCCAGGTCGTGGCCCGTGCGGGCGTCGGTCTCGACAACGTCGACATCAAGGCCGCCACGACGGCGGGCGTCATGGTCGTCAACGCGCCGACGTCGAACATCATCTCGGCCGCCGAGCTCACCGTCGGCCACATCCTCAGCCTCGCGCGCCACATCCCCGCCGCGCACGCCGCGCTGGCCCAGGGGCAGTGGAAGCGCTCGAAGTACACCGGCGTCGAGCTGTTCGAGAAGACCGTCGGCATCGTCGGGCTCGGGCGCATCGGCGCCCTGATCACTGCGCGCCTCCAGGCGTTCGGGGTGAACGTGGTCGCCTACGACCCCTACGTCACGCCGGCCCGTGCGCAGCAGCTCGGTGTCACCCTGCTCTCCCTCGACGAGCTGCTGGCCACCGCCGACTTCGTCACCATCCACATGCCGAAGACGCCCGAGACGACGGGCATGATCGGCCTCGAGCAGATGAAGGCCATGAAGCCGACGGCGTTCGTCGTCAACGTGGCCCGCGGCGGCCTGATCGACGAGGCCGACCTCTACACGGCCCTGACCACGGGCGAGATCGCCGGTGCCGGCCTCGACGTCTTCACCTCGGAGCCCCCCGTCGACCAGGCGCTGCTCGGCCTCGAGAACGTCGTCGTCACCCCCCACCTCGGCGCGTCGACGGACGAGGCGCAGGAGAAGGCGGGCGTGTCGGTCGCCAAGTCCGTCCGCCTGGCGCTCGGCGGCGAGCTCGTGCCCGACGCGGTCAACGTCGCCGGCGGCGTCATCGACCCGTACGTGCGCCCGGGCATCCCGCTGCTCGAGAAGATCGGCCAGGTGTTCGCCGGGCTCGCCGACTCGCCCCTCACGAGCATCGACGTCGAGGTGCGCGGCGACCTCGTCGAGCACGACGTCAGCGTGCTCAAGCTCGCGGCCCTCAAGGGCGTCTTCACGAACATCGTCAGCGAGTCGGTCAGCTACGTGAACGCGCCGCTGCTCGCCGAGCAGCGCGGCATCACCGTGCGGCTGCTCACCGACCCGACGAGCGAGGAGTACCGCAACGTCCTGACCATCCGCGGCTCGCTCAGCGACGGCGGCCAGATCAGCGTGTCGGGCACCCTCACCGGCACCAAGCAGGTCGAGAAGATCGTCGAGATCAACGGCTACGACGTCGAGGTGCCGATCGCGGCGCACCACCTCGTCATGGTCTACGGCGACCGCCCCGGCATCGTCGCCGTCTACGGCAAGGAGTTCGGCGACGCCGGCATCAACATCGCGGGCATGCAGATCGCCCGTCGCAGCGCGGGCGGGCAGGCCCTCAGCGTCCTCACCATCGACAGCCCCGCTCCCGACGAGCTGCTCGAGACGGTGCGCGTCGCCATCGACGCGCAGCTGCTGCGCGAGATCGACGTGACGCTCTAGCTCCGCCGGAGCGTTCCCCGTGACGGCGCCCCGTCTCCCGGTCGGGAGGCGGGGCGCCGTCACGCGGTGCGAGGGCCGGGAGCCGGGGGAGTCGCGGGTCAGACCTCGAGGGACTCGTGCGCCGCCAGGACGACGGCCGTGCCCCCGAGGGCCTCGACGCTCGCCCGCAGCCGGTCGGCGTGCATGCCGAAGCCCGCCGCGGACAGCGTCTGCTCGTGGACGGGGAAGAGCCGGGTCGGCGCCACGGCCGTCACGTAGTCCATCGCCTCGCCGATCTTGAGCCAGGGCGCACCGACCGGTGCCGCCAGGGTCTCGACCGGCACCGGCGGGACGGTGAACGCGTCTCCCGGGTAGAAGAGGCGGCCGTTGACGAGCACCCCCACGTTGTCGATGACGGGGATCGACTCGTGGATGACGGCGTGGCGCGAGCCGTGGAAGGCGAGGGTGAAGGGCCCCGCCTCGACGGTGTCGCCGTCGGCCACGACGTGGACGTCGAACCCCTCGGCGGCCTCCGCGACCCCGGCCGGGCCGTAGATCGTCGCCCCGGGGTTCGTGGCGAGCAGGTGGCCGAGCTGGTCGGGGGTCCAGTGGTCGGGGTGCTCGTGGGTGACGACCACGGCGACGACGTCGTGCAGATCGACCTGCGGCGTGGTGAAGGAGCCGGGGTCGACGACGAGCTTCCGTCCGTCCTCCTCGACGACGAAGGCGGCGTGCTCGAGCTTGGTCAGGCGCATGCGGCCGACTGTACGCCCGCTCCGCGACACGCGGGGCGGGCTCGATTTGTACTCGTTCGTGAGGCTGTGGCATACTCGACGAGTTGCAAAAACGGCCCCATCGTATAGTGGCCTAGTACGTCGCCCTCTCACGGCGGTAACACGGGTTCGAATCCCGTTGGGGTCACCGATCTGTTCGGTCACCACCACCGTTCAGCAACCACGAGATCCCGCCCGGCACACGCCGGGCGGGATTCGTCGTTCCGGGGCGTCTCGACCTCTCGGTGCTCGCGCTCCGTCGTCACGTCTCGGTCACGACCCGGCCGTCGACCTCGACGACGGGCCCGCCGTGCCCCATGCTCGAGCCGTGCCCAGCGACCGGACGACGAGCGCGGGCCTGCTCGTCGGGCTCGCCTGCCTCGGCGTGGTCGCCGCCGGCGCGGTGCTGCTCGCCCTCAGGTCGATCGGAGGGCCCGTCGTGGCCTGCCCGGCCGTCGCCTGGGGCACGACCGTGGTCGTGGAGGTCACGGGCGCGGTCGAGCGCGTGGCGGTCGTCGAGCTGGTGCCCGTCGGCGCCGCCGCGTCGTCGCCCCTGCCGCGGCAGGGCCCGGTCGACGACCGGTCGACCGCCGACGGCCCCGACATCGGGCCGTGGCTCTGGCCCGGCCCGGCCGAGCGGGCCCCCGACGGCACCTGGGTCATCTCGTCGTGGGGCGGGTCGTCGTCGCCCGACGGCTCCTTCCCCGACGAGGTCGACGTGCGGGCGTGGTCCGACGGCGGCGACGTCGGTCTCGTCCTCGCCGCCTCGCGCACCGCGGGGCTCCGCTTCGAGCGCGTCGGCGGCGACGCCGTCTGCGGCGGCCCGGGGGAGGCGCGGGTCGCCCTCGAGGTGCCCCCGGCCGCCTAGCGCCGGGCCGGGGTGCTCGGCGTCACGCCCTCGGGGCCGCGGCAGCGTGCGCGGCGCGCCCCGCGACTCCCTCGTCCCACCGGGGGCGGAACTGCACCGAGATGCGCGGCCCGACCGCCTTCTTCGTCTTCGCGATCGCGTGCTCGTGGGTGCGCTGGCAGCTGCCGCCCATGACGAGCAGGTCGCCGTGGCCGAGCGGGAACCTGTCGACCCGCCCCGTGCGGCGCGAGCGGACCGCGAGGGTGCGGGGAGCGCCGAGGGAGAGGACGCCGACCATCGTGTCGCGGCCGAGGCCGGAGCCGACCCGGTCGCCGTGCCAGGCGATGCTGTCGTCGCCGGTGCGGTAGAAGCACAGGCCGGCACGACGGAAGAGCTGCTCGTCGGGAGCGCCGCGCCGGGCGTAGTGCTCGTTGAGGTCGTCACGGGCCGCGGCGAGGACGGGGTCGGGCAGGGCGTCGCCGACGCCGTACGACGAGACGAGTCGCGGCACCTCGACGACGCGGTCGTACATGGTGCGGCGGTCGGCCTGCCAGGGCACGTCGGTGACGAGCCGCTCGAAGAGGGCGTCGGACGCGGTCGCCCAGCCGGGCACGAGGTCGAGCCACGCGCCGTCGCCGAGCTCGAGCCGGCGCACGCGGCCGGCGAGCGGGAGCAGCTCGGGGCCGTCGTCGAGGGAGTCGAGCAGCGAGGCGGTGAAGGGGATGACCATGGCGTCACCCTACGCTTCGTTCGAACACGTGTTCTAGTCCGCGCCCGCCCCGGGCGCGTCGCTCACCCGCCGGCGACGACCCGCGCCTCCGGGGCGGCGAGCTCGCCCGCCCGGCCCTCGACGTCGACGTCGACCGGGTGCCCGGCCCAGATCGAGACCTGCAGCTGGCCGGTGTGGGTCCACAGCCGCTCGCCGCTCGCGAGGTCGTAGGCGACCACCGTCGAGCGCCCGCCCGAGCTGCCGTAGGCGAGGGCGTAGCCCACGGTCCGGCCGACGGCGGCGAGGACGGCGCCGGTGGGCAGGTCGAAGCGGGTCAGGGTGCGCCCGGTCGCGCCGTCCAGCGCCTGCACCTCGAGCGGCCGGTCGCCCGGCGCCGACGAGCTCGCGTAGACCCGGTCGTCGGTCTGCCCGACCACCCCGGCCGCGCCGGTGGCACCGAGCCCCTCGCGGCTCCAGGTGGCCCGGCCGGTCGTCCACGAGAGGCAGGTGAGCCGGTCGCGGTCGACGTCGCTGACCAGCAGGCACGACCGGCCCTCGTCGAGCGTGCCGCGGACGTCCGAGGGGGAGCGCCACCGCACCTCACCGTCCGCGCCCCGGGCGGTCACGCCGCCGCCGGCGCCGGTCGGCCCGATCAGCAGCCCGTCGTGGACGAGGTGCCCCGAGAGCTCGTCGAGGCGCGTGCCCCAGGGGCGGGCGACGCCCGAGGTCGGGTCGACCTGCAGGGTGCCCTCGGGGGTGGCGACGACCAGCCGGTCGTCGAGGGCCAGCACGGTGCCGCTCGTCGTGCCCCGCCCCGCCCAGGTCACCCGGCCCAGGTCGCGGACGTCGCGCAGCTCGTAGCTGTAGCGCGCCCCGGCCGCTGGCTGGCGCCCCGTCACGACGACCGTGCCCGCGGCCTGGAACCGGTCGGTCTCGGTCGTCGCCCGCGGCTCCGACGCCCCGACCGTCGAGCCGTCGGCGAGCGACAGGGTGAGCAGCACCGCCCGCTCGCCCGCGACGACGCGGACGACTACGAGGCCCGTGTCGCCGGCGAGCGAGGCCGCGGCGACGTCGACCGGCCCCTCGAGGCCGAGGCGGGCGGCGTCGTCGGCGACGTCGTGGACCCAGCTGAACGCGCCCCGCCCGGTGTCGAGCAGCGCGAGCCGGGAGCCCACGCCGGTCGTCTCGCTGCCGCAGCCCGCGTCGTTCGCGAAGCCGTACGTCCAGCCCGGCCCCGCGCTGACGAGCACGCGGCCGGTGTCGACCGTCGCGGTCGGGAAGCGCAGGCACGCGGGCCGGAACCCGGGCGCGAGGGTCTCCGCGAGCGCGACCGACCACCCGGTGGTCGGCTCCTGCCGCAGGTCGACCGTCTCGACGCCGCGCCAGGGCGGCTCGGCGCCGTACTCCGGCTGGCCCGGGGCGAGGAGGGCCGCGGGCAGGGCGGCGGCCAGGAGCAGCGCGGCGTAGCCGAGGGCGAGGCGGCGACCGCGGGAGGCGCGGTGCCACCACGCGGGGCGTCGCGGCCCCGGGGCGGCCGGGCCTCGTCCGGGCCGTCCTGCTCCGTCGCCGGCACCGGCCCCGTCGTCGTCCCGGCCGGGGGCTTCGCCCGTGGCCCCGCGTCCCGTCTCCGGGCGGGCGGGCTCCCACACGGCGACGTCCGGAGCCGGCCGCGCCGGGGCCCAGCCGGGCCGCCCCTCGGGGCTCACGCCGCGCCTCCGGCCAGCCCGGCCACCACGCTCGTGCGGTCGACGAGGCGCGTGGCCACGCCGCGGCCGTCGATCGAGACCAGGCCGCCGCCCCAGAACGACACTCGGTCGTCGGAGCGCAGCGACCAGAGCCGGGCGCCCGTCGCGGCGTCGTAGGCGCTGAGGCCCCGGCCCGCGGTGGGGGAGCCGTCGGTGCGCACGTAGACGACGGTGCGGGAGGCCGCGGCGACCTCGTCGAGGACGCCGAGCGGCGCCCGCCACCGGACGCGGCCGTCGGCGGCGGCGAGGGCGGTGAGGCGGGCGCCGTCGTCGGACTGGACGACGGCGTAGAGGTCGCCGCCCACCTGGCCCGGGGCGGCGGCGGCCGAGAACGCGGCGCCGAGCTCGGTCGTCCACCGGCCCTGCCCGCTGCGGGGGTCGAGGCAGGTGGCCGTGGTGCCGCCGTCGTCGGTGGTGAGGACGCAGCCGTCGGTGGCCGAGAGGCGCGGCGTCGGGCTCGGCACGGACCAGAGGAGGTCGCCGTCGGCGTCGATCGCCGACACGGCGCGCCTCCCGTCGGCGTCGCGGCCGAGCGTCCAGGCCACGTCGTCCCCCCCGTCGGGCGCGGTCGCGACCACGTCGGCGGCGGCGGCCGACGGGCTGGCCTCGCCCGTCCGGCCGTCGACGCGGACGGCGCGGCCGTCGACGACGACGAGCAGCCCGTCGGGCAGCAGCTGGGGCGTCGTGCCGGCGTCGACCCGCCCCTCCCACACAGGGTCGTCGAGGGCGGCCGCGTCCACGAGCGAGTACCGGTCGGGCGAGCCGATCGCTCCGGAGGAGGTGCGCAGCTGCAGCCGCCCGACGGTCGAGACGCTGATCGAGGGCACGTCGCGGCGGCCGCGGGTGGACTCGAGCGCCCGGCCGTCGACGAGGTCGAGGGCGACGAGCACGGTCGACCCGGTGGTCTGGGTCTGCACCAGCACCCGGCCGGCCGCCGGCACGACCTGGCTCGCAGGGATGCTCAAGGGGTCGGTGTCGTCGAGGTCGTCGGCCAGGTCGTGCACCCACCGCACCCGGCCGTCCCGGGAGTCGACGAGGGCCACGCGGCTCGCCCCGTCGTCGAGGGCGGCACGGCGGCAGTCCGGACCGCCGGAGGCCGTGCCCGGGTCGAGGTCGACGGAGGCCCCGACGGCGACGAGCCCGTCCACGGCGGGGGAGGGCCAGAAGTGGAGGCAGCGTCGGGGCACGCCCGGGGCGAGGCGCTCGGCCAGGTCGAGCGACCAGGCCGTGCCGGTCGGGGCGTTCCGGAGGTCGTCCACCGCCGTGCCGCCCCAGGGCGGCCCGTCGGCGTAGCGCGGCGACGCGGCCGTGCCGCCGACGGCGACGAGGGCGGTCGCGGCGACCACGGCCAGCGCGGCGACGACGACCCGGCGCAGGGGCGACGGCCGCGGCGTGCGCGCCCGCGTCGTCCCGTCCGCTCCCGCCATGCTGTCGTCGGCCTCCTCGTCGAGGGCCCCGCCGACCGTGCGACGGGTGCCGACATGCTATTCGGAACCCTCGCCGGGGGCGCTCGGGGGCCGCTCGGCGGCGCGGGAATGCGGCGTCGGCCCCGCCGCTTGCACCTCACGTCGTCGGGCAGGCCCTGGCGTAGACTTCGACGATCATTCCGCTGAGAAGAGCTCTGGAGAGGGGCGTGCCCGTGGGCAGGACGCTTGCCGAGAAGGTGTGGGACGACCACGTCGTCGTCAAGGGGGAGGACGGCGCGCCCGACCTCCTCTACATCGACCTCCACCTCGTGCACGAGGTGACCAGCCCGCAGGCCTTCGACGGCCTCCGCCAGGCCGGTCGTCCGCTCCGCCGCACCGACCTCACGATCGCGACGGAGGACCACAACACCCCGACGCTCGCCATCGACCGGCCGATCGCCGACCTCACGAGCCGCACCCAGATCGAGACCCTGCGCCGCAACACCGCCGAGTTCGGCGTCCGGCTGCACCCGCTGGGCGACGCCGAGCAGGGCATCGTCCACGTCGTCGGGCCGCAGCTCGGCCTCACCATGCCGGGCATCACGGTGGTCTGCGGCGACTCGCACACCTCGACGCACGGCGCCTTCGGCGCGATGGCGTTCGGCATCGGCACCAGCGAGGTCGAGCACGTCATGGCGACGCAGACCCTGCCGCTCAAGCCCTTCAAGACCATGGCCGTGACCGTCGAGGGCACGCTGCGCCCCGGCGTCACCGCGAAGGACATCATCCTCGCGGTGATCGCCCAGATCGGCACCGGCGGCGGCCAGGGCTACGTGCTCGAGTACCGCGGCAGCGCGATCCGGGCCCTCTCGATGGAGGGGCGGATGACGATCTGCAACATGTCGATCGAGGCGGGCGCCCGCGCCGGCATGGTCGCCCCCGACCAGACGACCTTCGACTACCTCGAGGGCCGCGACCACGCTCCGACCGGCTCCGACTGGGACGACGCGGTCGCCTACTGGCAGACGCTGCCGACCGACGACGACGCCGTGTTCGACGCCGAGGTCTTCCTCGACGCCGACACCCTCGAGCCGTTCGTCACCTGGGGCACGAATCCGGGCCAGGGCGTGTCGCTCAGCGAATCCGTGCCCGACCCGACCGCCGTCGCCGACCCGAACGAGCGCGCCGCCGCCGAGCGCGCCCTCGAGTACATGGCCCTCGAGGCCGGCACCCCGATGAAGCAGATCCCGGTCGACGCGGTCTTCATGGGCTCCTGCACGAACAGCCGCATCGAAGACCTCCGGGCCTTCGCCTCCGTCATCTCCGGCCGCACCAAGGCCGAGGGCGTCCGCGTCATGGTCGTGCCCGGCTCCGCGCGGGTCCGGCTCGAGGCCGAGGCCGAGGGCCTCGACAAGGTCTTCACCGACTTCGGCGCCGAGTGGCGCTTCGCGGGCTGCTCGATGTGCCTCGGCATGAACCCCGACCAGCTCGCCCCGGGCGAGCGCTGCGCCTCGACGAGCAACCGCAACTTCGAGGGCCGGCAGGGCAAGGGCGGTCGCACGCACCTCGTCTCCCCGCTCGTCGCGGCGGCGACCGCGGTGCGCGGCACCCTCTCCGCCCCGGGCGACCTCGACGACCTCGCCGGCACCCCCGTGCACGACGCGCTCCTCGCCGAGCGCGCCGAGAGCTCTCCCGCGCTCGCCGAGCTGGCCGGAGGCGCCGCCTGATGCAGAAGTTCACCACCGTCACCGGGGTGGCCGCGCCCCTGAAGCGCAGCAACGTCGACACCGACCAGATCATCCCGGCCGAGTTCCTCAAGCGGGTCACGAAGACCGGCTTCGAGGACGCCCTCTTCTTCTCCGCCCGGCAAGACCCCGACTTCGTCCTGAACCGACCCGAGTACCAGGGCGCCCGCGTCCTCGTGGCGGGGCCCGACTTCGGCACCGGTTCGAGCCGAGAGCACGCCGTCTGGGCGCTCCGCGACTTCGGCTTCGACGTCGTGCTCAGCGCCCGTTTCGGCGACATCTTCCGCGGCAACTCGGGCAAGCAGGGCCTGCTCAGCGCCGTGGTCGACGAGGCCGACGTCGAGCGCGTCTGGGCCGTGCTCGAGGCCACGCCCGGCCTCGAGATGACCGTCGACCTCGAGTCGCAGACCGCCACGGCGGGCGACCTGACCGTGTCGTTCGAGGTCGATGCCTACACTAAGTGGCGCCTGCTCGAGGGTCTCGACGACATCGGGCTGACGCTCCGCGACGAAGCGGCCATCACAGAATTCGAATCCCGACGCGCCGCCTGGCGCCCGAAGACATTGCCGGTGAAGAAGTGAACTCCCTTGTCCAAGACGCAGCAGCAGCAGGAGCCCGAGTGGGTCTGAAGAGCGACGAGATCGTCATCCGCGGCGGCAAGCCGCTGATCGGCCGCATCGAGGTCCGGGGTGCGAAGAACCTGGCCACGAAGGCCATGGTCGCGGCCCTCCTCGGCGACACCCCCAGCATCCTCCGCGACGTCCCCGACATCAGCGACGTCAACGTGGTGCGCGGCCTGCTCTCCGTCCACGGCGTGCGCATCACCGACCCGGCCCGCGGCGAGATGATCCTCGACCCGTCGAACGTCGAGTCGGCGCACTTCGCCGAGATCGACGCGCACGCCGGCTCGAGCCGCATCCCGATCCTCTTCTGCGGCCCGCTGCTCCACCGCCTCGGCGAGGCCTTCATCCCCGACCTCGGCGGCTGCCGCATCGGCGACCGCCCGATCGACTTCCACCTCGACGCGCTCCGCGCCTTCGGCGCCGTGGTCGACAAGTCGTACAACGGCATCCACCTGACGGCCCCCGACGGCCTCAAGGGCGCGAACATCGAGCTGCCCTACCCGAGCGTCGGCGCCACCGAGCAGGTCCTCCTCACGGCCGTCCTCGCCGACGGGGTCACCGAGCTCCGCAACGCGGCGATCGAGCCCGAGATCATGGACCTCATCGCCATCCTCCAGAAGATGGGCGCCGTGGTCTCGGTCGAGCCGAACCGCGTCATCTTCATCGAGGGCGTCAAGAGCCTCCGCGGGTACACGCACCGGGCCATCAACGACCGCAACGAGGCCGCGAGCTGGGCCTCCGCCGCCCTCGCCACGAAGGGCGACATCTTCGTCGAGGGCGCCGACCAGAAAGACCTGATGACGTTCCTCAACGTCTTCCGCAAGGTCGGCGGCGACTTCGACGTCCACGAGGACGGCATCCGCTTCTTCCACCCCGGCGGCGAGCTCAAGCCCGTCGTCGTCGAGACCGACGTGCACCCCGGCTTCATGACCGACTGGCAGCAGCCCCTCATCGTGGCCCTGACCCAGGCGCAGGGCACCTCGATCGTGCACGAGACCGTCTACGAGAACCGCTTCCAGTTCACCGAGGCGCTGAACGACATGGGCGCGCAGATCGTCGTCCACAAGGACGGCCTGCCCGGCCACGACCGCCGGGTCGCGCGCCGAGAGTTCGAGCAGGCCGCCGTCATCACCGGGCCGACGGCGCTGCACGGCGCCGACATCCGCGTGCCCGACCTGCGCGGCGGCTTCAGCCACCTCATCGCGGCGCTGACCGCCGAGGGCGAGTCGAAGATCACCAACGTCGGCATCATCAGCCGCGGCTACGAGCACTTCATCGCGAAGCTGCGCAAGCTGGGCGCCGACTTCGACTTCCAGGGCTAGCCCGGCGTGAGCGACGCCGCCCGCGCGCACGGGGGTCCCGCCGACCCCGACGTGCCCGTCGTCCAGCCTGCCCGCCGCGTCGGCCGCTTCGGCCGGGGCAAGGAGAAGAGCGCGGTCTTCCGTGCCGTCGCCGCCGTCGGGGCGCCGCTCTTCGACCGCCTCGCGGTGATCGAGGTCCGCGGCGCCGAGAAGCTGCCGAACGAGGGCGCCTTCGTGCTCGCGCCCAACCACTGCACGAACATCGACCCCGTGGTCGTGGCGCGCCTGATGTGGACCCTGGGCCGCGTGCCGAGGTTCCTCGCCAAGGCGTCGCTCTTCCGGGTGCCGGTCTTCGGGTCGCTGATGCGCGCCATGGGGCACGTCCCCGTCGAGCGCGGCGGACCGACGCACGCGAGCGACCCGCTCGCCGCGGGCCGTGCCCTCGCCACGAGCGGCGGCGGGGTGATCATCTACCCCGAGGGCACGCTGACCCGCGACCCCGACCTCTGGCCGATGAAGGGCAAGAGCGGGGCGGTCCGCCTCGCGATCGAGGCCGGCGTGCCCCTCGTGCCGATGGCCCACTGGGGCAGCCAGCAGGTCATGGGCCGCTACTCCTCGAAGCTCAGCCTCTTCCCGCGGAAGCGCATCCTCGCGGCGATCGGCGACCCCGTCGACCTGTCGCCGTGGCGCGGCCGGCCGCTCGACCAGGCGGCGTACGCCGAGGCGACGGCGCTCGTGATGCGCCGGGTGACCGAGCTGCTGGCCGAGCTGCGCGACGAGTCGCCGCCGGCCGAGCCGTGGGACCCGCACGCGAAGGACCAGAAGGAGACCGGCCGCTTTGAGTAGCAGCGACGACCGCCAGGGCACGAACGAGGGCGCCAGCCGCGAGGACGCCATCGGCGCCCTGGGCGAGGGCGCGGTCACGACCGAGGCGATCTCCGTCGTCATGCGCAGCGCGATCCCGCGCACGGTCGCCGTGCTGGGCTCCGGCAGCTGGGGCACGACCTTCGCGAAGGTGCTCGCCGAGGGCGGCGCGGACGTGACGCTCTGGGCGCGCCGCCCCGAGCTCGCCCGCGAGATCACCGAGAGCAAGCGCAACAGCGACTACCTGCCGGGCATCAACCTGCCCCGCACCCTCGTCGCCACGACCGACGTCGCCGCGGCCCTGGCCGGGGCCGAGCAGGTCTACCTCTCCGTGCCGAGCCAGACCCTCCGCGAGAACCTCGCCGCCGTGCGCGACCTCGTGCCGCGCGGCGTGCCGGTCATCAGCCTGATGAAGGGCGTCGAGAAGGCGACCGGGCTCCGCATGAGCCAGGTCATCGAGCAGGAGCTCGACATCGACCCCGACCTCATCGCCGTCGCCTCCGGCCCGAACCTGGCCCTCGAGATCGCCAAGCGGCAGCCGACCGCGGCCGTGGTCTCGTCGCGCAGCCTCGAGACCGCCACGGCCGTCGCCGCCACGGCGACCAACCCGTACTTCCGGTCGTTCGTCAACACCGACGTCATCGGCACCGAGTTCGGCGGCGTGCTCAAGAACCTCATCGCGGTGGCCGTCGGCATCGTCGACGGCGTCGGCTACGGCGAGAACACGAAGGCCTCGATCATCACCCGGGGCCTCGCCGAGATGACGGCCTTCGCGGTGTCGTTCGGGGCCAAGGCCGAGACCCTCGCCGGGCTCGCCGGGCTCGGCGACCTCATCGCCACCTGCGAGTCGCCGCTCTCGCGGAACAACACCGCCGGCCGGCTGCTCGGCCAGGGCTACGCCTACGGCGACGTCGTGCGCCAGATGAACCAGACCGCGGAGGGGCTCTCCTCGGTCGCCCCGATCCTCGAGCTG
Source organism: Frigoribacterium sp. CFBP 8754 (assembly GCF_014841815.1). Classification (NCBI taxonomy): domain Bacteria; kingdom Bacillati; phylum Actinomycetota; class Actinomycetes; order Micrococcales; family Microbacteriaceae; genus Frigoribacterium; species Frigoribacterium sp. CFBP 8754. The sequence goes on from NZ_JACYUO010000001.1 coordinate 555,393, forward strand.
GCGGCGTCGCGGGGCGTCGACATGCCCATCGTGACCCAGGTCGCCGGGGTCCTCGCCGGTACGCTGGACCCGCGGAACATCGCCCCGCACCTCACCGAGACCGACGAGCCGCAGGGCGAGTAGCCGCCGGGGGGCGACCGGCACCACGCCGGGGGCGACGCTCCGTCACGAACGCCACCCGCGCCTCCCACGGTCACCCCGTCGGCGCGACGACCCAGAGGGGCCCCATGAGCAGCGAGACCGACACCGGCGTGGCCGACGGCCCCTCGACCGAGACCGGCGCCGTGCCGGGCGCCCCGCGGCGTCAGCGCGTCGTCGTGCTGTTCGGCGGCCGCTCCAGCGAGCACTCGATCAGCTGTGCGACCGCCGGCGGCGTGCTCGCGGCGATCGACCGCGACCGGTTCGACGTCGTCCCGGTCGGCATCACCGCCGACGGCGCGTTCACGCTTCAGCCCGACGACGCGGCCCTGTTCGCCCTCGACGCCGAGTCGCTGCCGGTCGTGCGCGACAACGGCACGCGCGTCCGCTGGCCGGAGTCGTCGTCGAGCCGTGAGCTCAGCGTCGTCGAGGCCGACGGCGGCGTGCGGCTGCTCGGCGAGGTCGACGTGGTCTTCCCCATCCTGCACGGGCGCTTCGGCGAGGACGGCACGGTGCAGGGCCTGCTCGAGCTCGTCGGCCTGCCCTACGTCGGCGCGGGCCTGCTGGCCTCCGCGGTCGGCATGGACAAGCACTTCACCAAGACCGTCCTGCAGCAGGCCGGCATCGCCGTCGCCCCCTGGCGCACCGTCCGGGCCGCGGAGTGGCGCGCCGACCCGGCAGCCGTCACGGCTGCCGTGGCCGAGCTCGGCTACCCGCTCTTCGTCAAGCCGGCGCGGGCTGGCTCGAGCGTGGGCGTCTCGCGCGTCGACGGCCCCGAGCAGCTCGCCGCCGCGATGGCCGTCGGCCTCGCGGAGGACGTCAAGGTGCTCGTCGAGGCGGGCCTCGTCGGCCGCGAGCTGGAGTGCGCCGTGCTCGGCGGCCGCGCCGGGGGCGCGCCGCGCACCTCGGTCGCCGGCGAGATCGTGCTCGGCTCCGACACGTTCTACGACTTCGAGTCGAAGTACCTCGGCGGAGCGGGCGCCGACCTGGTCTGCCCCGCGCCGCTCGCCGACGACGAGCTGGCCGAGATGCAGCGCCTCGCGGCCCTCGCCTTCGAGTCGATCGACGGCACCGGCCTCGCCCGCGTCGACTTCTTCCTCACCGCGGCGGGCTGGGTGGTCAACGAGATCAACACGATGCCCGGCTTCACGCCGATCTCGATGTTCCCGGCCTGCTGGCTGGCGAGCGGGCTCAGCTACCCCGAGCTGATCACCGAGCTCGTCGAGCTCGGCCTCGAGACCGACCGCTAGGTCGCCGAGGCGCGTGGGCGGCGCTCTCCACCGTCTAGGGCGTGGGGGAGTCGCGGGGCGCGTCGGTGGACGCACCGCCGTCGGTCGGGCCCTCGGTGGCGTCCGCCCCGCCGCTGCCGCCGCTGTCGTCGGCGCCGTCGCCGCCCGGCAGGTCGCCGACGCCCACGCAGGCGCGACCGTCGTTCGGCAGGTAGCCCACCGCGTCGGCCAGGTCGAAGAGCGGGGTGCTGCCCACCTCGTCGGTGACGATGACCTGCACGGCCGGCGTGCGGCCGTAGGTCGTGAAGATGTAGGTGTCGGGGTCGTCAGGGTCCTGGTCGCTGAGCCAGTCGACGCCGGCGACCGGGTAGCAGGGCAGGTCGGAGACGGCGGGCGCGGTGACCCCGCAGCGCAGCAGCACGGCCGTGGGGGAGCCCCAGGCGCCGGTCGCCTGCGCGTCGGTCTCGCGCCGCTGGTAGGGCGCGCTGTCGGGGCCGACCTGCTCGGGCAGGTGGACGGTGACCTGGGCGCAGGCCGGGTCGTTCGCGTCGTCGGCGGCCGTCATCGGCACGGCGGCGGTGCAGCCCGCGAGCACGGGGGCGAGCACGGCGACGGTGGCGGCGAGGAGGGGCAGGCGCAGGCGCCGGGCGGGGCTGGACATCCCGGCCAGGCTACCGTCGTGCACATGGAACGCACCTCCACGTCCGCCGAGCCCGACCCCGCCGACCGAGCCTCCGCCGACGCCTCCCGGGCCGACGCCTCCTCGGCCGGCCCCTCCTCGCCCGGCCGGGCTCCCACCGACACCGTCGAGGGCGCGGGCGAGCTCGCGACGCTGGCGCGCATCCTGCCCCGCCTGCCCCGCGGGCTCGACACGCAGCTCGGCCCGGGCGACGACGCCGCCGTCGTGGCCGCGCCGGACGGCCGCTTCGTGGTGACGACCGACCTCATGGTGCACGGCCCCGACTTCCGACTCGCGTGGTCGACCCCGCACGACCTCGGCTGGAAGGCCGCCGCCTCGAACCTCGCAGACGTGGCGGCGATGGGCGCGCGGCCCACCGCCCTCGTCGTCGCCCTCGCCGTGCCGCCCGGCACCCTCGTCGCCGACCTCGAGCGGCTGGCCGACGGGCTGCGCGAGGCGTGCGCCGAGATGGCTCCCGGCTGCGGGGTCGTGGGCGGCGACCTCTCGGTGTCGACGACGTTCACGGTCGCCGTCACGGCGTTCGGCGACCTCGGCGGCCGCCCGCCGGTGCGGCGCGACGGAGCCAGGCCGGGCGACGTGGTGGCCGTCTCCGGCGCCCTCGGGCGGGCGGCCCGGGGCCTCGACCTGCTGTTCCGCCTCGGCGTCGACCACGAGGGGGCCCCCGACGCCGACCTCGCGGCGGCGCTCCGCGAGCGCGACCCCGACGTCGGCTGGCAGCTCGCCCCGACGCCGCCGATCGCCGACGGCCGTCTCGCCGCGACCGCGGGGGCGACGGCCATGCTCGACCTCAGCGACGGGCTCGCCCTCGACGCCGCCCGGGTGGCCCGGGCGAGCGGCGTCGTCGTCGACCTCGACCCGGCGCGCCTCGGTGCCGATCCGCGGGTCGCCCTCGGCGGCGGCGAGGACCACTCGCTGTTCGCCACGTTCCCGCCCGGCACCGACCTGCCGGGCGGCTTCCGCCCGGTCGGCGTGGTCCGCGAGGCCGGCGGAGGCGCGCCCCGCGTCACCGTCGGGCGTCGCGACCTCGACGAGGTCGGCGGCTGGGACCCGTACCGCCTCTGGAGCGGGCAGGCGGGCTGAGGCCGGGCCGCGACTCCGCGGCGCCCTGGTGCCCCGGTGCCTGGTGCTCAGTCGCGGACGGCGAACCAGACCGTCGTGTCGCCGTACTTCTTCCGCACGTCGAGGCCGAGCCCCGTCGGCCAGGTCGGCTCCCCGTCGCGCGAGGCGCGCTCGACGACGACGAGGGCCCCGTCGGCGAGCGACGGCAGGAGGGCCTCCAGGTCGCCCGCGAGCTCCGTCGCGGAGACCTCGTAGGGCGGGTCGAAGAAGACGAGGTCGACCGGGGCCGCGCTGCCGACGAGGTAGGCGCGCACGGGCATGGCGACCACGTCGACCCGAGGTGCCCGGCCGCTCGGGGCGCGCCCGACCACGGCGTCGACGTTCTTCCGCAGCACGCGGGCGGCCGCCGGCGCCTTCTCGACGAGAGTGACGGTCGCCGCGCCGCGCGACGCGGCCTCGAGGCCGAGCCCGCCGGTGCCGGCGTAGAGGTCGAGCACGCGCCGACCGGCGATCTCGTCGCGGGCGTCGAGCGACGAGAACAGCGCCTCGCGCACCCGGTCGCTCGTCGGGCGCGTGCCCGTCTTGGGCACGGCGAGGGTCAGGTTGTCGGCGAAGCCGGAGATGATGCGGGACACACGGCCATCCTGACGCATCGGCCAGGCGGTTCGAGCAAGTCGACAACGCGGCGGCGGCCCGGCCGGTGAGCGGTCGTGGAGGTGGCACAAGGCGTTTGGCGGTCGAGGTCGCCGCGGGCACGATCGGCCCATGACCAGCGTCGACCGCACCGTGAGGCCCTCGTTCACCAAGTCGTTGTTCGCGGGGCGGATCGCCTCCGAGCTCGTGCTGCCCTACCCGCACATGGCGCCGGAGGAGGCGGCCAGGGTCGAGGCCGCGGCCGCGACGGCCCGCGAGGTGCTCGCCGGCTACGACCCGCTCCGCGCCGAGCGCGAGGGCTGGGTCGGCGACGACACGATCCGCGAGCTGGGCGACCGCCGCCTGACGGGCCTCTTCGTCGCCGAGGAGTACGGCGGCCTCGGCCTCGGCCAGAGCGCGTACTGCCGGGTGATGGAGGAGTTCGGCCGGGTCGACGGCACCCTCGCCACGGTGATGGGCGTGCACCAGTCGATCGGCACCAAGCCCCTGCACCTCTACGGCACCGACGACCAGAAGGCCCGCTGGCTGCCCGACCTCGCGAGCGGCCGCAAGCTCGCGGCCTTCGTGCTGACCGAGCCGAACGTCGGCAGCGACGCCTACGCGCTCGAGACCCGCGCCGAGCGGCAGCCGGACGGCAGCTGGGTGCTGAACGGCGAGAAGCGCTGGATCGGCAACGGCGACAAGGACGTCCTCACCGTCTTCGCCCGCAGCGAGCTCGGCCACGTCGCGCTGGTGGTCGAGAAGGGCGCCGAGGGGCTCAGCACGGGCCCGCGCTTCGAGACGCACGGCCTCAAGGCGAACCACCTGCAGCGCGTGCACTTCACCGACGTCCGGGTGCCGGCGGAGAACCTGCTGGGCGAGCCCGGCGACGGCTTCCGCATCGCCATGAACACCCTCAACAACGGCCGCATGTCGATGGGCACCGCGATCTCCGGCGGCATGAAGCGCTTCCTCCAGCTCTCGGTCGAGCACACGGAGTCGCGGCGCCAGTTCGGCCGCCCCCTGGCCGACTTCGAGATGGTCGGCGACAAGCTCGCCTGGATGACCGAGCAGATCTACGGCGTCGAGTCGATGTCGTACCTCACGACCGGTCTCGTCGACCGGGGCGACACCGACTTCGCGCTGGAGTCGGCGATGACGAAGGTCGTCGCGAGCGACACGGGCTGGTTCGCGCTCAACCGGGCGGTGCAGCTGCACGGCGGCGAGGCGTACATGGAGGGGCACCCGCTGTCGAAGGCCCTCCGCGACTTCCGCATCTTCCCGATCTTCGAGGGGGCGAACGACGTCATGCGCGCGTTCGTCGCCCTCAACGGCCTCAAGGCCCTCAGCGAGGAGCTGCCCGACGTGGCGTCGCTCCGCATCGGCGAGCCCGCCCGGGCGCTCGGCGTGCTCGCGCCCTACGTGGCGGGGCGGGTGCAGCGGCGCATCTCGCCGGAGCGGCCGGTCGGCGTGCACCCGTCGCTCGCCCGCAGCGCCGCGGCCGTGGGCGAGCAGGTGTCGCAGCTGCGCGAGCGGGCCGAGGCGGCCCTCCGCCGGCACGGCCGCCACGTGCAGGAGAAGCAGCTCGTCCAGAAGCGCCTCGCCGACGCCGCCTCCGGCGTCTACGCGCAGATGGCCGTCCTCTCCCGCGCGACCACCAGCCTGCAGGAGGCGCGGCCCGGCTCCGCCGACGAGCGTCACCTGGCCGTCGGGTTCTGCAAGCGGTCGGCGCGCGAGGTCGCCCGGCAGCTGCGGGCCCTCGAGGTCAACGACGACCGGCACGTGACGGCGCTCGCGGAGTCGACCCGCGCCTCCGGCGGGTACGCGGTCGCGCTCTGACGCCGTCGCGCCGTGACTCGGCGCTCCGACGCTGTCGGGGGCGGGCGCTAGCGTGGTGGGGTGCCCGACTCCCCGCTCGACGCGTCGCCCCTCGACGCCTCGCTCGCCGGTGCCCTCGGCGGGCGGACGGCGCAGGCGATGCAGAAGGCCTTCGGCCTCCGCACGGTCGGCGACCTTCTCTCGCACTACCCGCGGCGCTACGCCCGGCGCGGCGAGCTGACCGCGCTCGACCAGCTGCCGCTCGGCGAGTCGGTGACGATCGTCGCTCAGGTGCTCGACGTCCGGGAGCGCACGATGCGGGCGCGGCGCGGCTCGATCCTCGAGGTGCGCATCGGTGACGGCCAGGGCATCCTGACCCTCACGTTCTTCAACCAGGCGTGGCGCGCGAAAGACCTCGTGCCCGGGGCCCGGGGCATCTTCGCGGGCAAGGTCGGCGACTACCGGGGCCTCCGCCAGCTGGCGCACCCCGACTACGAGCTCTTCGACGCGTCGCACGAGGCCGTGGCGGGCGTCGGCGACGCCGAGGCGCAGGCCTGGGCGAAGCAGCCGATCCCCCTCTACCCGGCCAGCGCCTCCGTCGCCTCCTGGCAGGTGCAGCGCTCGGTCGAGCTGGTGCTCGACACGCTCCCGCCGATCGACGACCCGGTGCCGGCCGCGGTGCGGGCCGAGCTCGAGCTCGTGTCGCTGCGCGACGCGTACGAGCTCGTCCACCGGCCTGAGAAGGACCGAGACCATCTGCGTGGCCGCGACGCGCTGCGCTTCCAGGAGGCCTTCGTGCTCCAGGCCGCCCTGCTGCAGCAGCGTGCCCTGCTGCGCACCGCCCCCGCGACGCCGCGCGTGGCCGGGCCGGACGGCCTGCTCGCGCGCTTCGACGCCGCGCTGCCCTTCGAGCGCACGGCCGACCAGGTGCTCGTCGGCTCCGAGATCAGCCGTGACCTCGAGGGCGACGTGCCGATGAACCGCCTCGTGCAGGGGGAGGTCGGGTCGGGCAAGACCCTCGTGGCGCTCCGCGCGATGATCGCGGTCGCCGAGAGCGGCGGCCAGTCGGCCCTCCTCGCGCCGACCGAGGTGCTCGCCGCCCAGCACCTCCGCTCGGTGGTGCGCTCGCTCGGTCCCGACCTCGCGGCGCGGCTGCGGCCCACCCTGCTCACCGGGCAGATGTCGACCGCCGAGAAGAAGCGCGCGCTGCTGTCGATCGTCAGCGGGCAGTCGCACCTCGTCGTCGGCACGCACGCCCTCCTCAGCGAGGCCGTGGGGTTCTACGACCTCGGCCTGGTCGTCGTCGACGAGCAGCACCGCTTCGGCGTCGAGCAGCGCGAGGCCCTGCGACAGAAGGGCCGCACGCCGCCGCACGTGCTCGTCCTGACGGCCACGCCCATCCCGCGCACGGTGGCGATGACGGTCTTCGGCGACCTCGACGTCTCGACCATCACCGAGCTGCCCGCGGGCCGTCAGCCGATCGAGTCGTTCGTCGTGCCGCTGGCCGACCGGCCCGGCTGGCGCGACCGCGTCTGGCAGCGCTCGGCGGAGGAGGTCGCGAAGGGCCGCCAGGTCTTCGTGGTCTGCCCCGCCATCGACGCGGCCAGCGTCGAGGCCGGCGAGGAGGCGCCGGTCGACGACGCACCGGAGGGCACCTCCGAGGGCGCTCCCGAGGGCGCCGTGCCCGCCCCCGAGCGAGCGAGCGTCGAGGGCGTGCTCGCCCTCGCCCGGTCGCTGCCCGTGCTCGCAGGCGCCCGCGTCGAGCCCCTCCACGGCCGCATGTCGGCCGACGAGAAGGACGACGTCATGCAGCGCTTCGCCGCCGGCCTGATCGACGTGCTCATCGCGACGACCGTCATCGAGGTCGGCGTCGACGTGCCGAACGCGTCGACGATGGTAGTGCTCGACGCCGACCGCTTCGGGGTGTCGCAGCTGCACCAGCTCCGCGGCCGCGTCGGGCGCGGCGGGCACCCGGGCCTCTGCCTCCTCGTGACGCACGCGGCCCCCGACACGGTCGCCCGCGAGCGCGTCGAGGCGGTCGCCGCCACGCTCGACGGGTTCGAGCTCGCCCAGGTCGACCTCGAGCTGCGGCGGGAGGGCGACGTGCTCGGCAGCCTGCAGTCGGGCGGCCGGTCGTCGCTCCGCCTGCTGCGGGTCGCGACCGACGGCGACCTGATCTCGACCGCGCGCGAGCACGCCGCGGAGGCGCTCGAGGGCGACGCCGCGCTGTCGGGGCACCCGGCGCTGGCCGCCGCCATCGCCCGCCGCCTCGACGACGCCGACCGCGAGTACCTCGCGAAGAACTGACCGGGCGGCCGTCCCCGTCCGCCGACCGGCCACGTCGGGCCCCGGCCGACGTCGCTCCGAGTTCGCCGGAAGGCCCCCGGGAGCGACATCTGCACGGGCTAGGGTGTGCGGATGAACAGGATCGCCGTCGTCCCGGGGTCGTTCGACCCGGTCACCCTGGGTCACGTCGACGTGATCGCCCGGGCCGCCCACGTCTTCGACGAGGTGCACGTGCTCGTGGTCCACAACCCCGACAAGTCGGCGCTGCTGCCGCTGCCGAAGCGCGTCTCGCTGCTCGAGCGGTCGCTCCGCGAGGCGGGTCTCCCGCCGTCGGTGACGGTGCACAGCTGGAGCGTCGGCCTGCTGGTCGACTACTGCACCGAGGTCGGCGCCTCCGTGCTCGTCAAGGGCATCCGGTCGCAGGTCGACGTGGCCTACGAGACCCCGATGGCGATCATGAACCGCAGCCTCGCCGGCGTCGAGACGGTCTTCATGCTGCCCGACCCCGCCCACGCCCACGTGTCGAGCTCGCTGGTGCGCCAGGTCGCGGCCCTCGGCGGCGACGTCGCCCCGTACGTCCCCGCCAGCGTCGCCGAGTACCTCGCGGCCACCTGACCCACCCGCACGGCAGCGTCGCCGGCCCCCGGCCCGTCCTCCCGTGCGACCCGACCACCCCGCACGCCCGCCCGACGCCCTCCGGGAGAGACCATGAGCACGACCAGCGACACCCGACCGTCCGACCGTGCCCTGCGGGGCGACGGCGACCTCGACGTGATGCCCCTGCCCGAGGTGCAGGCCGCCGCGCGCCGGATCATGGAGGCGGTGGCCACGGTCATCGACGGCAAGGACGGCGCGATCGGCACGGCCCTCACCGTCCTGCTCGCCGAGGGGCACCTCCTCATCGAGGACGTCCCCGGCGTCGGCAAGACCCAGCTCGCCCGCGCGCTCGCCAAGGCCGTCGACGCCCGGGTCACGCGCATCCAGTTCACCCCCGACCTGCTGCCGAGCGACATCACGGGCGTCTCGATCTACGACCGCGACCGCGGGGGCTTCGAGTTCACGCCCGGCCCCGTCTTCGCCAACGTGGTGATCGGCGACGAGATCAACCGCGCCTCCCCGAAGACGCAGTCCGCCCTGCTCGAGAGCCTGGAGGAGCGGCAGGTCACGGTCGACGGGGTCACGCACCCGCTGCCCGACCCCTTCCTCGTCGTCGCGACCCAGAACCCGGTCGAGATGGAGGGCACGTACTCGCTGCCGGAGGCGCAGCGCGACCGGTTCATGGCCCGGATCTCGCTCGGCTACCCCGACACCGAGAGCGAGCTGCGCATGCTGCAGCAGCGCGAGCGCGTCAGCCCGCTCGAGAAGGTGCGGCCCCTCGTGTCGCTCGACGAGCTGCGCCGCATGATCGCGGCGGTGCGGACGGTCTACACGGCCGAGCCGGTCGAGCGCTACGCCGTCGACGTCGTCCAGGCGACGCGTCGCCACCCCGACGTGCGGCTCGGCGCGAGCCCCCGCGCGACGCTGCAGCTCATGCGGGCCGCCAAGTCGTGGGCGGCGCTCAACGGCCGCGGCTTCGTGGTGCCCGACGACGTCGACGCGATGAGCGGGCCCGTGCTCGGCCACCGGATCATCCTCGCCGGGCGCGCCGGGGCCGGCGCGGTGTCGGCGGCGTACGACGTGGTGGCCGACGTCGTCGCCTCGACCGACGTGCCGCTCGGCGACACGGCCGGCCGACGCTGACCGTGGCGCGCGGGGGAGTGCCCACGCCGACGCGGCGCGGCGCGGTCGTGGTGGGCGCGGGGCTGCTGCTCGCCGTCGCGGGCGCGCTCCTCGAGTCGCCGCCCCTCGTCTTCGCCGGCGTGGCGCTCGTGGCCCTCGTGGTCGCCGTCGTCCTGTCCCTGCTCGTCCGCGGGGTCGACGTCGTCGTCGGCCGCCGGTTCACTCCCTCGCGGGGCGTGGCGGGCTGGTCGGCGGTCGAGACCCTGACGGTGACGCCCCGCTCCGGGCGCCCCCAGCAGGCCGCCCTGCGCGACGAGGTGCCGTGGGGCCGCGCCCGCCGCTCGGCGGCCGTGCCCGTCACGCTCGAGCCGGGGCGCACCTCCACCGTGACCTTCCGCCACCCGGAGCTGAGCCGGGGGCGGCACCGCGTCGGCCCGCTCCACGTCGAGCTCGTCGAGTCGTTCGGCGTGGCCCGACGCCGCGTCGTCGCGCCCGGCACCGCCGAGTTCGTCGTCGTGCCCGAGGCCGTCGACCTCGGCCTCGCGCGCGAGTCGAGGTCGCTGGGCGACGGCGCCCGGCGCCAGCACGAGCACAGCCTCTCCGGCGGCGAGGACGACCCGATCACCCGCGAGTACCGCCGCGGCGACCCGCTGCGCCGCGTGCACTGGAAGGCCACGGCCCGCCACGGCGACCTCATGGTCCGGCAGGAGGAGCAGCACGGGCTGCCGAGCGCCCGCCTCGTGCTGGCGCTCGGGTCGGTCGGCTGGTCGGACTCCGTCTCCGCGTCGGGCGTCGCGAGCGCCGACGCGACGGGGGCCGACGTCGCCCGCAGCGACGCATTCGAGTGGGCGCTGTCGGTCGTCGCGACGCTCGGGGTCGAGTGGGGCCACGCGGGCTCCGTCGCCGTGCTCGGCACGCCGGGGGGCAGCCTCGTGGCGCGCCACGACCCCGACGCCACCGGCGCGTGGCTCGACGCCCTGGCCGACCTCCAGCTCGACGACGCCAGCGACTCCCTCGCGCCGCCGCCCGCGGCCCGGGAGCCCGTCACGGCGGTCGTCTCGGGTCTCACCCGCTCCGAGCTCGACCAGCTGGGCCGCTCCCGCGCGGCCGGGTCGACGGCCGTCGCGCTCGTGGTCTCGCCGACGCTCAGCTTCACCGCCGTGGGCGGCGGGGCCGGCCCCTCGTCGACGGAGCCCACGGCCGTCCTGTCGCCCGAGGCCGTCGCCGCGTCGCTCCGCGAGGCGGGCTGGCGCGTCGTGGAGGCCACGCCGACCGAGCCGGTCGGCGACGCCGTGCGTCGAGGCGGGCTGCTCCGTGGCTGAGTCGCGGCGGTCCCGGCGCACAGGGGGCGAGCCGGAGGGCGCTCGCTGGCCCGTCGTCGCCCTCGTCTGGCTCGTGCTCGTCGTCTCGCTCGCGAGCCTGTCGTCGCTCTTCCTCGGCGTGGGCTGGTGGTTCGCGGGGGCGGGCGTCTCCGCTGTCGTGCTCGGCGCCTCCGGCCTCGTCCGCTCGCTCCGCGGCTCGCCGTGGCTGGCCTGGCTCGTCGGGCTGCTGGCCGGCACGGCGACCGCGACGGCGATCGTCTCGGGCGGCACCGCCGTGCTCGGCGTCGTGCCGACCGCCGCGACCCTGCAGCGGGTGCGCGACCTCAGCGACCAGGCGGCCCTCACCATCTCCGACGGCACCGCCCCGGTGCCCGTCGACGACGGCGTGCTCGCGACCGTCGTGGGCGCGGTGCTCGTCGTCTCGCTCCTCGTCGACCTGCTCGCCTCGGTCGGCCGCCTCCCCGGCGCGACCGGGCTCTTCCCGGCGGTCGTCCTCGCCGTCCCGGCCTTCGTGCCGACGGCCGAGACCCGGTGGCCCTGGGTCGTCGCGACCGTGCTGCTCTACCTGCTGCTCCTCATGGTCTCGTCGGGGCGCCGGCCGACCCCGGCCGGAGCCGTCGGCGCCGTCGCCGCCGTGGCCGTCGCCGGCCTCGTGACGAGCCTCGTGCCCCTCGGGGGCGTCTCGCCCCTCACCGGCGTCGCGTCCGGCACGGGCCTCGCCACGGGCGTCAACCCGATCATCGACCTCGGCGACGACCTCCGCCGCGGGGCGCCCGTGAGCGTCCTCACCTACCGCTCGTCCGACGAGCAGGGCACGTACCTCAAGCTCGTCGACCTCGTCGACTTCTCCGGCCGCAGCTGGAGCCCCGCCGACGTCGAGCTCGACCCCGACGCCACCGTCGACGTCCTGCCCGAGGCGCCCGGGGTCGACGCCGACACCACACGGCGGGCGGTCGAGACGCGGGTGACCATCGGCGTGCTCCGCAGCCCGTACCTCCCGGTGCCCGTGCCGCCGACCGAGATCACCGGCATCGACGACGGCTGGTCGGTCGTCGACGAGTCGGGCGTCACGGTGCGGAGCGACGACGAGAGCACGCAGGGGCTCGAGTACACCGTGCGCAGCCGCCCCGTCGACCCCACGGAGGAGGAGGTCGTCGCGACCCTCGGCGACGCACCGGCCGACATGGCCCCCTACCTCGCCGTCGAGGGGGTGCCCGCGACCGTCACCGAGCAGGCGGCCGCGGTGACAGCCGATGCCGCGAACCCCTTCGACGCGGCCGTCGCCCTCCAGGACTGGTTCCGCGACGGCGACTTCACCTACTCGGAGGAGACCCCGGTCGACCAGGGCTACGACGGCAGCGGCCTGGACGCCGTCGAGACGTTCCTGCGCGTCCGGAGCGGGTACTGCGTGCACTTCGCCTCGGCGATGGCCGTGATGGCCCGCACCCTGGGCATCCCGTCCCGCGTGGCGGTCGGCTTCCTGCCGGGGGAGTCCACCGGCTTCGCCGACGACCAGGAGCGCACGGTCAGCAGCGACGACCTGCACACCTGGCCCGAGCTCTACTTCCAGGGCCTCGGCTGGGTGCCGTTCGAGCCGACCGTCGGGCTCGGCCGCCCCCAGTCGTTCCTGCAGGAGACCGGCGTCGAGCCCACCGCGGCGCCCAGCGATCCCGCCGAGGCCTCGCCGACCCCCACGGCGGAGGCGCCCGCGACCACCGGCCCCGACGCGGCCAGCGCCACCCCCAGCGACCCCGCCCGGGCGGCGGGGTCGTCCGGCAACGCCGCGGTGGCCGTCCCGGGCGGCCTGGCCGCGCTCCTCGTGCTCCTCGTGCTGGCGCTCGTCGTCCCCTCCGGCCTGCGGGCCGGCCGTCGACGTCGGCGGCTGGCCGCCGAGCCTCCCGACGCCGCGCTCCTGGCCTGGCAGGAGGTGCTCGACACCGCCGACGACCTGCGCCTCGACGTCCCGCGCTCGGCGACGCCGGGGGCGGCGGCCGAGGTCCTGGCCGCCCACCTGGGCGGCGGGCTCGGCGGGCGGCGCCGGCACGGCTCCGAGGAGTCGCGGGCCGCGCTCGACCGCGTGGTGACCGCCCTGACGACCGAGCGGTTCGCCGGCCGGCCCGCGGAGGCCGACGTGGGCAGGGACGCGCGTCGCGTCGTCGACGCCCTCCGCGCCTCCTCGACGCCCCGACGCCGCGCCGCGGCGCTCCTCGCGCCGCGCTCGCTGTGGGCGAGCACGGGCGCGCGTCGGCCGCGCAGAGCGTAAACTCTCCCCTCGTGCCTCACTTCACCCCCACCCCCTACACGCTGACGGTGTACGACCTGCTGCACCGCGCAGGCGAGATGCGCGAGCACACCGTCGACGTCACGGTGCCCGAGAAGCTCGGAGAGGGCCCGGTCGCGGTCGCGACCGGTGCCGCCCTCGAGCTCGACGTGCGCCTCGAGGGCCTGCACGACGGCATCCTCGCCTCCGGGCACGTCTCCTCGACGGCCACCGGCGAGTGCAGCCGGTGCCTGCGCGCCATCGAGCAGCCCGTCGAAGTCGATTTCGCCGAGCTTTTCGCGTACGCTATCGACGAAGCTTTCGACTATCAGGTTCAAGACGATCACGTGGATCTTGAACCCGTGGTGAGAGACGCAGTGGTTCTGTCACTGCCCTTCCAGCCGGTGTGTCGGCCGGATTGCCCTGGACTCGACCCGGTGACGGGTGAACGTATCGAGGACATCCCCGACTACACGCCTCATGAGAACGTCGATCCCCGGTGGTCGGCCCTCGCGGGGTTCCAGGCTGAATCGGCACCTGCCGACGGCGAGCCAGCGAGCCCGGGTCACCACGACCGCGGTGAGCAGGGCGAGCAGCACTAGCACCACCGCGTCAGCACCACGCGCGTCACCACCACGACAGACCAGGCACCCGCGAGGGCGCCGCAACAGAGAAGAGAACCTCATGGCCGTTCCCAAGAGGAAGCAGTCCCGCTCCAACACGCACGCCCGCCGCTCGCAGTGGAAGGCCACTCCCGTGCAGCTCGTGAAGACCATCGAGAACGGCAAGGTCACCTACAGCCTCCCGCACCGCGCCAAGGTCGTGGAAGACAGCGCCGGCACCGCCCTGTACATGGAGTACAAGGGCCGCAAGGTCGCCGACGTCTGAGCACGTCGAGCGTGACCACGTCCGTCTTCGAGGTCTCGAAGTGACGTCCACGAGGGATCAGCCCGTGTCGAGCGCCAGCGCCGACCGGGCTGATCTTCTGTCACGCCTGCAGATCGACGTCAGCGACGAGCTGATCGACCTCGCCCTGACGCACCGCTCGTACGCGTACGAGCACGGCGGCATCGGCAACAACGAGCGCCTCGAGTTCCTCGGCGACTCCATCCTCGGCCAGGCCGTCACGGTCATGCTGTTCACCGAGAACCCCGACCTCGACGAGGGCGAGCTCGCCAAGCGGCGGGCGAGCCTCGTCAGCACGGTCGCGCTGGCCGAGGTGGCCCGCAACATCGACCTCGGCCGGCACCTGCGCCTCGGCCGGGGCGAGGAGCTCACCGGCGGCCGCGAGAAGCACTCGATCCTCGCCGACACCGTCGAGGCGATCATCGGGGCGACCTACCTCGACGCCGGCGCCGACGCGGCGACGGAGTTCGTCCTGCGCCTCGTGGCGCCGCTGCTCGTCGACCCCGACCGCTTCGGCGCCGCGATGGACCCGAAGACGAGCCTGCAAGAACTGGCGGCCTCGCTCGGCCTCGGCGCCCCGTCGTACCACCTCACCGACAGCGGCCCCGACCACGACAAGCGGTTCCACGCCATCGTCCGGCTCGGCGCCGACGACGTCGCGACGGGCCACGGCAGCAGCAAGAAGCAGGCCGAGATGGCCGCCGCGCTCGACGCGTGGACCCGGCTCAGCGCCGGGGCTCGCTGACCCGTGCCGGAGCTCCCCGAGGTCGAGGTCGTCCGCGCCGGCCTCGCACCGGTGGTCGCCGGCGCCGTCGTCACCGACGTCGAGGTGCTCGACGACCGGTCGCTGAAGCGGCACCGCGGCCCCTCCGACGACTTCGTCGACCGCCTCGTGGGCGGCACCCTCGACGCGGCGGTGCGCCGGGGCAAGTTCCTCTGGTTCCCGTTCGAGCCCGCGGCCGTGCATGACCAGCCGCTGGCGCTCGTGGCGCACCTCGGCATGAGCGGCCAGGTGCTGCTGCGCGAGCGCGACGCCGAGCCCGACCGCCTGATGCGGGTGCGGCTCGACGTCGAGAGCCCCGCGCACGGGCCGCTGCGCCTCGCCTTCGTCGACCAGCGCATCTTCGGCTCCATGGCCCTCGACGAGACCGTCCCCACGCTCGACGGGGCGCCCGCGGGCTGGGCCGGCTCCGAGCTGCTCGGCTCCGAGCCGCTGCCGAGCGCGGCCGACGGCCGTCCCGCCGACCCGACCCGCGCCTCCTGGGAGCTCCGCGTGCCGCAGCAGGTCTCGCACATCGCGCGCGACCCCCTCGACCCGGCCTTCGACGAGGGGCGGGTGCTGACGCGGCTGCTCGCCCGGCGCACCGGCGTCAAGCGGGCCCTGCTCGACCAGGGCCTGCTGAGCGGCGTGGGCAACATCTACGCCGACGAGAGCCTCTGGGCGGCCCGCGTGCACCCCGAGCAGCCCACCGAGAGCCTGACCCGGGCCCGTGCCCGGACCCTGCTCGCCGAGGTGCGCACGGTGCTGCTCCGCGCCCTGGGCGAGGGAGGCACGAGCTTCGACGCGCAGTACGTCAACGTCAACGGGCAGTCGGGCTACTTCAGCCACAGCCTGGCGGCCTACGGCCAGCAGGGCAAGCCCTGCCCGCGCTGCGGCACCCCGATCGAGCGTGCGGCGTTCATGAACCGCTCGAGCCACTTCTGCCCCCGGTGCCAGCGGGTGCACGGGGCCTGAGGGGCGGGCCGGTGTCGGTCCCGGCGTCGTCGGTGGCCGCACCTATCCTGGGAGGCACGGGCCCCGGTCGTCGTCGGCCGTCCCGTTCCGTGACGCGCGAGACGAAGGGGGGCCCCGGGTGCACCTGAAGAGCCTCACCCTCAAGGGCTTCAAGTCGTTCGCGTCGCCGACCACCTTCGCCTTCGAGCCCGGCGTCACCTGCGTCGTCGGCCCCAACGGCTCGGGCAAGAGCAACGTCGTCGACGCGCTCGCCTGGGTCATGGGCGAGCAAGGCGCCAAGAACCTCCGCGGCGGAAAGATGGAGGACGTCATCTTCGCCGGCACCTCGACCCGGGGGCCCCTCGGCCGGGCCCAGGTCGTGCTCACCATCGACAACTCCGACGGAGCCCTGCCGATCGACTACGCCGAGGTGACGATCAGCCGCACGCTCTTCCGCTCGGGCGGCAGCGAGTACGCGATCAACGGCGAGGGCTGTCGGCTCCTCGACGTGCAGGAGCTGCTCAGCGACTCCGGGCTCGGGCGCGAGATGCACGTCATCGTCGGCCAGGGCCAGCTCGACGCGGTGCTGCACGCCACCCCGGAGGAGCGCCGGGGCTTCGTCGAGGAGGCCGCGGGCATCCTGAAGCACCGGCGCCGCAAGGAGAAGACCCTCCGCAAGCTCGACGCCATGCAGGCCAACCTGACGAGGCTGAGCGACCTCGCCGGCGAGCTGCGGCGACAGCTCAAGCCCCTGGGCCGGCAGGCCGCGGTCGCGCGGGAGGCCCAGACCATCGCCGCGGTGGTGCGCGACGCCCGGGCCCGGCTCGTCGCCGACGAGGTCGTCGGCCTCCGCGACGTGCTCGCGCGCCAGGGCCGCACCGAGTCCGAGCGGCGTGCCGAGCGGCAGGTGCTCCAGGAGCAGCTCGACCAGGCCAAGGCCCGGGAGCACCGGCTCGAGCAGGCGATGATCGGCGACGCCGTCGACCAGGCCCGCCGCGTCGCGTTCGGGCTCGAGTCCGTGCACGAACGCCTCCGCAGCCTCACCAGCCTGGCCCAGCAGCGCCTCCAGCTGCTCGCCCAGCAGAGCGACCAGCCCGCCGTCGAGACGACGGTCAGCGCGGGCATGGTCGCCGACGCGCGCGAGGAGGCCGTCCGGCTGCAGGGCGGCGTCGCCGAGGCCGAGGCGGCCGTCGCCCGCGCGGGCGCCGACGTCGCGGCGGCCCGGTCGCGGCTCGACGCCCTCGACGAGCAGATCGCGGCGCGCAGCGCCGAGGTCGCGCGGCACGACCTCGAGCTCTCGCGGCTCCGGGGCGCGGCCGACGCCGCGCGGTCCGGCCTCGCCGCCGTCCGCGGCGAGCTGCTCCGCCAGGGTGCCGCGCTCGAGGCGGCCGAGCAGCGCCTCGCCGCGGGCCGGGCGGAGCAGGAGGAGCTCGAGCGCTCGGCGTCCGGACCGGCGCCCGACCCGAACCCCGCCTCCGACCCCGCCTCCGCCGCCGACGGGGGAGCGGACGCCGTGGCTCCCCGGCCCGTCGACCACGCCGCCGTGCGCGACGAGGCCGAGCGACGCGTCGCCGAGCTCGAGTCCCGCGTCGCCGAGCAGGAGGCGCGGGTCGACGACCTGCGCGACCGACGTCACGCCGCCGAGCGCGAGCGCGACGCTCTCGCCGCCCGCCGGGCGGCGCTGGCCATGGCCCTCGACCAGGGCGACGGCTCGTCGACTCTGGTCGCCGCCGGCCGGCCCGGGGTCCGGGGCCTCGTCGCCGAGCACGTCCAGGTCGACGAGGGGTGGGAGGTCGCGGTCGCCGCGGCCCTCGGCAGCGTCGTGGACGGCGTGCTGGCCGACGACTCCGCCGCGGCCCTGGACGCGGTCGCGCACGCGGCCGACGAGGCCCTCGGCCGCGTCGAGGTCGTCGTCGCCGAGCCCGCCCGCCC
Organism: Frigoribacterium sp. CFBP 8754; assembly: GCF_014841815.1. Taxonomy (NCBI): domain Bacteria; kingdom Bacillati; phylum Actinomycetota; class Actinomycetes; order Micrococcales; family Microbacteriaceae; genus Frigoribacterium; species Frigoribacterium sp. CFBP 8754. The sequence continues at coordinate 573,109 of NZ_JACYUO010000001.1, forward strand.
CCGCGCTGACCTGGCCGTCGCCCTGCCCGACGGGGCCGTCGCCGCCGTGTCGGTCGTGACGGCTCCCGAGGGCGTGCTCGGCCTGCTCGCTAGCACCGTGCTCGCCGTCGACCTCGACGCCGCCCGCCGCGCGTGGGCGGCCCTGACGGAGCACCCCCTCCCCGTGACGGTCATCACGCGCTCCGGCGAGGTCCTCACCGACTGGGTCCTCCGCGGCGGGTCGGGCGGCGAGCGTTCGCGCCTCGAGCTCGTCGCCGACCGCGACGAGGCCGCCGAGCGGCTCGTCGGCGTCGGTGCCGCCGTCGACGACCTCGCCCGCGAGCACGACGAGGCCGCCGACCAGCTGGCGGCCGCCCGCACGGCCCTCCGCGAGGCCGCCGCGGCTGTACGGCAGGCCGCCGCCGCGGCGCGGGCGCAGGAGCAGGCCCTCGCGGCCCAGGAGCAGCGGCTCGACCGCGTGCGCGCCCGGGTCGAGGCGGCCGAGGCCGAGGTGGAGCGCCTCCGCGGCGCGCTCGGCGACGCCGAGTCGTCCGTGCAGCAGGCGGAGGCGCGGGTGACGGAGGCCGTCGCGGCCCACGACGAGCACGCCGCCCGTCCGCGCCCCGTCCTCGACGCGTCGGGGCGGGACGACGTCGTCGCCGAGGTCGAGCGTGCGCGGGGCACCGAGGTCGAGGCCCGCGTCCGCCTGGAGACCGTCCGCGAGCGGGTGCGTACCGAGGTCGCGAGGGCCGAGGGGCTCGAGCGGCGTCGTCGTCAGCAGGCCGCCGCCGCGGAGGAGCAGGCGCGGCGCACGGTGCTCCGGCAGCAGCAGATGGCGACGACCTCGGCGGTGCTCGACGCCCTGCCCCTGGTCGTCGACTCCGTCGCTCGCTCGCTGGGCGAGGCCCGCACCGACCTGGCCGCCCGGGAGGCCGCCCGCGCGGAGCAGAACGAGGAGCTCGTGGCGCTCCGGCGCGACGAGCGGGCCCTGCGGGAGCGACTGAGCTCCGTCACCGAGCACGTGCATGGCCTCGAGATGGAGATCTACGAGAAGAAGCTGCACGTCGGTCAGCTGCTCGAGCGGGCCGCGTCCGAGCTGGGGCTCTCCGAGGAGGTCCTCGTGGCCGAGTACGGGCCCGACGTGCCGGTGCCCGACGACGCCGCGCTGGCCACGGCGCGGGTGGCTGACCTCGATCCCGACGACGACGCCAGCGCCGACGCTCCCGACGACCTCCCGAGCACGCCCTACGACCGGGAGGCACAGATGCGGCGCCTCGCCGCGGCGGAGGCCAAGCTGGCCCGGCTCGGGCGCGTGAACCCGCTCGCCCTGGAGGAGTTCTCCGCCCTCGAGCAGCGGCACGCCTTCCTCGCCGACCAGCTGACCGACCTCACCGCGACCCGGCGCGACCTCCTGACCATCATCGACGAGATCGACGCGAAGATGCAGACCGTCTTCGCCAGCGCCTTCGCCGACACGAGCGCCGCCTTCGACCGGGTGTTCCCGGTGCTCTTCCCGGGGGGCAGCGGCTCGCTGACCCTGACCGACCCCGACGACCTCCTCGGCACGGGCATCGAGGTGACCGTGCGCCCCGCCGGCAAGAAGATCGAGCGGCTCTCGCTGCTCAGCGGCGGCGAGCGCTCGCTCGCGGCGGTCGCGCTGCTCATCGCGATCTTCAAGGCCCGGCCGAGCCCGTTCTACATCATGGACGAGGTCGAGGCCGCCCTCGACGACGCGAACCTCGGCCGCCTCCTGACGATCTTCCAGGACCTCCGCGAGTCCAGCCAGCTGATCGTCATCACGCACCAGAAGCGCACGATGGAGATCGCCGACGCGCTCTACGGGGTGTCGATGCGCCAGGACGGCGTGAGCGCCGTCGTCGGCCAGCGGGTCGCGGCCGAGCAGGTCGGCTGACCGACCCCCTCGGGGGCCGGGCCCCCGACGACGAGACGACCCGCGCCTCCCGGGCTCGCGGAGGAGCGGGGGAGGCGCGGGTCGTCTCGAGAGGGAGCGGGGGTCGGCCGGTCAGTCGGCGTCGGCCTCGTGCAGCGCCCCGTTGACCGTGAGCACCTTCCACGACTCGCCGTCCCACTCGACGGTGTTGGCGGCGGCGTTCTCGATGTGGGGCGCCTCGCTGCCCATGATCGCCGACAGGGTGAAGCGGATGATCGTGCCGTGGCAGACGACGACGATGCTCGCGTCGGGGCCGTCGAGGGGGAGGCGCGTGTCGCGGATCATCTCGAGGGCACCGAGGCCGCGGGCCGCCACCGACTCACGGGGCTCGATGTCGGGGTACGACTCGTTCGGCTCGTCGGGGATGGGCGAGTCCGGCACCTGGCCCTCCCGCGAGGCGTAGTCGCGCTCGATCAGCTCGTCGTACGCGTCGCCGAGCTCGATCCCGAGCTCGGACGCGATGATCTGCGCCGTCTCGCGGGCCCGACCGAGCGGCGACGACACGATCGCCGACCACGGCTCGCCCGAGAGCAGCCGTGCGGCCTCGCGGGCCTGGCCTCGACCGGTCTCGTTGAGCGGGACGTCGGACGAGCCCTGGAGCTTGTCCTGGCTGTTCCAGTCGGTCTGGCCGTGGCGGATGAGTTCGAGTCGCATGAGCGGGTGTTCCTGTTCGATCGAGGGCCGGTGCGCCGCCGCCCTCGTGGGGCGGCGGCGGAGTGACGGCGATCAGCTGTCGCTGGGCTCCTTCACCGGCACCACGACCTCGCGCTTCCCGTCTCGACGCACCTTGGCGAGACTGAGGACCGTGGCGACGGCGATCGTCGCGAGGATGAAGCTGAGGGAGAACCAGATCGGGATCTCGGGGACCCACTCGACCGGCTGACCGCCGTTGATGAACGGTACCTCGTTCACGTGCAGAGCGTGGAAGAGGAGCTTCACGCCGATGAACGCGAGGATGACCGCGAGGCCCTGGGCCAGGTACACGAGGCGCTCGAGCAGGCCCGAGATCAGGAAGTACAGCTGGCGGAGGCCGAGCAGCGAGAAGGCGTTCGCGGTGAAGACGATGTACGCCTCCTGCGTGAGGCCGAAGATCGCCGGGATCGAGTCGAGCGCGAAGAGCACGTCGGTGAGGCCGATCGCGACCATCACCAGGAAGAGCGGGGTGAAGAGGCGCTTGCCGTCGATCTTGGTGGTGAGGCGGTCCTCGACGTAGTCGGGGGAGGTGGGGATGATGCGGCGCAGGAAGCGGATGAGCTTGCTGTCGGCCTGGTCGCCCTCGTCTTCTCCGCCCTTGACCTGGCTGTAGGCGAGCCAGAAGAGGAGGAGGCCGAACAGGTAGAAGACCCACGAGAAGTTGTCGATGATCGCGACGCCGGCGGCGATGAAGAGGCCGCGCGAGATCAGCGCGATCGCGATGCCGACGAGCAGGACCTTCTGCTGGTAGATCCGCGGGACGGCGAACGCCGTCATGATGATCAGGAAGACGAAGAGGTTGTCGACCGACAGGGCCTTCTCGGTGATGTAGCCCGCGAAGTACTCACCGCCGAACGTCCAGTTCGAGAAGATGCCGACGCCCACGCCGAACAGGATCGCGATGCCGATGTAGACGGCGGACCAGATGGCCGACTCGCGGATGGTGGGCTCGTGCGGCGTGCGCACGTGGCTGTAGAAGTCGAAGACGAGGAGCCCGAGGATTCCGGCGATCGTGATGATCCAGGTGACGAGTGAGACGTCCATGCAGTTCCCTTCAGTACGCATGAATGTGTACTGAAGGTCTCTTCCACTCGATCGTCAGATGATCGAGCCGATGCACCGGGTCGAGACTGGGCTCTTCCGTATTGACGACGCACCGTGAACGGAATACTCCCCTTCAACGTCTCGACACTAGCAGGAGGTCGGTCCGCGGCCGACTGCGAATAGGCTGAGCGCATGGCTTCCCCCTGGTCCCTCTCCGGTGCACTCCGTGGCATGTTCGCGAAGAAGACGATCGACGAGACCACGTGGGACGACCTGGAGGAGGCGCTGATCGGCGCCGACTTCGGCCCCGACGTCACCGAGCAGGTCATCGACGACCTGCGCGAGAAGGTGCAGCGCTACTCGACGACCGACCCCGCCGACCTCAAGCGCATGCTCCGCGAGACGCTGGAGGAGCGCCTCTCGGCCCTCGACTCCACCCTCAAGCTCAGCGCCCGGCCGGCCGTCGTGCTGATGGTCGGCGTCAACGGCGTCGGCAAGACCACGACGATCGGCAAGTTCGCGAAGTTCCTCCGCAACTACGACCGGTCGGTCGTGGTCGGCGCGGCCGACACGTTCCGCGCCGCCGCCGTCGAGCAGGTCGCCACCTGGGCCGAGCGCGCGGGCGCGCAGATCGTCCGCCCCCAGCAGCCGGGCCAGGATCCAGCCTCGGTCGCGTTCCAGACCGTCGAGTACGCGATGCGCACCGGCGTCGAGATCGTCCTGATCGACACCGCGGGGCGCCTGCAGACGAAGTCGGGCCTGATGGACGAGCTCTCGAAGATCAAGCGGGTCGTCGAGAAGCAGACCGAGATCGCCGAGGTGCTGCTCGTGCTCGACGCGACGACGGGCCAGAACGGCCTCGCCCAGGCGCAGGCCTTCATCGAGCACGCCGGCGTGACCGGCCTGGTGCTGACGAAGCTCGACGGCTCGGCCCGCGGCGGGTTCGTCCTCGCCGTGCAGGAGCAGACCGGCATCCCGATCAAGCTCGTCGGGCAGGGCGAGGGCATCGGCGACCTCACCGGCTTCACGCCGCACGTCTTCGTGCAGAACCTCATCGGCTGACCGGTGCCCGGCCGGGCGGCCCCGGGGGAGGCGCGGGTCGGCCCACGGGGGCGACCCGCGGCCCGTCGTCGGTTAAGATGGCGACACCATGGCCACATTCGGAACCCTCTCTGACCGCCTCGCGGACACGTTCAAGAACCTCCGCAACAAGGGCAAGCTCAGCCCCGCCGACGTCGACGGCACCGTCCGCGAGATCCGTCGTGCCCTGCTCGACGCCGACGTCGCGTTCGACGTCGTCAAGGCGTTCACGAACACGGTGCGCGACCGGGCGCTCGGCGACGAGGTCAGCAAGGCCCTGAACCCGGCCCAGCAGGTCGTCCAGATCGTCAACGAAGAGCTCATCGAGATCCTCGGCGGTCGCCAGCGTCGGCTCGAGTTCGCGAAGAACCCGCCGACCGTGATCATGCTCGCCGGCCTCCAGGGCGCCGGCAAGACGACCCTCGCCGGCAAGCTCGCGAAGTGGCTCGCGAAGGACGGCCACACGCCGTTGCTCGTGGCCTGTGACCTCCAGCGCCCCAACGCCGTGCAGCAGCTGCAGGTCGTCGGCGAGCAGGCCGGCGCGGCCGTGTTCGCCCCCGAGCCGGGCAACGGCGTCGGCGACCCCGTCAAGGTCGCCAAGCAGGCCATGAAGTTCGCCCGCGACAAGGTCTACGACACCGTCATCATCGACACCGCCGGCCGCCTCGGCGTCGACGCCGAGATGATGAAGCAGGCCGCGAACATCCGCAAGGCGGTCGACCCCGACGAGGTGCTCTTCGTCATCGACGCGATGATCGGCCAGGACGCCGTCGCGACCGCCAAGGCCTTCCAGGCGGGCGTCGACTTCACCGGCGTCGTCCTGTCGAAGCTCGACGGCGACGCGCGCGGCGGCGCCGCGCTCAGCGTGGCCTCGGTGACGGGTCGCCCCATCATGTTCGCGTCGACGGGCGAGACCCTCGACGCCTTCGAGCCCTTCCACCCCGACCGCATGGCGAGCCGCATCCTCGACCTCGGCGACATCCTCTCGCTCATCGAGCAGGCGCAGGGCGCGTTCGACGAGGCCGAGGCCCGTGCCGTCGCGGAGAAGATCGCGACCGACAACTTCACGCTCGACGACTTCCTCAAGCAGATGCAGCAGCTGCGCAAGATGGGGTCGATCAAGGGCATGCTCGGCATGCTGCCGGGCGCCAAGGGCATGCGCGAGCAGCTCGAGAACTTCGACGAGCGCGAGATCGTCCGCACCGAGGCGATCATCCAGTCGATGACGCCGCAGGAGCGGGCCCTGCCGAAGCTCCTCAACGGGTCGCGCCGACTCCGCATCGCGCGGGGCTCGGGCATGACGGTCACCGACGTGAACCAGCTCGTCCAGCGCTTCGAGCAGGCCTCCAAGATGATGAAGACCGTGGCCAAGGGCGGCGTGCCCCAGGTGCCCGGCATGGGCCCGATCCCCGGGGCCTCCTACGGCGGCAAGCGCCCGGCCGCCAAGAAGAAGGGCTCGAAGGCCGGCAACCCCGCCAAGCGCGCGGCCCAGAACGCGGCCCTCGCGACCGGCAGCAAGCCGGGGGGCGCGGCGCCGGCCAGCGGGTCCGGCTTCGGCCTCGGCGGTGCCCCCGCCGGCGACGGTGCCCCCTCGGCGGAGGAGATGGCGTCGCTGCAGAAGTTCCTCGGCCGGGGCTGACCCGGTCGGGCCGTCCGTGACGGGTGGTGACTCGGGGCCCGCGGTGCGACCGCGGGCCCCGAGTCGTCACCGGGCGCTCACCAGGTGCCCGGGTAGTGCAGCTCGAAGCGTGACACCTTGCCCACGAGGCCGTTGCGGTAGCTCTGTTCCTGCACCGTGACGCCGGCGGGGCGCTCCCGGGCGTCCGTCCAGAGCAGGCCGGACGTCGGCACGGTCGTCTCCCAGATGAAGAAGTCGTCGTTGCGAGAACCGTCCGGTGAGTCGAAGACGCTGAGCTCCGTCCCGATCGGCATGTTCGTGAACGACACGTAGTAGGCGTCGTCGTTCCTGCACGAGTGGCTGTTCGACCTGAAGTCGACGGACTCGGCCACCTCTCCCCGGAACCCGGGTGTCTCGAGAGCACGGAAACGGACGGTGCACATGTGCTTCGAGGCGCCCTCCCGGTAGTGGAAGGCCACCGTCGCGGGCTTCGAGGCGCCGACGTCGACGGTGAGGGCGGCGATCGGCTCGAGGCAGTAGTCGCACGCGGCCGTCGATCCCTGCCGGGGGGAGTACACGGTGACGGTCGAGGTGCCCTGCGCCACGACCGGGAGGTTGACGTGCCCCCGTGCCTTGTACGTCGGGCCCGTGCTCCAGGCGCCCAGAGCGGGTCCCGTGACCTCCACGACGGAGGTCGACAGGTCGATCGCACGCCCGGAGCGCCCGACGAGCAGGTCCAGCGCCTGGGCGCCGCCTCGGCTGAGGACGTCGACCTGCGTCGTGAGCGGCGTCGTCGTGTCCGGGATCGCCAGGTCGTCCCCCATCCGGCTCACCCAGCTGATGTCCGCTCGACGGCTCGCGCCGAGGCTGAAGAAGGACAGGTCGTCGATCTCGGCGCGTCCGTGCAGCCTCACCGTCGTCGTGGCTGCCGTGAACTCCACGAACGTCGGCTGGCTCGTCCAGCCAGGGGGAGTCGGGGCTCGGTCCAGGGGCACCTGGTGCGTGGGGTCGTCGAGCCACATGGTCGAGCTCGAGCCCGAGGGCGCGTTCTTCGAGCGGAACGAGACACGGTAGCGGTGGCCCGGGGTGAGGCCCTCCTTCGTCCACGAGATCTCGCCGGCGCCGGCCGGGCGCACCGTCCCCGGCGTCGACGCGTGGCCCGTCCACCCCGAGAAGTCGCCGTCGTCGAAGTCGGAGTGCTGATCCGCCGACTTGATGCCGATCTGCATGCCGCGGCGCAGCTCGACGTCGTAGACCGACCTCCCGTCGCGCTGCTGGTCGCGGACGGCCGCGCCCGTGGCCTCGTCCATGGTGAGGAGGACCGCCCGCTCGTCGAGCAGGAGCGGAGCCCGGTTCGTCGGGGAGGCGAGGTCGGGGCTGCGGTACCAGCGATGCCCGTCGATCCGCTCGACGGCGAAGGCCCGGTCGATGGCCTCCCCGATCGTCAGCCGCGGGGTCGAGTCGTCCGGGTCGCGGAGGTCCGGTGCCACGACGTGGCGCTGGGCCGTGTCGATCCCGGCGTCCAGCACCAGGGTCGCCGTGGACTCGTGGATGCCGGTGAGCACGGGGCCCCACTGGCCGGCCGCCGGATCGAGGCGCCCCGAGACCACGCGGCCGAAGGTGCCGGACGTCTGGGGCGTGTCGAGCGACACCTCGCCGCTCCGACCCAGCTGCTCCAGCTCGTCCGCGGTCGCGGTGAGGTCGACGGTGCCGGCGTCGTTGATGGTCTCGACCGAGAGCGCCGCCGAGCCCCGGGCCGGGTAGCTCTCTCCGGCGCCCAGGGCGTCCGCCCGGAAGTTCGGGCCGGCTCGGAAGCTGGCCATGGTCTGCTGCCCCTCCAGCACCCAGCTGGTCGTCGGGTGCGCATCGAAGACGGGTGCGCTGCCGGCGTTGTGGTAGCGGACGTTGCCGTTCAGCGAGGCGGCCTTCGACGCGCTCCGGGTGACGAGCTCCTGCCACGACGTCGAGGTGCCCTCCGTCACGCTGTGTGACCGGGTCCACGAGAAGTTGAACTCCTGTGACACCTTCGTCTCGCCGCTCAGGCCCTCCGGCCCGGCCGAGGCTCCGCTCTCGACGCCGACCTTGCCGCCGAGGGTCCTGCTCCACGAGTTCGTCGTCGAGAGGCTGCGCGTCCGGGTCGTCGAGTCGCTGGTCGTGTCGTTCAGCGTCACGACGAGCTTCTCGAGATCGACGCCGACGGCGGGCGCGGCGGCCACGAGCGGGTCGCGGGCCTCGGTGCGGGTGCCGCCCGGCATCATGGCCGACACCTTCTCGAGATCGGTGTAGGGGTCGCGGGCGGAGCGGCAGTGGTTCGGGTCCGAGAGGTACTTCGTGTGACCGCGAGCGGCGAGGTCGTCCCGCCAGGGGACGAGGGAGGAGTCGACGAGGGCGTAGCCGCCGCGCTCGAGGTCGTCGGGGACGAGGTCGTGGTCACGGTCGCCGGGCAGGGCGACGCCGCACGCCAGACCGGCACGGGCACCGGGGCTCGAGACGACCGGGGTCGAGAGGTCGGCCTCGGCGACGGGCTGCCACGGCGATCCGGCGTCGCTCGACCAGCCCAGCGTGATCGCGGTCCCCTCGGGAGGAGCCTCGACCGAGAGGCGCACGGTCGTCGGACGGTCCGGGGTCGTCTCGACGGTCACGATCTCGTCGGCGGTCCGGTCGGGGGAGGCGACGTCGGGGCCCACGCCGTCGCGGAGGACCGCGAACGAGCGGGGGCCGGCCAGCTCGGTCGTGACCGCCGCGTCGAGGGTGATCGTCGTGGCGCCGGCGGGGACGCGGGCCGGCGACCGCCACGAGACGGAGACCGTCTCGGCGGAGTCGCCGCCCCCGAGCGCCGTGACGAGCGGCGCCGTCCCTGCGAACGGCTCGTCGGCGGGGACGCCGCTGTCACCGGTCGGCGGCGGCGGACCGTCGAGCGTCGAGGCCGACGCGGCCTGCGGGGGCGGGGTCAGGGCGTCGGCGACGAGCGCGACGCCCAGGACCGCCGCCACGAGCGGTGGGATGGACGTGAGGAATATCGGATGTCTCATCGGTGCATCGAATGGCAGCCGGGCGGGCCGTGCCCGACTGTTACGCCGTGTTACGTCGAGCCTCCTGCCCGTCCGTGCCGTTCTCGTGCCCGCGGCACGGCGTCACAGGTCCGCGGAGAGCCCCTCGTCGAACTCGCGGACCAGCGACGCGACGACCGGACGGAGATCGCCGCCGTGGGCCGCGGCCACGGCCAGTTGGCGCTGGTAGCTGGCGCCCCGGTCGGTGATCGACGCGAGCGAGTGCAGCTCGTCGAGGCAGCCCAGGCGATCGGCGGCGGGCTCGAGGGTCGTCACCAGGTCTCGCAGGTCGTCGGTCACGAGGCGCTCGTCGCCCGCGGCGTTCTGGATGACGATCGCGTCCATGCCGTAGCGGGCCGCGCGCCACTTGTTCTCGCGGACGAACCAGGGCTGCATCGAGGGCAGCGTCTCGCCGCGGTCCAGGCGGTCGGACATGTCGTCCACCAGGCACTGGACGAGGGCGGTCACGGCGGCGACCTCGTCGGTGGTCGCGATGCCGTCGAAGACCCGGCTCTCGAGCGTCCCCCACCTCGGCGAGGGGCGCAGGTCCCAACGCAGTTCGCTGTGGTCGTCGATCACGCCCGTGAGGGTCAGGTCCGCGACCATGGCCTCGTACTCCGACCAGGTCTCGAACTGGGGCGGCAGGCCGGCCGTGGGCAGCTGCTGGAACATCAGGGCGCGGTTCGAGGCGTAGCCCGTCTCCTCGCCCACCCAGAACGGGCTGGAGGCCGTCAGGGCCTGGAAGTGAGGCAGGTAGGTGAGCATGCCGTTCATGATCGGGAGCACCTTGTCGCGCGAGTCGATCCCGACGTGGACGTGGACGCCCCAGATCATCATCTGGCGGCCCCACCAGCGGGTGCGGTCGATCAGCGTGGCGTACCGCTCCTTGTCGGGGGTGACCTCCTGGTCGACGTACCGGCTGTACGGGTGCGTGCCGGCGCAGATGAGGTCGGCGCCGAGCGCGGCCGCCGGGCCACGGACCTGGTCGATGGTGGCCCGGAGGTCGTCGACGGCCCCGGCGACCCGGTGGTGCACCCCGGTGACGACCTCGACGGTGTTGGTCAGGAGCTCGTTCGTCAGACGGTCGCCGTCCTCGTTGAGGTGGGCCAGGTCGGCGAGGATCTGCGGAGCGCGAGGGGCCAGTTCGCCGCTCTCGTGGTCGACGAGGGCCAGCTCCCACTCGACGCCGAGGGTCGACCGCTCTGAGCTGGTGAAGTCGATCTGCATGGGTGCTGCCTCCCGCTCGGCGCGTGCGCGCCGACCCATCCTGACAGCCGGGGGAGTCGCGTGACCGTCCGTGTCGCGGCCCCCGCCCGACGACACGGCGGCGGGTTCGCGAGAGATTGGTGGAACCGGTCGTTCGTCTGCAACAATGGTGGGTCGAGTCTCCGGTCGCCCGACCCTCTAATCAGGTGGCCGCCGAGACCTCATAGAGCTTCCGAGCCGAGTGTGCCCCCACGCTCACGGCTAGCAACTCGCCCACATCACATCAACAGGAGAATTGTGGCTGTCAAGATCCGTCTCAAGCGCATGGGCAAGATCCGTGCACCGTACTACCGCATCGTCGTCGCCGACGCGCGCACCAAGCGCGACGGTCGTGTCATCGAGGAGATCGGCAAGTACCACCCCACCGAGGAGCCCTCGTTCATCGAGGTCGAGTCGGAGCGCGCGCAGTACTGGCTCAGCGTCGGCGCGCAGCCGACCGAGCAGGTCGCCGCGCTGCTGAAGCTCACGGGCGACTGGGGCAAGTTCAAGGGCGACGCCGACGCCGTCAGCACCGTCAAGACCAAGGCCCCCAAGGAGGCCTTCGTCGCCGACGAGAAGAAGAAGCCGGTCCTCGTCCCCAAGTCGGAGAAGCCCGCCAAGGCCGAGCCCGCCGAGGCCCCCGCCGCCGACGACGCCGAGACCACCGAGGCGTAGTCAGTGCTCGCACCTGCACTCGAGCACCTCGTCCGGGGGATCGTCGATCACCCGGACGAGGTGCAGGTCGTGGAGAAGACCTCTCCTCGGGGCGACGTCCTCGAGGTGCACGTCCACGCTGACGACCTGGGCCGCGTCATCGGTCGCGCCGGTCGGACGGCGAAGGCACTCCGCACCCTGGTCACGGCCCTGGCCGACGGCAAGCGCGTGCGGGTCGACGTCGTCGACGGCGACCTCTAGGCCGTGAGCACGAACGACAAGACCCAGCTCCGGGTCGGGCGCCTGACCAAGGCGCACGGCCTGAAGGGCGCGCTCAAGCTCGAGCTCTTCACCGACACTCCCGAGCAGCGCTTCACCCCCGGCTCCTCCTTCACCCTGCAGGTGCCCGAGACCAGTGAGTGGCACGGCCGGAGCATCACGCTCACCGAGCTCCGCTGGTACAACGGCCACCCCGTCGGCTTCTTCGAGGGCGTCGACGACCGCACCGCCGCCGAGTCCCTGGTCAAGGCGATCCTTTGGGTCGACCAAGACCTGGACGAGCTCCCCGACGAGGACGACGCCTGGTACCACCACCAGCTCGTCGGCCTCCGGGTCGAGCGTGACGGCGTCGAGGTCGGGACCGTCTCGCGCGTCGACCACCTCCCCGCCCAGGACTTGCTCGCCGTGGCGACGCCCGCGGGCGAGGTGCTGGTGCCGTTCGTGACGGCGATCGTGCCGAGCGTCGACATCGAGGCGGGCGTCATCACCGTCACCCCGCCGGCGGGTCTCTTCGAGGAGCTCGTCGACGACAGCTCCGACGACGAGTCCGCCGCGTCCGTCGACACCGGCGACGTCGAGGGTGAGAGCCCTGACGACGCCGTGGGCGAGGCCCCCGAGGCCGACCGCGCCGACGACGGCAGCTGACGATGCGCATCGACATCGTGTCGATCTTCCCGGAGTTCTTCGGGGTGCTCGACATCTCCCTGCTCGGCAAGGCCCGTCAGCAGGGCCTGCTCGACGTCGCCGTGCACGACCTGCGCGACTTCACCCACGACCGGCACCGCACCGTCGACGACACCCCGTACGGCGGCGGTGCCGGCATGGTGATGCGGCCCGAGCCCTGGGGCGAGGCCCTCGACCACGTGCTGGGCGACGAGGCGAGCCCCGAGACCACCACGCTGATCGTGCCCTCGCCGGCGGGCACGCCCTTCACGCAGGCCCTCGCCCGCGAGCTGGCCGTCGCCCCGCACCTCGTGTTCGCCTGCGGGCGCTACGAGGGCATCGACCAGCGCGTGGTCGAGCACGCCGCCGAGCGCGTGACCGTCCGCGAGATCAGCCTCGGCGACTACGTGCTCAACGGCGGCGAGGTCGCCGTGACGGCGATGGTCGAGGCGATCGGTCGCCTCGTGCCGGGTGTCGTGGGCAACCCCGAGAGCCTGACGGAGGAGAGCCACGAGGGTGGCCTCCTCGAGTACCCCAGCTACACGAAGCCCGCGAGCTGGCGGGGCCACGACGTGCCCCCGGTGCTCCTCAGCGGCAACCACGGCGCCATCGCGACCTGGCGCCACGAGCAGCAGGTCGCCCGCACCCGGCGCGTCCGCCCCGACCTGCTCGGCGAGTAGCGCGCCCCGCTCAGCCGCGGGCGGTCAGCACGAGCGGGCCCTCGGCCGTCACGGCGACCGTGTGCTCCGCGTGCGCGGCCCGCGAGCCGTCGGCGCTCCGCAGCGTCCAGCCGTCGGCGTCGGTGACGATCTCGTCCGTGCCGAGCATCAGCCACGGCTCGATCGCGATCACGAGGCCCGGCCGGAGGGGCCAGCCCCGCCCGGCGCGGCCGTCGTTCGGCACGTGCGGGTCGCCGTGCATGGTCGTGCCGACGCCGTGGCCGCCGAACTGCAGGTTGACGGAGAACCCGGCTCCGCGGGCGACGTCGCCGATCGCGGCCGAGACGTCGCCGAGCTTGCCGCCCGGCTGCGCGGCCGCGATCCCGGCCTCGAGCGCCCGCTCGCAGGTCTCGATGAGTCGGCGGTCGTCCGGCGTCGGCTCGGCGCCGACGACGAACGAGACCGCGGAGTCGGCGACCCAGCCGTCGACGGCGCAGGCGAAGTCGAGGCTGAGCAGGTCGCCCTTCCGCAGGCGGTACCGGTGCGGCAGACCGTGCAGCGCCGCGTCGTTGACGGAGGTGCAGATCACCTTCCCGAACGGGCTGGCCCCGAACGACGGGTGGTAGTCGAGGTAGCTGCTCTCGGCCCCGCGCTCGCGGATCATGTCGTGGGCGAGGGCGTCGAGGTCGAGCAGGTCGACGCCCGGCGCCGCGGCCGCCCGCGTCGCCTCGAGGACGGAGGCGACGAACGCCCCCGCCGGTCGCATGCGGTCGATCTCGTCGGGGGTGCGCAGCTCGATCATGCAGCCATTCTCCACCGTCGTTCCCTAGCCTCGACCGCATGGTGCTGCGTCGAGTCCTCTACCGCCTCCTCTGGCCCGCCGTCGTGGTGCTGCCCCTGTGGGTCCTGCTCGGCCGTGCGGCCTTCGGGGTGCCCCTCGGGGCGCAGGTGCTCGGCCAGATCGTCCTCGTGCCCCTCCTGTTCGTCGCGCAGGCGGCCGCCGTCGGCGTCGTGGTGGCGCGACGGAGCGTGCGCCGGGCGCGCGCGGTCTCGTGGCTCGACGCCGGCCTCCTGCTCCTGACCTGGCTGGCCCAGCTGGCCCTCGGCTTCTTCCTCGTCGACTCCGTGGCCGGGTCGCGGCCGGCCTCGGCGTTCACGCAGCTCGCCGGCGACGGCCGGGTCGACCTGTCGACGGCGCTGTTCGCCGTCTCCGCCGTCCTGACGATCCTGGGCGGGCTGGGCCTCGCGGTCGCCGCGGTGCGGCAGTTCGTGCGGGAGGCGCGGGGCCGGGTGGCCGCGTCGCTGGCCGACCTCGACCGCCTCGCGTCCGGCGCCGCGGGGCCGACGCCTCCTCGTGGGGGCCCGGCCTCCGACGACGCCCCGGTGATCACCATCACGCCGCGCTCCTGACGCGGTGGCGGCCCGGAGCCGACCTGTGGCACACTTGACGCTTGTGCCTGCGCACGACTCTGCCACAGGGGAGTCTGCTCTCGTCAGCGCACGACCTCTTTCATCACCTCGGGTGCCCCGCACCCACGAGCAGCAGTCGACCTGTGGCGGTTGCAGAGAGCGAACCACCATGCACATCCTCGACGCCGTCGACGCAGCCACGCTGCGCAGCGACATCCCCGACTTCCGCGCCGGCGACACCGTCAAGGTGCACGTGAACATCATCGAAGGCACGCGCTCGCGCGTCCAGGTCTTCCAGGGTGTCGTCATCGGCAAGCAGAACGAGGGCGTCCGCGAGACGTTCACCGTCCGCAAGGTCAGCTTCCAGGTCGGCGTCGAGCGCACGTTCCCCGTGCACTCGCCCGTCATCGACCACATCGAGGTCGTCAGCCGCGGCGCCGTGCGTCGCGCGAAGCTCTACTACCTGCGCGAGCTGCGCGGCAAGAAGGCCAAGATCAAGGAGAAGCGCGACCACTGACCCGGTCCGCACGTCCTTCCCTGAGCTCCCCGCCCTATACGATGGCGGGGAGCTCAGGCGGTTAAATGACAGACGACACATCCTCGCGGCGCCTCCTGCGCCGCCCCGGTCGCGGTGACGACCAGAAGAAGCGCGGCACCCTGACGTTCCTCCGTGACGTCCTGGTCATCTTCCTGGCGGCGCTGCTGATCTCCTTCTTGATCAAGACGTTCCTGATCCGCTCGTTCTACATCCCCTCGGGGTCGATGGAGAACACGCTGCAGATCAACGACCGCATCATCGTCAACGAGCTCGTGCCCGACGTGGTCGACGTCAAGCGCGGCGACGTCGTGGTCTTCACCGACCCCGGCGGGTGGCTGGAGGGCACGGCCCCCGTCACCACCGCCTCCGGCAACCCCCTCGGCGACGGCGTCTCGTGGTTCCTCACGCTGGTCGGGCTCGGCACGCAGGACAGCAACGACCACCTCATTAAGCGCGTCATCGGGCTGCCCGGCGACACGGTGTCGTGCTGCAACGACTTCGGCCAGATGTCGGTCAACGGCGTCCCGCTCGACGAGCCCTACGTCACCCTGCCCCCGGGCGTCGACCGCGTCTCCGGCGACGACTTCTCGGTCACGGTGCCCGCCGACTCGCTCTGGGTGATGGGCGACAACCGCTACAACTCGAAGGACAGCCGCTACAACGGCGACACCCCGAGCCAGGGCTTCGTGCCGATGAGCGACGTCGTGGGCCGCGCCTTCGTCATCAGCTGGCCCGCCGCCCGCTGGACGTGGCTCGACGACTACCCGGCCGTCTTCCGCGGCACGGAGCGCGAGGGCGAGTGATGGCGGTCGTCGACCCCACGCTCGACCTCGAGCGCGAGCTGCACGCGGCCGGAGCCACCTGGGTGATCGGCTGCGACGAGGTCGGTCGGGGCGCCATCGCCGGGCCCGTCGCCGTCGGCCTCGGCGCGGTGCACCTCGAGTGCGGCGAGATGCCCGTGGGGCTCCGTGACTCGAAGCTGCTGAGCGAGAAGCGCCGCGAGGCCCTGTACCCGACTGCGACGTCCTGGGTCCAGGCGCACGCCGTCGGCCTGGCCGACGCCCGAGAGGTCGACGAGATCGGCATCGTCGCGGCCCTCGGCCTCGCCGGGCGGCGGGCGCTCACGGAGCTGCACGAGGCCGGCGTCGGCATCATGAGCTCGGTCGTCGTGCTCGACGGCAACCACGACTACCTGACGCCGGCGCTCTCCACGCCGCCGCGCATCACCACCCGGGTGAAGGCCGACCGCGACTGCGCCTCCGTCGCCGCGGCCTCGGTGATCGCCAAGGTGCACCGCGACCGGATGATGATCGCCGCCGACGACGAGCACCCCGGCTACGGCTGGGCGGGCAACAAGGGCTACGGGTCGACCGCGCACTACGCGGCGCTGACCGAGCTCGGTCCGTCGCCGCTGCACCGCCTGACCTGGCTGCACTGAGCCGTCGGGTCGCCGTGCCCGCGCGGGGCCGCATCCACGGCGACGGCCCCCTCGGCGCCGCTGCTCGTGCCGTCCAGGGCGTGCGGGAGGCGCGGGCGCGGCCGCGTAGGATGGTCCCTCGATGGACGAGGACGAGTTCGAAGACTACGACCGAGAGGTCGAGCTCGCGTTGTACCGCGAGTACCGCGACGTGGTGTCGCAGTTCCGCTACGTGGTCGAGACGGAGCGGCGCTTCTACCTCGCGAACGAGGTGGAGCTCGTGCGGCGCGACACGGAGCACGACTTCTACTTCGAGCTGACGATGAGCGACGTCTGGGTGTGGGACGTCTACCGCTCCGACCGTTTCGTGAAGTCCGTCCGCGTGCTCACCTTCAAGGACGTCAACGTCGAGGAGCTCACCACCCGCGACCTCGAGCTGCCGAAGGAACTCGCGCTCGACGAGTAGCGCGTCCCTCCCCAGCCCGGGCTGGGTGCTCGTCGTCCCCACGACGTGACCGGGCCCCGTGGGCTCGCCCCGCGCCTCCGCCAGTCTCCTCGCAGGAGGTCGACATGGCGGAGAAGGACGAACTGGGGCGGCGCGGCGAAGACGTGGCCGCCGAGTGGTGCGAGGCACAGGGGCTGCGGGTGGTCGACCGCAACTGGCGGTGCCGCGAGGGCGAGATCGACCTGGTCGCGCTCGACGGCGACGAGGTGGTCGTCGTGGAGGTCAAGACCCGGTCGGGCACGGGCTGGGGCACGGCCCTGGAGGCGGTGACGCCGCAGAAGCTCGCCCGGCTGCGGCGGCTGGCGGGGGCGTGGTGCCAGGAGCACCCGGGGGTGGGCCACGGCGTCCGCATCGACGTCGTCGGCATCACGGTCGAGCGGTGCCGCGGGCACGAGCGCATCGAGCACGTGCGCGGGGCCGGCTCGTGAGCATGGGTCGCACGCGCGCGGTCTCGCTCCTCGGGCTCGACGGTGCCGTCGTCGAGGTCGAGGCCGACCTCGGCCAGGGGCTGCCGGCCTTCATGATCATCGGGCTCCCCGACGCGTCGCTGGGGGAGGCCCGCGACCGCGTGCGGGCGGCGGCCTCGAACGCCGGGTGCCCGCTGCCCTCCCGCAAGCTGACGGTCAACCTGTCGCCGGCCTCGCTGCCGAAGCACGGGTCGTCGTTCGACCTGGCGATCGCGGTGGCGGCCCTCGCGGCGGCCGACCTCGTCGAGGCCGAGTCCGTCGCCCGGGTCGTGCACGTCGGCGAGCTCGGGCTCGACGGCAGGCTGCGGCCCGTCGACGGGGTCCTGCCGGCCGTCGTCGCGGCACGCCGGGCGGGCGCCGAGATCGTCATGGTGCCGGCCGACAACGCCGACGAGGCGTCGCTCGTGCCCGACGTCCGCGTCGTCGCCGTGGTCGGGCTCCGCGACGCGGCGATCTGGCACGGCGCCGACCTCGCTCCCGAGCCGGCCGAGCCGCTCCGCCGGTCGACGGTGGCCGCCCCCGCGGGGGCCGTCCCCGGGCTCGCCGACGTCATCGGCAACTCCGACGCCGTGCAGGCTCTCGTCACGGCGGCCGCCGGCGGGCACCACCTGCTGATGGTCGGGCCGCCCGGGGCCGGCAAGAGCATGCTCGCCGCGCGTCTGCCGGGCCTGCTGCCCGACCTCGACCTCGAGGCCGCCCTCGAGGTCAGCTCCATCCGGTCGCTCTCGGGGCTGCCGGTGGGCAGCGAGCTCGAGCGACGACCGCCGTTCGAGAGCCCGCACCACACCTGCAGCGCGGCGGCGCTCGTCGGCGGCGGCAGCGGGGTGCTGCGCCCGGGGGCGGCGTCGCGGGCGAGCCGGGGCGTGCTGTTCCTCGACGAGGCGCCCGAGTTCGCGCAGACCGTGCTCGACTGCCTCCGCCAGCCGCTGGAGTCGGGCGAGACCGTGGTGCACCGGTCACGGGCGGTCGCGCGCTTCCCGGCCCGGTTCCAGCTCGTGGCCGCCGCGAACCCCTGCCCGTGCGGCCAGTGGGGCTCGCGGGAGGGGGAGTGCACCTGCTCGCCCCACCAGCGCCGGCGCTACCTCGCGAAGCTCTCCGGCCCGCTGGTCGACCGCATCGACGTGCAGCTGCGCGTGGCACGGATCAGCTCGGCGCAGTTCCGGCTCGCCGAGACCACGGACGTGCTCACCACCGCCCAGGCGAGGGAGGTGGTCGAGGAGGCGCGGGCGAGGGCCCGGCACCGGCTGGCCGGCACGCCGTGGCGCCTGAGCTCGGAGGTGCCGGGCGCCTGGCTCCGGGGCCCCGGCCGTCGGCTGGCCGTCGCCGACTCGGCGCCGATCGACCGGGCGCTCGAGACGGGGGCCCTCACCATGCGGGGCTACGACCGCGTGCTCCGCCTCGCCTGGACCCTCGCCGACCTCGACGGGGTCGGCCGGCCCGGCCGGGGCCAGGTCGCCCGGGCCCTCGGGCTGCGGCGGTCGCTGTGAGGGCGCTGCTCGACGCCTCCGGCGACGACCTCGCGCGGCTGGTCCGGCCCGCACGGGCCTGGGTGCCGGGGGGCGACTCCGACGAGGCCGGCCTCGACGTCTTCGCGCGCGCCGCCTGGTCGGGCATCGCGGAGCCGGGCGACGTCGTCGCGGGCCTCGCCCGCCGGGGCCTCGGGCCCGCGGTCGCCCTGAGGCTCGCCGTCGAGTGCGTCGTGGAGCGGAGCGGCGGCGGGGCCGGGCGCGGTCTCGAGACCGCGCTCCGCGACTCCCCGGCGGGCGACGACCTCGGCCGGTTCTCGGTCGACGCGGCCCTGCGACGCTGGGCCCCGCGGCTCCAGCGGTGGCGCGCCGAGGCGTCGCTGCGCGCCGCGGAGGCCCTCGACATCCGCCTGCTCGTGCCGGGCGACCCCGGCTGGCCCGCCGAGCTCGACGAGTTGGGCGACCACGCGCCCGCCGTCCTCTGGCTCCGCGGCGCCGGTGAGCTGCCCGCCCCGGCCGCGTCGGTCGCCGTGGTGGGGGCGCGGGCGGCGACGTCGTACGGCGAGACGGTCGCCGCCGACCTCGGCAGCGGCCTCTCCGACCGGGGGCTGACCGTCGTCTCCGGCGGGGCGTACGGCATCGACGGCTCGGCCCACCGCGCGGCCCTCGCGGCCGAGGCCGCGACGGTGGCGGTGATGGCCGGCGGGGCCGACCGCTTCTACCCCGCCGGGCACGACGAGCTCCTCCGCCGGGTCGTGCGCACCGGGCTCCTCGTCGCGGAGGCGCCGTGCGGCACGACGCCGTCCCGCTGGCGGTTCCTGCAGCGCAACAGGCTCATCGCCTGCCTCACGGCGGCGACCGTGGTCGTCGAGGCCGGCCGCCGCTCGGGCTCGCTGAACACCGCCGGCCACGCGCAGGTGCTCGGGCGCCCGGTCGGCGCCGTGCCCGGCCCCGTCTCGTCGCCGTCGTCGGCGGGGTGCCACGCGTTGATCCGCTCGGGGCTCGCCGCCTGCGTCACGGGCGTCGACGACGTCCTCGAGCTCGTGGGCCCGATCGGGCGTGGCGTGTCGACAGGTCACGGCGCAGGAGGCGCGGGTCCGGCCCCGGAGGTCGTCGACCCCCGCGTCGTCCGCGTCCAGGACGCCCTCAGCCCCCGCGTCGAGCGCACGACCGACGAGGTCGCGGCGGCCTCGGGGCTCGGCGCCGACACGGTGCGGGGGCTCCTCGCCGAGATGGAGGTCGACGGCCTGGTCGTCGCCGGGCCCGCGGGGTGGCGGAGGAGGGGCCGCGCGCGTGGGTAGCCTGGCGCGGTGACGACGACGAGACGCGCGGCGGGCCCCGGCGGGGCGGGGCGCCCGTGACGGCCCTGCGCGTCGACGTCGAGGCCTTCGTCGAGCACCTGCGGCACGCGCGGGGGCTGAGCGAGAACACCCTCCGTTCGTACCTCTCCGACCTCGCCGACCTGCTCGCGGTCGCCGGGCAGCGGCTGGGCCGGGAGCCGCAGACCGCCGACGTCGACCTCGAGCTGCTCCGCGACTGGCTCTGGCGCGGCACGGAGGCCGGCCTCGCGCGCACCACCCTCGCCCGCCGGTCCGCCAGCGCCCGGGCCCTGACGCGGTGGCTGGAGGAGACCGGGCGCACCGGGGTCGACGTCGGCCTCCGGCTCCGCGCCCCGAAGGCCGAGAGCCACCTGCCCCGCGTGCTGACGACCGCGCAGACCGAGTCCGTGCTGACGTCGCTCGCCGTCCGGGCCGAGGCCGACGACGCCGTGGCGGGGCGCGACCTCGCGGTCGTCGAGCTGCTCTACGGCTCGGCGCTGCGCGTCTCCGAGCTCGTCGGGGCCGACCTCGGCGACGTCGACCTGGACCGCCTCACCGTCCGCGTGACCGGCAAGGGCTCGCGTCAGCGGGTCGTCCCCTTCGGCGTCCCCGCCGCAGAGGCCCTGCACCGGTACCTCACGCGGTCCCGGCCCGTCCTCGCGGCCCGCGCCGCCGCCCGCGCCGGAGCCGCTGCCCGAGCCGGAGCCGACCCAGCCGCCGGCGCCGGGCCCGCGGGCGACGCCTTCTTCCTCGGCGCGACCGGCGGCCGGCTCGGCACCCGCGCGGTGCACCGCCTGGTGTCCGGCCTGCTGGCCGACCTGCCGGGCAGCGGCCCGTCGGGCCCCCACGCCCTCCGGCACACGGCGGCGACCCACCTGCTCGACGGGGGCGCCGACCTCCGTGCCGTGCAGGAGATGCTCGGCCACGCCAGCCTGGGCACCACGCAGATCTACACGCACGTCTCGACCGAGCGACTCCGCGAGAGCTACCGGACGGCCCACCCCCGCGCCTGACCGACCCGGCGGCCTCAGCCCTGCACCTCGTCGTGGCGGGTCGGCAGCAGCACGCTGGCCCGGCCGAGGCCCAGCATCATCAGCGGTGAGACGTACTCGCCGTCGATCCGCGCCCCCAGGTGGACGCACGAGGCGGTGCAGCCGTGGCCGGGCTCGAGCACCCCTACGGCCTGGCCCCGCTGCACGACGTCGCCGGCCCGCAGCTCCGTGCTCACGGGCTCCATGCTGCTCAGGACGCCGCCCGCGTGCCGGAGCGACAGCACGGGGCGGTCGACGACCGTCCCGGCGAAGTGCACCACCCCGTCGTCCGGGGCCGACACCGCGCCTCCCTCGGTCATCGCGAGGTCGACGCCCCGGTGCCCGGGCGACCACCGGTGCTCGGGGGCGACGAACGGACGGAGCACGAGGTGCGGCTCGGGCACGGGCCACGACCACGGGACGGCCGGGCCGGGCCGTGCCTCGGCCGCGACGGGCCGGGCGGGACCGCCGGCGAGGAGGAGGACCGCGAGCAGGAGGGCTGGGAGGGCGGCACCCCTGGCGGCTCGCGCCGGCTCCCGGCCAGACGACACCTGTCGGACGGACGGGGGGCGAGGGGAGGAGGCACGGGTCTGCATGCACAGATCGTGCACGACGTGCGGGGATTCACAGCGAGGCGTAGGGTCCCTCTGTGCACGAACACCCGGTGCACGACGATGTCGGGGGAGTGTGGTCACGAGCCCGCCCTCCGTGGATTTAAGGAGAACCGTGTCGAACTCGGCGCAATCGTCAGCAACAGAGAAGAAGCTGAACAGGCGGGTGACGGCTCTCGCGATCGCCGCGGCCGTGGGTGGCTTCCTCTTCGGATTCGACTCGTCCGTCATCAACGGCGCGGTCTCCAGCATCACCGACGAGTTCGGCCTGACGGAGTTCGCCTCCGGCTTCGCCGTCGCGTCGGCGCTGATCGGCTGTGCCATCGGCGCGTACGTCGCCGGCCGCCTCGCCGACAAGATGGGCCGCATCAAGGTGATGCTCATCGGCGCCGCGCTCTTCCTGATCAGCTCGCTCGGCGCCGCCTTCGCGTTCGCCGTCTGGGACCTCGTGCTCTGGCGCGTCATCGGCGGCCTCGGCATCGGCATCGCCTCCGTGATCGCCCCGGCCTACATCTCCGAGGTGTCGCCGAAGGCCATCCGCGGTCGTCTCGCCTCGTTCCAGCAGCTCGCCATCACGCTCGGCATCTTCGTCGCCCTGCTCTCCGACCAGCTCTTCGCGGTCACCGCGGGCGGCGCCTCCGAGCCCTCCCTCTTCGGCCTCGCCGCCTGGCGCTGGATGTTCCTCGTCGGCATCGTGCCCTCGGTCGTCTACGGCGTGCTCGCCCTCCGCCTGCCGGAGTCGCCCCGCTACCTGGCCGGTGAGGGCCGCGAGGACGAGGCCAAGACCGTCCTGAAGGGCATCGTCCCCGCGGAGACCGTCGACACGAGCCTCAAGGAGATCACCGACTCGATCAAGACCGAGGCGGAGCTGGAGAAGAAGTCGAGCATCCGCGGCGACCGCTTCGGCCTGCAGCCCATCGTCTGGGTCGGCATCATCCTCGCCGTGCTCCAGCAGTTCGTCGGCATCAACGTGATCTTCTACTACTCGACCACCCTGTGGCAGGCCGTCGGCTTCCAGGAGAGCGACTCCTTCACGATCTCGACGATCACCTCGATCGTCAACGTGGTCGTCACGTTCGTCGCGATCGGCCTCGTCGACAAGGTCGGCCGTCGACCGCTGCTGCTCATCGGCTCCGTGGGCATGTTCCTCAGCCTCGCGGTCACCGCCCTCGCCTTCAGCCAGTCCGTGCCCGGCGACGGCGGCGACCCGCAGCTGCCCGGCGCCTGGGGCCCCGTCGCGCTCGTGGCCGCCAACCTCTTCGTGGTCTCGTTCGGCGCCACCTGGGGCCCGCTCATGTGGGTCCTGCTCGGCGAGATGTTCCCCAACAGCATCCGCGCCACCGCGCTGGGCGTCGGCAGCGCCGCCAACTGGATCGCGAACTTCATCGTCACGGTCTCGTTCCCGTCGCTCGCCGCGGTCAGCCTCACGCTGTCGTACGGCATCTTCGCCGCCTTCGCCCTCATCTCGTTCTTCTTCGTGCTCGCGAAGATCCCCGAGACGAAGGGCCGCAGCCTGGAGGAGATGGGCATCTCGGCCGTCGAGGGCGGCACCGCGAAGGGCGCCTCGGGCGCTCGCCGCTGACCTCGTCACGACCCCCGTCGGGAACGCCCCGTCCGCTCGTCGGACGGGGCGTTCCGTCGTGCGGGGCGGGGGAGGGCCGGCGTCGACCCGGGCCTCCGTCGGGGGCCCGTCGCCGCCCCCTGCCCGTGCTCCGTCGGTGCTACGATGAGCACGCAGTCTGCCTCGCAGACTGACTTCGCGTGCCCGTGCGTCCATGACGCACCGTCCCCGAGCAGCCTCCCTCACGGTCGGCCGCTCACGGACGACACCGGCCTCCACCCCCACTCGGTCCGTCACGCACCACCGGCACGTCAGTGCCACGGTGCCGACGGCGGGGGCGTGCCCGGGCACCAGGCAGGGGCGACCGACCGGTCGCCCGGACGAACCGACACCGGCACGCCTCCGCGCGTGCCACGAAAGAGGAGAACGACCATGGCCGTCGTCACCATCCGCCAGCTGCTCGACAGCGGCGTCCACTTCGGACACCAGACCCGCCGCTGGAACCCGAAGGTGAAGCGATTCATCCTCGCCGAGCGCTCCGGCATCCACATCATCGACCTCCAGCAGTCGCTCGGCTACATCGACAAGGCGTACGACTTCGTCAAGGAGACGGTCGCCCACGGCGGCACCATCCTCTTCGTCGGCACGAAGAAGCAGGCTCAGGGCTCCATCGCCGAGCAGGCGAACCGCGTCGGCCAGCCCTTCGTGAACCAGCGCTGGCTCGGTGGCCTCCTGACCAACTTCCAGACGGTCTCGAAGCGCCTCGCCCGCATGAAGGAGCTCGAGGACATCGACTTCGACGACACCACGCAGGGCTTCACCAAGAAGGAACTGCTGATCAAGAAGCGCGAGCTCGACAAGCTGCACAAGACGCTCGGCGGGATCCGCAACCTGACGAAGACGCCGTCGGCCCTCTGGGTCGTCGACACCAAGAAGGAGCACCTCGCGATCGACGAGGCCAAGAAGCTGGGCATCCCGGTCATCGGCATCCTCGACACGAACTGCGACCCCGACGAGATCAACTTCCCGATCCCCGGCAACGACGACGCCATCCGCTCCGTCGGCCTGCTGACCCGCATCGTCGCCGACGCCGCCGCCGAGGGCCTGGTGCAGCGTCACCAGAAGCCCGAGGACGCCGACGCTCCCGTCGAGCCCCTCGCCGAGTGGGAGGCCGAGCTGCTCGCGCAGGGCGAGGCCAAGGCCGCCGACGCCGCCGCCGAGGCCCCCGCGGCCGAGTCGCTCCCCGTCGCGGAGAACGACGCCGACGCGCAGGTCGCCGAGAAGCCCCTGGGCGAGCCGGTCGTCGAGCCCGTCGCCGAGGCCACCGAGGCCACGGCTGCCGAGCCGGCCGACGCCGACGCCAAGTAGTCCTCCCCCCTTCCGACTCCACGAAAGGAAGCCAGCCAATGGCCAACTTCACCGCAGCTGACGTCAAGACCCTCCGTGACCGCCTGGGCGCGGGCATGATGGACAGCAAGAACGCCCTCGTCGAGGCGGACGGCGACCTCGAGAAGGCCGTCGAGATCCTCCGCGTCAAGGGGCTCAAGGGCGTCGCCAAGCGCGAGGGTCGCCAGACCACCGCCGGGCTCGTCGCCGCCAAGGCCTCCTCGGGCTACGCCACGATCATCGAGCTCGCCAGCGAGACCGACTTCGTCGCGAAGAACGAGAAGTTCATCGCCCTCGCCGACTCCGTGCTCGAGGCCGTCTCGGCCGCCGGCGCGAAGGACGCCGCCGAGGGCAACGCCGCGGCGATCGGCGGCCAGACCGTCGAGGCCTTCGTCAACGACGAGGCCGCGCTGATGGGCGAGAAGGTCGAACTGCGCACCGTCTCGCACATCGAGGGCGACGAGTTCGCGATCTACCTCCACAAGACCTCGAAGGACCTGCCCCCGCAGGTCGGCGTGGTCGTGGGCTACACGGGCCCCGACGCCGAGACGGCCCGCTCGGTCGCCCAGCACATCGCCTTCGCCGCGCCGACGTACCTGTCGCGCGACGAGGTCCCCGCCGACCAGGTCGCCAAGGAGCGCGCCATCGTCGAGGAGACCGCGAAGAACGAGGGCAAGCCCGAGGCCGCCCTGCCGAAGATCATCGAGGGTCGCCTGACCGGCTTCTTCAAGGAGATCGCCCTGCTCGACCAGGCCTACGCGAAGGACAACAAGCTGTCCGTCGCCAAGGTCGTGGAGCAGGCCGGCATCGAGATCAAGGGCTTCGCCCGGGTCAAGGTCGGCGCCTAGCAACACCCTGACGGGGCCTGAGACGAACGCGTCTCAGGCCCCGTCGCCGTGTCCGCGGTCCCTCACGGCAGGGAGGCGCGGCCGGCCGCCGCGGTCCGGCACGTCCGCCGTGACTCGCTACCCTGGCTACGGCCACGACACGAGGGAGAACTCGCATGACGACAGGAACAACCAGACGACGCCGCGTCCTCCTCAAGCTCTCGGGCGAGGCGTTCGGCGGGGGCCAGCTCGGCGTGAACCCCGACGTGGTCGGCGGCATCGCGCGCGAGATCGCCGAGGCCGCGGCCGACGTCGAGATCGCCGTCGTGGTCGGCGGCGGCAACTTCTTCCGCGGCGCGGAGCTCAGCCAGCGGGGCATGGACCGCGGCCGTGCCGACTACATGGGCATGCTGGGCACCGTCATGAACGCGCTCGCCCTGCAGGACTTCATCGAGAAGGCCGGAGCCGCCACGCGCGTCCAGTCGGCCATCGCCATGACCCAGGTCGCGGAGCCCTACATCCCGCGCCGTGCCGAGCGGCACCTCGAGAAGGGCCGCGTCGTCATCTTCGGCGCCGGCGCCGGCCTGCCCTACTTCTCCACCGACACCGTGTCGGCCCAGCGTGCCCTCGAGATCGGCGCCGACGAGGTCCTCGTCGCGAAGAACGGCGTCGACGGCGTCTACTCCGCCGACCCGCGCACCGACCCCGACGCCGTGAAGCTCGAGACGCTGACCTACCAGGAGGCCCTCGTCCAGGGCCTCAAGGTGGTCGACTCGACCGCCTTCAGCCTCTGCATGGACAACGGCATGCCGATGCACGTCTTCGGCATGGAGGGCGCCGGCAACATCGCCCGCGCCATCCGGGGCGAGCGCATCGGAACTCTCGTCAGCAACTGACGACTAAGCTCGACGACGAACCAAGGGAGCATTGTGGCGATCACTGACGTACTGACCGAGACGCGCGAGAAGATGGAGCGGGCCCTGGAGTCCGCCAAGACCGACTTCGGTCAGGTCCGCACCGGGCGCATCAACCCGGCGCTCTTCCAGAAGATCCCCGTCGACTACTACGGCACCCCGACGCCGCTGGCCCAGCTGGCCTCGCTGCAGGTGCCCGAGGCGCGCACGATGATCGTGACGCCCTACGACAAGTCGGCCCTGAAGGAGATCGAGAAGGCCATCGCGACCTTCCCGAACCTCGGCGCCAGCCCCACCAACGACGGCACCCTCGTCCGCGTCACCATCCCCGAGCTGACGCAGGAGCGCCGCAAGGAGTTCGTGAAGATCGTCCGCGGCAAGGGCGAGGACGCCAAGGTGCAGATCCGCAACATCCGTCGCACCTCGAAGACGGAGCTCGACGCGCTGAAGACCGAGGTCGGCGACGACGAGGTCGCACGCGCCGAGAAGGAGCTCGAGTCGGTCACCAAGGGCTACATCGACTCGATCGACGACGCGCTGAAGAAGAAGGAAGCCGAGCTGCTCGAGGTCTAGATGAGCGACGCTCCCGACGGCCCCCGCCCCGACGAGTCGGCGCCGAACCCCAAGACCACCCTCGGCAGCCGTCGCGCCGACTTCGACGCCCGGGCCCAGGCCGCTCGCCACGACCTCGAGAACCAGCTGCGCGCACGACGCGCGCAGCTGGGCGCTCGCAACGAGGTCCTGACCGCGAAGACGGGCCGCAACCTGCCGGCGGCGATCGGGGTCGGGGTCGGTCTCGGCGGGGCCGTCCTGGTCAGCCTCATCTTCCAGCCCGCGTTCTTCATGATCGTGGCGGGAGCGCTCATCGCGTCCCTCTGCTTCGAGCTGACCAGTGCGCTGAGGTTCGCGGGGCGCGACGTCCCGCGGCTGCCGAGCGTCCTGGCGGGCCTCGCCATCGTCCCCGCCGCCTTCTACGGCGGCGCGTCCGGGCAGTGGCTCGCGCTCCTCGCGGGCGTGGCCGTCATCTCGCTGTGGCGGCTCGTCGAGCTCGCGCGGCCCTCGCACCGCAAGCCCGCCTCCGTCGTCCTCCGCGACATCGGGGCCGGGGCGTTCGTGCAGATCTACTGCGCCTTCCTCGGCAGCTTCATGGTCCTGCTCGCGGCCCAGCCGAACGGGGCGAACTGGACCCTCTCGGCCCTGATCATCGTGATCGCGGTCGACACGGGCGCCTACGCCACGGGGCTCAACTTCGGCAAGCACCCGATGGCGCCGCGCATCAGCCCCAAGAAGACCTGGGAGGGGTTCGCGGGCTCGGTGGCGGCCAGCCTGATCGCCGCCGTGCTGACCTCGTGGCTCCTGCTCGACATGCCCTGGTACTTCGGCTTCCTGCTCGGCGGCCTCATCATCGCCACGGCCACGGTCGGCGACCTCTCCGAGTCGCTCATCAAGCGCGACCTCGGCATCAAGGACATCTCGACCTGGCTGCCGGGCCACGGCGGCTTCCTCGACCGGCTCGACAGCACGCTGCCGTCGGCCGTGGTCGCCTACGCGCTGTACCTGATCTTCGTCTGACGCCGTGCCCTGCCCGGGCCCGGCCTTCCCGGGCCCGGGCAGGGCGATGCGGCATGATGGTGCGCGTGAGCACAACCTTCCCCCTCGCGCCCAAGGGCCAGCGGGGCTACGACGAGTCCGAGGTCGACGCCTTCCTGGCGGAGGCGCGTGCCGCGTACGCCGCAGCGCCGGGGGAGGGCGACGTGGACTCGGCGCGCATCCGCCGCACCGCCTTCGCGATGACCAAGGGCGGCTACTCGACCGCCCACGTCGACGCCGCGCTGGAGCGGCTCGAGGACGCCTTCGCCTCGCGCGAGCGCGAGCAGGCCAGGACGACGCGCGGCGACGACTCGTGGCTCGGCGACGCTCGGTCGACCGCGGAGGAGATCGTCGCTCGCCTCGACCGCCCGCAGGGGCACCGCTTCGACCGGGTCAGCATCTTCACCCCGGGGTACCACCGCGGCGACGTCGACCGGCTCGCGCGCCGACTGCAGGGGTACTTCAGCGACGGGCGGGCGCTGAGCATCGACGACGTGCGCGGTGCGGTGTTCCGGCCCCAGCGGGGCGGCTACCGCGAGGCGCAGGTCGACCTCGTGCTCGACGCGGTCGTCGACGTCATGCTGGCCGTCCGCTGACGCCCTGGCCACCCGTGCCCTGAAGGCCTGAAGGCCTGAAGGCCAGACGGCCTGACGGCCTGACGGCCCGACCGCCCGACGTCGACGGCGACACGCGCCGGGGGCCCTAGCCGTGCCGTGATCGATCCGTTACCCTGGACGAACTCATGGGCAGGCACTCAGCGACTCCGACCCCCGGCACGACTCCTCGAGATCACCCGGTCGTGGTCTCCCGACCCCGTACGGTGCACCGCAGGCTCCCCGCCTCGGTCGTCCCGGCAGAGATGGCCCGGGCCCAGGCCGGGGCGTCGACGTCCGTGGCCGCGCGACCGGCGCCCCGGCGCCACGTGGTCCTGCCGATGATCGGCTTCTGCGCGACGGCCGCCTTCATCGGTGCGTCGCTCGTCAACCCGCTCGCCGGGGCCGAGGCCGCGACGACGACCCCGGCCGCCGCCGCGGCGTTGACCGCTCCCGGCCAGACCGTCACGGTGGCCAGCGGCGTCGTCACGACCGCCGACCGCGACTCCTACGGGGTCACCGTCCCGCCGCCGCCCCCGCCGCCCGAGCCGGAGCCCGTCGTCGAGGAGACCGCCGACGCGTCGGCTGCGTCGACCGGCACGGGTGCCGCCGCCGCGGCGAAGAAGCCCAGCACCGGCACGGCGCCCGTGGCCGGCACGCCCGACCCGGGCAGTGCGAAGGCCATCGCCGCCGACCTCGTCGCGGCCCGCGGCTGGGGCAGCGACCAGTACGACTGCCTCGTCTCGCTCTGGAACAAGGAGTCCGGCTGGAACGTGTACGCGGCCAACCGCTCCAGCGGTGCCTACGGCATCCCCCAGGCGCTGCCCGGCAGCAAGATGGCCTCGGTCGGCGCCGACTGGCAGACGAACCCCGCCACCCAGATCACCTGGGGCCTGAACTACATCCAGGGGCGCTACAGCAACCCCTGCGGTGCCTGGGGCCACTCGCAGTCGGTCAACTGGTACTGAGCCCGGGCGCGACACCTGCCCGACGCCACGACGGCGCCTCCGCGAGAGCGGGGGCGCCGTCGTCGTACGGCCCCGACGCGGGCAGGCCGCGGTGCCGCCGGTACGCTGGTCGACATGCCCCGCAGCAACCGACCGCGCCGTCCCCGCGACCGGACCCCGGGCACGGACAGCGACTCCCACGACATCAGCCGGGCCCTCTTCGGCGGGCCCCGGGTCGAGACCCGGCACGGCCGCGACTACACGGTGCAGGCCGTCTCGTCCGCCGCCGCGGTCAAGGAGTACACCTGCCCCGGCTGCTCGCTGACCATCGCCCCCGCAACCCCGCACGTCGTCGCCTGGCGTGCCGACGGCATCTTCGGCGAGGCGAACGACCTCGCCGGCCGCCGTCACTGGCACACGCACTGCTGGAGGATCTCGTGAGCACCCCCGACCCCGCCCCCGTCGAGATCCGCGGAGGCGTCGAGCTGCCCGCGCGCCGCCGCGAGGTCGAGCTCACGACCGACGACGGGCTGACCCTCGTCGGCGAGCTGGCCCTGCCGCTCGACCGTGAGCCGGTCGCCACGATCGTCGCCCTGCACCCGCTGCCCACGGCCGGGGGCTTCATGGACTCGCACGTACTCCGCAAGGCCGCGGGGCGCCTCCCCGCCCTCGCCGACGTGGCCGTGCTCCGCTTCAACTTCCGAGGCGTCTCGTCGCCGCGGGGCCGCTCCGAGGGCGAGTTCGGCGAGGGCGTCGCCGAGGCTGCGGACCTCCGCGCCGCGGTGCGCTTCGTGGCCGAGCAGGGCCTGCCCACCCCCTGGCTGGTCGGCTGGTCGTTCGGCACCGAGGTGGCGCTCATGCACGGCACCGACGTCGACGTGGCGGGCCTGCTGCTGCTGTCACCGCCCCTCCACCGCGCCACGGACGACCACCTGCGCGCCTGGAACGCGTCGGAGGTGCCGATCGTCGCGGTGGTGCCCGAGCTCGACGACTACCTCCGCCCCGAGGAGGCGCGGAGCCGGTTCGCGGTCGTGCCGCGCCTCGAGGTGGTCGCGGTCGAGGGGGGCAAGCACCTCTGGGTCGGCGAGAAGCAGACCACGCGCGTGCTCACCGAGATCGTCGCGCGCGTCGCCCCCGCGGTCTCCCTGCCGCTGCCGTCGACCTGGCCCGCGAGCTGACCGGGCGCTGCTCGGTCGCTAGAGGGCGTCCTGCCGGGGCACGACGACCTCGCGGATGATCAGCAGGACGGACGCGGCCACCGGGATGGCGATGAGCGCGCCGAGCACTCCGAGCAGCGTGCCGCCGGTGAGGGCCGCGATCACGACGATGACGCCGGGCACGTGCACGGCGCGGCGCATGATGCGCGGGCTCAGCACGTAGGCCTCCACCTGCATGTAGACGATGTACCAGATCGCCGCCGTGATCCAGGTCGAGGGCGACTGGGGGAGCAGGGCGATCTGCGCGAGCACGATGATCGCCGAGCCGCTGATCGTGCCGACCAGCGGGATGATCGAGCCGAGGAAGGCGATGAAGGCGAAGACCGCCGGCTGCTGGGCCCCGATGGCGCTGAGGAAGACGAAGCTCACGATGCCGTTGATGGCGGCGAGCGTGAACTGCCCGATGACGTAGCGCCCCACCGAGGTGCTGATCTGCTCGGCGATGTCGGCGAACTTCGGGCGCTTCGACGCGGGCACCAGCTTGTAGATGCCGCGCTTGAAGGTGTTGATCGACGACGTGAAGTAGAGCGTCAGGATGAGCACCACGACCGTCGCGAACACCCCGTTGCCGATGGCCACGCCGACGGCGAGCACGCCGCCGCCGATGGTCAGGACGTTGTCGGGGTTGGTGAGGAAGTCCACGAGGGCGTCGAGGCCGTCCTGCACGTCGATGAC
This sequence comes from Frigoribacterium sp. CFBP 8754, assembly GCF_014841815.1. NCBI lineage: Bacteria > Bacillati > Actinomycetota > Actinomycetes > Micrococcales > Microbacteriaceae > Frigoribacterium > Frigoribacterium sp. CFBP 8754. The sequence continues at coordinate 604,498 of NZ_JACYUO010000001.1, forward strand.
GTTCTGCGGCACGAGCGACTGCAGGTTGTCGACGAACTGCTGGGTCGTGACGCTCTGCAGGTACGTGACGAGGCTCGTGATCAGCGCGGTGGCCTGGCTCACGATGACGGGCACGATCGCGAACACGACGCCGACGAAGGCGCCGAGCACGGCCAGGAAGACGATGACGATCGCCAGCGACCGCGGCACGCGGCGGTTCTCGAGCCAGGAGACGATCGGGTCGAGCCCCAGGGCGATGAAGATGGCCGCGCCGACGTAGGTCAGCACCGTCGACAGCTCGCTGACCGCCCCGCCGATCACGAGCGCGACCAGGACGCCCAGGCCCGCCAGGAGTCCGAGGCGGAACGGGTTGTGGATCTTCACGGGGGTGCTCCTGTCGACGACGGAGGCACCGCTCACCGCGGTGCCGCCGACTGCCTACTCTGTCGTACCGGAGTCGTCACCGCCCGACGCCGTCCCGGAGAGGGCGCGGCGCAGGCCCTCGAGGTAGCTGGCCACCTCGTCGCGCTCGTCGCGCAGGGCCTCGAGCCGCGACTCCGCGTCGGTGACGAGGCCGCGCGACCGCTCCTCGGCGTCGGCGACGAGCCGCTCGGCGCGGGCCTCGGCCTCGCTCACCGTCTCGTGGGCCGCGGCGTCGGCCTCGGAACGCACGGTGCGCGAGTGCTCCGCGCTCGTGCGCTCGAGCTCGTCGGCCTCGCGGCGCGCCTCGACGGCTCGCTGCCGAGCCTCCTCGAGCTGCGCGCCGGCCTCGTCGAGGTAGCCCTGGGTCTCGGCGACCGCGGCGTGGTGACGCTGCACCAGCTCCCGGTCGGTCTCGTCGCGGCGGGTGCGGAGCTCGACGTCGGCCGCGCTGCGCCGGGCCTCGAGCTCGCGCTCCAGCTCGGCGACGGCGTCGTCGCGCTCGGCCTCGAGCCGGGCGCGCACGGTGCGGGCCTCGTGGGCGAGGCGGACGCGCTGCGACTCCTCGTCGTCGACGAGGCGGGCCTGGCTCTCGGCGACCTCGGCGTCGAGGTCGGCGCGGGCGTTGGCGACCTCGACCTCGACCTGGGCGCGCAGCTCGGCCTCCTCCCGCTCGAGGCGCTCGCGCTGCTGCTCGACGTCGCGGGCCAGGCGGTCGCGCGTCTCGGTGGTGGTCCGCTCGATCTCCTCCCGGGCGGTGGCCGTGGCCAGGTCGACCTCGGCGGTGCGGGCCGCGAGCTCCGCGGCGAGGGCCTCGCGCGCCTCCGCGACCTCGCGCTCGAGGCGCGCCCGGTCGGCGGCGACGTCGGCGAGGGCCTGCGCCCTGGCCGTCGCCAGCTCGTGGGCGAGGTCGGCCCGCGCCGCCTCGACCTCGCGCTCGAGCTCCGCGCGGCCGGTCGTCAGCTCGAGCTCGAGCTCGGCGCGGACGCGCGCGGAGTCGGCGGCCAGCGCCGCGCGGGTCTCCGCCACGTCGCGGGCAAGGTCGGCGCGCGTGTTCTCGACGTCGTCGTCGAGCTCGGCACGGGCCGCGTCGATCTCGCGGGCGAGGTCGTCGCGTCGGGTCGTGACCTCGAGCTCGAGATCGGCACGGGTGGTCTCGTCGAGCCGGGCGAGCTCGGCCCGGACGGCGGCGCCCTCCCGGTCGAGGTCCGCGCGCTGGCGCTCGCTGTCGGCGACGAACTGCTCGCGGGCCTGCGCGGTGGTCCGGGCGAGCTCGGCGGCGCCGTCGCGGGCCGCGGCGACCTCCTGCTCGACGAGGGCGCGGAGCTCGGCGGCCTCGCGCTCGGCGGCGGAGAGCACGGCGGCGGCCTCGTGGCGCGCGGTCGAGACGTTCTCGGCGGCCTCGGTGGCCGCGGCGCCGCGCATCGCCGAGGAGTCGCGCTGGGCCTCCTGCAGGAGGGACCGAGCCTCGCCGCGGGCGCGCGAGACCAGGCGGTCGCCCTCGGCGGTCGACTCGGCGACCTGCGCGGCGGCGCGGCCCCGGGCGTCGTCGAGGAGGGCGGTGCTGCGCTCCCGGGCCTCGTCGAGCACCTGACGCGCCTCGTCGGACGACGAGCGGCGCAGCTGCTCCGCGTCGATGTCGGCCTGGCCGACGAGGGCCGTGGCCTGCTCCTCGGCGAGGCGGAGCGTGCGCTCGAGCTTGCTGCCGAGGCCCGAGTAGGTGGGCGTGCCCGCCTCCTCCAGCTCGCGCTGCACCTCGTCGAGCCGCCCCTGCAGCTCCTTGACGCGGCTCGCGGTGTCGGCGCGGTCGGCGTTCGCCTTGATCAGCTCGCGGCGGAGCTCGCCGAGCGCCTTGTCGACGTCGTCCTTGCGGTACCCCCGGAGCTCGGTGCCGAACTCGGCGTCGTCAGCGGCCACTGTGTCTCCTCGCGTCGGTGCCGAGCACGACCCGTCGCGTCTCGGCGGGACGATTTTAGGGCACGACGCCTGCACGGGGCCGCGTCGGCGCGGCGCCCCGGTGGGGGCGGGGGAGTCGCGGTGCGGGCCCCCCAGACGGCTGCCGGGCCCCGGGCGTGCGGCTCACAGGCTGGTCGGATACGCTGAGCCGTCTTAAATTCTGCTGCCGCGCCCGGCCTCCTCGGCCAGGCCCGCACGAGGCCGCGTCGTACTGGCGCGTGCTCGGACCCGACCGGGATGGTGGCACGGAGGGAGAGGTAACGTGCGCTTCATCATCGCAGTCGTGGTCGTCGTGCTCGCGGCGGTCATGGTCGGCCTGGGCTTCGCCCAGAGGACGGTCTTCGCGCCGCCGGAGAGCGTGTCGTCGACGGTCTCGACCGAGTCCTCCGACGCCGTCGTGACGGTGGTGCCCGCCGAGGCGCTGCATGGCCACGACGGCCGCCAGACGATCTCGGTCGCGGGCGGCGGCACGGTCTTCGCCGCCTACGGCCGCACCTCCGACGTGCTCGGCTGGGTCGGCGACACGACCTACAACAGCGTCGCGTGGGACGACGCGACCGGCGAGCTCGAGACCCAGGTCGTGCAGGGGTCGGAGGCCACGGCGCCCGCCCCCGCCGACAGCGACCTCTGGTACGAGCAGTACGAGGGCACCTCGCTCACCTTCTCGCTCGACGCCCCCGACGACATCTCGCTCGTGGTCCTCTCCGACGGCACCGAGCCCGCCCCGTCGCAGCTGCGCGTCACGTGGCCGCTGTCGGCCTCGACGCCGACGGCCGGGCCCCTGATCGTCGGCGGGCTGGTGGTGCTCGTGATCGGCGTGCTCCTCTACGTCTGGGCCATCGCCCACCACCGCCGCACCCGCGGCCCGCGCCGCACGTCGAGCGACGGCAAGCGCCCGAAGCTGCCCCGCCCGCCGCGCCGCTCGGCGATCCGCGCCGGGGCGACGCCCGCGATCGGTGCCTCGAAGCGGGGCGCCCGGCGGCGGCTGGTCGCGGTCGTGCCGGTCGTGCTCGTGTCGTCGCTGGCCCTGGGCGGCTGCACGGCCGACTACTGGCCGAGCGCCGTGGGCGGCGCCGGCGACGGCAGCACTCCGACCCCGACGGCCACCGCGACGCCGGGCGCGGAGGGCGACGACGAGGGCACCGAGCTCCAGCCTCCCGTCGTCACCGAGGCCCAGGCCGAGCGCATCGTCGCTCGCGTGGCCGCGACGGCCTCCGCCGCCGACGCCGCGCTCGACGCGACCGCGGCGGCCGAGCGCTTCGTCGGCCCCGCCCTCGAGCAGCGCGAGGCCAACTACCAGATCCGCGCGAAGGACGCCGCGGCCGCCGGGCCGATCGGCGTCCCCTCGGGCGAGCTGACGCTCACCCTGCCGCAGCAGGCCGACACCTGGCCGCGCACGCTCTTCACCGTCGTGCAGGACGCCGACGCGTCCAAGGCGCCGATCGCCCTCACCCTGGTGCAGGAGACCGCGCGGGACCCGTACAAGGTCGAGTACCTGCAGGCGCTGGAGGCGCAGGCGACGCTCCCCACGGTGGCCCCGGCCTCGCTCGGCGCGGCCCGTCTCGCGCCCGACGTCAAGCTGCTGACGCTGCGGCCCGACCAGCTCGCCGAGGCCTACGGCGACATCCTCCGGAACGGCGACGAGAGCCAGTACGCGCCGCAGTTCCAGGCCGAGGGCGACACGCTCCGCGACAAGATCGGCAAGGCCTACAAGGACGCCAAGCGGGCGAGCCTGCCCACGACGGCGTCGATCGACTACACCTCGACGCCCGACGCCGAGACCCCGGTGGCGTTCGCCTCGAACGACGCCGGCGCGATCGTGTCGGTCGGCCTCGACGAGGTCGAGACCGTCAAGCCGACCGCCGCCGGCGCCGAGGTCAACCCCGCGGGCGTCGTCAAGACGCTCGTCGGCCTCGACAAGTCGACGAAGGGCATCGAGGCGACCTACGGCGTCCAGCTGCTCTTCTCCGTCCCTCCCGTGGGCAGCGACGACAAGATCGTCCTGCTCGGTTTCAGCCAGGCCCTCACGGCCGCGAAGGAGTTGCCATGACCACCCTGCCCCCCGTGCCCTCCGGGCTCCGCGGAGCCGTCGACCTCTCGTCGCTCGCCAACCGGCCGCCGGCTCCGGCGCCCGGGGCGGCCGCCGCCGGGTCGCCCGGCGCCCCGACGCCGCCCGACGGGGGAGCGCCCGCCGCCTCCGTCGCGGTGCCGGCGCTCGTGCTCGACGCGACGGACGAGACGTTCACGCAGTTCCTCGAGCTGAGCAACACCGTCCCGGTGATCGTCGACCTCTGGGCCGAGTGGTGCGGCCCGTGCAAGCAGCTCTCGCCGGTGCTCGACAAGCTCGTCGCCGAGTACGGCGGCCGCTTCGTGCTCGCCAAGGTCGACGTCGACGCGAACCCGCAGCTGACGCAGGCTTTCCAGGCGCAGTCCATCCCGGCCGTCGCGGCCGTGATCGGCGGGCGCCCGGTGCAGCTCTTCGTCGGCGCCCTCCCCGAGGCGCAGGTGCGCGACGTGTTCGAGCAGGTGCTCGAGCTCGCCGCGCAGAACGGGGTCACCGGCAGCGCGGTCGTCGACGGCGCCCCGGCGGGGGAGGGCGAGACGCCCGAGCCCGAGCCCGAGCCGCTGCCCCCGCACCACCAGGACGCGTACGACGCCATCGACCGCGGCGACTACGACGCCGCCATCGCGGCGTACACGACGGCCATCGCGCAGGACCCTCGCGACCAGCTGGCCGTCGCGGGGCTCGCCCAGGTCTCGCTGATCTCGCGACTGCAGGGCGCCTCCCTCGCCGACGTCCGCGCCGAGGCCGCGGCGGCCCCGACCGACGTCGACGCGCAGCTGGCGGTGGCCGACCTCGACGTGAGCGGAGGCCACGTCGACGACGCGTTCGACCGGGTGCTGACGGTCTTCCCGTCGCTCGACCAGGAGGGGAAGGACGCGGCCCGCAAGCGCCTCCTCGAGTACTTCGAGATCGTCGGCCTCGACGACCCGCGCGTCGCGGCCGCCCGGCGACGCCTCACGATGCTGCTCTACTGAGCCGCCCCTCCCCGCCCCGCGCACG
>NZ_JACYUO010000001.1:609951-816610 GCF_014841815.1 Frigoribacterium sp. CFBP 8754
CCGCCGAGGCCGGGCGGCCCGCCCAGGGGGCGTCCGTCGCCGTGACGGCGCCGAAGTTGCCGACGCCCGAGCCGCCGTAGACGGTCGCGTCGGTGTTGAGGATCTCGTCCCAGGTGCCGGCCTCCGGCAGGCCCAGGCGCATGGTCTGCGGCACGCCCGAGAAGTTCGCGAGCACCGCGACCGACTCGCCCTGCCCCGACTTGCGGAGGAAGGCCACGACGCTCTGCTGCGCCGCGCCGCCGTCGATCCACTCGAAGCCCTCGACGTCGAAGTCGTGGGCCCAGAGGGCGCTCTCGCGGCGGTAGACGGCGTTCAGCTCGCTGACCAAGTCGAACACCTGCTGGTGCTCGGGGCGCTCGAGCACCGACCAGTCGAGGCCGTTCTCCTGGCTCCACTCGGTGGGCTGCCCGTACTCGGAGCCCATGAAGAGCAGCTGCTTGCCGGGGTGGCCCCACATGTAGGCGAGGTAGGCGCGGAGGTTCGCGCGCTTCTGCCACTCGTCGCCGGGCATCTTCTCGAAGAGCGAGCCCTTGCCGTAGACGACCTCGTCGTGCGAGATCGGCAGCATGAAGTTCTCGCTCCACGCGTAGTGGAACGAGAAGGTGATCTCGCCGTGGTGGTACGAGCGGTAGGCCGGGTCCTTCTCGACGTAGTCGAGGGTGTCGTGCATCCAGCCCATGTTCCACTTCAGGCCGAAGCCGAGGCCGCCCTCGCTCGTCGGGCGCGAGACGCCGGGCCAGCTGGTGGACTCCTCCGCGATCATGACGATGCCGGGGTGGCGCTTGTAGGCCGTCGCGTTCGCCTCCTGGAGGAAGGAGATGGCCTCGGTGGCCTCGCGGCCGCCGTGCTCGTTCGGCAGCCACTCGCCGTCGTTGCGGCTGTAGTCGAGGTAGAGCATCGAGGCGACCGCGTCGACGCGGAGGCCGTCGATGTGGAACTCCTCGAGCCAGTAGAGGGCGTTCGCGACGAGGAAGTTGCGCACCTGCGAGTCACCGAAGTTGAAGACCAGCGTGCCCCAGTCGGGCTGCTCGCCGCGACGCGGGTCGGAGTGCTCGTAGACGCTGCGGCCGTCGAAGTTGCCGAGGGCCCACTCGTCCTTCGGGAAGTGCCCGGGCACCCAGTCCATGATCACGCCGACGCCCGCCTGGTGCAGGCGGTCGATCAGGTAGCGCAGGTCGTCGGGGGAGCCGTAGGTGCTCTGCGGCGCGTAGTAGCCGGTGACCTGGTAGCCCCACGAGCCGCCGAACGGGTGCTGCGCGAGGGGCATGAACTCGACGTGCGTGAAGCCGAGCGCGGTGACGTAGTCGACCAGCGGGTCGGCCAGCTCGCGGTAGCTCAGGCCCGGGCGCCACGAGCCGACGTGCAGCTCGTAGACGCTCATCGGGCCCTGGTGCTGGTCGGTCGCGGCGCGCTGCGTCATCCAGTCGTCGTCCGACCAGGCGTGCGCGGCCTTCGTGATGACGGAGGCGGTGGCCGGCGGCACCTCGGAGCGGCGGGCCATCGGGTCGGCACGGTCCACCCAGGCGCCGTCGGGCGTGAGGATCTCGTACTTGTACGCACCGTCGACGACGCCGGGCACGAAGAGCTCCCAGATGCCGTTGCCGTCGAGCTTGCGCATCGCGTGGCGGGCGGCGTCCCAGCCGTTCAGGTCGCCCTTCACGCGGACGGCGTTGGCGTGGGGCGCCCAGACCGCGAAGGAGGTGCCGCGCACGCCCTCGTGCTCGCGCACGTGGCTGCCCAGCATCTTCCAGAGCTGCTCGTGGCGGCCCTCGCCGAAGAGGTAGAGGTCGAACTCGGTGACCGTGGGGGAGAAGCGGTAGGGGTCGTCGGCGACCCAGGGAGAGCCGCCGTCGTAGGTGGCGGTGACCTCGTAGCCGCCGAGCGGCGCGCGGGCGGCGCCCTGCCAGAGACCGTGCACGAGGTGCTCGAGGGCGACGACCTCGCCGGAGGCGCCGGTGACGGTGACCGTCTCGGCGAGAGGCCGCACGACGCGGACGACGGTGACCCCGTCGCGCACGTGCTCGCCGAGGATCGCGTGCGGGTGGCCGTGGCGGCCCTCGACGGCGGCGAGGACCTCGTTCTCGTCCAGGACGGGGAGGGCGGCGGCCGGGGTCGACTCGTCGACGCGGACGTCGGGCGGGGTCGGGTCCTCGGGGGCGGCGGTGGCGGGCTCGGGCTCGGGCTCGACGATGGGCTCGGGCTCGACGGCGACGGGCTCGGCGGGGTGCTCCGCGACGGGCTCGACGACGGGCTCGGGCTCGACGACGGGGTCGCGCTCCGGCTCGGCCTCGACCGCGGCCGGCTCCGGCGTGGCGACGGGCTCGGCGGGCTGCGCCGCGACGGGCTCGACCGCAGCGGGCTCGGCCGCCGGGGCCGTCCCCGGCGCGATGATCTCGTCGAACGACGGGCGGGCCGTCTCGGGCTCGGGGGCGGCGGGCTGCGCGGCGGCGCCGCGCCCGGGCTCCTCGGGCTGGGGCTTCGGGTGGCGGAAGATGCTCATCGGGGTGCTCCTCAGGGGGCGCGGTTCAGGTCGACCGACAGCACGTGCACGGGCTCCGTGAAGGCGTCGAGTCGGACGTAGTTGTCGTCGGACCAGGTCCACTGCTGGCCGGTGATCAGGTCGCGCACCGTGTACGTGCCGCCCGGGCGCAGCCCGAACTTCGTCACGTCGAGGTGCACGGTCGTCTCGCGGGCCGAGTGGGGGTCGACGTTGGCGACGACGATGATCGCGTCGGCGCGGCCGCTGCGGGTGTGGGCGCGGCTGAGGTACTTCGAGTACACGAGGATCGCGTCGTCGTCGCTCGAGTGGACGTCGAGGTTGCGGAGCTGACGCAGGGCCGGGTGCGACGACCTGATGCGGTTCAGCTGCGTGAGGTACGGAGCGAGGCTGGCCCCCGCCTCCTCGGCAGCCTGCCAGTCACGCGGCTTGTACTCGTACTTCTCGTTGTCGATGTTCTCCTCGCTGCCCGGGCGGGCGACGTCCTCGAACAGCTCGTAGCCCGAGTAGACGCCCCAGGTCGGCGAGGCCGTCGCGGCGATCGCGGCGCGCACCTTGTAGGCCGCGCGGCCGCCGTACTGGAGGTACGGCGTGAGGATGTCGTGGGTGTTGACGAAGAGGTTCGGGCGCAGCCAGCCGCTCGTCTCCTTCGACAGCTCGGTGAGGTACTCCTCGAGCTCCCACTTCTCGTTGCGCCAGGTGAAGTACGTGTACGACTGGTGGAAGCCGACCTGGGCGAGGGCCTGCATCATGGCGGGCTTGGTGAACGCCTCCGACAGGAAGACGACCTCGGGGTTCGTCTCGCGGATCTCGTGCAGCAGCCACTCCCAGAAGCGGACCGGCTTCGTGTGGGGGTTGTCGACGCGGAAGATCGTGACGCCGAGCTCGATCCACCAGCGCACGATGCGGAGGATCTCGCGGCTGATGCCCTCGTAGTCGTCGTCGAAGTTCAGGGGGTAGATGTCCTGGTACTTCTTCGGCGGGTTCTCGGCGTAGGCGATCGTGCCGTCGGGCAGCTGCGTGAACCACTCCGGGTGCTCGGTGACCCAGGGGTGGTCGGGCGAGCACTGCAGCGCCAGGTCGAGCGCGAGCTCGAGGCCGGTGTTGCGGGCGGTCTCGACGAACCAGCGGAAGTCGGCGACGGTGCCGAGGTCGGGGTGGATCGCGTCGTGCCCGCCGTCGGCCGAGCCGATGGCGTAGGGCGACCCGGGGTCGTTCGGCCCCGCGGTCAGGGTGTTGTTCGGGCCCTTGCGGAAGGTCGTGCCGATGGGGTGCACCGGCGGGATGTAGACGACGTCGAAGCCCATCCGCGAGATCGCGGGGAGGCGGCGGGCGGCGGTGCGGAAGGTGCCGCTCTTCCAGGTGCCGTCGGCCTGCTTCTTCGCGCCCTCGCTGCGGGGGAAGAACTCGTACCAGCTGCCCAGGCCGGCGCGGCTGCGCTCGACGCGGAGGGCCTCGGGCTCGCTGCGGGTGCGCAGGCTGCCGAGCGGGCGGGCCGCGAAGACGGCGGCGAGCCGGGGGTCGGTGGCCACGCGGAGGCGCGCGCCGGGGGTGAGCGACGTGTTGCCGAGCGCCTTGGCCGCGTCGGCCACGAGCGGGGTGTCGGGGTAGTCGCCCGCGGCGGCGGCCAGGAGGCGGCTGCCGAGGGTGAAGGTCACCTCGACGTCCAGCTCGGCCGGCACCTTGATCTCGGCGGTGTGCAGCCAGGTGGCCCAGTCGTCGGTGTAGCCCTCGACCTGCCAGGTCCAGTCGCCCTCGACCTCGAGCTGCACCTCCGTCGTCCAGCGGTCGGTGCCGGGGAGGCCCGCGACCATCGGGTGTCGGGTCTCGACGCCCTCCGGGTCGGTGAGCACGAGGTCGGCGCCGACGACGTCGTGCCCCTCGCGGAAGACGGTCGCGCCGAAGGGCACGACCTCGCCGCTGAAGGCCTTGGTCGGGAAGACCCGGTCGGGGGTGGTCGGGGAGAGCGCCGTGACGGGGATCCGCCCGACTCTGGGTTCGTAAGCAGCCACGGAGGCGACGCTACCCGGTATCGGGGGCAGCCGCTCCGGTGCGTCGCGCCGCGTGCGCGCCCCGGACGACGAGGAGGCGCGGTGGGCGCCCCCGGGCGGGTGCGGGCACCGAGGTGGACCGGTCCGTCCCCCGAACTGGGTCCATGCACGTGCATCGGAAATGCTTGTCCGCACTTAGGGGGACCAGTAATGTCGGATCCGTCGAGAAGGCCAGCCCGCCTCGGAGCCTGAACCCTCCTGAGAGCCCGGCGCCCTCGACGCCTCGCACCACGAGGTGAACCGCACACGCGTCGTCCACCCGGCCCCCGGTCAGCCATGCCCGGGGCGGGCGGCGCCGTGCCGACGCGCGACGGAGCGTGCCCGGACCTAGCCCGAGCTGGTCCGGTCCGCACCGTCGACCGCCGGAGGGGAGCCCGATCCCTTCCGGCGGGATGCGTGCGGCGGCCTCACCGTGCGGCGGGCGCAGCGTGCTGCTCCCCAGGGTGCAGGGGCCTCAGCCGCCCGGTGTCAGCACCAGGGCCACCACGACGCCCACGACGGCCACGTTCAGCACGACGGTGAGCACGAACGAGCGGCGGAACGACGCCTTGCGCGTCTTGTGCCGCAGCGTCCGCTGCGCGACGAGCGCCCCGGGCCAGCCGCCGACGAGGCCGAGGGCCAGCAGCGTCCGCTCCGGCACCCGCCGGGTGCGGCGGCGGGCCGCCCGCTTGTCGAGCGCGTAGACGACGACGGTCACCGCGTTCAGCACGAGCAGCGCCGCCCCGAGGGCGAGCAGCGCGGCGGTGCCGAGCGACGCGTCGGAGAACAGCAGGGCCACGCTCAGTCCCGCGCGACGGGCAGCAGCTGGGCGCCCGTGGCGCGCACGAGGTCGGCGGGGGCGATCTCGATGTCGAACCCGCGCCTCCCCCCGCTGACGAAGACGGTCTCGAAGGAGGCGGCGCTCGCGTCGACGACGGTCGCCAGCGCCGTGCGCTGGCCCACCGGGCTGATGCCGCCCACCACGTAGCCCGTGCGCCGCTCGGCGACGGCGGGGTCGGCGAGCGAGGCCTTCCGGGCGCCGACGGCGGCCGCGAGGGCCTTGAGGTCGAGGCGTCGGGAGACGGGCACGACGGCGACGACGAGGGTGCCCTGCGCGTCGGCGACGAGCGTCTTGAAGACGCGCTCCTCCGAGAGGCCGAGCTCGGCGGCGGCCTCCTCACCGAAGTTCGTCGCCGTGTCGTGGTGCTCGTAGGTGTGCGCCGTGAACGGGATCCCCGCGGCCAGGAGCGCGACGGTGGCGGGCGTGCCCGGCCCGCCCGCGCCTCCCGCGGGCTTCCGGGTCACGCGCTCTCCTCCGCCGTCGCGGGGCGGGCGCGGTAGATGATCACGGTCGGGCCGGAGACGAGCACCTCGTCGCCGGGCGCGACCGGGTGGAGGTCGGCGGAGTCGTCGCTCGTCCAGAGCGGCTCGTAGCCCTCGACGCCCTCGTGCCGGGCGACCGTCACGGCGGTGCTCGTCTCGGCGCCGTGCACGAGCACCAGCACCGCGTTCGGCGCCTCGTGCTCGGGCGTGGAGCGCGCGAAGTACTGCAGCGTGCGGACGTGCGGGTCGTTCCACTCGTCGGGGTGCATCTCGGCGCCCGAGGCCGAGAACCAGTCGATCTCGTTGGCGCTGAGGGTGCAGGCGCCCTCGAGGCCGAAGCGGGTCGGCCGCAGCGCCGGGTTCTCGGCGCGGACGCGGGTCAGGGCCACCACGTCGTCGGTGATGCCCTGCTGCCAGGGCTGCGTCGCCCAGTCGACCCAGGTCAGCTCGCTGTCGGTGCAGTAGCCGTTGTTGTTGCCGCGCTGCGAGCGGCCGCGCTCGTCGCCGGCGGTGAGCATCGGCACGCCCGACGAGACGAAGAGTGTCGCGAGCAGGTTGCGCATCGAGCGGCGCCTCGCGTCGCTGATCCACGGGTTGTCGCTGTGGCCCTCGACGCCGTGGTTGAACGAGCGGTTGTCGTCGGTGCCGTCGCGGTTCTGCTCGCCGTTGCTGAGGTTGTGCTTGGCGTCGTACGAGACGAGGTCGAGCAGCGTGAAGCCGTCGTGCGCGGTGACGAAGTTGAGCCCGGCCAGCGGGCCGCGGTCGTGCGCGAACACGTTGCTCGACCCGCTCAGCTTCGAGGCGACGCTGCCGAGGCCGGTGGGCGGGGTGCCCTGGGCGCGGGCGGCGGCGACGTCGGTCAGCCAGAAGTCGCGGGCGCGGTTGCGGAAGCGGTCGTTCCACTCGATCCAGCCCGGGGGGAAGGCGCCCGTCTGCCAGCCGCCGAGGCCGACGTCCCAGGGCTCGGCGACCATCTTGACGCCGGCGAGGGCCGGGTCGGTGACGATCTCGTGCAGCAGGGGGTGCTCGGGGTCGAAGGCGTGGTCGGCGCCGCGCCCGAGGGTGGCGGCGAGGTCGAAGCGGAACCCGTCGATCTGCATCTCGGTGGCCCAGTAGCGCAGGCTGTCCATCACGAGCCGGTGCGCGGCGGGGTGGCTGGTGTCGAGCGAGTTGCCGCAGCCGGTCACGTCGACCGGGCGGCCCTCGGCGTCGTGCCGGTAGTACGCGGAGCCGTCGAGCCCGCGGAGGCTCGTCACCGGCCCGCCCTCCTCGCCCTCCTCGGCCGTGTGGTTGTAGACGACGTCGAGCCAGACCTCGATGCCCGCCTCGTGCAGCAGTCGGACCATGCCCTTGAACTCGCGGACCACGGCGGAGGCGCCCGCCAGCTGGGCGTCGCGGCTCGCGTACGCCGCGTGGGGCGCGAAGAACGAGAGCGTGTTGTAGCCCCAGTAGTTCTCGATGCCCTGCGCGACGAGGCGCTGCTCATCGACGTGCTGGTGCACGGGCAGCAGCTGCACCGCGGTCACGCCGAGCTGCTTCAGGTGCGCGATGGTCGTGTCGGCCGCGAGGCCGGCGTAGGTGCCGCGCAGCTCGTCGGGCACGAAGGGGGCGAGCCGCGTGAGGCCCCGCACGTGCGCCTCGTAGACGACGACGCGGTCGAGCGGGGTGCGCGGCTTCTCGACGCCGCCCCAGTCGAACGACTCGTCGACGACGGTGGCCCGCCACTCGCCGCGGCCGGTGCGGCCGAGGCCGCGCGCCCACGGGTCGAGCAGGGGGAGCTCGGGGTCGAAGACGGCGCCGCCCCGGGTCTCGCCGTCGGCGCGGACCCAGTAGCGGCGGCCCGGGGTGAGGGCGTGGTCGGTGGCGCTCCAGACGTCGTGCTCGTCGCGGGTCATCGGCACGACGCGGTCGTGGGGCGCGTCGTCGACGACGAGCTCCAGTCGCGTCGCCGCGGCGGACCACACACGGAGGGTCGGGCCCTCGGGGCCCACGCGCACACCGAGGTCGGAGAGGGGATCGGCGTCAGGCACGGGACTTACAGTAGATCAGCGGCGGAGCGCCCCCCGAGAGGCGGGAGCGCCGATCCGGGCGTCGCCCGACCGGCCGTCGCACCGAGAGCAGGAGGAGCCGGGCATGAGCGTCTACCTCGACCACGCCGCCACCACGCCCCTGCACCCGGCCGCGCTCGCGGCGTACACGGCGGCGCTCGGCACCGTCGGCAACCCGTCGTCCATCCACTCCGCCGGCCAGGGCGCGAAGCGGCTGCTCGAGGAGTCCCGGGAGCGCGTCGCGGCGACCCTGGGCTGCGACCCGATCGAGGTGGTCTTCACCTCCGGGGGCACCGAGTCCGTCAACCTCGGGGTGAAGGGCCTCTGGTGGGCGCGGCAGTCCGACCGGCCGCGCCCGCGACTCCTCGTGCCCGGCGGGGAGCACCACGCCACCGTCGACACCGTCGAGTGGCTCGAGCGCTACGAGGGCGCCGTCGTCACGACGATCCCGCTCGACGAGCTCGGCCGCGTGCGGCTCGACGCGCTCGCCGCGGCCCTCGACGAGCACGACGACGTGGCCCTCGTCACGCTGCTCTGGGCCAACAACGAGGTCGGCACGATGCAGCCGGTCGACGAGGTCGTCGCGCTCGCCGCGGCCCACGGGGTGCCCGTGCACTGCGACGCGGTCGCCGCCTACGGCCAGGTGCCGATCGACTTCCGGTCGACGGGGCTCGCCGCGCTGAGCGTCAGCGCGCACAAGATCGGCGGGCCCATCGGCATCGGTGCGCTCGTGCTGGCGCGCTCGGCGACCGTCGTGCCGCTCATCCACGGCGGAGGGCAGCAGCGCCAGGTGCGGTCGGGCACGCAGGACGCCCCGGCCGCCGCCGCGTTCGCCGTCGCGGCCGAGCAGCCGCACCAGCCGTACGAGCCGCTGCGCGACCGGCTCGTCGAGGGCGTGCGGCGCGCCGTGCCGGGCGCGGTGCTGCGGGGCGACCCGGTCGACCGGCTGCCCGGCAACGCGCACTTCACCTTCCCCGGGTGCGAGGGCGACTCGCTGCTCTTCCTGCTCGACGCGGCCGGGGTCGCGGTGTCGACCGGGTCGGCGTGCCAGGCGGGCATCCCGGAGCCGTCGCACGTGCTGCTCTCGATGGGGCTCACGGCCGAGGAGGCGCGGGGTGCGCTCCGCATGACCGTCGGGCACACGAGCACCGACGCCGACGTCGACGCGCTGCTCGCGGCGCTGCCGGAGGCCGTCGCCCGCGCGACCCGCGCCGGCTACGCCGACCGCGCCCCCGCCCTCGGCGCCCGCTAGCGCGACCTCGCGCGTCCAGGTGACTCTTCCCGGGGCCTCGCGGGCGCCGAGGGCCCAGAAAGGGTCATCTCGCTGCACGGGGTGGATGTGAGTCATCCCCGGGTGACGTTTCTTGGGGGCTCGCGGAGCTCTCGGCCCCAGGACGAGTCACCTCGATGCGCGCGAGCGTCATCCCTCCCCAGGGCCGAGGAGGCGCGGGTCGTCCCGACAGCGTCGGCCCCGGTCGGCGGGGGCGGCCCACGGCCCGGCACGCTCCTGGCATGCGACCGCGCCCCCTGCCCTCCGAGCTGACGTCCCGCCCCTTCTCGGTGGCCGAGGCGCTCGAGGTCGGGCTGCGTTACGACAGGCTCCGCGCGAGCGACCTCCGAGCGCCGCACCGCGGAGCACGGTCGGTTCTGCAGGCGGTCGACCTGCGCGGCCGGTGCGAGGAGTTCGCCCCGCTCCTCCGTCGGCACGAGCACTTCGCCCACGTCACGGCGCTCGGCCTCTGGGGGCTCCCCCTGCCGAGGTGGCTCGAGGAGTCGCGACACCTGCACGTCTCCGACCCTGTCGCGCGGCAGCGGCGACGCCCGGGCGTGATCGGACATCGTTACTCGGCAGCGTCGTCGCACAGCCTGGACGGCCTGCCCGTGGCCGAGCCGCTGGAGGCCCTCGTCCAGGCGGCGGCGGACGTGCCCGTCGACACGCTCGTCGCCCTCGGCGACGCGCTGGTGGGCGGGTGGTCGCCGCACCCGCGGGCGCGGCTGCTGCCCGTCGCGGACCTGCAGGAGGCCGCGTCCCGAGCCCACGGCCGGCCCGGCGCGCGGTCGCTCCGGCGCGCGGTCTTGCTCGTCCGGGCGGGAGTCGACTCTCCTCGAGAGACCGCGCTGCGACTCCTCGTGGTCCGGTCCGGGCTGCCCGAGCCGGAGGTCAACGTGCGGCGCTTCGCCGCCGACGGCGCGTACCTCGGCAAGCCGGACCTCAGCTGGGCCTCGCCGCGCGTGGCCCTCGAGTTCCAGGGCGACCACCACCGCGAGGACCGCGACACCTGGCGCTACGACCTCCGCCGCCGTGAGGGCTTCGAGGACGACGGCTGGCGGGTGGTGCTCGTCAGCGACGACGACCTGCACGGGGCGGAGGCCCGGGCGCTCGTCGCCCGCCTCGCTCGCCTGTTGAGGCGGTGACGGCCATCGAGGTGCCGGTTCCTGGGCCCTGCTCCGTGTCGAGGGCCCAGGAAGGGGCACCTCGACGGCTGACGGTCGACACTGGGGGCATGCAGATCTACTCGTCGTCGCCCGTGGTCCGTGCCCGGCAGGTGGCGGGCGACCTCGTCGCCGTGGGGCTCGTCGTCGTCTTCGTCGTGGTGGGCGTCGCCATCGCGCAGTTCATCGCCGGGTTCGCCGACCTCGGCCGACAGCTCGAGGAGGCGGGGGCCGGCTTCCAGGGGGCGATGCAGGACGCCTCGCGCACCCTGGGCGACCTGCCGCTCGTCGGGGGCGCGGCCAGCGCGCCGTTCGACGGGGCGAGCGGGGCGGGCGGCTCCCTCGCCGACGCGGGCCGCCAGCAGCAGGACGGCGTGGCCCGCGCCTCCCTCGTGGCGGGCCTCGTCGTCGCCGGCGTGCCGAGCGTCGTCGTGCTCTGGGTGTGGCTGCGCGGGCGCGTCGGGTTCGTGCGCCGCGCCTCCTCGACCCGGTCGCTGCTCGCGACGCCCGGCGGCGAGGAGCTGCTCGCGCTGCGCGCCCTCACCGGCCGCGACTCCCGGGCGGCGCTCGCCGTGTCGCCCGACCCGGTCGCCGACTGGCGCGCGGGGGAGCCCGCCGTGGTGCGGGCGCTCGCCGACGTCGCCCTGCGCGAGGCGGGCGTGGCCCGCGCCCGGCGCTGAAGCGTGGGCCGGCAGGCCCCGCACGCCCCTCGCACCCCGGGCCGGTAAGCTCGGGCACCATGATCGCACTGGACTTCTCTGAGCAGATTGCCGCCCTCCGGGCCACGTTCGAGGACATCCGTGCGGTGATCGGGCAGGACCGCCTCGTCGCGGAGATCGCCCAGCTCAGCGAGCAGGCCTCCGCCCCCGACCTGTGGGACGACACGGAGAACGCGCAGAAGGTCACCAGCGCCCTGAGCCACCGCCAGTCCGAGCTCGAGAAGCTCGAGACCACCGAGCAGCGGCTCGACGACCTCGAGGTGCTCGTCGAGATGGCCAACGACGGCGACGACCAGGAGAGCGCCGACGAGGCGCAGGTCGAGCTGAAGGCCCTGCAGAAGATGATGGACACCCTCGAGGTGCAGACCCTCCTCGACGGCGAGTACGACCCGCGCCCCGCCGTCATCACCATCCGCGCCGGCGCCGGCGGGGTCGACGCCGCCGACTTCGCCGAGATGCTGCTGCGCATGTACCTCCGCTACGCGGAGAAGCACGGCATGTCGGCCACCGTGATGGACACCAGCTACGCCGAGGAGGCGGGCATCAAGAGCGCGACCTTCGAGATCGACGCTCCCTACGCCTTCGGCACGCTGAGCGTCGAGGCCGGCACGCACCGCCTCGTGCGCATGAGCCCCTTCGGCGCCGCGGGCAAGCGCCAGACCAGTTTCGCCGCGGTCGAGGTGATCCCGCTGATGGAGGAGACCGAGTCGATCGACATCCCCGAGAACGAGATCCGCGTCGACGTGTTCCGTTCGTCGGGCCCCGGCGGCCAGAGCGTCAACACGACCGACTCGGCCGTGCGCCTGACCCACATCCCCACCGGCACGGTCGTCTCGATGCAGAACGAGAAGAGCCAGATCCAGAACCGCGCCGCCGCCATGCGCGTGCTGCAGTCGCGCCTCCTCCTGCTCCAGAAGGAGGCGGAGAACGCGAAGAAGAAAGAGCTGGCGGGCACGATCACGGCCAGCTGGGGCGACCAGATCCGCAGCTACGTCCTCGCGCCGTACCAGATGGTGAAGGACCTCCGGAGCGAGCACGAGGTCAACAACCCGTCGAACGTCTTCGACGGCGACCTCGACGGCTTCATCTCGGCGGGCATCCGCTGGCGCAAGCGCGACGACAGCTGACGCTGTCCGACAGTCGTCGTCCTGCGGGCCCGCACCGCGCCTCCTCGCTGTCAGCGGATCCATAGCCGCCGCGGGCGGGGCGGCGCAGCGAGTCGCTGCCTGGATGGGCGCGGCCTCGGCTTAGGGTGATCCCCGTCATGATCCGATTCGATGAAGTCACCAAGGTCTATTCCGGCAACCCCCGGCCTGCGCTGAACTCGGTCACCCTCGAGATCCTCAAGGGCGAGTTCGTCTTCCTCGTCGGGGCGAGCGGCTCCGGCAAGTCCAGCTTCCTGCGCCTCGTGCTGAAGGAGGAGAAGCCGAGCACCGGCCAGATCCACGTCCTCGGCCAGAAGCTCAGCACGCTGTCGAGCCGCAAGGTGCCGTACTTCCGCCGCAACCTCGGCGTCGTCTTCCAGGACTTCCGCCTGCTGCCGCAGAAGAGCGTGTTCGACAACGTCGCGTTCAGCCTGCAGGTGATCGGCAAGAGCAAGGGCTTCATCCAGGAGGCGGTGCCCGACGTGCTCAAGATGGTGGGCCTCGTGGGCAAGCAGCAGCGCCTGCCGCACGAGCTCTCGGGCGGTGAGCAGCAGCGCGTCGCGATCGCGCGCGCCATCGTCAACAAGCCGTCCATCCTGCTGGCCGACGAGCCGACGGGAAACCTCGACCCCTCGACCAGTGCGGGCATCATGACCCTCCTCGAGCGCATCAACGCCGGCGGCACGACCGTGATCATGGCCACCCACGACGCCGGCATCGTCGACCAGATGCAGCGCCGCGTGATCGAGCTGTCGGGCGGCAACATCCTCCGCGACGAGCGCCAGGGCGGCTACCAGACCCAGGCGGTGCCCATCCAGGCGATCGGCGTCGAGGACTTGAGCACGAGGGGAGCGGACGCATGAGGCTCGGACTCGTCCTCAGCGAGGTCGGCAGCGGCCTGCGCCGCAACGCCTCGATGGTCATCTCGGTCGTGCTCGTCACGTTCATCTCGCTGACCTTCGTCGGCACCGCCGCCCTGCTGCAGCTGCAGATCAACCAGATGAAGGGGTACTGGTACGACAAGGCCCAGGTGGCCGTCTACCTCTGCACCGACACCGACACGACCGGCAACTGCACGGGCGCCAAGGCGACGCAGGACCAGATCGACGGCGTCGAGGCGCAGCTCTCGAGCGACGTGCTGGCGCCGTTCGTCGACCGCTCGTACTTCGAGACGCAGCAGGAGGCCTACGACCGCTTCACGACGCAGTTCGCCGACAGCCCGGCGACCGAGTTCGTGCAGCCGTCGTACCTCAACGAGACCTTCTGGGTGAACCTCAAGGACCCGACCCAGTCGGACGTCCTCACCGAGAGCCTGTCGAGCCTCGCCGGCGTGCAGAGCGTCGTCGACCAGCGCGGCTACCTCGACCCGATCTTCTCGGTGCTGAACGCCGCGAGCTACACCGCGATCGGCATCGCCGTGCTGATGCTGATCGCGGCCGTGCTGCTGATCGCCACGACGATCCGCCTCAGCGCGTTCAGCCGACGGCGAGAGCTCGGCATCATGCGGCTGGTGGGCGCGTCGAACCGGTTCATCCAGACGCCGTTCATCCTCGAGGGCGTGATCGCCGCCCTGCTCGGGTCGGTGCTCGCCGGCGGGGCCCTGATCGCGATCGTCAACTTCTTCGTCAAGGGCTACCTCGTCGAGAACTTCGCGTCGACGCCGTTCATCGGCCTGCAGGAGACCGCGATCGTCGTGCCCCTCGTGGTCGTGATCGGCATCCTGCTCGCGGCGCTGTCGGCCAACGTCGCCATCCGTCGGTACCTGAAGGTCTAGCGCGCGAGGGCCTGGGGGAGGCGCGGTGCTGGTCTGACCGGCACCGCGCCTCCCTCAGGTCTGAGCCTGTATGCTGACAGGCTGCCTGCACCAGGCAGCACCACCCATGACGACCAGGAGACAGCGTGGCGAAAGAGCGCGGTGAGAAGGTCGTGGCCACCAACCGCCGGGCGCGCCACGACTACACGATCGACGACACCTACGAGGCCGGCATCGTGCTGAGCGGCACCGAGGTGAAGTCGCTGCGGCAGGGGCGGGCGTCGCTCGTCGACGGCTACGCCTTCGTCGAGGGCGGGGAGGCCTGGCTCGACGCCGTGCACATCCCCGAGTACACCGAGGGCACGTGGAACAACCACGCGCCGCGGCGCAAGCGAAAGCTGCTGCTGCACAAGCAGCAGATCGTCAAGATCGGGCAGAAGACGAAGGAGGGCGGGTTCACCGTCATCCCGCTCAAGATCTACTTCAGCGACGGCCGGGCGAAGGTCGAGATCGCGGTCGCCAAGGGCAAGCGCGAGTACGACAAGCGGCAGACCCTGCGCGAGCGCACGGCGACCCGCGAGGCGGAGTCGGCGATGTCGGCCCGCAAGCACCTCGGCGAGTAGCCGAACGGGCCCCCAGGGCCTACACTGGAAGGCCGCGCGGGAACGCGCGGAACGGTTCTCCCGACAACAGCACAGAGTGTGACAACGGCCCCTCACGGGGATGATCGGTTTCGACATCGCCTGTGTGCGAACGAGAAGCGGGCCGAGGATCCAGGGTTATCTCGTAAACGATCTCTGGAAAACAATAAGTGCCAATAACAAGCGCACTGACTTCGCTCTCGCTGCGTAAGCAGTAGAGCCACATGAAGTCCGTCAGTCTGGTGACCGCCTTCTAACCAGTCCCTGACGTCATCTAGAGGGCTCGCTGCGTGACTACGCCTGGGGGTCACGCGGGACTTGCACTCGGGCTGGGCCCGTCGACCTAGAAGCCAGTAGCAAAGGTCGGGGCCGAGCAGAACGTCTCATCTGGCTACGCCCGTAGAATGCGTGCAATCTCAGCGATGGACGGGGGTTCAATTCCCCCCATCTCCACCACCGGCCGCTGTCACACTCCGTGCTCGTCCCGCCCCGTGCCTCGGCACCGGCGGGCCGGTGGCCCCCCGAAGCCCCCTCGACCTCTCCGGTCGAGGGGGCTTCGTCGTGCGGGCAGCTGCGGCCCGTCGGTGCTCGCGCACCACGTCCTCGCACGCGCACCACGCCGCGGCGTGGTTCCGGTGCGAGGAGGTGGTGCGTCGTGGGAGCCGCGGGGGCGGGGGAGTCGCGGGCGGGGCTGGGTGCCGACCCGCGCCTCCCCGGGGGCTGGCGGCCGCACGCCGAAGCCCCCTCCGCTGCTGGGGCGGAGGGGGCTCGGGTGCTGCGGTGTGGCGGGTGCTGCTAGTCCTGCTGCGCGTCGACGGTGCTCAGCTGAGCACGGCGACGACGGGCCGCGAGGACGAGGCCGGCTCCGGCCAGCGTGAGGGCGGCGCCGAGGCCGATCACGAGGCTGGAGTCGTCAGAACCGGTGAACGCCAGGCTGCCGGCGGCACGCACGGGCGTGGCCGAGGTGCCGGCGGGGACGATCGGCGTGGCGGCGGCGACGCGGAACTCGACGACGTTGGAGGGCTCGGAGATCAGCGGGAAGCCGTCGGCGTCGAGGGTGGGCTCGCCGTTCGCGTCAGCGAAGAACGAGATGGCGACGACGGAGTACTCGCCCGGCTTGACCATGCGGACGGTCGAGCTCCAGGTGCCGTCGGCGGCCACGACGATGACCGAGTCGGTGATGGCGTCCTCGAGGGGGCCGGACGACTGCGGTGCCTCGTCGGTCGGGTACAGCAGGAAGGCGATGTTGGCGCCGGGGGTGCCGGTGCCGCTGATCGTGACGTCCTGGCCGACGACGACCTGGGCGGGGACGGGCGAGGTGATGACGGGCGCCGCGGGGGCGACGGCGTCGGGGGTCACCGCGGCGGCGGGGAGGTTGAAGCTGCGCGTGACGGTGTTGTCGAAGCCGCTGGCGCCGACGAAGCCGCCGACCGTCACGGTCTGGGCGACGGGGGCGGTCTCGGAGTAGGTGACCCGGATGGAGTAGGTCGAGCCGTTGCCGAGGTTCTGGCGGCCGAGCTCACCGGCGGGGCCGGTCACGACGACGGTGGAGCCGACGGGGGCGGTGCCGCTGAAGGTGACGAGGCGGCTATCGGTGGTGGAGCCGGCGACGGGGCTGTCGAGCGTGACGGTCTTGGCCGGAGCGGCGACGGCGGGCAGCACGATGTCGCGCGTGACCGGGTCGATGCCGCTGCCGCCGAGGAGGCCGTTGACGGAGAGCGTCTGGTTGATCGCGTCGGCGTCGGTGAAGACGACGGGGATCGAGTACGCGCCCGAGGCGTCGAGGTTCTGGCGACCGAGCTCACGGTCGGCACCGCGGACGATGACGATCGAGTTCGGGGTCGCGGTGCCCGTGACGGTGAAGCTGCGGCTCGCGACGGGGCCCGCGGCGGGGCTGTCGATGGTGATGAACTTCACCGGAGCAGCGGCGGGGAGGGTGAAGTCGACGCGCTTGGGGTCGCTGAACCCGCTGCCGCCGTAGATGCCGGTGACGTAGATGCTCTGCGCGACGGGAGCGTCGACCGCGTACGTCAGCGTGGTGCTGAAGGTGGTCGCGTTGCCCGTGTTGATGCGGGTCTCGCGGGTGCCGCTGGCGTCGACGCCCTTGTAGATGTCGACGATGGCGCCGGCGAGGACGGTGCCCGACACGGTGACCGTGCGCGAGTCGACCGTCGAGCCCGCGGTCGGCGAGGTCACGACAAGGTTGGCCGGCGCAGCCTGTGCGGCGGTGGAGGTGAGCAGTGCCCCGCTGAGGGCGAGCGTCAGCGCGGCCGGTACGGCGAGCGCGCGGCGCCAGGAGAAGACGTTCTTCACGTGGTGTTGGTGCTTTCTGATCGGTGTTCGAGCTTCATCGCTCGTCGCCCTGGCCCAGCACCCGGATGACTTGCACAGGGGCAGTCGGTGATCGCCCCTCTCGGGACGCTATGCGACAGCTGTGCCCTTGCCTAGGAGCTGTGCGCTTCCTGGCCAGGTGATCCTGCGGAGGCGGCGGTCACCCTCCGGGTGGAAGCTCGCCCGGACCGGGTGGTTCGGGTGGTCAGCGCGGGGAGTCGGCGGAGGCGGCCGAGGACGACGCGTCCTCGGAGCTGTCGAGGGACCCTGCGCCGAGGGCCGGCAGAGTGACGGCCACGGTGTCGGCGTCGAGCAGCTCCCCGCCGTCGGTGCTGTCGACGTAGAGGCCCTGCTTCGCCGCGGCGCCGTCGCCGTACTCGATCTCGGCGGAGAAGCGTCCGTCGACGACCTCAGCAGTGGCGAGGAGGATCGCGTTCGAGTTGTCGTCGTAGATGCGGACGGTGGAGCCCTCGGGCGCGGTGCCGGCGACGGCGACGGATCGGGTGTCGGAGACGGCCCCGTCCGTCGGCGTCTCCACGACCAGGCGCGCCTCGGCGGCGGCGGGCAGGAAGGTCAGGGCTGCTCCGCCTGCGGCGAGCACGCCGACGACACCGATGGCCAGGACAGGGCGCCAGGGGAAGGATCTCGTCACGCGCGTCAGCTCTCTCGAGGGTGTCAGGGATCATGCACCTCCGTCGCGTCGGCGACGAGAGGTTCAAGGCGTCGGAGTTGCATCGCCCCGATACCCAAGAGTATCGACATCTGACCTGTCTGTTCGCGTGCTGTCCCCTGGGCGAACCGCCATGCACCCCCAGAAGTGGGGGGCGGTGGCCCGTCGGTCCTCAGGCGGACCAGGTAGCAGCGACGGCTAGGCCGTTGAAGACGACGTGGGCGAGGATCGCCCCGCCGATGCGCCCCGTCCGCGCGGCGAGCGTCCCGACGAGCAGGCCGAAGACCGTCGTGCTCACCAGGGTGACGAGAAGGCCGGCGGGTGAGAAGCTGCCGACGAGCGCGTGCATGAGCGCGAACACCAGCGACGTCGTGATGACCGCCATGACCGCGGCACCCCCCGCGTCGAGGCGCGTCGGCGTCGACAGCAGCCGTGCCGTCGAGCGCTGCAGCAGTCCCCGGAAGAAGACCTCCTCCACGACGGGCGCGAGCAGCACCCGTGCGAGCACGGTCGCGACCAGCACGCCGGCGGCGGGCCCGCCGTCGATGGTCGGGACGGGCTCGAGGCCCGTGCTGCCGACGACGACGAGGTTGACCACGGCGTCGAGCACGCGGGCGATGAGGCCGATGCCGACGCCCCACAGGAGGTCGAGGGGGCGGAGGCGCAGGCCGAGTCGTCGGAGCGCGCCCGCCCGCCCGAGACCGAGGGTCGCGAAGACGACCGCCGCCAGCAGCGGCACCCAGATGACGAGGTACGACACGACGACCGAGACGAGCGGCGGCACCCCGGGGGAGCGCAGGAGCAGGTCACCGACGACGTCCGACGCGATGACGACCGCCGCGAGGGCCAGGGCAGCGTAGAGGACGTCCCACGCGGCGGACCGCTCGCGGACGTGCTCGGCGGGGTCGAGGTCGCGACGTGTCATGAGGTCAAACTACGACGGTCCGCGCGTCCTGGATGTCCGGGACGACCTCGTAGTACCGGTCGGTATGGATAGGTTTAGCCCATGCAGACGCAGAAGCGAGCCCTCATCACGGGTGTCACGGGCCAGGACGGCATGTACCTGAGCCGCCTCCTCATCTCCAAGGGCTACGAGGTCTTCGGCCTCGTCCGGGGGCAGAACAACCCCAAGATCCCCCTCCTCCGCGAGTTCGCCCCTGAGGTCACCGTCCTCACGGGGGACCTCCTCGACCAGTCGAGCCTGCTCCGGGCCCTCAAGTCGTCGGCTCCCGACGAGGTCTACAACCTCGGTGCCATCTCCTTCGTGGCCTACTCGTGGGAGAACGCGCAGCTCACGAGCCAGGTGACGGGCCTGGGCGTGCTCAACATGCTCGAGGCCATCCGGCTCTACGCCGGCGACGACGCCCCGAAGATCCGCTTCTACCAGGCGTCGAGCTCCGAGATGTTCGGTCGCGTCCAGGAGGTCCCGCAGCGCGAGACCACGCTTCTCTGGCCTCGGTCGCCCTACGGCGTCGCGAAGGTCTACGGGCACTACATGACCATCAACTACCGCGAGTCCTACGGCATGCACGCCTCCTCAGGCGTCTTGTTCAACCACGAGTCGCCCCTCCGCGGCCCCGAGTTCGTCACCCGCAAGATCAGCCTCGCGGTCGCCCGCATCGCTCAGGGGAAGCAGGAGTTCCTCGAGCTCGGCAACCTCGACGCGAAGCGTGACTGGGGCTTCGCCGGAGACTACGTCGAGGCGATGTGGCTGATGCTGCAGCAGGACACCGCCGACGACTACGTCATCTCGACGGGCGCCACGCAGTCGGTCCGCGAGTACCTGAACGTGGCCTTCTCCCACGTCGGCATCGACGACTGGTCAGGCCTCGTGCGCCAGAACCCCGACTTCCTCCGTCCCGCCGAGGTCGATCTCCTCATCGGTGACTCGGCGAAGGCACGCGAGGCACTCGGCTGGTCGCCGAAGGTCGACTTCCCGACGCTGGTCACGATGATGGTCGACGCCGACATGGAGCGCGTCACGAACGGCACCGCGTGAGGTCGTCGTGCGTGCGCTGATCACCGGGGCGGCCGGACAGACCGGGAGCTACCTCGTCGAGGCGCTGAACGGACGAGGGTGGGACTGTCATGCCCTGGTCCGTTCGGCCAGCGACGTCGAACAGGGCCTCGGCGGCAGCATGACGCTGCACGAGGCGGACCTCACGGACTTCCCCGCGGTCGACGCCGTGGTCGCGACCGTTCGCGCCGACGTGGTCGTCAACCTCGCCGCGATCAGCTCGGTCGCCCGGTCGTGGTCTGAACCGGTGGAGACGGCGCTCCTCAACGGTGCTGCCGTCGCGAACCTCCTCGCGGCGGTCGAACGGACATCCGTCGAGACTCCGGCCCACTTCATCCAGGCATCCAGCGCCGAGATCTTCGGTTCGCCGTCGTCGAGCCCCCAGGACGAGGCGACGACCGTGGCTCCCACCAACCCCTACGGCGCAGCCAAGGCGTACGGGCATCTCCTCGTCGGCGCCTACCGGGCCCGGGGCATGTCGGCGTCGAGCCTCGTCCTCTACAACCACGAATCGCCTCGCAGGCCCCATGCCTTCGTCACTCGCAAGATCACGGCGGGCGCGGCGCAGATAGCTCAGGGGCGCTCGGACCACCTGTCGCTGGGCAACCTCGATGCCCGCCGCGACTGGGGCTGGGCTCCCGACTACGCCGAAGCCATCGCCCTGGTGGCCGAGGCGCGCGTGGCTGACGACTTCGTCGTGGCCACGGGCGAGGCGCACTCCGTCCGCGAGTTCGCGCTGGCTGCTCTGCGACACGCTGGTGTGCAGGATCCCGAGGGGCGCCTCCGGGTCGATCCGGCTTTCCTCCGCCCGACGGACGCCGTCGAGCTCGTCGGTGACTCGTCGAAGATCCGGCGTCGCCTGGGTTGGCGGCCCACCGTCACCTTCGACCAGATCGTCGGTTCGATGGTCGACGCGGACCTGCTCCGCTGATCCGCTCTCGCGTCGCCAGGGCATGGCACGAGGACGTCGACGACAGCCTCCCCGAGCGAGGGTGGCTCATGTGGCACGATTGCTCCGATGTGACCGTCTCTGGCGTCACGTCTTGATCAAGGGGAACCAAAGCCGTGGAACTGCGCGACTACATCACCGTCCTACGCAAGGGGTGGGTCTTCATCGTGGCGATGATGCTCGTGGGGGTCGGGCTCGCCTCGGCGTACTCGGTCGTCAAGACGCCCGACTACAGCGCCTCGGCGCAGGTCTTCGTGTCGACCCAGACCAGCGGCAGCGTCTCCGACCTGGCACAGGGCAACACCTTCACACAGCAGCGCGTGAAGACGTACGCCAGCCTCGTCACGACTCCCATCGTGCTGCTGCCCGTGATCTCCAGCCTCGGCCTGAACACCACGGCCGAGCAGCTCGCGCAGTCGATCACCGCCAGTGCGCCCCTCGACACGACGCTGATCCAGGTCGACGTCGTCTCGGAAGACCCGGTGATGGCCGCTGACATCGCGAACGCGACGTCGCAGAGCCTCACCAACGTGGTCGAGCAGATCGAGGCCACGAGCGAGGACGCCGACAGCGAGGCCGGATCACAGGTGAAGCTGACCCGGGTGCAGGAGGCGCAGGTGCCGAGTGCGCCGACCAGCCCGAACGTGCCGCTCAACCTGGCTCTGGGTCTCCTCCTCGGCCTCGCGGTCGGCGTGGGTGTCGCCGTGCTCCGTCACACCCTCGACAACCGCGTCCGCAACGAGGCCGACGTCGAGAAGATCAGCGACGCGCCCATCGTCGGCGGCATCGCCTTCGACCCCAAGGCCGACGAGCGCCCCCTCATCGTGCAGGCCGACCCGCGCAGCCCGCGCGCCGAGTCGTTCCGCACGCTGCGCACCAACCTGCAGTTCCTCGACCTGGGCACGAAGTCGCGCACCTTCGTCATGACGTCGTCCGTGCAGTCCGAGGGCAAGAGCACGACCGTGGCCAACCTCGCGATCGCGCTCGACAGTGCCGGTGCCCGCGTCATCCTCATCGACGCCGACCTCCGTCGGCCCCGGGTCGGCCAGTACATGGGCCTCGAGGACGCCGCCGGACTCACCGATCTGCTCATCGGCCGTGCCGACCTCGCCGACGTCGTCCAGCCGTGGGGCCGCGGGCAGCTGCACGTGCTCCCCGCCGGCCAGATCCCGCCGAACCCGAGCGAGCTCCTCGGATCCCGGGCGATGCAGGAGCTCATCGGCCAGCTCGAGCAGCAGTTCGACTACGTCCTCTTCGACGCCCCGCCCCTCCTGCCCGTCACCGACGCGGCGATCCTCTCGAAGAGCGCCAGCGGAGCCATCGTCGTCGTCGCTGCGGGCAAGACCCACAAGGGCCAGCTCAGCGGTGCCGTCGCCGCCCTCGAGAGCGTCGGCGCCCCGATCGCCGGCTTCGTCATGACGATGATGCCCACCAAGGGACCGGACGCCTACGGCTACGGCCGCTACGGCGGGGCCTACGGCTACGGCATCGAGGACGACAAGGAGACGAAGGCCGCGAAGAAGGAGAGGACGCGCATCGGCGCCGAGGCCCGCAAGGCTGCTCGATGACCGCGGGGCGCCCCTTCAGCATCCTCGTGGTCTGCACGGGCAACATCTGCCGGTCGCCCCTCGCCGAGCAGCTGCTCACCGCCCGCCTGGCGGGTTCGTCGACGCCGTTCGTCGTGATGAGCGCCGGCACGATGGCGCAGGACGGCGCCGCGATGGACGCTACCGCTGCCGACATGTCGCGAGCCTACGGAGGCGCGCCCGAGGCCCACCAGGCCACCTACCTCACCGAGATGCTGGCCGAGAGCGCCGACCTGGTGCTGACGGCCGCGCGCGAGCACCGCGCCGCGGTCGTGCGCCTCTCGCCTCGCGCCTCGCGCCGATCGTTCACCCTCGAGCAGTTCGCACGCCTGGCCGAGGCCTCGGACCCGGCAGAGCTCGCCGCGGCCGACAGCCCCGCCGAGGTCGTCCGTCTCGTGGCGAGCATGCGCGGCATGGTCCCGCCGCTGGACGACCCGGAGGCAGAGGACATCGTCGACCCGTACCGTCGCGGCCTCGACGTCCACGAGCGGGCAGCGGCGGACGTCGACCGAGCCGTCGATGCGATCGTGACGGCGCTCCGGGCGCCCGACGGGTCGGCAGCCGCGTGAGTCGCTCGGGGGGAGCGACGACGCGCACGTGGTGGTTCGTCGTGCTGGCGGTGCTCGTCGTCGCCGACGTCGCCCTCATCGCGGCGGCCGTCGCGTCGACCCGACCCGGCGAGCAGCGTGAGGCGGGGCCGATCCCGACGTTCTCCTCCGGCCCCACGACGGAGGTGCCGACCCCGACGCCTGAGCCCACGACCGCGCCGTCATCGACGCAGCCGGCGGGCTACCTCTCCGCCGTCAGCGCCACCGAGGCGTGGCGAGCCACCCCCGGGTCGTGCACGGACGACGCCGCAGTCGTCGAGCGCAGCACCGATGGAGGCGCGTCCTGGCAGCCGGTGGAGCTCGCCTTCGACCTGCGCACCGTCGTCGCGCTCGAAGCCGGCCCCGAGAAGGTCTCCGTGTTCGGCGGCGTCGGGGACGACTGCGAGCGTCAGTTCTGGTCGAGCTTCACGGCGGGGGAGTTCTGGGAGCAATACCCCGACCAAGCATCGAGCGTCGCATTCGCCGACGTCGACTCGTCGACCGTGTCACTCGGAGGAGCCTCCGTCCCGTCACCGTGCGCCTCTCCCGTCAGGGTGAGCGCCGAGGGCTCGACGAGCTTGGTCGCCTGCCAAGGCACGTTCTCCGTCAAGACCGGTACGGCCGACTGGGCTGCCGTCACCGTCCCGGGTCTCTTGGATGTGATTACCGTCGCGAACCAGTACATCGCGGCCGTGTCCAGCGTCAGCACGTGTGAGGGCGTCGCCGTGCAGAGCGTCGCCGTTCCTGTGACGTCGAGGAGCACGCCGACGACCATCGGCTGCGTCCCGGGCGTCGATGCTGGTGCGGGAGTGATGCTGGCGTCCGTTGACGACACCGTCTGGCTCTCAACCGCGTCCGCGGCTCTGGTCTCGGTCGACGGTGGCCGGACCTGGTGAGGACGCGACGATGAGCGCGAACCCGACGACCCGGGAGATCAGGACCGCTAGCTCGACCATCGGCTGGAACAAGGCCTACTCGCAGCGTCTGCTCCTGACCGACGCCCTGGTCCTCATCTGGGTCGTCTTCGGGGTCCAGATCGCCTGGTTCGGCATCGACACCGCCAATGTCGCCTTTCGGGGGGACCTCCGCAACATCGCCGTCAACTACACGGCGATCTCGCTCGTCGTGATCGTCCTCTGGCTGAGCGTGCTGGGGCTCTACGGGTCGCGAGCCGATCGTGTGATCGGCACCGGCAGCACGGAGTACAAGCTCATCTTCGACGTGAGCTTGCGCGTCTTCGGGCTCCTGGCGATCCTGGCCTTCCTCTTCCACGTCGACCTAGCGCGCGGGTACATCCTCATCGCGTTCCCCGTCGGCGTCCTCGTCCTGGTCTTCTCACGGTGGCTCTGGCGCCAGTGGCTCGTCCTCCAGCGTGCCCAGGGACGGTTCTCGGCGCAGGTGATGTTGGTCGGGTCGAGGGAGACCGTCGAGCACTTCGCGAGACAGCTCATGGCTCAGCCCTCCGCGGGCTATCACGTCGTCGCCGCGTGCGTTCCCGGAACGGCGGGAGGAACCGTCGGTGGCTCCTTGGGGGTCCCCGTCGTGGGGACCTTCGACGACCTCGAGGCGGCTCTCGTCACGAGCCGCGCCGACACGGTCGTCATCACGAGCTCTGACCATCTCCCGCCCGAGCGTGTCCGCGAGCTGAGCTGGAGCCTCGAACCAGGCGGGCAGCACCTGGTCGTCGCTCCGAGCCTGACCGACATCGGTGGTCCGCGCATCCACACGCGTCCGGTGGCCGGCTTCCCCCTCATCCACGTCGAGACGCCGACGTACGCCGGCCAGAAGCTTTTCTCGAAGCGGATCTTCGACATCGTCGTGAGCGCGCTCTTGCTGGTCCTCCTGTCGCCGCTGTTGGCCGTGGTCGCACTCATCGTCGCCGTGGGCAGCACCGGGCCGGTGTTCTTCCTCCAGGAGCGGGTGGGGCTCAACGGCTCGACGTTCCGCATGGTGAAGTTCCGGACCATGGTCGTCGACGCTGAAACTCGCCTACAGCGTCTCGCGCAGGAACAGCGCGCGGAAGGGAACTCGGTGCTCTTCAAGATGAAGGACGACCCACGCGTGACGCGCGCCGGTCGATGGCTCCGTCGCTACAGCATCGACGAGCTGCCCCAGCTGCTGAACGTCCTCCGTGGCGACATGGCGCTCGTGGGGCCGAGACCGCCCCTGGCGCGCGAGGTGGCTCAGTACGAGACCCACGTGCACCGCAGGTTCCTCGTCAAGCCCGGCATCACGGGCCTCTGGCAGACGAGCGGCCGTTCGAACCTCTCCTGGGAGGACAGCGTCCGTCTGGACCTGTACTACGTCGAGAATTGGTCGATGGCCGGTGACCTGGTCATTTTGTGGAGGACTGCCAGAGCGGTCCTCGCTCGTGAAGGAGCTTTCTGATGAAGTTCGGCGTCATAAACGGGGTCGCGGTGAGCGAAAGAGCCCTGAGGGAGGCTCGCATCGCCCGAGCGATCGTCCATCTGCGCGCCCACGGGGTCGAACACGGCGCGAGACCCGTCATCGAGCGTTGGTTGCCCGTCATCAAGAACGAGGGACGCATCCGGATCGGCGACCGAGCGGTCATCCTGGGCGCCGAGTCCCGGGTGCACCTCGAGACTCGTGAGGGAGCGACCCTCCTGGTGGGCGATCGTGTGCTCATCAACGCCGGATCAACGATCACATGCCATCGGGCCATCACGATCGGAGACGATGTGAAGATCGCCAACAACGTCGCGATCCTCGACACCGGAAGTCACGAGATCGTCGCGGGAACGGGGGTACCCGTCGCCCCGGTCGTCATCGAGGACGACGTCTGGATCGGGAGGGGCACGATGGTGCTGCCCGGCGTCACCGTCGGACGTGGTGCTGTCGTGGGAGCCGGAAGCGTCGTGACGAGGGACGTACCCTCGTTCACGGTGTCCGCCGGTTCTCCGGCGAGAGTGCTCAGGACCCTCGAAGCGACACCTCGTGCTCGTGCCTGAGACCTTGCAGCAGCATCCACTATCCGACGCGCCGGGGATGCGAGGCGGCGCGGGCAGAGCCCGCATGATCACGGCGGGGATGATCTTCACGGGCCTCGCGACTGCGGCCACGGCCGTGCTGGTCGCGGCTTCGCAGGTGCTTCCCGTCCAGATCACGATCGTCCTCTTGGGGGTGATGGCTGCCTTCGTCCTGCACGACCGGAGCCGAGTCCTGCTGTTCGCCGTTCTCATGGTGCCCTCGCTGAGCCTCGTCAGGAGAGTGACCGCGGGGTCCGCGGGCTACACGGATTCAGACCCGCTCATCCTCCTGCCCATCGCTCTCGTCGTGGCGGTCGTCGTCCTCAGCTGGACCAAGCCTCGGACCGACTCGAGTCAGCGATTCGTCCGTGGCGCGGCCGTGGCCGTCATCGCTGGAACGGCCGTCACCCTGGTCCTCCGAGGCTCGTTCGAGGTCAGCTCGTTGTTCTTCGCCGGCCTCATCGTCGTTCCCCTGATGCTGGCCATAAGCCTCAGCACGGGGCGCATGCCGCCCGTCTGGGACGTCGTATCGTCTGCCATCCCGGCCCTCGCGGTCCTCGCCGGGACCTACGGAATCATCCAGTTCTTCTTCTTGCCCGCCTGGGACAGGGCATGGATGATCACGAGCCGGCTCACCAGCATCGGTGCCCCGTTGCCCATGCAAGTCCGGGTCTTCGGTGCTTCCGAGTCACCTGGCCCGTACGCACTCTTCCTCGGACTCGCCATCACGCTGTGCCTGGCCAAGGCAGTGGTCGAGCCTCGGCTGCTGCGTCGTACGGCTTGGGTGGGCGTCGGTGCCTACATCCTCTTCCCGTTGCTCCTGTCCGGCGTTCGCTCGACACTGATCGGCATCGTCGTGAGTGCCGTCCTCCTGACCCTCATCCGCGCTCGTGGACTGACCCGGCTGGTGTTCCTTGCGTTCCTGGTAGGTGGCTACGCCTTGCTGCAGGCAGTCGTCGGCCGCTTCGGTGCCGGATCCTCGATCCTGACGTCGGACCGGTACTCCGGATTCTCAACGCAGGACGACTCCTTCGTCGCGAGGATCGACCTCCTGAGGAGCGTCGGGAACCCGCTCAGCTACATCGTCGGCGATCCTTCAGCGGGGAACGCTGACAACCTCTACGTCAGTGTCCTCATTCGGTACGGCTTCGTCGCTGCTGTCGCCCTTCTCGCGCTCCTCACCGTCTTGGTCGTCTCGGCCATCGGGCGACTCGCCGCGGGTCACTCCGAGACAGTGGCGCTCAGCGTGATCTTCATCGCGGTCAATTCGCTCTTCGGCCCCATCTTCGACGCTCTCTTCGGCATCGTCATCGGTGTGGTTTTCGGCACCCTGATGTCCGTCGCTCGGGAGGACGTCGGCGAGCCTTCACACGCGTCGATGGAGCCTGGCCGCGTGAAAACCCTGTAGCAGACCAGTGACCGAGCCGAGCATCCTCTCGCCGGCCCGAGAGTCTCCCCGGAAGCTCAACAACACGAACAGACCCAGGCCGCAGCAGATGCGGTTGCCGACGAGGAGCCCACGCACGAGGAATGCGAGACGGCGGCCAGACGATTCGTAGAGGGCGACCGCCACGGCCTCGTTGTAGCGCATGATGCGAGTTCTCTCTCGGGTGTAGAGAGTCCGTTCATCGCCGACAGCGCGTGCAGCGGGGAAGTGGTCGACCTGGATGCGAGGGTCGTAGGCACCGGTGAAACCCTGGCTGAGGATGCCGAGACTGAGGATGACTTCGTTCCCGGACTGAGCCCCCTCGCCCGTGACGAGGTCGGCGAGCGCCACGTTGCGGGCAGGTTGTGCCCGGACGCTCATGTTCGCTCCCTTCACGTGGTGGGCAGGGCGTCGGGTGCCCTTGCCGAGGTGGTGGTTGCCGATCAGTCGCCCTCGTCTCAGAGCGCCGACCACGAGAGACGCGGATCCAGCTTCCCTGTCACCGTGTACGTTGTCGCGACCACCCAACACGCCGAGTCGACGATCCGATCCGAAGGCGTCCCTGATGCGCTCGACCCAGTCGGGGAGGGCCTCTGCGTCGTCGTCGACGAACGATACGACATCGGAGTGTGCGTTCGCGATGGCCGTCTCGACGGCAAGTGCGAGGCCCGGTGCCTCGACCACGACCACACGAGCGCCTGCCGCCGACGCCGCCTCCTGAGTGGCGACGTCCTGCCGCTGCGCGACCACGATGACCTCGTCCGGTCGATCGAGTTGCACGGAGACGTGCCTCAGAGCATTGCTCAGAGCGTCTGGACGCCCCACGCTCGCGATGGCAACGGTCACCGTCACTCGGCCTGCTTCGGATGTCACGCTTCTCACCTGTCCTTGTTCTTGTGCTCGACGTGCGTGGAGCTGATCGTTCAACGGCCAACGAGCGTGTCGCGGACGAGTGCCAGGAGTATCCGGGGGATCGACGCGAGCCGCTTCACACGCTCCCGAGCCGGAACATCCGCATCGAGCGCGATCGCCCGGGCTACGTACAGTCTCTCCAACGTCCTCTCGCGAGAGCGAACGTGGGTGAGGTTCGCATCGTGCTCACGCCAGAAGCCTCGAGCTGAGTCAAGGTGCACCACACTTCCCTGCGTTGCCAGGTGGTAGCCCAGCCAGTAGTCGTACATGCCGCCGGCTCTCGCCGGCAAGTCGATGGCTTTGAGCACGGTCGATCGGGTCAGGGTGGCAGGCCCCATGGGCACGGCGATCGTCGTCACCGACGCCGAGTGCCAGGAGGCGATGAGACCGGGCTCCAGATCCGCGAGTCCCCAGAGTCTCCAGGCGCTCTCGGTCCGAGCCGGGTCTTCGCTGCCGTCGGCTGTCGCCACACGAGCCCGCGAGAACGCGGCGACAGCCTCCGGGTGCTCGTCCAGGGCCGCGACGAGCAACTCCACGGTGTCATCCGCGAAGAAGTCGTCGTGGTTGAGGATGGCGATGGCGTCACCCGTGCTGAGGGCGATCCCGAGTCGGTGGTTCCGAGCTGGCCGGAGCGGATTACCGTTGCCGACGTACCTGAAGCGGTCGTCGTCCAGCGACTCGACGAGCCGACGGCAGGACTCTTCGTCCGCGTCGTCCAGAACAAGCACCTCGAGGTGGTCGTGGGTCTGTCGTCTGACGCTCTCGAGTGTCTCCGCGAGGTAGTGGCCTTTATACGTGGCGACGATGACCGACACCTTCATCATGTGTGGTCTCCCTCGAAGTTGGCCTCAGGGCCGACGAGGGCGTAGTCGAGGAGCTGGGCGCAGCGAGAATCGGTGAAGTCGACGGCTCGAAGCCTTCCCGCCGCGCCGAGAGCAGGCAGGATCTCTGGGTCGATGACCAGACGGCGCATGGCGGCGGCGAGAGCAGCGGCGTCGCCGGGCTCGTGCAGCAGGCCGCTGACGCCGTCCTCGATGATCTCCGCGGGTCCACCGTCAGCGCTCGCGAGCACCGCCAGACCGTAGGCGAGTCCCTGGACAACGACCTGACCGAACGGCTCGGGACGAGTCGACGCATGAACGAGCACGTCATGAGACTCGAGGAGCGGCGCGACATCCTTCTGATGCGGCAGGAATGTCACGGAGAAGCGCGACGACTCAGCAGCGACTCGGAGAGCGTCACGATAGGACGAGGGCCCCATCACGTTGTCTCCGGCGATCGTCAACTCGATCTGCCCCGAGCCGACCTCCGGCCCCAGGAGCTGAAGGGCATCCAAGATGACATGGATGCCCTTCCACTCGACCAGGCGGCTCAGGCTCAGGAGGCGGAGACGGGGCGACTCGACGCGCTCGACCTCGGGACTGGTGCCGCGGATCCCCGACGGTGAGTAGACGGGACGTCGCACGAGGTGCCTGTAGCGACTCGGGACGGTCGCGGCCGTCCACGCGCTGTTCGGGAGGATGTCTCGGACACCGAGGGAGAACACCGCGGCCGTCAGGAGACGGCGCAGGATCGACAACGAACCAGCCGAGATGCCGTCATGGAGGATGACGACGTGGTCCTGTCCGCGGGGCTTGACCGCGGCGACCATGACAGCCGCGCGGAGCGTGTTCGACACGACGACACGGTCGCGGTTCCTGCGCAGGAGCCGGTGCAGGTGCACGGCCTGCTCGATGATGTTCAGCCGCCGAACGGGTGAGACGACGTCGGTGCCGGAATCGAAGGGGAGGTCGCCGACCCCAGGTTCGAGGAACACGAACCGCCAGTTGAGGCTGGTCTCCCGGGCCAGGCGTGGCAGCGCCAGCTCTGCCCCTCCTGGTTTCGAGGTGTGATCGACAAGGAGGACTGACCTGGGCTTGGGACGTTCAGGCGACACGCGAGCCTCCGTCCTTCGCGAGACGCAGGGCGCGAGGATAGATCTCCTCGATGAGACGGCCAGGAGACGCCAGCGTCGTGAGACGCTCCACCGCTGTTCGGCGCCCCGAGTCCTCAGGGCCTTCGATCGACGGCCCGCCCGACAGGCGCGCGGCGAGCGCGTCCGACAGATCGACGTCCGGACAGATCTGGAGGATGCCAGCCGGTTCGGTCAGGCTGCGCATGTACTCGCTGCCCGGGTTCGAGGATGCGATCACCGGCGTGCCCATCGACAGCGCTTCGTACGTGGGGATGCCGAAGCCCTCGTACAGGGAGGGGGCCACGAGTACCCACGAACGGCTGATGATCCGTAGGACGTCGGCGTCCGATGCTCCCGAGACGTGTCGCGTGCCCGCCGGCCAGGAGTGAGCGTCCGAGGAAGGCCCCACGACGGTGAGAACTATCTGGAGGCCCGTTCTCGCCCGGATCGCCTCGACGGCATCTGCGACGACAGCACCTCGTTTTCGTCCGGAGTAGGAGCCGATGAAGACGACTGACGCCTCGTCGGTCTTCTGGACGCCCTCTGGTGCCTGCACGGCCGTCACCGGCGGCATGAAGTCCTCACACTCGAACTCCTCCACGGAGTCTGGGCCGATGCCGATCTTGACGTCAGCACGGAGCGAGGAGATCCTCTCGGTGACGGCGAGGACGTAGTGGTTGAGCTTGCGGAGACCCGTGGACGATCTCGCCTCGGCCAAGGACGACCCCAAGAACGTGCGCACGAGGGGCGCGCCGCGATGCGAGGCCAGGGCCCAGTCGTCTCCGAAGCTGTGGATGACGTCAGGGCGGGTCGCCGAGATCACCCGGCGCAGTCGGAGCGGGGAGCCGTAGAAGCGCCCGAGACGACCTGAGGGGCGGGGAATCGTCCGCAGAGATGCACCGTCGAGTGGGGTGCCTCCGGCGAAGGTGACGATCGTGAGGTCGATGTCGGGGCGTGTCGCGAGGGCCGAGGCGAGGCGGTAGGCGTACCGGCCCACGCCGCCGACGTGACCCTCGTGGGGCCACTCGAGACAGATGAACGTGACCCTCATCGGACGGCGCGACCTGTAGCGACGGCCATCGATGAGTACAGGTCGATGTGACGGTCGGCCACGTTGCGCCAAGAGAAGGTCTCGGCGTGGGCTCGACAGTCGGCACCGGAGGGCCGCGAGCCTTCGAGGGCCGAGGTGAGCCGCTGCGCAAGGGCCTCGACCGAGTTGGACGGCACGATCAGGGACTGGTCGAGACCCACGACGGCGTCGGGGAGGCCACCACAGTCCGTGACGACGACAGGGCGGCCGACGGCGAGGGACTCCAGCGCGATCAGGCCGAACCCCTCGAGGGCCAGGGTCGGCACGACCGTGCAGGTGGCGGCACCGTAGGCGTGGCCCAGCGCCTCGTCGTCCAGTGTTCCGCGGAATGTGATCGAGTCACCGTGCTGGACGGACCGTGCGAGATCGTGTAGTTCCGTCTCGAACGTGCCCGTTCCGACGATGTGGAGTTCGGCCTCGGGAACACGAGCAGCGACGTCGGCCCACGCGCGGATCAGGACGTCGATGCCCATGCGTCGTTCGAGACGGCGGACGCAGAGCACGATCGGCTTAGACCCGGTCGGGTCAGGGCGGAGGCTGAAACGCCCCAGATCGACCCCCGGCGCGAGGATGCTTATCTTGCTGGCATCGACATGGTAGTCATTCGCTAGCACGTCCTTGAAGGACTCTGAGAGGACGATGTAGTGGTCGGCGCCTCGGTAACGAAGGCGTTCGAAGATCCGCTTGGCTGCAGCCGAGGTTCGGGACCCGCCTGCCACAAGGCTCTCCGCGGCCCAGGGGCCTTGGAAGTGGACCACTTCGAGAGGACTGCCCCGATATGCCCGCTTCCGCGCACCGTACAACGCGAAGTGCCGGTCGACCACGTCGGCTTGCTCGTCGCCCAGGATCCGTCGAGAGGCAGCGACACGGGTTCGTGTCCCGCCTCCGATGGGCCCCCACGAATGCGCACCGCTGACAGGGGGCGGGGTCCCGAACGATGAAGCGTGCACTGCGACGTCGTCTCTCATCGACAGGGCACCGAACAGATCCGTGAAGTACCGGTTCAGGCCTCCGCTCCTGCTCCCGAACCATTCAGATCCGGACATGTCTATGCGCACGCTGGCGGCTCCTCGGGTCGGGGTCGGGTTCTGGTGGGGTGGTCAGATCGGAGGGCAATGTGATGCTTCGGACCTGGAGTCACTCGTCGATCCAGCCTGCGATGCGTCGTCGGAACACCGCTTCGTCGAACTGCCAGGCACGCGCGACGGAATCTTCAGCACGCACTGTGCCGACACGATCCACAGCCTGGCGCATGTGATGAGCGTCGAAGACGTCGAGGAGCACTCCCGTCACCCCATCGACGACCGTCTCGGCAGCCCCGCCGACCGAGCTGGCGATCACTGCCGCACCCGTAGCCATCGCCTCGACAGGCATGATCCCGAAGTCCTCGACGGCTGGGAACACGTAGGCGAGGCACCGTCTGTACAGTTCCCGGAGCAATGCGTGCGAGGGCGATCTCACGATGTGGACGGTGCCCGGCTCCGTGCGCGCGATGAGCTCGAACTGTGAGAGGAGGGGACCGTCGCCGGCGAGGACCACGGGCACGTCGGTAGCGCGGCCCATCTCGACGACGAGGTCCAGGCGCTTGTAGGGAATGAACCGCGACGCGCCCAGCAGGAACGTGTCGGGCAGAGATGCAAGGGTCTCTTCCTCGTGTTCGGAGAGGTCGCCGTCATCCGCCGCGAAGCGCGCGACCTCGACTGGCGGATAGATGACCTGGCTGTCGCGGCGCCAGGAGTCCTTGAGTCGATCCTGGACGAAATGGCTGATGGAGGCGATCGACTTGGCCTCTTGAGCGCGGGCCCTGTCGATCCGTTTCAGCGGGGGCACAGCAAGCCGTACGAGGGCGGACTGGCCTCGGCTGTCGAGCTCGGGGTGCCAGATGTAGCGGGCAGACGTGTAGGCGTAGACGTATTTGGCGACGTGCCGACTCGGTCCGGAGAATCGCGCATGATGAGAGAAGAGGTGCGAACTGCAGAGAATCCACTCGGAGTCGTCATGACCGAGATGTCGCCACGTCGTGGGCATGAACGGAAGCGCGGCGCCCTTGTGTCGCCTCAGAGGCGTCCTCGCAAGCCAGGTCTCCGACACCCGATCGCTCTCGAAGCGCCGCGGTGCGTCGTTCCAGAGAGCTCTGATCGACGCATCCGGGTACAGGCGAGCTAGCTGTTCGACGACCTTCTCTGCCCCGCCGTGGGGCTCGAGCCATTCATGAACGATGACGCCACTCAAGCTGCCCCCAGTTGATCGTACTTCAGCTATTGGCGAGAAACCTAGCAGCACGAGGGGTCCTCCCCGTGCCTTGCCGACGCTGGTCGCCGGCGCGCTCAGGTCTTCCTGAGGGTCTGAGGTCGTCTGATTGAATGAGCGCATGTCAGCCAGTCACGCCGGGCGTCCGCGCTATCGCTCGACCCGGCGGACGCTCCGCGTGGTGCTCTTGGTCGTCGGAGTGCTCGTGGTCTTGACGGTGGCATGGGTAGGGATAAGGGGCTACCTCGCGTCACGGCACCTCCAGGCCGCCGCCGGGCTCGCTCAGGACGTGCAGGCCCAGGTCCTGGACAACGACGGTGCGGCAGCTCTCGCCACAGCCGCTCAGCTGGGGGACGAGGTCCACGCCGCTCGAGACCTCACTGGTGACCCGGTGTGGCGGCTCATCGAGGGCATCCCCGTCGTGGGTGACGACATGAGCGCCGTTCGGCAGGTCTCGGAGATCCTCTCCGCCGTTGCTGATGATGCCATCACGCCCGTTGCCGGGATCGCCAACAGCGTAAGCATCGATTCGTTCAAGCCGGTCGACGGTGCCATCGACCTTGCTCCTCTCATCGAGGCCCGGCCGGCGGTGACACGCGCCGACGCCACCCTCGACTCGCAGCTCTCGATCGCGGAGGGCATCGACACGACTCATGCTGTGGGTCAGGTCCGGGAGGCCGTCGGCCAAGTCGTGGACGTCCTACGTCGGGCCAGCGGTCAGGTGGACGTCGTCGCCCGCGCCGTCGACCTCGCTCCAGCGATGATGGGGGCCGACGGGCCACGGGACTACCTCGTCCTGTTCCAGAACAACGCCGAACTGCGAGCGACAGGGGGCATCCCGGGGGCGGTCGCCCTCCTGCACGTCGAAGGTGGAAAGCTCAGCCTGGTGCAGCAGGCATCATCGAGCGACTTCCCACGGGCAGACTCGCCCGTGCTGCCCCTTCCAGCAGAGACCCGGGGCCTCTACGGCGACATCACTGGTCAGTACATCCAGGACGTTAACCTCACTCCGCAGTTCCCTCTCAGTGCACAGTTGGCGAGCGAGATGTGGAGACGCGAGTTCGGCACCACCGTCGACGGTGTGCTGTCGATGGATCCCGTTGCGCTCAGTTACCTGATGACGGCGACTGGCCCGATCACCCTTCCTACTGGTGACGTCCTCACCTCGGACAACGTCGTGTCCTTGCTCTTGAGCGAGGCGTATTCCCGCTACGACGATCCGGTGCAGCAGGACCTGTTCTTCGCGGGGACCGCGTCGGGGGTCTTCTCAGCGGTAGCGTCGGGTGCCCTGGAACCTCAGGCGTTGGTCGCGGCATTGGCTCGAGCCGGTGACGAGCGACGCATCTATCTATGGAGTGCAGACCCTGGCGAGCAGGCCCGCCTCGCCGAGACGAGCCTCGCTGGAGAACTGCCGGCGAGCACCCCCACTCGTCCGGGCTTCGGTGTCTATTTGAACGACGGCACCGGTGCCAAGATGGACTACTACCTGGGAGCCGAGTTCGGGGTCGGGAATTCTGTGTGCCGACAGGACCGCCGATCGACCTACGTCGTTGAGGTCACGCTGCGGAACGATGCACCGGCCGACGCTGCGTCGTCGCTGCCGCCCTACGTCACCGGTGGCGGGAACTTCGGTGTGGAGGCCGGCCTGATCAGCACCAACGTCGCCGTCTATGCCCCCAGTGAGGGGGTGTTCATGCAGGCCACGGTCGACGGCCAACCGGCCGCACCCCAGACGGCCATGGACTCGGGGCGCTCGGTCGTGCAGCTGCAGACCACGCTCTCACCAGGGCAAAGTACGACGATCAAGATGTCGTTCCTCGGCGGGGAATCCACGACTGGCGCCGCGCGCCTGGAGACGACCCCGATTGTTAACCTTCCGGAAACACAGCACGTAAGCGTTGCCTGTGAATCTCCGCTAACCTGAGCCTGCGTCTCATTCCGCAGGGGAAGTCACTGGGGCGCCTATCCACTTAGGGGAACCCATGAAGAAGATCATCGCCGCAGCTCTGCTCGTGGTCGCGGGCGTTTTCGCTGGTCCGGCTGCTGCCCAGGCTTACGTCCCGTCCACCAGCGTCACGGTGCAGGGCAACGTCGCCGCCGGCGGCACCATCAACGTCACCATCGTCAACGGTTCGTTCATCGCTGGCGAGAACGTCAGCTTCGCCGTCACCGGTGAGGGTCGCGTCACGCTGGCCGCCGTCGAGACCACCACTCTCGTCAAGACCGCCGACGCCAACGGCTCGGCTCGCGTCGCCGTCACGCTCCCGACCACGGCTCGTGGCTCCTACGCGCTGACCGCGACCGGCCTCACCTCGGGCAACGTGGCCACCGCCGCCCTGACCGTGGTCGCCGCTGATGGCACCCCCGCCGCTGGCTCGAACAACGCCGGTGGCCTCGCCTTCACGGGTTCGACCGTCCCGACGCTCGTCATCTGGGCTGCCGCCGGCGCCCTGATGCTCGGCATCGCGCTGATGGTCGTCGTCACGCTGCAGCGCCGCGCGCGCAACAACGCGTAACAACAGATCCTCCTGAAGGCCCCGAGCTCCGGCTCGGGGCCTTCTTGCGTGCGCAGATGACTGCAGCCGTTGATATTCAGATCGGCCGAGATATCGGGCCGGTCGCCCCGGCCTGAATGCTGGAGCGCCCACAGTCCGAATTGGAGCCTCAGGCCGCCCATCCGGAGCCAGTGCCGAGTCTGCGTGCCAGACGAGCTGCACGCTGTCTCGAAGGACCAAGGACCAAGGACCAAGGACCAAGGACCAAGGACCAAGGACCAAGGACCGAGGGAAGGACGAATGACGAATGACCAAGGGTCGGGTCGAGGGCTCGACGGGCTCGGGTCTGGTGATGGAGGCGAAAGCACCCCGGTTCCGCTCGAGACACGGGAACCCGTGTCAGGGCGCCACCTGGCGAGGAGGACCAGCCCCGGTCATGGAGGCTCGACGAGCCTGGTGATGCTTCAGGCTTTCTGCCTGCTCAGCACGGACCAGGCGGAGAGGCGTGCGACGGAGAAGACGAACATCGCCGCCGCCATTGTGAGTCCGCTGAGCGCGTTGCCGACGGCAAGCGTCGTCACTAGCCCAGCGAGGACGACGATCCCGACGACTGAGGCGACGACGAGGTGGCCAGCTGCCTCACGAGCCGAGTCGGCCAGTACTCTCAGGGACCACTGGTCCGCGATGACCTGGGTGGCGACGAGGACGATGACGACAGGGGTCAACCCGTCGAAGGTCGGCCCGAACAAGGCTCGTCCGAAGAAGAAGACGACCACGACGATGGCAGAACCGGAAAGCAACGAGCAAGTGATGCCGATGAGCGTTCGACGCCTCATGAAGACCTTGCTGTCGTCTGCGCTGAGACCTGCGAACTTCGAGTAGGCAAGGGAGTTCAGGGCTGCGGTCAGGCCAGCGGATGCGGTAGCGCATGTCACCGCCAGGGAGTAGACGCCCAGGACGGAGGCCTGAGTGAGAGCGGACAGCGCAACCTGGTCGCCCCGGCCCCCTACTGCGTCCAGAGCGCTCGTGGCCCAGTACTTGAGGCTGAAGTTCCACGGGACAGGAGCGGGAGCGCTACCTCGGATCAGTATCACTGCGAACAGACAGCCGAGGACGGTTGAGAGCACCTGCCCGCCGAGCATGATGACGTATGCCGATCTCAGGGTGAGAGCTCCGAGAAAGTACGTGACGATGATCGTGCTGGCTGGCAGGACGAGGACCGCTGCCCTTGTGAGGTTGTAACGGACGATCTTGTTCTTGAGCAACAGCAGCTCGACGCCCACCTGCCCGAAACCAGACCCCACCAGGACGACGGCGCTGACTCGAATACCGAGAGCTACCCTGTCGTCTCCGTTAGCGACCAGGTCGGCCGTCCCGACAGCGAGGGCTGCGCTCAGGACGCCGAGGGCAAAGGTGGCCACGACGCCGGCACCAGATATCTGGTCCCGCTTCACGCTCTGGAGGGCCAGTCCGCGCGGCAGGCCAAGGAAGCTCACCCATGAGAGAAGCTGCAACGT
This sequence comes from Frigoribacterium sp. CFBP 8754, assembly GCF_014841815.1. Lineage (NCBI taxonomy): Bacteria > Bacillati > Actinomycetota > Actinomycetes > Micrococcales > Microbacteriaceae > Frigoribacterium > Frigoribacterium sp. CFBP 8754. The sequence goes on from NZ_JACYUO010000001.1 coordinate 647,312, forward strand.
CACGAAAGCGGCAGCGAGCACTCCTCGACCGTCAGCGCCCACAGTTCGTGCCAGGAGCGGTGCGGAGACGAGGCTGAGCGCGGTGCCGCCATATGTGATGCCTGCAGTCTGGACCAATGCACGAAGGTCTCTGCCACGGAGGAACTCAAGCACGCGATGCATCCTCGGGGGATTCGATTCTGGGCCCACGCGGCACCGGCATCCATTTCTGAACGTCGTGCGCGGGATGTCGGGCGGGGACGAAGGGCGGCGGCGTCCGCGAACATCCATCTCATCCGCCACGATGGTTACGGGTCTGGGCCATGAACGACTACCGAGGGCAACTCTAGACGAGGTGTCTTCTCAGCTTGTCACCCTGCGTGAGGTGTGCCTTTTTGTGCGGGTTGGGTCACTCGACTGGCGGGGCCAGAGGCGATGAGAAAATCATGCACTCTTCGGGACAGCTTGTGGGACGGCCCCTCTACTGCCTTGAAAAACGCGTAGGCAACAGCCAGCGACACCGGTACTGCGAGCATCAATGTCCATGCCTTGCTGCCCGCGGGGAGCAGCTCTGAGATGGCTACCACGATGGGCTCATGCACCAGGTAAAGGCTGAAGGAGATCCCCCCGAGGAATAAGACGAGACGGCTCTCGAGCGCTCTCTTTAACGTCGGCATGACAATCGCCAGGGCGACGAGCAGCCCAGCTCCGACTACTTCCAGGACAGCGGCGAGACGAAATATGCCTCGACCTGAGATCAAGGACAAAGTCCAATACGAGGTCGTGAGGAACACTGCGCCCACGAACAAGCCAGCCCACGTTAAGGCCGGTCTCTTCAAAAGGTCGATCAGTGCGCCGAGGCGTCTCAGCCGCTCCAGGTGGGGGGCCATGATGGCCCCTACGAAGAACAATGGCAGGAACTGCAGGGCAGTTACGTTCAGCGCAGTGCCTGCAGCGACCGCGAGAAGCGACGCTGCAACAACTACATGCCACAGATGCTGAAATTTGACGGCCACAAGCACGACGAGGGGGAGAAGGACCGAGAAGATCACTTCCCAGCGAAGCGACCAGAGGGCGCTGTTGATCCCGGACGTACCCGTCACTAGAACGGCGTCGCGCAGGACGCTGGGCCCGGTGACAATTTCGTCGTGACCCCTGACCCACGAGGAGTCTCCCACGCCGAATTCTCTAGGCACGAAGGTCATCAGTAGTACTGCGACTCCGATGGAAGCCCAAACCGGCAAGTAGAGGCGCAGTAGACGGCTCGGGTAGTAAGCAACCCAGGAAAAGGCTGGGCTTTTCATGACCGACGCTGTCAGTACGAGGCCGCTGAGGATGAAGAAGACGTAAACGGCCTCTCGTCCAGCCCAGACGACATGGAGCGGAGAGTAGGTGAGCCAAGCTATGGATGGAGCTGCCCGTATCCCGTCATACGGAGCTGCGAACGCGGGAATGACGAGCAATGAGTGGTGAATGACGACGACCATGGCGGCAAGTCCACGAAGTCCATCGAGCGACCGATCGCGACGGGGCAAACGCGCCGCGTTCGCTTGATCAACCGGGCGGCTTACGCTCTGCATGTTCGCAAGGTTAGCTCACGTCCTACTCGACGCTGCGCTCCGCAAGTTCGCTGCCCTAGTCCCAACGGGCTAGCCGTCAGCTGAGTTCTCTCAGGCCTTGTCAGCGTCCGTTGGAGGTCATGACCTGGACGAGCTCAGCGTCGAGAAGGCTGACGCAGGTCGTGTCGGAGAAGCTCGCTGCGGCTCGTGCCCCTGCTGTCCCTAAGAGCTTCCGCGTGGCCGGTTGCTTCAAGAGCAGAGAGATAGACGCCGCGAGACTCCGGGGGTCACCAGGTTCATGCAACAACCCTGTTTCCCCGTCCCGAATGAGTTCGTTGGGTCCGCCTCCTCGACTGGCCAAGACAGGCAGCCCGTGGCTGAGGCCCTGGACGATCACCTGACCGAACGGTTCTGGACGTATAGATGCGTGCACGAGGACGTCGTGTTGAGTTAAGAGGGTATCGACGTCGAGCTGGTGCGGGAGGAAGACCACCACGAATGGGAGCGCGGCAGCCGCTGATCGGAGGCGCTCGACGTACGCCTCGCTACCCATCAGAGCGTCGCCAGCGATGGTTAGTTCGATACTGCTTGACGAGGTGTCGGCGGTGAGAAGGGAGAGGGCCTCGAGGATGACGTGGATGCCCTTCCACTCCACAACACGACTTAGGCTGAGCAACCGCAGCGGGATGTCCGGGAGATCGTCAGGGGCTTGGGTGACGACGTCGGCTGGTGTCCCCGACGGGGAAAAGACCGGTGCGCTCACCCGTTCACGAAAGCGGGAAGGGACCGACCGGCCAGTCCAGACGCTGTTGGGCAAGATCTTCGTGACCCGAGAGAACGCAAAGCGACTAGCCAGCCGTTTTCCCAAGGACAGGGAATCTGAAGAGACCCCGTCGCGCAGGAGCTGGACGTGTACTTGGTGTCGCGACTGTAGCGCCGCGACAAGTACGGCGGCCCGCAGCGTATTCGACGCTATGACGTCCCCAGGATGTTCGCGAAGCAGACGCCTCAGGAAGAACATCTGAGCCAGCGGGCCTTGTTGTTTCTTTGGAGCGACAACGACCACGCCATCGTCGAAGGGCAGAGCGTTAGTCAGCGGTTCGAGGAATGCGAACTGCCACGAAAGCCGACTATGACGTGCAATGCGGGGAAGTGCGAGCTCTGCTCCACCCGGCTGGCTCGTGTGGTCGATAAGAATCACACTGGTGGGCTCATGCGGCTCTGCACGGCGTGGCGTGGAAACGACGGTTCTTCTCCTTCTCCATCTCTTCAGCGTGTATGCGATGGTACGCGCTGGACATCAAACGAATCGACCTTGACGAGAACGAGGAACATGGAGGTCTGAGCCGACGGTGACCAACATCGTGTGCTCAGGGCCGCGCCCCACTTGAGGTTGGCGAGGGGGTCCAGCCCGACCAAGCTGACAGAACGCATCTGTGTCGCTGCCAAGACTGTCAGCTCTCATCCCCTTTGGTTGACAACGGGCCAGGCCTCGCGTTCTCGGGATCGCATGTCGGGTCCTGGTAACGCTGCGGGCGCGATGACTTGAAAGGAATGATCGTGGGATCGGCTAGCGTCGGCTCAGTACGAGTGATCGCGAACGCGGCTATGGCTGTCCGTGCCGAGCAACGACGTGTCCGAGCATGGTCACTCCCAGCAGGGCCCCGAGCAGCGCCCCCGTCGTGTTCGCGAGCAGGTCGTCCAGCGAGGCGAAGCGGTCCGGGAGGAAGAGCAGCTGGCCGAGCTCGACGCTGCCGCTGATCACGAACCCGGCCACGGCGCCCCACCACCAGCGGCGCAGGCCGACGAGCAGCACCACGATCAGCCCGACCGGCACGAAGAAGACGATGTTGGCCGTGAACTCGACGGCGCTGTAGCTCATCCACGCGGGGAAGCCGATGGTGTGCAGCCGGTCGAGCACCCGGATCAGCAGGGGAGTCACCCCGCTGTCGACCGGCCTCGACGTGAAGGCCACGAGCGCCACGAACGCGCCGTAGCCGAGCGCGGACCGGACCGCGAGGCGCCGCGTCGCAGGGCCGGGTGTTCCGGCGGGGTGAGCGCCCAGCAGGGGGCGGAGCGCCGCACTGATCAGGGCACCGAGCGCGAGCCCGACCGCGACGGCCACCGTCAGGGAGGTGAGGCGGGCGCGGACCGGCACCGCGCCTCCCGCAGTCGCCGCCGTCAGCACCACGACCGCCACGACCCCCAGCACGGCGGCGGTGCACAGCAGCGCCCGTCGGCGACGGAAGCCCGTGGCGACGTCGGCCAGGGGGAGGAGCGGTGCGAGCGCCAGCGCGATCGCGGCCACCTGCGTGTAGCCGTCCGACATGGTGAGCAGGCCGATCGGCCGCGTCAGGGCGAGCACGTCGGCCCAGGTCGACCGCGCCACCTCGGCGACGGCCGGGACGAGCGCGACGGACGATCCGACGAGGGCGAGCACGACGAGCCAGGCCGCGAGCAGACGGGCGGCGGTCGTCCGCAGCCGTCGCGTCGTCATCCGGCCCACGGTAGCGGTGTCCGCCTGCGACCGCGCCGGGGGATCCCGCAGGTCAGCTCCGGGCGTCGACGCTCAGTCGTGCGCCTCGACGTACGAGCACGGGAGGGTGATCGTCCACGGCCCTCCGGGCGCGATCGGCGCGACGGCCTCGGCCTGGCCGGTCTCGCACTGCTCGACCACCGCGTCGGCACCGCCGGCCCACTCGGGGCCCGCCGCGCGGGCACCGTCGACCGACCCCGTCTGCACGACCTGCACGAGGGTCACGACGGCGAGCAGGAGGCCCAGCACGACCGCGGCGAAGCGCCGTCGGCGACCCAGCGCGACGCCCAGCGCCAAGGGCAGGAGCGCCACGAGGAGCATGCCGGGCACGACGCCGTAGCGGCTGAACGAGAAGGCCTCCCACTCGGCGGGCCCCCACGTCGAGTAGAAGGCCCGGTGGTAGCCGTTGGCGAGGTACGCGCCCGCGTAGGCGCCCATCGAGCCCCCGAGGAGGGTGAGGGCGGCCACCCGCTGGAGTGCCGTGCCCCGGAGGAGCACCCACGCTCCGGCCGCGACGAAGGGCAGCGCGGCGAGGGCGAGCAGCCACAGGCGGCCGTCCGCGATCTCGCCGACGGAGGAGGCGTCGGCCCAGAGGGCACCGCCCGGTACGTTGACGAGGTACCCCGTGACGAGGTCCGCCAGGCTGCCCGGCGCGCCGGCAATCTCCTCGCGGGGCGACGACACGGCGGCGACGGCCTGGGCGACGAGCCCTGCCAGCAGCGCGCCCCTGGCCGGCCAGCGGCGTGCGTCTCGCCACCCCCAGAGCAGCAGCGGGACGAACAGGACGGCCTGGATCTCCGTCGCCCCGACGACGAACAGGCCGAGGGTCGCGAGCACGACGCCGACACGGGTCCGCGGGCGGTGCAGCAGCACCCACGGCGTGACCCAGAGCAGGAACCAGTGCAGGTTCGCGACGTTGCCGAGCACCTCGACCGACACGACCGGGAGCAGCACGGGCGTCAGTGCCAGGGCTCCCCGGGCGCTGGGGCTCGTCACGAGGTCGGCCGTGCAGGCCCAGACGACGACGGCCACCACGCCGACCGTCAGGCAGCTCGCGGCCGTCATCGCCAGCGCCCACTGCTCGACGTCGACCGAGGCCGTCACGGCGTCGGCGATGACGCGGGGCAGCAGGTGGAGATAGCCCGCGTAGGGCGTCGCCCAGAGGGAGCCAGCGGAGGCGGCGGCGCTGTCCGCGAGGAAGTCGCGGCCGTCCTCGGCCCAGAGCGTGTCGCGGGCGGCCTCGGGGACTCGCAGCCAGGCCCACAGGACCGTGACGACGAAGAGCACGACGGGGTTCGCCCCGCGCACCGGGGCCCCGGTGAACATCGCGCGGTACGAGCTCTGCCCCCGCGAGGTCGGGGTCGTGGTCGACGTGCTGATGGCGGAGCCGTTCTCTCGAGGCGGTCGGGCGACGACCGAGCTTATCGAGGCGGCGGGGCGGCGGCGACCGACAGGTGTAAGACAGGAGCATCCCATGACGAAGACATCCGACTCCTCCTCTGCCCGCGACTCCGACGGAGCGCCCGCGGCCCCCGGCCAACGCGGGCAGATCACCGACCGCCAGAAGTGGCAGGCGTTCGGCGTCTGCGTCGGCGTCGCCGCCCTCACCATCCTCGACCTGTCGAAGGTCAACGTCGGCCTGCCGAGCATCGAGGCCTCGCTCGGCGCCGGGCCGACCGCCCTGCAGCTGATCGTCGCTGGCTACGCCCTCGCCTTCGGCCTCTCCCTCGTGCCCTCCGGCCGCCTCGGCGACCTCAAGTCGCGCCGCCTCATGTTCGTCATCGGGCTGAGCGCGTTCACGATCGCGAGCATCCTCTGCGCCCTCGCCCCGAGCATCGAGCTGCTCGTCGTCGCCCGCATCCTCCAGGGGGTCGCGGCCGGCATCCAGATGCCCCAGGTGCTGGGGCTCGTGCAGCAGCTCTTCCAGGGCAAGGAGCGCGGTCGCGCCTTCGGGCTCTTCGGCGCCGTCATCGGCATCTCGACCGCCTTCGGCCCGACCCTCGGCGGCCTCCTCATCGCGATCGGCGGCGACCAGGACGGCTGGCGCCTGCTGTTCTGGATGAACGTGCCCCTCGGCATCGTCGCGATCGTCTTCGCCCTCAAGCTGCTGCCGCGGGCGACGACCGCCCCGAGCGGCCACAACGAGCTCGACCTCGTCGGCATCGTGCTGCTCGGCCTCACCATCCTCACGTTGATGCTGCCGTTCGTGCTGACCACCGGCCAGGGCGACGAGCCCCTCCGCTGGCTCTTCCTCATCGGGTTCGTCGGGTTCGGCGCCGCCTTCGTCGCGTGGGAGCAGCGTTACAAGGCCCGCGGCAAGTCGCCCGTCGTCCACTTCTCGCTGTTCTCGCTCGCGTCGTACCGCAACGGCACCCTCATCGCCACCGTCTACTTCTGCGCTCTGCCCGCCACGTTCCTGCTCACCACGCTCTACCTGCAGCAGGGCCTCGGCCTCGAGCCCGTCTACGCCGGCATGGTGACGATCCCGTTCGCGCTCACCTCCGCGGTCGCGGCGTTCTACGGCGGCCGCATCGTCGACAAGTACGGCCGCAGCCTCGTGGTGCTCGGCCTCGCCCTCGTCGCCGGCGGCTTCGTGCTGCTGCTGCTCGCCGCGGTGCTGACCCCGCAGGAGATCACGCCCTACGCGATGGGCGTCGGCATGCTCGTCGCCGGAGCGGGCGGCGGCTTCGTCATCTCGCCGAACCAGACCCTCACCCTGGCGGAGGTGCCGGTCGAGATGGGCGGCGTCGCCGGTTCGATGGGCCAGGTCGGCCAGCGCGCCGGCACCGCCATCGGCACGGCGGCCGCGGTCTCGACCTTCTACTCGGTCATCGCCGGTGCCGGGTCCGACGCGTCGCTCGACGTCTACCACGCGGCCTACCGCAGCGGCTTCTTCGTCACCATCGCCCTCGTGGCGGTCGCGCTCGTGCTGGCGCTGCTCGACTTGCGGGCCCGCAAGCAGGGGCGCGTGGGGGAGGCGGCCAGCGCCTGATGAGGTCCGCCCCGCCGGGCGGGGTCGTCGCGCCCGGAGCGGCTCCCCGACGACGTGCGTCGCGGGGCCCCGCCGGTCGGCGAGTCAGGCGGTCGCGGGCGAGGACGCCAGCGCGGCGACGAGCCACGCCGTGATGTCGACGTCGTGCGTCGCGGGGAGGTCGACGGCGGCCGGGTCGACGGCGCTGACGGTGCTGCTCGAGGGGGAGACGACGGAGGCGGCGGTGACGACGGGCATGAGGGGCTCCTTCACGAGGCGGTGACGTCGCCGTGGGCGGCGCCCCCGGCGTTGACGGAGCCCCCGCAGCCCGCCCTCAGGGCAGGCGAGCCGCGGGGCCCCTGGTGCGCCGGCCCGTCCGTGGACAGGACCCCTCCGGGGTGCGGCGTCGACCTGCGGCCAGTCAAGCGGTCGCCGCGACGCACGGCATCACCCCGGGGGATGGGACTGCCCGGGCGCGAGCTAGTCCGGAGGGATGAGGCGGGTCGCCGGGTGGCGCCCTGCGGCCCGCGCCTCCGGTTCACGACTGCTCGGCTCGGACGGGCTCTTGCGTGCTGCTCAGCCCGCGACGACCCCGAGCACCCCGTCGTGCAGCAGCCCGTTGGTCGCGAGGGCGCTGCCGTGCCACGGGCCAGGCCGGCCGTCGGCGCTCGAGAACCGGCCCCCCGCCTCCTCGACGATCGGGATGACCGCCGCCATGTCGTACGGCTCGAGCCCGAACTCGCCCGCCACGTCGACGCTGCCCTCGGCGACGAGCATGTACGACCAGAACTCGCCGTAGGCCCGCGTGCGCCAGACCCGGCCGGTGAGGTCGAGCAGCTGGTCGAGCCGACCGGCGTCGCGCCAGTACTCGAGGCCGTTGTAGCTCAGCGACGCGTCGGCGAGGTCGCTCACCCCCGACACGCGCAGGGGAGCGGTGCCGTGCTCGGACGAGAACGCCCCGCCGCCCCGCGTCGCCCACCAGCGCCGCCCGAGGATCGGCGCGCTCACGACCCCGAGCACCGGCACCCCGTCGACGACGAGCGAGATCAGGGTCGCCCACACCGGCACCCCGCGCAGGAAGTTCGCCGTGCCGTCGATCGGGTCGACGATCCACTGGCGGTGCGAGGCGCCGTCGTCGCCGTACTCCTCGCCGAAGAAGGTGTCGCCGGGGCGCTCGGCCTCGATGCCGGCCCGGATCGCCCGCTCGACGGCCTGGTCGGCGTCGGTCACGGGCGTGCGGTCGGGCTTCAGCGACACGTGCAGGTCCGCCGAGCGGTAGCGCTCGGTGCTGATCGCGTCGGCCGCGTCGGCCAGCTGCAGCGCCAGCCGCAGGTCGTCGGCCCACTCGGCCGAGCCTCTCGGGTCGGCAGCGGACGAGGAGTCGCGGGTCGGGTCGGTCACCTCGCCAGCGTACCGAGCGCGGCCGGCCGGCACCGCGCCTCCGGCTGACCCGTCCTGCCCGACCCGCACCGCGCCTCCTCAGGCCACCTTCTTGCGGCAAATGCCGACTGAACGAGACCGGTGAGCCGCAGAACAAGTGCTTTTCCGGGTCTCAGATCATCCCCGGTCGGCATTTGCAGCCAGCAGCCCCCGGACGGGCCGGTGCGCACGCACCCGGCGGACCGCCACCCCGAGACGCGTCGCGGCTACGGCTGCTCGTCGCCGCGGGCGTCGTCGTCGCGCGCGGCCTGGTCGCGGCCGCTGACCCCGCCCTTCGAGGCGAGCAGCGTCTGCAGCGACCGGAGCCGCTCGCGCCCGGTCTCGCCGAGCTCGCCGGCCTCGACGCGGTCGACGATCTCCCAGTCGTGGGCCTCGGCGAGGGGGATCCCGTCGGGCGCGGGCCCGTCGGCGGGCAGCGCGTGCGCCGCGAACGCCTTGAGGATGTTCTCGGGGTCGACGTGGCCGAGGCCGAAGGACCGCACGCCGGGGGTGTCGACGATCCAGCCGCCGCTCGGCACCTTGAACGACACGGTCGACGACGACGTGTGCCGCCCGCGGCCGGTCACGGCGTTCACCACGCCGACCTCGCGCTGCGAGCCGGTCAACGCGTTCACGAGCGTCGACTTGCCCACGCCCGAGTGCCCCACCGTCACCGTCACGTGGCCGTCGAGCAGCTCGCGCAGCTCGTCGAGCACGGGCGACGGCGAGCCGTCGGGCAGCGGGTCGAACGACGTGGAGGTGGTCGTCACGATCCGCAGGTCGAGGCACGCGAAGTGCGCGGCGAACGGCGCCGGGTCGGCGAGGTCGGTCTTCGTGATGCAGAGGATCGGCTCGACGCCCGCGTCGAACGCGGCCACCATGTAGCGGTCGACGAGGCGGGGGCGCGGCTCGGGGTCGGCCGCGGCCACGACGATCAGCATCTGGTCGGCGTTCGCCACGATCACGCGCTCGACGGCGTCGCTGTCGTCGGCGCTGCGCCGCAGCAGCGTCGTGCGCTCCTGCACCTTCACGATGCGGGCCAGCGAGCCCTCGGCACCGCTCGTGTCGCCGACGACGCCGACGCGGTCGCCCGTCACGACGCTCTTCTTGCCCAGCTCGCGGGCCCGAGCGGTCGTGATCTCGCGCTCGTCGGGGGTGCCGGCGTCCATCAGCACGCCGTAGCGGCCGCGGTCGACCGTCCAGACGACGCCCTCCTCGGCCTGGTCGTACGCCGGCCGCTGCTTCGTGCGCGGCCGGTTGGCCTTCGGGTTCGGGCGCACGCGCACCGAGCTCTCGTCGTACTCGCCGTAGGCCTCGTCGTCCGCGTCGCCCTCGACGTCGCTCCACCAGCTCATGCCGGCGCCTACAGGAAGCCGAGCAGGTCGATGTCGGCGGGCCGCTCGCTGACGCGGCGACCGAGCAGCTCGCTCCACAGCTCGGTGAACTGCGGCAGCGTCTTCGTCGTCACGCGCACGTCGTCGACCTCGACGCCGTCGACCGCGAGGCCGATGATCGCCGCGGCCGTCGCCATGCGGTGGTCCTCGAACGAGCGCCACTGGCCGGCGTGCAGGGGGGAGGGCTCGAGGTGCAGGCCGTCGTCGAGCTCGGTCACCCGGCCGCCGAGGGCGTTGATCTCGCTCGCGAGGGCCGCGAGGCGGTCGGTCTCGTGGCCGCGGAGGTGGCCGATGCCGGTGATCGTGCTCGGCCCGGAGGCCAGGGCCGCGAGGGCGACCAGCGCGGGGGCGAGCTCACCGCCGCGCGACAGGTCGACGTCGACGCCGGGCAGCGAGCCGCCGCCGATCAGTCCGTCGCCGCCGTCGACCGTGAGCACGTCGCCCTCGAGCGTGACGGTCGCGCCCCAGAGGGGCAGCAGCTCGATCAGGTCGGCGCCGACCTGCGTCGTCTCGGCGGGCCAGTGGGCGATCGAGACCGTGCCGCCCGCGACGAGCGCCGCGACCAGGAAGGGCGCCGCGTTCGACAGGTCGGGCTCGATGACGAGGTCGCGGCCGGCGATCGGGCCCGCGGGCACCTCCCAGACGCCGGCCGACGGCGAGGTCACCTCGACGCCGCGCTGCGCGAGGGCGTCGACCGTCATCTCGATGTGGGGCATGCTCGGCAGGCTCTCGCCGGTGTGGGTCAGGGTCAGGCCGCGCGAGAAGCGCGGGGCCGAGAGCAGCAGCCCCGACACGAACTGGCTGGAGGCGGACGCGTCGATCTGCACCGCGCCTCCCTCGACCTCGCCGGTGCCGTAGAAGCTGAAGGGCAGCGAGCCGCGGCCGTCGTCGGCCACCTCGACGCCGAGCGCCCGCAGCGAGGCGACCGTGGTCGCCATCGGGCGGCGGCGGGCCGACTCGTCGCCGTCGAACGTGACGGGGCCGAGGGCCAGCGCGGCGACCGGGGGCAGGAACCGCATGACGGTGCCGGCCAGGCCGCAGTCGACGGTGACCCCGCCCTGCAGCTCACCGGGGGTGATCTCGAGGTCTGGGCCGAACGGCTCGCCCGACTCGACGTCGTCGATCGTGGTGCCGAGCGACCGCAGGGCCTGGATCATCAGCGCGGTGTCGCGCGAGTGCAGCGGCGCCCGCAGGCGGGAGGGGCCGGAGGCGAGGGCCGACAGCACGAGCTCGCGGTTCGTCAGCGACTTCGACCCGGGCAGCGAGAGGGAGGCGCGGAGCGGCCCGGCCGCCCGCGGCGCGACCCAGCGCCCCGGGTCCGCCTCGGGCACGCGGCCGTCGTCGTAGGGGGAGAACTCGGGCGCGGAATACCTGTACACCTGCATCGGTTCACCAGGGTAATGCAGCGACGACCTGGAGGACGTGTGCCCACAGCACTTGCACCGATGACGCTTCCGGGGCGCATCACCGTGGCCGAACTAGAATCGGCCCTGATGATCACCCCCGAGGGCGACGAGCCCACCCCCGCGACCAGCGCGACCGCCGCTGCGCCCGTGCCCGAGCGCGCCGTCGTCGCCCCCGCGACCGACGGGGCCGCGGGCGAGGCCGGCGCCGACGAGGTCGGCCCCGCCGAGGCCGAGGCGACGCCTCCGGGCGAGGCCGAGCTCCGCTCCCTCTTCGAGGAGCAGGCGCTGCCGTTCATGGACCAGCTCTACGCCGCCGCGATGCGGATGACGCGCAACCCCGCCGACGCCTCCGACCTCGTGCAGGAGACGTTCGTCAAGGCGTTCGCCGCCTTCCGGCAGTTCCAGCAGGGCACCAACCTGAAGGCCTGGCTGTACCGCATCCAGACCAACACGTTCATCAACACGTACCGCAAGAAGCAGCGCGACCCCTACCAGGGCACCATCGACGAGCTCGAGGACTGGCAGATGGGCGGCGCCGAGTCGGCGACGCGCACCTCCGGCTCCACGCGCTCGGCCGAGGCCGAGGCGATCGACCACCTCCCCGACAGCGCCGTGAAGGACGCCCTGCAGAAGGTCCCCGAGGACTTCCGGATGGCCGTCTACTTCGCCGACGTCGAGGGCTTCTCCTACCAGGAGATCGCCGACATCATGAAGACCCCCGTGGGCACGGTCATGAGCCGCCTCCACCGTGGTCGCCGCCTCCTCCGAGGCCTCCTCGCCGACTACGCACGCGACCGCGGCATCGCGGTGCCGGCCGGCACGACGACGAAGGGCAGCAAGCGATGACCGACTGCGGGTGCGACAAGACCAAGGCCGAGCTCGAGGAGTACCTCCACGGAGAGCTGTGCCGCGAGGACGCGGCCGACATCCGCGAGCACATCGCGAACTGCGCCGACTGCGCGGGCGAGCGCAAGGTGGGCGAGGTGCTCACCGAGGCTGTGCAGCGCGCGTGCCGCGAGACGGCCCCCGAAGACCTGCGCTCGACGGTGCTCGCGCGGCTGCGGGCCCTCCAGGCCCAGCACTGACCGACCCCGGGGAGTCGCGGGTCGGCTCCCCGGAACCGCAGCCCCCCGGCGCACCGTCGTCACGCACCGCGGCACTGCGCTAGCGTCGGCGTCATGACCGCCACGGTGGAGGTGCTCGGCACCCCGACGCCCGACGACCTCGACGACCTCGTCTCGCTGATCAGCTCGCTGGGCTACGCCCTCGACGCCGACGTGCTGTCGGCCCGCCTGGCCCGTCTCACGGCGGAGGCCGGCCACGAGACCTGGGTCGTCCGTGACGCGGCCGGGCGCGTCTCGGCGGTGGCCGGCGCGCACGTCACGTGGGCGTACAACGCCGACGCCCCGACCGCCCAGCTGCTGCTGCTCGTCGTCGCCGACGCCGCCCGCGGCGACGGCCTCGGGTCGTACCTGCTCGGCCACTTCGAGGGGTGGGCCCGGGGGCACGGCGCCCGCACGCTCGACGCGGTGTCGGCCGCGGCCACGGACTCGGCGCACCGGTTCTACCGCAAGCGCGGGTACCACGAGGCGGGCGTGCGGTACTCGAAGCTCGTCTGAGGGCCCTCTCGCAGGGTCCTGGTCGAGGTGACGTCGCCCCGGCCTCGTGGCCCGGAGACGCCCGTCAGCTCCCGGGCGCCCCGGGCTCAGCGCCCGGCGGCGTGGTGCGCCGCCACCGCGGCCGCGTCGAGCGCGGTGTCGTACACCCGCACCGTGTCGACGTCGCCCCGGAGGGTGTAATCGGTCGGCTCACCGGCCCACGACGCGAGTGACTCGCGGCCGACCCGCCACGAGCCGTTGTACGCCTTGAGGGCGCGGGCGTCCGTCCGGCGGCCCTGCAGCTCGCCGTCGAGCCAGAGCTCCGTGCTGCCGGGCCGGAACGTGCCGACGGCGTGGTGCCATTCGCCGTCGGTCACCACGCTCCGCCCGCCGAGCGCGAAGCGGAAGTCGTTCGACCCCTGCACGCCGAAGTGCAGGGTGCCGTCGGCCCCGACGTAGAGGTGGCGGTCCTTGTAGGGCGACGCGGCGGAGGTGCTCGAGCTGTAGCCGACGATCCTCCCGCCGGCGCTCTCGGTGCGGAACCACGCCTCGACCGAGAACGTCGAGGGCGCGGGGCCGACCACGGTGCTCTGCACGCGGGCGTCCGGGGCGTCGAGGCTCATCGACGGGTCGCCGTCGCAGGGAGCGTCGTTCCGCACGGGGCCGGAGGCCGACCGGCCGAGGTGCCCGTGGCCGCTCTCGTCGCGGACGTCGCCGCCCCGTGGCTCCGAGAAGCCCCAGGCCAGCACCGGGTCGTCGACCAGCGGGCCGCCGAAGCACGGGAAGGTGTCGGTCGAGGCCGTGACCGCCGACCCGGTGGTCGCCGAGAAGGCGGCGTCGCTCGTCGTGCCGGCGGCGGCGACCGCCACGACCACCAGCGCGCCCGCGGCGAGGCGCACCGGGCCGGAGGCGCGGGTCGGCTCGCCGACGGAGGGCGCGTCGGTCTCCCACCGCGGAGCACCGCAACGGCGGCAGGGCAGCCCCTGCCGGACGTCGCGGTCGGCGCGGGCGAGCACCGAGATCACCGACGCCGCCGCGACGAGCAGCAGGATCGGCGCGACGGCGCCCTGTCGCAGCCACACGCCGGGCAGGCCCACGGCCGGCACGCGCAGCACGCCCGCGCCGTGGACGGCGGCCGGGGAGACCGGGCTGCTGTCGTCGGCGGCGTTGGCGTCGCCCCGGAGGCGCAGCCCCTCGTCGCCGGTGCGGACGAGCCGGTGCAGTCGCAGGCGGTCGGCGTGGTCGGGGTCGTCGACGAGGAGCACCTGGCCCGGCACCGCGTCGGCGCCGTCGATCGGCACGGCCGCGACGACGTCGCCGGTGCGGAGGCGCGGTGCCATCGAGTCGCTCGCGACCGTCGTCACCGCCCACCCGGCGGCGGCCGGGAGCACGCACCAGAGGGCGAGCAGGGCGACCGTCCAGAGCGCGGTGCGCGCCGCCGTGGCGACGGCGACCACGGGCAGGTCGCCCGGGCAGGAGCGGACGAGGTGGGGCACGGGGATCCCTCGGGTGGCGGTCGGGTGCGGAGCGGACGGACGGCGTTCGGGGGCGACGGGTGCGTGCCGGCGGGGCACGGGGCCGCCGCCGGCGCGCCGTCGGTCAGTCGTTCTGCGCCTCCCAGACGAACGTCGTCGCCGCCTCAGCCTCCTGCAGGGCGTTCGTCGCGTCGTCGGCGAGGTGGTACGTGACCCGCCACAGGGAGTCGGTCGTGCCGGCGGGCACGCTCCAGTCGCCCACGCCGTCGGCGAACGAGGTCGAGGTCGCCAGTTCGGCGAGGGTGCCGGCGAAGAGGATGTCGCCACCGGGGACGAACCGCTCGCAGGTCGCCTCGGGGGCCCCCCGCTCGACGACGACGGCCAGGGACGACCCGAGGGCGTCGAGATCGACCGTGTCGCTCGCGTAGAGCCGGACGGTGCTGGCGGCGCTCGTGTCGGCCGTGACCGTGAGGCAGTTCGAGCCGGTGTCGCCCGGCAGCAGGCCGGCGACCTCGAAGAGCGCCTGGCCCTCGTCGTCGTCGCTGATCGCGACCTTGCCGGTGGCCCAGCTGTTGCCGGCGTTCTCGGTGGTGTCGGAGAAGGCGGCGTACGAGCTGGTGCCGACGACGACGCCGCTGATGACGACGGCGAGGGGGAGGGCGGCGAACGCCGCGAGGCGGGTGGAGCGGGCGGAGAGGTGCATGGGAGTCCTTCGTCAGCGGCGGGGGCCGGTCGTGGTGAGAGGATGTCGCATCTGAGATGTTACGTGACATTCCACATCCTGACAACCGCTCAGCGCATCACCGCCCGGGAGCCGTCCGGCGTGGCCACCGGAAGAGCACGTCCGCCCGCGGCCAGCGCGTGACCACGAGGTGGAGGAGGGCGCCGATCGAGAGGGCGCCGATCAGGCAGAGGGCGACCTCCACGAGCGGAGGCGCTCCGAGCGCCACGCTGAGGTCGTGCCCCGCCTTGACCCCGATGGTGTGCGGCAGGTACCAGGTGATGCTCCGTCCGCCCACCAGTGCGGGGAAGCGGCCGACCCGTCGACGACCGAGCCAGGTCGCACCCGCGACGAGCGCGACGAACGACCCGGCGACCGGCAGCGCTGCCCACGGCTGGAAGGCGGGGGAGTCGCCCCCCAGCGCGACCGCCACGGCCGCCGTCGCGGCGACCACGACCGCGCTCACCAGCACGGCGCCCCGTGATCCGCAGGCCCGACGGAGGGCCTCGGGTCGACGGCCCGACCAGACGCCCAGGAAGAAGAAGACGGCCATGGCCCAGAACCGACCCGGCAGGTCGCCGGGGAGCTCGGGCACGGTCAGCGACGCGAGCGCCGCGCCCGCGGCCAGGAGACCGGGGTGGAGTCGTCGGGCCAGGAGGGCCACCACCCCGAAGATGAGCAGGTAGGCCAGGAACCAGGTGCCCCACGGCAGGTGCGACGTGGTGTCCGCGACGGCCTCGTCGAGCCGGCCCAGGGCGATGCCCCGGGCGACGTCGACGGCGACGATGACCGCGCCCCACACGACGAGGGGCCACAGGACGTTCCGGGCGCGCGCGAGCAGGAACGACCGGGCCCCACGACCGACGGTCGCGGGCACCAGGGCCCCCGAGAGGAACATCAGGAGCGGCATCCGGAACGGTGCCAGGGCGATCGTCACGTCGCGCAGCCACTCCGGCACGTCGGCCGGGTAGAGGATCGCGTGGTGCAGCGCGACGAGCAGCACGCAGAGGCCCCGGGCGACGTCCACGCCGACCTGCCGGGGCGGCCGGCTGGCTCCGGAGCGCGGCACCGAGGGTCGGGGAGCGGCAGGAGGTGCGTCGTCGAGCGGGGCGAGGCGGGTGGGGGAGGCGGGGTCTCCGGGAGCGGGCATGCGCACCAGGGTCGCCCCGCGCCTCCTCGGCTCCGGGAGCCCGGCACGACGGAGGGCGACATCGGCTCGGCCGACGTCACCCTCCGTCTCGTCCGCCGCGGTCGGCGGGCTTCACCCCGACGGCGCTACAGCGTGAGCGCCGCCGCGATCAGCTCGGCCTGCTGCGCCGCGCTGGCCTTCGTCGAGCCGGCCGCCGGCGACGCCGAGGCGGGGCGCGACGCGACCCGGATCGGGCGGTCGAGGTGTTTCTGCAGCTCGAGCACGACGAACGGCCAGGCGCCCTGGTTCTCGGGCTCCTCCTGGGCCCAGACCAGCTCGGCCTGCGGGTAGCGCGACAGCACCTCGCGGATCCGCTCCAGCGGCAGCGGGTAGAGCTGCTCGAGGCGCACGAGGGCGACGTCGTCGCCGACGCCGCGCTTGTCGAGCTCGGCCGTCAGGTCGTAGTGGATCTTGCCCGAGTGCAGCACGATGCGCTTCGTCGCCGACGGGTCGGAGACCCGCGTGCAGTCGAGCACCGGCTCGAAGCGGCCCGAGGTGAACGCGTCGACGCCGCTCGTCGCGCCGCGCAGCCGCAGCATCGCCTTCGGGGTGAAGACGACGAGCGGGCGCCGCGGCCGGGCGTAGGCCTGGCGGCGCAGCAGGTGGAAGTAGGAGGCGGGGGTCGAGGGGCGCGCGACGGTGATATTGTCCTCCGCGCAGAGCTGCAGGAAGCGCTCCATGCGCGCCGACGAGTGGTCGGGGCCCTGGCCCTCGTAGCCGTGCGGCAGCAGCAGCACGACGCTGGAGCGCTGGCCCCACTTCTGCTCGGCGCTCGAGATGAACTCGTCGATGACGGTCTGCGCGCCGTTGCTGAAGTCGCCGAACTGCGCCTCCCACATCACGAGCGCGTCGGCCCGCTCGACCGAGTAGCCGTACTCGAACGCCATCGCCGCGTACTCGCTGAGCAGCGAGTCGTAGATCCAGAGGTTCGCCTGGTCGTCGGTGATGTTCTGGAGCGGCAGCCACTCCTGGCCGTTCTCGCGGTCGTGCAGCACGGAGTGGCGCTGCACGAAGGTGCCGCGACGGCTGTCCTGGCCGGCGAGCCGGACGGGCGTGCCCTCGGTGAGCACCGAGCCCATCGCGAGCAGCTCGGCGAAGGCCCAGTCGATGCCGCCGGCGCGGCTCATGTCGACGCGCTTGCGCAGCAGCTGCGACAGCTTCGGGTGCACCGAGAAGCCCTCGGGCGGGTTGTCGTGCGCGTCGCCGATCGCGTGGATCAGGTCGAGCGACACCCCGGTCGTCTCGGGCTCGCCGGTGCGGTCGTCGCGCTGCGACACGGGTCGCTCGAGGTCGTCGACGTCGCCCGCGTCGTCGGTGACCACCGGCATCGACCCGGTCTGGGCCGCGTGCGTCTCGGCGAAGGCCCGCTCCAGGCGGTCCTGGAAGTCGCGGTGGGCGCCGTCGTACTCCTCTTGTGTGATGTCGCCGCGGCCGACGAGCGCCTCGGTGTACAGGGTGCGGACGCTGCGCTTGGCCTCGATGAGGTTGTACATCAGCGGCTGCGTCATCGACGGGTCGTCGCCCTCGTTGTGGCCGCGGCGGCGGTAGCAGACCAGGTCGACGACGACGTCGCGCTTGAACTGCTGGCGGTACGAGAACGCGAGCTCGGCGACGCGCGCCACGGCCTCGGGGTCGTCGCCGTTGACGTGGAAGACCGGCGCCTGGATCGTCTTCGCGACGTCGGTCGAGTAGACCGAGGTGCGCGACTCGGACGGCGGCGTCGTGAAGCCCACCTGGTTGTTGATCACGACGTGGATGGTGCCGCCGACGCGGTAGCCGCGCAGCTGCGACATCTGCAGCGTCTCGACGACGACGCCCTGGCCGGCCATGGCCGCGTCGCCGTGCACCAGCACGGGCAGCGTGGCGAAGACGCCCTTCGGCCCTCTGTCCTGCTTCGCGCGGACGATGCCCTCGAGCACGCCGTCGCCGGCCTCGAGGTGCGAGGGGTTCGCCGCGAGGTAGACGGGGATGGTCTCGCCGGTCGCGCTCGTGAACTCGCCCTCGGTGCCGAGGTGGTACTTCACGTCGCCGGAGCCCTGGACCGTCTTGGGATCTTGGGTGCCCTCGAACTCGCGGAAGATCTGGCCGTACGTCTTGCCGGCGATGTTCGTCAGCACGTTGAGGCGGCCGCGGTGGGCCATGCCGATCGCGACCTCCTCGAGGCCCTCCCGGGCGGCCTGCTGGATGACCGTGTCGAGCAGGGCGATCGCCGACTCGCCGCCCTCGAGGCTGAAGCGCTTCTGGCCGACGTACTTCGTCTGCAGGAAGGTCTCGAACGCCTCCGCCTCGTTGAGCTTCGCGAGGATCCGCATCTGCTCGTCGTGCGAGGGCTTCACGTACGGCACCTCGACGTGCTGCTGCACCCAGGCCCGCTGCGCAGGGTCCTGGATGTGCATGTACTCGACGCCGATCGTGCGGCAGTAGGAGTCGCGGAGGATGCCGAGGATGTCGCGCAGCAGGGCGGAGGTGCGGCCCCCGAGGCCCCCCGTGACGAACTCGCGGTCGAGGTCCCAGAAGGTCAGCCCGTGGCTCTCGATGGCGAGGTCGGGGTGGGTGCGCTGGCGGTACTCCAGCGGGTCGATGTCGGCCATCAGGTGGCCGCGCACGCGGTAGCTGTTGATGAGCTCCTGCACGCGCGCCGTCTTGCCCACGCGCTCGGCGAGGTTGACGTTGATGTCGGCGTTCCAGTGGATGGGCTCGTAGGGGATGCGGAGGGCCGCGAAGATCTCCTCGTAGAAGCCGCGCTGCCCGATGAGCAGCTCGTTGACCTTCTTGAGGAACTCGCCGGAGCCCGCGCCCTGGATGACGCGGTGGTCGTAGGTGCTCGTCAGCGTCACGGTCTTGCCGATGCCGAGCTCGACGAGGGTCTTCGACGACGTGCCCTGGAACTCGGCCGGGTAGTCGAGCGCACCGGCCCCGATGATCGAGCCGGCCCCCTTCATGAGGCGCGGGACGCTGTGGACGGTGCCGATGCCTCCCGGGTTGGTCAGCGAGATCGTGTTGCCCTGGAAGTCCGCCGCCGTGAGCTTGTTGTCACGGGCCCGGCGGACGACGTCCTCGTACGCCGACAGGAAGTCGGCGAAGGTCATCTCGTCGGCCTTCTTGATGCCGGGCACGAGGAGGGCACGGGTGCCGTCCGGCTTCGGGATGTCGATCGCCAGGCCGAGGTTGATGTGCGGGGGAGTGACGACGGAGGGCTTGCCGTCGACCTCGTCGTAGAAGACGTTCTGGCTCGGGAACTCCTTGAGCGCCTGCACCAGGGCCCAGCCGATGAGGTGCGTGAACGACACCTTGCCGCCCCGGGCACGCTTCAGGTGGTTGTTGATGACGATGCGGTTGTCGATCATCAGCTTGGCCGCGACGGTGCGGACGCTGGTCGCGGTGGGCACCGTGAGGCTGGCGTCCATGTTGGTCGCGAGGGACTTCGCCATGCCGCGGAGCGGCGTGACCACGGCCTCGGGCTCCGGCGTGGGCTCGGCGGCCGGGCGCTTCGGCTCCGGCGCCTTCGCGGGCGAGTCGGCGGGGATGGGCTTCGCGGAGGGCTCCACCGACGTGGTCTTCGCCGCCTTCTTGCCGGCGGGCGCGGCCGGGGCGGGGGCCGGGGCGGCGGGCTCGTCCTGGCCGGGGGCGCCGGCGACCTCGTCGGGGACCTGGGCCTGGCCGCCCTCGGTCGAGGCGGGCTCCGGCGCGGCGGGCGTGCTGGTCGCCGCGGCGGCGGACTGCGGGGCGGAGGCGGCGTCGTCGGCGCCTCCGGCCGGGGACCCTCCGCCGTCGGCGGGCGTGTACGCCTCGAGGACGGGCCACCACGACTCGTCGACCGCGTTCTTGTCGACCAGCCACTGCTCGTAGAGCTCGTCGACCAACCACTCGTTGGCGCCGAAGGCACCCTCGTCGGTCGTTCCCGTCACGTGGCTCGTCACAGCCGATCGCCCACTCTCCGTTGATTGTTGATCAGTGCGTGGGCAGCGCCGCCCACGGTGCCCCAGCTTAAGCGCATCCGACCGAGCGCGGGCAGGGCGACCCGCAGGAGGCGCCCCACCGGCGGGCTCGTATCCCACGGAGTCAGCGCGGTCGAGGAGAGCTACCGTGGAGCCATGAGGTTCTACGAGACGACGCCGACCCACGACCTGACGTACTCCGACGTGTTCCTCGTGCCCAGCAGGTCGTCGGTCACGAGCCGCCTCGACGTGAGCCTCGCCCCGGGCGACGGCACCGGCGCCACCCTGCCGATCGTCTCGGCGAACATGAACTCGGTGACCGGGCCCCGACTCGCGGCGACCCTCGCCCGGCGCGGCGGCCTCGGCGTCCTGCCGCAGGACATGCCGCTGCAGCAGCTCGACGCGGCCATCCGGTGGGTGAAGGCCCAGCCGGTCGACTACGACACCCCCTACTCGCTCGACGCGGGCGAGACCGTCGAGACGGCCCTCCGCACCGTCCCCGCCGTCGAGGGCCACGGCATCGTGCTGCACGACGGCACCGGCGCGTACCTCGGCTGCATCGCCGCCTCCCGCCTCGGCACCGCGCCCCGCGACGCCGTGCTCGGCGACCTGCTGCACGGCGCCCTCACCTCCCTCGACGCCGACGACGTCGACGGCCCGCGCGCCGCCTTCGACCGCATGGTCGCGGCCGAGATCGACTTCGCGCCGGTGCTCCGCCACGGCCGTGTCATCGGCACGGTCAGCCGCAAGAGCGCGCTCCGCAGCACGCTGTACCGGCCGGCCCTCGACGCCGGGGGGCGCCTCCGCGTGGCCGCCGCCGTCGGCATCACCGGCGACGTCGCCGAGAAGGCGCGGGCGCTCGCCGCCGCCGGCGTCGACGTGCTCGTGATCGACACCGCGCACGGCGACCAGGACGGCATGGTCCGGGCCATCAAGGCGGTCGCGGGCCTCGGGCTCGGCCTGCCGATCGCCGCCGGCAACGTCGTCACCGAGGAGGCGGTGCGCCACCTCGTCGCCGCCGGGGCCTCCATCGTGAAGGTCGGCGTCGGCCCGGGCGCGATGTGCACCACCCGCATGATGACCGCGGTCGGCCGCCCCCAGTTCTCGGCCGTGCTCGAGACGGCCGCGGCGGCCCGCGCGCTGGGCGCCCACGTCTGGGCCGACGGCGGGGTGCGGTACCCCCGCGACGTCGCCCTCGCGCTCGCCGCGGGCGCCGCCTCCGTCATGATCGGCTCGTGGTTCGCGGGCACGATCGAGGCCCCCGGCGAGCTGGCGGCCGACGAGGAGGGCCGGCTCTACAAGGAGAGCTGGGGCATGGCCTCGACGAAGGCCGTGCAGGGCCGCTTCGAGCGGCTCGACCCCTACGAGCTCGCCCGCAAGACGCTCTTCGCCGAGGGCATCTCGTCGTCGCGCATCTACCTCGACCCGCTCCGCCCCAGCGTCGAGGACCTGCTCGACATGATCACCTCCGGCGTCCGCAGCTCGTTCACCTACGCCGGCGCGACGACCCTGCCCGAGTTCGCCGAGCGGGCCCTCGTCGGCGTCCAGTCGGCGGCGGGGTACGAGGAGGGCAAGGCGCTGCCGGTCAGCTGGTAGCGGACGCGGCCCGCGTCCGCTCGACAGGTGGGGGCGCGAGCGCCCGCGCGCGGTAGGATCGCACGCCTATGGATGACCCTCCGTCCCAGACGACCGCACCCTCCCACCATCTCCTCGCCGAGCGGGGTGACCGCTCCTCGTGAACGAGTGGATCCTCCTCGGCATCGGCCTGCTGCTCACCGTCGGCACCGGCCTGTTCGTGGCCAGCGAGTTCAGCCTCGTCAACCTCGACCGGTCCGACCTCGAGGCCCGTGAGCAGAAGGGCGAGAAGGGCCTGGGCCCGACCATCGGCGCCCTCCGCATCACCTCGACCCACCTCTCCAGCGCCCAGCTCGGCATCACGCTGACGACGCTGCTGACCGGCTACACGATGGAGCCCGCGATCTCGCGGCTGCTCGAGCCGCCGCTCACCGCGGTGGGCGTGCCCGAGCCGGTCGTCGACGTCGGCGCGCCGATCGTCTCGATCGTCGTCGCGACCCTCCTGTCGATGATCATCGGCGAGCTCGTGCCCAAGAACTTCGCCCTCGCCCTGCCGCTGCGCACGGCGAAGCTGGTCATCCCCTTCCAGGTCGGCTTCACCACGGTGTTCAAGCCCGCGGTGCGGCTGCTCAACGAGACGGCCAACGCCATCCTGCGGTCGATCGGCATCGAGCCGAAGGAGGAGCTCTCGGGCGCCCGCACCGCCGAGGAGCTCTCGTCGCTCGTCCGTCGGTCGGCGTTCGAGGGCAGCCTCGACACCGACACCGCGACCCTGCTGGCACGCACCCTGGCGTTCAGCGACCACACCGCCTCCGACGTGATGACGCCCCGCCCCCGCCTGTCGACGGTGACGCGGACCGACTCCGCCGAGACGGTGCTCGAGCTCGCGCGCCGCACGGGCCTGTCGCGCTTCCCGGTCACCGACGACGGCATCGACGACGTCGTCGGCCTCGTGCACGTCAAGCAGGCCGTCTCCGTGCCCCGCGAGAAGCGGGCCGACGTGCCCGTGTCGGCGCTGCAGACCGACGCCGTCCGCGTGCCCGAGACGATGACCCTCGACAACCTCCTCGCCGAGGTGCGCGGGCGCGGCTACCAGATGGCCGTCGTCGTCGACGAGTACGGCGGGACCGCCGGGGTCGTCACCCTCGAGGACCTCATCGAGGAGCTCGTCGGCGAGGTCTCCGACGAGCACGACCGCAGCCGCGTCGACGTCGTGCGCTCCCGCAACTGGCTCACCTTCCCGGGCCTCCTGCGCCCCGACGAGCTGCTCGAGCGGGCGTCGGTCAAGGTTCCGGAGGAGGGCCCCTACGAGACCGTCGGCGGCTGGCTGATGAGCGAGCTCGGGCGCCTGCCCTTCGTGGGCGACGTCGTCGAGAGCGACTCCGGCACCTTCCGGGTCGAGCGCCTCGACGGTCGCCGGATCGACCGCATCCGCTTCACCCCCACCCCGGACGACGAGGCGAGCGAGGCCGGTGACGCTGACCGCGCCTCCGGCACCGGGGCCGGCTCGTCGCAGATCGCCGACGCGCGTCAGGGTGCGCACGACGACGCCCGCGGGCCGGGCGGGCCCGCCACCCGCACCGACCGGGCGACCAGGGCCGCCACGGCGGCGGCCGCCGCCCGGGCCGCGGGGCGCGGCGCCGGCACGACCACGACGACGACGAAGGAGGACGCGCGATGAGCGACTGGCTCGGCATCGTCTGGCTCGTGCTGCTGCTGATGGGCAACGCCTTCTTCGTGGCGGCGGAGTTCGCCGTCATCAGCGCCCGTCGCTCGCAGATCGAGCCGAAGGCGGAGGCGGGCAGCCGCGCCGCCAAGACGACGCTCTGGGCGATGGAGCACGCGACGATGATGCTCGCGACGACGCAGCTCGGCATCACGATCTGCTCGCTGCTCATCCTCAACGTGTCGGAGCCCTCGATCCACCACCTGCTCGAGGGCCCGCTCGGCCTCACCGGCCTCAGCGAGGAGCTCGTGAGCGTGGTCGGCTTCGTCATCACGCTGGTGCTCGTGTCGTTCCTGCACGTGGTGCTCGGCGAGATGGTGCCGAAGAACATCTCGTTCTCGCTGCCCGACCGGGCCGCGCTGCTGCTCGCCCCGCCGCTCGTCGCGATCGCCCGCGTCTTCCACGTCGTGGTCGTCGCCCTCAACTGGTCGGCGAACGCCGTGCTGCGGGCCTTCGGGGTGGAGCCGAAGGACGAGGCGGCCAGCGCGTTCACGGTCGACGAGGTCGCGACGATCGTCGCGCAGTCACAGCGCGAGGGCACGCTCACCGACGCGAGCGGCACCGTGCAGGCCGCGTTCGAGTTCACCGAGAAGACCGTCGACGACGTCGCGGTGCGGATGTCGGGCCTCGTCACGCTGCCGGAGGACGCGACGCCGTCCGACGTCGAGCGCGCCGTCGCCCAGAACGGCTTCTCGCGCTACGTGCTCGTCGACGACGGCGGCGACCCGACGGGCTACCTGCACCTCAAGGACGTCATCGACCTCGACGTCGACGAGTTCCACGACCCGGTGCCGCCGAAGCGGATCCGTCAGCTGATCTCGATCTACCGCGGCACCGAGCTGGAGGACGCCCTCGCGACCATGCGCCGCAGCGGCGTGCACGTCGCCCGCTCGTTCGACGAGCACGGGGCGACGCAGGGCGTGCTGTTCCTCGAGGACATCCTCGAGGAGCTCATCGGCGAGGTCCAGGACGCGACCCGGCGCTCGTAGCGGGCGCTCCGGCGGGCGGGCCCGCCGCCTCCCGCCCGGTGCACGACGACGGCCGCCCCGATCGAGAGATCGAGGCGGCCGTCGTCGTCCGGTGCCGGAGGCGCGGAGCGGTTGCCGGGGTCAGCTCACCCGGAACGGCGCGCGCTGGTACTGCGCCGGCACGTAGTCGAGCTCGACGCCCAGCTCGGCGGCGGCCCGGAGGGGGAAGTGCGGGTCGCGGAGGAACTCGCGGGCCATCAGCACGACGTCGGCCTGGCCCGAGGAGATGACCTCGTCGGCCTGGCGGGCGGAGACGATGAGGCCCACCGCGCCGGTCTCGACGTCGGCCTGCCGACGGACGTGCTCGGCGAACCGCACCTGGTAGCCGAGGCCCACGGGGATGCTCACGCCGGCGACGAGGCCGCCGGTCGAGATGTCGAAGAAGTCGGCCCCGGCATCGCGCGACCACGCGGCGACGGTCGCGGTGTCGTCCTCGTCCCAGCCGCCCTCGGCCCAGTCGGTGGCGCTGAAGCGCACGAGCAGCGGGTAGCCGTCGCCGACCTCGGCCCGCACGGCGCGGACCACGTCGAGCAGGAGGCGCGCGCGGTTCTCGAGCGACCCGCCGAACTCGTCGGTGCGCTGGTTGCTCAGCGGCGAGAGGAACTGGTGCAGCAGGTAGCCGTGCGCCGCGTGCAGCTCGATCAGCTCGAAGCCGGCCTCGACCGAGCGGCGGGCGGCGCTGCGGAACGCCTCGACGAGGCCGACGACCTCGTCGTGCGTCAGCTCGCGCGGCTCGTCGTAGCCCTCGAAGGCGACCGCCGAGGGCGCGACCGTCGGCCAGCCGCCCTCGCTCGCGGGCACCGTGCCCTGCACGTCGCTCCAGGGGCGGAAGGTCGACGCCTTGCGGCCCGCGTGCGCGAGCTGGACGCCGGGCACCGAGCCCTGGCCCTTGACGAACGCCGTCACGGGCTTCCAGGCCTCGACCTGCTCGTCGTTCCAGAGGCCGGTGTCCTGGGGCGAGATGCGGCCCTCGGGCACGACCGCGGTGGCCTCGCTGATGACCGCACCCGCGCCTCCCCGGGCGAGCGCGCCGAGGTGCACGAGGTGCCAGTCGGTGGGCACGCCGTCCTCACGGTCGACGCTGTACTGGCACATCGGCGCCACCCAGAGCCGGTTGCGGAAGGTCGTGCCGCGCAGGGTGATGGGGTCGAACAGGCCGGGGGCGCCGTCGGCCGGGGCCGTGCGGGGGGAGTCGGTGGTCACGCTGGTGTCGGACGTCACGGGGATGTCATCGCCTTTCAGGTCGGAGGGGGACGACCTCGATCGTCCCGCGGTCGCCAACGCGGCGCCCGCCCGCCGTGTTCCCCGGGCCGCCCGCCCGGGCGTGGCGGGGGAGACCCGGTCTAGCGTCGAGGGGTGACCGACTTCACCGACTCCACCGACTTCACCGACTGGACCCCCTCCGACGCCGCGGGCGAGATCGCGGTGCCCCGCCCCGACGACGACAAGTACAGCCGCGGGGTGCTCGGCGTCGTGACCGGGTCGTCGTCGTACCCGGGGGCCGCCGTGCTCGGCGTCGAGGCCGCCCTGCACACCGGGGTGGGGATGCTCCGCTACGTCGGGCCCCGCCGCGCCGCCGACTTCGTGCTGCACCGGCGGCCCGAGGCCGTGACGGGCATCGGCCGCGTGCAGGCGTGGCTGCTCGGGTCGGGGGTGGACGGCGACCACCTCGACGACGAGACGGAGGAGGGCTTCCGCACCGCCGCCTCCTCGGGGCTGCCGCTCGTGCTCGACGCGGGCGCGCTGTCGCTGCGGGAGCGGGCCACGGGGCCCGTCGTCCTCACCCCGCACTTCCGCGAGCTGGCGACGGCGTCGGGGCAGGAGGTCGACGAGGTCGCGGCCGACCCCGCCGGAGCCGCCGCGCGGGCGGCGGAGACCTGGGGCTGCACGGTGCTCGTCAAGGGGCACCGCACCTACGTCGCCTCGCCCGGCGGCACGCGCCTGGTCGCCGCCAGTGCTCCGTCGTGGCTCGCGACGGCGGGGGCCGGTGACGCGCTCGGCGGCGTGCTGGGGGCCCTCGTCGCCACCCACGCCGACGAGGTCGCCGACGACGCGGAGGCGCTGGCCCGGCTGGCGGCGACGGCGGCGGTCGTGCACGGCCTCGCGGCGTCGCGGGCGAGCGCGGGCGGGCCGCTCACCGTGCTGGGGCTGGTGCACGCCCTGCCGGCGACCATCGCCGAGCTGGTCCCGGGGCGCTAGCCGGGGGCTGCGGCCCCGTCGGCGGGGGAGCTAGCCGGCGGGGGTCGCCGCGACCAGGAACTCGACCGAGCCGGCGTCCTCCACCTGGACGAAGCCGAAGCTCGGGGCGTCGACGCCGTAGTCGGAGAAGGTCACCGGGACCGACCCGCTCACCTGGACCCCGTCGCCCGAGAGGGCCGCCTGGAGGTCGACGGTGACGCTCTGCGTCACGCCGTGCATGGTGAGGTCGCCGGTGGCCTCGACGCTGGCGACCTCGCCGTCGGCGGGCACGGCGGCGTCGATCGGCTGCGTGAGGGTGAAGGTCGCCGTCGGGTAGGTGCCGGCCTCCATCGCGTCGTCGCGGAAGTACCCGTCGCGGTTCGCGCTGTCGGTGGCGATGCTCGCGACGTCGACCGTGACGGTCGCCGCCGTGATCGTCGTGCCGTCGACCGTCACGGTGCCCGTGACCTCGTCGGTCGAGCCGACCACGGTGACGTCGGTGCCGTTCAGCACCTCGTCGACGCGGTAGCCCGCGCTGCTGCCGTCGCCGATCGACCAGTCGCCGGAGGCCTGGCTCACGTCGACGGTCGTGGCGCCGGGGGTCACGCTGACGGTGGGCGCGGCGTCGGGCTCGCCGACGATCACGTCGCGGTAGAACGCGGGGCCGGCCACGGCGGCGGTGACGCCGAGGCCCACCACGACGACGGCGGTGACGGCGAGGGCGGTCTTCGTGGACTTCTTCATGGTGTCTCCTGGGGTCGGCTCGGCACGGGTCGGCTCACGGGGGGCTCCGACGATGATGTCGGGCCGCCCTCGGCGGCACCTGGGAGGTCAGGCCGTGAAGCGGGCGAGGAAGTCGCGGGCGCGCTCGGTGCGCGGCGCCGTGAAGAGCTGGGCAGGCGGCCCCTGCTCGGCGATGCGGCCCGCGTCGAGGAAGACGACGCGGTCGGCGACGTCGCGCGCGAACGCCATCTCGTGCGTCGCCATGAGGATGGTCGTGCCGACCTCCTTGAGCGTGCGGACGAGGTCGAGCACCTCGCCCACCAGCTCGGGGTCGAGGGCGCTCGTGATCTCGTCGAGCAGCAGCACGGCGGGTCTCGGGGCGAGGGCCCGCGCGATCGCGACGCGCTGCTGCTGCCCGCCGGAGAGCCGGTCGGGGTACGAGCGCGCCTTGTCGCCGAGGCCGACGCGCTCGAGCAGCTCGACGGCGCGCTGCTCCGCCTCGCGGCGGGGCTGGCGCAGCACGTGCCGGCTCGCGAGCGAGACGTTCTCGAGCACGGTCATGTGGGGGAAGAGGTTGAAGTGCTGGAAGACGACGCCGATGCGGGCCCGGACGGCGTCGACGCGCACCCGCGGGTCGCTGATGTCGGTGCCGTCGAGGGTGATGCGCCCGTCGTCGATCGTCTCGAGCAGGTTGACCGTCCGCAGCAGCGTGGACTTGCCCGAGCCGCTGGCGCCGATCAGGGCCACGACCTCGTCGCGGGCCACGTCGAGGTCGATGCCGTCGAGCACCGTCGTGTCGCCGAACGCCTTGCGGACCCCCTCGAGGCGCAGGACGGGGGCGGCCCCGGCGGCCGGCACCGCGCCTCCGGCGGGCGTGACGGGGGCGCTCACACGACGCTCCCGGCCTGCTCGCGGCGGCGGAGGCGCGCCGACAGCCAGTCGGTGAGCCAGAGGGTCGGCAGCGCCAGCGCGACGAACAGCAGGCCGGCCAGGACGTAGGGCGTGAAGTTGGCGGCGGTCGCCGTCTCGATCTGCGCGGCGCGGACGGCGTCGACGGCGCCGAGCACGGAGATGAGCCCGACGTCTTTCTGCATCGAGACGAGGTCGTTCATCAGGGCCGGGGTGACCTTGCGGAGCGCCTGGGGGAAGACGACGAGGCGCAGGGTCTTCGCGTGGCTGAGGCCGAGCGACCGGGCGGCGAGCCGCTGCGACGGGTGGACGGCGTCGATGCCGGCCCGCACGACCTCGGAGACGTAGGCCGAGTAGGTGAGGATCAGCGCGATGGTGCCCCAGAACTCGGCGGGGAGGCGGGGGATGCCGAGACCGAGGCCGGGCACGCCGAAGCCGACGAGGTAGAGCACGATGATGAGCGGCAGCCCGCGGAACAGGTCGGTGTAGCCGCGCACGAGCGCCCGGACGGGGAAGAAGACCGGGCCGCGCAGGGTGCGGAGGGCCGACAGCACGGTGCTCAGCACCGCGACGCCGAGGGCCGCCACGACGAGCACCCGGACATTGAGCCAGAGGCCCTCGAGCACCCGGGGCCAGGCGGCGACGAGCGACTCGCCGTCGAAGAAGCTGAAGCGCACGCGCTCCCAGCCGGGCGTGCTCGTCACCGCCCACCAGGCGAGGGCCGCGAAGACCACGGTGCTGATCGCCGCGACCACGACCGAGCGGGTCGACTGCCGGCGGCGGTACGCGCGCCGCCCGAGCTCGAGGTCGCTGACCGGGGCGGGGGCCGGGCCGCCGGCCGCGGGGCCCGTGCCGGCGGCGACCGGTGCCGGCGCTACGAGAGCTCCGGCACGTCGTAGTCGGCGAGCCACTGCTGCTGCAGCTCGTCGAGGGTGCCGTCGGCCCGCAGCGCGTCGACGGCGGCGGTGACGTCGGAGGTCAGGTCGCTGCCGAGCGGCAGGACGATGCCCAGCTCGTCGCTCGCGCCCTCGGCGGCGGGCAGCTGGCCGAGGACGACGCCGCCCTCGACGAAGTACGTGGCGGTGGGCACGTCGAGCACGATGGCGTCGACCTGGCCCGACTCGAGCGCCGCCTTGGCGTCGTCGTTGGAGTTGTAGGCCTGCACGCCGCCGTCGGGGTCGATGGCGGTCTCGGCGGCCGTGAAGCTCGTGGTCGCGCTCTGGGCGCCGATCGCGAGGCCCTTCAGGTCGGCGACGCTCGTCGCGTCGGCGGCGGCCGTGCCGGGCAGCGTGACGACGGCCTGGCGGGTCTCGTAGTACGGCGACGAGAAGTCGACGGCCTTCTTCCGCTGGTCGGTGATCGAGAACTGCTGCAGGTTCAGGTCGTACGTCTTCGGGCCGGGCGCGATGGCCTCGTCGAAGGTGGTGCGCACCCAGACCACGTCGGAGTCGTCGTAGCCGAGCTGCTCGGCGACGGCGTAGGCCACGGCCGACTCGTAGCCCTCGCCCGTCGTCGGGTCGTCGCCCTCGACCCAGGGGCTGTACGCGGGCTCGCCGGTGGCGACCGTGAGCTTGCCCTCCGTCACGAGGCCGACGCCCCCGCCGGAGGCGTCGCCCGACCCGCCGGAGGCGCCCGAGCAGGCGGTGAGGAGGCCGACGGCCACGAGGGCGGTCGCGACGGCGGAGGCTCGACGGAGTCGGGTGAGGCGCATGGGACGAGAGTACCGGCGGCGACCGACGGACGACGCCTCGGAGACGCCCCGTGACGGGCGGCTAGCCTGTGCGCATGACCCGCGCCGCGCCTCCCTCGTCCGGACGCGCCGACACGGGGAGCGTGCCCCTCCCGACCGGGTCGGCGGCGTCCGCTGCCCCCGTGGCCTCGGGCCGGGTCGCCGCGGGGGCCGCGCGCCGGGTCGCCGCGTCGCCCGTGCTGCTCGGCGTCGCCGTCGTGCTCGTGCACCTCTGGCTCGGGCACGCGGCGCTGACCGGCCCGAACCAGCCGATGGGCGACGTGCTCAGCGTCTACTCGACCTGGATGCAGCGCGGCGTCGGCGCGGGGGACTGGGTCGGCATCGACCGGCCGTGGGTGTACCCGATCCTGGCGGCCGTTCCCATGCTGCTGGCCCGCGTGGGCGGCCCCGAGCACTACGGCACGGCGTGGCTCACGATCGTCCTGCTGCTCGACGCCGCCGCGCTCGCCGTCCTGACCCGCGGCGGCCGCCGCGAGCTCGCCGCCGCGTGGTGGTGGCTGGCGTTCCTCGTCGTGCTGGGGCCCATCGCCGTGGGGCGCATCGACGCCGTCACGGTCGCCCTCGCCCTGGTCGGCCTGCTCCTGCTCACCGCGCGCCCCACGCTGGCCGCCGCCCTGCTCACCGTCGCCGCCTGGGTCAAGGTCTGGCCGGCGGCCCTCGTCGTCGCCGCGCTGATCGCCGTGCGCCGCCGCCGTGACGTGCTCACCGCGGCGGTGACGACGAGCGTCGTCATCGTCGCGATCTCGCTCGTGCTCGGCAGCGGCGCGACCGTGCTCGGCTTCGTCGGGCAGCAGGCGGGCAGGGGCCTCCAGGTCGAGTCGCTCACCGCGGTGCCGTGGCTGTGGCGGGCGGCCTCCGGGGCCGCCGACACGACCGTCTACTACGACCGCGACATCCTGACCTTCCAGGTCGCCGGGCCGGGCGTCGCGCTCGCCGCCCAGGCGACGACCGTCGTCATGGCGCTGGTCGTGATCGCCGTGGTGCTGCTGGGGCTGCGGGCCGTGCGCTCCGGGGCGTCGGCCGAGCGCCTCCTCGCGCCCCTCTCGCTCGGGCTGGTCACGGCCCTGATCGTCACCAACAAGGTGGGCTCGCCGCAGTTCGTCTCGTGGCTGGCCGTGCCCGTCGTGGTCGGGCTCGTGCTGCAGCGCCGGGGCGGGCCCTCGTTCGTCGTGCCGGCAGCGCTCAGCCTCGTCGTCGCGGGCCTGACCCAGGTGATCTACCCGTGGTGCTACGACTCACTCCTCGCCGCCGAGCCCTGGATCGTGCTCGTGGCGACCCTGCGCGGGGTCGCCGAGGTGGGGCTGCTCGCGCTCGCCGCGGCCCAGCTGTGGCGACTCGGCAGGACGGCGACGGCAGGGCGGGGCAGGATGGGCGCATGATCGTCGCCTTCTCCGTCTCGCCCAGCGGCGGTGCCCCCGCCGGCCACCTCGACCCGGAGGCGCACGGCGACTCCGTCCACGACGCCGTCGCCGCGGCCGTGGCGGTCGTCCGGGCGTCGGGCCTGCCGAACCGCACCTCCTCGATGTTCACCGAGATCGAGGGCGAGTGGGACGAGGTCATGGCCGTCGTCAAGGACGCCACGGAGGCGGTGGGCCGCTTCGGCACCCGCGTCTCGCTCGTGCTCAAGGCCGACGTCCGCCCCGGCCGAACCGGTGAGCTGACCGGCAAGGTCGAGCGCCTCGAGGCCGCCCTCGGCGAGCAGGGCTGAGCCCTGACCCTGGTCGTCGTCGGGGCGCTCCTGGTCGTCCCGGGGCTGCTCGCCTACACGGGCGCCTGGCGCCGCTGGTCGGACTCCACGGTGCTGCACTGGCCGTTCGGCGTCGCGTGGGCCGGCACGGGCGTGGCGATGGTGGGCGCCGGCAGCCTCCTCTGGGCGCGCGCGGAGCCCGTCGCCGACGTCCTCCAGCAGG
This sequence comes from Frigoribacterium sp. CFBP 8754, assembly GCF_014841815.1. Taxonomy (NCBI): domain Bacteria; kingdom Bacillati; phylum Actinomycetota; class Actinomycetes; order Micrococcales; family Microbacteriaceae; genus Frigoribacterium; species Frigoribacterium sp. CFBP 8754. Next base: position 679,296 of record NZ_JACYUO010000001.1, read on the forward strand.
TGGGCCTGTGCATCTGCGTCGTCGGGATCGTGGCCGCCTTCTGGCTGCCCGCCGTCCTCCTGCCCGCCTGGTACCGCGCGGCGAAGTCCGACACGGGCCCCGGCCGGGGCACCGGCGGCCGCTGATCGGGCCGCCCCGGGGGCTGCGCCCGCGCCTCCCCAGGGCGTACCATCGAGGGTCAGGTCGAATCGATTCGAACCGACACGGTCAGGCCGGAGGCACGACGTAGCCCCCGCCGACGCCCCCAGCTCGCTCGACGGAGAGCCCTGGGCCCCCTCAGCCCGACACCTCCGACCCAGCGAAGGCAGCCGCCCGTGACCACCCTCTCCACCCGTCGCAAGACGTTCGCCCTGATCGCCCTCGCGCTCGGCGGCTTCGGGATCGGCTCGACCGAGTTCGTCGCCATGGGCCTGCTGCCGAACATCGCGCAGGACCTCCTGCCCGACCTGTACGCGCAGTCGTCCGACGCGGGCATCGCCCGCGCCGGCTGGCTCGTCAGCGCCTACGCCCTCGGCGTCGTCGTCGGTGCCCCGACCATCGCCGCGATGTCGTCGCACCTGCCCAAGAAGAAGCTGTTGATGGGGCTGCTCGCGCTGTTCGTCGTCGGCACCGTGCTGTCGGCCGTGCTGCCGTCGTTCGGCTGGGTGCTCGCCGCGCGCTTCTTCGCCGGGCTGCCCCACGGCGCCTACTTCGGCATCGCCTCCATCGTGGCCGCCACGATCATGGGGCCGGGCAACCGCGGCAAGGGCGTGGCCCTCGTGCTCAGCGGCCTGACGATCGCCAACGTCGTGGGCGTGCCGACGATCACGGCCCTCGGCCAGGCGCAGGGCTGGCGCACGGCCTACCTCGCCGTCGCCGCGATCTTCGCGCTGACCTTCGTCGCGGTGGCCTTCGCCGTGCCGCGCATGGAGGGCGACTCGTCCGCGTCGATGCGCCGTGAGCTCAGCGCGTTCCGCAAGCCGCAGGTCTGGCTCGTGATGGGCGTGGGCGCGATCGGCTTCGGCGGCTTCTTCGCCGTCTACAGCTACATCGCCAACGCGGTCACCGAGGGGGTCGGGGTCGACGAGGGCGTCGTTCCGTGGGTGCTCGTCGGCGTCGGCGTCGGCATGACGATCGGCAACGTGATCGGCGGCTGGGCCGCCGACAAGAACCTCAAGGCGGCCCTCACCGTCGGCTTCGTGGGCCTCATCGCCGCGCTCGTCGCCTACGCGCTGCTCGTCGACAGCCTCGTCGGCATCTTCGCCACGACCTTCCTGCTCGGCCTGGTCAGCTCGATGATCGGCCCGTCGGTCCAGTCGCGCCTGATGGAGGTCGCCGGCGAGAGCCAGGTGATCGGCGCCGCCCTGAACCACTCGTCGATGAACCTCGGCAACAGCGCCGGGGCCTACCTCGGCGGGGCCGTCATCGCGGCCGGGTTCGGGTTCGCCGCACCGGGCTGGGTGGGAGTCGCGCTGGCCCTGGCCGGGGTCGTCCTGACGGTCGTCAGCTTCCGCCTCCAGAAGACGGGCGACGCTCGCCAGGCGGCGCTCTGCGCCGCCGCCCGCGAGGCGGACCACAAGGAGGACACCGACACGGGCTCCGTGTTCATCGGGCAGCGCTAGCGGCGCGGGCCCTCACGACGTCGAACGGCCCGGCACCCCTCGAGGGGAGCCGGGCCGTTCGCGGTGCTGAGGGCTAGAAGCTCGTCTGCGCCGGGGTGTCGATGAGGATGCCGTCCTGGAGGGCGCGCTTCCGCAGCGCGACCTTCGTGCCGACGTCGTAGCCCGCGACGCGGTACTTCTCACGGATGCGCTTGAGGTAGCTCTTCGCCGTCTCTTCGCTGATGCCGAGCTGGTACGCGACGGCCTTGACGGGCTCGCCGCCGCCGTAGAGCGCCATGACGCGGCGCTCCTGGGCGCTGAGCTTGGGCACGCCGCCGATCTCGGCCGCGTTGAGGGCGAGGTCGAGCTCGGCCGAGATGTACGACTCGCCCTTCGCCGCGGCGCGGATGGCCTCGACGATCATGTCGGCGTCCTCGCTCTTGACGAGGTAGCCGAGCGCACCGGCCGCGAGGGCCTCGCGCACGACGTTGGGCTCGGAGTACGTGCTCATCAGCACGGTCTTGACGCCCGTGGTCTTGAGCGTGTTGATCTTCAGCGAGATCGGGATGTTGTCCTTCAGGTCGAGGTCGAGGAGCACGACGTCGACGGGGAACTCGGGGTGCGTCAGGAGCTCGGGCCAGGAGGCCACGGCCGCCACCATCGAGATGTCGCTGGCGGCACCTCGGATCCACTCGCTCAGGGCTCCGAGCAGCATCTTGTGGTCGTCGACCAGGGCCAGACGGATGCGGTCGTCGGGGTTCGTCACGGGTGCCTTCTTTCTCAGGACGTGGTGTTCAGACTAGACGGAGGGACGGAACGGGCTGTCACGACTCGGCGGGGTTGTCGACGATGCAGTGCAGCTTGATCATGACGCTCTGCTCGTGGGTCGAGGCGGTGTACTCGCCGACCCGCTCGAGGGCGTTCCAGGTCGCGGGGGTCACGCGGTTGCGCCGGATGCCGGTCGTCGTCAGCACGACCGGCACGTCGACGCTGCGCCCGGCGAGCGACGCGATGGACTTGGTCGACGCCGTGACCGGGCCGAGGGTCAGGGTGATGGTCGTGCCGGGGGTGCGGCTCTTCGAGTCGCCGAGCAGGAGCCAGACCGCCTGGAGGAGGCCGTCGCGCTGCGGGGGAGCGAGCAGGCCCGCGAGCGACGACGGGTCGACGAGCGTGACGGACCGGCCCAGGTACTCGGACTCGGTGACCGCGTGGTGGAGCCAGGTCTCGCGCCGCCCCTCGATGAGGTGCAGGCGGAGCTCGGTCGCGAGCGAGGCGGCCTGCGACGCGACCTTCGGCGCGAGGGGGAGGGGCACGTCGCCGCCGGCGACCCCGTCGAGCAGCTTCTCGGCGGCGAGGTCGAGCCGCGCGAGCTCGTCGCTCGCCAGCATGCCGACGGCGAAGCGGGGCTGCGTGACGTTGCTCTGCACGAGCACGCGGTCGAGCTCGACCTGCACCATCCGCCGGAACCGCTGCACGATCGAGGTCGCCACGGCCGAGGGCAGGACGGCCAGGGCGATCACGGAGAGCTGCTGGGGCACGGTGTCGGACGTCAGCGGCGTGGTCACCAGCACCATGACGACGAAGGCCACGAGCAGGACGCCGCTGGCGACGACGATCTCGCGGGCCGGCCGGAGCGTCACGATCGGCAGCAGCCCGAACCCGACGGCCACGGAGGCGGTGGCGAACGCGCCGACGTCGTGGAGCGGGGCGATGGCGATGAAGTCGAGCGCCACGACGACGACGAGCACGCCGCCGATGACGGCGAAGACGGAGCCCGTCAGGCGCTCGCCCCGGATCGTGACCAGGGCCGCCGTGCCGACGAACGTCGCGATGTAGAGGAGCCACGCCACGAGGGCCGGGGCCACGGAGGGGTAGTCGGCGAGGTGGCTGAGGAAGAAGACCAGGCCGTAGACGGCCTGGAGGCCCGCGATGACCGCGGCGCCGAGGCCGAGGTAGCCGGTGCCGAGCGTGGCCCCGGCCGCGCGCGCCTGACGGAGGGAGCGCGCGCCGGTCGAGCTGATCGGCAGGCCGCGCGCCGCACGACGGCCCCGCACGACGCCGAGGGTGTTCTCGTCGATGCTCATCGCGGTGCCTCCAGGACGACGGTGGTGCCCGAGCCGGGCGAGGAGAAGAGCCGGGCGCTGCCGCCGACCTCGTGCAGGCGGCCGACCACCGACTCCTTGAAGCCGAGCCGCTCCTCCGAGATGCCCTCCAGGTCGAAGCCGACGCCGGCGTCGGTGACCATGGCCCGCACCATGTCGTCGTCGTGGATGATCGTGACGTGCGCCTCGGTGACGCCCGCGTGCCGTCGGACGTTCTCCAGGCACTCGGCGAGGGCGAGAAGGAAGGCGTCGAGCACGTGGGTCGGCAGCAGCACCTGGCCGGTGCCGTGCCAGCTGACCTCGAGGCCCATGCGGCCGAAGCGCTGCTTCACCGACTCGAGGGTCTGGCCGAGGGGCGCCTCCTCGACGGTCTCGAGCGAGTACTCGCCGGAGGCCTGCGGCTGGGGCGTGCCGCCGAGCCGGAGGTGGCGGAGCAGCCGGGCGTCCTCCGCGGCCTGCGCCTGGAGGGCCTGGGCCGTGACCCCGACGCCCGAGTGCGCCAGGAGCGTCAGGGTGGCGAGCACGGTGTCGTGCAGGAGGCGCGCGCCCTGCCGGCGCTGGGCCTCCGTCTCGCTCGCCTGACGCTCCGCCCGGTGGGCGTTGCCGATGCTGTAGATGCGCCGCGCGGCGAGGGGAACGCTGCGCCCGAGCCAGATGCCGGCGACGAAGACCAGCGCCCAGCCGAGCACGACGGCCGCGACGGGGAAGGTGAAGAGCGAGCCCGTGGCCAGCGCGACGAGGGTGACGGCGACGACGAACGCGACCGACGCCGTGACGACCCGCAGCCGGCTCGACGACAGCACGATCGTGAACGAGGCGGTCGCGCCCCCCGCGAGCGGCACGACGGCGGTGGCGATGCCCGGGCTCGGCTCGCCGGTGGCGGGGAGGAGGGCGACGACGGTCGCCGCGATGCCCGCGGCGAGCCCCACCACGACCCACGCCCGCGCGTGGCCGCCCGAGCGACCGACGATCGCGAGGGCCACGATGAGCACGAGCACGAGGGGCACGACCGCCGCGAGGTGCAGGGGCTCGGCCACCCCGGGGTACGCGAGCGCGAGGAGGCTGACGGCCGCGCAGGCGATGCCGAGGGTGCGCGCCGTGCTGCTCAGCAGCCGGTCGCGCTCCTGGGCGAAGATGTCCATGTTGATCCCGAGTCGGACTGCTGGTGTCGTGGAGGCCTGCCGGGTGACAGCGACCTCACCATGTTTTCACACCCGGACCACCCGTGGGGGTGGTAGCGCGCGCGACGCGCCGAGGGACGAGCCCGATTCAGGTCTCGAGCAGGCGCCGCAGGTGCCCCCCGACCGCCGCGTTCTCGATGAGGAAGCCGTCGTGGCCGAACTCGCTCGAGATCACGGCCGCGTCGCCGCCGTCGAGGCCGTGGGGCAGGAGGCGCGCGATGGTCCGCTGGTCCGCCACCGGGAAGAGGCGGTCGCTGTCGATCCCGAGCACGAGCGCCCGCGCCGAGACCCGGGCCAGGGCCGCCTCGACGCCGCCCCGCCCCCGGCCGACGTCGTGCGAGTTCATCGCGCCCAGCAGCGTCACGTAGCTGCCGGCGTCGAAGCGTCGCGTGAACTTGTTGCCGTGGAAGTCGAGGTAGCTCTCGACCTGGAACCGGCCCGGCCCGCCGAGCGGGCTCACCTCGCTCTGCCAGGCACGGCCGAAGCGGGCGTTGAGCTCGTCGGGCGAACGGTAGTTGAGCAGGGCCATGCGCCGTGCGAGCGCGAGGCCGCGGTACGGGCCCTCGCCGTCGGGGGCGTCGTGGTAGTCGCCGTCGCGCCAGCCCGGGTCCATCTTGACGGCCTCGCCCTGCACCGTGTTGAGAGCGATCTGGTCGGCGCTGGCGAGCGGCGGCGCCGCGAGCACGGCGAGGCGCTCGAGGCGGTCGGGGTGGCCGACGCCCCACTCCAGGGCGTGCATGCCGCCCATCGAGCCGCCGACGACCGCGGCCCACTGCTCGACGCCCAGCGCGTCGGAGAACGCGACCTGCGCCTCCACCTGGTCCCGGATCGTCAGGTGGGGGAACCGCGACCCCCACTCGACGGCGTCGGGCGCGAACGACGACGGGCCCGTGCTGCCCTGGCAGCCGCCGAGCATGTTCGGGGCGACGACGAACCAGCGGTCGGTGTCGATCGCGAGGCCGGGGCCCACGACGCCGTTCCACCACCCGGCCGTCGGGTGGCCGGTCGAGGCCGGCCCGACCACGTGGCTGTCGCCGGTGAGCGCGTGCAGCAGCAGCACGGCGTTGCCGCGGTCGGCGTCGAGCTCGCCCCAGGTCTCGTACGCGATGCGCGTCCGGGCGAGCGAGCCCCCGCTCTCGAGCGGGAGGTCGCCGAGCGTGACGAGGGAGCGGTGCCCGGGGTCGTCGCCGTCGCGCCACGCGCCGGTGGCCGGCGGCTTGCCGAGCATCGCCAGGCGGTGACGCTCGGAGACGATGCTCGACGGGACGGTGTCCTCTGATGTGCTCTGCCAGTCCATGTCGTCTCCATCATGGGGGTGGTCGGCGGGCGCCGCCCGTTCGTGACGTCGGGAGCCCGGGAGGGGCTGCGGTGCGGGGACGCGCGGGAGGCGCGGTGCCCTGGCCCGGGCACCGCGCCTCCCTGCGGGGCTCAGCGGGTCAGGACGACCGCAGGGCCTCCTGCGTCGTCCGCCGCGCGGCCGCGAAGCCGGCCTCGAGGTCGGCCTTGAGGTCGTCGACCGACTCGATGCCGACGGAGAGCCGGACGAGGCCCGGCGTGACTCCGGTGGTCAGCTGCTGCTCGGGGGTCAGCTGCGAGTGCGTCGTCGACGCCGGGTGGATGACGAGGCTCCGCACGTCGCCGATGTTGGCGAGGTGGCTGAACAGCTGCAGAGAGTCGACCAGCGCACGGCCCGCGTCGACCCCGCCCTTGAGCTCGAACGAGAGGACGGCGCCGACGCCCCGGGGCGCGTACTTGTTGGCCGCCGCGTACCAGGGGCTCGTCGGCAGGCCCGCGTACCAGACGGCCGCGACGTCGTCGCGGGAGTCGAGCCACTCGGCGATCTCCTGGGCGTTCTGCACGTGGCGCTCGATGCGGAGGCTGAGCGTCTCGATGCCCTGGATGAGGGCGAATGCGCTGTCGGCGGCGTTCGACGACCCGAGGTCGCGGAGCAGCTGCACGCGCGCCTTCACCACGTAGGCCAGCTCGTCGCCCACCGCCTGCGTGTAGACGGCGCCGTGGTACGACGGGTCGGGCTCGGTGAGGCCGGGGAAGCGCTCGGCGTGCTCGCTCCAGCGGAAGGTGCCGCCGTCGACGATGAAGCCGCCGATGACGGTGCCGTGCCCGCCGAGGAACTTCGTGGCCGAGTGCACGACGACGTCGGCGCCGTGCTCGAAGGGGCGGATCAGGTAGGGGGTGGCGATCGTGTTGTCGACGATCAGCGGCACGCCCTCGGCGTGGGCCACCTCGGCGACGAGCTCGATGTCGAGGATGTTGATCTTCGGGTTGCCGATCGTCTCGGCGAAGAAGAGCTTCGTGTTCGGCCGGACGGCCCGGCGCCACTCGTCGGCGTCGTCCTGGTCCTCGACGAAGGTGGTCTCGATGCCGAGCTTCGCGAGCGTGTACTTGAAGAGGTTGTAGGTGCCGCCGTAGATCGACGACGACGACACGATGTGGTCGCCCGCCTGGGCGATGTTGAGCACGGCGAACGTCGACGCCGCCTGGCCCGACGCCACGAGGAGGGCGCCGCTGCCGCCCTCGAGGGTCGCGATGCGCTGCTCCACCACGTCGTGGGTGGGGTTCATGATGCGCGAGTAGATGTTGCCGCTCTCGGCGAGGGCGAAGAGGTCCTGGGCGTGCTGCGAGTCGCGGAAGACGTACGAGGTCGTCTTGTAGATGGGCGTCGCCCGGGCGTTCGTGGTCGGGTCGGGTCGCGCCCCGGCGTGGATCTGCTGGGTCTCGAACTTCCAGTCGCTCTGGTCGGTCACGGTGGTCTCCTGCGTCGGTCGGTGCTGCTCGGGTCGCGGTGGGGCCACGGTACGACACGGGCCGCGCCCGCCGGGACCGCCCGGACACGGGGCGTAACGGGTGCCGGCGCGCGCCCCGACGGGCGGCGGTAGCGTCGGAGGGCGCCGTCCCGCGACCGTGGGCGGCGGGCACGGCAGAGAAGGAGACGCACATGGCGGGACGAGTGGTGGTGACCGGGGCGAGCTCGGGCATCGGGGAGGCCACGGTGCGCCTGCTGCGCGGCCGGGGCTGGGACGTGCTGGCGGTCGCCCGTCGGGAGGACCGCCTCCGCGCGATCGCCGACGAGACGGGCGCGACCTGGTTCCGCGCCGACGTCACCAGCGACGACGACGTCGCGGCGCTCCGCGCCCACGTCGAGGCGACCGGGCCGCTGCACGCCCTCGTGAACAACGCCGGTGGGGCGTTCGGCCTCGACAGCGTCGAGGCGGGCTCGGTCGACGACTGGCAGCGCATGTTCGACGTCAACGTGCTCGGCACCAAGCGCGTCACGGCGGCGTTGCTGCCCGCGCTGCGCGACGGCGCCGAGGAGGCGGGGGTCGCCGACGTCGTGACCGTCACCTCGATCGCGGGCCACGTCGCGTACGAGGGCGGCGGCGGCTACAACGCGTCGAAGTTCGCCGAGCACGCTCTCGTGGCCGTGCTGCGGCTCGAGCTGGCGGGGGAGCCCATCCGCGTCGTGGAGATCGCGCCGGGCATGGTGCAGACGGAGGAGTTCTCGCTCGTGCGCTTCGGCGGCGACCTGGCGCGGGCCGACGCCGTCTACGCCGACGTGCCCGGGCCGCTCACGGCCGACGACGTCGCCGAGTCGATCGTGCACGCCATGGAGCTGCCGGGCCACGTCAACCTCGACCTCGTCACCGTCAAGCCGGTGGCGCAGGCCGCGCCGCACCGCGTCGCCCGAGGCGCCCTGGCCGTCCGTCGCCCCTGACGGCTCGTCCTGGCCGACCGCCTCGCCGACCGCGAGCGGTCGCTCGGACGGTCGCGCTGACGGCCCCTCGATCGGTCCGCCGGGCGCCCGGGACCCTCGTGCGGGGGGTGAGCCGGGCGAGGAGCGGGTGAGCCGACCCGCCGCCGTCAGTCTCGAGCATCCCCCAGAACGGGGGGCACGGTGGCCCCCGTCCGCGGGACCAGCGGCCCCCTTCGGCGCCGCTGCGACCCCCGTCCGAGGGGCGTCAGGGCCGACCGTGTCCCCCTAGATGAGGACTCACGGGCGTGATGAGATGAGAAGCCCTCGGATCAGAACGGGGGACGGGGGCGACCCTCCGTCAGCGCCGGGCGGGTCGCCAGCGGCGGCAGGCGCCGGCCGGGCAGAGCGAACAGTCCGTCCCGGCGCGGTAGTGCTCGTGGGCCTCCAGGGCGTGCCCGCACACGCAGAGGGCCGCAGGCTCGGGGCGATCAGCGGTCACGGTGGTCTCTCCGGGGGGCTCGGGCGGACGCTCGGGGCGCCCGTCTGGTGTCTCGCGATCCTATTCGTGGACCGCTGAGGAGGCCCCGGGGGCTGCGGCGTCGCACCTGGGAGTCGGCTGGTGGGGGGACAGTTCGGGGGACACGCGGTGTCCGCCATCGGGTACCGACCGGTATCGGGGGACGGCCGCGGAGGTGTCGGCCGCGACGCCCCGACGGCGACGGATCACCCCTCGACACGACCGGGTGGGGGTGCTTGCGCGTCGTCGCCAGGCGCGTATGTTGGTGCTCACCCGACAGCGGCGCCGATCGAACCCGAAACTCGATCGGCCCGCCCAGCCCGGCTCGACGGACCCGAAAACCCCGAGTCGCCGGCTCTCCACCGCAGGCCACCCCACCTGCCGGTTCGCTCACCCACGCAAGGACCCCCCTCGTGAACCCGGTCTCACCCCTGCCCTCGATCGCTCAGCCCCGCATCTCCATCGTCGTCCCCGCCCGGAACGAGGCCCGCAACCTCGAGATCGTGCTCCCGATGCTGCCCAGCGTGCACGAGGTGATCCTCGTCGACGGCCACTCGGTCGACGACACCGTCGCGACGGCCGTGCGCGTCATGCCCGACATCAAGGTCGTCCACCAGACCCGCAAGGGCAAGGGCAACGCCCTGGCCTGTGGCTTCGAGGCCGCCACCGGCGACGTCATCGTGATGTTCGACGCCGACGGCTCGGCCGACCCCGCCGAGATCCCCCGCTTCGTCGAGGCGCTCGTCGCCGGCGCCGACGTGGCCAAGGGCAGCCGCTTCGTGCAGGGGGGCGGCAGCGAGGACATCACGCGCTTCCGCGCGCTCGGCAACTGGGGCCTCAACGCCCTCACGAACCTCCTGCTGGGCACCCGCTACACCGACCTCTGCTACGGCTACAACGCGTTCTGGGCCCGCATCGTCCCGAGCCTCGAGCTGCTGCCCAGCGGTCTCGCGCCCCGTGCCGACGGCCAGATGCACAACGGCGACGGCTTCGAGATCGAGACGATCCTCAACTGCCGCACCGCCGCCCTGGGCTACGACATCGTCGAGGTGCCGAGCATCGAGAAGCTCCGCATCCACGGCTCGAGCAACCTCAACGCCGTCACCGACGGGTTCCGCGTGCTCCGGGTCATCCTGGAGGAGCGTCGTCGTCGTCCGTCCGCGTCGGCCCGTCGTGCCTCGATGCGCGCCGCGGCGGCCCCGGCCCCCGAGCTCGTGTCGACGGGCACCGGCTCCGTCCGGACCGGAGCGCGCCGGGACGTCGCGTGACCGGCGCCCCGGTCACCGTCTCCGTCGTCGTCTGCGCCTACACCGAGGAGCGCTGGGACGACCTGCTCGCCAGCGTCGAGTCGGTGCGCCGCCTGCCGGAGACGACGGAGGTCGTCCTGGTGATCGACCACAGCGACGCCCTGCTCGCGCGCAGCCGTGATCGCTGGAGCGACGTCGTCGTCGTGCCGAACCGCTTCCGCCAGGGGCTGTCCGGTGCCCGCAACACGGGCGTCGCCGCGGCCCGCGGCGAGGTCGTCGCCTTCCTCGACGACGACGCCGCGGCCGACCCCCGCTGGCTCGAGCACCTCCTCGCGCCGTTCTCGGAGCCCGACGTCGTCGGCGTCGGCGGCCACGCGACCCCGCGGTGGCCCGACGACGCCCGCGCCTTCTACCCGCCGGAGGCCCTGTGGGTCGTCGGCTGCAGCCACCGCGGCCTGCCGACGACGACCGCCGACGTGCGCAACGTGATCGGCTGCTCGATGGCCTTCCGCCGCGCCTCCGTCGTCGCCGTCGGCGGCTTCAACCTCGACACGGGCCGGGTAGGCACCGTGCCCCTCGGCTGCGAGGAGACGGAGCTCTGCATCCGCATCCGGCAGGCCGACCCCTCAGCCCGCATCGTGCTCGAGCCGCGCGCCGACGTCCGCCACCACGTGACGCCGCCGCGCGTGACCTGGGTCTACGCCCGTCGTCGCGGCTGGAGCGAGGGCCTCTCCAAGGCCGCCCTCAGCCGTCAGGTCGGCGCCGGCGACGCGCTCTCGAGCGAGTCCGACTACCTGCGCCGCGTCGTGCCCGCCGCTCTCGTCCGCGAGCTCGGGCAGACGGGTCGAGGAGGCGCGGGCCGCGCGGGCGTGCTGCTCACGGTGGTCGTCGCCACCGTCCTCGGCTACGCCGCCGGCACGCTCCGCCGCGCCCGTCTCGCGCCCCACGACCCCGCGGTCGGCCGCGCTCTCCTCGAGGAGGCGACCGCCGCCTCCCCGGGCGGGCCCGCCGTCGCCGAGGTCGCCTCGTGACCGCCCTCTCGCTCACGCGCCCCATGGCGAGCACCGCGGTGCCGACCTGGTCGGGCGCCCTGTGGGTGGGCGCGGTCGACGTCGCCGACCTCGCGCGCCCCGACGTCGACGACCTGCGGCTCGTCGACGCGGAGGGCCACCCCGCCGCGCGCCTGCTGGTACGCGACGGGCGCGAGGTGCTCGGCGTCGTCGAGGTGCCGGTCGTCCACGACCACGTCTCGATCGACCTCGTGCGCTCGGAGGCCGCCGACCTCCCGGCCGCGCCCCGCCCCGTGGCCCTGCCCGCCGGCGGGCTCCCGACCGTGACGGTGGTCGTCTGCACGCGTGACCGCGCCGAGCAGCTGCGCGGCTGCCTCACGTCGGTGCTCGCCCTCGACCACCCGGCCTTCGACGTCGTCGTGGTCGACAACGCCCCCTCGACCTCCGCGACCCGCGACCTCGTGGCCGACGAGTTCGACGACCCGCGCGTGCGGTACGTGGTCGAGCCGGTGGCCGGCCTCTCCGGCGCCCGCAACGCCGGCCTCCGCGCCGCGACCGGCGAGGTCGTCGCCTTCACCGACGACGACGTCGTGGTCGACGCCGGGTGGCTGCTCGGCCTCTGCGACGGCTTCGCCCGGGCCGACGACGTGGCCTGCGTGACAGGCCTCGTGGCGAGCGGGGAGCTCCGCACCCCCGTGCAGCGCTCCTTCGACGACCGCGTCTCGTGGTCGCGGAACGTCTCGCCGCGCGTCTTCCGCCTCGACGAGCAGCCCGCCGACCTGCCGACCTTCCCCTTCTCGGTCGGTGCGTTCGGCACCGGGGCCGACTTCGCCCTCCGCCGCGACGTCGCGCTCGCGCTCGGCGGCTTCGACACGGCGTTCGGCGTCGGCACCCGCACCGCCGGGGGAGAGGACCTCGACGTCTTCACGCGCGTGCTCTTCGCCGGGCACGCCCTCGCCGTGCAGCCCTCGGCCCTCGTCTGGCACCGGCACCGCGCCGACCTGGCTGCGCTCCGCGTCCAGGCGGCGGGCTACGGCACCGGCCTCGGCGCCTGGCTCGCCGGCGTGGCCCTCGACGGGCGCACGCGGCGTGCCGCGCTCCGCCGCGCGCCGCACGCGGTCGCGGCCCTCCTCGCCAAGGGGAGGGCGGGCACCGCCTCCGCCACGACCTCTCGTGTGAGCACGGCCCCGGCCGACGCCGAGCTGGAGCGTGAGCTCCGTCGCACCGCCCGCGTCGAGCTCGCCGGGGTCGCCCGCGGGCCGCTGCTCTACCTGCGGCAGCGCTGGGACGGCGCGTCGACGATGCGCCCGGTGCGGGCCCCCGTGGCCGCCGCGACGCCGACGCCCGGGGCGGCCGCGACACCGGTCGCGGCCCCGACGCCCGCGCCGCTGCCGACGCCGGCGCCGGTGCCGACCGTCGCGGGGGCAGCCTCGTGACCGCCATGACCGTGCCCGCGCTCCGCGCCGCGACCCCCGCCGAGGGCGGCCGCCGCACCCTGCCCATCTCCGCCGTCGACCGCCTCGCCGCGGGCGCGCACGTGCTCGGCGTGATGGGCCCGCTGGTGCTGCCCCCGCGGACGGCCCTCGTCGCCGCCCTGCACCGCGTCGTCTCCCTCGGGCCCGGTGCGCGCCTCGGGCTCGTGGCGGCCGACCGCCGCGACTGGGCCTGGACCCCCGAGACCCAGCGTGAGCTCTGCGAGCGGATGGTGAGCGAGATCCCGCCGCTCGGCGACGACCTCGCGCCCGACGAGGTGCTCGAGCACCTCGTCGGCATGATCGACGACGCCCTGCCGCTGCAGGTGATCGTCTCGGGCGAGCGGCTGCTGATGATCTACGACCACCAGGTCGTCGACGCACGCTTCACCTCGCGGCTGCCCGCCGCCCTCCTCGACCTCGCCGCCGGCGGCGAGATGCCGGCCTGGCTCAGCGCCGAGGGCGTCCGCCACCCGCTGTGGCGCGCCGTCGCCGCCACGTACCTGCGCCACCCGGCCCGGGTGCCGGCGCTGCTGCGCGCCCGGCGCGTGCAGGTGCCCACGGTGCCGACCGGGGTCGTGCAGGAGCGCGAGCAGGTCGCGTGGGCTCCCTCCACCGCCGTGGCCTGGGGCCGGGGCGACCGACGGACCTTCACCGAGCTGCGGCGCTGGCTCCGGGCACAGCCGCACCCCGTGGCGTTCTCCAGCGCGGTGATCGTCGCGCTGCGCGCCGCGTTCGTCCGGGAGGGCGTGCGGCTGGGGGCCGAGAGCGAGCTCGTCTGGGACGTCCGCCAGTACCTGCCGGCCGGCGTCGACACCACCGGCAACTTCGTGACGGGCGTGCCCGTCACCGGGGTGGACGACCTCCTCGCCGTCGACGAGAGCATCCACGAGACCGTCACGTCGGGCCGGCCCCTCGCGGCCCTCGTCGCCGGTGCCGTCAAGGAGGCCGTCCGCCCGGGCGACCGCAGGGTGCCCGCCACGGCGCCGGCCCACGCGCGCGGCCACCTCGTCGTCAGCAACCTCGGCGTCGCCCGGACGATGCAGGGCCTGCCCTGGGTCCGCGACGGCCGCGCGGCAGAGCTCGGCTACACCGTGCACCCCGTGCCGGCCGAGAACCTCTCCGTGCAGATCGCCGTCATCGACGGCGCCCTCCAGGTGGCGGTCGCCTACAACGACAACGTGTTCGACCGCGGGGTCGTCGACCGGGCCCTGGCGCGGTTCGTCGCCGACCCGCTCTCGCTGATCGACGGCGCGCCGGGCTCCTGACGGGGGCGACCAGGCCGGGGAGGCGCGGGTGGCGCTCGACGCGCACCGCGCCTCCCCGGCACCATGGGCGGGTGACCCCCGCACCGACCTCGACATCCGACCGCGCCGTCGCCCGCTGGGCCGCCTTCTCCGCCGACCCCGCGGGCGGCAACCCCGCCGGGGTCGTGCTCGACGCGCGCGGCCTCACCGACGCGGAGATGCAGGCGACGGCTCTCGCCGTCGGCGACGCCGAGACGGCCTTCGTCGTCGGGCCCGACCTCGACGGCGACGGGCGTCGCCACCGGGTGCGCTACTTCTCGCCCGTGGCCGAGGTGCCCTTCTGCGGCCACGCGACCGTCGCGACGGCGATCGCGCTCGCCGAGCGCGACGGGCCGGGCCACATCGTCGTCGAGACCGCCGTGGGCCCGGTGCCCCTCGAGACGACGGTCGAGCCCGACGGGGGAGCGCGGGCGTCGTTCACCTCGCCCGAGCCGCGCGTCGAGCCGTTGGAGCCGGAGGTGCTCGCGCGGCTGCTCGCGGTGCTCGGACTCCGGGCGACGGAGCTCGACGCCTCCCGGCCCGTGCTGGCGGCCTGGGCCGGCAACCTCCACCCCGTGCTGCCCGTCGTCGACCGCGCGGCGTTCGACGGCTTCGTGGTCGACGCGGGTGCGCTCCGGCCGCTGATGGACGAGCAGGGCTGGGCCGGCACGGTCACCGTCGTCCACGAGCTCGGCATCGACGACGACGGCACCCTCGTGCTGGAGGCCCGCAACCCCTTCCCGGTGGGCACGCTCGTCGAGGACCCGGCCACGGGGTCGGCCGCGGCCGCCCTCGGGGGCTGGCTCCGCGCCTCCGGCAGGGTCGTGCCTCCGGCCAGGGTCCGCGTGCACCAGGGCGCCCACGTGGGGCGGCCCGGGGTGCTCGACGTGCTCGTGCCGGCCACGGGCGGCGTCGTGGTGTCGGGCCGCGGCGTGCGGATCGACGAGGGGGCCGCGGGGGCGGGGCCGGCGAGCTAGGCGCCGGTCTCCGTCGGGTCGTCGGTCACCGTCGCCTCGCCGGTCTCCGTCGGGTCGGCGGGCCCGACTCCTGCGGGGCCGCCGCGCTCGTCGTGGCGCTCGGCCAGGCCGGCGAGGTCGATGTCGAGCAGGTCGCGGAGCCGCTCGTCCCGGCCCTCGTCGTAGCCCGGGGCCGGCGCGGCCGCCCAGCCGATCCGGTCGACGACGGTGCTGCCGACGTCGTCCCACGCACGGGCCCGCGCGGCGTCCACCACGGCCGCGACGAACGCGTCGTCGCGGCCCGCCCGGCCGAGCTCCTTCACGAGCGCCTTGTGGGTCGCCTCGCGGAGGCGGAGGGCGTCGACGTCGTCGACGCGGTAGTCGAACTGGTGCTGTGACTGGCCGTACGAGCGGTGGGTGCGGCGGCGGACCCGTCGGAGGCGTCGGGCGCCCTCGAGCTGCTCCTCGGTCAGGCGGTCGATCTCGGAGCGGACGAAGCCCGTGGCGACCTCCTCGTCGAAGGGGAGGCGCTCCTGCAGGGCCCTGCGGATGACCTGGTTGGCGGTCGCGACCACGAGCGACGCGCGGATGATGAGGAAGCCCTCGTCGACGGCCCGCTCGAGCGGGCTCGGGTCGGCGCGACGTGCGGTCGGTCCGGTCGTCACGGGCGGGCCTCCTCGGGTGGTCGGCGGGCGGACGGGCGGACGGGCGGCCGCGCAGTGGTCGGACGGGTGGTCGGCGCCGCCCGCGCCCCCGGTCCGTCGACCCTACCCACGGGGCCGCCCAGGCGTCGTCCGTATCGTGGCGCCATGACCGCTCGCGAGCCCGCCCCCGTCAGCACCGTGGCGCCCGACCTGCTGCGGGCGCCGGTGATCAGCCAGCACTGGGGCGGCCTCGCCTTCGCCCACTGGCGCGTCGAGCCCGAGCGCGTGGCGCCGCTGCTGCCCCCGGGCACCCGCCCCGACGTCCACGACGGCTCGACGTGGGTCGGCCTCATCCCGTTCGAGCTCTCGCGCAGCGCCTTCGGCCGGCTGCCGCCGGTGCCGTGGCTCGGCACCTTCCTCGAGACGAACGTGCGGCTCTACTCGGTCGACGACCTCGGTCGCCGCGGGGTGGTCTTCCGCACCCTCGAGGCCGCGAAGCTGCTGCCCGTCGTCACCGCGAACGCGGCGCTCGGCCTGCCCTACCGCTGGGCCTCGATGAGCCGGCGCCGGGTCGGCGGCACGGTCGAGTACGCCTCCCGCCGCCACGGCCCCGGGCCCCGGCCGTCGACGCGGCTCGCCGTCCGCCCCACCGACGAGGAGGTCGTCGGCGACCCGCTGGCGGAGTTCCTCACCGCGCGCTGGGGCATGCACGTCGCCCGCGGCGGCACGACGAGGTACTGGCCGAACACGCACGGGGCCTGGCCGCTCCGACGGGCCGAGCTGATGGACCTCGACGACGAGCTCGTCGCCGACTCCGGGCTGCCCGGGGTCACCGACCGCGCGCCCGACTCCCTGCTCTGGTCGGACGGCGTCGACACCGTCTTCGCGCCTCCCGGAGGCCGGTGGGAGGCGCCCTGACCGTGCCCCGACGCCGAGGGTGCCCGACGGGCGTCGCGCGCGGGTGCGCGGCCCACTACGGTTGCTGGCATGGTTTCCTCACCCGACGACCCGACCGACCTCGCCGCACCCCCCGCGGGAGGGGCGCCGGGAGCCGGGGTCGGCGAGACCGTGCCGGAGGCGCCCGTCGCGTCGTCGACGGAGGCCCCCGGCCGTGAGGTGCTCGGCTGGCTGGAGTTCGGCGACGCCGCCCGCCACCTGGCCCGCGACGTCGTCGCGGCCGACTTCACGCCCGACGTGATCGTCGCGGTCGCGCGCGGCGGCCTCGTGCTGGCCGGATCGATCGCGTACGCCCTCGACACGAAGATGTGCGGGTCGATCAACGTCGAGTTCTACACGGGCGTCGACGCCCGCCTGCCGGAGCCCGTGCTGCTGCCCCCGACCCTCGACGCCCCGTCGCTCGCCGGCAAGCGCGTGCTCGTCGTCGACGACGTCTCCGACTCCGGCCGCACCCTCGCGCTCGTGCGCGACCTGCTCGCCGAGGTCGCCGACGAGGTCCGCACCGTCTGCCTCTACAGCAAGCCGCAGACCATCCTCGAGCCGGACTTCGTCTGGAAGCGCACGGCGCAGTGGATCACCTTCCCGTGGAGCGCCCTGCCCCCGGTCACCCGCGACGCGACGGTGAGCCGCGAGGCATGAGCATCCACCTGGTCGGCGGCGGCTGGTCGCCCGACGCCCCCGACATCTACGAGCCCTTCGTCGCCGAGGCCGCCGTGCGCGGCGCCGCCCTGGGCCGCGCCGTGCCCCGCGTCGCCGTGCTGGTCGTCGTGGCCGACGGATCGCCCGGCGACGAGTTCGTCACCGGCTGGCCGGCCCTCATCGCGCACGGCGGGCGCTGCGAGGCCGTCGTCACGGTCGTCCAGGCCGGCGCGGCCTTCGACACCCGGGTGCTCAGCGACGTCGACGGCCTCGTCGTCGCCGGCGGCCTCACGCCCGCCTACCTCGAGTCGGTCACGCCGCTGATCGACCAGGTGCGGCTGCTCGTCGCCGACGGCCTGCCCTACCTCGGCTTCTCCGCCGGCGCGATGATCGCCGCCGACCGGGCCCTGCTCGGCGGCTGGCTGATCGGCGACGTCGCCGTCTGCCCCGAGGACGCCGCGGAGGGCCTCGGCGAGGTGACCCTGGGTGAGGGGCTCGGGCTCGTCGACCTCGCCATCGACGTGCACGCCGCCCAGTGGGGCACCCTCACGCGCCTCGTCGCGGCGACGGAGGCCGGCCTCGTGCGGGGCGGCGTCGCCATCGACGAGCACACGGCCCTCGTGGTCGGCGAGGGGGCGCTCGCGGTGCTCGGCACGGGCAACGTCTGGCGCGTCGAGCCGCAGACCGACGACGACGGCGAGATCGTCGGCGTCTCGGTCGGCACCCTGGGCGTCGAGTGACGGCTCACCCCCTCCGCGACCTCGTGCACCCGAGCTGGGCGGAGGCGCTCGACCCGGTCGCCGACGAGGTCGCCGACATGGGCGAGTACCTCCGTGCCGAGGTGCGGGCCGGGCGCGGCTACCTGCCCGACGGCGCGCTCGTGCTCCGGGCGTTCACCTACCCGCTCGACGAGGTCCGCGTGCTCGTCGTCGGTCAGGACCCGTACCCGACCCCCGGCCACCCGATCGGCCTGTCGTTCGCGGTCGACCCGCACGTGCGGCCGGTGCCCCGCAGCCTCGCCAACATCTACCGCGAGCTGCACGACGACCTCGGGGTGCCCGTGCCCGCGCACGGCGACCTGACCTCCTGGTCGGAGAACGGCGTCATGCTGCTCAACCGGGTGCTGACCGTCCGGCCCGGCGAGGCGGCGTCGCACCGCGGCAAGGGCTGGGAGCCGGTCACGCAGCGCGCCATCGAGGTGCTCGCGGCCCGCGGCGGCCCACTCGTCGCGATCCTCTGGGGGCGCGACGCGGCCGGCCTCGTCCCGATGCTCGGCGAGGTGCCCACGGTGCAGTCGCCGCACCCCAGCCCGCTGTCCGCGTCGCGCGGGTTCTTCGGGTCGAGGCCGTTCAGCCGCACGAACGAGCTGCTCGTGCAGCAGGGCGGGCAGCCGGTCGACTGGGCCCTGCCCGCGGAGCCGGCCGCCGCCTCCTGACGGCCTGCCCTGTCGGCGGGCGACCGCGACGTGCCAGAGTGGACGGGTGCTCGAAGAGGAATACCAGACCCGGCGGCGGCTGCCGCGTGAGCTGCGGCCCGCCCCGCTGCCCGAGCCGGCGTTCAGCTTCGAGATCCGCCCCGCCGTCACGGCCGACCTGCCGTACGTGCGCGAGATCTACAACCACTACGTGCAGAACTCGACGGTCACCTTCGACGAAGAGCCGATGACCCTCGCCGACTGGCGTCGCAAGGCGGGGGTGGCCGCGAAGCTCGGCATGCCGTTCCTCGTCGCGGTGAACCCCGCGGGCGAGGCGCTCGGCTACGCGACCGCGATGCCCTGGGGCGGCAAGGCCGCGTACCGGTACACGGTCGAGAGCTCGATCTACCTCCGCGCCGCGTCCACGGGGAAGGGCCTCGGTCGCGCCCTGCTGGAGGCGCTGGTCGAGGCGTGCCGCGAGGCCGGCATCCGCGAGATGGTCGCCGTGATCGCCGACAAGAACGCCGAGGCGTCGATCCGGCTGCACGAGTCGCTCGGCTTCACCGAGGTCGGCCGCATGGGCCGCGTCGGCTTCAAGTTCGGCCGCTGGCTCGGCACCGTGACGATGCAGAAGTCGCTGAAGAAGCGGCGCCGCGGGAGGTAGGGCGGCTGGGGCTGCCGCTGCTGCCGCTGTAGCTGCCGCCGCTCGGGTCGGGCTCTGGTCGGGCTCGGGCTCGTGCTCGTGCTCTCGAATTTGAGAGTGATCGGCGCGGGTCGGCCGCAGACGCGGGGCGTCCTGGTCGCTCGAGGACGGATGTCTCTCGCATTGCGGAGCGGGACGTGCGGCGGGTGCCGGGCGCCCGGCACCTCAGGCGACGACGCGGCGCAGCACCTCCGCGGTGGCGGCGACGTCGCCCGGCTCGCCGCGCCAGAGCATGCGCACGATGAGGCCGTCGACGGCGAGCGAGACGACCGCCAGCCGCTCGGCCGGCACGCCGACCCGCGCGAGCACGTGCTCGAGCGACGAGTACCAGGCCTCGGCGTCGTCGTGCAGGCCCGGGTCGCGCACGGCCTGCAGCAGCATCTCGTACTGGGCGACCGCGGCGGCCCGCTCGACGACGGTGTAGCGCACCAGCGTCTCGGCGAGGTCGCCCAGCGTGGGCTGCTCGAGCTCGTCGAGGGAGCGGGTCCAGGTCGCGGTCGCGTGCCGGAGGGCGCTCCGCAGCATGTCGTCCCGCGACGAGAAGTAGTAGGTCGCGGCGGCGAGCGGCACGCCCGCCGCCGTGGCGACCGCCCGGTGGGTGACGGCGGACGGGCCGCCGGCCTCGAGGACGGTCAGGACCCCGGCGAGCAGGGCGCGCCTCCTCGCCTCGCCCTTCGGCGTCAGGGAGGCGTCTCCGCGAGGGCCGACCCCGGGGGAGTCGCGGGTCGGCTCGTCGGCCGTGCCGCCCCGCTGCTCGCCGGTCCGGGTCACGCGGCGGCCTCGTGCCGGCCGCCGAGCTCCAGCATGGTGACGCCGCCGATCACGAGCACGATGCCGCCGAGCTGCAGGAGCGTCAGCGGCTCGTGGAAGACCAGCCAGCTGATCAGCGCGACGAGCACGACGCCGATGCCGGCCCAGACGGCGTAGGCGATGCCGAGCGGCACGCCCCGTCCGAGCGACTGCGAGAGCATCGCGAAGGCGAAGACGTAGCCCACGACGACGACGGCGTACTGCCACCAGCGCGCGTCGGGCCCGCTGGTGACCTTGAGGAAGCTGGTGGCGACGACCTCGCCGACGATGGCCAGGGAGAGGAAGAGGTAGCCCATGGTGGTGACTCCGAGCCGTGCGACGATCCCGCCGAGCCGTGTGCGTCAGGCGAGGGAGCACGAGTGAGACGAATGTACCAGAAAGAGTGGTCGCTGGCTCGGCTGTCGCCCCGCGGGCACGGCGGAGCACCGCCGCCCCGCAGGGCGACGGTGCTCGGCCGTCGGCGGGTGCCGGTCAGCGACGGGCCTCCCGGCGACGCGCGACGACCAGCAGGGCGAGGCCGGCCAGGAGGGCCAGCAGGGCTCCGGCGAGCGTCGCGGCTCCGTCGACGCCGGTGTAGGCGAGGGCGGACGTCGCGGCGGCGGCCGTGGTGGTGGAGGCGCCGGTCGCGGCGAGGGCCTCACGACCCGTCGCCGAGGTGGTCGCCGCTGCCGTGACACCGCCGGTGGCGGCGGTCACGACGGCCGGGCCGACGGGCTCGTCGGTCGTGGCCGGGGTGGTGGGCAGCACCGGGGTGCCGGGGTCGACCGGGGTGGTCGGGTCCGTCGGCGTGGCGGGGTCGACCGGCGTGGTGGGGTCGACGGGCGTGGTGGGGTCGACCGGGGTGGTCGGCGTCACCGGGGTGGCGGGGACGACGGGCGCGCCCCCGTCGGTGTCGCTGTCGCCGATGACGGAGACCGCGGCGCCGCCGACCGTGATCGGCAGGCCGATCACGGGCACGACCTGGGTGCCGCCGAGGACGCCGTCGTCACCGCTGGTGACCGGGCCGGTGCCGGTGCCGGTGGTGGGCGTGGTGCCGGTGGTGGTGTCGGTGCTGCTGCTGTCGCCGATGACGGAGACCGCGGCGCCGCCGACGGTGATCGGCAGGCCGATCACGGGCACGACCTGGGTGCCGCCGAGGACACCGTCGTCACCGCTGGTGGCGGCGCCGGTGGTGGGGGTGGTTGCGGTGCCCGTGGTGGGCGTGGTGCCGGTGGTGGTGTCGGTGCCGGTGCCGGTGGTGGGCGTGGTGCCCGTGGTGGTGTCGGTGCTGTTGCTGTCGCCGATGACGGAGACGGCCGTGCCGCCGACGGTGATCGGCACGCCGATCACGGGCACGACCTGGGTGCCGCCGAGGACGCCGTCGTCGCCGCTGGTCGCGGCGCCGGTCGCGGGGGTGGTGCCCGTGCCGGTGATGGGCGTGGTGCCCGTGGTGCTGCCGGTGCTGCTGCTGTCGCCGATGACCGAGACCGCGGTGCCACCGACGGTCACCGGCAGGCCGACGACCGGGATCACCTGGGTGCCGCCGAGGACGCTCTCGTCGCCGCTCGTCGTGCTGCCCGAGCCTGTGCCGGCGGCGGGTGCGGTGCCCGTCGCGGGCGTCGTGCCGCTGCCCGTGCCGGCGCCGGTGCTCGAGCTGTCGCCCAGCACCGAGACGGCGGTGCCGCCCACGGTCACGGGCACGTCGAGGTCGACCAGCGCCTGGGTGCCGCCGAGGACGCCGTCGTCACCGCTGGTCTCGGGGGCCGGCGACGCCGACCCCGTCGGGCCCGCGGCGGGCGCCGTGGTCGTGCCGCCGGTGCTGCTGTCGCCGAGCACCGAGACGGCCGTGCCGCCCACGGTGACCGGCAGGTCGAGGTCGACGAGCGCCTGGCTGCCGCCGCCGATCGAGTCGTCTCCGCTCGTCTGGGCGGGAGCGGGTGCCGGGGCAGGTGCCGCCGGCACCGTCGGGGCGGTGGCCGGTGCCCCCGCGCTCGTCGCGTCGCCGACCACGCTGACTGCCGTGTCGGTCACGGTGACCGGCACGTCGACCGAGACGATGCCCTGCGTGCCCGACAGCAGCCCGGCGTCGCCGCTGGTCGTCGTGACCGGCGCGGCCGCGGGAGCGGCCGGAGCCGGAGCCGGAGCAGCGGCCGGAGCGGGAGCCGCAGCAGCAGGCGCGGCCGCCGGGGCCGACGACGTCGCGTCGCCGACCACGCTGACGGCGGTGCCGAGGGCCGAGACCGGGGCCTCGACCACCGCGGCGACCTGGGTGCCCGAGAGCAGCCCGTCGTCTCCGCCGGTGAGGGTGTCCGCCTGGGCGGCGGTGGTTCCGAGGGCGCACAGGCCCCCGACGAAGAGCGCTCCGAGGAGCCCTCTCGAGACGTGCTTGTTCATGGTCTTCTCCGTACGAGTGAGGTGTGGGCGCCGCGCGGGGCGGCGAGGGTCGCATGTGTCGCTCGGCAGGCGGTGCCTACGGCGGCGGGTCCGCATCCTGCTCAGCAGGAGCGGCCGCGGCGTGGGCGGGAGCCCACGAGCGACGCGACCGACCTCAGTCGGGGGAGCTGTCGGTGTCGTGCACGGGCGACGACGGGAGGTCGTCGTCGCCGTCGGAGGAGCCCGCCGTGATCGTCAGGGCGGGGAGCTGGGAGGCGCGGGTCGCGTCGGCCACGACGGCCCCGCCCGCGGCGCCCGCGCCGGCGCCCTGCGAGCCCTGGCCCGAGCCGGAGGGCAGGGCGGGCTGGCCGTCGTCGGACGGGCCGGGGAGCGGGGCGGGAGAGAGGGGCAGGTCGGAGGCGCGGGTCGGGTCACCGGAGGAGGCGCGGTCGCCTGCCTGCGCCGCCACGATCGCGGCCCGGAGCGCGGTGCCCGCGTCGACCGCGACGACGTCGGCGGCCTCGGGCGACAGCGACGCCGTCGCGGCCGGGTCGCCCGCAGCGAGGCCGGCGGCCGGGGACACCGTGGCGGAGGAATCGGTGCTGAGCTCGTCGCCGACCCCGGCGGTCGCCGTCGGGCCCGCGTCGGGCGCGTCGCCCGTGCCGGCTACGCCCGGCGTGACGGGCAGGGCGGGGACGGTCGGCAGGGCGGGCACGAGCGGCGCGAGCACGTCGGCGGGAGCCGGGGCGGCCGCGGCGTCGGCGACCGTGCCGACGGCGGCGTCGGCGACGGCGGCGACGGGGGCCACGACGGTCGCCACAGGCGCGGGGCCCGTGACGGCCTGCGCGACCGGGACGGCCGCGACGACGCGGTCGACGGTCTGCGCCACGGGGGCGACGACGCTGCTGACGGGGGCGGCGGCCGCGACCTGCTGCACGACCTGGGGCGCCACGGGGGCGACGGCCTGCACGACGCGCTGCACAGGCGGCGCGACCGCGGTGACCTGGGTGGCGACCTGCGTCGCCGACGACACCGCGCCTCCGGCCGTCTGCGCCACCGCCGCGACGGGGGCGTCGAGCGAGCCCGTCACGCCCCCGAGGGCCTGCGTCGTCCCGCCGAGTAGCGAGGGCGACGGCGCGGTCTCGGCGGAGGCCGACCGCGGTGCGAGGGCGAGCGCGAGGACGACTAAGGCCACCGCGAGGAGGCCGGAGAGGACCAGGAGGCGCACGAGCGAGAGCGCGGCGGGTCGCCGCGTCGTCGTCTCGGCCGTCTGATCCACGGCGCACCGCCTTCGGTCGCTTCGTCGAGTCGCCGGCTGGTGAGGGCCGGCCGCGGGGTGGTTGATCCCGCGTGCCGACATGTCTACGCCGTCGTCCCCCGCTCGTCAACGAAGGATGCTCAGATGTACCCCGCATTCCCGCCGCGGCATGGTCGTAGGCTCGGGGCGATGTTCGAACTCCACCACCTCAGCGCCCACGAGCAGTGGGACTGGCTGCGCCGCGGCGAGGTCACCCCCCGCGAGCTCGCCGACCACTACCTGGCCAGGATCGAGCGGCTCGACCCGCAGGTGCGCGCCTTCGTCACGGTGACGCCGGACGCCGCCCGGAGCCGCGCCGACGAACTCGCGGCCGCGGGCCGCAGCGCCGCACCGCTCTGGGGCCTGCCGCTCGCCGACAAGGACCTCTACGACCGGGCCGGGGTGCCCACCCGCTCCGGCTCGCGGCTCACGGCGTCGACGCCCGCGGCCCGCGACAGCGAGATCGCCGCCGTGCTGTCGGAGGCCGGGGCCGTCAGCCTCGGCAAGACGAGCACGCCCGAGTACGGCCTCACCGGCTACACCGAGCCGCTCGCGGGCCCGGTCACGCGCAACCCGTGGGGGCTCGGCACCGGCGTGGAGCTCGGGGCGGGCGGGTCGAGCGGCGGCGCCGCGGCCGCGGTCGCCGCCGGGCTCCTGCCGTTCGCGCCCGGGAGCGACGGGGGCGGGTCGATCCGCATCCCCGCCGCGGCGAACGGGCTCGTCGGCCTCAAGCCGTCACGCGGTCGCGTGCCGGCGCAGTCCGGCCTGTCGAGTCTCGGCGGCCTCTCGGTGGGCGGCCCGATCGCCCGCACCGTGGCCGACGCGGCCCTGCTGCTCGACGCGATGGTCTCGCCCGACGGCCGGCCGCCCCGGGTCGACACCGCGCTGCGCGCGCCCGACTCGCCCGACGGGGCCTGGCTGGGGTCGGCGGTGCGCGGCGAGGGCCGCCACCAGCTCGGGGTGCTGACGGCCAGCCCGTGGGACGACGCCTACGACGTCCGGGTCGACCCGCGCCTCCTGGCGGTCCTCTCCGACGCCGTCGACCTCCTGGCCACGATGGGGCACGGGGTCGAGGAGGCCTCGCTGCCGGCCTCGCGGTACCCGCAGCTCTTCCGCACCCTCTGGCAGGCGGGCGCCGCGGGCATCCCGGCCGAGACCGACGACGACTTCGCCCGGCTCGAGCCGATGACGGCCTGGCTCGTGCGGCGCGGCCGCGAGATCGGCGCCCGCGAGCTCGGGGCGACCCTCGCCGGGCTCACCGACTTCGAGCGGAGCGTGGTGCGGGCCTTCGACCGGTTCGACGCGGTCGTCACGCCCTCGCTCGCCCTGCTGCCGCAGCCGCTCGGCTGGTACGACGCCGACGACCCCGAGCGCGCGTTCGAGCAGCAGTGCCTCGTCTCGCCCTTCACGTCGTTCGTCAACGTGGCGGGCCTGCCCGCGATCACGCTGCCGGTGGGCGAGGTCGACGGCCTGCCGGCGGGCGTGCAGCTGATCGGGCGCCCCGGCCGGGAGGACGTGCTGCTGAGCATCGGCGCACAGCTCGAGCGGCGGCTGCGCTGGCAGCGGAGGCACCCCTCCGTCTGGTGATCGACGCACGAGGTGACCCGAGCTGGGCCCTCGAGCACGTCGAGGGCCCAGGTCGGGTCACCTCGACCGCGCTGTGCCGTGCCGTGCCCGCCGAGCACGCGCCCGCCGAGCACGCGCCCGCCGAGCACGCGCCCGCCGAGCACGCGCCCGCCGAGCACGCGCCGACGCCGCTCAGTCGATCGTCGGCACCGACGCGATCAGCGACCGGGTGTACTCGTGCTGCGGCCGCCGCAGCACGTCGTCGGTCGCGCCCTGCTCGACGACCCGCCCGTCGCGCAGCACGGCCACCCGGTCGGCGAGGTGCTGCACGAGGCCGATGTCGTGCGAGACGAGCAGCAGGCTGAGGCCGAGGTCGGTGCGCAGCTCGCGCAGCAGCTCGATGATCTGCGCGCGGACGGTCACGTCGAGGGCGCTCATCGGCTCGTCGCCGACCAGCAGCCGCGGGCGGTGCACGACGGCGCGCGCGAGCGCGATGCGCTGGCGCTGACCGCCGCTGAACTCGTGCGGCCACCGCTCGGCGTCGGCGGCGTCGAGGCCGACGCGCTCGAGCACCTCGGCCACGAGCGCGCGGTGGTCGCCCGCCACGTGCAGGTGCCGCAGCGGCTCGGCCACCGTGTCTCCGACGCGCATCCGCGGGTCGAGCGAGCTGTACGGGTCCTGCAGCACGACGCCCGTCTGCCGTCGGAACCAGCGCAGCTGCGCCGCCCGGCCGGGCTCGACCGGCCTCCCGTCGAAGGTGACCGCCCCGTCCGTCGGGCGGTCGAGGGCCAGCAGGAGGCGCACGAGCGTCGACTTGCCGGAGCCCGACTCGCCGATCAGGGCCACGCTCTCGCCCGGCCCCACGTCGAGGTCGGCGTCGACGAGCGCGTGCCGTACCGGGCCCGGCTGGAAGGGCGACCGACGCGGCAGCCGGAAGGTGCGCGTGAGGCCCCGGCCGCTGAGCAGGGGCGACGCGGTCGGCCCGGACGCGCCGCGAGCGGCGTCCGTGCTCCCCGCGGCGTCCGCCGTGCCCGCGCTGCCCGCCGCGCCCGTCGGCCCCGTCACGACGCCCTCCACGTGGTGGCGCGGGTCGCGGCCACGAGCCCGCGCGTCACGGGGTGCTCGGGGGCGTGCAGGAGGCGCGTGACCGGCCCGCTCTCGACCGCGCGCCCCTGCGACAGGACCACCGCCTCCTCGGCCACCTGCGCCAGCACGGCGAGGTCGTGGGTCACGAAGAGCAGCGACGCCCCCCGCTCGTCGACCAGGCGGCGGAAGAGCCGGAGCACCTCGGCCTGGGTCGTGACGTCGAGCGCTGTCGTCGGCTCGTCGGCGAGCAGGACGGTGGGCCGGGTGATGAGCGCGGTGGCGATGACGACCCGCTGCCGCTGGCCGCCGGAGAGCTGGTGGGGGTACCTGTCGACGATGTGGTCGGGCTCGGGCAGCCCGACCTCGGCGGCGGCCTCGACGGCGCGGCGGCGGGCCTCGCGGCGGGTCACCGTGCCGTGCAGGCGGAGCGGCTCGGCGATCTGGCGCCCCACCGTCATGACGGGGTCGAGGGCCGTGCGCGGGTCCTGGAAGACGGTGCCGACCACGGCGCCGCGCACGCGGGCCAGCTCGCGCTCGGGCAGGCCGAGCAGCTCGCGCCCGTCGAGGCGCACGCTGCCGGCCACGCGCGCGGAGCGGGGCAGCAGGCCCAGCACGGCGAGGGTGGTCAGCGACTTGCCCGACCCCGACTCGCCGATGAGTCCGAGCCGCGCGCCGTCGTCGAGCCGGAGGGAGAGGTCGTCGACGACGGCCCGGTCGCCGATGGTCACGGTCAGGTGGTCGATCTCGAGCGTCACGAGGTCACCTCCGGGGCGGGGGAGCGGGCGGGGTCGGCAGGGTCGGACGGGCGAGGGCGGTCCACGCCGCCTGAGCGGCTCGCACGGCCCGTGCCGGAGGGCCGGTCGCGGAGGCGCGGGTCGGCCGCGTCGCGGACGGCGTCGCCGAGCAGGTTGAGGGCGAGCACGGTGAGCGTGATCGCGAGCCCCGGCCAGACGACCGTCCAGGGGTGCACGCCGAGGAACTTCTGGAGGTCCGCGAGGAGTCGCCCCCACGACGCGGTCTCGGCCGAGGCGCCGTAGCCGAGGAAGGAGAGCCCCGCCTCCGCGAGCACGCTGGTCGCCATGGCGAGCGACAGCTGCACGACGAACACCGGGGCGATGTTCGGCAGCACGTGGCGGCGGAGGACGGCCGCGGTGCCCGCGCCGGAGGCCCGGGCCGCCGTGACGTAGTCCTCGCGGACCACGCGGCGGATCTCCGCGCGCGACACGCGCGCGATCGTGACCCCGTAGCCCACGCCGGTCGCCACGACGACGACCGCGAGCGAGCCGCCGAACGCCGCCGCGAGGGCCATCGCCACGAGGATCGTGGGGAAGGCGACGAGCACGTCGATGAGCACGGCCGTCGCCTCGCGGACGGGCCGGGCGGTGAGCGAGCCGAGCGCCGCCAGGGCCAGGCCGACGAGCACCGCGACCACGCCGGCCGAGACCGCGACGACGACGGTCGTGCCGGTCGCCGCGAGGACGTAGCTCGCGATGTCGCGGCCGACGCCGTCGGTGCCGAAGAGGTGGGCGCCCGACGGGGGCAGCCAGGCGGAGTACGGGTCGGTCGTGAAGGGGTCGAGCGGCGTCCAGACCCGGCTCACCAGCGCGCCGACGAGCAGCAGGGCGAGCCAGCCGGCCGCGGCGGCGCCGGCGGGGCGGCGGAGGAGGGCGCCGAGCGCGCTGCGCCGCTTCACGCCTCCTGCTCCCGGAGGCGCGGGTCGAGCCGGCGGTGCACGACGTCGACGACGAGCCCGACGAGCAGCACGAGGGCCGTCAGGGTCATCAGCTCGCCCTGCACCTTGGTGAGGTCTCGCCGGCCCACGTCGCTCACCAGCATGCGGCCGAGGCCGGGGAGGGAGAAGAGCTGCTCGACGACGACCGCGCCGACGACCAGGCCCGCGACCTGGAGGCCGAGCACGCTGACGACGCTGAGCAGCACGTTCGGCAGTCCGTGGCGGAGCAGGGCCCGCGTGGTGGTCATGCCCTTCGCGGCCGCGGCCCGCACGTAGTCCTCGTCGAGGGCGCCGACGACGGCGGAGCGGGTGAAGCGGAACAGCACAGCGCCCTCGACGAGGCCGATCGTGACGGCCGGCAGCACGAGCGAGCGCAGGGCCCGGCCGGGCTCCTCCCAGCCGTCGACGGGGAACCCCTGGGTCGGCAGCACCCTCAGGGTGACCCCGAAGAGCGCGATGAGCAGCATGCCGGCCCAGACGACCGGCACCGCGGCGAGCAGCTGCGCGACGACGCCGAGCACGGCGCCCGACGGGCGGTGGTGACGGATCGCGGCCACGACCCCGAGGGGCACGCCGACGGCCAGCCCGACGACGAGCGACATCCCCGCGAGGGGCAGCGTCACGCCCAGCTTCTCGGCGACCTCGTCGGCGACCGGGGTGCCCGTCACGAGCGACTCCCCGAGGTCGAGGCGCAGCAGGCCGCCGGCCCAGTCGAGGTACTGGACGACGACGGGCTGGTCGAGGCCGAGGGAGGCGCGGATCGCGGCCACCTGCGCGGGGCTGCCGGTCGTGCCCGCGATCGACTGCGCCACGTCGCCCGGCAGGAGGCGCAGGGTGACGAAGATCAGCACGCTGGCGACGGCGAGGCCCAGCGCGAAGAGCGCGACCCGGCCGAGCAGGAACCTCGTCACTCGGTCGTGGCCAGCTCGGAGAGGTCGAGGCGGGTGCTGGTCGACGTGGTCGGGAAGCCGGTGACGCCGTCGCGGATCGCCGTCAGGGTCGTGGAGGTGTAGAGCCACTCGGCCGGGGCGTCCTCCGACACGATGGCCGCGGCGTCGCTCAGGGCCTGCGCGGCGACGGCCGGGTCGGTGGCGGCCAGCGACTGCTCCCAGAGCGCCTGCACCGGGGCGCTGTCGTAGCCCCAGTAGTAGTCGGGGTCGGCCCAGTTGCCGAAGTCGTGCGTCTCGGCGTGGTCGACCATGCTCAGCTGGAAGTCGCGCGGGCCGCCGTCGGCGGGGGCCGTGTAGACGTCGTCGAGCCACGTCGTGAAGTCGACCTGCTCGACCGTCAGGGTGATGCCGACGGCGGCCAGCTGGGTGGTCAGCACGTCGCCGATCGCGGCCGGGTAGAAGTTCGCGTACTCGAGGGTGAGGTCGAGGCCGTCGGCGTGCCCGGCCTCGGCGAGGAGCGCCTCCGCCGCCTCGGGGTCGTAGGCGTCGACCGACGTCAGGTCGGCGTAGCCCGGGTCGAGCTCGGGGATCGGCCCGCCCTGGTCGACGGCCGAGCCGCCGACCGCGGTGATGATCGCGTCGTTGTCGATCGCCATCCGGATCGCCTTGCGCACCCGCACGTCGGTGAAGGGCTCGACGGCGTTGTTGAAGGCGAGCGTGTACTTGTCGGTCGTCTTCCCCTGCTCGAGGCTGACGCCGTCGACGCCCTCGAGCTGCGACGAGAGGGTGGCGTCGACGGCGGTCTGCACGTCGAGGTCGCCGGAGAGCGTGGCGTTGATCGCGGCCGACGGGTCGGTCACGTAGCGGAACACGACGGCCTCGACGCTCGCCGGGGTGCCCCAGTAGCCGTCGGCGCGCTCGAGGCGGAGGTTGTCGCCCTGCGTCCAGCTGGCGACCGTGTAGGGGCCCGTGCCGTTCGCGGTGGTCGACGGGTCGTTCGTGGCGGCCTGCTCGAGCACGAGGCCCGCGCGGCCGGTCAGGGCGAAGAGCAGCGCCGAGTCGGGGCGCGACAGCGTGAGCACGACGGTGTCGTCGGCGGGGGCCGAGATCGACGAGACGGCGGCCAGGTCGGCGTGCCCGGCGAGCGTCTCGTCGGTGCGCACCTGCTCGAGCGACCAGACCACGTCGGACGCGGTCATGGCCGCGCCGTCGTGGAAGGCCACGCCGTCGTGCAGGGTGAACGTGTACGTGAGGCCGTCGTCGCTGATCGTGTGCTCCGAGGCGAGCACGTCGACGACGTCGTTCTCCTCGGTGCGGCCGACGAGGCCCTGGTAGACGTTGTCGATCAGGACCTGGTCGAGCGCGACGCCGTCGGTGTGGCGGATGTCGAGGTCGCTCGGCTCGAGCACGAGGCCGACCGTCACGGTGGCGTCGGCGTCGGGCGAGCCGGAGCCGTCGGAGCCTCCCGAGGTGCAGCCGGCCACGAGGGCGACGACGAGGGCGGAGGAGGCGGCGGCGGCGAGGAGGCGGCGGGAGCGCATGGGGGAGGAGTGGCCTTTCGGAGCGGTGCGGATCGGCGCGCCGTCGCTCGTCGCGACCTGCGCACCCCGGGTGCAGGACGTCCTCCGTCGCTGCCGGACGATGGATCTCGGCTGGCGCTCCGTCGCTGCTGGACGGGCGCCGCCCCTCTGCCCCCGGGTCGCTGCTGGACCGAGGGCTCCCGCGAATCTACTACACCCCTGGGAACCCGCCGCGGGTGTCCGCGGAGAGTGGCGGCTTAGGTGAGCCTCACCTATATTGAGGGGGACATGTTCTTCGACGACCCGAACCCGCCGCTGCCGCACGACGCGATCCGCGTCCTCTTCGCCGGCGACGCCTCCTCGCTCCCCGCCCTCCGCGAGATGCTCGCCAGCCTGCCGATCTGCGCCCGTGGCCAGGTGTTCGTCGAGGTCGGCTCCGCCGCCGAGGTGGAAGAGCTGGCATCGCCCGGCCGCGTCACCGTGACCTGGCTGGCCCGTGACCGCCGCTCCGGCGCCCCCGGCTCGGGTCGCTCCTGCGCCCCCGGCGAGGCGCTCGACCGGGCCGTCCGCGCCTGGCTCGCCGAGATGTACGTCGACGCCGCCGACCTCGCGGCCGGCGAGCACCTCATCTGGATCGGGGGCCCCGCCTCCTTCGCCTACGACCTCCGCCACGACCTGCGTGCCGTGCACGCGGCCGACCACGGCGCCGCCGCGACGCTCTGACGTGAGCCTCGCCGTCACGGCCCCGTCGGCCGCCCCCGTCGCGCGCCCCGCGCACCGTCCCTACCGGGTCCGCGTCGCCGCGGTCACGAGCCTCAGCCCGTCGTTCACGCGCCTCACCTTCACGGCGCCCGACCTGGCCGACTTCGGCACGGACGGCCTCGACCAGCGCATCAAGGTCGTGCTGCCCCTGCCGGGCACCGGCTTCGACGACTTCCCGGTCGACGACTGGTGGGGCGCCTGGCGTGCCCTGCCGGCCCACCGGCAGAACCCCTTCCGCACCTACACGGCCCGGGCCGTCCGCCCCGAGGCCCACGAGGTCGACGTCGACTTCGTCGTGCACGACGACGGCGGCCCGGCGGGCACCTGGCTCAGCACGGTGGCCGTCGGCGACGAGGCGATGCTGGTCGGCCCCGACGCGACGAGCGGCGTGCACGGCAGCGGCGTCGAGTGGTCGCCGGGGGAGGCCCGCACCGTCATGATCGCGGGCGACGAGACCGCGGCCCCCGCCATCTGCTCCATCGTCGAGCAGCTGCCGGCGGACGCCCGCGGCTGCGTCTTCGTCGAGGTGCCGACGGCCGCCGACGCGCTGCCCCTCGTCGCGCCGGCCGGCGTCGACGTGCACTGGCTGCCCCGCGAGGGCCACGCCGGCACGGCCGCCCACCAGGGCCACGGCGGCCGCCTGGTGGAGGCGGTGCGCGGCTGGACGGCCCGGTACGTCACCGCCCGCCACCACGGGGTCCCCGTCGAGGAGGTCGACATCGAGCACGACGTGCTCTGGGACGTCCCTCAGGGCCACGCTCCGCACGGGGCGTCGCTCGACGGCGACCTCTACGCCTGGCTCGCCGGCGAGGCCGGGGCGATCAAGGCCCTCCGCCGCTTCCTCGTCAGCGAGGTCGGCGTGGACCGCCGGCAGGTCGCGTTCATGGGGTACTGGCGGCTGGGCAAGGCCGAGGGCTAGCAGCCCCCGGCCCCGCCGCGACCGGTCAGACCTCGGAGGGCAGTCCGACGATCGCCGACGTGCGGTCCCACAGGGCCTCGGCCAGCAGGTCGTCCTTCGCCTGGCGCGTGCGCAGGCCGTCGGGCTTGAGCTGGTCGAAGTACGTGCCGCTCGGCACGCCGATCGTGCTCGGCCCGGCGAGCTGGATGAGCGGCAGGGCCCCGGCCTTCGCCGAGATGCCGTAGTTGCCGTTGCTCAGCACGTTGGCCATGCGCCACATCGGCGACGTCTGGCCGAAGCCGGTCTTGACGATCCCCGGGTGGAACGAGAAGGCCTCGAGGCCGGTGCGGCGGGCGAGCTCCCGCACGAAGAGGATGGTCTCGATCTTGCTCGTGCCGTACTGGCGCCAGCCGCCGAGCCAGGGGCGCTTCGTCCAGTTCAGGTCGTCGAGGCGCACGTGGCCGAACATGTTCGCGACGCTGGCGGTCGACACGACCCGGCCGCCGCTCTCCTGCAGCCGCGGCAGCAGGAGGCGCGTCAGCAGGAAGGGAGCGAGGTGGTTCGACTGGAGGATGCGTTCGTGGCCGTCGCTCGTCAGCTCGTGGTCGCTCACCAGGCCGCCCGCGTTGTTCGCGAGGACGTCGATCGTCGGATAGCGGTCGAGGAGGCGGTCGGCCAGCGAGCGGACGTCGTCCAGCCGGTCGAAGTCCGCGAGGAAGGCCGTGCCGCCGACCTGGTCGGCGACGGCCCGGGTGCGCTCGGCGTTGCGACCGACCACGGCCACGTCGGCCCCTCCGCTCGCCAGGGCGAGCGCCGCCTCCTTGCCGATCCCGGAGCTGGCTCCGGTGATGATCACGGTGCGGGTCATCGGTAACCGCCTTCCTCGAGGCCGGCCTCGATCTCGAACCTGTTCGTCAGCGGGTCGCTGCCGGCCAGGGCGTACAGGAACGGCATCAGCATGCCGTACTTCTTCCACTGCGCGACGTGCCGCGCCTCGTGCCGAAGCACGGCGGGCCCGTCGTTGTCGCGGGTCAGGTACACGCGGCCGACGCAGGTGCCGCCGCGCTTGAACGCCCAGCGGGGCAGGCCGCGGCAGACGATCAGGTCGCCCACGACTCGGACCTTGCCGACGCTGAGCGGCACGCCGACGGCGAGGCCGACCGCGGTCGCCCAGGCGCAGCCCGCCCGCGAGATCGGCGAGTCGACGAGGGGGTTGATCACGGACGACCGTAGGCGTCGAGCAGGCGCAGCCAGATCTCGCTGACCGTCGGGTACGACGGCACGGCGTGCCAGAGGCGGTCGATCGGCACCTCGCCGACGACGGCGACCGTGGCGGCGTGCAGCAGGTCGCTCACGTCGGGGCCGACGAAGGTCGCCCCGACGATGACCTTCCGGGCCTCGTCGACGACGATGCGGGCGTGGCCCTCGTACGAGTCGGAGTGGATCGCCGAGCCCGCGACGGCGGCGAGGTCGTAGTCGACGACGCGCACGTCGAGGCCGCGCTTCTGCGCCGCGTCGGCGGTGAGGCCGACGCTCGCGACCTCGGGGTCGGTGAACGTGACCTGCGGCACGGCGGCGTCGTCGGCCGTGGCCACGTGCGCGCCCCAGGGCTCGGTCGCCAGCTCGCGGCCGAGGGCGCGGGCGGCGATCACCTCGCCGGCGGCGCGGGCCTGGTACTTGCCCTGGTGGGTGAGCAGCGCCCGGCCGTTGACGTCGCCGACGCCGTAGAGCCAGTCGGTGCCCTTGACGAGCAGGGTGTCGTCGACGTCGAGCCAGGTCCCGGCCTCGACCCCGACGGACTCGAGGCCCAGGTCGGAGGTGCGGGGAACGCGCCCGGTCGCGACGAGGATCTCGTCGGCGATGACGACGGTGCCGTCGTCGAGCGTGACCTCGACGGTGTCGTGCTCGGTGCGGCTGACCTGCACGGGCGAGGTGCCCTCGCGCACGTCGACGCCCATCGCCCGGAGGCTCTTCCCGACGAGCTCGCCGGCGAACGGCTCCTGCCCGCCGAGCAGGCCGCTGCGCGCGACGAGGGTGACCGTGGAGCCGAGCTGCTGGTAGGCCGTGGCCATCTCGGCCGCGACGACGCCGCCGCCGACGACGACGAGGCTCTGCGGGACGCTCTTCGCGCTCGTCGCCTCGCGGCTCGTCCACGGACGGGCCTCGGCCAGCCCCGGCACGTCCGGGAGGAGCGCGGAGGAGCCGGTGACGGCGGCGACCGCGTGGCGAGCCGTGTAGACGGTGTCGCCGACGGTGACCTCCTTGACGCCCGTGATGGTCGCGTGGCCGCGGATCAGCTCGATGCCGGCGCCCTCGACCCACTCGGCTTGGCTGGAGTCGTCCCAGTTCGAGGTGAAGGAGTCGCGGCGGCGCAGCACCGCGGCCACGTCGACCTCTCCCGTGACGGCCTGGGCGGCCCCGTCGACGGCCCGCGCAGCCCGGAGGACGGCGGTGGAGCGCAGCAGCGCCTTCGAGGGCATGCAGGCCCAGTAGGAGCACTCGCCGCCGACGAGCTCCGCCTCGACGAGGGCGACCTCCAAGCCGCTCCGGGTCGCGTAGTCCGCCACGTTCTCGCCGACAGCGCCGGCGCCGATCACGATGAGGTCATAAGTCGTCATGGGGAGAACCTAGTCCCGGGCCCCCGGGTGGTCACCCAGCCGACGCGCGTCGCGGACATGTCCGTTCCGTGAGTGGTTCCTGAGCAGCAGGTGGGAGGCGCGGGTACAGCCGGCCCGGGACGCGTACCTTCTGATCCATCGCGCAGACAGCGCTCATTGAGGAGGTCACCATGGGACTCGACGACAAGATCAAGAACGCCGCTCAGGACATCGCCGGCAAGGCCAAGGAAGCTCTCGGAGACCACAAGGGCGACGAGAGCCTCAAGGCCGAGGGTCAGAAGGACCAGACCAGCGCCTCCGCCAAGAAGGTCGGCGAGGACGTCAAGGACGTCTTCAAGTAGGCCGATCCGCCTCGTTCTCGGGCCCGCTTCCCCCTCGGGGAGGCGGGCCCTCGACGTTCCCGGGGTCCCGGCCTCGTCGGGGCTGACGCGGCCGTCGGCCGTCGTGCCCGCGAGAAGGCTCCCGAGGGGAGTCAGCGGCCGGTGAACTCCGCGTCCGTGCGGGCCAGGAACGCCTCGTGACCGATCCGGGCGTCGTCCGTCCGCATCAGGCGCACGAGCTCCGGCTGCAGCTGCGACTCCGCCGCGCGGTCGCCCTCGCGGACGGCGAGCCGGGCGTTCGCGAGCGTCGCCTGCACGGCGAGCGGTGCCTGCGCGGCGATCCGCCGGGCGAGCTCGAGCCCCCGGCCGAGCGCCTCCGCGCGCGGGAGCACCTCCTGCACGAGACCGATGCGGAGCGCCTCGGCGGCGTCGAGGAGGTCGCCGGTGAGCATCCAGCGCATCGCGTCGCCCCAGCCGACGCGGCGGGGCAGCCGGACGGTGGCGCCGCCGAAGGGCAGGATCGCCCGGCTCACCTCGATCTGCCCGAAGCGCGCGTCGTCCGCGGCGACGACGACGTCGCTCGCGAGGGCCAGCTCGACGCCGAGCGTCAGGCAGGTGCCCTGCACGACCGCGACGACCGGCTTCGACAGCTGGCGTCCCTCCACCTGCCAGGGGTGCAGGCCGCCCTCGGGCACGACGTCGAGGCCGTCGGGGCCGACGGCGGGGGCCACGTCGGCGAGGTCGAGCCCCGCCGTGAAGTGGTCGCCGTGGGCGTGCAGCAGTCCGACCCTCAGCTCGGGGTCGCGGTCGAGCAGGCCGTAGGCCAGGCTCAGCTCGCGGAGCAGGCGCAGGTCTGCGGCGTTGCGCTTCTCGGGGCGGTCGAGGCCGATCAGCAGCACGTGGCCGTCGCGGACGACGCTGACCCGCGGCCGCTCGCCCCCGTCGCTCATCGCGACAGCGCTCCCACGACGCGGAGGATGGTGCCCATGTCGTCCGACGCGTGCGTGGCGTCGACGGGCGCGAAGCCGCAGAGGCCCGCGCCGACGAGGGTGAAGCGCTGCTTCAGCGCGGTCAGCGTCTCGATGAGCACGCTCGGCTCGAGGCCGAACGGCTGGGGGTCGAGCAGCCCGGTGAGGGCCGAGGGGTCGAGCACGTCGAGGTCGACGTGGAGGTAGACCTCCGTGGCGCCCGTCTCGGCGACGGCGTCCACGACGTCCTGCGGGGAGAGGTCGAGCGACGACACCGAGCGGATGCGGCGGCTCTCGAGGTGGACGTCCTCGGCGTCGTCGATCGAGCGGACGCCGGCGAGGACGACGCGCCCCGCGTCGACAGCCTCGGGAGCGGGCCCCGAGGAGAAGGTCGGGAGGTCGTCTCCGCCGTCGATCAGCGTGCGGAGCACCATGCCGCTGAACGCCCCGCTCTCGCTGCTGCGCGGGCTGTGCAGGTCGGGGTGGGCGTCGAACCACACGACGGCCGTCTGCGGGGTGACGGCGTGCCGGACGGCCGCCAGCTCGACGCCGCAGTCGCCGCCGACCACCAGGGCGGGGGAGTCGTCGCTCCGCAGCTCGTCGGCGACGGCCTCGGCGGCGGCGAGCACGGACGACAGCCGGTGCACACCCGTGCCCAGTGAGTCGCCGGCGCCCACGGGCACCTCGACGAGGGCGGTGGCGCTCGGGGGGAGGTCGGCCAGCACGGCGTAGGCGCCGTCGGCGAGCCTCATGGCCCGCGACGACGGCGAGCCCTGCCACTGGGGGACCACGACGAACCTCACGGGCGTCAGTCTGTCACAGCGCGCGGCCCGCGCGACCAGGGCGAGCTGAGCCGGCCGACGGCGCGTTCGAGGGGGCCCCGGCCGACGAAGCGCTGCCAGAGCACGGCGTACGTCAGCGTGGCCACGACCGCCACCGCGAGCTGCCAGAGGGGCAGCCCGTACGACCCGCCCTCGGTGCGGTACGCGAAGAAGAGCGGCGCCGTGAGCAGCAGGTGCGCGGAGTAGACCGTGAGCGGCTGGGCCCCCGTGGCCGACAGGGGACGGAGCGCCGTGGCCACGCCACGGCCCCAGGCCCGGTCGGGGCTGGTGAGCAGCAGCAGCAGCCCGACGACCGCGATCGCGACGCCGCCGCTGCCGACGATCTCGGCGGGCATGCCCTCGTGGTCGGCGGGGTCGAACGCCGGCACCGCGGCTGCCCCGGGCAGGTACCGCACGGTGTAGCCGACGAACGCCGCGACCGTGCCGGCCCCGAGCATGACGAGCTGCGTGCCGCGGCTCCGGAGGTCGCTCCGGGCGGCGACGAGGCCGACGAGCAGGAAGGGCAGCCAGACGAGGGCGGGGTAGGCCCCGACGAGCAGGGCGTCGGTGGCCACGCCCGCGGCCCCGGGGAGGCTGGAGTCGCCGTAGACGTCCTGGGGCACGAGCGTCGCGAGGGCGGGCGCGCCGACCGCCACGACCGCGGCGATCACGAGCAGCACCCCGGGCGGGGCGAAGAGCACGACGAGCAGGAGGAGGAACATCACGCCGTAGTAGGGGAGGATCACCAGCACGTAGCCGTTCCAGGCCTGCAGCAGCAGCCCGAGGGCGATGAGGACGCCGGCCCGGATCGCGATCGACCCGACGACGCGGGCCCGTCGGCCCCGGGGCGTGGGCGCGGCGCCGCCCGACATCAGCCCGAGCGACACGCCCGCCAGCGTGGCGAAGAGGATGGCCGAGCGACCGTCGAAGAGCCGTTCGTCGAGGTCGACGCGCGGCCACATGTGGGCCGCGAACATGCCGAGCACGGCGAGCCCGCGGGCGACGTCGACGCCGACCACGCGGGAGCGCCCGGCTCCCCGGGCGGCACGGGGCCCCGTGCCGTCCGAGCGGGGCTCGACGACGGACGGGGCGGGCCAGGGGGAGCCGGGCGCGGTGGTCACTGCGCGGTGCTCACTTGTCGAGGGCGCCGAGCTTCAGGGCGGCGAGGCGCGCCTCCACCTCGGTCTGCTGGTCGAGGTCGTCGAGGCTCTCGAACTGGGCGTCCAGGCTCGAGGCGGCGAGCTCCTGCTGGCCCAGCACCCGCGCCTCCTCGCGACGGATCTTGTCCTCGAAGCGGCTGATCTCGCTGGTGGGGTCCAGCACGTCGATGCTGCCGATCGCGTCGGCGACCTTCGACTGGGCGGCGGCGGTGCGCGAGCGCGCGACGAGCTCGTTGCGCTTCGAGTTCAGCTGCTCGAGCTTCGCCCGCATCGAGGTCAGGCCGGCCTTGAGCTTGTCGACGACCTCGGTCTGCGAAGCGATCGTGGGCTCGGCGTCGCGCGCCTCCTTCTCGGAGGCGATCTGGCGGCCGAGGGCCACCTTGGCCAGGGCGTCGAACTTGTCGGCGTCCGCCGTCGCCCCCGAGCTGCGCAGCTGGTCGGCCTTCGTGCTGGCGGCGACGGCCTTGCGCTCCCAGTCGGCGGCCGCGGCGACGTCCTCGGCGTGGTCCTGCTCGAGCAGGCGCAGGTCGCCGATGGTCTGCGCGACGGCGGCCTCGGCCTCGCGGATGCTCTCGGTGAAGTCGCGCACCATCTGGTCGAGCATCTTCTGCGGGTCCTCGGCCTGGTCGAGGAGGGCGTTGATGTTGGCGCGGGTCAGCTGGGCGATGCGCCCGAAGATCGACTGCTTCGTCATGGGGTGGTCCTTCCGGTGGTGGTCGTGGGGGTGGGTGGGTCTGGTGCCGGCGGGGGCCGGGGGGAGTCGCGGGTCGGCTGGTGCGGGGAGGCGCACGCCGGTCAGAACCGGCCGCCCCCGGAGCTGCGGCCTCCGCCGCCGCCGCCGCCTCCGCCGAAGCCGCCCCCGCCGCCGAAGCCGCCGCCCCCGCCGTTGAGGAGGCCGCCGATGACGAGGCCCGTGACGATGCCGCCGAGGTCGGCGCCGCCCCGGCCCCGACCGCCGTAGCCGCCGCCGAAGCCGACCTGCTGGTACTGCTGCACCTCGGCCGCGGCCTCGCTGGCGGCCGCCGCGGCGAGCTGGGCCGCGTCGTGCGCCTCCACCAGGGCCGCGTCGCGGTCGCGCACCGCGAGGGAGACCGCCGCGG
The DNA here is from genome assembly GCF_014841815.1 of Frigoribacterium sp. CFBP 8754. Taxonomy (NCBI): domain Bacteria; kingdom Bacillati; phylum Actinomycetota; class Actinomycetes; order Micrococcales; family Microbacteriaceae; genus Frigoribacterium; species Frigoribacterium sp. CFBP 8754. The sequence continues at coordinate 718,616 of NZ_JACYUO010000001.1, forward strand.
CGAGGTGCCGCTCGGCCTCGGAGAGGCGGGTGCGCGGGCGGGTGCCGATGCCGCCGCGCCGGGTCTGGATGAAGTCGCGGGCGGAGCTGATCTGGTCGCGGGCCGTGCGCAGCGCCTGGTCGAGGGCCGCCTGCGCCCGACGGTCCTTCTCGCCCTGCTCGCGCACCGCCGCCAGGACGGCGTCGATGCGGACGTTGGCGGCCCCCAGGTCGGCGAGCACCGCCAGGGGGTCGTCGGTGGTCGTGCCGGCGAGGGCGACGGCGGCGCGCGCGGCGGCCGCGGAGCCTGCGACGTCCACGCCGTCGGGGGCGCTCCCCGGGGGCAGCGCCTCGGCCGTCGCGACGTCGGCCCGCAGGTCGGCGGCGAGGGCGGCGATCGTCGTGGCGGCGGTGCGCAGCTGTTCGCCGGCGTGGTCGACGGAGGAGAGCAGCTGGTCGACCTGCCCGAACGCCTGGCGGACGGCGCGGACACCGGCGACGGCCTCGCCGGGACGGGAGGCCGCGAGGTCCTCCCGCGCCGCGTCGGTCGTCTCCCGGGCGAACTCGACGAGCCGGTCGGCCTGGTCGGCGTTCTCGGCGACGCTGGCGACCGCGCGGGGCGAGTACGCGGTCGCGAGCCGGGCGAGCACCTCGCGGGCCTTGGCGACCCGGACGACGCGCGACTCCAGCTCGGCGGGCAGGGCGGCCACGTCGGCGGGCACCCGCTCCTCGGCGGCACGGCGCTCGTCGAAGGCCCGCGACTGCTCCTCCAGGGCGGCGTCGGCGGCTCGACAGAGCTCGACGATGCGCTCGGTCCACTCGCGTCGCTGCTCGGCGGAGTCGGGCACGGCGTCGTCGAGCCTCTGCTGCAGCTCGAAGGCCTCGCGGGCCTGGTCACGGGCCCGGCGGAGGGCCTCGACGAAGGGCCGGGCGGCGTCGTCGCCGAACTGGGCCGCGGCGAACCCGACCTCCTGCTGGCCGGCGGTGATCTCGTCGTCGAGGGTCACGAGCATGCCGGCGGCCTCCCGCTCGAGCTCGGCCTGGCGGGCCGCCGCGGCGTCCTCCGCCTTCCGGCGACGACGGGTGCGCAGCACCACCACCGCGACGCCCACGACGATCGCGAGGACGACGACCACGAGCACGACGCCGAGCAGCCACGACATGTCGGGGCCCGCCTGGTCGTCACGGATGCCGTCCGCGAGGGCGACCGCCGCGCCCGCCCAGTCGTCGTCGCGGAGGCGGGGCTCGACGACGTCGGCCTGCAGCCGCTCGCGCTCGGCGTCGGAGACCGGGCCGGTGGAGTCGGTGGAGAGGTCGTAGACCCGGTCGCCCACCGCGACCGAGAGGAGGACGTCGTCGGGGCCGAGCTGGTTCAGCGAAGCAGTGGCGCTGCCCCACGCGGCGCGGTCGGCGGGGGAGGAGAAGGAGTCGACGTAGACGACGAAGAGGTCGACGCCGGAGTCGGCGGAGAGGGCGTCGAGGCTCTCCTCGACCCGCTGCTCGTCGGCGGCCGACAGCACGTCGGCCTGGTCGAGCACGTACGCCCCCGACAGCGAGACGGGCGGCTCGGCGTGGGCCCGGTCGGCACCGACGCCGACCACGGCCGACCCCAGAACCACGGCGGCCGCGGCCAGAACGGCCCCGACACCTGCCCCCCGACGGCTTCGTTCACTGACGCGCACACTGCTCCCCTCGGTCGTTCCGCGGAGTCTATCGACGCCGGGTCGGCGGGGGCCCGGCCGACCCCGGATGGAGCGGTCGACGGCGACGGGCTACTCGACGAAGAGGAGCGCGACGGAGGCGACGGCGCAGGCGGCGCCGACGCCGACCAGCACACGCCCCACCGCGCGCAGGGCCCGGCCGTCGTCGTGCGGCGCGTCGGTGCGCGGCCGGGACGGGCGGTCGGGGTCGTAGTGCACGGTGATCTCGGTCTCGACCGGGGTCTCGAGGGGGTGGTCGCCGAACTGGGTCTCGTGCAGCTCGCCGGAGGAGTCCATCCACCGGGCGACGGCGGCGCGGGCCCAGGCCGGCGGCGGGATGACGACGGCGACCGTCTCCTCGTAGCGGGCGGCGCGGTGCCGGGCGTGTGCGCCCAGGAGAAGGAAGGGCACGCCGACGACGAAGCCGAACCAGCCGAAGAGCTCCACGACGGGGGAGATCACGGTGAGGGCGTCGGACACCCTGCGATGCTACCGGCGGCCGGCCGGGCGGCGGCGCAGCCCGTCGCAGCACGTCCGGGCCAGCGGGGCCGCGCCCCTAGACTCGCCGCGTGAGCCGCCCCCTCGACCGCGTCCCGTCACCGCTCCTGGCCGTCGCGGCCATCGTCTCCGTCCAGTTCGGCGCGGCCCTCGCCCGCACGCACTTCGAGGCGCTCGGCCCGACGGGCGCCGCCGCCCTGCGCCTCGCCCTCGGCGCGCTCATCCTCGTGGTCGTCTTCCGCCCCCGCGTGCGTCGCTGGTCGCGGCGCACCTGGCTCGGCGTCGTGCTGCTCGGGCTCGCCCTCGCAGGCATGAACTCGCTCATCTACCTCGCCATCGACGTCGTGCCCCTCGGCGTCGCGGTGACCCTGGAGTTCCTCGGGCCGCTGGCCGTCGCGCTCGCCCAGACCCGGCGCTGGCTCGACGCCGCCTGGGCGCTGCTCGCCCTCGTCGGCGTCGTCGTCCTCGGCCTCGACTCGTCGGGTGCGACCCCCCTGGTCGGCGTGCTGCTCGCCCTCGGTGCCGGGGCCTTCTGGGCCGGCTACATCGTGGCCAACGCGAACCTCGGCCGGTCCGACGACGCGATGGGCGGGCTGGCCGTCTCGATGGTCGTCGCGGCCGCCGTGGTGGTGCCCGTGGGCGCGGCCGACGCGACGCGGGCCGTGGTGGCCGACCCGCGACTCCTCGCGGTCTTCCTGCTCGTCGCGTTGCTGACCTCGGCGCTGCCGTACTCGCTCGAGGTGGTCGCGCTGCGACGCCTGCCCACGCGCGTGTTCGGGGTGCTGTCGAGCCTCGGCCCGGCCGTCGCCGCCCTCGCCGGGCTCGTGGTGCTGCGCCAGGCCCTCGGCGCCCGCGAACTCGTGGCGCTGGCCCTCGTCACCGCCGCCAGCGTCGGGGTGACGGCGACGGCGGGGCGGGGGAGGCCCTCCCGCGACGTGGTGGAGGCGCCGCCCGTCTGAGGTCGTGGCGGTGAGGTCGTGGCGGTGAGGGCATGGCCGCGCCGGGTGTGCTCGTGTCCCCCGCGGAGCGGACCCTGCCTCCGCTCAGCCCTCGCACTCACAGGTAAGCGGCAGGTGGACGGCAGCCGTCTCGCCGGTGTTGTACCCCGAGCGCGGGGTACGCTCGGCAGACGAGCCCCCGTAGGCGGGGCTCCTGAGGCCGGGAGGACATCATGGGAGCTGTTCTGGAACGCACGTCACGGGCCGAGGTGATCGACCTCGGAGACGGTTTCCACCGCGTCTCCACGCCCACCGCGGGCGTCATCGGGTTCGTCCACGAGTCCTCGGGCCGCTTCGAGGTCCTGCGGGGCCGGAGCCGCCAGGCGACCCGTCAGGAGGGCGCGTACCGCACCCTCGACGTCGCCGTCATCGCGCTGACGTACAGCTGATCGACGGCTGGTGAGCTCCGCGGGGGAGGCCCCGACGTGGCCGTGATCGGGTACCGGCGTGACTCCGACGACGAGGTCGGCAGCCACCAGCGCGACGCGCTGGCCGGTGCGGCGTGCGAACGCGTCTACGTCGACCAGGCCACCGGCCCCCGGGCTCGTCGCCCGGAGCTGCAGAAGGCGTTGTCCTCCCTCCGGGAGGGCGACGTCTTCGTCGTCTCACGCCTCGACCGGCTCGGCGGCACCCTGGCCGAGGTGGTCGCGCTGATCGCCGCGCTCGACGACCGAGGCGTGGCCTTCCGCTCGATCGACGACGACATCGACGAGCTCGGCGCCTGGGGCCGGTTCTTCTTCCGCGCCGCGGGGGCGCTCGCGTCGTACGAGTCGACCATCGCCGACGAGCCGGCCCGGGCCGCCGAGCGGAGACGTCAGGAGGCGCACTACAAGCGCCGGGGCGCACCCGCCCTCAGCCGACGGCGGCTCCAGATCGCCCGCGACATGCTCCGCGACGAGGCGAGCCTGGTCGACGTCGCCCGTCACCTCGACGTGCCGCTCCGCACGCTCCGGGAGGGCCTCGCGGAGGCGGACCGGTCTCAGGACGACCCCCGGGCGCCGGCCCGCCGGGACCCGATCCGCTGACCCGAGCCGCTGTCCCGTCGGCCACCGACCTGACCGTCCCTTGACACGGAGGGGCCACCGGGTCCAGCCTCCACGGCATGAGCCTCTTCATCACCTGCCCGGTCGAGGACGTCGAGCGCTCGACGGCGTTCTACACCGCCCTCGGCTGGGCTCCGAGGCCGGAGATGTCCGGCCCCGGTGCAGCGTGCTTCGTGGTCACCGGCGACCAGCACGTCATGCTCGTCAGCCGCGAGCAGTACACGGCAGTCGGTGCGACGGAGGAGCTGGTCGGGGCACCCGGCGCGCCCTCGCCGGTGACGGTCTCGTTCGACCTCGAGAGCCGCGAGGCCGTCGACGACCTCGTCACGCGCGCCGACGCCGCGGGCGGGCGCGTCGGAGACACCGACGAGTACCCGTTCATGTACCAGCGGCAGTTCGACGACCCCGACGGCTACCACTGGTCGCCGTTCTCGATGACGACGGACGCGGACGTCCCCATGGCGTCCTGAGGCGGTGTGGGACGGGGCAACGGCCCGTCGTCGACACCGATCCACAGAAAGCGTGGTGCTCGGCGTCTTCGCGAGGACTTGCTGCCGCCGAGGGATTCGGTGCCCCCAGAAGGATTCGAACCTTCGCCCCTGCCTCCGGAGGGCAGTGCTCTATCCCCTGAGCTATGGGGGCCAGGGTCGACGACAAGGCTAGCAGCCCGCAGGGTCGCCGACGGACACGCGCCGGCCCCGCCTGGGCCGCGGCGCAGCGGGCGGGTGCACTCTGGGGCGGTGACCCACGACGACGACGCGGCCCGCGCCTCCCACGTTCCCTCTTCTCCCGACTCCGGCGGCGGCGACGACGCCGGGCAGGGCGGCCGACGCTCGCTCCGCGACCGGGTGCGCGGCGCTCGCCGGCCCGAGATCGACGTGTCGCCCCTCGACCCTGAGCAAGCACCCCCGGAGCCGATCGCGCTCTTCCTCACCTGGCTCGACGACGCGGTGGAGGCCGGGGTCGCGCAGCCGCACGCGATGACCCTGTCGACCGCCTCGACCGCCTCGGGGCCGACGGCGCGCACCCTCCTGCTCAAGGAGGTCGACGACGCCTTCTGGTTCACCACCTCGTCGCTCAGCCCCAAGGGCCGCCAGATCGCCGACGACCCCCGCGTCGCGCTGACCCTCTCCTGGAGCGACCTCGGGCGACAGGTCCGCGTGCTCGGCGATGCCCTCCCGGGGCCGCGCGACGTCAGCGAGGACGACTTCCGGGCGCGGCACCCCGACTCGCGCGCCGTCGCGATCGCGATGCCGCAGAGCACCGAGATCCCCGGCGCCGAGCAGGCCGACGCGGCCCTCGACGAGGCCCGTCGTCGACTCGACGACGAGCCGGACCTCGTGCCCGACGACTGGACGGCGTACCGCGTGGCGCCCGTCTCGGTCGAGTTCTGGCAGGGCACGACGGGCCGTGACCAGGTGCGCCTGCGGTACGACCGCGTCGGCGACGGCTGGCGCCGCGCCTCCCTCTGGCCCTGAGCCCCGGGTCGTAACGCCGCGACACACGGGTGGCGCGAGGCGGCGACGGTGACGACCATGGGTGCATGCCGATCGAGACGCGAGCCCCCGGAGCCCGCCCCGGCGCGCGCCTGGCCGTCGTCGAGGTCACCCGCCGTCGGCCGCACGCGCCGGAGTACCACGCCTACGTGCAGACCCTGAACGAGCGCGTCGTCGCCGAGGCGCGTCGGGCGGGCTGGTCGGCCGAGCGCCTGGCCGCCGACGACCTCGGCGTCGACGCCCTCCTGGCCGCCACGCGCGACGCCGACGCGGTGGTCGTCGTCGGGGGAGAGGACCTCGCCCCGCACCACTACGGCGCCCCGGCCGGCTACCCCGGCGAGGGGCGTCACCTCGAGGTCGCCGACGCCGCACAGCTCGCCGTCGTCCGCCGCGCGGTGCGGCTCGGCACGCCCCTGCTCGGCATCTGCCGCGGCCACCAGGTGATCAACGTCGCGCTCGGCGGCACCCTCGTGCAGCACCTCGACGACGAGGCCGGCCTGCACCGCGGCACGGGCTCCGTCGAGCAGCTCATGACCGACCACGAGGTCGACCTCGTCGCCGGCACGCGCCTGCGGGAGGCGCTGGTCCGGTCGAGCGCGCTGGTCAGGAGCGCCCACCACCAGGCCGTCGGCCTCCTCGGCGAGGGCCTGCGCGTCGCGGCGTGGTCGAACGACGGCGAGGTGGAGGCGGTCGAGCACGTCACGGCGCCGGTCACCGGGGTGCAGTGGCACCCGGAGGACCGCGGCGCCGAGGCGTGGCAGCTGCCGCTCCTGCTGGGGCAGCTCGCCGCCCGCGCGGCGTCGGCGCGCCGGGCCGCCTAGCCCGCACCGCCTAGCCCGCACCGCCTAGCCCGCGCCGCCCTCGCCCACCGCGGCGAGGAGCTGCGTCATCACCGGCTCAGCCGACCCGGGCTCCGCGAAGGTCGTCGACTCGGCCACGACGAGGCGACCGGTGGGCAGGGCACGGGCGACGCCCGTGCCGCCGTGCAGGCTGAAGTAGCCCTCCACCCCGTAGCTCGGCACGGAGTTGCTCGAGGCGACGAGGTCGTTCGCGATCGCGGTGAGGCTGGCCTCGTCGTACGCGGCGACGCCCACCGTCACGTGGTCGCCGGCGGCGTCGACCCAGTCGCAGACCGTCCCGTCGGCCTCCGCCACCGGGGCGAGGGCGTCGTCGAGAGCATCGGCGTCGGGGGCGTCGGGGGCGTCGGCTGCGGCGAGGCCGGGCCACAGCGTGGGCAGCACGCCCGCGGCCGGGTCGAGCAGGGCGGCGCAGTCGAGGGCGAGCGGGCTGCTCACGAGCGGCGGCGGCGTGTAGCCGGGGTCGGCGGTGGGCGTGGCGCCGGACGCCGCGGGCGACGGGGCCGCCGACGTGGACGGCGACGCGGGCCCGCCGCCCGGGGCCGACGTCGTGCAGCCGGTCAGGGCTGCGGCGCCGAGGGCCAGGGCGGAGGCGGCGACGACGACGGAGGGGACGCGGGCCGGGGGGCGGGGGCGGCGGGACGACATGCCCCCATCCTCCCCGACGCCGCCCGTGGTCGGCTCGGAGGGGCGCCCCGACGGCCCGTGGCCCGGGCCGGCGGGCGCCCGGCAGCCGGTACGATCGTCTCTCGTGACCCCCGCCGAACTCTCCTCCTCCCTGCTCGCCGTCGTCCAGGGCGTCCTCGAGCGCCGAGGGGTCGGCGACGACGTCACCGTGGCCCCGGCCGACGTCGTCCTCGAGCGCCCGAAGAACCGCGACCACGGCGACTGGACGTCCAACGTCGCCATGAAGTTCGCGAAGCGCGTCGGCGTCCCGCCCCGCGACCTCGCCACCGAGCTGGCGGGCGAGCTCGCCGAGGTCGACGGCGTCGCCGACGTCGACGTCGCGGGCCCGGGCTTCATCAACGTGCGGCTCGACGCGGCCGCGGCCGGTCAGCTGGCCCGCACGATCGTCGAGCAGGGCGAGGCCTTCGGCCGCGGCGACTACTACGCCGGCGTCACCATCGACCTCGAGTTCGTGTCGGCCAACCCCACCGGCCCCATCCACCTGGGCGGCGTCCGCTGGGCGGCCGTGGGCGACAGCCTCGCCCGTGTCTTCCAGGCGCAGGGCGCCCTCGTCACCCGCGAGTACTACTTCAACGACCACGGCGGGCAGATCGACCGCTTCGCCCGCAGCCTCGTCGCCCGCTCGTTCGGCGAGCCCACCCCGGAGGACGGCTACGGCGGCGAGTACATCACCGACATCGCCGACCGGGTCGTCGCGGCGCACCACGGCGACCTCCGGGCCCTGCCGCGAGACGAGGCGCAGGAGGTGTTCCGCGCCGCGGGCGTCGACTTCATGTTCAGCGACATCAAGTCGTCGCTCCACGACTTCGGCGTCGACTTCGACGTCTTCTTCCACGAGAACTCGCTGCACGAGTCGAAGGCCGTCGAGCGCGCCGTCGCGCGCCTCACCGAGCTCGGGCACATCTACGAGGCCGAGGGCGCGACCTGGCTGCGCACGACGGAGTTCGGCGACGACCGCGACCGCGTCGTCATCAAGAGCGACGGCGAGGCGGCCTACATCGCCGGCGACCTCGCCTACTACCTCGACAAGCGCGAGCGGGGCTTCGAGCGCAACCTGATCATGCTGGGCGCCGACCACCACGGCTACGTCGGCCGCATGATGGCGATGTGCGCGGCCTTCGGCGACGAGCCGGGCGTCAACCTCGAGATCCTCATCGGCCAGATGGTCAACCTGCTGAAGGACGGCGAGCCCTTCCGCATGTCGAAGCGGAACGGCACCGTCGTCACGATGGAGGACCTCGTCGACGCCGTCGGCGTCGACGCCGGCCGCTACTCGCTCGTCCGCAGCCCGGTGAACAGCTCGATCGACATCGACCTCGACCTGCTGACGCGGCGCACCAACGACAACCCCGTCTTCTACGTGCAGTACGCGCACGCCCGCACCCGGTCCGTCACGCGCAACGCCGAGGCCGCGGGGGTCACCCGTGACGCCTTCGACGCGTCGCTGCTGTCCCACCCCACCGAGAGCGCCCTCCTCGGCGTCCTCGCCGAGCTGCCCCGCGTCGTCACGCAGGCGGCCGAGCTGCGCGAGCCGCACCGGGTCGCCCGCTACATCGAGGAGCTGGCCGGGACCTACCACCGCTGGTACGACAGCTGCCGGGTGACGCCCCTGGGCGACGAGGAGGTCACCGACCTGCACCGCACGCGACTGTGGCTGAACGACGCCGCGGGCCAGGTCGTCCGCAACGGGCTGGGCCTCCTGGGCGTCTCCGCGCCCGACCGCATGTGACCTGACCGGCGCGGGGCGCGACTCCGCCCGGCGTCCCTGAGAGGATGTCGGGATGAGCGACGAGAGCGACAGCGACTTCTTCGAGGCCCGTCCGGTCGAGCGTCGACGGCTCCGCAGCGCGGGGGCCGGCCTCTTCATCCTCGTCGGCGTGCTCGTGGGCCTGGCGGTCCTCGCCGTGATCGCCGACGTCGTCGTCCGCTCGGTCGTCGAGAGCCGCGCCGCGGCGGAGGTCCAGACGTCCACCGGCCTCGACGACGTCGAGGTCGACGTGCACGGCACCTCGGTGCTCTGGCAGATCGCCCACGGCTCGCTCGACGACGTCACGCTGACCTCCGGGGTCGAGGGCGACCCCGTCGTGGTCCGCGTCGACGTCGCCGACGTGCCCACCTCGCTCGAGGGCGACTCCGGGCCCGTCACGGGCACGATCACGGCCGACCAGGCGACGGTCGACGGCCTCGAGGCGCTCCGCCAGCAGGGCGCGTCGTTGGCGCTGGGCGACGACGCGGTCACGTACTCGCGGTCGTTCTCGGTGCCCATCATCGGCGACGTGCCCGTCGCCGTCACCGCGGTGCCCAGCCTGAGCGACGACGGACGCTCCGTCTCCTTCGCCCCGACCACCGCCTCCCTGCCCGACACGTCGCTGCAGCTCGACCTGACGCCCTTCCTCGGCGACTTCGCGACCTCGGTCTGCCTCGCCGAGCAGCTGCCGGCGTCGGTGACGGCCACCGCCCTCGACGTGCGCGCCGGCGAGGTCACCGTCGACCTCCGCTCGCCCGGGCTGCCCCTGACGAGCTCGGCCCTGTCCGAGAAGGGCACCTGCTCGTAGCCCACGGGCGCGGCCGGCGTCACGTGGCCCGGCTCGTCGCCGCCTGTCGGTAGGCTCTCTGACGTCACGGGCGCGACCACGTCGCGCGCGCGGCGACCCCCGTCCCGCCGACCCTGGAGAGGCCCCGTGTCGAACCCCCTCGCCCCCGCCTGGCTCCGCGAGCCCGACGACCTCGCCGAGCTCGACGCCGGCGTCTGGTCGCGGACGGCCCGGCGCTCCGACGACGGCGAGATCGTGCTCGGCGGCGTGCCCGTGACCGAGCTCGCGCAGACGTACGGCACCCCCCTCTACGTGCTCGACGAGGCCGACGTCCGGGGCCGCGCCGCCCAGACCGTCGAGGCCTTCCGCCGCGAGTTCGCTCGGGTCGGGACGACCGTCAAGGTCTACTACGCCGCGAAGGCCTTCCTCTCCGCCGAGGTGGCCCGGTGGGTCTCCGAGGCCGGCATGGCCGTCGACATCTGCACGGCCGGCGAGTTCGCGGTCGCCCGGGCCGCGGGCGTGGAGCCCGCCCGGATGGGCTTCCACGGCAACAACAAGTCCGACGCCGAGCTCGACCGCACGGTCGCGGCGGGGATCGGCGCGGTCGTCATCGACAGCGCGGAGGAGGTCGACCGGGTCGCCGACGCCGCCGCGCGCCACGGCGTGGTCCAGGCCGTGCGCCTCCGGGTCAACTCCGGCGTGCACGCGAGCACCCACGAGTACCTCGCGACCGCCCGGGAGGACCAGAAGTTCGGGGTGCCGCTGAGCGAGACCGCCGACGTCGTCGCGGCCGTGCGTGCTCGGCCGTCGCTGCGGTTCCTCGGGCTGCACTCCCACATCGGCTCGCAGATCTTCGGCTCCGACGGCTTCGCCGAGGCCGCACGACGCCTGCTCGCCGTCCACGCGGGCCTCCTCGCCGACGGCGAGGTGCCCGAGCTCAACCTGGGCGGCGGCTTCGGCATCGCCTACACGAGGGCCGACGACGCCCGCTCGATCGACGAGCTCGCGGCGGCCCTCGCCGACATCGTCCACGCCGAGTGCACCGACCGGGGCATCCCGGTGCCGGTCGTGGCCGTGGAGCCGGGCCGGACGATCGTCGGCCCCGGCGGCACCACCCTCTACACGACGGGCACCATCAAGGACGTCACGGTCGCCGTCGACGAGGTCGACGTCGACGCCGTCGCGACCGAGTCCGACCTCGCGGCGGCCGCCGACGAGGCCGTGGTGCTCGGCCGGCCCGCGGCCAGCGCCGTCCGTCGGTACGTCAGCGTCGACGGCGGCATGAGCGACAACGCGCGGACGGCCCTCTACGCGGCCGACTACTCCGTGGCCCTCGCGGGTCGCGCCTCCTCGGCTCCTCCCGTGCTCGTGCGCGTCGCGGGCAAGCACTGCGAGAGCGGCGACGTCGTCGTCCTGGCCGACTGGCTGCCCGCCGACGTCGAGCGGGGCGACCTGCTGGCGGTGCCCGCCACGGGCGCCTACTGCCACAGCCTGTCGAGCAACTACAACCACGTCGGCCGACCGCCCGTGGTGGCGGTGCTGGACGGCACCTCGCGCGTCATCGTGCGCGGCGAGTCGGAGGCCGACCTCCTCTCGCGCGACGCGGGCCTCGACCAGCCGGCCCGCGCCTCCTCGTGACGCACGCCCCTCCCTCGTCGGCCCCGCCCGCCCCCGGTCGTCGCAGCACCCCCACAGAACGGAACACCATGATCGAATACCGCAACGTGCGGGTCGCCCTGATCGGCGCCGGCTCGGTCGGCTCGCAGGTGGCCCGGCTGCTGCTCGAGCAGGCCGACGAGCTGGCCGGCCGCGCCGGCGCGGGCATCGAGCTCGTCGGCATCGGCGTCCGCGACGTCGACGCGCCCCGCGACGTCGACCTGCCCCGCGAGCTCCTCACCACCGACGTCGAGTCGCTCATCCTCGGGGCCGACATCGTCGTCGAGCTCATGGGCGGCCTCGAGCCGGCCCGTCAGTACGTGCTCGCGGCGCTGAACTCCGGCGCCGACGTGGTGACCGGCAACAAGGCGCTGCTGGCGAGCCACGGCCCCGAGCTGTTCGAGGCGGCCGAGCAGGTGGGCGCCCAGCTCTACTACGAGGCGGCGGTGGCCGGCGCCATCCCGATCATCCGCCCGCTGCGCGACAGCCTCGCCGGTGACCGCATCGTCCGCATCATGGGGATCGTCAACGGCACGACCAACTTCATCCTCGACCGGATGGACACCGACGGCGACACCCTCGAGGCCGCCCTCGCCACGGCGACCGAGCTGGGCTACGCGGAGGCCGACCCGACCGCCGACATCGGCGGCTACGACGCCGCGCAGAAGGCCGCCATCCTCGCCAGCCTCGCGTTCCACACGACCGTGCCGCTCGTCGCCGTGCACCGCGAGGGCATCACCGAGGTGACGCACGAGCAGGTCGTCGCGGCCCGCAAGGCCGGCTACGTCGTCAAGATCCTCGCGATCTGCGAGCGGCTGCTCGACGCCGACGGCGTCGAGGGCGTCAGCGCCCGGGTGTACCCGGCCCTCGTGCCGCTCGAGCACCCCCTCGCCACGGTCCACGGCGCGAAGAACGCCGTGTTCGTCGAGGCCGAGGCCGCGGGCGACCTCATGTTCTACGGCGCGGGCGCCGGGGGAGTGGAGACGGCCTCGGCCGTGCTCGGCGACCTCGTCTCCGCCGCCCGGAGGCACGTGATCGGCGGGCCCGGGCTCGCCGAGTCCACCCACGCCGACCTCCGCGTGCTGCCCATCGGCGACGTGGTCACGCGCTACCAGGTGACGCTCGACGTGGCCGACCAGCCCGGCGTGCTCGCCGAGGTGGCCGGCGTGCTCAGCGACCACGGCGTCAGCGTGCACAGCGTCGAGCAGACGGGCGGCGTCCCGCCCCTCGCGTCACACGGCGACGTCGAGGCCCCGGCGACCGCTACCCTGATCATCGGCACGCACCGTGCCCGCGAGTCCGCCCTCGCCGCCACGGTCGAGGCCCTCCGCACCACCCCGGTCGTGAACTCCGTCACGAGCGTCCTGAGAGTCGAAGGAGCCTGATGGCCCACCAGTGGCAGGGTGTCCTGCGCGAGTACGCCGACCGTCTCGACGTCACCGAGGCGACGCCCGTCGTCACCCTCGGCGAGGGCGGCACGCCCCTCATCCCGGCGCCGGCCCTCTCGGCCCGCACCGGCGCGAAGGTCTACGTCAAGTACGAGGGCATGAACCCCACGGGCTCCTTCAAGGACCGCGGCATGACCATGGCGATCTCGAAGGCCGTCGAGCACGGCGCGAAGGCCGTCATCTGCGCCTCCACCGGCAACACCTCCGCGTCGGCCGCCGCCTACGCGGCGCACGCCGGCATCACCGCCGCCGTGCTCGTGCCCGAGGGCAAGATCGCGATGGGCAAGCTCAGCCAGGCCGTCGCGCACGACGGGCAGCTGCTGCAGATCCAGGGCAACTTCGACGACTGCCTCGACATCGCGCGCGACCTCGCCGCGAACTACCCGGTGCACCTCGTCAACTCGGTCAACAACGACCGCATCGAGGGCCAGAAGACGGCGGCCTTCGAGGTCGTCGACGTGCTGGGCGACGCCCCCGACTTCCACTTCATCCCGGTCGGCAACGCCGGCAACTACACGGCCTACACCCGTGGCTACCGCGAAGACCTCGAGGCCGGCCGTGCCACGCGCCTCCCGCGCATGTTCGGCTTCCAGGCCGCGGGCTCCGCGCCCATCGTCGCCGGCGAGGTCGTGCGGCAGCCCGAGACCATCGCCAGCGCCATCCGCATCGGCAACCCCGCGTCGTGGCAGCTGGCCCTCGAGGCCCGCGACCTCACCGACGGCTGGTTCGGGGCCATCACCGACGAGGCCATCCTCGCCGCCCAGAAGATCCTCTCGGCCGAGGTCGGCGTCTTCGTCGAGCCGGCCTCCGCGATCAGCGTCGCCGGCCTGCTCGAGCGCGCCGACGCGGGCGTCGTGCCCGCCGGGGCGACGGTCGTCCTCACGGTGACGGGCCACGGCCTGAAAGACCCGCAGTGGGCCCTCCGCAAGGCCGACGGCACCGACGTGCAGCCCACGGTGGTCGCGAGCGACACCGCGCGCGTCGCCGAGGTGCTCGGGCTCGTCCCGGCCTCTGCATGACCACCGGCCCGGCCGTGAGGTCGGTCCTCGTCAAGGTCCCGGCCACCTCGGCCAACCTGGGGCCCGGCTTCGACACCCTCGGCCTCGCGCTGTCGCACTACGACAGGCTCGTTGTCTCCGAGACCCGGGGCTCCGGAGTCGCGGTGCACGTCAACGGGGTCGGCGCCGGCGAGGTGCCCACCGACGAGAGCAACCTCGTGGTGCGCTCGATCGCGGCCACCTACCGTGCCGCGGGGGTGCCGCTGCCGGGTCTCCGTCTCGAGGCGCGCAACGCGATCCCGCACGGGCGGGGCCTCGGCTCCTCCGCCGCGGCCATCGTCTCGGGCGTCATGGCGGCCAAGGGGCTCCTCGAGCGGCGCGTCGACTTCACGCCCGACCAGCTGCTCGCGGTCGCGACGGAGCTCGAGGGGCACCCCGACAACGTCGCGCCGGCCCTGTTCGGCGGCCTGACGATCGCGTGGACCACCTCGGCCGGGCCCTCGCACAAGAGGCTCCTCGTCCACCGTGGCGTCTCGCCGGTCGTGTTCGTGCCCGAGACGACGCTGTCGACCTCGCTGGCGCGCAGCCTCCAGCCGGCGTCCGTGCCCCACGAGGACGCCACGTTCAACGTGTCGCGGTCGGCCCTGCTCGTCGCGGCGCTCATCCAGAGCCCCGAGCTGCTGCTCGCGGCGACGGAGGACCGCCTGCACCAGAGCTACCGCGCGAGCGCGATGCCCGAGACGGACATGCTCATCAGGGTCCTGCGCCAGGCGGGGCTCGCGGCCGTCGTGTCGGGGGCCGGGCCCTCGTTGCTCGTGCTCGGCAGCGACCCGGCGCAGCGGCTCCTGGCGGCCCAGCTCGTGGCCGAGAACGCCCTGTCGGCGTGGCGTCCGTTGATGCTCGCCGTCGACCTGCGAGGTGCTACAGTGAACGCGCACCCGGTAGAAAACTGAGATCTCCTGGGCATCTGGCATCGTCCTCCCGGTCACCGGGCAGCACACGTGTGGGGTCCCACGTCATCCCGGCATTCCCGGTCGCACATCCCGTAGTGCACATCTAGCAGCGCTCGGTCGCTCTCTGGCGATCGCGTGCCGCACCTCCGAGAGCTTCCTGCGCATCCCGCGCAGTGCGTGCCGCGCCCTGAGCGTGCGGCCGCAGGGCCCGCCCGCACGGCAGGCCAGAGGCTGCGAGGTGTGACCAGCTCATCCTCGCGGCTCTCGCGGGGGAGCGGAAGGAACCCACCAGTGTCAGACGCAGACAACAGCGCCACCACCCAGACCCCCGCCGAACTGAGCGCCATGCGCCTCCCGCAGCTGCAGGCCCTCGCCTCGTCGCTCGGCATCAGCGGCCTCTCCAAGCTCCGCAAGGGCGACCTGGTCGCGGCCATCGCCGCCGTCCAGGCGACCGGCGACGCCTCCGTGGTCGCCTCGACCGACGACGTCGTCGTCGAGGCGCCCGTCGCCGTGCAGCCGACCCTCGACGTCACCGACGCTGCGCCGGCCGAGTCGGCCCCCGTCGCCGAGGCGCCCGCGGCCGAGGCCCCCGTCGCCGAGACCGCCGCCGCGCCCCGCACGCGCCGTCCGTCGCGCCGGGTGACCGCCGCCGCCGGCGCTCCCGAGCAGCGCACCGCCGTCGAGCACGTCAACGCCGGCGAGACCGGCGTCGCGCCGGTCTCGGACGAGGCGCCCGCCGCCGTGGCTGAGGTCGACGCGCCGGTCGCGTCGCCCGTCGCCGAGGCCGCCGCCCCGTCGTCGGTCGTCGAGGCCACCGCCGAGGAGGCGCCCGTCGCCGCCGAGCGTCCCTCGCGCAGCCGTCGTGGCTCGCGCCGCGCCTCCGACGCCACGGTCGCCGCCGCGGCCGCCGAGGCCCCGGCCGCGGAGGTGCCGTCGGCCCAGGCCGAGGCCGTCGCGCCGCAGTCGGCCCCCGAGACGGGCGACGCCGAGGCCGGCGCCGCCGACCAGGGCTCGAACGACCAGGGCGCCGGCGACCAGGACGGCCAGGGCCAGCAGGGCGGCGGTCGTCGCAGCCGCAACCGCAACCGCAAGAACGGCCAGAACGGCCAGCAGGGCCAGAACGGCCAGAACGGCCAGAACGGCCAGAACGGCCAGCAGGGCCAGGCCTCCGCGCAGGAGCAGTCCGCGAAGGAGGCCGAGCAGCAGCGCGCCGCCGGCGAGAAGAACGACGCCGCGCGCGGCGAGCAGCAGTCGGGCTCGCAGGCCGGCCAGCAGTCCGACGAGGCCGGCCGTCAGGGCCGCGGCCGTCAGCGCGACCGCAAGCGCGGCCGCAGCGTCCAGAACGACGAGTTCGAGCCCGAGATCTCCGACGACGACGTCCTCATCCCCGTCGCGGGCATCCTCGACGTGCTCGAGAACTACGCCTTCGTCCGCACCACCGGGTACCTCCCCGGGGCGAGCGACGTCTACGTCTCGCTCGGCCAGGTGAAGAAGTACCACCTGCGCAAGGGCGACGCGGTCGTCGGCGCCATCCGCCAGCCCCGTGACGGCGACCAGGGCCAGGGCCGTCAGAAGTACAACGCGATCGTCAAGATCGACTCGGTCAACGGCCAGCCCGTCGAGGAGGCCGCCAAGCGCGTCGAGTTCAGCGCGCTGACTCCTCTCTACCCGCAGGAGCGCCTGCGCCTCGAGACCGAGCCCCAGAAGCTGTCGACGCGCATCATCGACCTCGTCTCGCCGATCGGCAAGGGCCAGCGCGGCCTCATCGTCTCGCCCCCCAAGGCCGGCAAGACGCTCGTGCTCCAGGCCATCGCGAACGCCATCGCGGTGAACAACCCCGAGGCCCACCTCATGGTCGTGCTCGTGGACGAGCGCCCCGAGGAGGTCACCGACATGCAGCGCACGGTCAAGGGCGAGGTCATCGCCTCGACCTTCGACCGCCCCGCGGAGGACCACACCACGGTCGCCGAGCTCGCCATCGAGCGTGCGAAGCGCCTGGTCGAGCTGGGCCACGACGTGGTCGTGCTGCTCGACTCGATCACCCGTCTGGGCCGCGCCTACAACCTGTCCGCCCCCGCCTCGGGCCGCGTGCTCTCCGGCGGAGTCGACTCGTCGGCGCTGTACCCGCCGAAGCGCTTCTTCGGCGCGGCGCGCAACATCGAGAACGGCGGCTCGCTGACCATCCTCGCGACCGCCCTCGTCGAGACCGGCTCGAAGATGGACGAGGTGATCTTCGAGGAGTTCAAGGGCACCGGCAACATGGAGCTCCGCCTGTCGCGCCACCTCGCCGACAAGCGCATCTTCCCGGCCGTCGACGTCAACGCCTCGGGCACCCGTCGCGAAGAGATGCTGCTCAGCCCGGAGGAGGTCAAGATCACCTGGCGCCTCCGTCGCGCCCTGGCCGGCCTCGACCCGCAGAAGGCCCTCGAGATCGTCCTCGGCAACCTCCGCGAGACCAGCTCGAACGTCGAGTTCCTCGTGCAGGTCCAGAAGTCGGTGCCCGCGAACGGCCACGACTCCTCCCACAAGGAGCACTGACGGTGTTCGAGTCGGTGTCGGTGCTGCTGGCGGAGCACGACGACCTGCAGACGCAGCTCAGCGACCCTGCCGTGCACGCCGACGCGGCTCGGGCGAAGAAGATCAACCGCCGCTACGCCGAGCTCAGCCGCATCGTGGCTGCCCACTCGGCGTGGCAGCAGGTGCAGGACGACCTCGAGGCCGCGCGTGAGCTCGCGAAGGAGGACGACGCCTTCGCGGCGGAGGTCCCCGCCCTCGAGCAGGGCCTCGACGAGGCCCAGGAGAAGCTCCGGCGACTCCTCATCCCGCGCGACCCCGACGACGGCCGCGACGTGATCATGGAGATCAAGGGCGGTGAAGGAGGCGCGGAGAGCGCCCTGTTCGCCGCCGACCTCCTGCGCATGTACCTGCACTACGCGGAGTCGAAGGGCTGGAAGAGCGAGATGATCGCCAGCGACGACTCCGACCTCGGCGGCTACAAGAACGTCCAGGTCGCGATCAAGTCGAACGCCAGCGACCCCGCGCAGGGCGTCTGGGCGCACCTCAAGTACGAGGGCGGCGTGCACCGCGTGCAGCGCGTGCCGGCGACCGAGTCGCAGGGGCGCATCCACACGTCGACGACGGGCGTTCTCGTCTTCCCCGAGGTCGACGAGCCGGAGGAGGTCGACATCAACCAGAACGACCTCAAGATCGACGTCTACCGCTCGAGCGGCCCCGGCGGCCAGTCGGTCAACACGACCGACTCCGCCGTGCGCATCACCCACCTGCCCACGGGCATCGTGGTCGCGATGCAGAACGAGAAGAGCCAGCTGCAGAACCGCGAGGCCGGCATGCGCGTGCTCCGCGCCCGCATCCTGGCTCGCCAGCAGGAGGAGCAGGCGGCCATCGCCTCCGACGCCCGGAAGAGCCAGATCCGCGGCATGGACCGCTCGGAGCGCATCCGGACGTACAACTTCCCGGAGAACCGCATCGCCGACCACCGCACCGGCTACAAGGCGTACAACCTCGACGCCGTGATGGACGGCGCGCTCGAGCCCGTCGTCGAGTCGTGCATCCAGGCCGACGAAGAGGCGCGGCTCGCCGAGATCGGCGACACCGCGTCGTGAGCGCCGTGGCCGACGCCTTCTCCGGCGTCGGCACGGTCGACGCCGCCCTCGCGGCGGCGACGGCCGTGCTGTCGTCGGCCGACGTCCCGACCCCGTCGGTCGACGCCGAGCTCCTCCTCGCGCACGCCACGGGGGTCGAGCGCGGCGTGCTCCTCGCGCGAGCCGTCACCCGGTCGCCCGTGACCCGGGAGCAGGTGGAGTCGCTGGTCGCGCTCGTGTCGCGCCGCGCCTCCCGCGAGCCCCTGCAGCACATCACCGGCACGGCCTGGTTCAGGTCGCTGGCCCTGCAGGTCGGCCCGGGCGTCTTCGTGCCCCGGCCCGAGACGGAGGGTGTCGCCCAGCTCGCCGTCGACGCGCTGCGCGCGGCGCCGTCGGCGGAGCCCCTGGCCGTCGACCTCGGCACCGGCAGCGGTGCACTCGCGCTGGCCCTGGCGACCGAGGTGCCGCACAGCCGCGTCTGGGCCGTCGAGATCTCGCCGGAGGCCGCAGCCTGGACGCGGCGCAACATCGACTCGGTCGGCGCCTCGAACGTCACGCTCGTTCTGGGCGACATGACGGACGCGCTGCCCGAGTTGGACGGTCGGGTCTCCGTCGTCGTGAGCAACCCGCCGTACATCCCGCTCGGGATGGTCCCGCGCGACCCCGAGGTCCGGCTGCACGACCCGAGCACGGCGCTCTACGGCGGGGAGGACGGCCTCGTCCTGGTCCGGGCGCTCTCGCTGACGGCCCGTCGCCTGCTGCACCCGGGGGGCGCCCTCGTCATCGAGCACGGGGAGCAGCAGGGCGCGGCGATCCGCGGGATCCTCGACGCCGACGGCTGGCGGAGCCCCGAGACCCAGCCCGACCTCACCGGCCGAGACCGGTCGACGACGGCGGTGCGCTGACCCGGCCACCAGGTCGGTCGCACTATCATCGTCTCGTCATGACCTCCTCCTACGACCTCTCCGTCGCCACCGAGCTGCTCACCGGCATGCGCGCCGCCCGTGGCGCGATCGGTCGCGGCGAGCTCGTGGTCATGCCCACCGACACCGTGTACGGGCTCGCGGCCGACGCCTTCGACTCCTCCGCCGTGCAGGCGCTGCTCGACGCCAAGGGCCGGGGCCGGCAGTCGCCTCCGCCCGTGCTGGTGAAGGGTCTCGACACCCTCGCCGCGCTGACCGAGTCGGTGCCCGACCTGGTGCGGCCCCTGCTCGACGAGTTCTGGCCCGGGCCGCTGACCGTCATCTTCCGGGCCCAGCCGTCGCTGAGCTGGGACCTCGGCGAGACCCGGGGCACCGTCGCCCTGCGCATGCCGAGCCACCCCATGGCCCTCGAGCTGCTGGAGGAGACCGGCCCCCTGGCGGTCTCGAGCGCGAACCT
Source organism: Frigoribacterium sp. CFBP 8754 (assembly GCF_014841815.1). Classification (NCBI taxonomy): domain Bacteria; kingdom Bacillati; phylum Actinomycetota; class Actinomycetes; order Micrococcales; family Microbacteriaceae; genus Frigoribacterium; species Frigoribacterium sp. CFBP 8754. Next base: position 738,444 of record NZ_JACYUO010000001.1, read on the forward strand.
CACGGGCCAGCCCGCGGCCGCGACCGTCGACGATGCCCGCGCCATGCTGGCCGACCGGGTGGCCGTCTACCTCGACGCCGGGCCGGTGGGGGAGAGCTACGAACGTCGCCCGGGCGCGAACACCGGCTCGACGATCGTCGACGCGACCGGGGCGGCCGACGGCGTGCTCCGCATCGTGCGCCACGGCGTCCTGCCCGACTCCGAGATCAGACGCGTCGTGGGCGACGCCGCCGTCGCGTGAGGTACTACCTGCTGGCCTTCGCGATCGCGGCGGGGGTCAGCTTCGTCCTCTCGTTCGTCGTCTGGCGGCTCGGCCTGCGCTTCAAGCTCTACCCGGCCATCCGTGACCGGGACGTGCACCGCACGCCCACGCCCCGCCTCGGCGGCATCGCCATGTGGGCGGGCGTGGTCCTGGCTCTCCTGGCGGCGTGGTTCGTCTTCCCCCTGATCTCCGGCATCGACTACTTCCGTCTCGTCTTCGCCGACCCGGGGCCCCCGCTCGCCATCATCGGGGCCGCCACGATCATCGTGGTCATCGGCGTGGTCGACGACCTCTACGACCTCGACTGGATGACCAAGCTCGCCGGCCAGATCATCGCCGCAGGCGTCCTCGCGTGGCAGGGCGTCCAGCTGCTCTCCCTCCCGATCGGCAGCAGCCTGGCCGTGGGCTCGCCCTTCATGTCGCTGATCCTCACCATCCTCGCGGTCGTGCTCGTGATGAACGCGGTGAACTTCATCGACGGCCTCGACGGTCTGGTCGCGGGCGTGACGATCATCGCGAACGTCGTCTTCTTCGCGTACAGCTTCGCCATCTCGCTGACCATCGGCCAGACGGAGTACTTCAACCTCTCCGCTCTCCTCACGGCCGTCCTGACCGGGGCGTGCCTCGGGTTCCTGCCGTTCAACTGGCACCCCGCCCGCTTGTTCATGGGCGACGCGGGCGCCCTCCTGACCGGGTTGCTCATGGCCACGAGCGCCATCTCCGTGACGGGGCAGATCGACCCGGCGACCATCTCCCGCAGCGCCCTGCTGCCCGCCTTCATCCCGATCCTGCTGCCGTTCGCCGTGCTCATCGTGCCGCTGCTCGACTTCGGCCTCGCGGTGCTCCGTCGGGTCAGCGCCGGCAAGTCGCCCTTCACGGCCGACCGCAAGCACCTGCACCACCGCCTCCTCGACATGGGCCACTCGCACTTCCACGCCGTCCTGATCTTCTACGCCTGGACGCTGGTCGTCTCGGTCGGCTGCCTGATGTTCCTCTTCGTCAAGCCGACCTCTCTGGTCGTCGCCTTCCTGGTCGTCGGGCTGGTGGCCTGCGCCGCCCTCACGCTCGCCCCCCTCAGCCGTCGCAAGAAAGTCGAGGTGGCCGTCCAGTCAGCTCGCCCGGCCGATCTCGCGACGTCCCGGTCGGATCGCTTCGATCCGCTCGACCAGGCCGCCGGGGGCCTCGACCACCTCGACGCGGCCGACCCGGTCGACGTCGCGTCGCCACCACCCCCGAAGGACCACTGATGAACGCCCGATCGATCTTCACCAAGATCCTGACGTACACCGGGCTCCTGGCCCTCGCGATCGCCGTCGTCGGCGGAGGGGTGGGCTGGCTCACGGCCGGCTCGGACGGGCTCTGGAGCGCGCTCGTCGGGGTCGCCCTGGCGATCGTCTTCGCCGGCATCACGGCGGGGAGCATGCTGATCGCCATCCGCTTCCGCCTCGCGGCCTTCTTCGGGATCGTCATGGGAGCCTGGCTCCTCAAGATCGTCGTGTTCGTCGTCCTGCTCGTGCTCGTCCGCGACCAGCCCTTCGTCGACGACGTCGTGCTCTTCCTGGCGCTCGTCGTGTCCATCGTGGGGACCCTCGTCATCGACGCCCTGGTCGTCGTCCGGGGTCGGCTGCCCCACGTGAGCGACGTCACGCTGCCCGAGGCGCCCGTCGATCGTTAGGCCGTCGCACCGCTGACGGTCGTCTCGAGGCCCCTGAGCGTCCGAGCTGCACGCACAAGCATGCACAGCGCGAAAGAACCCCCGTCGATTCGCTGTCCTGAGGGTTACCTTGATAGGGTGATCTCCGTTCCCCGGCCGCGATTCTCTGCGGGTTCGGATGACAACCCCACCAATCGTCGCGACACTTCAGGGTGCTCGCCCCGACACAGGAGATAGCGCTGATAGCGAACGCTGTGAACCTGCTCTCCGCTGCCGACGCCGGCCACGGAGACGGGGGATTCCACGCCCCGACTCTTGACGAGTTCTTCCCTTCCGCCATCTTCTTCGAAGGCACGCCCTTCGAGCTGAACCGCATCATGCTGGTCCGCCTCTTCGCGATCGCCGTCATGCTGCTGCTGTTCTGGCTGGCCCTGCGCAAGGGGCGGCTCATCCCGTCCCGCGGGCAGAGCATCGCCGAGCTGGGCCTCGACTTCGTCCGCATCCAGATCGTCGAGGAGATCCTCGGCGAGAAGCTGGGTCGGAAGTACCTCCCGCTGCTGGCGGCCATGTTCTTCGGCATCTTCGCCATGAACATCACCGGCATCGTCCCCGGCCTCAACATCGCGGGCACCTCCGTGGTCGCGATGCCGCTCATGCTGGCCGTCGTGGCCTACGTGATGTTCATCTACGCCGGCATCCGCGAAGCGGGCACGGGCACGTTCTTCCGGAACGCCCTCTTCCCGCCCGGGGTCCCGTGGCCGATGTACATCCTCCTGACGCCCATCGAGTTCATCAACATCTTCATCGTCCGGCCCATCTCGCTGGCGCTGCGACTGCTGCTGAACATGATGGTCGGCCACCTCCTGCTCGTGCTCTGCTTCGCGGCGACGCACTTCTTCTTCTTCAGCATGAGCGGCGGGTTCATCGCCTTCGGCGCCCTGACCTTGGTCGGCGGCTTCGTGATGACCATCGTCGAGATGGCCGTCGCCGTGCTGCAGGCCTACGTCTTCACACTCCTCGCCTCGGTCTACATCCAACAGGCCGCGGCGAAAGAACACTAAGTACGACGAGTTCCGTCACCCGACGAAGCTCGCCCAACCGGAAGGAAACACACAGTGGACACCACCACGATCCTCGCTGAGATCAACGGCAACATCGCGACCGTCGGCTACGGCCTCGCTGCGATCGGCCCCGGCATCGGTATCGGCATCGTCGCGGGCAAGACCGTCGAGGCCATGGCTCGCCAGCCCGAGCTCGCCGGCCGTCTCCAGGTCACCATGTTCCTGGGCATCGCATTCACCGAGCTGCTGGGCTTCATCGGCCTCGCCGCCGGCTTCATCTTCTCCTGATCAGTTAGGACGACACACCGATGATCGAGACGATCCTCGCGGCAGAAGGGGCACCCGAAGGGGCAGCCGTCTTCTTCCCCGCTGTTTACGACGTCCTGTGGTCTGCCGTCGTCTTCGTGGTCATCGCGGCGTTCTTCGGGATCTTCGCCATCCCGAGGTTCCGCAAGATCCTCGACGAGCGCGCTGAGCGCATCGAGGGCGGCATCAAGCACGCCGAGGCCGCCCAGGCCGAGGCCGCGCAGGCGCTCGGCGAGTACAAGAAGCAGCTCGCCGACGCTCGCGCCGAGGCTGCGCGCATCCGGGAGGCCGCGCGCGCCGAGGGAGCCGAGATCCTCGCCGACCTCAAGCAGCAGGCCCAGGCCGAGGCCGACCGCGTCACCGCGAACGCCCACGTCCAGATCGAGGCCGAGCGCGCGGCAGCAGTCGCCTCGCTCCGTGCCGAGGTGGGCTCGCTCGCGATCGACCTCGCGTCGGGCGTCATCGGTGAGTCGCTGAACGACGACGCTCGCGCGTCGGCCGTCGTCGACCGCTTCCTGGCTGACCTCGAGGCCGACCAGAACGCGAAGGCGGGCAACTGACGATGGGTTCCATGTCCAGAGAGGCCCTCAGCTCGGCGCGGTCGGTCCTGACCGACCTCGGCGACTCGGCCGACCTGGCCACGGGCGAGCAGCTGCTCGACGCCGGTCGGGTCATCGGCGGGTCCGTGCAGCTGCAGGCCTACTTCGCCGACCCGGCCGTCGACGCCGCCGTCAAGAAGCAGCTCGTCGACCGACTCTTCGGCTCCTTCACGGAGCCTGCCCGTGCTCTGCTCCTCTCGGTGGTCGGCAGCCGCTGGTCGTCGTCCGACGACCTGCTCGCCGGCATCGAGGAGCTCGGGTTCCGGGTCGTCGCCTCGAGCGCGCCGTCCGACAGCAGCATCGAGAACGAGCTCTTCGGGTTCGACGCCGCGGTGTCGTCCGACGCTCGGCTCGAGCTCGCGATCGGCACGAAGCTGAGCGACCCCGAGGCGAAGGCGGGCCTCGTCCGTCGGCTCCTCGAGGGCAAGGCGAGCGCGCAGACCCTGGCGATCGTCACCCACCTCGTCCGCCAGCCGCGAGGCCGCCGCATCGGCGAGCTCGTCCGCACGGCGGCCGACATCGTCGCCGACCAGTCCGGGCAGCTCGTGGCCACGGTGACGACGGCGAAGCCGCTCGACGCCGCCCACGCAGAGCGGCTCGAACGGGGCCTCTCGCAGCAGTTCGGCCGCGACCTCCGCATCAACCAGGTCATCGACCCCGCCGTCATCGGCGGTCTGCGCGTGCAGATCGGTGACGAGGTCATCGACGGGACCGTCGCCACCAAGCTCAGCCTGCTCCGCCTCCAGCTCGCCGGCTAGGCACGCTCCCACACACAGACTCGAGGCCTCCCGAAGCCTCGCTACGAATAGGAATCACAATGGCAGACATCAAGATCAGCCCCGATGAGATTCGCGACGCGCTGAAGGACTTCGTCTCGTCGTACGACCCGTCGAAGGCCTCGACCACGGAGGTCGGCTACGTCACCGACGCCGCTGACGGCATCGCTCACGTGCAGGGCCTGCCCGGCGTGATGGCCAACGAGCTCATCCGCTTCGCGGACGGCACGCAGGGCCTCGCGCAGAACCTCGACGAGGACGAGATCGGCGCCATCGTGCTCGGCGAGTTCTCGGGCATCGTCGAGGGCATGGAGGTCACCCGCACGGGTGAGGTCCTCTCCGTCCCCGTCGGCGACGGCTACCTGGGTCGCGTCGTCGACCCGCTCGGCGCACCGATCGACGGCCTCGGCGAGATCGCGACCGAGGGGCGTCGTGCCCTCGAGCTGCAGGCGCCCGGCGTCATGCAGCGCAAGTCGGTCCACGAGCCCATGCAGACCGGCATCAAGGCCATCGACGCGATGATCCCCGTCGGCCGCGGCCAGCGTCAGCTCATCATCGGTGACCGCCAGACCGGCAAGACGGCCATCGCGATCGACACGATCATCAACCAGAAGGCCAACTGGGAGTCCGGCGACACCACGAAGCAGGTCCGCTGCATCTACGTCGCCATCGGCCAGAAGGGCTCGACGATCGCCTCCGTCAAGGGTGCGCTCGAAGAGGCCGGAGCCATGGAGTACACGACGATCGTCGCCGCTCCCGCCTCGGACCCGGCTGGCTTCAAGTACCTCGCCCCCTACACCGGTTCGGCCATCGGCCAGCACTGGATGTACGGCGGCAAGCACGTCCTCATCATCTTCGACGACCTGTCGAAGCAGGCTGAGGCCTACCGTGCCGTCTCGCTCCTCCTGCGCCGCCCGCCGGGCCGCGAGGCCTACCCCGGCGACGTCTTCTACCTGCACTCGCGTCTGCTCGAGCGCTGCGCGAAGCTGTCCGACGAGCTGGGCGCCGGGTCGATGACGGGTCTCCCCATCATCGAGACGAAGGCCAACGACGTCTCGGCCTACATCCCGACGAACGTGATCTCGATCACCGACGGCCAGATCTTCCTGCAGTCCGACCTGTTCAACGCGAACCAGCGTCCTGCTGTCGACGTCGGCATCTCGGTGTCGCGAGTCGGCGGTGACGCACAGGTCAAGTCGATCAAGAAGGTCTCCGGCACGCTCAAGCTCGAGCTGGCGCAGTACCGGTCGCTCGAGGCCTTCGCGATGTTCGCGTCCGACCTCGACGCCGCGAGCCGTCGTCAGCTCGCTCGTGGAGCCCGCCTGACCGAGCTCCTCAAGCAGCCCCAGTACTCGCCCTACCCGGTCGAGGACCAGGTCGTCGCGATCTGGGCCGGCACCAACGGCAAGCTCGACGAGGTGCCCGTCCCCGACATCCTCCGCTTCGAGCGCGAGCTCCTCGACTACCTGGGTCGCAACACCTCGGTGCTCTCGGACCTGCGCGAGAAGAACGTGCTGTCCGACGACATCGTGTCGACGCTCGACTCGTCGATCGACGCCTTCAAGCAGGAGTTCCAGACGGGCGAGGGCAAGCCGCTGGCCTCCGTCGGCCGCGAGGAGTTCAGCGCCACCGACGCCGACGACGTCAACCAGGAGAAGATCGTCAAGGCCAAGCGCTGACGCGCCCGACCGACGATCACGACTGACGAGACAACAGGAGAGTCATGGGAGCCCAACTACGGGTCTACCGCCAGAGGATCCGCTCCGCGCAGACGACCAAGAAGGTCACCCGCGCCATGGAGCTCATCTCCGCCTCGCGCATCCAGAAGGCGCAGGCGCGGATGAAGGCCTCGGGGCCGTACTCGCGTGCCATCACGCGGGCGGTGTCGGCCGTGGCGACGTTCTCGGACGTCGACCACATCCTCACCACCGAGCCGGCGACGATCGAGCGGGCCGCGGTCGTGGTCTTCACGTCCGACCGCGGGCTCAACGGCGCCTTCAGCTCCAACACGCTGAAGGAGGCGGAGCAGCTGTCGCAGCTGCTCCGCAGCCAGGGGAAGGACGTCGTCTTCTACCTCGTCGGGCGCAAGGCGCAGAACTACTTCGCGTTCCGCAAGCGTGACTCGGAGCAGATCTGGACGGGCAACACCGACCAGCCCGAGTTCGCCACGGCGAAGGAGATCGGCGACGCGGTCGTGTCGAAGTTCCTCACCGAGGCAGCCGAGGGCGGCGTCGACGAGATCCACATCGTCTACAACCGCTTCGTGAACATGGTCAGCCAGGTTCCCGAGGTCGTCCGTCTGCTCCCTCTCGAGGTGGTGGAGGGCATCGAGGAGCCCGCCGAGGGCGAGGTGCTGCCTCTCTACGACTTCGAGCCCGACCCCGTCGAGGTGCTCGACTCGCTCCTCCCGGTGTACATCGAGAGCCGCATCTTCAACGCGATGCTGCAGTCGGCCGCCTCGGAGCACGCCGCACGCCAGAAGGCCATGAAGGCTGCCAGCGACAACGCCGACACCCTCATCCGCGACTTCACCCGCCTCGCGAACAACGCTCGCCAGGCGGAGATCACGCAGCAGATCTCCGAGATCGTGGGCGGCGCCGACGCCCTCAGCTCGGCCAAGTAGATCTGCACCCCAGTTTCACCATCCGAAGAGAGAGAAGCCATGACTGACACCGCAACCGCGCCGGTCGCGACCGAGTCGGCTCCCGGCGTCGGGCGAATCGCCCGGGTCACGGGCCCCGTCGTCGACATCGAGTTCCCCCACGACGCCATCCCTGGCATCTACAACGCCCTGCACACGACGATCACCATCGGCGAGAGCACGAGCGAGCTGACCCTCGAGGTCGCGCAGCACCTCGGCGACGACCTCGTCCGCGCCATCGCCCTCAAGCCCACCGACGGTCTCGTCCGTGGCCAGGAGGTCACCGACACCGGCGGGCCCATCACGGTCCCCGTCGGCGACGTGACCAAGGGCAAGGTGTTCAGCGTCACCGGTGACATCCTGAACCTCGAGGGCGACCAGAAGGTGGAGATCACCGAGCGCTGGCCGATCCACCGCAAGCCCCCGCAGTTCGACCAGCTCGAGTCGAAGACCCAGCTGTTCGAGACCGGCATCAAGTCGATCGACCTCCTCACTCCCTACGTGCAGGGCGGCAAGATCGGCCTGTTCGGCGGTGCGGGCGTCGGCAAGACCGTCCTCATCCAGGAGATGATCCAGCGCGTCGCGCAGGACCACGGTGGAGTGTCCGTGTTCGCCGGTGTCGGCGAGCGCACCCGTGAGGGCAACGACCTCATCGGCGAGATGGACGAGGCCGGGGTGTTCGACAAGACCGCCCTCGTCTTCGGCCAGATGGACGAGCCGCCGGGAACGCGCCTCCGCGTGGCCCTGTCGGCGCTGACGATGGCGGAGTACTTCCGCGACGTGCAGAAGCAGGACGTCCTGCTCTTCATCGACAACATCTTCCGCTTCACGCAGGCTGGCTCCGAGGTGTCGACCCTCCTCGGCCGCATGCCCTCCGCGGTGGGCTACCAGCCCAACCTGGCCGACGAGATGGGCATCCTCCAGGAGCGCATCACGTCGACCCGTGGTCACTCGATCACGTCGCTGCAGGCGATCTACGTGCCTGCCGACGACTACACCGACCCCGCCCCGGCGACGACGTTCGCGCACCTGGACGCGACGACCGAGCTGTCGCGTGAGATCGCGTCGCAGGGCCTCTACCCCGCGATCGACCCGCTGACCTCGACGAGCCGCATCCTCGACCCCCGGTACCTGGGCGAGGCGCACTACAACACGGCCATCCGCGTCAAGGCCATCCTCCAGAAGAACAAGGAACTCCAGGAGATCATCGCCATCCTCGGTGTCGACGAGCTCTCCGAGGAGGACAAGATCACGGTCGCCCGTGCTCGTCGCATCCAGCAGTTCCTCTCGCAGAACACCTACATGGCGAAGAAGTTCACCGGCGTCGAGGGCTCGACCGTCCCCCTGAAGGACACCATCGAGTCGTTCACGGCGATCGCCGACGGCGAGTTCGACCACGTCGCGACGCAGGCCTTCTTCAACGTCGGCTCCATCTCCGACGTCGAAGAGAAGTGGGCTCAGATCCAGAAGGAGAACGGCTGATCGTGGCTGCTCTCACCGTGAGCGTCGTCTCGGCCGACCAGGAAGTCTGGTCGGGCGAGGCGAGCTCCGTCGTCGCCCGCACCTCCGAGGGTGAGATCGGGATCCTGCCGGGTCACGAGCCTCTCCTCGCCATCCTGGCCACGGGCCGGGTCCGCGTCCGCCAGGCCGACGGCACCACCGTCGAGGCGACCGCGGACGACGGGTTCCTCTCCGTCGAGAACGACACGGTCACCGTCGTCGCGCGCAACGCGCAGCTGGCCTGACCCGTCTCCTCCCTCCCGTTCCACCGTGCTGTTCCTGCTGCCCCCGTCCGAGACGAAAGTCGACGGGGGCAGCGGTGCGTCCGGGGTCGATCTCGACGCGCTCGCCTTCCCGTCGCTGCGCTTTCAGCGCGAGGACGTGCTGTCACGGCTCGCCGTCCTCTCGCACGACGTCGAGGCGTCCCTCGCCGCCCTCAAGATCGGGCCTCGGCTGCGCTCTGAGGTGGACAGGAACCGAGCACTGCCGTCCGCGCCCGTGCTGCCGGCCCTGGCGAGGTACACGGGAGTCCTCTTCGATCCCGTCCGCGCCTCCGGCCTCAGCGTGGACGAGTGGGCCTGGGCGGGGCGGCACCTCGTCGTGCACTCGGCCCTCCTCGGTCTCGTCTCCGCGACCGACCTCGTCCCGGCGTACCGTCTGTCGCACGACTCGCGCCTGCCGGGGGCGAGCCTCAAGGCCACCTGGCGGGCAGCCGTCTCGCAGAGCCTTGCGGAGGTCGACGACGTCGTGGTCGACCTCCGCTCCGAGGGCTACGTCGGCCTCGGCGCCGCGCCGGCCGACCGGTCGACGTACCTGCGCGTCGTCTCCGGCGCCGGCGGCGCGCGCAGGGCGCTGAACCACTTCAACAAGAAGTCCAAGGGGCTCCTCGTGCGGGCGCTCCTGGACGACAGGCCCTCGCTGGAGACCCTCGACGACCTCGTCCAGTGGGCGGGAGGCCGCGGCATCGTGCTGGAGCCGGGGGCGAGGGCGGGGGAGACCGCGCTGGTCTCGGAGTCCGTCCTGACACCGGTGGGCTGACGCCCGCCTGCGTCGTCTGCTCCTCCCGCGGGGGACCTCCGCCCAGGGGCCCGGGCGCCGCAGGGGTCACGGGACGGCGACCGGGCCCTCCCGGTGGACGATGCCCTCGTGCTGGAGGAGCCAGCGCTTCGTCTCGACGCCCGCCCCGACCGTGTAGCCGGTGAGCCCTCCCGTGCGGCCCAGGACCCGGTGGCACGGCACGAGGATCGGGAGCGGATTCGCGCGCACGGCGCCGCCGACGGCTCGGCCGGCCTGAGGGCTGCCGATCGTCTCGCCGAGCCGGCCGTACGTCGTCGTCCGGCCCCACTCCACCGTCGCCAGCGCGGACCAGACCGAGCGCTGGAACGACGACCCCGTGAGGCGGAGCGGCAGGTCGAACCACCGGCGCACGCCGAGGAAGTAGTCGCGGACCTGGGTCCGTGCCGCGACGAGGAGGGCGTCGGGCCGCTCGTCGAGCCCGTCGTGGGGGAGGCGCCCCTCCGACTCCACCGCGACGCGCTCGACCGCGAAGCCACGGCTGTGGATCTCGATGCGCCCCACGGGGGAGTCGAGCCGGACGAAGCCGGAGCCCTCCGGGGCGACGTCGGCGCCGCTGCCCGGCGGCGGGGGCGGGACGAGGGCCAGGGTTCTCATGACGAGACCCTAGGAGAACGGGGGCCTCGGGGCGGCGCCGCCGGCGTGCCCTGTGGAGAACTCGCCGTCTCGCTGCTCGGGCCGACTGTCGGCGACCTGCCCCCGTCGCCACCGCCGGAGCAGGTCTGCCGGGCCGATAGCCTGGAGCGACGGCGTCCCGGGGCCCCGGCCCGCGCCTCCCGGCCTGTCGGTCACGACACGGCTGACCTCGACGAGCGGAGCGACATGGACCACGACGATCCGTCCCGCGACGACGACACCGTGGTCACGCCGCTCGTGCGGCCGCCCGGGCGGGCCGTGCCCCGCGACCTCGACGACACCGTCGTGCGGCCCCGGGGCGCTCGACCGGGCGGTGACCGGGCGGGCACCGCGCCCGTCCGACCTGCCCGCCGGCGCCACGGCGTCCGCGTGGGGACCGCGGTGCACTGGCTCGACCGACCGCTCCTCGTGGGTCGGCGGCCGGCCGCTCCCCGGGTGGTCAGGGGAGCCGAGCCACAGCTCGTCACGGTGCCCTCGGCGTGCGGCGAGGTCTCGGCGTCGCACGTGTCGTTCGACCAGCAGGGCGACGTGGTCGTCGTGACCGACCTGCGGTCGACGAACGGCACGGTGGTGGTGATGCCAGGCCGTGTTCCCGTGCGACTCCGGCAGGGCGAGTCGGTCGTGGCCCTCGCAGGGACCATAGTGGACCTCGGCGACGGCGTCCTCCTCGAGGTCCTCCCGCCTCAGCGCATCCCCCTCCAGGAAGATCCCCTCCCGTGACAGAGCTCGGCAGCCCCGTGACAGACCACCACCTCGCCCTCGAGGGGTCCACCCTGACCCTCGACTGGGCGGGCGTGACCGACGTGGGCCGCCGACGCGCCCACAACGAGGACAGCTACGTCGCGGAGGCCCCCCTCTTCGTCGTCGCGGACGGCATGGGCGGGCACAGCGCCGGCGACGTCGCCAGCGACGCCGTGGTGCGACGGCTGCACGAGGCGGCGACGGCGCCCTTCCTCACGACCGACGCGGTCGAGGAGGCCCTCCTGCGCGCCACGGAGGAGATCGCGGTCGCGGCCGCCGACACCGAGCTCGGCGTCGGCACGACCGTGACCGGGGCGTTCTTGTCGCTCGACGACGACGAGCCGTCGTTCACGGTCTTCAACGTCGGCGACTCCCGCGTCTACCTCCTCGACGCCGGCGTGCTGCGCCAGGTCACCGTCGACCACTCGGTCGTCCAGGAGATGGTCGACGCTGGCATGCTGCACCCCGACGACGCCGAGTCGCACCCCGACAGCAACGTCATCACGCGTGCGGTGGGCTTCGACGTGGAGCCCCGACCCGACTACTGGCGCGTGCCCCTGAGGCCCGGCCAGCGCCTCCTCGTCTGCTCCGACGGGCTCACGAAGGAGCTCGACGCCCGGGCGATCGCGACGACCCTCGGGGCGGCCGACGGCGCCTCCGGGGCGGCGGCGGACCTCGTCGAGCAGGCGGTGGCCGCGGGCGGCCGCGACAACGTGACGGCCGTCGTCGTCGTCGTGCGGGGCACGTCGCCGGCAGGCGACGCCGAGCCGGACGAGACCACCGTCCCTCGCTGACGCCCCACGGGCGCCGAACCCTCCCCCGAAATGGGGGGACCGACGTTGTCCCCCGAACGCTCTCGTCGACCCGGCGCCTCGGGGCGCCGACCTAGAATCGATCCGGTCGACGGGGCGTCGACGTGATCGAGGCAGATCGCGCCGACGGCGCGGGGCGGGAGGCGACGTGGCACGACGACTGCCGTCCACACCGCCCGTCCTGCCGGGCTTCTCGTCGGTGCACGTGCTCGGCTCCGGAGGCTTCGCCGACGTCTTCCTCTACGAGCAGAACATGCCCCGGCGCCAGGTGGCCGTCAAGGTGATGCTGAGCGAGGTCGTCAACGACCAGGTGCGGCAGATGTTCCAGGCCGAGGCCAACCTCATGGCGCAGCTGAGCTCGCACCCGTCCATCCTCACCGTCTACCAGGCGAGCGTCTCGGCCGACGGACGCCCGTACCTCGTGATGGAGCTGTGCTCGTCGTCGCTGAGCGAGCGCTACCGGCGTGACAGGATCCCCGTCGCGGACGTGCTGCGCATCGGCGTCGCGATCGGCTCCGCCGTGGAGACCGCGCACCGGGCCGGGGTGCTCCACCGCGACATCAAGCCGTCGAACATCCTCATGACCGCCTACGGCCACCCGGTGCTGTCCGACTTCGGCATCGCCGCCTCCCTCAGCGAGAGCGAGCCGCAGGAGGTCGTCGGCATGTCGATCCCGTGGTCGGCGCCCGAGGTCCTCCTCGACGAGACGGCCGGCACCGTCGAGTCGGAGGTCTGGTCGCTGGGCGCCACCGTCTACTCGCTGCTGGCGGGTCGCAGTCCCTTCGAGATCCTCGGGAGCGACAAGAACGGGGCGTCCGAGCTCATCGGCCGGATCGACAAGGCCAAGCTCGTCCCGACGGGCCGCACCGACGTGCCCCCGAGCCTCGAGCGCATCCTGGCCCGCTCCATGTCGCGCCGCCCCGAGCAGCGCCAGTCGAGCGTGCTCGAGCTCCTCCGTGAGCTGCAGCAGGTCGAGTCGGAGGTCGGGGTGGGCCAGACGCCGATCGAGGTCGCCGTCGACGACTGGGCCCTCGCCACGGTGACCGACCTGGAGGAGAAGACGCGCCTCCGCGGCGCGTCGCCGGTCGTCGCGACGCGGCGTCGGCGTCGGCGTCGGCGTCAGGTCACGGAGGCACAGGCGGCGGCCGTCCACGGGCCCCGGGCCGGCGTCGGCGCGCGGAGCCCTGCGGGGCCGGGTCAGAGCCGCGCCCTGCTCCGCAGCACGGGCACGCGGCCGGCGCGCCGAGACCGGCGCGTCCTCGCCCTCGTCTGGCTGCTCGTCGCCGCCGGGGTGGTCGTCATCGCGCTGGGGGCCACGGCGACCCTCGTGCTCGTGCGGGCCACCTCCACCGAGATACCGCGCGTCACGGGCATCTCGACCTCCGGCGACGGCACGTCCGTCGTCTTCTCGTGGAGCGACCCGGGCCCCCGGCCCGGGGACTCCTACGTCATCACGACCGGTGACGACTCCAGCCAGCAGACCGTCGGCCGCTTCGTCGCGAGCCCCTCCGACCCCGACGCTGAGGTCTGCGTCACCGTGAGCGTCAACCGAGGCGGCCGGAGCGGCGAGCCGAGCGCCGAGACGTGCGCGACGGTGGGGCGCACGCCGTGAGCCGGCTCCTCTCCTGGGCGTCACGGCGGCGCTCCGCCGTGGCCACCGGCCTGAGCTCGGTGCTGATCGCAGCCGTCGTGGCGGGCGTGGCGGTCGTCAGCACCGGGTACGAGGCGCAGCGCCTCGACCTCGACGACGGGACCGTGTGGGTGGCGAACGGCGCCCGGTCGGCCGTCGGCCGCGCGAACGCCGACGTCCGCGAGCTGAACGCGGCGGTCCGCACCACGGGGACGGACCTCGCGATCGCCCAGTCGGGCCAGGACGTCCTGCTCGTCGACCGGACGGCCGCGACGGTGGGGGTCGTCGACCCCGCCACGGCGACCCTGGGCGACACCGTGCCGCTGCCTCCCGAGTCGCCCGAGGTCGCCATCGCGGGCGACCGGGCGCTGATCGTCTCGCAGGGCACGGGCGAGCTCTGGAGCCAGCCCCTCGACTCCCTGGCGTCGTTCAGCAGCGACGTCGACGCCGACCTCAGCCTGGGCGCCGACGTCGTCACGAGCGTCAGCCCCGCCGGTGTCACCACGGTCTTCTCCGCGGAGACCGCGGTGGTGACGCGCATCGACTCGCCCGACGACCTCGTCGTCTCGTCGACGGCCACCACCACGCTGACGGGCGACGGCCCCTTCCAGGTGACCAGCGTCGGCGGCCGCTCCGCCGTCCTCGACCTCGCGACGGGCGAGCTCGTCGTCGACGGCGCCCTGGTCGACCTCGGCGCCGACGTGGAAGGCGGGCTCGCGCTGCAGCAGGCGGCCGACGACGGCGACGGCGTGCTGGTCGCCACGTCGTCGTCGCTCCTCAGGGTCCCCTTCTCCGGCGGTGAGCCGGAGGAGGTCGTGACCGGGCAGGCGGGAGCGCCCGCCCGGCCCGTCGTCGTCGCGGGCTGCTCGTACGCGGCCTGGGCGGGAGGGTCTGCCTGGAGCGACTGCTCCGGCGCCCGTGGCGGTCTCCTCGAGCTCGACGGCGTGCCGGCCACGTCCGGTCTCGTCCTGGCGGTCCACGGCGAGCACGTGGTGCTGAACGACCCGGTCGGCGGACGGAGCTGGGCGGTGCAGGGCGACGGTTCCGTCATCGACAACTGGGACGAGCTGCTCGACGAGGAGCAGCAGGAGGAACAGCAGGAGAACGACTCGACCGACGAGCCTCCGGAGCTCGACCCCGACCAGAAGGCCCCCGTGGCCGTCGACGACGCCCTCGGCGCCAGGCCCGGGCGGGCGAGCACGCTGCCCGTGCTGCTCAACGACTACGACCCCAACGGCGACCCGCTCGTCGTCGAGGGCGTCGGCGAGATCGACCCCGCCGTGGGGCGCCTCGACCTCGTCAACGACCGCCAGCAGGTGCTGCTGACCCTCGCCGACGACGCGGTCGGGACGGTGCTCGTCGACTACACGGTGAGCGACGGCCGCGGCGGCACGGACTCCGCGGTGGCGACGGTCACGATCCGGCAGGGGGGCGAGAACGGCCCGCCGACCCAGGTCCGCCGCTCCACGGCGTCGGTGTCGTCGGCCGGGCGCGTCTCGACCGCCGTCCTCGGCGACTGGGTCGACCCGGACGGCGACGCGTTCTACCTCACCTCCGCTTCGGGTGCCGACGGGGTCTCGTACAAGCCGTCCGGCGACGTGGTCTACCAGGACCCGGGGGCGGGCGCGGACACCGTCGACCTCTCCCTCGCGGTGAGCGACGGCCAGGCCGAGGGCCGCGGGCAGCTCGTCATCACGGTCGGCGGGGCGGCGACCCTCCGGGCCGACTCGTTCACGGTGCAGGCCTACGCGGGTCGCCAGATCACCGTCCGCCCCCTGGACTACGCCCGCGGGGGCTCCGGCGAGATCAGGCTGAACAGCGTGCCGGCCAAGGCGGGGTCGACCGTGACCCCGAGCTACGACGCCGGCACGTTCCGGTTCGTCAGCGACGAGGTCCGCACGCACAACCTCGAGTACACCGTCACGGACGGCGACCAGACCGCGACGGGCGTCGTCCGGATCGACGTCCAGTCGCCTCCCGACCCCTCCACCCCTCCGGTCACGACGCCCAAGACGGTCTTCGTCGAGACGCTCAGCGCGCAGACCCTCGACGTCGTCGCGACCGATCTCGACCCCGCGGGCAACGTCCTCATGGTGACCGGCACCTCCGAGGTGCCCCTCAGCACCGGCGTCCGGGTCGAGACCCTCGAGCAGCGCTACCTGCGCATCACGCTGGCCGCTCCGCTCGAGGGTCCCGTCGGCCTGACGTACACGGTGTCGAACGGCCTGGCGACGGCCGAGGGCACGGTCACGGTCGTCGAGATACCCCGACGCCAGCAGACGCAGCCCCCCGTGGCGACCGACGACCAGGTCACCGTCCGCGTGGGCGACGCCATCGACATCGACGTCCTGGCGAACGACGAGCAGCCCGACGGCGACGACCTCACCCTGGTCGCGGACCTGGTCAGGGGCGTCCCGGCCGACGGCGGGCTCCTGTTCACGTCGGCCACGAAGCTGCGGTACCTCGCGCCGGCCACGCCGGGCAACGTCACCGCGGTGTACGCCGTGCGGGGGAGCGACGGGCAGATCGACTCCGCCCAGGTCTCGATCTCGGTGCGCGAGGCGGACGCCTCCACCAACAACGCCCCCGTCCCGCAGACCGTGACGGCCCGGGTGGTCGCGGGGCAGACCGTGCGGGTCAGCGTGCCCCTCGCCGACGTCGACCCCGACGGCGACAGCGTCAGCCTGCTGGGCATCGGCACCAGCCCCGAGAAGGGCAACGTGACGGAGGTCGGGGCCGACTACGTCCAGTACCAGGCCAACGCCTCGGCGGCGGGCACGGACGAGTTCACGTACACCGTCGTCGACGGCCTGGGCGCCCGGGCGACGGGCAAGCTGCGGATCGGCATCGCGGCCCGCGCCGACGGCTCGCGGAACCCGGTCGCGGTCGCGGACGTGGTGACGATGCGGCCCGGCGGCACCGTGACGGTCCGGGTGCTCGAGAACGACTCCGACCCCGACGGGGGAGCCCTCACCGTGACCCAGGTGCAGGCCTCCGACGAGGCCACGACCGCCGAGGTCGTGGACGGCTCCCTCGTCGAGGTGACGCCGCCCCGGGCCGAGGGGTCGTACGGCCTCGTCTACACGGTCGAGAACGCGCAGGGCGGGTCCAGCTCGAGCTTCGTCACGGTCACCGTCGACGCCGACGCGCCGCTCAACCGCCCCACGGCGTCCGACACGGTGCTCGACCTCGCCGACATCAGCGGCCGGGAGTCCGTCGACGTGGCCGTCCTCGCCAACGTCTTCTTCGCCGACGGCCCCGTCTCCGAGCTGGGCCTCGGCATCGAGCCCGGCTACGACGGCACGTCCGTGGTCACCTCCGACAGGCGCGTCCGCGTCACCCTGACCGACCGCGCGCAGATCATCCCCTTCTTCGTCACCCACCCCGACGACGCGGGCGTCCGGGCGACGGCGTTCATCCGCGTCCCCGGCTTCGACGACGCCCTGCCGCAGCTCGACAAGCGAGCACGGCCCGTGACGGTCGTCAGCGGCGAGCGCGTCGTCGTCGACCTCAGCCGGTACGTCATCGCGGCCGGCGGCAAGGCCGTCCGCCTGACGAACCCGGGCGCCGTGCGGGCCACCCACGCGAACGGGGACGACCTCGTCGTCGACCCGACCACGCTGGCGTACACGTCGGCCGACCTCTACTTCGGGGCTGCCTCCCTCTCGTTCGAGGTCACCGACGGCACGTCCGCGGACGACCCCGAGGGGCGGACCGCGACGCTCGTGCTCCCGGTCACGGTCACGCCGCGTGAGAACCAGCCGCCCACCTTCACCGGCACCTCGATCGCCCTCGAGCCCGGCGAGTCGCGGACGCTCGACCTGACGCGCCTCACGACGTACCCGTACCCCGACGCCCTCGCCGAGCTGCGCTTCGAGGCCCGCCCCGAGGCCGCCGCCGGGTTCACCGTCGACGTGTCGGGGCAGCGCATGACGGTCACGGCCGACGCCGGCACCCCCAAGGGCACCTCCCGGACGCTGCCCGTCTCCGTCCGCGACTCCGTCTCGACCGGCCAGTCGGGCGCGGTCCAGCTCGCCGTCGTGGGGTCGAGCCGCCCCTTGGCGCAGCCCGTCGCCGACACCCAGGCGGTCCGACGGGGCAGCACGGCGAGCATCGACGTGCTCGCGAACGACCAGGCGACCAACCCCTTCCCCGGGCAGCCGCTCCGCGTCGTCGACATCAGGGGCCTGGGGGGAGGCGGCCTGCCGGCGGGCGTGTCGGTCACGCCGAGCGCCGACAACAGGACCCTCGCGGTCGCCGTCGGCGCCGGAGCCGCCCCCGGCGACGCGAACCTGCAGTACCGGGTGGCGGACGTCACCGGCGACCCCGAGCGGCAGGTGTGGGGCAACGTCACGATCTCCGTCCAGGACGTCCCGGCGCAGCCGGCGGCCCCGACCCGCAGCGGGTCCTTCCGCGGCGGGGAGCTGACGCTGAGCTACGCGGCTCCGCAGGCGAACAACTCCCCGATCACCCGCTTCCGCCTCGTCGGCACCGGCAGCGGGGGCTCGCCGTACTCGAAGGACTGCGGCCTCTCCACGGTCTGCACGCTGACCGACCTCGCCCCGGAGCAGACGTACCAGTTCGCGGTCGTCGCGACCAACGCGGTCGGGGACTCTCCCGCGAGCGCGCTCAGCGACTCCTACAGCGCCGACTTCGTCCCGGCGGCGCCGAACGGCGTCTCCGTCACCCCGTCGCGGTCGACCCCGGGGGCGCTCGACGTGTCGTGGAACGCCGTGCCGAAGCCGACGCGGGGCACCGCGGTCACGGGGTACGTCGTCGAGCGCGCCGGCGCGGCGGCCCAGTCGACGTCGGCCACCTCGGTGACCCTGACCGGCCTCGCTGCCGACCAGGTCTACGGCGTCACGATCTCGGCCCGCAACCGTGCCCAGGTGAGCAGCGACGCCGACTGGGCCCGGAGCAGCACGGTGTCGGCGCGCGCGGTCGGCACGCCGAGCGCTCCGACGTCCGTCCGCGCCGAGGCGAGCCGGAACAGCGTGACGGTGTCGTGGCAGGCACCCGCCGACCTCGCGGGCGGCGCCTCGGCGACCTACAGCGTGTGGCGGCAGCCCCAAGGCGCCGGGGCGAGCGGCTGCTCGGCCACGGGCACGCCCCTCCTGACCGACGAGGCACGCACCAGCGTGACGGACACCCCGCCCGACGGCACCTGGTCGTACGTCGTCGTGGTCCGCAACGGCTACTTCTGCGCGAGCGGGAGCGCGAGCTCCGAGGCCGTGACGCCGCCCGGGCAGGCCTCGGGCTCCGTGACGGTGGAGAGCTCCGACCAGTTCGGGAACTTCGACCTCCGGGCCGAGGGCCTCGCGGCGACGGGACTCGTCGACCGGTTCCAGTACCGGGTCGGCTCGGGAGCCTGGACCGACGTGCCCGCCGACCGGTTCCTCGCGACCGACTCGCCCAGCGGGAACACGCTGTCGGTCGCCTTCCGCGCCTGTCGCGTGGGGGCCTCGCGGGCGGAGTGCGGCACCGAGTCGTCGCCGACCTCCGCCACCCCGGTCGCGACGCGCACGGCGGGCGCGGTCTGCGCGGTGGGGCAGCCGTTGTCCGTGAGCGACCCCGTCAACGGGCCCGACGCCTCCGTGAGCGCCACGACGGTGGAGTTCCGCCTGGTCACCCTCGACGTCCTCGGCGTGCCGATCGCGTCGTCGTGGACCACCGAGGGGCCGGACGGCGTCCGCTACACCCGGACGAGCACCGTCCCGTCGAACGCCGACGCGGTCCGCGTGACGACGACGGTGGACGCCGACGGCACGTCCTACACGGATCCCGGCTCGTTCACGACATCGTGCTCGTGACGCACCACCACCCCGCGCAGACCAGAGAGACGACAGCAGAATGAGCATGACCCCCGAGCAGGCGACCTGGTTCTCCGACATCTTCGGCCGCCTCGTGGCCAACGTCGACCAGGTCCTCCTCGGCAAGTCGTTCGTCGTCAGGCTCTCCTTCACCGCCCTGCTCAGCGAGGGCCACCTCCTCCTCGAGGACTTCCCGGGCACGGGGAAGACCTCGCTGGCCCGGGCGGTCGCGCAGACCGTGCAGGGCACGAGCAGCCGGGTCCAGTTCACGCCCGACCTCCTGCCCGGCGACATCACCGGCGTCAGCATCTACGACCAGAAGAAGGGCGAGTTCGAGTTCCACCGCGGGCCCGTCTTCGCCAACATCGTGCTCGCCGACGAGATCAACCGGGCGAGCCCGAAGACGCAGTCGGCCCTGCTCGAGGTCATGGAGGAGTCGCGGGTCACCGTCGACGGGATCAGCCACGACGTCGGTTCGCCCTTCATGGTCATCGCGACCCAGAACCCCGTCGAGCAGGCGGGCACCTACCGCCTCCCGGAGGCGCAGCTCGACCGCTTCGTCATGAAGACCTCGATCGGCTACCCCGACCACGCGGCCACCGTGCGGATCCTCGAGGGCTCCGCGACTCGGGTCCACGAGGGGTCGATCTCGCCGGTGGTCCAGGCCGGCGTCGTCGTCGAGATGGCCCGTCTCGCCCGTACGGTGCACGTCGAGTCGACCATCAACGACTACGTCGCCCGCCTCGTCGAGGCGACCCGCACGGCGCAGGAGGTGCGGCTGGGCGTCAGCGTCCGCGGCGCGCTGTCGCTCGTGCGCTGCGCGAAGACCTACGCAGCCTCGCTCGGCCGGCACTACGTGACGCCCGACGACGTCAAGGTGCTCGCCGAGCCCGTCCTGGCCCACCGCCTCGTGCTCGACCCGGAGGCGGAGTTCGACGGCGTCACGGCGTCGAGCGTCGTCAGCCAGCTCCTCATCGAGACGCCCCCGCCCGCGGAGAGGGTCGCCGTGTGAACGAGGACGCAGCGGGACCCGTCGGGGCCTCGCGCGGGTCCGTCGCCGCGCGGGAGCGCAGCCGCACCCGGGGCGGCCAGGTCGCCCGAGGGGGCGTCGACGCGTCGTTCGCCACCGGCACGCGCGGGCTGACGAACGCCCGCACCCGGCTCGTCGGCGACCGCACCGGCCCCGTGGCCGACGGCCTCGTGCTGGTCGTCCGGGTCGCCCGCGGCGTGCGCCGCGTGACCTCGCGCGGGGTCACCGTCGTCTCGGGCGTCGTCACGCCCGTCGGCTGGGCGATGCTCGTCGCCGCGCCCGTCGGCCTGGCGGCCGGCCTCGTGCTCGGCTGGCAGGAGCTCCTGGTGATCGGCTGGGCCGCGGTCGTCATGCTCCTCGTCGCTGCGGTGTACCTGATCGGGAGGAACGCCTTCACGGTCGAGCTCCACCTCCCGCACGAGCGGGTGGCCGTCGGCGACGACGCGTCGGGGTCGGTCACGGTGCAGAACCCCACCCGCCGGCGGCTCCTCGGCGTCTCCGTCGAGGTGCCCGTCGGCGTGGGCCTGGCCGAGCTGGGCCTGCCCGGGCTGCGGGCGGGGGAGTCGCTCACCGAGACGTTCTCCGTGCCGACCACGCGTCGCGGGGTCGTCCGGGTCGGCCCGGTCCGCACGGTCCGGGGCGACGCCGTCGGCCTCGTGCGGCGCGAGCTGGAGTGGACGGGCGTGACCGAGCTCTTCGTGCACCCGCGGACGATCGGCATCGCGAGCTCGAGCACCGGCCTCATCCGTGACCTCGAGGGGAACCCCACGAGGGACCTCAGCCCGAGCGACATCTCGTTCCACGCCCTGCGGGAGTACCAGCCGGGCGACGAGCGGCGGAACATCCACTGGCGGTCGACCGCCAAGACCGGCACCTACATGGTCCGCCAGTTCGAGGAGAGCCGTCGGAGCCACGTCGTCATCGCCCTCAGCGTCGCCCGCGACGACTTCGCCGGCGACGACGAGTTCGAGCTGGCCGTCAGCGTCACCGGCTCCCTGGGGGTCCGGGCGATCCGCGACGCCCGCGAGGTCAGCGTGGTGGTGGGCGAGCGCACGCCGGAGTTCGCCAAGCGCAAGGTCCTCGCCGTGCGGGAGCTCAGCACGCTGACCCGCAACCGCCTCCTCGACGACCTCGCCGTCGTGGAGCGTGACGAGTCGGCGCTGCGGATCGACGACGTGGCACGCGTGTCGAGCACCCAGGTGCCGGGCGTGAGCGTCGCCTTCCTCGTGGTGGGGTCGAGCACGACGCTGACCGCGATGCGAGCCGCCGCCCTGCAGTTCCCGCTCGGCGTCGAGGCCGTCGCCGTCGTCTGCGACCCGGAGTCGGTCCCGGGCATGGTGCGGGTCGCCGACCTGACGGTGCTGACGGTGGGGTACCTCGACGACCTGGCGCTCTCCCTCGCCCGGGCGGCCGCGACGTGACGGCGGTCGACCTGGGGGAGCGCCGGCGGGCCGGCGACCTGCGGGTGCGCGTCCGCCGGCCGCGGCTCCGCGCCTCCTTCGTCTCCCTCGCGTGCGTGCTGCTCGGGCTGGCCACCCTCGTCGCCGTGCTGCCGTTCTGGCCCGTCTACCAGGGCGCGGAGTTCATCGTCACCGTCGTGGCGACGGTGCTCGTCGGCACGCTGGTCGGCGTCGCCGGAGCCGTCCTGCGCCTCTCCAGCTTCGCGGTCCTCCTGGTCACGGTGGCGGCGTACCTCGTGCTCGGCGTCCCCCTCGCCGTTCCCTCCGGGGCGCTCTGGGGCGTCCTGCCCACCCTCGACGGCCTCCGCCAGCTGGTCGTCGGCACCGCCCTCGGCTGGAAGCAGCTGCTGACGATCTCGTTGCCCGTGGGCAGCTACGAGGCGCTGCTCGTGCCGCTGTTCGTGCTGCTGCTCGTCGTCTCGGTCGTCGGGACCTCCGTGGCGCTCCGCACCCGACGCGGCGAGCTCGCGATCGCGGGCCCCGTCGTCGTCCACCTGGCCGGCATCGTGCTGGGGCCGCAGGACGCGTTCCTGCCGCGGGTGGCCGGGCTCGCGCTGATGGCGACGTGCGTGGCCTGGTTCGTCTGGTGGCGCCTCCGCCGTCGTCGCCTGGCCGTCGACGCCCTCGCGGGGAGCCGCCCGGCGAGCTCGGCGGGCCACGGGCACGGGACCGTCGCGGGCCGCGCCGTCGCGGGCACCGTCCTGACCCTCGTCGTCGCCGCCTCCACCGCCGTCGGGGCCGTGGCCCTCCTGCCGTCTCCGAGCGACCGGGTGGTGGCCCGCTCGCTCGTGGCCCAGCCGTTCGACCCCCGCGACGAGGTGAGCCCCCTGACGCGGTTCCGTGCCTACGAGCAGGAGCCGCTCGTCGACGACGAGGTCTTCCGCGTCAGGGGCCTGGCGACCGGGCAGCTGCTGCGCCTCGCGACCCTCGACACCTACGACGGCGTCTCGTACACGGTCGGCAGCGGCTCGGTGTCGAGCGCGTCCGGCACCTTCGACCTCGTCCCGTCCACCGTCGACCAGTCCGCCGTCGTGGGCGCGCCGACCAGCGTGTCGGTCGACGTCGGCTCCTACGACGGCATCTGGCTGCCGACCGTGGGGGCGCTCCGCGACGTCGCCTTCTCGGGTCCGACCGCCGCCGCACGACGGGAGCGGTTCTACTACAACGACGTGACGAGCACGGCCGCCGTCGTCGGGGGAGTCTCCGAGGGCGACGCCTACAGCCTCCAGGCCGTCCTGCCCCGGCAGCCGTCCGGTGGAGACCTCGACGGTCTGACGCCCGGCACCGACGCCGTCCCGGCGCCCCGGGCCGTCCCCGACGAGCTGAGCACGGCCCTGGACGGCTACGTCGAGGGAGTCACGGGGCCGGGCGCCCAGCTCCGGGCCGCCCTCGAGGGCCTCCGGACGCAGGGCTACGTGAGCCACGGCGTGTCCGCCGACGAGCCGGCCAGCCGGTCGGGCCACGGGGCGGACCGCATCGCCCAGCTCTTCACGGACCCGGTCATGGTGGGCGACGGTGAGCAGTACGCGACCGCGGCCGCCCTGATGGCCGACCAGCTCGGCTTCCCGGCCCGCGTGGTCATGGGCTTCGTGCCCAGCGAGGAGGCGCCCGTCGACGACCGGGGAGCGGTCACGGTCACCGGCGGCGACGTCACGGCCTGGATCGAGGTCGACACCGCCCAGTTCGGCTGGGTCGCGCTCGACCCGAACCCGGAGGAGCGCCCCGTCCCCGAGGAGCAGCTGCAGGACCCGAGCCAGGTCTCCCGCCCGGAGTCGGTCGTGCAGCCGCCGCCGCAGGACCCGCAGGTCCGCGACGACCAGGCCCCGCCCCAGACGGCGCAGGAGGACGCCGACACGCCCCCGGAGTGGCTCGCGGCGCTCCTCGTCGTCGTCACGGTCGCCGGGTGGCTCGCCGTCGTCGCGGGTATCGTGGCGGCGCCGTTCCTGGCCGTGGTCGCGCTGAAGGTCCGCCGTCGTCGACGTCGCCGGAGGGCGGCGTCGGCCGCGGCCCGGATCACCGGCGGCTGGCAGGAGTTCGAGGACGCCGTGGTCGACCACGGCGTCGACACGCCGCCGGCGGCGACCCGCAGCGAGGTCGCTGCCCGGGTGGGGGGAGCGCGGACGGCGGTGCTGGCCCGCGTGGCCGACCGCGCGGTCTTCGGTCCGTCCGCCCCGCCCGAGGAGGACGCCGACCGCGTCTGGGCCGTCGTCGAGGACCTCCGCCGGTCGCTCGGCGAGGGCCTCACCCGGTGGCAGCGGGTCAAGGCGGCGGTCTCGCTCCGCTCGCTCCGTCGATACCATGGCCGGACACGTCCCGAGCGCTAGAGGAACCTCCACGATGCACTGCCCCACCTGCGCAAGCCCCCTCCCCGTCGGAGCCATGTTCTGCGGCGAGTGCGGTCGGGCCGTCACGAGTGCGGACGTGCAGGCGGCCCGCCGGGCGGAGGAGGCCGAGGCCGCGCGTCGTGCCGCCGAGGCGGGGCCGACGCCGGACGCCGAGACGCCGTCCTGGCGGCTCGAGCAGCCCGACCGTCCGCTCCCGGGCGAGCAGGAGCCCTGGTGGGTGCGCGAGCGCCGGGCTCCGGTCGTGCCGCCGGCGTGGTCGGGGCAGCCCGTCCGGCCCCTCCCGACCGCAGCCGAGGCGGGCCCTCCCGTGACCGCCGAGCCCGACGACGCCCGCGGGGAGCCCGATGCAGGGCGTGCGGAGGCTGCCGCACCGACCCCGCCGGTCGTCCCCGCCCCGGCGCCTGCCCCCGTGCCGGCCCCCGCCGTCCGGCCTGCGCCGCTGCGCGTCCCCGGTGCCGACGACGACGACGCGCCCCGCCCCACGTCGGCACCGCTCTGGACGGCGTCCCTGGCTCCCGTGCCGGAGGCCGCGGGGGAGCCGGACGGCGTCCGTGACGACGTCGCCGACGACCCCCGCCCCGTCGAGCAGGAGTCGCGTCCGAGCTCGGAGGCGGAGGCCGGGGAGGCCGAGCCCACCGCCGATGGCGCCCTCTCACCGGACGCCGTCGACGCGGAGCCGGGCGACGGCGAGGTCGTCGAGACCGACGACGCGTCCGGGGTCGACGAGGCCTCCGAGACCGATGAGGTCTCCGAGACCGACCGCGCCTCCGAGACCGACCGCGCCTCTGGGGCCGACGCGCACCCGCTCGACGCGCCCGGCCCGTCGACGCCCGACGCCGGCACCGGCACCGACACCGGAACCGACGGCGCCGACGGTGCGTCGGACCAGGGCGACCCTGCCGAGCTCGACCAGGACGTCGACGTGACGCCCGGGGCCGACGACGCCGACGGCGCGTCGGCCGCCGAGCCCGAGCCGGCGTCGACGCCCGTCCCCCTCCGCGAGCCCGTCCCGTTCGCCCCCGTGGCGGGCGACACGGCCCCCGTCGCCCCCGTGCCCCTGGTCGAGCCGGGGCGCTCGGCCGTCGTCGAGCACTGCACCCACTGCGGGGCGGCCCTCCACGAGGACGACATCTTCTGCCCCGAGTGCGGCGCCGTCGTGCAGTCCGTCGCCCTGTCGTTCACCGGGCCGATCGTGCCCCTGCCGCCCAGCTGGACGCCGCCGACGACGGCGGCGTCCGACGCGCGGGTCGGGCCGGCGCCCGTCGAGCCCGTGCCCCGCGACCCTGAGCCCCGCGGACCTGAGCCCCGCGGACCTGAGCCCGTCGAGCCGCCCGTGGAGCCCTCGCCCCGCCCGGTGACGCCCCCCTCGGTCCCCGCCCCCGTCGTGCCCCCGGCCCCGCCCTCGCCCGAGGCCTCGCCGTGGCGGCCCTCGCCCCTGCCTCCCCAGCTCCGGCCGTCCGACGACGACGTCGACGCCACCCGGCTCGTGCGGCGGGGCCCCGTCGGCACTCCCTACCTCCTCCAGTTCAGCACCGGTGAGAGCGTGACCGTCGACGGCTCGGGCCTGCTCGGCCGCTCGCCCGCGCCGCAGCCCGGAGAGCGCTTCGATCAGCTGGTGCGCATCGTCGACCCTGGCAAGTCCGTCTCCAAGACGCACCTGGAGTTCGGGCAGGAGTTCGGGGCGCTGTGGATCAGCGACCGGTGGTCGGGCAACGGCACCGTCGTCCGGCCGCTCGACCAGCCCGCCCGTCGGGTGGAGCCCGGCACGCGCGTGCGCGTCGCCCGGGGCACGCGCGTCGAGATCGGCGAGCAGTTCTTCGTGGTCAGCTGAGCTCCCTCCCCAGCTGACGGCGCGCCCGTCCGTCCCCCGGCGCCGGCATGTGCCTCCCGCGAAGGAGGCGCGACGTGGTCTCCTCGACCATGCCCCCGCCTCCCCGTGCTCCCCAGGCCCCGGCCCCCGACGTCCCGTCGCCCGGGGAGCCGCGGGCGCCCCGCGCCGCCCTCTGCCGGGACGCCGCCCTGGTCGCCGCCGGGGTGGCGGCGGTCGTGCTGACCACCGGCGGGGCGCGGTCCTGGAGCGTCGCCGCCGCCGCCGCGGCCGCCTCCTGGGTCGGCACGACGGCGCCGGGGGCCCTCCGAGGCAGGAGTCCACGGTCACGTCGAGCCGCGCGGGAGCACGAGGAGGCGCTGGTCGCGGTCACGAGACAGCTCGCGGTCGTGGCCGACGACCTCTCGGCCGAGTTCCCGGACTCGGCGGCGCTCGCGGAGCTCGTGCGTCGTCGCGGAGGCCTCCGGTCCCTCGCGCCCCGGGGCCCCCGCGGCGCGGCCTGGCTCGTCCTCGGCACGGGGGAGGTCGACGCGAGTGTGGCGGTGCTCGGCGACGACCCGGTCACCGCGGGGCGACGTGCCCCGGCTCGGGGAGCCGCGACGATCGCCCGAGGCCCGCTCTGCGTCGACGCCCGAGGCGGCGTCGACGTCCACGGCCCCGCCGTGCTCGTCCGCGGGGTCGCCGCGGGCTTCCGGCTGCAGCTCCGAGCCCAGGGCAGCCCGGTCGACGCGGTGACCGTCGTCGGCGAGGGCGCCCCGGGCCGGGCACCGGCCGCCTGCGTGCTGGTCGTCGCTCGGGACGGCACGGCGACGGTGACGCGCCGGGACGGGCGCGCGTGCGACGTCCCCGTCCACGTGTCGAGCATCTCCGTGCACGACGACGTGGACCCGGGGCGGCGGTGACGGTGCCCGAGTCGAGCCGTTCGCGGGGGGCTGGGGCGTCGTCAGCGCCCCGCGGCGACGAGCTCGGGGCTCACCTCGATGCCGCCGACGACGACGCCTCCGCCGAGGACGGGCTCCAGGGTCGCGTCGACGACGCGACGTGCCGCGTCGGCGTCCACCGCGCCCTCGGCGACGAGGAGGTGCAGCGCGACGAGCGTCCCCGCGCGCACGTTGCCGTCCAGCACCTTGACGGCGACGCCCACGCCGTCCGGCGTGCCCATCACCATGACGCCCTCGGCCCCGAGCTTCGCGAAGACGCCGAGCTCGTCGACCGTGACGGTGTTGGCGCGGCCGGGGCCGTCGATGGCCCAGGCGTCGGCGAACACGGCGTCGACGAGCCGAGCGGCCTCGGGGTCGCCCGCCCGGCGGCCGGGCGACACCGAGCCGGCGACCCGGGCGACGGAGCGCGCGAGCCCCGTCACGGTCGTCGCGAACACCGGGGCGCCGCAGCCGTCGACGCCCGCGTGGTCGACGACCTCGCCGGTGTACTCGGCCACGGTCTCCCGCACGGCACGCTGCAGCGGGTGGTCCAGGTCGACGTAGGTCGCTGGGTCCCAGCCGTTCTCGGCACAGGCGAGGAGGAACGAGGCGTGCTTGCCCGAGCAGTTCATGGCGAGCCGTCGGCTGCCGTCGGCGCGCCGGGCGCTCGCCCGGTCGCCGGGCCAGTCGGGCGGGCAGAGCAGGTCGTCCTCGCCGCTGGCGGAGCGGGCGAGCACGCTCGCGGCCAGGGCGAGGTGCTCCGGGGTGCCGGCGTGGCTCGCCGTCGCGATCGCCGCCTGGGAGCCCGGCAGCTCGACGCCCGACCGCAGCACGGTGAGCGCCTGCAGGGGCTTGAGGCACGAGCGCGGGTAGATCGAGGCGCCGCCGTCGCCCACCTCCCGGAGCACGGCGCCGTCGTGGTCGACGACGACGGCCGCGCCGAGGTGCCGGCTCTCCTCCAGCCCGGAGCGCACGAGCACGGCCAGCTCGCGGCTGCCCGCCGCCGTGAGCGGGTGGCGGGGGGCGGAGACGGGCGCGGGGGCACGGAGGTCGGTCATGATGGGGAGCATACCGACGCCCCCGGCCACCGACGGGGGCGTGCCCGCCACCGATCCCCGGAGGTCCCCGTGCTCGACCACCACTACGCCGTCGACCTCACGTGGACGGGCGACCGCGGCGTCGGCACCACGTCGTACCGCAGCTACGGGCGCGACGCGCTGATCTCCGCCGCGGGCAAGCGGCACGACGTCGAGGGCTCCGCCGACCGGACCTTCCACGGCGACGCCGACCGCTGGAACCCGGAGGAGCTCCTGCTCGCCGCGCTGGCCGAGTGCCACCTGCTCAGCTACCTCCACGTCGCGGCCGCCGCGGGCGTCGTCGTCGTCGCCTACTCAGACGCCGCGGAGGGCAGCATGACGCAGACCGCCGACGGGGGAGGCCGCTTCACCTCGGCGACCCTGCGGCCCCGCGTGACCGTGGCGGACGAGAGCATGGTCGAGGCCGCGACCCGGCTGCACGCGGAGGCCTCCCGCAAGTGCTTCATCGCCGCCTCCGTCGCGTTCCCGGTCGGGCACGAGCCCACCACCCTCGTCCGCGCCTCCTGACCCCGGGCACGACGCCCAGCAGACACCTCGACGTCGTGCGGCACAATGGTCTGCGCCGAGCGTCGTCGACGACCGGCCCCCACCGCCTCGACCGAGAGATCACCATGCGCCGCTCCCTGTCCCTCCTGGCCGTCCCCGCCCTCGTGCTCGCGCTCGCCGCGTGCGCCGGCGACGACGGGGCCGCCCCCGCCGACACGTCCTCGCCGTCGAGCTCGTCGAGCTCCGGCGCGAGCGACGTCCCCCAGCGCGCCACGGGCGCCGACCAGGAGCCCACCCCGGGCTTCCCGACCGTCGAGCTCGACGCCGACGGCCGGCCGACCGTCACGATCCCCGACACGACGGCGCCCACCGAGACGCAGGTCGAGGTGCTCAAGAAGGGCGACGGCGCGGTCGTCGCCGACGGCGACACCGTCACGGTCCAGTACCAGGGCGTCAACTGGACGACCGGCGAGGTCTTCGACGAGAGCTGGTCGCGCGGTGCCCCGGCGACCTTCGCCACCACGCAGGTCATCACGGGCTTCGCCCAGGGCATGGTGGGGCAGACCGTCGGCTCCCAGACGGTCGTCGTGATCCCTCCGGCCGACGGCTACGGCGCGTCCGGCCAGCCGCAGGCCGGCATCGGCGGCACGGACGACCTCGTCTTCGTCATCGACATCCTCGCCGTCGGCTGACGTGACCCACGTGCGCCGTCTCCCGCGCCTCCTCGCGGCCGCCGTCCTGCCGCTCGTCGCGGCGGGGCTCGTCGGCTGCACGGGCGGCGGCGAACCGGCGCCGTCCGACGGCACGGCCTCCGGCACGGCGACCGCGGCGGCCCGTGACTGCCTGCCGTCGGGCTCGGCGTCCGAGTCGGTCCAGGTGTCGGGCGACGTCGGCACGCAGCCGACCATCGCCCTGAGCGGGCCGGTCGACGTCTCGACCAGCCAGCAGACGGTCGTCACGGAGGGCACCGGGGAGCGCACGGGCACGGGCGACGTCGTCCGCGTGGCGATCACGGTGTTCGACGCCACGACCGGCGACCTCGTCAACTCGGCCGGCTACGAGAGCGGCACCGGCGAGCAGCTCACCATCAGCGCCGACTACTACGTGCCGGGGCTCGAGGGTGCCCTGCTCTGTGCGCAGGCCGGGGGCCGCACGGTCACCGTCGCCTCCGCGGCCGACATGCAGCCGAGCACCGAGGGCACCGACCCGCCCAACGCCGCCGCCGTCATCGTGGTCGACACCTTCGCGGTCGTCCCGACCCGGGCGACGGGCGCCGACCAGGAGGCGCAGCCCGGCTTCCCCACGGTCGAGCTCGCCGACGACGGCCGCCCGACGGTCACCCTCCCCGACGGCGACCCGCCCACGGACCTGCAGGTGGAGGTCCTCAAGGTCGGCGACGGCCCGGTCGTGCCCGACCCGGCCAACGTCACCGTCCAGTACCAGGGCGTGAACTGGCGCACCGGCGAGGTCTTCGACGAGAGCTGGGGGAGCGGGACCCTCGCGACGTTCTCGACCCAGCAGGTCGTCAGCGGGTTCGCCTCCGCGATGATCGGCCAGACCGTCGGGTCGCAGGTGCTCGTCGTCGTGCCGCCGGCGGAGGGCTACGGGGAGGCCGGCCAGGCCTCGGCCGGCATCGAGCCCGGCGACACGCTCGTCTTCGTCATCGACGTGCTCGCGGTCGCGTAGCCCGCCTCGAGCCGACGCCCGGCGGCGGGCCGGGCCCGGGCCGCGCCCGTGCCCGCGCCCGCGCCCGCCCGCGGGCCCTAGGCTGCTGGCATGCGTCGCGTCACGATCCTCGGCTCCACCGGCTCCATCGGCGTCCAGGCGCTCGACGTGGTCCGGGCCAACCCCGACCTCTTCGAGGTGGTGGGGCTGTCGGCCGGGAGCAACCGCGAGCTGGTCGAGCAGCAGGCGGCCGAGTTCGGTGTCGAGCACGTCTCGCTGGGCACCGACGAGTCCGTGTCGCTCGTCCGCGACGTCGCGACGGACGTCGTCCTCAACGGCATCACCGGCAGCGTCGGCCTCGGCCCCACCCTCGCGGCCCTCGAGTCGGGCGCGACCCTCGCCCTGGCCAACAAGGAGAGCCTCATCGTCGGCGGCGACCTCGTGCGGGAGCGCGCCCGGCCGGGCCAGATCGTGCCCGTCGACTCCGAGCACTCGGCCATCGCGCAGGCGCTCCGGTCGGGGGCGGAGCGCGAGGTCCGACGCCTCGTGCTCACCGCCTCCGGCGGCCCGTTCCGGGGTCGCACCCGGGCCGAGCTCGTCGACGTCACCCCCCGTGAGGCCCTCGCGCACCCCACCTGGGACATGGGCTTCGTGGTCACCACGAACTCCTCGACCCTGGTGAACAAGGGGCTCGAGGTCATCGAGGCGCACCTCCTCTTCGACGTCGACTACGACCGGATCGACGTCACCGTCCACCCGCAGTCGATCGTGCACTCCATGGTCGAGTTCGTCGACGGCTCCACGATCGCCCAGGCGTCGCCGCCCGACATGCGCCTGCCCATCTCGCTCGGCCTCGCCTGGCCCGACCGCGTGCCGGGGGTGGGGCGTCCGCTGGACTGGACCACCGCCTCCACCTGGACCTTCGAGCCGCTCGACACCGAGGCCTTCCCGTCGGTCGACCTCGCGAAGCAGGTCGGCCGGGCCGGCGGCACGGTGCCGGCCGTCTTCAACGCCGCCAACGAGCAGGCCGTCCTGGCCTTCCACGAGGGCCGGGTGGGCTACCTCGGCATCCTCGACACGGTCCGCGAGGTCGTCGACCGCCACGACTCCGGCGCCGCGACGCTCGAGGGAGTCCTCGAGGCGGAGCGCTGGGCCCGCGCGGAGGCCGACGCGCTGCTCGCCGGCTGATCCGGCCCGGCCGTCGGCGACCGCGGTCGGGCGCCCGCCCCCAGACCTGGGGTGACGGCCCCCGTGGGTCCGGCGTTCCCAGCGTCGCCAGGGCCGGGGCGCACCTCGCCCCCTGGTCCGGGCAGCTACCCTGAGCCGGTGGAAACGATCCTGCTGTACGTGCTCGGCATCCTGATCATGGTGATCGGGCTCGGCGCGTCGATCGCGCTGCACGAGGTGGGCCACCTCGTGCCGGCGAAGAAGTTCGGGGTCAAGGTCGGCCAGTACATGATCGGCTTCGGGCCCACGATCTTCTCCCGTCGTCGCGGCGAGACCGAGTACGGCCTCAAGGCGCTGCCGCTCGGCGGCTACATCTCGATGTCGGGCATGTACCCGCCGAGCGCCGCCGGCGGCTCGCGCACGGCGAGCACCGGCTTCTTCCAGACCCTCGTGCAGGACGCCCGCACCGCCAGCGCCGAGACGATCGACGAGGGGGAGGAGCAGCGCACCTTCTACCGCCTCCCCGTCTACAAGCGGATCATCATCATGCTGGGCGGCCCGCTGATGAACCTCCTCATCGCCGTCGCCCTGTTCGCCGTCCTGCTCTGCGGCTTCGGCACGGCCCAGTCGAGCTCGACCGTGGGCTTCGTGAACGAGTGCGTCCTGCCCGCGGGCTCGACCGAGACCAGCTGCCCCGCGGGGGCGACCCCGGCTCCCGCCTACGCCGCGGGGATGCAGAACGGCGACCGGATCGTGTCGATCGACGGCGTCGCCATGACCGACGGCGACCAGGTCACGAGCACCCTGCGCGCCGCGCCCGACCAGACCCTCGACGTCGTGGTCGAGCGCGACGGGGCCGAGCAGACCCTCCAGGTCACCCCGGTGCTCACCGAGCGCGAGGTCACCGACGACGCCGGAGCCGTCGTCACGGACGCCGACGGCGCCCCGCGCACGCAGGAGGTGGGGTTCGTCGGCATCGGCTTCGCCACCGAGAACGTGCGCCAGCCCGTCACGGCCGTGCTGCCCGCGGTCGGCGACACGGTCGCCCGGGTAGCCAACGTCGTCCTGCACCTCCCGCAGCGGATGGTCGACGTCGCCCAGGCCGCCTTCGGCGGCGGCGAGCGTGACGCGAACGGCCCGGTCAGCGTCGTCGGGGTCGGCCGCATGGCCGGCGAGATCGTCAGCCTCGACAGCATCCCCGTCGTCGACCGGGCGGCCTACCTCGTCAGCCTGCTCGCGAGCCTCAACGTCGCCCTCTTCGTCTTCAACCTGGTGCCCCTGATGCCGCTCGACGGCGGCCACGTCGCCGGGGCCCTCATCGAGGCCGTCCGCCGGGCCGCCGCGAAGCTCCTCCGCCGGCCCGACCCGGGCCCCGTCGACACGGCGAAGGTGATCCCGCTGACCTTCGCGGTCGTCATCGTGCTGGGCGGCATGAGCCTGTTGCTGACCTACGCCGACATCGTCAACCCGATCAAGCTGTTCGGCTGACGGCGGGTCCACTCGGCGCTCAGCCCGCGGGGCTAGCATGTGGTCCGTGCCTGCAGTCAATCTCGGAATGCCGAAGGTCCCAGAGACCCTTGCCCCGCGACGCAAGTCGCGGCAGATCAAGGTCGGCAAGGTCCTCGTCGGAGGAGACGCTCCCGTCAGCGTCCAGTCGATGACGACCACGCCCACCCCGAACATCAACGCGACCCTCCAGCAGATCGCCGAGCTCACCGCCTCCGGCTGCGACATCGTCCGGGTGGCCGTGCCCAGCCGCGACGACGCCGAGGCGCTGCCGATCATCGCCAAGAAGAGCCAGATCCCGGTGATCGCCGACATCCACTTCCAGCCGAACTACGTGTTCCAGGCGATCGACGCCGGCTGCGCGGCCGTCCGGGTCAACCCCGGCAACATCCGCAAGTTCGACGACCAGGTCGGCAAGATCGCGGCGGCCGCCAAGGCCGCGGGCGTCTCCATCCGCATCGGCGTCAACGCCGGGTCGCTCGAGCCCAGCCTGCTCCAGAAGTACGGCAAGGCCACGCCGGAGGCGCTCGTCGAGTCCGCCGTCTGGGAGGCTTCGCTGTTCGAGGAGCACGACTTCCACGACTTCAAGATCTCGGTCAAGCACAACGACCCGGTCATCATGGTGAAGGCCTACCGCCAGCTCGCCGAGCGCGGCGACTGGCCGCTGCACCTCGGCGTCACCGAGGCCGGCCCCGAGTTCCAGGGCACCATCAAGTCGGCGACCGCCTTCGGCATCCTCCTCGGCGAGGGCATCGGCGACACGATCCGCGTCAGCCTCAGCGCCCCGCCCGCGCAGGAGGTCAAGGTCGGCCTGCAGATCCTCCAGTCGCTGAACCTGCGCGAGCGCAAGCTCGAGATCGTCAGCTGCCCGAGCTGCGGCCGCGCCCAGGTCGATGTCTACAAGCTCGCGAACGACGTCACCGACGGCCTCGAGGGGATGACCGTGCCCCTGCGCGTCGCTGTCATGGGCTGTGTCGTGAACGGCCCCGGCGAGGCCCGCGAGGCCGACCTGGGCGTCGCCTCCGGCAACGGCAAGGGCCAGATCTTCGTCAAGGGCGAGGTCATCAAGACCGTCCCCGAGGCCGAGATCGTCCAGACCCTGATCGAGGAGGCCAACCGCCTCGCCGCCGAGATGCCCCCGGGCGAGGTGGGCTCGCCCCAGGTCCTGACGGTCTGACGGCCATCCGGCGGCCGAGGCCGCCACACCCGCGGGAGGCGCGGTGCGAGTGACAGCTCGCACCGCGCCTCCCGCATGTCCGGCCCGGGCGCCGCGACGCATGTGTCGTCGTGTGACGCGCCCGCGCGCCCCCGCTCCGCGCAGCCTCCACCATGGAGGGGACGCCCGAGCGAGCGCCGACCCGGGTCGGCCACCGCAGCCGGCTCGTCGCCGCAGAGAACACCGAGGAGACACATGTCCAGCGCCACGCCCCTGATCGACGCCCCGAAGAAGGGCCCCGGTCGACTCATCGCGATCATCGTCGTCGCCGTCGTCGTGATCGCCGCCGCGATCGGGATCGGCGTGGCCGTCGCCGGCCGAGGCGGCTCCGGCGCCGCGGGGGAGACCGTGCGCATCGGGGTCGTCGGCGCGAGCGACCCGTACTGGAAGACCTTCACCGACGCCGCGGCGGAGGAGGGCATCACGGTCGACCTGGTCGACTTCTCCAGCTACGAGCAGCCCAACCCGGCGCTCACCGAGGGCGAGCTCGACCTCAACCAGTTCCAGCACATCGTCTACCTGGCCCAGTACGACGTCGCGGCCGTCGCGGACCTCGTGCCGATCGGCTCGACGGCGATCTACCCGCTGCCCCTGTACTCGCAGGAGTACACGTCGGTGGACGACTTCCAGCCCGGCGACACCGTCGCCGTCCCCGACGACGCCAGCAACCTCGCCCGGTCGCTGCTCGTGCTCCAGTCGAACGGCCTCATCACGCTGAAGGACGGCGGCGACATCTTCTCCGGGGTGGACGACATCGACGAGTCGAAGTCCACCGTCAAGGTCACGACGGTCGCCGCCGACCTCGCCGCGACGTCGCTGCCCGACTTCGCCGGGGCGATCATCAACAACGAGTACGCGACGAAGGCCGGCCTGTCGACCGACGACGTGATCGCTCAGGACGACCCGAGCGACCCCGCCGCGCTGCCCTACGTCAACGTGTTCGCGGCCCGTGCGGACGACGCCGACGACCCGACGCTGAAGAAGCTCGTGCAGATCTACCAGGACACCAAGGCCGTGACCGACGGAGTGGTCGAGAACTCGGGCGGCACCGCCGTCACCGTGAAGGTGCCGGTCGCCGACCTCGAGTCGTCGCTGGACGAGACGAAGGAGCTCGTCGAGCAGAACGGCTGACGCCCGGCCCGACCTGCCCCGCCCGACCCGTGTGCCACCCTGGTGCACGGGTCGGGCCGTCCCGCCCCTGACGAGGAGAACCATGCCCGCCATCACCCTGACCGACGTCGTGAAGACCTACCCGCCCCGAGAGAAGGGCGGCGCGCCGCTCACCGCCGTCGACGGCGTGAGCCTCGAGATCGCGGACGGCGAGATCTTCGGCATCATCGGCTACTCCGGGGCCGGCAAGAGCACGCTGGTCCGACTGATCAACGCCCTCGAGCTGACGACCAGCGGGCGCATCGAGATCGACGGGGCACCCGTCACCGGGCTCCCCGAGCGCGAGCTGCGCCGGGTGCGGGCCGGCATCGGCATGATCTTCCAGCAGTTCAACCTCTTCTCGTCCAAGACGGTCTGGGGCAACGTGGAGTTCCCGCTGCGGGCCGCCGGGGTGCCGAAGGCCGAGCACCAGCGGCGGATCAGCGACCTGCTGCACTTCGTCGGCCTCGCCGACAAGGCCCACGTCAGGCCCGACCAGCTCTCCGGCGGGCAGAAGCAGCGCGTGGGCATCGCCCGCGCCCTCGCCACGTCGCCGCGCATCCTCCTCGCCGACGAGGCGACGAGCGCCCTCGACCCCGAGACGACGCAGGAGGTGCTGGGGCTCCTCCGTCGGGTCAACGCCGAGCTCGGCATCACGATCGTCGTCATCACCCACGAGATGGACGTCATCAAGTCCATCGCCGACCGGGTGGCCGTGATGGACTCCGGCAAGGTGGTCGAGCTGGGCCCCACCTTCCAGGTCTTCAGCGAGCCCCGCGAGGCCTCCACCCGCCGCTTCGTGTCGACGGTCGTCGCGGGCAGCCCCGAGGGCGACGAGCTCGCGGCACTCCGCCGACGCCACCCCGGTCGGCTCGTGACCGTCAGGGTCTCCGAGGGCGGGGTGGACCAGCAGCACGTGTTCGGGGTCCTGGCCCGGCACGGCGTCGCCTTCGAGATCGTCTTCGGCGGCATCGACGAGATCGCCGGCCGGACCTTCGGCACCCTGACCCTCGCCCTGGCGGGCGACGACGGGGCCGTGGAGGCCGCCGTCCGTGAGCTCGGCCCCGCGGCCACGGAGCTCCTCCCGCCCGCCGCCGTCACGACGCAGAAGGGCCTCTGACCCGTGGACTCCCTTCTCCAGCTCCAGCCGCTGCTCTGGCAGGCGGCCTACGAGACCGTCTACATCGTCGCCCTCACCCTCCTGCTGGGCGGCCTGGGCGGCCTCCTCCTCGGGCTCGCGCTGTACCTCACGCGGGCCGGGGCCCTCTTCGCCAACCGGCCCGTCTTCAGCGTGCTGAACGTCGTCGTCAACGTGTTCCGGCCGATCCCGTTCATCATCTTCCTCGCGGCGGCCCAGCCCCTCGCCCGGGCCGTGCTCGGCACCGGCGTCGGCAACACGGCGATCATCTTCACGCTCTCGCTCGCGGCGTCGTTCGCCATCTCCCGCATCGTCGAGCAGAACCTGCTGACCGTGCAGCCCGGCGTGGTCGAGGCCGCGAGGGCCGCGGGCGCCGGGCCGTTCCGCATCATCGGCAGCGTCATCCTGCCGGAGGCGCTGGGGCCGTTGATCCTGGGCTACACGTTCGTCTTCGTCGCGCTGGTCGACATGTCGGCGGTCGCCGGCTACGTGGGAGGCGGCGGGCTCGGGGCCTTCGCCCTCCTCTACGGCTACCGACAGTTCGACCCGGTCGTGACCTGGGCGGCCGTGCTGCTGATCATCGTCCTGGTGCAGCTCGTCCAGTTCGCCGGCAACGCCCTCGCCCGTCGCGCCCTGCGACGCTGACGGGGGGTCCCGGCGGGGTCTGCCCTGACGGACGTCCGGTCTACAGTGGAGCGCGTGACCGACACGACGACGACTCCCCAGCCCGCCGCGGCGGCAGCCGGTCCGATCAGCCCGGCCGAGATGGAGCGCGCGCACCGGGTGCTCGGCACGGTCTCCGACGCCTTCTCCCGCAAGGTCGTCGGCCAGACGGCCCTGCGCGACACCCTGCTGATCGCCCTGATCACGGGCGGGCACGTCCTGCTCGAGAGCGTCCCGGGGCTCGCGAAGACCACGGCGGCGCAGACCCTGTCGTCGGCGGTCCAGGCCAGCTTCACGCGCATCCAGTGCACGCCCGACCTGCTGCCGAGCGACATCACGGGCACGCAGATCTACGACGCCCAGAAGTCGACGTTCGTGACCCAGCTGGGCCCCGTGCACAGCAACTTCGTCCTGCTCGACGAGATCAACCGCTCGAGCGCCAAGACCCAGAGCGCCATGCTCGAGGCGATGCAGGAGCGCCAGACGAGCATCGGCGGCCGCGTCTACGCGCTGCCCCGCCCCTTCCTCGTCCTGGCGACGCAGAACCCGATCGAGCAGGAGGGCACCTACCAGCTGCCCGAGGCGCAGCTCGACCGGTTCCTCCTGAAGGAGGTGCTCGACTACCCGAGCCCCGCCGAGGAGGCGGAGGTCATCCGCCGCATCGAGGCCGGCGTCTACGACGAGGGCCGGGCCGACGAGCCGACCGGGGTGACGCTCGACGACGTCGTCTTCCTGCAGGAGCTGGCGAAGCGGGTCTACGTCGACGCGTCGATCGTCAACTACGTCGTCCAGCTCGTCTACGTCACGCGTCACCCGCAGCAGTACCTGCCGGCCGGGCTGGCCGACTACGTCGAGTTCGGCGCCAGCCCGCGGGCCAGCATCGCGTTCGTCCAGGGCGCGCGCGCCCTCGCACTCCTCCACGGCCGCGACTACGTCATCCCGGAAGACGTCAAGCACCTGCGCCACGGCGTGCTGCGCCATCGGGTCATCCTCGGCTACGAGGCCGCCGCCGACGACGTGCGGCCCGAGACCGTCATCGACGCCGTCTTCGGCGCCGTGCAGACCCCCTGACGCCGTGCCGGGCCTGCTGCTCCGGGTGCGCACGAAGATGTCGCTGTTCGCCCACCGACGCACCCTCGACCTGCTCGAGGGCGGCTACGCCTCGGTGCACCACGGGCGCAGCCACGACTTCGACGACCTGCGGGCGTACGTCCCGGGCGACGAGGTGCGCGACATCGACTGGAAGGCCACCGCGCGCCACGGCGAGCCCCTCGTCAAGCGCTACATCGCGAGCCGTCGCCGTCACCTGGTGCTGGTCGTCGACACGGGTCGCAACATGGCCGCCACCGCGGCCGGCGGCGAGACCAAGAAAGACATCGCGGTGATGGCGGCCGGGGCCCTGGGCTACATCGCGGCGCAGCACGGCGACGTCGTCAGCCTCGTCGCGGGCGACGAGTCGGGCACGCGGGCCCACCCCGCCGGGTCCACCGACGCGCACCTCGAGATGCTGCTGCGACGCGTCGACGAGCGGGTGAGCCTCGAGGCGCCCCGCAGCGACCTGCACGGGGTCCTCTCCTGGGTCGCGCGGGGCGTGCGTCGGCGGTCGATGCTGCTCGTGGTCGCCGACGACGTCGTGGTCGACGAGGCGCTCGAGAAGCTCCTGCGCCGGCTCCGTGCGCAGCACGAGATCCTCTGGCTCACCGTCGGCGACGCCGACCTGATGAGCCGCACGGGCCACGCGCGCGACCTCTACGACGTCCAGGAGGCGTCGGGGCTGCCCGCGTACCTCCGCGAGAACGGAGCCCTGCGGGTCGCCTTCGACGCCTCGTCCGAGCGGCGGGTCGGCGACGCTGAGCGGCAGCTGCAGGCCCTCGGCATCAGCAGCGTGCGCCTCACCGCCCAGTCGCAGGTCGTCCCCGGTCTCTCGGCCCTGATCGAGAAGCACCGCCGTGCTCGACGATGACGGCTTCTTCGGCCCCTACCAGTACCAGTGGTGGGGGCTCTGGCTCGCGCTCGGCCTCCTGCTCCTGGCGCTGGTCGTCGGGTGGTGGGTGTTCGTGGTGCGGTTCTCGGCACGACGCCTCCCGCCGGCCGAGCGTGCCGCCCGCCGGGCGGCCGCCGTCGACCTCCCGAGCGTCCGGGCCCGGTACCTCGGCCTGGTCGACGAGGTCGAGGCCGCGGCCGCGGCGGGCAGGCTCGACGACCGTGCCGTGCACGGCCGGCTGAGCCTCCTGCTGCGCTCCTTCGCCCACGAGACCGCCGGGGTCGACACCCACGTGATGACGCTCGCCGACCTGCGCGAGTCCGACCTCCCGCAGCTCACCGGCGCGGTCGAGGAGTACTACCCGCCCGCCTTCCGGCCGGCGCACCCGGGCGACGCGCGTCACGCCGTCGCCACGGCACGGGAGGTGATCACCTCGTGGGCCTGATCTTCTGGTGGGTGCCCCTCGTGGCCCTCGTCGTCGCGGGAGTCGCGGTCTGGCTCACCGTGCGTCGCCTCCATCGCGAGCGGGGTCGCCTCCGTCGCCTCGGCACGCCCGTCGCGCACAGCGAGCGCCTCACCGAGCTGCCGGTGTACCGACGGCTGGTGCGCCGGTACCGCGCGCTGCTCGTGGCCGCGCTCGTCGTCCTGGTCGCCCTGGGCGGCGTCGGCGCGCTGCTCGCCGCACGCCCCTCGTCGACCCAGGTGGTCGAGCCGCCGTCCTACAAGCGCGACATCGTGCTGTGCCTCGACGTCTCCGGCTCGATGACCGAGGTCGACGCCCAGATCGTCGAGACGTTCGCCCAGCTGGCCCAGGGGCTCGACGGCGAGCGGATCGGCCTGACCCTCTTCGACAGCTCTGCCGTCACGGCCTTCCCGCTCACCGACGACTACGACTTCGTGACCGAGCAGCTCCAGCGCTACGGCGCCTCCTTCGACTCCCTCGGCGAGGACGGCACGCGGTACTGGTCGGGCACCGACCTCGGCGAGGGGGCCTCGCTGATCGGCGACGGCCTCGCGTCGTGCGTGCTGGGCTTCGACGGCGGCAGCGAGAGCACCCGGCCCAAGTCGGTCGTGCTGGCCACCGACAACTACGTCAACGGCCAGGCCCTCGTGACCCTCGCCGAGGCGGGCGAGCTCGCCACCGAGCGCGACGTGCGCGTCTACGCGCTGAACCCGGCCGACTACTCGTCCGACGCCGTCGCCGACGAGGTGGCGGGGGAGCTCGAGCAGGTGGCCGTCGACACCGGCGGGGCCTACTACGCCCTGAGCGACGACGACACGGTCTCCGCGGTGATCGACGCCATCGACGAGCGGGAGGCCGGGCTGTTCACGGGCACGCGCCGGCTCGTCGTCACCGACCAGCCCCAGGGGCTCGTCATCGCGGCCCTGCTGGGCGTCGCGGGCGCGTTCCTCCTGCTCTGGCGGGTGCGGCTGTGAGCGCGGTCGGCACGGGGGAGGCGCTGGTCACCGCCTCGACGGGGGTCGCCCGGGCCGTCGTCCTCCAGCCCGTGCTGCCCTGGTGGCTGCTCGCCGTCGTCGGCGTCGCCCTGCTCGGCTTCACCGCCTGGCG
Source organism: Frigoribacterium sp. CFBP 8754 (assembly GCF_014841815.1). Lineage (NCBI taxonomy): Bacteria > Bacillati > Actinomycetota > Actinomycetes > Micrococcales > Microbacteriaceae > Frigoribacterium > Frigoribacterium sp. CFBP 8754. The sequence goes on from NZ_JACYUO010000001.1 coordinate 779,170, forward strand.
GCTCGTCTCGGAGCGGTCGAACCGGCGGCTCGCCCGGGCCTGGGCTCGGCGCCTCGGCGTCGTGGCGCTGCTCCTCGTCGTGGCAGCCCGGCCCGGCCTGCCGGGAGGCTCGGCCGAGTCGTCGGTCGCGCAGGTCAACGTCTTCTTCGTCGTCGACACCACCTCCAGCATCGCGGCGGAGGACTGGGGCGACGGTGAGCCGCGGCTGACGGGGGTCCGCGCCGACGTGGCCGCCGTCGCGGAGCAGCTCGCCGGGGCGAGGTTCTCGCTGATCAGCTTCGACAGCACCGCGGTGCTGCGCACGCCCCTCACCGACGACGCGGCCGCCGTGGTGTCGGCGGCCGAGGTCATGAACCAGGAGATCACGACGTACTCCCGGGGCAGCTCGATCAGCGAGGCGAACCAGCTGCTCGCCGAGCGCCTGGCCGAGGCCCGCGACGCCGACCCGGCACGGGCGAACGTCGTCTACTACCTGGGCGACGGCGAGCAGACCTCGGGCGACGAGCCCGAGTCCTTCGCCGAGGCGGCCGGCGACGTCGACGGGGGAGCCGTGCTCGGCTACGGCACCGCCGACGGCGGGCCGATGAAGGTGTTCGACGGGTACGGCGACGAGTACAGCAGCGACGAGTACATCCTCGACCGGACCCAGGCGGGGGAGCCCGAGGCGATCTCGCGCATCGACGAGGACGCGCTCCGCACCGTCGCCGACCAGCTCGGCGTGCCGTACGAGCACCGCTCGGCGGGCACGAGCGTCGACTCCGTCGTCGCCGACGTGCGCTCGGGCAGCGTCGCGTCGGACGCGACCCGGTCCGAGACCGTGACCGACCTGTACTGGATCGCCGCGGTGCCGCTCTTCCTGCTCGTGCTCGTCGACGCCCTCCAGGTCGCCCGCGCCCTGGCGGAGGTCAGGCCCGCCCGGCCTCCCCGGCCCGGGGGCGCCGCCGGCTCCGACCGGCCGCCCCGCGCCTCCGACGCCCGCCGACCCACGACCGGAGCCCGTCCGTGACCGACACACTGCCCCCGCCCCCGGTCGACGAGGTCGCTCGTGCCCGCGTCGGCACCCCGGCCCCGACGGTCGAGGAGTACCGGCGCCGTCTGCGTCGTCGTCTCCTGCTGTGGTCGGCCCCGGTCGCCCTGGTCGTCCTCCTCGTCGCGGTCAAGCTGCTGTCGCTCCCGATCGCCGCCGCGCTCACGCAGCAGGCCTACGGTGCCCGTGACTTCGAGCGGGCCGCGTCGCTGACCGGGCCGCTCGGCGTCGCCAACGTCGTCGAGCCCTGGGTGCACCACTTCGACCGGGGCACGGCGTACGCGCAGATCGGCGTGCTCGACGTGGCGCGGCAGGAGTTCGTCACCGCCCTCGACCTCGCCCCCGACGACGACACGGTCTCCTGCGTGATCCGCACCGACCTCGTGCTGACCATCGAAGCGCAGGGCGACGCCGCGCTCCTGGAGCTCCGCTACGCGGACGCCGCGGCGCTCTACGCACTGGGCCTGACGACCATCGAGGAGGCGCCCGAGGGCTGCTTCCGGCCCCCGGAGGACCCGCAGCAGCCCGACACCTCCGAGCCGCTCGACCAGGCGGAGGGTCGCCTCGGCGAGAAGGAGCAGCAGGCCCAGGGCGAGCCGGGCGACGGCGACCCGGGCGGAGGCGACGGGAGCGAGCCCGCGCCCGGCGACGGGGAGGAGGGCGAGGGCGGAGCCGGCGGCCAGACGCCCCTGGAGCAGCTGCAGGAGCAGGGCGAGCAGAGCCGGCAGGAGCAGCAGCGCGACCAGGACCGCGAGCGGTACTACGAGCAGAACCCGGGGGACTACGACGGCCAGCCGTGGTGAGGGGCCGCCGCGCCCCTAAGCTGGTCGGGTGTCCACGCGCCTCTCCCAGCTCTTCGTCCGCACCCTCCGAGAAGACCCCTCCGACGCGGAGGTGACCAGCCACCGCCTCCTCGTGCGGGCCGGCTACATCCGCCGCCAGGCGCCGGGCGTGTTCGCCTGGCTGCCGCTCGGCCTCCGCGTCAAGGCCCGGATCGAGGCCGTCATCCGCGACGAGATGGCCGCCGCCGGCGCCCAGGAGGTGCACTTCCCGGCCCTGCTGCCGCGGGAGCCCTACGAGGCGACCGGCCGCTGGACGGAGTACGGCGAGGGCATGTTCCGCCTGAAGGACCGCAAGGACGCCGACTACCTCCTGGCGCCCACGCACGAGGAGGTCTTCACGCTCCTCGTCAAGGACCTCTACTCGTCGTACAAGGACCTCCCCCTCACCCTGTTCCAGATCCAGGACAAGTACCGCGACGAGGCACGGCCCCGGGCCGGCCTCCTGCGCGGCCGTGAGTTCACGATGAAGGACGCCTACTCGTTCGACGTCCGCGACGAGGGCCTCGAGCTCAGCTACCAGGCCCAGCGCGACGCCTACGAGCGGATCTTCACGCGCCTCGGCCTGGAGTACGTCATCGTCCAGGCCGACGCCGGGGCCATGGGCGGCTCCCGCTCCGAGGAGTTCCTGCACCCCACCGAGGTCGGCGAAGACACGTTCGTCCGCTCGGCGGGCGGCTACGCGGCGAACGTCGAGGCGTTCACCACCACCGTGCCCGCCACCGTGCCGATCGAGGGCCAGCCCGCCGCCGTGATGCTCGACAAGGCCGACACGCCCACCATCGCCTCGCTCGTCGAGCAGCTCGAGGCCGCGCACCCGCGCGCCGACGGCCGGCCCTGGACGGCCGCCGACACCCTCAAGAACGTCGTGGTCGCGCTCACGCACCTCGACGGCACGCGCGAGCTCGTCGTCGTCGGCCTGCCCGGCGACCGCGACGTCGACATGAAGCGGCTCGAGGTCGCGTTCGCCCCGGCCGAGGTCGACGCCGCCGGCGACGCGGACTTCGCGAAGGCGCCCGGCCTGGTGAAGGGCTACATCGGGCCCGGCGGTGCGGGCTGGGGAGCCGGCATCCGCTACGTCGTCGACCCCCGCGTCGTCGAGGGCAGCTCGTGGGTCACCGGGGCCAACATCCCCGGCGTCCACGTCGCGGGTCTCGTCGCCGGTCGCGACTTCGAGCACGACGGCGTCGTCGAGGCGGCCCAGGTGCGCGAGGGAGACCCCGCCCCCGACGGCTCCGGCCCCATCGAGACCGCTCGCGGCATGGAGATCGGCCACGTCTTCCAGCTGGGCCGCAAGTACGCCGAGGCCCTGGGCCTCAAGGTGCTCGACGAGAACGGCAAGCAGGTCACCGTCACGATGGGCTCGTACGGCATCGGCGTGACCCGCATCCTCGCCGTCATCGCCGAGGCCAACAACGACGAGAAGGGCCTCGTCTGGCCCGAGAACGTGGCGCCCTTCGACGTGCACGTCGTGGCCACCGGCAAGGACCCCGTCGTCTTCGAGGTGGCCGAGGCCCTGACCGCCGAGCTCGAGCAGCACCGCCTCGACGTCCTGTACGACGACCGCCCCAAGGTCTCGCCCGGCGTGAAGTTCGGCGACGCCGAGCTCCTCGGCGTGCCGCGCATCGTCGTCGTGGGCCGCTCGGCCGGCGAGGGCGTCGTGGAGCTCTGGGACCGCCGCACGGGCGAGCGCACCCCCGTCACCGTCGCCGAGGCCGTGGCGGCCCTCTCGGCACCGCGCGCCTCCTGACCACCGGCACCGCGCCTCCCCGTCGTCCTGACGAGGAGGCGCGGTGTCGTGCGTCCGGGAGGTGCGTCCCCCCGCCCGCACTCGGGTACCGTAGGGGGATGCTGTGTGCGCCACCGCGCGCGCAGCCTGCAGATCTGAACAGTGGAGGCCCTCAGTGGACATCGACCTGAGTGTGTTGCGCCTCATGGAGCGCGAACGCGAGATCCCCTTCGAGGAGCTCGTCGGCATCATCGAGCAGGCCATCCTCACGGCCTACCTCAAGCACACCAACCAGCCCGAGAGCCGCGTGCCCGCGGCCCGCGTCGAGCTCGACCGCAAGACGGGCCACGTGTCCGTCTTCGCCATCGAGCGCGACGAGGAGGGCGCCGTCGTCGGCGAGGCCGTCGACAGCCCGAGCGACTTCGGTCGCATCGCCGCCTTCGCCGCGAAGCAGGTGATCAACCAGCGCCTGCGCGACATCGGCGACGACAAGGTCCTCGGCCAGTTCAAGGGCCGTGAGGGCGACATCGTCGCCGGCGTCATCCAGCAGGGGCCGAACCCCCGCATGGTGCACGTCGACCTCGGCACCGTGGAGGCGATCCTGCCCCCGGAGGAGCAGGTGCCCGGCGAGAAGTACGCGCACGGCTCGCGCATCCGCGTGTACGTGACGGGCGTCAGCAAGGGCACAAAGGGGCCGCAGATCACGGTCTCGCGCACCCACCCCTCGCTCGTGCGCAAGCTCTTCGCGCTCGAGGTGCCCGAGATCGCCAGCGGCGTCGTCGAGATCGTGTCGCTCGCCCGCGAGGCCGGCCACCGCACCAAGATCGCCGTCCGGGCCACGGAGGCGGGCGTCAACGCCAAGGGCGCCTGCATCGGCGAGATGGGCCAGCGGGTCCGCGCCGTCACGACCGAGCTGAACGACGAGAAGATCGACATCGTCGACTACTCCAGCGACCTGCCGACCTTCGTCGCGAGCGCCCTGTCGCCCGCGAAGGTGTCGTCGGCGTTCGTCATCGACAAGTCGACCAAGGCCGTCCGCGCCCTCGTGCCCGACTACCAGCTGTCGCTCGCCATCGGCAAGGAGGGCCAGAACGCCCGCCTCGCCGCGAAGCTGACGGGCGCGCGGATCGACATCCAGCCCGACTCGATCCTCGAGGACGACTGAGCTGGACGTCGGTCCGCGCGCCGGGTCGACGGCGCGCAGCGTCGGCGGCACGGTGGCAGGCATGACCCATCCAGCCCGACTCGATCCTCGAGGACGACTGACGTTCATCGTCGACCACGATGCCGGGGGCCGGCGGCGCACCACGCCGTTCGCCCCCGGCGTCTCCCGTCCCGCGACCCGAGGGGGTAAGGTGGAACCCGTCAGAACGTGCATCGGCACTCGAACGCGCGCTCCGCGGTCCTCACTCGTGAGGATCGTCGTCCGAGACGGACGCCTGGTGGTCGACGAGACCGCCTCGCTCCCCGGGCGGGGTGCGTGGTTGACGCCTTCGATGGAGGCGTTCGAGTCAGCAGTGAAGCGCAGGGCCTTCCGCCGTGCGTTCCGCCTCGACTCGGACCCCGACTCGCAGGAGCTCCGCGACCACCTCGTGGCACGGACCACTCCCGATGCACCACCCCGAGTTCCACCACGACCACTAGCCCAGACAGAACAGGCTGACAGGCACATGGACAACTAATGAGCGGCTCGAAATGAGACCCGTCCAGAACTGACGGCTCCACCCTGATCGGGCGGGGCCCGAGACAGGAGAACTGTGGCTAAACCACGCGTACACGAGATCGCCAGCGAGCTGGGGATCGACAGCAAGACCGCACTAGAGAAGCTCAAGGAGATGGGCGAGTTCGTCAAGGGCCCGTCCTCCAGCGTCGAGCCCCCCGTCGCCCGCAAGCTGCGCCAGGCGTTCGCCGGTGCTGCTTCGGCGTCGCCCGCCCCGAAGGCACCCGCCAAGCCCGCCACCGCGGCGTCGTCGTCGGCTCCCAAGCCGGGTACGCCCCGCCCCGCGGCGCCCACCCCCAAGCCCCCGGTCGCCGAGCAGCCCGCTGCTCCGGAGCCCGCTCCCGTCGCCGCTGAGCCCGAGGTGGAGGCGGCACCCGCGCCCGTCGCGCCGCTCACCGTCGCCGAGCGTCAGGCCCAGGCAGAGGCGCAGCGCGCCGCCGCCGCCGCCGAGGCCGCCTCCGCCCCCGCGGCGGACGCCGTCAAGCCCGGTGCCGCCGGCCCCAAGCCCGGTGGCCCCCGCCCCGGTGCCCCGCGCCCCGGCAACAACCCCTTCGCCAGCAACCAGGGCATGGGTCGCCCCAGCGCGCCCCGTCCCGGAGGCTCCGGCGCCGCGAGCAGCATGCCGCGCCCCGGCGGCGCCGCGGGCCCCCGCCCGATGGCTCCCCGTCCCGGTGCTCCCCGTCCGGGTGCCCCGCGCCCCGGCGTGGGCGCAGGCCCCCGCCCCAACGGCTTCGGACAGCGTCCGGCCGGTGCCGGTGCTCGTCCCGGCGGTGCCGGCGGCGGGTTCCAGCGCCCCGGCGGCGGCGCTCCCGGTGCCGCGGGCGGCTTCCGCCCCGGCTTCGGCGCTCCCCGCCCCGCGGGCGGCGGCGGCGGCCGTGGTCGCGGCCCCGGCGGCGGCACGGCCGGCGCGTTCGGCCGCGGTGGCGGCAAGAGCAAGGCACGCAAGTCGAAGCGGACGAAGAGGGCCGAGTTCGAGATGCGGTCGGCGCCGTCCCTGGGCGGCGTCAGCGTCCCCCGCGGCGACGGCAGCACGATCGTCCGTCTCCGTCGCGGTGCGTCCATCAGCGACTTCGCCGACAAGATCGACGCCAGCCCCGGCAACCTCGTGACCGTGCTCTTCCACCTCGGTGAGATGGCCACGGCGACGGAGTCCCTCGACGAGGCCACCTTCCAGGTGCTCGGCGAGGAGCTCGGCTACAACATCCAGGTCGTCTCGCCCGAGGACGAAGACAAGGAGCTCCTCGAGGGCTTCGACATCGATCTCGAGCAGGAGCTCGAGGACGAGGACGAGTCCGTCCTGCAGATCCGTCCCCCCGTCGTGACCGTCATGGGCCACGTCGACCACGGAAAGACGCGACTCCTCGACGCGATCCGCAACGCCAACGTCGTGGCCGGTGAGGCGGGTGGCATCACCCAGCACATCGGTGCCTACCAGGTGTGGGCCCCGCACGAGGGCGTCGAGCGCGCCATCACCTTCATCGACACCCCGGGCCACGAGGCGTTCACCGCCATGCGTGCCCGTGGTGCGCAGGTCACCGACATCGCGATCCTCGTGGTCGCCGCCGACGACGGCATCATGCCGCAGACGGTGGAGGCCCTGAACCACGCCCAGGCGGCCAACGTGCCGATCGTGGTCGCGGTCAACAAGATCGACAAGGAGGGCGCGAACCCGGCGAAGGTCCGGCAGCAGCTCACCGAGTACGGTCTCGTCGCCGAGGAGTACGGCGGAGACGTCATGTTCGTCGACGTGTCGGCCCGTGACAACAAGAACATCGACGCCCTCCTCGAGGCCGTCCTGCTCACGGCCGATGCCGGCCTCGACCTGCGGGCGAACCCCGACAAGGACGCCCGAGGCGTCGCGATCGAGGCTCGACTCGACAAGGGTCGCGGTGCCGTCGCCACGGTGCTCATCCAGTCGGGAACGCTCCGCGTCGGAGACGCCATCGTCGCCGGCACGGCCTACGGCCGCGTGCGTGCGATGGTCGACGAGAACGGCGACGCCGTCGACGAGGCCTACCCGAGCCGGCCCGTGCTGGTCCAGGGCCTGTCGAGCGTCCCCCGCGCCGGCGACACCTTCCTCGTCACCGAGGAGGACCGCACGGCCCGTCAGATCGCCGAGAAGCGCGAGGCCGTCGAGCGCAACGCGTCGCTGGCCAAGGCCCGCAAGCGCATCTCGCTCGAGGACTTCACCCGTGCTCTCGAGGAGGGCAAGGTCGAGGCGCTCAACATCATCATCAAGGGCGACGTGTCCGGTGCCGTCGAGGCGCTGGAGGAGTCGCTGCTCAAGATCGAGGTGGACGACAGCGTGCAGCTGCGCATCATCCACCGCGGCGTGGGTGCCGTCACCGAGAGCGACGTCAACCTCGCCACGGTCGACAACGCGGTGATCATCGGGTTCAACGTCCGCCCCGACACGAAGGCCCGGGAGCGCGCTGCTCGCGAGGGTGTCGACGTCCGCTTCTACTCGGTCATCTACGCGGCCCTCGAGGACATCGAGAACTCGCTCAAGGGCATGCTCAAGCCCGAGTTCGAGGAGAAGCAGTCCGGTGTGGCCGAGATCCGCGAGATCTTCCGCTCGTCGAAGGTCGGCAACATCGCCGGTGTCATCGTGCGGTCGGGAACGATCACCCGGAACGCCCGTGCTCGGGTCATCCGCGAGGGCGTCGTCGTCGGCGACAACCTGGCGATCGACTCGCTGCGTCGCTTCAAGGACGACGTCACCGAGGTGCGGACGGACTTCGAGGCCGGCATCGGTCTCGGCAAGTTCAACGACATCCAGATCGGCGACGAGATCGAGACCATCGAGATGGTCGAGAAGCCGCGGGTCTGACCCCGGCGTCACAGCACTGAACGAGGCCCCGCCCCGACTCCGGTCGGGGCGGGGCCTCACCCCTCACCGCTCGCCCTGAGCGGACCAGCAGAAGGAGCCCGACATGGCTGACCCGCAGCGCGCCCGCAAGATGGCCGACCGCATCAAGGAGATCGTCGCTCGGCGCCTCGACAAGGGCATCAAGGACCCGCGTCTCGGCTTCGTCACGATCACCGACGTCAAGGTGACGGGCGACCTCCAGCACGCCTCGATCTTCTACACGGTCTACGGCACCGACGAGGAGCGCCGCGACACCGGTGCCGCCCTCAAGTCCGCGACCGGCATGCTCCGCAGCGAGGTGGGCAAGAACATCACCGCGCGCCTCACCCCGAGCATCGAGTTCATCCTCGACGCCCTGCCGGAGAACGCGGCGTCCATCGACCGCCTCCTGCAGGAGGCGCGTCAGCGTGACCAGGAGAGCCAGACCATCGCCGCCACGGCCGAGTACGCCGGCGACGCCGACCCGTACGTGAAGCCCCGTGACGAGGACGACTACGACGACGAGGGCGAGGACGACGAGGACGAGGATCTGGGGCTCGACGACGGCGAGCCCGCGCCCTCGGCCGACGCCCCTGCGGGCGACGCCCCGGTCGGCGACGGCTTCGTCGAGCCGGACGGCGGCACCCGCTGACCTGAGGCCGAGGCGCCTCGCGTCGTCAGCTCGGCAGTTCCCAGCCCTCGTCGGCACTGCCCGTGACCAACCCGTCACGGAGCAGGCCGGCGAGGGCTCTGTCGCGCTGGGCGGCGTCGGGCCACACCGTCGCGATCTCCGTGGCGGTGACGGGCACGTCGCTCGCCCGCAGCTCTGCCATGACGAGCCCGCGCACCTGGCGGTCCGATCCCTCGAACTTCGCCTGGGTGCGGAGGCGCGGCCCGACGTGCGCCGGGCGTCCGGCGAGCACCCACGCGCACTCCGCGATCAGGGGGCACTCGTCGCAGCGGGGCGAGCGGGCGGTGCAGACCAGGGCACCCAGCTCCATCACTCCTGCGCTGACGACCCGCGCCTCCTCTCGGTCGAGGGGCAGGTGTGCCTCCATCAGCGGCAGGTCACGACGGGCCGACGGGGCCCAGGGCTCCGCCAGGCCCTCGACGGCGCGGGCCAGGACGCGACGCACGTTCGTGTCGACGACGGGGTGCCGGTGCCCGTACGCGAAGACGGCGACGGCCCGGGCCGTGTAGTCGCCGACCCCGGGCAGCGCCAGGAGATCGGGCACCTCCTCGGGGACGACTCCGCCGTGCCGTTCGGTGATCGCCACGGCGGCGGCGTGGAGCGCGAGGGCGCGACGGGGGTAGCCCAGGCGGTCCCAGGCGCGGACGGCGTCGGAGGCGGGGGAGGCGGCCAGGTCGGCGGGCGTGGGCCAGCGCTCGAGCCACTGCTGGAGGCGCGGGACGACTCGGACGACCGGCGTCTGCTGGAGCATCACCTCGCTGACGAGCGTTCCCCACGCGGTGAAGCCGGGCCGGCGCCAGGGCAGGTCGCGCCCGTTCTCGCGGAACCAGGCGGCGACGGGGGAGGCGAGGGGCACCGGTCGATCCTAGGCTGCGCGCCCTCGGCGGAGGCACGCCCTCCCCAGGCGCGATGCCCCGGTCATCGTCCCCAGCATCGGCCGCCGGGTGGCGACAGAACGGTACATGTGGAATGTTGGGCAGCAGCCCGCCGACCACTGTGAGACAGGACCCACCATGACGAGACCTCGCTGCCCTCGGACCCTCCGCGACGAGGCGTCGTGAACGTCGCGGGCGATCTGTCGAAGCCCCGGGTCACGGGCGATCCGACCCAGGTGCTGGCGCTGGCCGTGCGGTGGGGGGCGACGGCCGAGCTGATCTGGTCGGCGGCCGAGTCGCTGCGCACCCTGGACGCCGAGGGGGCGCAGAGCGACGCGATCGAGGCCTTCCTCGCATCGGCGGGCGAGGTCGAGCAGCAGCTGCGGAGCGTGCACGGTCGCTACCAGGGCGCGGGGGAGGCACTGCGGGCCTACGCCGCCGCCCTGGAGGAGGCACAGGCGGCCTCGGGGCCCGCCCTCCGGGAGCACGGCCTCGCGGTCGACGACCACGACGCGGCTCGACGGTTGGTCGAGAAATACGAGGGCATGGCCCTGGTCGCGGTCGGCGAGGAGGCGCGGGCCGACTACGAGGAGCTCGCTCGTGTGCAGCGTCTGCGTCTCGCCGAGGCTGCCGAGCGTGTCGTGCTCCACGGCGGCCGTGTGGACGCCGCGCACGCCGCGGTCGAGGCCGCCGCGACGACCGCGATCGCGCGCCTGGACGACCTCGAGGCCGACGGGCCCCGCGACTCGTTCTGGGACGACGTGAGCGGCGCCGCGGGCGTGGCCTTCGACGGCTTCCAGCAGTGGATGGAGGACAACGACCACTGGATCGACGGCCTCGTCACCGCCGCAGGGATCATCGGCATGGTTCTGGCTGGCGTAGCGATGTTCATCCCCGGTCTCAACGTTCTCGCTCTCGCTCTCATGGTCGGCATCTTGGCCGTCACGTCGGCCCAGGCGGTGGCCGGGACGGGTACGTGGGAGGACGTGGCCTACGCAGCCCTCTCCCTGGCGACCTTCGGCGCGGGTTCTGCCCTGGTCTCAAGCGCCAAGACGGCCGCGAAGGGCATCGGAGCCGCTCGGATCGACAGCCTCGTCTCCTCAGGGCAATCGCGCTCGTTCGCGACCGCAACGGTCAAGCAGGCGTGGGACAGATCCTCTGCCGGGGTTCTCCACAAGTCGCTCCGACGCGAGCTGGGCAACTCGGAGGCGGCGCAGATCAGACGTTTCCTCCAGCGAGGTCGCCCAGGAGTGAGCACCGACGACCCCGGAGCGATCGCTCGGACGATGGACAAGTTGAACGGTGCGCGGTTCTTGTCCGGCAGCGATGTCGTGGTGTCGGGAGGGCGCTTGGCGGAGCCATACGTGCCTGGCGCCTTGGCCGAGCTCCGTGGTGCCGCACGATGAGGCGGAGCGCATCGGGACGCCGCGTCGCCGCGATCAGCTCGTCCCCGAGGTCCCCGTTCTGGGTCACGTGCTACTACCTCAGCCTGGCGCCCCTGGTGGTCAGCCAGGGCACGAACGTCGCCTACGTCTTGCTCGACCTGTCCTGGAAGCAGGCAGGTCTCCGGGCCCGGCATCTCGAGTCATACGTCGATCCGTCTCCGGGCTGGCCTCCATTCCACGTGCCTGGTCTCGTCTTCGTAGCCATGGCGGTTGTCATCGCTGCGATGGCGATCGAGATGGTGGTCCGCAGATCCGCGACTCCGAGTGGCAGCCAACCAGGATTCATGGCCTTCTCGTGGGCGCTGGTCGGGGTGCTCTGCTATCTCCAGTCGTCCGCGTTCGATGACGGCCTCCCGTGGACGGAGCCCGAGGGCTTGTCCGGGCTCGTCATGATCGGGTCGGGAGGCGTGGCCCTCGTCGTGTTCGTCCAACGCGGCCTCGAGCGGTGGCGAACAAGCCGCGCGGGTAGCTCCGCAGCCGACCACCCAGCCCTCGTTCTGGACCCGATGCGGGTTCGAATGCTCCGCGGGGCGAGAGGGAAGCGATGACAGCGCTGGGGCGCACTCTCATGACCACAGCAACTCGGCGGCCGGCGCGGCGTGCGAGTCAGGCGCCCGGCGTCAACGCGTTCTGGGGTCTCGCCTACTACCTGAGCGCGGCGCCGCTCGTCGTGACGCAGGGGGCGCAGATCGCGTACATCGTCATCGGCGCAGTCTGGGAGAGCGACGGGCGCAGGCCACGAGCTCTGGGCTCGATCTACGCGCCCTCGCCCGACTGGCCCCCGTTCTCGGTGCCGACGCTGGCGTTCGCCGGCATGGCCGTCGTCATCGGTGCCATGGCCGTCGAGATGGCCGTCCGCCCCGCCGCCACTCCGAGCGGCAGGCAGCCCGGATCGATGGCAGCACTCTGGGCGGCTGGGGCCGTCCTCGTGTCACTCCACGTGTGGGGCTTCACGACAGGCGTCTCCGGGATGATCGTGGGGTTCTCCGCCTCGGTCGTCATGGGTGCCTCCGCAGTGACGGCACTGGTCGCGCAAGCAAAGGTCACCCTTGACCGAAAGCAGACGAACGACAGCGAGCGCCACCGGACGCACGTGTCGTCGCTCCGACCTGGAAGGAAGCCGTCACTCGCGTTTCGTGCTGAGTGGGTTGCGAGTTCTGGATCCTCACGGCCGGCTGCAGCGGGCGGGAGTCACCAAGTGAGCGCGAGAGCCCCGTCCACGACCAGAGGCCGGAGGTCGAGCGGTGCTTCTGATCCGATCTCGGCAGGGTTCTGGGTCGTCGCCTACTACGGCAGTCTGGTTCCGGTACTCGTCATTCAGAGCTTCAACATCGTGCTGGTGATCATCGCCGTGCGCTGGGAGGCGGATGGCCGCCGGTCATCCGAGATCGAGACGGTCTTCGAGTCGTCACCCGGTTGGCCTCCGGTCGACATGCCGGGCCTCGTGTTCGTCGGCATGGGGATCGGCATCGTGCCCATGGCCGTGGAGATGGTGGTTCGCCGCGGAAGAACGCCCAGTGGCAGCCAGCCGGGGCTGATGAGCTTCGTGTGGGCTGCTGACGGCCTGCTCTGCCTGAACCACTGGTGGGCCTTCGATGCGGCGCCGGTCTGGGCTGCTCCCGCGGGGCTCGCGGGCTTCACGATGCTCGCCTCAGCGGGCGTGGCGTTCGTCGTGTACCTGATCCGTGGCGTGCGTCGACTGCTAGCACGTCGCCGGGGCCACCCGGCTGCCGACGAGCCGGTCGAGTCGCTCGACCCAGTGCGGGCTCGGTTGCTCCGCGGAACGGGGATCGACCGATGACCGCGCCACGGTGGGTGCGGCGGGGGCCGGGCATCGTCGGCGTGGGCTACGCGGTGATGGTGCCGCGGGGCTGGGTGCAGATCCCGGGTCAGCTGCGGCCGGAGATGGCCTTCGACGCCGTGGTCGACCAGCTCGGCAGCGTCCTCGGCGGGGAGGTGCCGCCGGAGTTCGCGCAGCGGGTCGGCAGCGGGCTGATCGAGGCCCGCGCCGCCGACGTCGACGGCCACGTGCTCGACTCCTACGTGACCGCCGGTCCGCTGCCCGACACCGGCACGACCGCGAGCATCGTGGTCACGGTGGTGCCGGTCGTTGCACGGTCGACCGACGACCTCGACCGGCTGCTGCTGGGGCGGGTCGGCCGCGGCGCGACAGCCCTGGGCGTGGGAGGTGAACCGGCGGTCGTGTGGAGCGAGACCGGCGATCGGCAGCCGGCCCGCGACTCCCCGGGTCGGGTGGTCCGCCGGCGCACGACGCTCACCAGGGTGACCGGGCAGCTCGACCGTCTCGTGTCGTCGACGCTGACCGTGCTCGAGACCCACGAGCGCACCACCGACACGGAGGCCGCGAGCGACGCGGTGGCGGACGCACTGGTCGAGCTGTTCGACGCGATGCTCACCACCGTGCGCTGGCTCGACGCGGAGGGCCGGGTGATCACCGGCCGCTGAGCCGCCGCGCGGCACCGCGGCCTAGGGTGACCTCATGACCACCCGCTGGGCCCCCGCCAAGAAAGACACGCTCCGTGCACTCGCGACCGAGATCCTGCACAACTACTCGAGGGGCCGCGCCTTCGTCGCCGTCGACGGCCTGCCCGGTGCCGGCCAGGCCGCGTTCGCCGACGACCTCGCCGACGCCCTCCGCGAGCTCGGGCACGCGGCCTTCCGCGCCTCCGTCGAGGACTTCGTCGTCCCCGTCGACACGGGCTCGTCGCCCGACGTCGGCGCCGCCGACCCGGCCTTCGCGCCCGAGCTCTTCCGCCGCGTCCTCATCGAGCCCTTCCGCCTCGGCGGCAGCACCGGGTGGGTCGAGGCGGCGTACGACCGCGAGGCCCGCCGCGCCGCCGAGCCGCGCTGGGTCACCGGGCCCGCCGACGCGATCCTCCTCGTCGACGGCGCCGGGCTCAACGAGCCCGAGCTCGCCGGCCTCTGGAACTACAGCGTCTGGGTCACGGCCGACGCCCACCGCGGCGGCCTCCGTGCCCGGGCGACCTCCGTCGTCGACGTCAGCGACCCGGAGCACCCGCGCCGCGTGTTCGACGACGCGTGCTGAGGCCCGCCCCTCGCCGGTGCGGTAGCGTCGTCGCGTGAACAGCGGCATCCTCCTCGTCGACAAGCCGCAGGGCATCACCAGCCACGACGTCGTGTCGCGCGTGCGCCGGGCCGCCGGCACCCGCAAGGTCGGCCACGCCGGCACCCTCGACCCGCTGGCCACCGGGCTCCTCGTGCTCGGCCTGAACTCGTCGACGCGCCTCCTGACCTTCCTCGTCGGCCTCGACAAGACCTACGAGGCGACCATCCGCCTCGGCGTGGCCACGACGACCGACGACTCCGAGGGCGAGACGACCGCCACGCACGACGCCTCCGCCGTCGCCGACGAGGCGATCGACGCCGGGGTGCGGGCCCTCAGCGGCCCGATCAGCCAGGTGCCCACGACCGTGAGCGCCATCAAGGTGAACGGCCGTCGCGCGTACGACCTCGCCCGCGAGGGCGTCGAGGTCGAGCTCAAGGCCCGCGACGTCACGATCTCCGAGTTCTCCGTCCACGACCGGCGCACCGCCGAGGTCGTCGACGAGGCCGGGCGCACCGTGATCGTCCGCGACCTCGACGTCCGGGTGCGCTGCTCCTCCGGCACCTACGTACGGGCGCTGGCCCGCGACCTGGGCGCCGGGCTCGGCGTCGGCGGGCACCTCACGGCCCTGCGCCGCACGACCGTCGGCCCCTTCGACGTCGACGACGCCGCCGTCCTCGAGGGCATCGACGTCGCGCCCGCCCTCCTGCCCCCCACCGCGGTGGCGGAGCGCCTCTTCCCCGTCTGGCGGATGACCGCCGACGAGACGGTCGACCTCGGCCACGGCAAGCGCGTCACCGTCGGCATCGACGACACCGCCGGGCCCGTCGCCGCCGTGACGCCCTCCGGCGACCTCGCCGGGCTGGTCGAGGTGCGGCGGGGGCAGGCCGTCCCCATCGTCAACTTCCCGAGCGACGAGGTGTCGGCATGATCGAGTGGTTCACCTGGGTGCAGGTCGTCGTGGCCTGCGTCGCCGGCCTCGTCTGCGTCGTCGCCGGGTTCGCCCGCAAGCTGCCGAACGACATCACCGTCGGTGCGACGGCCCTCGTGCTCGTGCTGCTGCTCGTCCAGCTCGTCGTCGCGATCGTGGCCCCGTTCGTCGGCAACCCGCCCACCGGCAACGTCGTCGAGTTCTACATCTACCTGGTGTCGGCCATCCTCCTCCCGCCCCTGGCGGTGGTCTGGGCGCTCGTCGACCGGACCCGGTGGAGCAACCTCGTGCTCGCGGCGTCGGTGTTCGCGGTCGCCGTGATGGTCTACCGCATGCTGCAGATCTGGACGGTGCAGGTCGCGTGACGCCGTCGTCGAGCCGCAGACCGTCGACCCTGCCGCCCGTGTCGGCGCGCACGGCGACCGCGACCTATCCTGGTCGATGATGGTCACTCAGAAGTCAACGCGCGCGGTCGGCCTCGGCCGGGTCCTCGTCGCGGTCTACGCCCTCCTCGCCCTCGCGGCCACCGGCCGCTCCGTCTTCCAGATCGCCGAGCAGTTCTCGGAGGCGCCGCTCGCCTACACGCTGAGCGCCCTCTCGGCGGTCGTCTACATCGTCGCGACCGTGGCCCTCGTCAAGCGGGGCACCACCTCCTACGCCGTCGCCTGGGCGACCATCTCGTTCGAGCTCGCCGGCGTCCTGATCGTCGGGCTCGTGACCGCTCTCGACCCGGCCCTCTTCCCCGACGACACCGTCTGGTCGTTCTTCGGCCGCGGCTACGGCTTCGTGCCGCTCCTGCTCCCCGTGCTGGGCATGATCTGGCTCGCGCGCACCCGACCGACCGCCGCCGAGCGCGCGCACGACGGCGAGCCGGAGTCCGTCACCGGCCTGCCCGAGTAGGCGACGTGCAGTTCTTCGAGACCGTCGCCTCCGTCCCGGCCGACTTCGGGCCGAGCGCCGTCACCATCGGCAAGTTCGACGGGGTCCACGTCGGCCACCGGGCCGTCATCGACCTCCTCGAGCAGGTGGCCGCCGACGAGGGCCTCGTGAGCACCGTCGTCACCTTCGACCGGCACCCGCTCGCCGTGCTGCGACCGGGCGACGTGCCCCGGGCCCTGGTCAGCAACCGCCAGAAGCGCGAGCTGCTCGAGCAGGCGGGCGTCGCCGCGACGCTCATGCTCACCTTCGACGACGATCTCCGCGCCCTCGCTCCCGAGGAGTTCGTCGACAGGATCCTCGTGGGCGCCCTCCACGCGCGGGTCGTCTTCGTCGGCGACGACTTCCGCTTCGGCGTCCGGGGCAGCGGCACCGTCGACACGCTGCGCGAGCTCGGGGCCACCCGCGGGCTCCGGGTGGTCTCGATCGACGACGTCCGCCCCGGGGGCGCACGCCGCGCCTCCTCGACCTGGATCCGCGAGCTGCTCGACGGGGGCCGCGTCCGCGAGGCCGCCGAGCTGCTCGGCCGGGAGCCGGCGGTGCGGGGCGTGGTCGTCCAGGGCGAGCAGCGCGGCCGCGAGCTGGGGTTCCCGACCGCCAACCTCGAGCCGCACAGCGAGGGCTTCGTGCCGGCCGACGGCGTCTACGCGGCCCGGGTGCTCGTCGGCGACACCCTGTACCCGGCGGCCGTCTCCGTCGGCAACAACCCGACCTTCGAGGGCGTGCCCGAGAAGCAGGTCGAGGCCCACCTCCTCGATGTGACACTCGACCTCTACGGGCAGGAGATCACCGTGCACTTCGTCGACTGGGTGCGGGGCAACGTCGCCTTCGAGGGGCTCGACGCGCTGATCGCCCACATCCGGGCCGACGTCGTGCGGTGCCGTGAGATCCTCGGGGCGCCTGCGCCCTGATCCCGCACCGTGCGGCGTCCGCCCGCGCCGGCCGGACGAGCCCGCGCCGCGACGGCCCGGTCGCGCGGACGCCCGGACGCCCGGACGCCAGGAGGCCCGCACGACGATCGTCGTGCGGGCCTCCTGCTCTGTCGCGGCGTCGGCCGGGGCTCCCCGGCGTCAGCTCAGTACGACGTCGTGTCGTCCCCGGCGCCGGAGGCGCTGCCGGTCTCGAGCCGGTGCGCGAGGTCGTCCAGGATGGTGCCGCTGGCGCTGGTGCCGAAGCGGGTCACGCCGAGGTCGAGCATCTCGAGGACGGTGTCGAGGCCGCGCACGCCGCCCGACGCCTTGACCTGGACGGCCTCGCCGACCGCGTCGCGCATGAGGCGCAGGTGGGGGAGGGTCGCGCCGCCGCCGGCGAACCCGGTGGAGGTCTTGACGAAGGCCGCGCCGGCCCGCTCGGCCGCCTTCGAGCCCGCGACGATCTCGTCGTCGCTGAGGAAGGCGGTCTCGAGGATGACCTTGACGACGAGGTCGCCCGCGGCCTCGACCACGGCGCGGACGTCGGCCTCGACGTCGTCGAGCAGGCCGCTGCGCAGCCGGCCGACGTTGACGACCATGTCGAGCTCGACGGCGCCGTCGGCGACGGCCTGACGGGACTCGGCGACCTTGGCCTCGGTCGAGGTCGTGCCGTGGGGGAAGCCGATGACGGTGCCGACGAGGACGCCGGTGCCCTCGAGGCGGTCGACGGCGTGGGCGACGTCGGAGGGGCGGACGCACACGCTGAAGACGTGGTGCGCCGCGGCCGTGTCGAGCGCCTCGTCGACGTCGGCACGGGTCAGTTCGGGCTTGAGGATCGCGTGGTCGATCATGCCGGCGACGGCGGCGACCGTGGGGAGCTGCTGGGTAGTCATGATGCTGCCAGCGTAGCTTGGGCACATGGCCACCGACCCCGTCCCGTCCGACCCCCGCCCCGCCGCCGACCCCGTCGTGCGCGAGAACGACGGCGCGGTCGCGCGGCGCCGTGTCCTCGTCACCGGCTCGACCGGCTACATCGGCGGGCGTCTGACGCCGCGCCTGGTGGCGGCCGGCGCCGACGTGCGCGTCCTGGTGCGGAGCCCCGGCAAGCTCGTCGACGTCCCGTGGGCCGGTGACGTGGAGGTCGTCGAGGGCGACCTCACCGACGCCTCCACCGTCCGCCCCGCCATGGAGGGCGTCGACGTCGTCTACTACCTCGCCCACGCGATGGGCGGTCGCGGCGACTTCGAGGCGGCGGAGGCGGAGGCCGCCCACACCGTCGCCGACGCCGCCCGTGAGGCAGGCGTCGGCCGCATCGTCTACCTCGGCGGGCTGCACCCCGAGGGCGAGCTCTCGAAGCACCTCCAGTCGCGCAAGGAGGTCGGCGACATCCTGCTGGCGAGCGGGGTCCCGACGGTCGCCCTCCAGGCGGGCGTGGTCATCGGCTCGGGCTCGGCGTCGTTCGAGATGATCCGCCACCTCACCGACGTGCTGCCCTACATGCCCGCGCCGAAGTGGGTCCGCAACCAGATCCAGCCGATCGCCGTCCGCGACGTGCTGCACTACCTCCTCGGCGCCGCCGACGTGCCCGCCGACGTCAACCGCACCTTCGACATCGGGGGCCCCGACGTCCTCCGCTACGGCCAGATGATGAACGGCTACGCCCTGGAGGCGGGGCTGAAGCAACGCCCCATCGCCTCGCTGCCGGTCTTCACACCGTGGCTGGCCTCGCAGTGGGTCAACCTCGTCACACCCGTGCCGCGCGCCCTCGCCGTGCCGATCATCGCGTCGCTCCAGTACGACTGCGTCGTGCACGAGCACGACATCGACCAGTACGTGCCGGCGCCGGCCGAGGGCCTGCTCCGCTACCGCCAGGCCGTGCGCCTCGCGCTGCAGCGCGAGAAGGACGGCGAGGTCGAGACGAGCTGGCAGGACAGCTCGGTGTCGGGAGCGCCCAGCGACCTCCTGCCCAGCGACCCCGACTGGTCGGGCCACATCGTCTACACCGACGACCGGGAGACCGACTCGACCGCGCCTCCGGAGGAGCTCTGGAAGGTCGTCGAGAGCATCGGCGGCGAGAACGGCTGGTACTCCTTCCCGCTGGCCTGGGCCGCGCGGGGCTGGATGGACCGGCTCGTCGGGGGAGTGGGGCTGCAGCGCGGCCGTCGGAGCCGCAGCACGCTCCGTGCGGGCGACGCCCTCGACTGGTGGCGCGTCGAGAAGATCGAGCGCGGCCACCTGCTGCGGCTCCGGGCCGAGATGAAGGTGCCGGGCGGCGCGTGGCTGGAGATGACGGTCACGCCCCGTGAGGGCGGCGGCTCCCACTACCGCCAGCGCGCGGTCTTCTTCCCGCAGGGGCTCGGCGGGCGCCTGTACTGGTTCGCGATCCTGCCCTTCCACGGGGTGATCTTCTCCGGCATGCTCGAGCGCATCACCGCCACCGCCGAGCGGGACGCGGCCGCCGCCTCCCACGGTGACGACGTGCCCGCGGGGCGAGGAACTCAGGAGGCGCGGGTCACCGCCGACGACGCCCCCGGCAGCAGCGCGGCCGGGTCGTGACGCCGCTGCTCGCCGCCCCGCTGCTGGCCCCGCTGCTGCGGGCGTCGACGACGTTGACGCCGACCCCGTCGCCGTTCGGCCCCGGGGGAGACGGCCCCGCCTCGCCCGTGCCGCTGTGGCTGGGCGTGACCCTCGGGATCGTCGTCGTGGTCGCGTCGTTCGTCGTGCTCCTGCCCGGCGTGCGACGGGGCCTCGACCGCATCTCGTCCCATCGACCTCGACGCTTCCGCGACTGACGCGGTAGCGTCGAACCACCCCGCGACCGGTGGAGCCGCCCTCGGGCAGCACGGCCGGTCGCGAACACGACGACAGGAGGCCCCCATGGCGCACGGCGAGAAACTCGTCTTCGTCGGAGACAGCATCACGGCAGGCGGCGACTGGACCGCCTGGTTCCCCGACGACGACGTCGTCGAGCTCGGCGTCGACGGCGACACCACCACCAGCCTGGCCGAGCGCCTCGACGACGTCGTGGCGGCCCAGCCCGACTCGGTCGTGCTGCTGATCGGCACGAACGACTTCGGCCAGAGACGCACCGTCGAGCAGGTCGTGCGCGGCGTCGAGTCGATCATGGTGACGATGCGGCGCGAGCTGCCCGGCACCCGGCTGCTGCTCCAGTCGATCATGCCGCGGGGCGCCGACTACGCCCCGCGCATCAAGGACGCCAACCGGCATCTCCGCCAGTTCTCCTCGACCGTCCGGGCGCAGTACCTCGACCTGTGGCCCGCGCTGGCCGACGAGTCGGGCGACGCGATCCGCCCCGAGTTCAGCGACGACCAGCTGCACCTCACGGCCGCGGGCTACGAGGCGTGGCTCGCCGAGCTCGTGCCCGGGCTGGCGCGGCTCCGCGACGAGCCGCCGATGAGCGCGCCGCTGCGCGTGCTCAACGTGCCCTACGACATCGACTGAGCCCGAGGCGTCGGGGCGCCCGTGGCGTCGGGGGCGCGCAGGGTGCCCAGGGTGCCCCCGATAAGCTCGTCCGTGCCGCGCCCGCGGCCTGACGAGAGGTCGCAAGCCCGTGCCCACGCCCACCGTTCCCGCCTTCCTGCGACCCGCCCTGGCGCCCGGTCTGCTCGGGGCGATCGTGCTGACGGTCGGGGCGTTCCTGCTCGACTCGCCGACCTTCACGATCGTGCGCTTCGCGGTGGCGATCCTCGCGTTGATCATGCTCGTCTTCGCCTGGCGCGGCCGGACCTGGTGGGCGCTGCCCGTCCTCGCGGCGATCGCGGTGATCTGGAACCCCGTGGCCGTCGTGCCGCTCTCCGGTCAGCCGTGGGCCGCCCTGCAGTTCGCCGGCGCGGTCGCGTTCGTGGTCACGGGGGTCCTCGTGAAGGTGCCGACGGAGCAGGCGACGGGCGACGCCCGCCCCGCTCGACGTCGCTGACCGGGGCGACGAGTTCCGGCGTTCACGAGAACCCGCTTCCACCAGCTAAAATCAGTTCGTTCTAGAGTGCGGCGGCCGTCCCGAGGCCCCCACGGGAAGTTGAGTCTGAATGGTCACCGAGATCACCGGTACGACAGAGAGTCCTCTGCTGACGCCTCGTCCCCGACCCGGTGGTCTGGACCGCGACGACGTGGTGGTGCGCAAGGGGCAGTTCACGCTCCTGAACGGCCACCTCACGCCACAGCAGTCGATGATCGAGGACCTCCTCTTCATCCGTCGCGTCCTCGACGAGGCGGCCATCCCGTTCCTCCTCGTCCGCGGCAACGACGTGCGCCCCGTGCTGGCGGTCGACGTCGTCCACCGCCGTGCCTTCATCGACGCCATGATCGCGGCGTCGGGCTCCGAGCCGTTCTACGCCAAGCCCCGCAAGGGCCAGGCCGTCCTCGTCGCCGAGGGGGGCCTCGAGTCCGAGACCGAGCGGGCCTTCAAGGTGTACCGCCCCCGCGTCGAGCCCATCGGCCGCCTCCGCTACGGCGCCGGCACGGCCGTCCAGGTCGAGTTCTGGATCCTCACCGACGACGAGGTCCTCGTGCCCGTCGAGAACTCCCTGATGCGCTACTCGCTGCCCCGCGAGGAGGCCGTCGAGACGACCGTCGAGCGCTACGGCCTCGAGTGGCCGACCCTCGAGCACATGTTCGACGACCACGCCACCGACATCACCTTCGACATCGACATCGTCTTCTCCTGGGTCGACGGCAACTCGGTCGAGTACCAGCGCGCCCGTGCCGCGCAGGCGAAGCGCCACGTCGTGGGCGAGGGCGACGACGCCCCGGCCCGGTTCCGCCAGATCGACGAGCTCAAGTACGCCCTCCGCAGCGTGTACATGTTCGCCCCGTGGGTCCGCAACATCTACATCGCGACCGACTCGCCGGTGCCCGAGTGGCTGGGCGACCACCCGCGCGTGCGCGTCGTGCGGAGCGAGGAGTTCTTCTCCGACCTGTCGTTCCTCCCCACGCACAACTCGCAGGCCGTCGAGTCGCAGCTGCACCACATCGAGGGGCTCAGCGAGCACTTCCTCTACTCGAACGACGACATGTTCTTCGGGCGCCCGGTCGCGCCGTCGATGTTCTTCTCGCCGGGCTCGGTGACGAAGTTCATCGAGGCCGAGACGCGCATCGGGCTCGGCGTCAACAACACCGAGCGCAGCGGCTTCGAGAACGCGGCCCGGGTGAACCGGCGCCTCCTGCAGCAGCGCTTCGGCAGGGTCACCACCCGTCATCTCGAGCACACCGCGGCGCCCCTGCGCCGCAGCGTCATGTCGGAGATGGAGCACGAGTTCGCGGACGAGTTCCGCGCGACCGCGTCGAGCCCCTTCCGGGCGAAGGAGAACGTCTCCGTGACGAACTCGCTCTACCACTACTACTCGCTGATGACGGGGCGCGCGATCGTGCAGGAGGCCGCCCGGGTCCGCTACGTCGACACGACGACGGTCGCCGACCTCGCCTCGCTCTCCGACCTGCTGAAGAAGCGCTCGTACGACTTCTTCTGCCTCAACGACGGCAGCTTCCCCGAGGTCACGGACGAGGAGCGCACGTCGACGGTCACCGACTTCCTCGAGCGGTACTACCCGTTCGCGGCCCCGTGGGAGAAGGCCGAGATGGAGCGCGTCGAGCGCGAGACGGCCGAGCAGCGTCGCCGCGTCCGCCGTGCGGGCGGCGACCAGGACCAGATCGAGGCGTAGCCCCGGGGAGGCGCGGGCCGGCACCCGCCGGCACCGCGCCTCCCGCAGGTGGTCACGCCGGGTGCTCGCCCCGCCGCACCTCGCCCGCCACGACGAACTGCGTGCTCGGGTCGCCCGACAGTGCGGCGTCGACGCGAGCACGCATGTCGGCGGTCATCGGCGGCAGGTCGCCGCGGGGGAACCACCGGGCCTCGGTGTTCTCGCCGTCGGCCGGCGCGGGGTCGCCGCTCTGCCAGCGCATCAGGAACGTGTGGTCGAGGTAGCTCGCCTGGTCGCCGTTGCCGTAGACGATGCCCTCGGTCACCCCGAGGGCGGCGAGCCGCACGGGCACGACGTGGAGGTCGGCCTCCTCGAGCACCTCGCGCACCGCGGCGTCGGCGGGGTGCTCGCCCGGGTCGATGATGCCGGTGACGGGCGTCCACTCGCCCGTGTCGGAGCGGCGGACCATGAGCAGGTCGTCGCCCCGCTCGACGACGGCGGTGACGCCGGAGAGCCAGAGCGGCGCGGTGCCGATCGACTCGCGGAGGGTGAGGATGAAGTCGGGGACGGCCATGCCGCGAGCCTAGCGAGCACGTCGTCGAGGAGCCTGCCCGTGCCTCGCCGCGCGTAGGCTGACGGGATGAGGGGCGACGACGTGCGGTGGGGGGCCGACGTGCGCTCGATCTCCGACATGGCGGGGGAGTCGCTGCTGCTCGGCGGCGGCGGCCGGGCCATCCTGCTGCAGCTCGCGAACCCGGCCGTGGGGCACGGGGTGGCCGACCACAGCGACTTCGTCGACCGGCCGCTCGCCCGCCTGCACGGCACGATGACCTACCTCTACGCCATCGTCTTCGGCACGCCCGACGAGGTCGCCTTCGTGCGGGCGCTCGTGGACCGGGCCCACCAGCCCGTCCGGAGCACCGCCTCCTCGCCGGTCGCCTACGACGCGGTCGACCCGCAGCTGCAGCTCTGGGTGGCGGCGACGCTCTACGACTCGGCGATCACGCTCTACGAACGCGTCCACGGGGCGCTGTCGCCCGAGGTGGCGGAGGCCGTCTACCGCGACTACGTGGTGGTCGGCTCGGCTCTCCAGATGCCGCCGGGGCTGTGGCCGGCGACCCGGGCCGAGTTCCGCACCTGGTGGGACGCCCAGCTCGCCGGGCTGTCCGTCGACGAGGTCACCCGCGACGTCGCGCACCAGCTGCTGCACCCGGTGAACGTGCCCGTGGCGCTCCGCCTGGCCATGCCGCTCGCGCGCCTCGTGACGGCGGGGCTGCTGCCGGCGACGGTGAGGGAGGCGTTCGGCCTGCCCTGGGGAGCGGTGCGGCAGGGCCTCTTCGACGTCGTCGTGGGCGTGAGCCGGGTCGTCGTGCCGCGGCTGCCCGCGGGGGTCAGGCACGTGCTGCGGGACCACTACCTGCGGCGGCTGCGGCGCTACATGGCGCAGCGGGGCACGGAGCAGGCGGGCTAGGAAGCCACCGCGGGTCGCCTCGTCGTCCGTCGCTGCGTGGTGCCCCCTCGGCGTCGGTCGTGCCCGGCCCCGGCTCGTCGCCGCCGTCTGTCGCGGTGATGTCTCAGATCCCGAACGCCGAACGCCGAACGCCGAACGCCGAACGCCGAACTCCGAACTCCGAACTCTGAACGCCGAACTCTGAACGCCGAACTCTGAACGCCGAACTCTGAACTCTGAACGCCCGAATTCTGAATGCCGAACGCCGAACGCCGAACGCCGAACGCCGAACGCCGAACGCCGGACGCCGAACCCCGGACGCCGAACTTGAACACGGAACGCCGAACGCCGAACGCCTAACGCCGGCATGAGGGCACGATCTGCCGCGTGACACGACCGCCGGGCGCGCCGACCGTCGACAACTCCTGCGCGAGGTCGCCGGAGCGGCGACGGCAGCGGCGGCCGGGACGAGGCGCAGGAGTTGCCGACGGGGCACGCGTGAGCCCGGCGCAGGGCCGTCCGGCCCGAGCGAGGAGGCGCGGGTGCGGAGACGGAGCCGGAGACCCGAGCGAGACGTGTCGACAACTCCTGCGCGACGTCGCCGGAGCGACGACGGCAGCGGCGAGTCGGCCAGGGCGCAGGAGTTGCCGACGGGGCCGACCCGACCGGCGACGGCCGGCCGGCTCGCGTCAGAGGGTGTCGATGGGGCCGGTCAGCGCGAGGTCGCGCGTCACCACCGGCACCGGGGCGGTGTCGGTCCGGCGGTGCCGGGGCGCGGCCGGCGCGATGCGCACGCCCGCGAGGGCGAGGCGCTCCGCCGTCGACGACGGCGAGACGTACTCGCCGACCGTGTCGTACGAGCCGATCGGCACGACCGAGTGCACGACCGTGTCGGCGTACACGTGCACCAGGTTGTACGACTGCGCGCCGTCGCGGCCGCGCGTCCCGCCGACCGCGAGGTCCTGCGTGTAGCACGTGGCCGAGGCCACCGAGACGGGGACGCCCGCGAACATCGCCGTGGTCGAGTAGTGCAGGTGCCCGGCGATGATCGACCGGACGTCGCTGCCCTCGACGACCTCGGCCAGCGAGGCCTGGTCGCGCAGCTCGACCAGCACGCTGAGGTCCTGCACGCTGGGCACCGGCGGGTGGTGCATGGCGATGACCGTGCCGTGCTCCGCGGGCGTCGAGAGCTCTTCGGCGAGCCAGTCGAGCTGGTCGCCGGTGAGCGCGCCGTGGTGGTGGCCCGGCACCGACGTGTCGAGGGTGATGATGCGCAGGCCGTTCACGTCGTAGACGAAGTCGACGGGCCGGTCGGAGGGCATCTGCCCGAAGAGCTGCTCGCGGAAGGCGCCGCGCTCGTCGTGGTTGCCCATCGCCCAGATGATCTGGGCTCCGAGGCGCGCCGCGACCGGCTCGAGCAGCGCCCGGAGCTTGCGGTACGCCGCGGGCTCGCCCTTGTCGGCGAGGTCGCCGGTGAGGACGATCGCCTCCGGCCGCATGCCGGAGGCCTCGATCCCGGCGAGGATCTGGGCGAGGCGACCTTCGCTGTCGACGTCGCCGTAGAGGTCGGCGTCACCGCCGACGAGGTGGGTGTCGCTGAGGTGCAGGATGAAGTGGTCGGGCCTCGGGTGCTCGGCCGTCCGGAGATCCATGGTTCTCTCATTCACGTGTCGCCGACGACGGCCCCAGGACGAGGCCCTCGTTGTTCCTTCGTCACCAGTCCACCATTCGTTTGCTCCACGGCCGGTGAACGTCGGTGCGTGTTCGGGTGAACGGTCAGCGAACTGATCGGACACTTCGACGCCCCGCGACGCTACCGACGTGCGGAGGGCCCCGCCAGGCCCCAGGACGGGGCGGAGCGGGGCCCGGCGGTGACCCGGGGGAGTCGCGCTACGGCTTGAGCACCACCTTGATGCAGCCGTCCTCCTTCTTCTTGAACAGCTCGTACATCTCCGGCGCGCGGTCGAGCGGCACCGGGTGCGTGGTGAGGTCCTCCGTGCCGAGCGGGTCGGTCGGGTCCTCGACGAGGGGCATCAGGGTGTCCATCCACTGGTGGACGTTGCACTGGCCCATCTTGATGGTGATCTGCTTGTCGAAGAGGGTGAGGAAGGGAGTCGGGTCGGCCGTTCCGCCGTAGACGCCCGACAGCGAGACGGTGCCGCCGCGGCGGACGACCTCGAAGGCGAGGTGCATGGCGCTGAGGCTGTCGACTCCGGCCTTCTGCATGAGCGCCTGGCCGACCTTGTCGGGCAGCGCCGCGGCGAACTTCTGCACCATGCTGACGCCGCCGTGGTCGTGGGCCTCCATGCCGACGGCGTCGACGACGGAGTCGGGGCCGCGGTCGTCCGTCATGCCCTTGATGACGTCGGCGACGTCCTTCGTGAGGTCGAGCACCTCGACGCCGTGGCGCTCGGCCATGGCGCGGCGCTCGGGGACGGGGTCGACGCCGATCACCCGGAAGCCCTTGTGCACGCCGATGCGGGCCGCGAACTGACCGACCGGACCGAGCCCCAGGACGACCAGCGTGCCTCCCTCGGGCACCTGGGCGTACTCGACGCCCTGCCACGCCGTGGGGAGGATGTCGCTGAGGAAGAGGTAGCGCTCGTCGGGGAGGTCGTGCCCGACCTTGACGAGGTTGGCGTCGGCGCGCTGGATGCGCAGCTGCTCGGCCTGCCCGCCGGGCACCTGGCCGTAGAGCTTGGTGTAGCCGTAGAGGGTAGCGCCCGAGCCGTACTCGGTGACCTGCGTGGTCTCGCACTGCGAGAAGAGGCCGCGCTCGCACATGAAGCACTCACGGCAGGCGATGACGAAGGGGACGACGACGCGGTCGCCGACCTGGATGCGCGAGACGGCGGAGCCGACGGCGGTGACGACGCCCATGGTCTCGTGGCCGAGGACGTCGCCCTTGTCGAGGTAGGGGTCGAAGACGTCGTACAGGTGCAGGTCGCTGCCGCAGATCGCGGCGGAGGTGACCTTGATCACCGCGTCGGTGGGCTCCGTGATCGTGGGGTCGGGCACCTCGGTGACGGCGACGTCGGCGATGGACTGGTAGGTGAGAGCCTTCATGCACCCCGTCTACGCCCGGCGGCAGGGAGCGGGCTGGCCCCGTGGGGTACAGGTGTCGCGGAGACGACGGAGGCGGCCGCCCCGACAGGGGACGACCGCCTCAGCTGTGCCGCAGGTGCGGCCAGGGGGTGCTACGCGTCGACGCTCACGGCGGAGGCGACGATGTTGACGACCTTGCGGCCGCCCTTGGTGCCGAACTCGACCGCGCCGGGGGCGAGGGCGAACAGCGTGTCGTCGCCGCCACGGCCGACGTTGGCGCCGGGGTGGAAGTGGGTGCCGCGCTGGCGGACGAGGATCTCGCCGGCGAGGACGACCTGGCCGCCGAAGCGCTTCACGCCGAGGCGCTGAGCGTTCGAGTCACGACCGTTGCGGGTGGACGATGCGCCCTTCTTGTGTGCCATGTGTGCTCAGCTCCCTTTACTTGGAGATCTTGGTGATCTTGACGCGCGTGAGGTCGGCACGGAAGCCCATGCGACGCTTGTAGCCGGTCTTGTTCTTGTAGTTCTGGATGACGATCTTCGGGCCGCGGAGGTCGTTGAGGACCTCGCCCTCGACCGTGACCGAGGCCAGGTCGTCGCCCGAGAGGACGGTGTCGCCGTCGACGTGCAGGACGGGGACGAACGAGACGGTGTCGGACGTGTTCGCCTTGAGACGGTCGACGGTCAGGATCGTCCCGACCTCGACCTTCTCCTGACGACCGCCGGCACGCACGATTGCGAAAGCCATGGGATCTCCTTGGTGCAGCTAAGTGTGAGGTGCCCGCGTTCGGGCAACTTGGATAGTCTTTCACAGATGTCACGACCGATCAAACTTCAGCGCCCGCCGCGGTTCACCGCGGAGATCGTCGCCGACGCCCGACAGCGGCTGCTCGACCTGCTCGACGACCTCGACGGCCTCACCTCCGAGCACGCCGACGACATCGAGGTGTGGGGCTCGGCCGTCACGACCGCCGGGTGGGAGATCGCGACGCTCGGCCAGTGGCTGGGGCTGGAGGGCGAGGCGGTGCTGCTGCTCGGCGGCGCCTCCTACCCCGAGATCGCCGAGCACCAGGGCACCAGCGCCTCCGCCGTGTACGCCCGCGTCGGCCGCTCGCTGGCGCTCGCCCCCTACGCCCACGCCTCGGGGGCGGACGGCGGCACCACGAGGGTGTCGGCCGACGACCTCGAGCAGGCGCGGTCGGACTACCGCGCCGACCGCGCGGGCGCCGAGGGGGAGGACGTCGAGGAGGCGGGGGTCGGCTCGGGCGCGTCGCTCGCCGACCGCATCCCCGAGGTCCTCCGCGCGGGGCCGCTGTCGACGACCGCGCTCGTGGCCGCGCTGCCGGGCTACCGCCGCAGCAGCGTGCTCTCGACCCTCAGCGTGCTGACGCGCCAGGGGAGGCTCGAGCGGGTCGGGCACGGCGTGTACGCGGTCGCCGGGGCGGCCGCGGCCCCGCAGGCTGAGCCCGGCCCCGGCGAGCCCGGTGCCGGTGTGCCGGGCACTGGCGAACCCGGCACCGCCGCGAGCTAGCGCGCGCAGTCGATGCAGAGCCGCGCCGTCGGGCGGGCCGCGAGCCGCGCCTCGCCGATCCGGGCCGAGCACCGCTCGCAGCGGCCGAACGTCCCGTCGGCGAGCCGCCGCAGCGCCGCGTCGGCGTCGGCGGCCCGCTCGAGGGCCGACCGGCGCACCGCGTCGAGCTGCGACCGCTCGTAGGCGATCGTCGACCCCTCGGGGTCGTGCTCGTCGTCGACGTTGGCTCCCTCGCGGGCCGCGGCCACCGCCTCCATGTCCTGTCCGAGGCGCGCGGCCAGGGCGAGCGCGTCGTCGCGGGTGGCGCGCAGCTGGTCGCCCGGGTCGGTCACGCGACGATCGGCGGCACCTGCTCGCCCTCGCGCGGCGGGGGCGGCGGGGTGCCGTCGCCGAAGGGCCGGCCGCCGAGCTCCTCACGGCCGTGGGCGGTCAGCCAGCCCGACGGGTCGGGGCCGGCGGGCACGATGCCGGTCGGGTTGATGTCGCTGTGCACGACGTAGTAGTGCGCCTTGATCTGGGCGAAGTCGATCGTGTCGCCGAACCCGGGGGTCTGGAACAGGTCGCGGGCGTAGGCCCAGAGCACCGGCATCTCGGTGAGCTTCGAGCGGTTGCACTTGAAGTGCCCGTGGTACACCGCGTCGAAGCGGGCGAGGGTGGTGAAGAGGCGGATGTCGGCCTCGGTGATCGTGTCGCCGACCAGGAACCGCTGGCCGGCCAGGCGCTCGGAGAGCCAGTCGAGGCGGGCGAACAGCGTGTCGTACGCCCGCTCGTAGCTCTTCTGCGACCCGGCGAAGCCCGCGCGGTAGACGCCGTTGTTGACGTCGCGGAACACGACCGCGTTCACCTCGTCGATCTCGGCCCGCAGGTGCTCGGGGTAGAGGTCGGGCGCGCCCTCGCGGTGGTGCTCGCGCCACTCGGTGGCGAAGTCGAGCGTGATCTGCGGGAAGTCGTTGGTGACGACCTTGCCGCTCGGCACGTCGACGACCGCGGGCACGGTGATGCCGCGGGCGTAGTCGGGCGTGCGGGCGAAGAAGGCCTCCTGCAGGCGCTCGATGCCGAGCACGGGGTCGCGGCCGTCGGGGTCGAGGTCGAAGGTCCAGCTGCGGGCGTCGTGGGTGGGGCCGGGCAGGCCGAGGGAGATGACGTCCTCGAGGCCGAGGAGGCGGCGCGAGATGACGGTGCGGTTGGCCCAGGGGCAGGCCCGGGCGGCGACCAGGCGGTAGCGGCCGGCCTCGACGGGCCAACCGTCGACGGCGTCGCGCGTGATCCTGTCCTCGATGTAGTTCGTGTCGCGGGTGTACTCCTGGCCGGGCTCGACGTACGTGCCCTTCGCCTGCTGGTCGTCGCTCATGCCCGCCACCCTACGCAGGGGCGTCCGAGAGGTCGGGCAGCTCGGCGCCCCCCGGCCCTGAGGCGGCCGAGGCACGGCTCGCCTGCCAGTCGCGCCACATCGCCTTCAGGTCCCAGGCGTTCTCCGCCTCCAGCGAGATGCCCTTCTCCCCGGTGCGCCGGGTGCGCCCCTGGATCAGCATGAGCTTGGTGCCGAAGAGCAGCGAGCCCGCCCGCGACTGGGCCTCCTCGAAGAAGGTCGCGTCGGCGCAGCCGGTGCCGTCGTCGAGGCTGATGAAGACGACCCGCTTGCCGCTGCGCATGGGCGGCGTCTGCGTGGCGATGCGGATGCCGGCGACGAGCACGGTCGTGCCGTTCCAGTGGTCGCGCAGGTCGGCGGCCCGCGTGACCCCGAGGTCGTCGAGCATGGGCCGGTAGCTCTCGACGACGTGCTCGCTGATCTCCATCGAGAGGATGTCGAGCTCGTCGCTGACCCGGTCGCGGAGGCTGACGTCGGGGGTGCCGGTCGGCACCTCGGCCGAGTCGTCGACGCTGAAGTCGAGCTGGTTCTGGACGTCGGAGGCGCGGGGCCGGGCGGTGCGCTGGGTCAGCGACCGCACACGGGCCAGCACGTCGCCCCGGGTGCGGCCCGGGCCGGCCAGCGAGTCGAGCGCCCCGACCTGCGCGAGGCGCTCCACCAGCCGCCGTGACGGCGTCGCTCGCTGCCAGAAGTCGGTGATGGAGTCGTAGGGCCGGCCCACGACGATCCGCGCGAGCTCGGCGTCGGTGATGCCGTGCACGTCGGCGAGCGAGAGCCGGATGCCGAGGTCGCCGGGGCGGCTCGGGGCGATCGGGGTCGCGGGGGCGCGCACGCGCTCGACGCTGTAGACGTCGGTCGACTGGTTGACGTCGAGCGGCAGCACGGGCACCCCCATGCGTCGTGCCTCGGTGAGCAGCAGCCGCTTCGGGTACATGCCGGGGTCGTGGGTGAGCAGCCCCGCGAGGAACTCCGCGGGGTAGTGGGTCTTCAGCCAGGCGCTCTGGTAGGTGGGCAGGGCGAAGGCCGCTCCGTGCGCCTTGCAGAAGCCGAACGAGCCGAACCCCTTGAGCACCGCCCAGATCCGGTCGACCTGCGCGTCGGTGAAGCGCCTCCTGCCCCGCTCGTCGACGTTGGCCCGCGTGCGGCGCCGGAACTCCACCTCGAGGTCGTCGTCGGCGCCCTTGCCCATGTGCCGGCGGAGCTCGTCGGCCTCGGCGAGCGACACCTCCATCGTCGCCTCGAGGATCCGCAGGACGTGCTCGTGGTAGATCACGACCCCGTAGCTGTCGTCGAGGAACGACGCGAAGCTCGGGTGCAGGTAGTCGGGCTGCTGGAAGCCGTGCTTGGTGTCGAGGAAGGGCGCGACCATGTTGCCCTTCATCGGCCCGGGGCGGAACAGCGAGATGTCTGCGATCAGGTCGCTGTAGCGGTCGGGCTGCATCTTGCCGATCAGCTCGCGCTGGCCCGGGCTCTCGATCTGGAACATGCCGAGCGTGTGCGTGGTGCGGATGGCCTCGAAGGTGGGCTCGTCGTCGTGGGGGATCTCGTCGAGCTCGACCCGCCCCTCGCGGTTCACGTAGGGGACGTCGACCGAGAGGCCGCCCGCGACGGCCGCCCGGGAGCCGTTGACCCGCTCGATCTCGTCGAGGGCGTAGGCCATCGAGCTCTGCATCCGGACGCCGAGCACGTCGAGCTTGAGGAGGCCGGCGTCGTTCATGTCGTGCTTGTCGAACTGGCTCATCGGCAGGCCGATGCCGCTCGGCTGCACGGGCGTCGTGCTGAGCAGGTCGGAGTCGCCGAGGATCACGCCGCACGGGTGCATCGAGATGTGCCGGGGGAGCCGGTCGAGCCGCTCGGTCAGGTCGACGAGGAGGTCGATCTGGCCGTTCTGCCGCGCGAGGTCGGCGATGGCGCGCAGCTCGGGCTTCTCCGCCATGGCGGTGCGGAGGTCACGGGCGTTGGACCGCCAGACGTTGTTGGCGACCATGTCGATCTGCTCGTCGTCGAGGCCGAGCGCCTGGCCCGCGTCACGGACGGCCCCCCGGCCCCGGTAGGTCGACTGCATCGACATGAGGGTGACCCGGTTGCTGCCGTAGCGGTCGAAGATCGCCCGGTAGATCTCGTGCCGCCGGGCCGACTCCACGTCGATGTCGATGTCGGGCAGGGTCTCCCGCTTGTTGCCGAGGAACCGCTCGAAGAGCAGGTCGTGCTCGATCGGGTCGACGTTCGAGATGCGCAGCAGGTAGGTGACGAGGCTGCCCGCGCCCGACCCCCGGGCGGCGTTCCTCACCCTCATGTCGCGCATCAGCTGCGAGACGTCGGCGACGGTGAGGAAGTAGCCCGCGAAGCCGAAGCCCGAGATGATGCCCAGCTCGTAGCGCATGCGCTCCTCGACGGTGCGGCGGAGGCCCTGGCCCGCGTGCCCGAAGCGGGCCGTGACCCCCGCCTCCGCCCGGCGGAGCAGCACCTGGTCGGGGTCGCCCTCGACGCCGATCGCGCTCAGCTCGGGCACCTTGGGCTGCCGCCAGCGGAGGTCGGCGTCGGGGTCGAGCCGGCAGCGGTCGGCCAGCCGCTCCGTCGCGGCGAGCATCTCCTCCGCCGCCCGGCGCGACAGCGACGAGGCGTCCGCGACGAGGTGGGCGATCGCCCGCATCGCCGCGCCCTTCTTCAGGGTCGCCTGCGCGTTGGGCTGCGGCGTGAACGAGCCGAGCGGTGCCAGGTGGCCCGCCGAGTCGAGCACGTCGGCCGTCACCGCGCCGTCGGCGTCGAGGTAGCGGACCGCGTTGGTCAGCACCGCCGGCACCCCCACGTGCTCGGCGAGCTCGAGCATCCGGGCCGCGTGCCGCACGCTCCGGCTCTCGCCGGGCTCGGTGAGGTGGCAGACGACCTCGACGACGACGCCCCCGGGCAGCTCGCGGGCCCAGTCGGCGAGGGAGGCGGCGGCCGCGGTGCTGCGCCCCTCGCGCACCAGCCGGCCCACGTCGGAGTCGGGGCCCAGCAGCACGGTGGCGGAGGCGCCCTCCTCGCCCCGCAGGAACGCCCGCAGCCGGGAGCGCCCGATGGTCGCCGTGCTGTTGGCGCTGCCCGCCGCCCGGCGCGTGGCCCGGCCGTGCGCGGCGCTGATCAGGCGGCAGAGCGACGCCCAGCCCTCCCCGGCCCGGCCCTCGCCGGAGCCGTGGGCGAGCACGACGACCCGGTCGACCGGGGCCGCGGCGGAGGCGGCCGTCCGGCTGCCGGCCGCCGTCGCCGGCGTCGCCTCGGCCCGGTCGTCGGCGCAGCCCAGCTCCACCCCGACGATCGGGTCGATGCCCGCCGCCCGGCAGGCCCCGATGTGCCGGATCGCGCCGTAGAGCCCGTCACGGTCGGTGATCGCGAGGGCGTCGGCCTCGTCGGCCGCCGCCCGCTCGACCAGCTGGGCGGGCGGGGTCGTGCCGTGGTGCGCGCTGAACGAGGAGGCCACGTGGAGGTGGGTGAAGCGCATGGTCGTGCTCCGAGTCGGGACCCCGGCCAGGTCTGGTCGAACGTGTGTTCGATCAGTGTACGTCCTCGGCCGGGCCGCGCCGCCGCCGGGCTGTCATCATCGGTGCATGCCCGACCGACGCCCGAGCGGCTCCCGCCCCGACGTCCGGGCCGACGTCCGCACCGCCTCGCGGTGGGCGCGCGTCCTGCTCGGCCAGCCGCGCCTCCTGCTGGCCGTGAAGGCGGCGCTCGCCGCGGCCCTCGCCTACTGGCTGGCGCCCCACGTGCCCGGCGTGGCGGCCGAGTACCCGTACTACGCCCCGCTCGGCGCGGTGATCGCGATGTACCCGACCATCAAGGCGTCGCTCCGCCAGGGGGTGCAGACCCTGCTCGGCCTCGTCGTGGGCATCGTGCTGGCCACGGTCGTCTTCTCGCTCCAGGAGGGCCAGCCCGGCGTGCTCGCCGTCGCGGCGGTCGTCGGCGTGGGGACGCTGCTCGCGGGCATCCGCCGGCTCGGCGCCGGGCGGGACTGGGTGCTCACGGCCGGGCTCTTCGTGCTGCTGCTCGGCGGCAGCGCGACCACGGAGGGCGACCAGGCCGACTACTCGACGGGCTACGTCATCCAGGTCGCGGTCGGCGTGGTGGTCGGGCTGACGGTCAACTACCTCCTCGTGCCGCCGCTCTACGCCGGGCGGGCCGACGAGCGGCTGCGCTCGCTGCAGGCCTCGCTCGCCGACCGCACCGACGACGTCGCCGCGGTCTTCGAGGCCCGCTGGCCGCTGGAGGGCGACGACTGGGAGCGCCGCGTGGCGGAGCTGCCCGGCACCCTCCGCCGGGTCCGCGACGCCGTGCAGTACGCCGACGAGTCCCGCCGGCTCAACCCGCGCTGGAAGCTCCGGCGCCGCGACCTCGGCCAGGAGTACGCCGACCTCGTCGTCTTCGAGCGCGTGGGGTTCCACCTCCAGGACATGGCCGAGGTCTCCGGCATCCTGGGGCGCCGCATCGGCCGCCAGATCGGGATCGTCGAGGAGCTCGCGCCGGTCGTCGCCCGTGCCGCGCACGCCGTCGCCGAGGTCGTCCGGCTCCGGGGCGGCGACGACGTCGACGCGTTCGTCGAGGCCCGGCGCCGGGTCGCCGACCTCTGGGAGGCGATCGACGAGCACCGGCACCTGCCCACCACCGAAACCAGCGGGGGCGTCTCGATCGCCGTGTCGATGGGCCGGATCATCGCCGCGCTCGACCCCGACGACACCACGGCGCCCCGACCCGACGACGACGAGGGGGAGGCCGACGAGGGCGGGGGAGGCGCGGGGAGCGACGCCGAGGGCGGCACCGGCCCCGCCGACGGCCGCGCGGGCGACGAGCCCACCGAGGGCGGCACCGACAGCACCGGCCCCGTCGACGACCCCACCGCGCCCCGCGACACCGAGCCCCGCCGGTGAACGTGCTCCCCGCGGGAGCAGTACGGTTGACCGGGCACCGGCGCCCGAGCGCGACGCGCTGCCCTCCCCGGGCGGCCCCGCGGGGGCCGGGAATGGTCCGCCGCCCGTCGCGTTGACCCACCGGGGCCCCCAGCACACCGGCGCGGACGCGCTCGTCGTCCGCAGCTCTCGGCCCGCATCGAGGAAGGACGACCATGACCACCGACACCACGTCCCCGTCGGCGGCTGCCTCCGGGCAGTTCACCATCGGAGGCGACCTCCCCGTCACCCGCCTCGGGTACGGCACCATGCAGCTCACCGGCGAAGGGGTCTGGGGCCAGCCCCGCGACCACGACGAGGCCGTCCGGGTCATCCGCCGGGCCGTCGAGCTCGGCGTGACCTTCTTCGACACCGCCGACTCCTACGGCCCCGACGTGGCCGAGCCGCTGCTGCGCGAGGCCCTGCACCCCTACGGCGACGACGTCGTCATCGCCACCAAGGCCGGCCTCACCCGCCCGGGCCCCGGCGACTGGCGGCCCGTCGGCCGCCCCGAGTACCTCCGCCAGCAGGTGGAGATGAGCCTCCGCATCCTGGGGCTCGACCGCATCGACCTCTTCCAGCTGCACCGCATCGACCCGGCCGTGCCCCTCGCCGACCAGGTCGGCGAGCTCGCCGCCCTGCAGCAGGAGGGCAAGATCCGCCACATCGGCCTCTCCGAGGTCTCCGTGGACGAGCTCAAGGAGGCGCAGCAGACCGCGACCATCGCCTCCGTCCAGAACCTCTACAACCTGGCCTCCCGCGACGCCGAGGCCCTGCTCGACCACAGCGAGGCCGAGGGCATCGCCTTCATCCCGTGGTTCCCGCTCGCCACCGGCGCGCTCGCCGCACCGGGCGGGCCGCTCGACGCCCTCGCGACCGAGCACGACGCCACCCCCTCGCAGCTCGCCCTCGCGTGGCTGCTCCGGCGCTCGCCGGTCATGCTCCCCATCCCCGGCACGTCCAGCGTCTCGCACCTGGAGGACAACGTCGCCGCCGCCCAGATCGACCTCAGCGACGACGAGTTCGCCGCCCTCACGAAAGCTGCACAGTGACCGACACCACCACCCTCATCATCCTCGGAGCCTCGGGCGACCTCACCGAGCGACTCCTGCTGCCCGGCCTCGCCAGCCTCCTGAAGAGCGACCGCGGCGTCGACGTCCAGCTCATCGGCACCGGCCGCAGCGAGCGCACCCCCGAGGAGTGGGACGGCGTCGTCAAGACGGCCTTCAACGGCGACGCCGGCAGCGACCTCGCGAAGAAGACCCTCGCCTCCAGCCGCTACATGCAGGGCGACCCCACCACCGTCGAGCACCTCAAGGCCCTCTTCGAGGCCTCCGAGGGCACCCCGGTGATGTACTTCGCGCTGCCCCCGGCGATCAGCACCCGCGTGATCCAGGCGCTCGCCGAGATCGACCTTCCCGACGGCCTGCGCCTCGCCCTCGAGAAGCCCTTCGGCTCCGACGAGGAGAGCGCGCGCGAGCTGAACGCCGAGCTGCTGAAGATCGTCCCGGAGGAGCGCATCCACCGGACCGACCACTTCCTCGGCCGTGCCACCGTGCTCAACATGATCGGCCTCCGCTTCGCGAACCGTCTCTTCGAGCCGGTCTGGAACGGCGAGAACATCGAGAAGGTCGAGATCTTCTACGACGAGGTCCTCGGCCTCGAGGGCCGTGCGCAGTACTACGACAAGGCCGGCGCCCTCGTCGACATGATCCAGAGCCACCTCCTGCAGGTGCTCGCCGTCATCGCGATGGACGCGCCGTCGAGCATCGACTCGGTCGAGCTGCGCAGCGAGATCGCGCGCGTGCTGCGCGCGACGTGGGTCAAGGGCGGCGACCCCGTCGCCTCGAGCCGCCGGGCGCAGTACACGGCCGGCACGATCGACGGCAAGGACGTCCCGTCGTACTCCGACGAGGAGGGCGTCGACAACGACCGCCAGACCGAGACCCTCGCCGAGGTCGAGTTCGAGGTCAAGACCCGTCGCTGGGCCGGCGTGCCCTTCATCCTGCGCTCCGGCAAGGGCATGACGAAGATCCGCAAGGAGGTGCTGATCACCTTCAAGCCCGTCCCCGCGCTGCCCGAGGGCCTGAATGGCTCGTCGACCCCCGACACGCTCCGCATCGAGATCAGCCCCGAGACGATGGAGCTCGGCGTCACCACCAACGGCAAGGGCAACCCCTTCGACCTGGAGAAGTCCACCTTCCAGGTCACGCTGGGCAAGCCCGAGCTCACGCCCTACGGCGAGGTGCTCAGCGGGATCTTCCACGACGACCCGACCCTGTCGATCCGCGGCGACGTCGCGGAGCGCTGCTGGGCCATCGTGGCGCCCGTCGTCGACGCCTGGACGGCCGGCGACGTGCCGCTCGACACCTACGCGGCCGGCTCGACCGGCCCCGCGGACTGGCCCGCCTGATCGGCGCCGACCGCCCGGCGG
>NZ_JACYUO010000001.1:816677-1416317 GCF_014841815.1 Frigoribacterium sp. CFBP 8754
GCACGAGGGCGAGGTGCGAGAGCGCCTGCGGGGTGTTGCCGACGTGGCGGCCGGTGGCCACCTCGATCTCCTCCGAGAGCATGCCGACGTCGTTGCACCAGCCGACGAGACGGTCCATCAGCGTCACCGCGTCGTCCACGCGCCCGGACCGGGCGTACTGCTCCGCCAGCCAGAACGAGCAGGTGAGGAAGGGGTGCTCCGTGCCCTCGAGGCCGTCGACGCCCGACTCGGTGCGGTAGCGCAGCAGCAGGCCGTCCTGCAGCAGGTCGTGCTCGATCGCAGCGACGGTGCCGAGCATCCGCGGGTCGTCGGGGGCGACGAAGCCCACCTGGGCGAGCTGCAGCAGCGAGGCGTCGACCTCGGCCGAGCCGTAGTGCTGGGTGTACGTGCCCCGGTCGGCGTCCCAGCCCTGTTCCTCGACCTCGGCATGGACCTCGTCGCGGAGGCTCCGCCACCGGTCGACGGGTCCGTCGAGCCCGAACTGCTCGACGCCCTGGACGGCGCGGTCGAGGGCGGCCCAGATCATGACGCGCGAGTGGGTGAAGTGCTGCGGTTCGCCGCGGATCTCCCAGATGCCGTTGTCGGGGCGGGTCCAGTTGTCCTCGACGTACTGCATCAGGGCGCGCTGCAGCGGCCACGAGTACTCGGACTCGGCGACCCCGAGCTGACGGGCCTCGTGCAGGGCGACCATGACCTCGCCGAAGATGTCGCCCTGGTACTGCGTGAACGCGGCGTTGCCGAGCCGCACGGGGGAGGCGCCCTCGTAGCCCGGCAGGTGCTCCAGCTCGCTCTCGTGCAGGTACCGCTCGCCGGCGAGCCCGTACATGATCTGCACGTCGGCGGGGTCGCCGGCGATCGCCCGGAGCAGCCAGCCGCGCCACTTCTCGGCCTCCTCCGCGAAGCCGTGCAGGATGAGCGCCTGCAGGGTCATCGACGCGTCGCGCAGCCACACG
Organism: Frigoribacterium sp. CFBP 8754; assembly: GCF_014841815.1. Taxonomy (NCBI): domain Bacteria; kingdom Bacillati; phylum Actinomycetota; class Actinomycetes; order Micrococcales; family Microbacteriaceae; genus Frigoribacterium; species Frigoribacterium sp. CFBP 8754. The sequence continues at coordinate 817,631 of NZ_JACYUO010000001.1, forward strand.
TAGCGGTAGTCCCAGTTCCGTGAGCCGCCGAACGACTCCGGCAGGCTCGTCGTCGCGGCCGCGACGATGCCGCCCGTGTCCTCGTTCGTGAGGGCCCGGAGGATCAGCAGCGAGCGGCGCACCTCGCGGTCGTAGGCGGAGGGCTCCTGCGAGCGGGCGGCCCAGGCCTGCCACCAGCGGACGGTGTCGGCCAGCACGGCGTCGACGTCGGGAGCGGTCGGCGGCTCGCGGTGCGAGGGGTACCAGGTGAAGGTCATGTCGACGGTCTCGCCGGCCGCCACGTCGAACTCGGCGGCGTGGGTGTGGTCGGCCGCCGTGAGGTGGGGACCGCGGACCACGACCGCGTCAGGGCCGGCGATGGCCACGAGGGCGGTCTCGTCGCCCTCGGGCAGCTGGCGCACCCAGGGCAGCGCAGCGGCGTAGCCGAACCGGATCCGCAGGTCCTCCTGCATCCGCACCGTGCCCTCGACGCCGGTCACCCGACGCACGACGTCCGCCCGCCGGTCGCCGACCGGCATGAGGTCGGTGACCTCGACGACGCCGGTCGACGTCGTCCAGCGCGTCACGAGCACGAACGTGTCGTCGACGTAGCGGCGGGTCGCCGTCGCCCCTGCCTCCGTCGGCGCGACGAGCCAGCGGCCGTGGTCGCGGTCGCCCAGCAGGGCGCCGAAGACGGAGGCGGAGTCGAAGCGCGGCAGGCACGACCAGTCGATGCTGCCGTCGGTGCCGACGAGGCACCCCGTGTGCAGATCGCCGATCAGGGCGTAGTTCTCGATGGGCAGGGGCATGGCGCCATCGAACCAGACGGGGTGGTGAGCACGCCGGGGGGAGGCGCCCTCTCAGCCCGTGGTCAGCGGCGCTGGAGCGTGGGGTCGGGCCACTGGGTCTCGACCAGCGGCTTCTGCCTCCTGGCCCGGGCCCAGACGAAGAACCCGGCGAGCGTGAAGGCGCCGTAGAAGACGTACATCAGCCCGGAGGCGTAGTAGCCGGCGCTGAAGAGCAGGGGCGTGCCGACGAGGTCGACCGCGACCCAGATCAGCCAGAACTCCACCCAGCCCTTCGCCATGCCCCAGGTGGCCAGCAGCGAGCCGGTGAAGATCCAGGCGTCGGCCCAGACCGGCTCGTAGGAGCCCAGGGCGCTGAACACCGGGGTGAGCACGGCGGTGCCGCCGACCAGGCCCACGACGAGCAGGACGCGGTTGCGGGCGCCGGCCCAGCGCGGCTCGACCGCGGTGCCCGCGTCGCCGCCGCGGCTCTGGTGCCAGCGCCACCAGCCCCAGATCGACACGGTGATGAACATGACCTGCCGACCGGCCTGGCCGAGGAGGTTGACCGGGTTGGGCGTGTCGAAGACCGCCCCGAGGAAGACGGTGAAGAGGAGGGCGTTGCCCACGATGCCGACCGGCCAGGCCCACACCTTCCGGCGCATCCCGCCGAGGGCGCTGAGCAGCCCGAACACGTTGCCGACGATCTCGCGCCAGAGGATCGTCTGGTCGCCGATCACCAGCTGTGCGTCGAACAACCACCGGATGACGGTCATGGGCACCTCCCTGTCTGCCGAGGCCCAGCGGGAGAACGGCTCCGGCGGGCCGGGCATTCCCGCTGCGCTCGCCGGTGCCCGGGCGCTCGTCGGGCGTCGACGCCCCTCAGGCGAAGAGCTGCTGCTCGACGGTGTCGTCGTAGACGCCGAGCAGCAGCCAGGTGCCGCCCTCCGCCGGGTCGAGCGCGAGGTCGAAGGTGCCGTCGATGCGGTGCGCCCCGTCGGTGAGCGGCAGGGCGTCGACGCGCCACACCGGCAGCTCGAGCAGCTCCGCCCCGAGGCCCCGGGGCGCCCGGGGCGCCGAGCGCCACCACTCCCGACGGGTCATCCACATCTCAGGGGCGCTGACGACGCCGTAGACCACCCCGCGCCAGACGAAGCGGAGGGGCGCCCCGCCCTCCGTGGTCTCGACCGGCACCTGTTCGTCGACCTTCACGTCGCCTCCTCGTTCGAATGTACGTTCGACCAGGAGTGTACGAAGTCCCACCGACATCGGCCAGGGGGAGTCACCAGCGGGGCAGCGACTCCTCGACGTGGCCCACGACGCGGCCGGGGACGCCCGCCTCGTCGGCGAAGCTCCGCCAGCGCGCCACCGCGTCGCGCACCTCGTCGACGACGTCGGAGGCGCCCGGCACGAGGTGCCGGTCGGCCAGCCTCATGACGTCGGCCCGTGCGACGTCGCGGAAGACGCCGTCCACCCCCATCAGGTGCTGGTACGTCCACCGGCCGGTCGGGTTGTGCGCGAACGTGACGTCGTAGGCGGGGGAGAGCTCCCACGGCGCCGTCGGCGACCTCAGCAGGAACGACGCGTTCTTCGTGTGGTCGTCGTTGTTGGCCGCGAGCACGTTGAAGACCATCCGCCGGAACACCTGCTCCCGCGCCTCGGGCCCGCCGCCGAGCCGAGCCACGGCGTCGAAGAGCTGCCCGTAGTCGTGGGCCTGGCGCTGCCGGTAGTCGAGGTGCGCCGTCCCGCAGAGGGTGACCGAGTGCACCTTGCCCTCCGGCGACCGGTCGAACCGCCGCGTCATGAAGTGCGCCCGGCCCCCCTCCTCGAGCAGCCGGCACTCGCTCATCTCGATGCCCGCCGCCCTCGCCATCAGCGAGTACGCGTACTCGACCCTGCCCGTGGCCGAGCCCTGGCCGAGCTCGACGTCGGCCCCGAGGCCGTCCAGCTTCAGCAGCCAGTGCTCGAACCCCTCGGGAGCCGGGAGCTGGCCCGACCGCACCTCGCCCGTCGCCCTGTCCCAGGCGACGACGGCCTTGGCCCGGGCCCCGCCCGCCGAGGTCCCCACCTGGATCAGCGACCGGATCGCCGACTCCGCCCCCTCGTCGTCCGCGAAGCTCCCGTCGAGCACGCTCCGGGCCCCCTCGACCAGGGCGCTCAGCTCGACCGCGCTCGTCGTGCGGTGCCGCGGGCCCCGCGAGGGCCGGAACTCGAGGGCGCCCATCGCACGGTCGGCCATGTAGGCCAGCCGGTCCAGCGGCGTCACCGCCGCCCGCGAGACGCCCTGCCGGGCCAGCCAGGCGTCGATCACCGCGTTGCCGAAGTCGTCCGGCAGCGCGTCGGCCAGCAGGGCGGGGAGGCGGTGGAACGTCGCCTCCGGCAGCTGCGGGAAGACGTGGCGCCGCACCCGGGTGGGCATCGTCAGCGGCGCGAGCTCGATGCCACGCTCGACCCAGTCGGGCCAGTACTCGAACACGTACGCCCCGAGCCGGGGGTCGGGCGCGACCGCGCCGACGCGCATGCCCCAGGCGCTCACCTCGACGGCGGGCACCGGCACCCAGCTCACTCGCCGGCCCCTCCGGACGGGCGCTCGCCGCGTCGCCCCGCGTCGTCGCGCACGACGCGGCTGGCGCGGGGGCCCCGGGGGCGGTAGACGCGACGGCGGGGGGCAGCCGGCGCCGAGCGCAGCACGTCGAGCGGGCTCACGTCGCTGTGCGGGGCGATGGTGTCGAGGGCCGACTCCGCGCCGAGCGCCCGCAGCACCCGCACGAGGCTACGCACGGTGCTCCCTCGGCCGTTCTCCAGCGACTGGAGGGTGCTGGTCGACACGTCGGCGAGGCGCGCGAGCGAGATCTGGTCGAGGCCCTGGTCGAGGCGTCGGGCACGCACCTGGGCGCCGATCCGCGCCTCCCACTCCTGGGTGGAGCGGGCAGCGTCGGGCTGGTCGGTGATCTCAGTCATGTCGCTCCTGTACCTGATCTTCTGATGATAGGACACGAGAACGCCTCCCATGACGGGATTTCCCTGTATCAGAGGCGGGTGTCTCCCGAGCGGGGGACGACGTCGGTGTCGACGAGCTGCTCCCACAGCCCGGCGCCGTCCGGGGCGGAGACCCACACGGCGTCGCTGCCCTGCGCGTGCTCGGAGCGCGAGCGCCCGCCGGCCAGGACGGCCTCGCTGGGCGACAGCTGGCGGATCGCGACGGCGGCGACGTTCTCCGGGTGGTCGCGGAGGAACCGCCCGTAGAGCTCCTCGTCGTGCTGCCCGTCGTCGCCGACCAGCAGCCACCGCATGTCGGGGAACTCCTCGGCGAGACGGTCGAGCGAGCCCTGCTTGTGCAGGCGGCCGCTGCGGAACCACCGGTCGTGGGTCGGCCCCCAGTCCGTGAGCAGCAACGGGCCGCTCGGGTACAGGTTGCGCGACAGGAAGCGCGACAGCGTCGGCGCGACGTTCCAGGCGCCGGTCGACAGGTAGATCACGGGGCAGCCGCCCGCGGCCGTGTGCAGCCGCTCGTAGAGGACGGCCATCCCGGGCACCGGGCGCCGGGCGTGCTCGTTGAGGACGAAGGTGTTCCACGCCGCGAGGAACGGGCGCGGGAGCGAGGTGACCATGACGGTGTCGTCGATGTCCGAGACGATGCCGAACCGGGCGTCGGCGTCGATCACGACCACGGGGGCCTCGATCGGCGGCGAGCCCTCGGTGCTCAGGGTGACGAGGTGCCACCCCGGCTCGAGGTCGACCTCGAGCCGGGCGTCGAGCACCCCGCCGCGGTCGGTGGTGACCTGGACGGTGCGGCCGCCGACCGTCACGTCGACGACGGCCCGCTCGACCGGCACGCTGGTGAAGCTCCGCCAGCCGCGCACGTTGAGGCGGTCGGTGCCCTCGAGCGACCCCGTGCGCGTGAGCAGCACGCGCGACAGCACCCGCACCCACCCGGCCGAGCCGTAGCCCGAGTACGGGACGATCGTCGGGAGCAGCCCCCGCTTGCGGGCCCGCTTCTCGCGGAACCGGTGGACCGAGTTCTCGAGTCGGGCGGCGCGGTGCAGGAGGGGCTCGACGGCGGACGACGTCACCGTTCGGGGGTCGGGCATGCGGTCATCCTCCCACGCCGCCACGCGCTGACGGGTCAGACCGGGTCGACCAGCGACGGCGAGTCGACGCCGACGCGGCCGACCTCGGGCGACACCTCGTGCACCTGCAGCCGGGCGGCGATCTCGTCGACGAGCCCCGAGACCCCCTGCAGCAGGTCGTCGTCGCCCTCGGTCTCCGGGTCGAGCCAGTCGTCCATGACGTCGGCCCCGACCAGCACGGGCATGCGGTCGTGCACCTCGGCGAAGGGCCCCGAGGAGGCGCGGGTCAGCACCGCCGTCGAGAGCAGCCACCGAGACGGCGACCCCACGGCGGCCCCCGGGTCGCGCCACCACTCGTACAGGGCGGCGAAGAGCATCACCTCGTCGTCGGGCAGGCTCACGTAGACCGGGCGCTTGCTGCCGTCCGGCCGGACCTGCCACTCGTACCAGCCGTTGGCGGGCACGAGCCCGCGTCGGGAGGCGACGGCCTCACGGAAGGTGGGCTTCTCGGCCGCCGTCTCGACCCTGGCGTTGAACAGGGGGGCGCCGACGGGGCCGGGGGAGCCCGCCGCGACGAAGCCCCACCGGGCCGACGCGAGCCGTCGCACCGGGGGGCCGCCCGCGTCGTCGCCCCGGGGAGCGGCGTCGACGAGCAGCGACACCGGGCGGGTCGGAGCGATGTTCCAGGAAGGGTCTGGGAGAGTGTCACCCGATACATCAACGTCGAACAGGGCCACCAGGTCGCTCGAGGCGCGCGCCATCACGAATCGTCCGCACATGCGTCCATTCTCGGGGCAGCGACCGACAGTGGCCGACACCCGGTCGCCGGAGCCCCCGACGGGGGCGCCGCGAGACCGGCCTGATGGGCCTGCGCGCCGCCGTCGACCGACGGCCGGCCCCGACGTCCAGCACCGTGCCCGGCACCCGCCGGCACCGCACCAAGGAGGAACGTTGCTCGTCACCGACGTCAATGAAGCACTGCCCGGGGGATCGTCACTGCTCAGGAACGAGCCGGTCCAGGCGCGCAGCACCGCGCGCCTCACGGGCCTGCTCGACGCCGCGGCCTCGATCATCGACGAGATCGGCTACGAGCGGCTCACGACCGCCATGGTCGCCGAGCGCGCCGGCGCCTCCATCGGCACGGTGTACCGCTACTTCCCCGACCGCATCGCGGTCGTCGACGCCCTGGCGCTCCGCTGCACCCAGCGCCTCGTCGCCGGTGTGGCGGCGGCCGTCGCCGCCGACGGCGTCGACGACTGGCGCCGGGCCCTCGACGCCGTCATCGACACGGAGGTCGAGATGTACCGCTCCGAGCCGGGCTTCCGGTCCGTGAGCTTCAGCGACGCCCCCGAGCTGGGCGCCGACGGGGGAGCGCCGGCCGTGCACCCCCTGGCCGAGAGCCTCTCCGCCCTCCTCGCCGACCGCTTCGGCGTCGTCCGCGACGACGCGAGCGACCTGGCCGTCCAGGTCGTCGTCGAGATCGGCGACGCGCTCCTGGCGCGGGCGTTCGTCGCGGGCGGCGACGGCGACCCCCGCTTCGTCGAGGAGTGCCGTCGCGCCGTGCGCGGCTACCTCGAGCCCGTCCTCACGGTGGCCTGACCCGCCTCCTCGTCGTCCCTCCGCGGCCCGGCCGCCGTCGTCCGCCCAGCGCGGCGTCGGCGGCCGTTCTGCGTCACGACTCGGCCACGGAGGCGGCGACGAGGTGCCCCCGTCCGGGGAGTGTGGTTGGGTGGTGGCCCTGGCAAGTGTCGATCCGTGCTGCCCACGAGGAATGAGCCACCCATGATCGAGTTCCGCTCGGTGAGCAAGCAGTACCCCGACGGCACCCGCGCCGTGGACGACTTCAGCCTCGTCATCCCCTCCCGCAAGACCACGGTCTTCGTCGGGTCGAGCGGCTGCGGCAAGACGACCATCCTGAGGATGATCAACCGGATGGTCGACGCCACCTCCGGCACCATCGAGATCGACGGAGAGTCGATCGCCGGCCTCGAGCCCGTGGCCCTGCGCCGCAGCATCGGCTACGTGATGCAGAACTCCGGCCTGCTCCCGCACCGCAAGGTCGTCGACAACATCGCCACCGTGCCCGTGCTCAAGGGCGTCGGCAAGAAGGAGGCCCGCGAGCGTGCGCTGGAGCTGATGGACACCGTCGGCCTCGACCGCTCGCTGGCCGACCGCTACCCGAGCCAGCTCTCGGGCGGGCAGCAGCAGCGCGTGGGCGTGGCCCGCGGCCTCGCCGTCGACCCGAACATCCTCCTGATGGACGAGCCGTTCGGCGCGGTCGACCCCCTGGTCCGCTCCGACCTCCAGCAGGAGCTCATCCGGCTGCAGCGCGAGCTCGACAAGACCGTCGTCTTCGTGACCCACGACATCGACGAGGCCTTCTACCTCGGCGACCAGGTCGTCATCCTCGAGAAGGGCGGCCGGGTCGCCCAGCAGGGCACGCCCGCCGAGATCCTCTCCGACCCGGCGAGCGACTTCGTCGCCGACTTCGTCGGGTCGAACCGCGGCAAGCGCGCGCTGCACATCGAGCAGACCGCGACGGGCCAGGTCGTGGTCGACGAGTCCGGCCGCACGACGGGCGTCCTCACGCAGCCCGTGCCCGTGCTCCAGGCAGAGGCCGGTGCCCCCAGGGGGCCGGGCGCTCCGGCGCAGGGTGGGCACGCGTCGTGAACTGGATCTGGTCGAACACCGACTACATCTGGGACAAGACGCTGGTCCACCTCGGGCTGAGCGTGCCGCCCGTGATCCTGGCCTTCGTGATCTCGCTGCCGATCGGGTGGCTGGCCAACCGCTTTCCGGTCGTCCGCGGGGTGCTGCTCACCGCCTCCGGCCTCATCTACGCCGTGCCGTCGTTCGCCCTGCTCGTGGCGCTGCCCGGCATCATCGGCCTCTACCCGCTGCGGAGCAACACCAACCTCATCGTGGCGCTGACCCTGTACGGCGTGGCCCTCATGGTGCGCTCGACCGCCGACGGCCTGCGGGCCGTCGAGCCCGACGTGCTGCAGTCGGCCACGGCGATGGGGTACTCCGGCTGGCAGCGCTTCTGGCGCGTCGAGTTCCCGCTCGCCGGCCCCGTCCTGCTCGCCGGTCTCCGCGTGGTCGTCGTCAGCACCGTCAGCCTCGCGACCGTCGGCGGCATCCTCGGCATCAACGGTCTCGGCCTGCTCTTCAACGACGGCCTGCAGCGCAGCATCCTCGCCGAGATCGGCACGGGCATCGTGCTGACGATCGTCATGGCCCTCGTGCTCGACGGCCTGCTCGTCCTCCTCGGTCGCGCCCTGATGCCCTGGGCCGACCAGGGGGCGCGCGACCGGCGCCCCGTCCGCCAGGCCGCGGAGGTGACCGCGTGAACGCCTTCCTCGACGCCCTCGCGTGGCTCGGCGACCCGGTCCACCTCACGGGGGCGAACGGCGTGCCGGCCCGACTCGGGCAGCACGTCACCTACTCGGTGATCGCCGTGCTCATCGCGGCCGTGGTCGCGATCCCGCTCGGGTTCCTGATCGGGCACACCGGCAGGGGTCGCACGGTGGCGGTCGCGCTCACCGGCGGGGTCCGGGCCCTGCCCACCGTCGGCATCGTCTTCCTCCTCGCGCTCCTGCTCGGCATCGGCATCAGCGCGCCGATGATCGCGTTCGTGGTGCTCGCGATCCCGTCCATCCTCGCCGGGGCGTACTCCGGCTTCGAGGCCGTCGACCGCGCGACGATCGACGCGGCCCGCGCGGTCGGCATGACGGAGTGGCAGATCGTCACGCGCGTGGAGCTCCCGCTCGGCCTGCCCCTCCTCATCGGCGGGCTCCGCTCCGCGCTGCTGCAGGTCGTCGCCACGACCACCATCGCGGCCACCGTGGGCGCCGGCGGCCTGGGCATCTACATCTTCACGGGCCTCCGGTCGAACGACTACACGCAGATGTTCGCGGGGTCGATCGTCGTGATCGCCCTCGCCGTCGTGCTCGAGGTCGTCTTCTCGGTGCTCCAGCGACTCGTCGTCCCGGCCGGCGTCACCGCCGCGGGGCGCCCCCTCGACACCCGCGTGACGACCTCCCGGTCGGCCGCGGCGAAGGCAACATCCCTCCAGGAAGGAACACAGTGATCAACACAGCGAAGAAAGGCCGGCTCACCGTTCTCGGTGCGGTCGCGATCGGGGCCATGGTGGCCCTGGCAGGGTGCGCGTCGAGCGACCCCCTGAGCGACGGAGGAGGAGATGCCTCGGCGTCGTCCGACACCATCGTCGTCGGCTCGCAGCAGTACTACTCGAACGAGATCATCGCCGAGCTCTACGCCCAGGCCCTCGAGGACGGCGGCTACACCGTCCAGCGCGAGTACCAGATCGGCCAGCGCGAGGTCTACCTCCCCGAGCTCGAGTCCGGCGACATCGACGTCTTCCCCGAGTACACCGGCAACCTCCTGCAGTACTACGACAAGGAGTCGACGGCGAAGTCGCCCGAGGAGGTCGAGGCCGCCCTGGCCGACGCGCTCCCCGAGGGCCTGACCGCGCTCACCGCCTCCGAGGCGTCCGACCAGGACAGCTACACCGTGACCAAGGAGTTCTCCGAGGAGAACGACATCACGAGCCTGGCCGACCTCAAGGACTACGACGGCACCCTCGCCGTCGGTGCGCCGCCCGAGAACGCCGAGCGCCCGTACGGCCCTCCCGGGCTCAAGAGCATCTACGGCGTCGACGTCACCTCGACCCCGATCGACGACGGAGGCGGTCCCCTCACGGTCAAGGCCCTCCTCGACGGCAGCGTCCAGCTCGCCGACGTCTACACGGCCAGCCCGCTGATCGCCGAGAACGACCTGGTCACCCTCGACGACCCGGAGAACATGATCCTGCCGCAGAACGTGGTGCCGATCGTCTCCGACAAGGTCGACCAGGGCGCGCAGGACATCATCGACGCCGTCGACGCCGCCCTGTCGGCGAAGGACCTGCAGGAGCTCAACGCGAAGAGCCAGACCGACCAGGAGTCGTCGGCCACCATCGCGAAGGACTACCTGACGTCGAAGGACCTCATCGGCTGATCGTCGGTCCACACCACCGGAGGGGCCGGGCGCGTACAGCGCCCGGCCCCTCCGTCGTGCCGGGGCAGTCCCGGGTGCGCGCGCCGGGGGCGGGCGTCTCGGCTCACGGGCGGCCGTCGTCCTCCGGGGGGCGACCGTCACCGTGCTGCCCCATGTGCCGCGCCTCCCGCCGGTGGACGACCTTCTTCACCACCAGCACGAGCACCAGGAACGCGGCGACGATGCCGACGAAGACGTAGCCGGCCTGGTGCAGCTGGTCGGCGAGCTCGCGGTAGCTCCCGGCGGCCGCCGCGCCGACCGACACGTACGCCGTGGCCCAGAGCAGGCAGGCGGGGGTCGTCCAGGTGAGGAAGGTCCGGTAGCGCATCGGGCTCGTGCCCACCGTGAGGGGGATCAGCGAGTGCAGCACGGGCAAGAAGCGGGAGATGAAGACGGCGATGCCGCCCCGCCGCGCCAGGTAGGCCTCGGCACGGGCCCAGTTCGCCTCGCCGAGCCTCCGGCCGAGCCTGCTGTGCCGGATCGCGGGGCCGAAGTGCCGGCCGAGCGCGAAGCCGACGCTCTCGCCCACCAGCGAGCCGACCACGAGCGCGGCGACGAGCAGCACTCCCTCGAGCGGTGACGCGACGGCGGTCGCCGACACGATGGCGACGGTGTCGCCGGGCACGACGAGGCCGAGCAGCACGGAGGTCTCGAGCACCATCGCGAGCCCCGCGAGGAGCGTCCGGAGGAGCGGGTCGACCGACTGCACGAGGTCGAGGAGGCCGGTCAGCACGTCGTTCACCCGGCTGATCCTATTCACAGGCAGCCGTGAGGCGGCTGCCCCCCTATGCAACAGGTGTCGCCTATCGTTCGTCCTACGCTGAGATCGTCCCGCCGACGTGACGCCCTCCGTCCCCCTCGAGGAAGAAGACGACAGTGCTCTCGACCCTCACCACCCGCGGGCCGGGCCGCTCATGACCGAGCTGCTCGACCCGCTGCTGCTCTCCCGCTGGCAGTTCGGCCTCACGACCATCTACCACTTCCTGTTCGTGCCGCTCACGATCGGCATGGCCTTCACCGTCGCCGTCTTCCAGACCGCGTGGGTGCGCACCGGCCGGGTGCACTACCTCCAGCTGACGCAGTTCTTCGGCAAGATCTTCCTGATCAACTTCGCCATGGGCGTCGTGACCGGCATCGTCCAGGAGTTCCAGTTCGGCATGAACTGGTCCGACTACTCGCGCTTCGTCGGCGACGTCTTCGGCGCGCCCCTGGCGCTCGAGGGCCTGCTGGCGTTCTTCCTCGAGGCCACCTTCATCGGCGTCTGGATCTTCGGCTGGGACAAGGTGCCCGCGAAGCTCCACCTCGCGAGCATCTGGGGCGCGACGGTCGGGAGCGTCCTGTCGGCGTACTTCATCATCGCGGCTAACGCGTTCATGCAGAACCCCGTCGGCTTCGACATCAACGAGGAGAAGGGCCGGGCCGAGCTCACCGACATCGTCGCGGTGCTGACCAACAAGGTGGCCCTGGCGGCCTTCCCGCACACGATCTTCGCCTGCTTCATGGTCTCCGCCGCCGTCATCGTCGCGGTGGCCAGCTGGCACCTGAGCCGTGGCCAGAACCTGGAGACCATGCGCCCCGCGCTGCGCTTCGGCCTCTGGACGATGGTCGTCGCCGGCGGCCTGACCGTGCTCACGGGCGACCAGCTCGGCCTCGCCATGGTCGAGACGCAGCCGATGAAGATGGCGGCGGCCGAGGCCCTGTACAAGACCTCGACGGGGGCCGACGCCTCCTTCTCGATCTTCACGCTCGGCACGCCCGACGGCGTCCATGAGCTGTTCAGCGTGCGCGTGCCGTACCTGCTCTCGTTCCTCTCCACCCACACGTTCGACGGCACCGTCGAGGGCATCAACGACCTCCAGGCCCAGTACGTGCAGCTCTACGGCCCGGGCGACTACACCCCGATCATCTGGGTCACCTACTGGTCGTTCCGCTGGATGATGGGCCTCGGCATGGTCGCGGTCATGGTCTCGGTCGTCGGCCTCTGGGTCACGCGCCGGGGGCGCCTGCCCGAGAACCGCTGGGTCTGGCGGGCCGCGGTGTGGACCTTCCCGCTGCCGCTCCTGGCCATGGTCGTCGGCTGGGTCTTCACCGAGATGGGCCGCCAGCCCTGGCTCGTGTTCGGCCTGCTCAAGACGGCCGACGGCGTCTCGCCGAACGTCACGGGACTCGAGGTGCTGATCTCCCTGCTCGCCTTCACGGCCATCTACGGGACCCTCGCGGTGGTCGAGTTCCGGCTCATCCTCCGTGCCGCCCAGAAGGGCCCGGCCGGGCCCCCCGCGGTCGACGCCGAGACCGGCGCCGTCACCCACGAAGCGACCGTCTACTGATGGAAGGCGCACTCTGACATGGACCTCCCCACCCTCTGGTTCGGCATCATCGCCTTCCTCTTCGTCGGCTACTTCGTGCTCGACGGGTTCGACTTCGGCGTCGGCATGTCGCTGCCCTTCCTGGGCCGTGACGACACCGACCGCCGCGTCCTGATCAACACCATCGGCCCGGTCTGGGACCTCAACGAGACCTGGGTCATCGTGGCCGGGGCCGCGCTCTTCGCGGCCTTCCCCGAGTGGTACGCGACGATGTTCAGCGGCTTCTACCTGGCCCTCCTGCTCATCCTGCTCGCGCTCATCGCCCGCGGGGTCTCGTTCGAGTACCGCCACCAGCGGCCGGAGGCGCGGTGGAAGCGCCGCTTCGACCTCATGATCACGGTGGGCTCGGCCGTGCCCGCCTTCCTCTGGGGCGTGGCGTTCGCCAACGTCGTCCGGGGCGTGCCGCTCGACGCCGGCTTCAACTACACGGGCACCTTCCTCGACCTGCTGAACCCCTACGCCCTGCTCGGCGGGCTCACGACCCTGCTGCTCTTCTTCACCCACGGCGTCGTCTTCGTCTCGCTGAAGACCGACGGCGAGATCCGGGAGCGCGCCCGTCGGCTCGCCGTCCGGTCGGGCGCGGCGACGATCCTGGTCGCCGCGGGCTTCCTCGCGATCACGTCGCTGATGCACGGCACGCTGGCGTCGACGGTCCTCTCCGTCGCGGCGGCCGCCACGCTGGTGGCCTCGTTCGTCGCGAACCTCCGCGGCCGCGAGGGCGTCGCGTTCGCCACGATGGCCGTGACGATCGGCCTCGCCGTCGTCAGCCTCTTCGCGGCGCTCTTCCCCGCGGTGATGCCCGCGAGCAACGACCCGGCCAACAGCCTCACCATCGCCAACGCGGCGAGCTCGACCTACACGCTCACCGTCATGAGCTGGGTGGCGCTCGTCTTCGTGCCGCTGATCCTCGCCTACCAGGGCTTCACGTACTGGATCTTCCGCAAGCGCGTGACGCGGGCCGCGATCCCCGTCGCGGCGCACTGACGGGAGGGCCGTGAAGCCTCTCGATCCGCGCCTCCTGCGGTACGCCTCCGCCGCCCGGGCGTTCCTCGTGCTCGGGGCCCTGCTGGGCGTGCTGCAGACCGTGAGCGTCGTCGGGGTCGCCTGGGGCGCCACCCGCGCGGTCGTGAGCGTCGTCGAGGGCGCCGGGGCGGGCGCGACCGGCGACGCGCTCGTCGTGCTCGCCCTCTCCGTCGTCGCGCGGTCGGCCACGTCGTGGGCGCTCGAGGCCGTGGCCGCCCGCACCGCGGCGACGGTCAAGAGCCAGCTCCGGGCGCGGGTCCTCGCGGCGGTGTCCGCGCGCGGCCGCGAGTGGGTCGCCGAGCGGGGCTCGGCCCGTCTCACGACCCTCGTCGGCCCCGGCCTCGACGCCCTCGACGAGTACTTCTCCCGCTACCTGCCCCAGCTCGTCCTCACCGCCCTCGCGACGCCGCTGATCGTCGGGGTGATGCTGGTCGGCGACTGGCTGTCCGCGGTGATCGTGCTGGTGACGCTGCCGCTCATCCCGCTCTTCATGGTGCTGATCGGCTGGACGACCCGGGCCGCCCAGGATCGCCAGTGGGAGCGCCTGCAGGCCCTCGCCGCCTCCTTCCTCGACGCGGTGGAGGGGCTCTCCACCCTCAAGGTCTTCGGCCGGGAGCGTCGACAGGTCGAGCGGATCGGGCGGCTCACGGACGACCACCGGCGGCACACCATGGCCGTGCTGCGCGTCTCGTTCCTCAGCGGCTTCGCCCTCGAGCTCGCGGCGTCGCTGTCGGTCGCCCTCGTGGCGGTCTCGGTCGGCATCCGGCTGGTCGACGGGTCGCTCGCCCTGTCGGTCGGGCTGTTCGTGCTGCTGCTGGCGCCCGAGGCGTTCCTGCCGCTCCGTCAGGTGGGGGCGGCGTTCCACGCGGCCTCCGACGGCGTCGCGGCGGCCGAGGGCGTCTTCGTCGTCCTGGAGGAGGGGCCGGTCGGCGGCCGGGCGTCGTCGGCCGGCCCGACGCCCCCGCGGGCGTCGGTCGCCCCCGTCGGGGCGGGCGACGCCCTCGTCGTCTCGGGGGTGTCGGTCGAGCGCGGCGGCGTCGTCTCGCTGGCTCCCACGTCGTTCGTCGCGGAGACGGGCCGGGTCACCGCCGTCACCGGGCCGAGCGGCGTCGGCAAGTCGACCCTGCTCGCGGCGGTCAGGGGGGAGGCGCCCCACGGCGGCGAGGTCCGCTGGCGCGACGCCGACCGCGGCTGCGTCGTCGGCGACGTCGCCTGGTCGGGCCAGCGCGCCGGCCTCGTCTCGGGCACCGTGGCCGAGAACGTGGCCCTGGGCGACGAGGTCGACCCGCCCGCGGTGGCGGCCGCCCTCCGCGCCGCGGGGGCGCCCGACGTCGACCCGGGCCTCGTGCTCGGCGCGGGCGGCGGCGGCCTCTCGGGCGGGCAGGCCCAGCGGGTCGCCCTCGCCCGGGCGCTGTACCGGGTCGAGCGTCGCGGTGCCCGGCTGCTGCTCGTCGACGAGCCGTCGTCAGCCCTCGACGCGGTCACCGAGGCCGCCGTCGTCTCGGGGCTCCGGCGCGCGGCGGCCCGCGGAGTCGCCGTCGTGGTCGTGACGCACCGCGCGGCCCTGCGCGACGCGGCGGACGACGTCGTCGTGCTCGCCCCCGCCACCGCCCCGGCCACGGCCTCTGAGGAGCTGCTCGCATGACCGTCACCCGCACCGACGTCGCCCCCGGCCCGTCCCTCCTCCGCACGGCGCAGCCTCCGCTCCGGCGCTCGGCCCCGGGCATCGCGGCCGGCTCGCTCAGCGCGCTCTCGGCCGTCGCCCTGCTCGCCGCCTCCGCGTACCTCATCACGCGGGCGGCCGAGCAGCCGCCCATCCTCTACCTCACGATGGCCATGGTCGGGGTGCGGGCCTTCGCCCTCGCCCGGGCGGCCTTCCGCTACCTCGAGCGGCTCGCCAGCCACGACGCGTCGTTCCGGCAGCTGGCGGTCGTCCGCACCGAGCTCTACCGCAGGCTGTCACGCGTCGCGCCGGCCGGGCTCGGCCGCACCGACCGCGGCGACCTGCTCGCCCGGGTGGTCTCCGACGTCGACGCCCTCCAGGACCTGCCCCTCCGGGTCGTCCAGCCCCTCGTCGTCTCCGGCGTGACCGGGGTCGCCGCCGTCGCGGGCGTCGCGGTCGTCTCGCCCCGCGCGGCGCTGGTGCTGGCCGGGGGCCTCGTCGTCGCTCTCGTCGTCGGCGTCGTGCTCGCCGACCGGCTCGCGACGGGCACGGAGTCCGCGCTGGCCGCCCGCCGCGGCGCCCTCTCCGGCGCCGTGCTCGACACGGTGCAGTCGCTCGACGTGCTCGTCGCGTTCGACGCCCTCGAGGGCCAGCTGCGCCGGGTCGCGGCCCTCGACGACGACCTTCGCCGCGCCTCCCGACGGCGCGCCACGACCACGGGGCTCGTCGCGGCGCTCCTGTCGCTCGTCTCCGGCGCCACGGTGGTCGGCGTGGTCCTCGCGACCGCGGGCGACGTCGCTGCGGGCGAGCTGCGCGGGCCCGCCTTCGCGCTGGTCGCCCTCGTGCCGATCGCCGTGCTCGAGGTCGTGGGGGCCGTGCCCACGGCGGTGGTCGCGTGGCGTCGCGTGCGCGCCAGCGGGGCCCGGGTCGAGTCGGCTGCCCCGCTCGTCGCCCCGGCGGCGGTCGTGGTCGACGAGCTGGACGAGGTGGAGGGCGAGGTCGAGGGCGACGAGCGCGTCGGGGGCGACGGCCCGGCCGCCCTCCCGGCCGACCTGCCGGTGCTCAGGCTGGAGCACGTCTCGGCCCGCTGGCCCGGCGCCGCCGCCGACTCCCTCGTCGACGCGACGCTCGAGGTCCGTGCCGGCGACCGCGTCGTCGTCGAGGGCCCGAGCGGGGCCGGCAAGAGCACGCTCGCGGCCGTCCTCGTGCGCTTCCTCGAGCACCGCGGGCGCTACGAGGTCGGCGGCACGTCGGTCCGCTCCCTCGGCGCGGAGCGCGTCCGGGGCACGGTCGGGCTGATCGAGCAGTCGCCGTGGCTGTTCGACGAGTCGATCCGGCAGAACCTCCTCTTCGCCCGCGACACCGCGACCGACGACGACCTGCTCACCGTGCTCGACCGGGTGGACCTCGGCGACTGGGTGCGCGAGCGGGGCGGCCTCGACGCCCGCCCGGGGGAGCGCGGGGCGCTCGTCTCCGGCGGGCAGGCCCAGCGGCTGTCGCTCGCCCGCGCCCTGCTCCGCGGCTTCCCCGTGCTCGTGCTCGACGAGCCGACGGCCGGCCTCGACGCCGAGCTGGCCGACCGCCTCGTGACCGACCTCCTCGAGGCGGCGCGCGACGACGGCACCACGGTGGTGCTGATCTCGCACGTCCCCGTGCCCGCGGCCCTGGTCACCCGCCGGGTGCGCGTCGAGGGGGGCGTGCTGCGCGAGGTCGGCTGACGCGGGGTCGCGGGGTGCCCGGCCCCTCGCCGGGTGCCGGCGTCGTCGGGGCCAGGCGGGCCTGCGCGGTCAGGCGGTGCGGTGAGGCGGTGCGGTGAGGCGGTCAGGCGGTGAGGTGGTCAGGCGGCCGGCAGCGGTCGGCGCAGCGCGTCGAGCCGTCGCTGCCAGGTCGCGAGGCGGCCGGGCTCCTCGGCCGTCGTCGGGCCGTCGACCCACCGCGTGGCGATCCGCACGCCGTGCAGGGCGCTCAGCGACCAGATCTCGAAGCCGTCGAGCTGCTCCGGCGTCACCCGCTCGTGCAGCACGTCGACGCCGAGCACGGCCGCGAGGGTGAGCACCGTCCGCACCGTGACGCCGGGCAGCCTCGGGAGGTCGTCCGCGGGCATGCATAGGGCGTCGCCGCGCCACCAGAGCAG
This sequence comes from Frigoribacterium sp. CFBP 8754, assembly GCF_014841815.1. Taxonomy (NCBI): domain Bacteria; kingdom Bacillati; phylum Actinomycetota; class Actinomycetes; order Micrococcales; family Microbacteriaceae; genus Frigoribacterium; species Frigoribacterium sp. CFBP 8754. The sequence goes on from NZ_JACYUO010000001.1 coordinate 834,709, forward strand.
AGAGCTCCACGCGCCCTCGACGACCCAGCCGTCGGCGTCGAGCAGCACGGCCTCCTCGGCGCCGCGGGTCGCGACCTCCCGGCGCAGCGCGCCCAGCGCCTCCAGGTCCGGCCCCTTCACGAGCGGCTCGGTGCGGGGGTCGGAGGAGGCGGTGGCCAGCACGACCGACCGTCGCGTCTCCGGGGCCGGCCGGAGCTGCAGGCGGAGGTCGTCGCCGAGCAGCTCCGCGCGCGGGAACCACCGGCCCTCGCGGGGCAGGGCCGCGACGGCGGCCGACCAGAAGCCGTCGACGTCGAGCCCCGGCGCGGCCTCCCGGACGGAGCCGGCGAAGCGGTCGCGGTGCACGTCGAGGGCCCGGACGGCACCGTCGACGACGAGCCAGGAGTCGGCCACGCGGGTCGGGCCGCGGCGCGCCTCCGAGGCACCGGCGTCACGGGAGGCGTGACCGTCTCCGCCGCCCCCCTCGCCGCCCCCCTCGCCGACCTCGTCGTCCACGAGTCGTCCGTCGTGCCAGCGGAGGGTCGTCGCGAGGCTCATGCCCCCAGGCTAAGCGCCGCACGGGAGCCGGCCCGACCCAGGGCGCCCGGGGCTCCTACACTCGGTCCATGCGCCCGACGGTCCTCCGCCGCCCCCTGCCCTGGGCCGACCCGGAGGCCGTCGTCGCCGCCCTCGCCCCCGACGGCGACGTCGTGTGGCTCGACGCCGGGCACGGGGCCGTCACCGGCCGGTCCGTCCTGCTGTGGGGCGACCGGGTCACCGCGTCCACGCGGCACGGTGAGCTCGGCCGGCTCTGGGCCCTGCTCCGCGACGACCTCGCCGACGGCCGCGACGACGCCGCGCCGCTCGGCTGGGCCGGCTGGCTCGGCTACGGGGCGGGGACGTGGCTGCTCGACCGCGACGCGACCGTCGGGCCGGGGCGCGGGAGCCCGCCGTCGGTGACCGCGGGCCTCCCCGTCGACGAGGCCGCGCCTCCCGACGTCGCCCTTCTCCGCACCGACCGCGCCCTCGTCTTCGACCACGCCGCCCGCGAGGTCGAGCTGGTCGCCCTCGCGGCCGACGACTGGGCGCGGTCGGTGGCCGCGGCCTGGCCCGGCGTCGCCCCGCTCGGCGAGCCCGGGGAGCCGGAGGCGCGGCGCGGCCCCGGCGCCGTCCGCCGCCGCCACGGCGATGACGAGTACCTCGCCCTCGTCGCGCGCTGCCAGGCCGCCATCGCGGCGGGCGACGCGTACGTGCTCTGCCCGACGACGTCGTACGAGGTCGCGGGGCCGGTGGACGCCTTCGAGACCTACCGCCGCCTCCGTCGGTCGTCGCCGTCGCCGCGGTCGTCGTTCGTCCGCATCGGCGGGACCGCCGTCGCGGGCGCCTCGCCCGAGTCGTTCCTCGAGGTCTCGCGGGGCGGCGTCGTGAGCTCGTCGCCCATCAAGGGCACCCGGCCGCGCTCCGCCGACCCGGTCGCCGACGCGGCCCTCGCCGCGGAGCTCGCGACGAGCGAGAAGGAGCTCGCCGAGAACCTGATGATCGTCGACCTGGTGCGCAACGACCTCACCCGCGTCGCCCGCCTCGGCAGCGTCGTCGTCGACGAGCTGTTCGCCGTGCGCTCCTACCCGGCCGTGCACCAGCTGGTCAGCACGGTCACTGCCCGGCTCGCCCCGGGCCTCGGGGCGCTGGACGCGCTCGAGGCGACCTTCCCCGCGGGCTCGATGACGGGCGCCCCGAAGCGACGCGCCGTCGAGCTGCTCGCCGAGGGGGAGGGCGCGCCCCGCGGCGTCTACTCCGGCGCCGTCGGCGTGCTCGGCCTCGACGGCAGCGCCTCCTGGGCGATGGCCATCCGCTCGGTCGTGGTCACCGACGGCAGGGCGACCGTCGGGGTCGGCGGGGGAGTGACGTCGTCGTCGGTGCCGCGGGAGGAGCTGGCGGAGGTGGCCTGGAAGGCGACCGCGCTGCTGCGCGCGCTGGGGGCCCCCGCGGGAGGCGCCTCCTCGTGACCTGCCCCGGTGCGGTCGGCGCCCCGTGCGGACCACGTGCCGCGGGCCGCTACCCTGGACGACGGGCCGCCGCGTGCCCGCACCTCGTCGTGCCGTCCGCCGGTCGCCTCCACCCCGTGAGCGAATGAGAGTCCCGTGGCACACGAGCACGACAACACCCCCGCCGAGGAGCGCGAGTACGACGTCGCGCGCCTGCAGCGCAAGTGGCAGCAGGTGTGGGAGGTCGCGAAGCCCTTCGCGGTCGACCCCGACGACAAGCGCCCGCGCAAGTACATCCTCGACATGTTCCCGTACCCGTCGGGCGACCTCCACATGGGCCACGCCGAGGGCTACGCGCTCGGCGACGTGATCGCGCGCTACTGGCGCCAGCAGGGCTTCAACGTGCTCCACCCCATCGGCTGGGACAGCTTCGGCCTGCCCGCCGAGAACGCCGCCATCAAGCGCGGCGTCGACCCGCGCGAGTGGACCTACGCCAACATCGCCCAGCAGGCGCAGAGCATGAAGCTCTACGCCCCCTCCTTCGACTGGGACCGCGTCCTCCACACGAGCGACCCCGAGTACTACAAGTGGAACCAGTGGCTGTTCCTCAAGATGTACGAGAAGGGGCTCGCCTACCGGAAGGACAGCTGGGTCAACTGGGACCCGGTCGACCAGACCGTCCTCGCCAACGAGCAGGTGCTCGCCGACGGCACCTCCGAGCGCTCGGGCGCCGTCGTGGTCAAGAAGAAGCTGACGCAGTGGTACTTCGGCATCACCGAGTACGCCGACCGCCTGCTCGACGACCTCAACCAGCTCGAGGGCCGCTGGCCGACCAAGGTGCTGAACATGCAGCGCAACTGGATCGGCCGGTCGATCGGGGCCGACGTGCACTTCGAGATCGAGGGGCGCGACGAGCGCGTCACGGTCTTCACGACGCGCCCCGACACCCTCTACGGGGCGACCTTCATGGTCGTCGCGCCCGACAGCGACCTCGCCGCCGAGCTCGTGGCCGAGGCCACCGACGACGTCAAGGCCGCCTTCGCGGAGTACCTGGTGCAGGTGCAGAAGTCGACCGAGATCGAGCGCCAGACGGCCGACCGGCCCAAGACCGGCGTGCCCCTCGGCCGCGTCGCGGTCAACCCGCTCACCGGCGCCCCGATGCCCGTCTGGGCCGCCGACTACGTGCTCGCCGACTACGGCCACGGCGCGGTGATGGCCGTGCCCGCGCACGACCAGCGCGACCTCGACTTCGCTCGCAAGTTCGACCTGCCCGTCCGGGTCGTCGTCGACACGAACGCCCCCGTGACGGGCGTGATCCCGAAGCTCGAGCTCGACGAGGACGGCCAGGCGATCCTGCCGGAGGACCTGCCCGAGCTCGACCCCGCGAAGACCGGCGTGGCCCTGACGGGCGACGGTCGCCTGATGAACTCGGGCCCCCTGACCGGCCTCAGCAAGTCGAACGCGATCAAGCGCGTCCTCGAGCTGCTCGAGGAGAAGGGCGCCGGGAAGGCCGCGAAGACCTACCGCCTGCGTGACTGGCTGATCTCGCGCCAGCGCTTCTGGGGCACGCCCATCCCGATCGTCCACGCCGCCGACGGCACCGAGGTGCCGGTGCCGGAGGACCAGCTGCCCGTGCTGCTGCCGTCGACCGAGGGCCTCGACCTCAAGCCGAAGGGCAGCTCGCCGCTCGGCGCCGCCATCGACTGGGTGACCGTGCCGAACCCGGTCGACGGCACGCCGGCCCGGCGCGACGCCGACACGATGGACACCTTCGTCGACAGCTCGTGGTACTTCCTGCGCTTCCTCAGCCCGAACGACGCCGAGAAGGCGTTCGACCCCTCCGTCGTCAACCGCTGGGCGCCGGTCGACCAGTACGTGGGCGGCGTCGAGCACGCCATCCTGCACCTGCTCTACGCCCGCTTCATCACCAAGGTGCTGTTCGACCTCGGCTACGTCGACTTCACCGAGCCCTTCAGCGCGCTGCTCAACCAGGGCATGGTGCTGCAGGACGGCGCGAAGATGAGCAAGAGCAAGGGCAACCTCGTCACCCTGTCGGAGGAGGTCGAGAAGCACGGCGTCGACGCCATCCGCCTCACGATGGCCTTCGCCGGCCCGCCGGAGGACGACATCGACTGGGCCGACGTCTCGCCGGCCGGGTCGGCGAAGTTCCTCGCCCGCGCCTTCCGCCTCTCGTCCGACGTCGCCAGCCCGGTCGACGCGGTCTGGGCGGACGGCGACCAGGCCCTGCGCCGCCAGACGCACCGGTTCCTCGCCGAGGCGCCCGGGCTGACGGAGGCGTTCAAGTTCAACGTCGTCGTCGCGCGCCTGATGGAGCTGGTCAACGCGGTGCGCAAGACGATCGACTCGGGTGCGGGCGCGGCCGACCCCGCGGTGCGCGAGGCGACCGAGACGGTGGCCCTGGCCCTGTCGCTCTTCGCCCCGTACACCGCCAGCGAGATGTGGGAGAAGCTGGGGCACGACGGCGTCTCGGTCGCCTCGGCCGGATGGCGCAAGGCCGACCCGACCCTGCTCGTCGAGACCAGCGTCACGGCCGTCGTGCAGGTGAACGGCAAGGTGCGCGACCGCCTCGAGGTCTCGCCGAAGATCAGCTCGGAGGAGCTCGAGGCCCTGGCCCGCGACTCCGCCGCGGTGCAGCGCGCTGTCGGCGACAAGGAGATCGTGAACGTGGTCGTCCGGGCGCCCCGCCTCGTGGCGATCGCCGTCAAGTAGCGGCGCTCCGTCCCTCCCCGGTCACCGACGGNGATGGTCGTCACCTTCCGCAGCGCGCCCGACCCGGCGAGGCCGGGCGGTCCGCGCTGGCGCCTCGGCCTCGGCGCGGCCGTCGTCGTGCTGCTGGTGCTCGCGGTGGGCTCGGTCGTCGCTACGGCGGTGGCCACGGGAGGGGGAGCGGGGGGAGGCGCGGGCGAGACCGCGATCACGACGGCGTCGTCGCCGGGCGGCTCGTTCGACGACGAGGCGGGAACGGCGGCGACCGGCGCGGGGGCCGGGTCGGGCACCGCGGGGTCGGTGTTCGTGCACGTGCACGGCCACGTCGCCCGCCCCGGCCTCTACGAGGTGCCGGCGGGAGCCCGCGTCGTCGACGTCGTCGCCGCGGCCGGGGGCTTCGCTGAGGGGGCGGACGAGGCGGGGGTCAACCTCGCCCGGCCGGTGGTCGACGGCGAGCAGCTGCGGGTGCCGGGGGTGGGCGAGGTCGTGGACGGGAGCGGTGCGGGCGGTGCCGTCGGGGGCGGGGCGAGCGGTGGCGGCGGGGGCGCTGCCGGCGGGGGCGGGGCGTCGGGTGCGGGGGGCGGCGCGGGCGGCGGCCTGGTCGACCTGAACCGCGCCGACGCCACGGCTCTCCAGGCGCTGCCCGGGGTCGGCCCGGCGACCTCGGCCGCCATCGTCGAGTGGCGGGAGGGCTCGGGCGGGTTCCGGTCCGTGGACGACCTGCTCGAGGTGCCGGGCATCGGCGAGAAGACCCTCGAGTCGCTCCGGCCGCTGGTGACGGTGTGACCGTCGGCGACGGCGGGGCGGCTCCGCCCGTCGACGTCCGCCTGGCGGTCCCGGCGGGCGTGGCCTGGGCGGTGCTCGTCGTCGCGCTGCCGTGGTCGGCGGGGCGGCAGCTGGTCGTGCTGGCGGGCCTCGCGGTGGTCCTGCTGGCGGCCGGCGTGGTGGCAGCGGTCGCGGGGAGGGGCGGCCGGGGCGTCGGCCCGCCGGGTGCGGCGGGGACGGGTGCGGAGGCGTGGGCGGAGGCGGGAGCGGGGGCGTGGGCGGGGGCGTGCGTCGGGGCGTCGACCGGGCCGCTGTCCCCGTCGGGCCCCCTCAGGAGGCCGCGGGCCTCCCGTGCGACCGCGGTCGCGACCCTCGTGCTGGTGACGGCGGGGCTGGCCGGTCTCCTGCTCGGGGCGGCCGCGGCGCGGGCGGACGCCCGATGGCCGCCCGCCGTCCTCGACCTGCAGGGCAGGGTAGTGACGATCGAGGGCACCGCGACGGCCCGGATCGTCCCGGGCAGCACCACCGCGGAGCTCGACATGGGCCTCGTCGAGGTGGGCGGTCGGGCGGTCTGGCGAGGCGACTCCTCGCTGTTCCTGCTGGGGCCCCGGGTCTCGGGGCCGGCCGTGGAGATCGGCCAGGCCGTCCGGGTCCGCGTCTCGGTGCTGCCCGTGGAGCGCGGCGATCCGCACCCGTGGGCGGCGGCGTCGCGGGGGCCGCTGCGGGCCGGAACCGAGGCGGAGGGCGTCGAGGCCGCGGCGAACGGGCTCCGGGGGGCATTCGGCGACGTCGTGGCCGAGCTGCCGGGCGACGGCGGCGCCCTGCTTCCCGGCCTCGCGCTGGGCGACACGTCGGCGGTGCCCGACGACCTGCGGGAGGCGATGGAGACGGCCTCGCTGACCCACCTGACCGCCGTGTCGGGCTCGAACTGCGCCGTCCTCGTCGCGCTCGTGATGCTCGTGGGCGGGGCGCTCCGGGTGCCCCGCGTGGTCCGCATCGGGGTCTCCTGCGTCGTCCTGCTGGCCTTCCTCGTGCTGGTGACGCCCGACGCGAGCATCCTGAGGGCCACGGTCATGGCGCTCGTGGTGCTGGTCCACCTCGCGGCCGCCCGGCCCGTGTCGGGCCTCCCGGTCGTCGCCCTGGCCGTGACGGGGCTGCTCCTCGCCGACCCCTGGCTGGCGCGCGACGTCGGCTTCGCCCTGTCCGTCCTGGCCACGGCGGGGCTCGTCGTGCTGGCGCGACCGCTGGCCGCCGAGCTCGCCCGCGTGCTGCCCACGCCGATCGCGCTGGGGCTCGCGGTCCCGGCGGCGGCTCAGCTCGCGTGTCAGCCCGTGCTGCTGCTGCTCGAGCCGAGCCTCCCGGTGCACGGGGTCGTGGCGAACGTGCTGGCCGAGCCCGCGGCTCCCGTCGCCACCGTGGCCGGCCTCCTGGTCTGCGTGACGGCGCCGTGGGCGCCCGGCCTGGCCGAGCTCGTCGCACGCGTGGCGTGGGTGCCGGCGAGCTGGGTCGGCGCGGTCGCCCGCACCGTCGCGGCGTGGCCGGGGGCTCGTCTCGCGTGGTCCGACGGGCCGGCGGGCGTGGCCGTGCTGGTCGTCGCGTCCGCACTGGTGGCGGCCGTCGTCCTGACGCCGCGCGGGCTGCGGGCCCGACGGCTGCTCGGCGTCGCGCTCGTGGCGGCCCTCGTGGTCCCGGCCGGCGCGGCCGTGGGCGCCCGCCTCGGGGAGCGCGCGGGCGTGCCCGACGACTGGGTGGTCGTGCAGTGCGACGTCGGTCAGGGCGACGCCGTGCTCGTCCGGAGCGCCGGGCGCGTGGCCCTGATCGACGTGGGCGACGACGAGGAGGCGCTGGCCGGCTGCCTGCGCCGCTTCGGGGTCGACGAGGTCGACCTGCTCGTCCTCACCCACTTCGACACGGACCACGTCGGGGCGGTCGAGGTGGTGGCGGGCAGCGTCGGCTCGGTGCTCGTCGGTGCCCCGGGGCGGCCGGCCGACGTCGCCGTGCTCGACGTCCTCCGGGCCGGAGGCGCCGAGGTCGTCCCCGTGACGGCCGGCGCCCGCGGGGTGCTCGGCGACCTGGCCTGGTCGGTGCTCTGGCCGGTCGACCCCGAGGCCTCGGGCAACGACGCCAGCGTCGTCACCGCGTGGCGCCCGACGGCCGGGTGCGTCACCGGCTGCGCGTCGCTGCTCGCGCTGGGCGACCTCGGCGAGGCCGCCCAGCGGAGGCTCCTGTCGACTTCGGCCGGCGAGGAGGCCGCGGGGCCGGTCGACGTGGTCAAGGTGTCGCACCACGGCTCCGCCGACCAGCACGCGGAGCTCTACCGTCGCGCTCCGGCCCGGGTGGCGATGATCGGCGTCGGGAGGGAGAACGGCTACGGGCACCCGACCGACGACGCCCTCGCGCTCGTCGGCGGGGCCGTCGTCGCCCGCACCGACCTCGACGGCGACGCAGCGGTGACCGTCCGCGGAGCACCCCGTGACGACGGCGCCGCGGCGGAGCTGCGCCTCTGGCGGCGGCGTCGTGGGTGACGGAGGGGTCCGTTACGCTGGTCACCGGCTGCCCGGGGCGGCCGCACCTGGAGGAGGACCGTGGCCGCGAAGACGACCGGCAAGACCGTCAAGAAGGCGTCGGTCAGCGTCGACCAGGTCGCGTGGCACCAGATCCGACCGGCCCCCGTCGTGCTCGTGAGCGGGCCGGAGCAGTTCCTCGCCGACCGGGCCGTCAGGCAGCTGCGTGACCAGCTCACGGCGGAGGACCCGAGCCTCGAGGTCAACGACCTCGAGGCCGACCACTACCAGCCGGGCGAGCTCATCTCGCTCGCGAGCCCCTCCCTGTTCGCCGAGCCGCGCCTCATCCGGGTCTCCTCCGTCGAGAAGTGCACCGACGCGTTCCTCACCGAGACCCTCCGGTACCTCGAGTCGCCCGCCGACGACACGTACCTCGTGCTCCGGCACGGCGGCGGCGTGAGGGGCAAGAAGCTCCTCGACGCGCTCCGCTCCGGGCTCGGCGGCGGCTTCGAGGTCGTCTGCGCCGAGCTCAAGAAAGAGACCGAGAAGCTCGACTTCGCCGCCGCCGAGTTCCGGGCCGAGCGTCGTCGGGTCACGTCGGGGGCCCTCCGTGCCCTCGTGACGGCCTTCAACGACGACCTCGCCGAGCTGGCCAGCGCGTGCCAGCAGCTGATCTCCGACGCGGCGGACGAGATCACGGAGGCGACGGTCGAGAAGTACTACGCCGGCCGTGTCGAGACGAACGCCTTCAAGGTGGCCGACATGGCGATCGCGGGTCGGCAGGGCGAGGCCCTGGTGCTCCTCCGGCACGCGCTGTCGTCCGGGGCGGATCCGGTGCCCGTGGTGGCCGCGTTCGCGATGAAGGTCCGCACGATGGCGAAGGTGCAAGGCTCGTACGGGCCGTCGGGCCAGCTGGCCTCGCGCTTCGGCATGGCGCCGTGGCAGGTCGAGCGGGCACAGCGCGACGTGCGTGGCTGGAGCGAGGACGGCCTCGGGCGGTGCATCGAGCTCATCGCCGAGACCGACGCCGCCGTCAAGGGCGCCGAGCGCGACGCGATCTACGCCCTCGAGCGCATGGTGACCGCCGTCGCCACCCGCGGCTCCCTCGCCCGCTGACCCGCGCCTCCCCGGGCCGCCCCGCCCCGCCCCGGGCCGCCCCCGCCCCGCGGCTTCCTCGCCCGCTGACCCGCGCCTCCCCGGTCCCCGCCCGGCCCCGCGACTTCCTCTCCCGCTGACCCGCGCCTCCCCGGTCCCCGCCCCGCTCCGCGCCCCCGCACCGCGCCCTCGCGCCCGCCCGAGGACGGGTCCTCCCTCCGTCCGTCGCGTGCCCGCGGCGGCCGGCAACTCCTGCTCACGGTCGCGCGCACGGCGGTCGCCCGCCCCGGCGAGCACGTCGCAGGAGTTGTCGACGGGCCGCGGGGGAGGCGCGGTGCCCGTACCGTGCCTGCCCAGCACGCTCGGCGGAGCACGACGTGCGTCGGCAACTCCTGCTCCTGGTCGCGCGAGCCGGGTGGGGGCCGCTCCGGCGGGCATCCCACAGGAGTTGTCGACGTTCCGCGGGGGGAGGCGCGGTGCCGGTTCGGCCGTGCCGCGGACGCTCGGCGCCGCGCGGCGTGCGCGTCGGCAACTCCTGCTCCGTGTCGCGGGAGCGGCGTGGGGGCCGTTCCGGCGCGCAGGCCGCAGGAGTTGTCGACGGGCCGCGGGGGAGGCGCGGTGCCGGTTCGGCCGTGCCGCGGACGCTCGTCGCCGTGGAGCGTGCGCGTCGGCAACTCCTGCTCCGTGTCGCGGGAGCGGCGTAGGGGCCGTTCCGGCGCGCAGGCCGCCGGAGTTGCCGACGGTCCGCGGGGGAGGCGCGGTGCCGGTTCGGCCGTGCCGCGGACGCTCCTCGCTGTGGAGCGTGCGTGTCGGCAACTCCTGCACCGTGTCGCGGGAGCGGCGTGGGGGCCGTTCCGGCGCGCAGGCCGCAGGAGTTGTCGACGGGCCGCGGGGGAGGCGCGGTGCCGGTTCGGCCGTGCCGCGGACGCTCGTCGCCGTGGAGCGTGCGCGTCGGCAACTCCTGCTCCGTGTCGCGGGAGCGGCGTGGGGCCGCCCCGGCGGGCACGCCGCAGGAGTTGCCGACAGGGCCCGCCCGCAGCCGCGGCCGCCGGCCGCGGGCACGACGAAGGCCCCGTCTCCGAGGAGACGGGGCCTTCGTCGTCGACGACCGGGTCGTCGGGGATGCTGCGTCAGCGACGCCTCACCGGGGGTCGGCTCAGAGAGCGCTGACCTGCTTGGCGATGGCCGACTTGCGGTTCGCCGCCTGGTTCTTGTGGATGACGCCCTTGCTGGCGGCCTTGTCGAGCTTCTTCGCCGCGAGGGCGAGGGTGCTGGTGGCCTTGTCCTTGTCGCCCGAGACGATGGCCTCGCGCGTGGCGCGGATCGCGGTCTTGAGCTCGCTCTTGACGGCCTTGTTGCGGTCCTGGGCCTTCTTGTTGGTGCCGATGCGCTTGATCTGCGACTTGATGTTTGCCACGTTCGCTACTTCCTTGGTTTCTGTGTCTGGACGAGTGATGCGCCAGCCGACCGGAGGACGGTGCGTCCTGCCCGGGCTGCCGCCGGTGCTGCCACCGGAGCGGCTCACGGCTGGGATCGCGTTCCGTCAGTTCAGACGTAACGCGCAAGCCAACAGGCAACGTTACCAGTCGCGTCCGCCATCCTCAACGACCGAGGGGCCGGAGGCGCGGCGTGTCGCCCGTAGTACCGTTCAGCATGCCTTCGCTCGCCCCGCACGTCGCGTCCGTCCCCACCTCCGGCATCCGACGGATCTTCGAGATCGCGGCGAAGCTGGACGACGTCGCGATGCTCGTCGTGGGGGAGCCCGACGTGCCCGTGCCGCACCACGTCGCCGACGCGGCGAGGCGCGCCTGGGCCGACGACCGCACGAACTACACGCCGAACGGCGGCGTCCCCGCGCTCCGCGAGGCCCTCGTGGCGAAGCTCGCCCGCGAGAACGACGTCCACGTCGACGTCGAGCAGGTCTGGGTGACGGTCGGCGCCACGCAGGCCCTGCACCAGACGATGGGCCTGCTGCTGGCCGCGGGCGACGAGGTCCTCGTGCCCGACCCCGGCTACACGACCTTCACGATGAACGCGCGGATGCTCGACGCCGTCCCCGTGCCCTACGCGCTGTCGCCCCAGCGCGGCTTCGTGCCGCACGTCGACGACCTCGAGAAGCTCGTCACGCCGCGCACCCGGGTGATCATCGTCAACTCGCCGTCGAACCCCCTCGGCGTCGTCTACGAGCGGGAGGTGCTCCAGTCGCTCCTCGACTTCGCGGCGCGCCACGACCTCTGGGTGATCAGCGACGAGGTCTACGAGTACTTCACCTACGGCACGCCCCACGTCAGCCTCGCGAGCCTCGACGCCGACGACCGCGTCTTCAGCGTCTTCTCGACGAGCAAGACGTACGCGATGACCGGGGTCCGGGTCGGCTACCTCGTGACGCCGCGCGGCCTCGCCGACACGATGCGCACGGTGCAGGAGGCCGCGATCAGCTGCGTCGCCGAGCCCGACCAGCTGGCGGCCCTCGCGGCCGTGCTCGGCGACCACTCGCCGGTCTCCGAGGCCCGCGAGCACTACCGCAGCAACCTCGAGCTGGCGAAGGGCCTGCTCGACGAGCGGGGCATCCGCTACCTCGACCCGCAGGGCGCCTTCTACCTCTGGATCGACGTCGGCCACGCCTCGCAGGGCGACGTCGCCGCCTGGGCGGAGGACCTCTTGTTCCAGCACCGCGTCGCCGTCGCGCCGGGCAGCGCGTTCGGCCGCTCCGGCGAGGGCTGGATCCGCGTCTGCCTCGCCTCGTCGCCCGAGGTGATCACGCGGGGCCTGGCCGCGCTGCCCGCTCCCGGCGACCCGCGACGCCCGCTCGGCCGCGCCTCCGTCGTGTCGTCCGACTGAGCGTCGCGTCACTCGGCTGACCCGTCCGGTGTCTCCGGCACCCCGTCCTGCGTCTCCGGCACCCCGGGCGAGGGCGGGCCCCCGGCCGTTTCCGGGGGTCAGCCCCCGAGGAGTCGCGGGTCGATTTTCCTAGGCTCGGTGCATGACCTCGACCACCACCGCCCCCGCCCCGTCCCCCTCCGTCGCCGCCCCCGCCGCCGCCTCCGCGCCCCTCAGCGTCACGAGCCTCGTGCTCGGCCTGGTCTCCGTCGCCGCGGGCTTCACCCTCGTCGTGCCGATCGTCGGCCTCGTGCTCGGCGTCCTCGCGCGCCGTCGCGAGCCCGAGGCGCGCACGTTCTCGACGATCGGCATCGTCGCCAACGCCGTCATGCTCGCGGGCGCGGCGATCGTGCTGGGCCTCGGCCTTGCCGTGGGCGTCCCGCTCGGCGTCGCGCACCTCCTCGGCGGCCTCGGCTAGGCGGCCCGCGCCGACCCGCCGGGGGCGCGGGTCGGCGCTGCCGGGCCCTCGCCGCGTCGCGGGCGTGGGAGAATGCTCGGACCCCCGCCCGCCACCCCCAGAGGACCGTGTGAGCCCCCAAGCACTCCGAGCACTCGAGCCGGCCCAGACCGCGCCCGAGCAACTCCGCAACTTCTGCATCATCGCGCACATCGACCACGGCAAGTCGACGCTGGCCGACCGCATGCTCGGCATCACCGGCGTCGTCGAGAGCCGCGCCATGCGCGCCCAGTACCTCGACCGCATGGACATCGAGCGCGAGCGCGGAATCACGATCAAGAGCCAGGCCGTCCGCATGCCGTGGGAGCGCGACGGGGCGACCTACGCGCTGAACATGATCGACACCCCCGGGCACGTCGACTTCAGCTACGAGGTCTCCCGATCGCTCGCCGCCTGCGAGGGCGCGATCCTCCTCGTCGACGCCGCGCAGGGCATCGAGGCCCAGACGCTGGCGAACCTCTACCTGGCGCTCGAGAACGACCTCGAGATCATCCCGGTGCTCAACAAGATCGACCTGCCCGCGGCCGACCCCGACAAGTACGCGGCCGAGCTCGCGAGCCTGATCGGCGGCGACCCCGCCGACGTCCTCCGCGTCAGCGGCAAGACCGGCATGGGCGTCGAGGAGCTCCTCGACCGTGTGGTCGACCGCATCCCGTCGCCGGTCGGCGTCGCCGACGCCCCGCCGCGAGCGATGATCTTCGACTCGGTCTACGACAGCTACCGCGGCGTCGTGACATACATCCGGATGATCGACGGCACGCTGCACCCTCGCGAGAAGGTCCAGATGATGTCGACGAAGTCGACGCACGAGATCCTCGAGATCGGCGTCTCGTCGCCGGAGCCGGTGCCGAGCGCGGGGCTCAGCGTCGGCGAGGTCGGGTACCTCATCACCGGCGTGAAGGACGTCCGGCAGTCGAAGGTCGGCGACACCGTCACGACCCACGCGAAGCCGGCCACCGAGGCGCTGCCGGGCTACACCGAGCCGCTCCCGATGGTGTTCTCGGGCCTGTACCCGATCGACGGCAGCGACTACCCCGACCTGCGGGAGGCGCTCGACAAGCTGAAGCTCTCCGACGCGGCGCTGGTCTACGAGCCCGAGACGTCGGTGGCCCTCGGCTTCGGCTTCCGCTGCGGGTTCCTCGGCCTGCTGCACCTCGAGATCATCACCGAGCGGCTCGAGCGCGAGTTCGGCCTCGACCTGATCACGACGGCGCCGAGCGTGGTCTACGAGGTCACGGCGGAGGACGGCAAGACCGTCACCGTGACCAACCCCAGCGAGTTCCCCGGCGGCAAGATCGCCAGCGTCCGCGAGCCGATGGTGAAGGCCGCCATCCTCGCCCCGAAGGACTACGTCGGCGTGATCATGGAGCTGTGCCAGCAGCGCCGCGGGTCGCTGCTCGGCATGGAGTACCTCGGCGAGGACCGCGTCGAGATCCGCTACGCGATGCCGCTCGGCGAGATCGTCTTCGACTTCTTCGACAGCCTCAAGTCGAAGACGGCCGGCTACGCGAGCCTCGACTACGAGCCCACCGGCGAGCAGGAGGCCGACCTGGTCAAGGTCGACATCCTGCTGCAGGGCGAGCAGGTCGACGCCTTCAGCGCCATCGTCCACCGCGACAAGGCGTACGCCTACGGCGTGCTGATGACCGGGCGCCTCCGCGAGCTCATCCCGCGCCAGCAGTTCGAGGTGCCCATCCAGGCCGCGATCGGCGCGCGGATCATCGCGCGCGAGAGCATCCGCGCGATGCGCAAGGACGTCCTCGCCAAGTGCTACGGCGGCGACATCACCCGCAAGCGCAAGCTGCTCGAGAAGCAGAAGGAGGGCAAGAAGCGCATGAAGACCATCGGTCGCGTGGAGGTCCCCCAGGAGGCGTTCATCGCCGCCCTCTCCGGCGACACGGAGAAGAAGGACAAGAAGTAGCCCCATGCGCCGAGCCACCCACACCGAGACCCGGACCACCTACGGCGAGGTCGGGGCCACCCAGGCCGCCGACCTGATGCAGTACCCGCCGGTCGGCTTCACCCCGGTCGAGTACCGCACCCGGGTGGGCCACGGCGACGCGCGCTTCGAGGCGGCCTGCATCGCCGCCCTGACCTGGAAGATCCAGGAGCGCAGCGGCATCACGGTGCGCGTCGACGACGTGCCGCCCGCCGACGACACCGGCTACGTGCCGGTGACGTTCGACGAGTCGGGCGAGCCGGTCGACCCGGCGCACTGGAGCGAGGAGCGCCCCGACGAGTCGCGCTACGCGCCCGACGGCACGCCCTTCCTCACGGCCGGCACGACCGCGACGCTCGTCATCTCTGCCTGGGGCCGCCAGGTGGAGGCGCCGGTGCGGGTCGTCTACGTCGTCGACGAGCCGAAGCGCAAGGGCTTCGCCTACGGCACGCTCGAGGGCCACCCCGAGAGCGGAGAAGAGAGCTGGATCGTCGACCAGACCGACGACGGCTCGGTGTGGCTGACGATCCGTGCCTTCTCGCGCCCGAGCACGTGGCGCTGGCGCCTCGTGTCGCCGTTCATGAAGCGCACGCAGACCCTCTACACGAAGCGCTACCTCCAGGCCCTGAGCCAGAACGACGAGACCGGCGACGCGAGCGAGACCGTGCCGAGCGTCGACGACGTCGACCTCGCGGCCGCCGCCGAGGCCGCGGCGGACGACGAGGAGTCGCGCCGTCACGGTCCCGACGAGGTCCGCGACGTGCGTCCGGGCCACTGACGGTGCCCGGAGCCCTCCCCGTCGCCGACCCGGCCCCCGCCGACGGAGCCCTGCCCGCCTCCGTGGTCGAGGGCGTCGCCGACCGCGACCTCGGCGTCTACCTCCACGTCCCGTTCTGCCGTGTCCGCTGCGGCTACTGCGACTTCAACACCTACACGGGCGACGAGCTGCGCGGGGCCCGTCGAGACGACTACGCCTCGCAGGCGGTGGCCGAGGTCGCCCAGGCCGGCCGTGTGCTCGAGCGGGCGGGCCTGCCGCCGCGCCGCGCCTCCACCGTGTTCTTCGGCGGCGGCACCCCGACGATGCTGCCGCACACCGACCTCGCGACGATGCTGCGCGCCGTGGTCGACACCTGGGGGCTGGAGGCGGGGGCCGAGGTCACGACGGAGGCCAACCCGGACAGCGTCGACGCGGAGTACCTGCGCGCCCTCGCGGCCGCCGGCTTCACCCGGGTCAGCTTCGGCATGCAGTCGGCCGTGCCGAGCGTGCTGGCGACGCTCGAGCGCACCCACGACCCCGAGCGGATCCCGCTCGTCGTGGCCTGGGCGCGGGAGGCCGGCCTCGACGTCAGCCTCGACCTCATCTACGGCACGCCGGGCGAGACCCTCGACGACTGGACGAGGTCGCTCGACGTCGCGCTCGCGCAGGAGCCCGACCACCTCTCGGCCTACGCCCTGATCGTCGAGGACGGCACGAAGCTCGCCCGGCAGATCCGTCGCGGCGAGGTCGCGCAGCCCGACGACGACACGGCCGCCGACATGTACGAGCTGGCCGACGCCCGCCTCGCCGAGGCCGGCTACGACTGGTACGAGGTGAGCAACTGGTCGAGGGGCGTCGAGCACCGGTCGCGCCACAACCTGTCGTACTGGACGGGCCAGGACTGGTGGGGCGTCGGGCCCGGTGCGCACAGCCACGTGGGCGGCGTCCGCTGGTGGAACGTCAAGCACCCGGCCGCCTACGCCCAGCGGATGACCGCGGGGGAGTCGCCCGGGGCGGGGCGGGAGACCCTCGACGCCGAGACGCGCCGGGTCGAGCGCGTGCTGCTCGCCGTCCGCACCCGGGACGGCCTGCCGACGAGCGACCTCGACGCGACGGGCCGGGCGGCGGTCGCCGGGCTCATCGCGGACGGCTGGATCGACGGCCGCGCCGCCCTAGCAGGCCGTGTCGAGCTGACGCGCACCGGGCGCCTGATGGCCGACGCCGTCGTCAGCCGGCTGCTCCCGGCGTGACGCGAGGCGCGCCTCCCCGGGGGAGACGCGCCTCGGTGGGTGCGGCGACGCTGTCGCGCCGGCGGGCTACGCCTTGATGAACTCGATCGTCAGCGGGTACTTGTAGTACTCGCCCTTGTTCGCGGCCAGGGCCGCGAGGATGCTGAAGACGAGGATGACGATGCCGACGGCCGCCAGCACGAGGTAGCCGACGAGGATCAGCGAGAGCAGACCCCCGGCGAAGCTCGCGATCGCCATCGTGATCTGGAAGTTCAGCGCCTGTCGCGTGTGCTCGCGGATGAACGGCCCGCGGTCCTTCAGGACGAAGAACCCGACCAGGGCCGGGATGAAGCCGAACAGGATGCCGCCCGCGTGGATCAGCGTCGACCAGAGCTTCTCGTCCTCGGGGCGGAGGGGCTGGCCGGCCTGCTGGTAGCCGGCACCGCCGCCCGGGGCCTGCTGCCCCCAGGGCTGCTGCTGGCCGTAGGGCTGCGGGCCGCCCTGCGGCGCCTGCTGGCCGGGTGCCTGCTGGCCGTACGGCGGCGGGCCGGGCTGGCCGGCCGGGCCGCCCTGGCCGGGCTGCTTCGCGTAGGGGTCGTGCGGCTCTGCGGGCGGGGTGTCGGTCATCTGCTCACCTGGTTCGTCGTGGTCGGAGGTGACGGCCTCCCGCCCCGGAGGGGCCGGTGCCCGAGGGCGTCGACCGGACCGCGCGGTCCGGTGTCCGTCACGCCGAGCATAGGACAGGGAGGCGCGGCGCGAGTAGGTGCCGCCAGGCCGGTGGCGTAGCATTGGCAGTCTGGTACGGCGAGTGCCAGCCGGTCCGTGTCGACGCCCCCGGGGCGCACCGGGCCCGTGGTGCGATGAGGAGGTGTGCGGTGGTCTCGGAACGAGGGCTCGAGGTGCTGCGCGTCATCGTGCACGACTACGTCGCCTCCCGCGAGCCCGTGGGCTCGAAGTCCATCGTCGAGCGGCACCAGTTCGGCGTCTCCGCCGCGACGATCCGCAACGACATGGCCCTCCTCGAGGAGGAGGAGCTCATCGCGGCCCCGCACACCTCGAGCGGCCGCGTCCCCACCGACAAGGGGTACCGCCTCTTCGTCGACCAGCTCGCCGACCTCCGCCCGCTCAGCGCCGCGCAGCGCCAGGCGATCGAGACCTTCCTCGGCGACTCCACCGACCTCGACGAGGTCCTCGGCCGCACCGTCCGCCTGCTCAGCCAGCTGACGAACCAGGTCGCCCTCGTCCAGTACCCCTCCTTCTCGCGGGCCCGCGTCCGCCACGTCGAGCTCGTCAGCCTCGCCGAGCGCCGGGTCATGACGGTGCTCATCACCGACACGGGCCAGGTCGAGCAGCGGGTCGTCGAGCTCCCCGCGCCGGTCGACGAGTCCTTCCTCGGCGAGCTGCGCTCCTCGCTCAACGCCCTCGTCGGCGGGGCTGCCCTGAGCGCCGCCGCGACGGCGCTGGCCGACCTGCCGGCACAGCACCCGCCCGAGCGCGCGGCCACCGTCGGGCTCCTCGTGGCGAGCCTCGTCGAGCAGCTCGCCACCGGCCGCCAGGACCGCCTGGTCATGGCGGGCGCGGCGAACCTCGTCCGCATCGGCGACGACTTCAGCGGCAACCTCTACCCCGTCCTCGAGGCCATCGAGGAGCAGGTGGCGCTGCTCCGGCTCTTCGGCGAGATGCAGCTCGACGCCGTCGACGTCGCCGCCAGCATCGGCCGCGAGAACGAGTCGTTCGGGCTCTCGCAGGCGTCCGTCCTCGCGAGCGGCTACTCGTCGTCGGGCAGCGAGATCGCCCGGCTCGGCGTGCTCGGCCCGATGCGCATGGACTACTCCACCAACATGGCGGCGGTCCGGGCGGTCGCCCGCTACCTCTCGTCCCTGCTCTCCGAGCGCTGACGAGGGCCGGCGCCGGCCTGCGGCCCCGACCACCGACTCCACCCCCAGACACGACACACGACCAGCAGACATCCCACCCAGACATCCGCCCCGCGGCCCCCGCGGAGCGCAGACGCACACCAGAGGCAGACGAGAACCAGTGGCAGATCATTACG
Source organism: Frigoribacterium sp. CFBP 8754 (assembly GCF_014841815.1). NCBI lineage: Bacteria > Bacillati > Actinomycetota > Actinomycetes > Micrococcales > Microbacteriaceae > Frigoribacterium > Frigoribacterium sp. CFBP 8754. Next base: position 853,079 of record NZ_JACYUO010000001.1, read on the forward strand.
ACGTGCTCGGAGTCGACCGCTCGGCGACCCCGGAGGAGATCAAGAAGGCGTACCGCCGGCTCGCCCGCGAGCTGCACCCCGACGTGAACCCCAGCCCGGAGGCGTCCGAGCGGTTCAAGGACGTCACGCACGCCTACGACGTCCTCAGCGACCCCCAGCAGCGGGAGCGCTACGACCTCGGCCCGCAGGCCGGCTTCGGCGGGGGAGGCGGCGCCGCGGGCTTCGGCGACATCTTCGACGCCTTCTTCGGCGGCGGGGGAGGCGGCGGCCAGCGCCAGGGGCCGAGGTCGCGTCGCGAGCGCGGCCAGGACGCCCTGCTCCGCCTCGAGGTCGACCTGGAAGAGATCGTCTTCGGCACCCAGCGCGACATCGAGGTCGACACCGCGGTCCTCTGCGAGACCTGCTCCGGGTCCTGCTGCGCGCCCGGCACCTCGCCCCAGACCTGCGACATCTGCCACGGCTCGGGCCAGATCCAGCGCCAGGTCCGCTCGCTGCTCGGCAACGTCATGACCTCCAGCCCCTGCGGCACCTGCCGAGGCTACGGCACCGTCATCCCGAACCCGTGCCCGACCTGTCAGGGCCAGGGCCGCGTCCGCGCGCGCCGCACCATCCCCATCGACATCCCCGCGGGCGTCGACACCGGCCTCCGCCTCCAGCTGCCCGGGCAGGGCGAGGTCGGCCAGGCCGGCGGCCCGAACGGCGACCTCTACCTCGAGGTCAAGGTCCGCCACCACGAGACCTACAGCCGCAACGGCGACGACCTGCTCGCGACGCTCGAGGTGCAGATGTCCGACGCGATCCTCGGCACCGAGACGACCCTCGACGGCCTCGACGGTGCGGTGGAGATCGAGCTCAAGCCGGGCACCCAGAGCGGCGACGTGCTGACCGTCCGCGACCGCGGGGTCACGAAGCTCCGCGGCACGGGCCGCGGCGACCTCAAGATCGGCGTCCAGGTGGTGACGCCGACCAAGCTCAGCCACAAGGAGCGCGAGCTGATCGAGAAGTTCGCCGCCGGCCGTCGCGAGCAGGCGCCCGAGCTGTCGCAGTTCCAGCAGGGCCTGTTCGGCAAGCTGCGCGACCGGTTCCTCAACTTCTGATCGTGGCGCACTTCTACCTGGTCGACGACCTGACGGAGGCGGTGGCCGGCTCGACCGTCACGGTCACCGGCGCCGAGGCACGGCACGCCGTCACCGTCAGCCGGGTGCGGGTCGGCGAGCAGCTCACGCTCGGCGACGGCCGCGGCACGGTCGTGCGGGGCGAGGTGACCGAGGCGACCGGCGACCGGCTGTCGCTGGTGGCGGCGACCGTCACCGCGCATCCTCGGCCCGGGGTCCGGATCGCGTTGGCCCAGGCCCTCGCCAAGGGCGACCGCGACGAGCTGGCCGTCCAGGCCGCGACGGAGCTCGGCGTCGACGAGGTCGTCCCCTGGTCGGCGTCGCGGTCGGTGTCGCGCTGGGAGGGCGCCAAGGTCGCGAAGGGCACGAGCCGCTGGCGGGCGATCACCCGCGAGGCGACGAAGCAGGCGATCCGGCCCTGGGCGCCCGAGGTGCTCGACCTCGCGACGACGAAGCAGCTCGCGGCCCGCACGGTGCTCGGCCCGGTGCTCGTGCTGGAGCCGACGGCCGACCTCGCGCTCTCCGCGGTCGACCTCCCGCCCGAGGGAGGCGCGGGCTCGGTCGTCACGGTGGTGGTCGGCCCCGAGGGCGGCGTCTCGCCCGCCGAGCTCGCCCTCTTCGTCGACGCGGGCGCCACGCTCGCGAGGCTCGGCGACAGCGTGCTGCGGACCTCGACGGCGGGCCCGGCGGCCCTGGCCGTCCTCAGCGTGCGGCTCGGTCGCTGGTAGGCGGCCCCGTCGTCGACGTCGGGCCGGTGTCACCGGCCGCCGGTACGATGAGCGGCATGTCCGACGACCAGACCAGCCAGGCCCCCGGCGGCTCCGACCAGCCGTCCGTCTTCAGCCGCATCGTCGCGCGCGAGATCCCGGCCGACATCGTCTTCGAGAACGAGCGGGTCATCGCGTTCCGCGACGTCGAGCCCAAGGCTCCCGTCCACCTGCTCGTCGTCCCCAAGACCGAGCGGTGGCACGACGTCGCCGAGCTGGCCGCGGGCGACCCCGCGCTGCTCGCCGAGATCGTGGCGACGGCCTCGGCCCTGTCGGCCGACCCGGCCGTCTTCCGCTCCGGCGACGGCACCGACCTCTCGGTCGGCCGCGGCGAGTTCCGGCTCGTCTTCAACACCGGCCCCTCGGCCGGCCAGACCGTGTTCCACGTGCACGCCCACGTGCTCGGGGGACTCCTCCAGGAAGGCACCCTTGCCCACTAGCGACACTCCGTCCACCGGCTCCGACGCCCGCGCCGAGGGCGCGACCCGGGTCGACATCACCGTCGACGGCGTCGCGATGGTCCAGCTGCTCGGTCCCCACGACCGGCTCCTCAAGACCGTCGAGAAGCAGTACCCCGACGTCCGCGTGCTCGTGCGGGGCAACGAGGTCGGACTCGAGGGGCCGGCGGCGTCGGTCGCCCGGGCCCGGGGGCTCGTCGACGAGCTCGTCTCGCTGGTGCGCAACGGTCACGACCTCGTCCCGGCCGAGGTCGAGACCAGTGCGAAGCTGCTCGACTCCGGGCAGGCCGCGCCCGCGGACGTCTTCGGCCAGCCGATCGTCTCGAGCCGCGGCAAGTCCGTCCGGGCGAAGACGCTCGGCCAGGCCCGCTACGTCGAGGCGATCGACCAGCACACCATCACGTTCGGCATCGGCCCCGCGGGCACCGGCAAGACCTACCTCGCGATGGCGAAGGCGGTCCAGGCCCTGCAGCGGCGCGAGGTGCAGCGCATCATCCTCACGCGCCCCGCCGTCGAGGCGGGGGAGCGCCTGGGCTTCCTGCCCGGCACCCTCACCGACAAGATCGACCCGTACCTCCGCCCGCTGTACGACGCGCTCAACGAGATGATGGACCCGGAGATCGTGCCCAAGCTGCTCGCGGCCGGCACCGTCGAGGTCGCCCCGCTCGCCTACATGCGCGGCCGGACCCTGAACGACGCCTTCGTCGTGCTCGACGAGGCGCAGAACACGACGCCCGAGCAGATGAAGATGTTCCTCACCCGGCTCGGCTTCGGCTCCCGCATGGTCGTGACGGGCGACGTCACCCAGATCGACCTGCCGACCGGCGCGAGCGGGCTCCAGCTCGTGACCCGCGTGCTCGACGGCATCGACGACATCCACTTCGCCCGACTGACGAGCGACGACGTCGTCCGGCACACCCTCGTCGGCCGGATCGTCGACGCGTACACGACGTACGACGCCGAGCGGCAGGCGCAGCGCGCCCACCGAGAAGAGCAGGCGGCGGCCGCGAGGCCCTCGTCCCCCGACGGGGCGTCGCGGTCGACGGGAGGCAGCCGATGAGCATCGAGGTCAACAACGAGTCGAGCATCGAGGTCGACGAGGCCGCGCTGCAGCGGCTCGCGACCTTCGCCCTCGACCAGATGCACGTGCACCCCGAGGCCGAGCTGGCGATCGTGCTCGTCGACGAGGCCGCCATGGAGCAGCTGCACGTCCAATGGATGGACGAGCCGGGCCCGACCGACGTGCTCAGCTTCCCCATGGACGAGCTGCGCCCCGGCACGGAAGACGACCCCACCCCGGCCGGTCTGCTCGGCGACATCGTGGTCTGCCCGCAGGTCGCGGTCTCGCAGGCGGCGACGGCGGGCCACTCGCCCCTCGACGAGATGCTGCTGCTCACCTGCCACGGCGTCCTGCACCTGCTCGGCTTCGACCACGCCGAGCCGGAGGAGGAGCGCGAGATGTTCGGGCTGCAGCGCGAGATCCTGGCCGCCTTCGCGGCCGCTGACGAGAGACGGTGACGCCGTGATGGTCACCGTGTTCGTCATCGTGGCCGTCGTGCTCGTCGTCCTCGGAGGGCTGCTCGCGGCCGTCGACTCGGCCCTGGGCGTCCTCAGCCGGGGCGACCTGCACGAGGAGGCCGAGGCTTCCCCGCGCAGCCGGGCGGCGCTGCTCGCCGTCGCCGACGACGTCGGCGCCCACGTCAACGCCGTCAACTTCATGCGCATCGTCGCCGAGACGTCGGCGGCCGTGCTCGTCACGCTCTCGTTCGCGACGGCCGTCGACCAGTGGTGGCTGGCCCTGCTGCTGTCGGCGCTCATCATGACCGTCGTGTCGTTCGTGCTGGTGGGCTCGAGCCCCCGCAGCGTCGGCCGTGCCCACGCCCGCGGGCTCGTGGTCGTCACGGCCGGGCTCGTCCGGGCCCTGCGGCTCGTGCTCGGCCCCCTGGCCGACGCCCTGGTCGCCGTCGGCAACCGGGTCACCCCGGGGCGGCCGCGCACCGCGTCCTTCTCGTCGGAGGAACAGCTGCTCAGCATGGTCGACGAGGCCACCGAGCTCGACGTGCTCGAGGAGGACGACCGGGAGCTCATCCACTCGATCTTCGAGTTCAGCGACACCGTCGTCCGCGAGGTCATGGTGCCCCGCACCGACATGGTGACCGTCGAGGCGACCGCGACCGTCGGCTCGGCCATGAGCCTCTTCCTCGGCCGGGGCGTGTCGCGCGTGCCGGTCGTCGGCCGCGACAGCGACGACGTCGTCGGGGTGGTCTACCTCCGTGACCTCGCCCGGCGCCTGCACGAGCACGTCGGCGACGACTCGGCGCCGGTCGTGGCGCTCGCCCGCCCCGCCCTCTTCGTCCCCGAGTCGAAGAAGGCCGACGACACCCTCCGCCAGATGCAGGTCGACAAGAACCACCTCGCGATGGTCGTCGACGAGTACGGCGGCATCGCCGGGCTCGTCACCCTGGAGGACCTCATCGAGGAGCTCGTCGGAGACATCAGCGACGAGTACGACCGCACGGTCGCCGCCCACCGTGAGGTCAGCCCCGGGGTCTTCCGCGTCAGCGCGCGCATGCCCGTCGACGAGCTCGGCGACCTGTTCGGCCTCGAGCTCGACGACGACGACGTCGACTCCGTCGGCGGCCTCCTCACCAAGGCCCTCGGCAGGCTGCCCGAGAAGGGCTCGGTCGTGACCGTGTCCGGTCTCGTGCTGACCGCCGACCGGACCGAGGGCCGCCGGCACGACCTCCAGACCGTGCTCGTCGAGCGCAGTCCCGACCTGACGGCCGCCGAGGCCGACCCCGCACCCGCCACGACGAGAGAAGCACCATGACGAACACCGACGACGCCGACCGCACCTCCGCCGCGCCTCCGGCGGGGTCCACCTACCGCGCGGGCTTCGTCTCGTTCGTCGGCCGCCCGAACGTCGGCAAGTCCACGCTGACGAACGCCCTCGTCGGCGAGAAGGTGGCGATCACGTCGTCGAAGCCGCAGACGACGCGCCGCGCCATCCGCGGCATCGTCCACCGCGAGGTCGGTCAGCTCGTCGTCGTCGACACCCCGGGCATGCACCGCCCCCGCACCCTCCTCGGCGAACGCCTCAACAGCGTCGTCCAGACGACGCTCGGCGACGTCGACGTCATCGGCTTCTGCGTGCCGGCCGACGAGAAGATCGGCCCCGGCGACAAGTTCATCAACGAGCAGCTCGACGCCTTCCCCCGGGCGAAGAAGGTCGCCATCGTGACGAAGACCGACACGATCTCGCGGCCCGCCGTGGCGGAGCAGCTGCTCGCCGTGAGCAAGCTGCGCGACTGGGAGGCGATCATCCCGCTCTCCGCCGTCGAGGGCGTGCAGCTCGACGTGCTCACCACCGAGCTGATCAAGCTGATGCCGGTCTCGCAGCCGCTCTACCCGGCCGACGCCGTCACGGAGGAGGTCGTGCAGGACAGGATCGCCGAGTTCATCCGCGAGGCCGCCCTCGAGGGCGTGGAGGACGAGCTGCCCCACTCGCTGGCCGTCACGATCGACGACATGATCGAGCGCGACGACCGCGACCTGCTCGAGATCTACGCGAACCTCTTCGTCGAGCGCGACAGCCAGAAGGGCATCGTCATCGGGGGAGGCGGCGCTCGCCTCCGCGAGGTCGGCGCTCGCGCCCGCGCACAGATCGAGCCGCTCGTCGGCAAGCAGGTCTTCCTGTCGATCCGGGTCAAGGTCGCGAAGGACTGGCAGCGCGACCCGAAGCTGCTCGGCCGCCTCGGCTTCTGACCAGGGCGGTGTCCCTCCACAGGATGATCCCCGTCGTCCTCTCGTCGTCCGGGGTGCCGTCGGTATCGTCGGGCGGGGTCGCGGGCCGTACGGTGGTGCGGTGATCTTCCGACGACTCGCCCCGTACCAGGTGGTCGTCGACGTGTCGGCCGCGGTCGTCCTCGGGGTCGTCGCGCTGGGGCTCAGCGCGGGAGGCACGGCGGCCGGGCTGGTGATCGCGGGCATGACGGCGACTCTCGCCGTCCGGCGGCTCGCCCCGGGCCCGTCGCTCGCGCTCGCCTGGGTGGTGGCGATCGGCGAGATGCTCTCGCAGACCAGCCCTGGCGTGAGCAACCTGGCGATCTGCGCGGTGCTCTACACGGTCGCCGCCTACGGCACCGAGGCGACGAAGTGGGCGGGGCTCGTCTCCACGGTCGTCGGGGCCGCCGTGGGCACCTTCTACGTGACGAGCGTGCAGACCACGCTCTTCGGCATCGACTACACGGTCTACGGCCTGCAGGACGTCGTGCGGATCCTGCTCCAGCTGGGCATCACCTTCCTCGGCTTCCTCGCCCTCCTCGGCCTGCCGTGGGCGGGCGGCCTGCTGGCGCGGGCACGGTCGTCCGAGCGCCTCAGCCGTGAGGCGCAGCTCATCGCCGAGCGCGAGACGGCACGGGCGGAGGGCGAGGTCGCCCGCATCGAGCGGGAGGCCGCCCGGGCCGAGCGCGACGTGGCGGTCGAGCAGGAGCGCAACCGCATCGCCCGCGACATGCACGACGTCGTCGCGCACTCCCTGGCCGTCGTCATCGCCCAGGCCGACGGCGCGCGCTACGCGGCAAGGGTCGACGCCGGGTCCGTCGACGACGCCCTCGTCACCATCGCGACCACGGCCCGGGAGGCGCTCGGCGACGTCCGCGTGCTGCTCGGGCAGCTCCGCCACAGCCAGGGGGAGGCGCCCCAGCCGGCCCTCGGCGACCTCGACCGGCTGCTGGAGCAGATGCGCGCCTCCGGCCTGGTCATCGAGCACCGGGTGCAGGGCGAGGCGCAGGTGCTGGGCACCAACCGGCAGCTCGCGGTCTTCCGGATCGTGCAGGAGTCGCTGACGAACGTGCTGCGCCACGGCGCCGCGGGCGCGCCCGTCGACCTCCTCTTCGACTGGCGGTACGAGGCCCTCCACCTGGTCGTCACGAACGTCGTCCGGCCCGCCACCCAGCCCGTCGACACCCGCCCCGGCGGAGACGACCGACGCGGCGGCGGGCACGGCCTCGACGGGATGCGCGAGCGCGCGACCCTCGCCGGGGGCTCGCTGACCACGCAGGACGCCGACGGCCGCTTCGTCGTGCACGCCGTCGTGCCCACCCTCGCCCTCACCCAAGAAGTAGGAATCCGCCGATGAGCCCCACCACGCCCGCCACCGCCGTCCGAGTCGCGCTCGTCGACGACCAGGCCCTCTTCCGGGCCGGCATCAAGATGCTCGTCAGCTCGCAGCCCGACCTCGAGTTCGTCGGCGAGGCCAGCAACGGGGAGGAGGGCGTCGCCATGGTCGCGGCGACCCGCCCCGACGTGGTGCTGATGGACATCCGCATGCCCGTCATGGACGGCATCGCCGCGACGACGGCAGTCCTGGCCCAGGCGCAGGCCGCCTCCCGCAAGCCTCCGCGCGTCATCGTGCTCACGACCTTCGACCTCGACGAGGCCGCGACCCGGGCCATCCGGGGCGGGGCCAGCGGGTTCGTCCTCAAGGACGCCGACCCCGAGTTCCTGCTCGCGGCCATCCGGACCGTGCACGCCGGCAACGCCGTCATCGCCGCCTCCGCCACCCGCGAGCTCTTCGAGCACTTCGACGGGCGGTCGGCGCGGGCCGCCGCGGTGCCCGCCGCGTTCGGCACGCTCACCACGCGCGAGCGCGACATCTTCGACCTCGCCGCCCGCGGGCTCAGCAACTCCGAGATCGCCGGGCGGGAGTACCTCAGCGAGGCCACGGTCAAGACGCACATCAGCCGCGTGCTGTCGAAGCTGTCGCTGCGCGACCGGGTGCAGCTCGTCGTGTACGCCTACGAGCACGGGCTGGCGGAGTAGCCGGGCGCCGGCATCGTCACGGTCCTGCGGGCCGTCGGGGTCGGTGCTAGCCTCGGCACGTGCTCACCTGTGTGCTCCTCCTCCTTCGCCGCCGCGACGAGTCCTGACCCTGGCCTCCCTCGTCGCGGAGTTCGCCGTCGGCCGACCCACACGCGAAGACAGCCCCTCCCGGGGCGAGAGAGACCTGAGACCATGAAGAACGCACAGCAGCCCTCGGCCATGCCGATCCACAAGTACCGCCCGTTCCACGAGCAGATCGTCGTCGACCTGCCCGACAGGACGTGGCCCGCCAAGCGGATCGAGCAGGCCCCGCGCTGGTGCGCCGTCGACCTCCGCGACGGCAACCAGGCGCTGATCGACCCGATGAGCCCCGAGCGCAAGCGCATCATGTTCGACCTGCTGGTCGGCATGGGCTACAAGGAGATCGAGGTCGGCTTCCCGAGCGCCTCGCAGACCGACTTCGACTTCGTCCGCAGCCTCATCGACGAGGGCGCCATCCCCGACGACGTGACGATCCAGGTGCTGACGCAGGCGCGGGAGCACCTCATCGCGCGCACCTACGAGTCGATCGCGGGGGCGAAGCAGGCGATCGTCCACCTGTACAACAGCACGAGCGTCCTCCAGCGTGACGTCGTCTTCCGCACCGACCGCCAGGGCATCGTCGACATCGCCCTGGAGGGCGTCCGGCTCTGCCGCGAGCACGAGGCGACGATCCCCGAGACCACCGTGTTCTACGAGTACTCGCCCGAGAGCTACACCGGCACCGAGCTGGAGTTCGCGCGCGACATCTGCAACCAGGTGATCGAGGCCTTCGACGCGACTCCTGACCGCCCCGTGATCATCAACCTGCCGGCCACCGTCGAGATGGCGACGCCGAACGTGTACGCCGACTCGATCGAGTGGATGCACCGCAACCTGGCGCGTCGCGACAGCGTCATCCTGTCGCTGCACCCCCACAACGACCGCGGCACCGGCATCGCCGCCGCCGAGCTGGGCTACCTGGCCGGCGCCGACCGCATCGAGGGCTGCCTCTTCGGCAACGGCGAGCGGACGGGCAACGTCGACCTCGTCGCCCTGGGCATCAACCTGTTCACGCAGGGCATCGACCCCCAGATCGACTTCAGCGACCTCGACATGGTCAAGCGCACCGCGGAGCACTGCAACCAGCTGCCCGTCCACGAGCGCAGCCCCTGGGCGGGCGACCTGGTCTACACGGCCTTCTCCGGCTCGCACCAGGACGCCATCAAGAAGGGCTTCGAGGCGATGGCGGCGACCGCCGCCGAGCGGGGCGTCGACGTCGACCAGCTCGAGTGGGCCGTGCCGTACCTGCCGGTCGACCCGAAGGACCTCGGCCGCAGCTACGAGGCCGTCATCCGCGTCAACTCGCAGTCCGGCAAGGGCGGCGTGGCCTACCTGCTCAAGGCCGACCACGCGATCGACCTGCCCCGCAAGCTGCAGATCGAGTTCAGCGGCGTCGTGCAGTCGCGCACCGACGCCGAGGGCGGCGAGATGACGAGCGCGCACATCTGGTCGATCTTCCAGGACGAGTACCTGCCCGCCGACGACGCCGACGAGAAGTGGGGCCGCTTCGAGCTGACCCGCACGGGCACGTCGAGCGACATGAGCGGCGAGACCAGCCTCGACGTCGAGCTGCGCGTCGGCGACGAGCGCCAGCTGACGACCGGTCGCGGCACCGGTCCGATCGCGGCGTTCCTCTCCGTCCTCAGCGAGCAGGGCGTCTCGGTGAAGCTGTACGACTTCGTCGAGCACACGCTCAGCGCGAGCGGTGACGCGCAGGCCGCGGCGTACGTCGACCTCGACGTCGACGGCACGCGCCTCTGGGGCGTCGGGATCGACGCCGACAGCTCCACCGCGTCGCTCAAGGCGATCGTCTCGGCCGTCAACCGGGCCATCCGCCAGACGTCGGAGACGCGCGAGCTCGCCGCCGTCTAGCCCTCGTGGCCGCAGTCGTGGCCGTGGCCGGGGCTCGAGCCCGTGGCCTCTGCCGTGGCCGTGGCCGTGGCCGTAGCTGCAGCCGCAGCCGCAGCCTCGGCTTCTGGCCGGCCTCGTCGGCTCGTCACGCGCATCCCCCCGGTCGGCAACTCCTGCACACCGTCGTCCAGAGCGACGCCGGAGCCGCTGGCGCGCCACGGGGCAGGAGTTGCCGACCGGGCTGTCCCGGGGGCCCGGCGCGAGCGGGGGCAGCGGCCCGCGACCGCGAGGAGGCGCGGGCCGGCTCAGCGGGGCCGGCGCCAGCGGGGCAGGCGGCTGAGCGAGCGCTGCTCGGGCAGCGTCCAGCCGAAGCGCACGGCCAGCAGCCGGATCACCAGCGTCACCGACGTGCCGATCACGGCGGCGGCCGCCGCGGGCACGCCGAGGGAGACGAGGCTGACGAGCACCACGGTGCCGCCCGCGGCCGCGACGGCGTAGAGCGACCCCACGTGCATCATCGCGATCGTGAGGTTCATGAGCACGTCGCGCAGCACCGAACCGCCCACGGCGGAGATCACCCCCACGAAGATCGCCGGGATCTCCGGCAGCCCGAGCGACAGCGCCTTCGTCGAGCCGATCGCGCCGAAGAGCCCGATCGTCAGGGCGTCGAGGGCCGTGATGACGCTGGCGAGCCGGTGGAAGAGGCGCTGCAGCGCCATGCCGACGAGCGCGGCGGCGACCGCGACCAGCAGGTACCAGTTGCTCGCCATCATGCGCGGCACCTGCCCGAGCAGCACGTCGCGGAGGATGCCGCCGCCGAGCCCGGTCGCGATGCCGATGATGGCGACGCCGAGCAGGTCGAGGCGGCGGTCCTTGAACTCGGAGGCGAACATCGCGCCCTGGAGGCTCCCCACGCCGACGGCCAGGAGATCAGCCCAGAGGGGGATGGCGAAGGCCGTGGCGTGCATCCGACGTTTGTACCACGCGTGGGATCATGGGTCGGTGCCCGTCTACCGTGATGAATGCGTCGTGCTGCGCACCCACAAGCTGGGTGAGGCCGACCGCATCGTCACCATGCTCAGCCGCCAGCACGGCAAGATCCGAGCCGTCGCCAAGGGCGTCCGTCGCACCGCGTCGAAGTTCGGGGCCCGCCTCGAGCCGATGATGGTCGCCGACCTGCAGCTCTACGAGGGCCGCTCGCTCGACATCGTCCAGCAGGCGGAGTCCCTCGGCTCGTACGGCGCCCTCATCGCGAGCGACTACGCCAGCTACACCGCCGGCAGCGTCATGGTCGAGACGGCCGACAAGCTGACGGAGGCGGAGGCCGGCCTCCAGCAGTACCTCCTGCTGGTGGGGGCGCTGCGGTCGCTCTCGCGGCACGAGCACGCGCCGCAGCTGACGCTCGACTCGTACCTCCTCCGGGCCCTCAGCGTCGCCGGGTGGTCACCGAGCTTCGGGGACTGCGCCGTCACGGGTGCACCCGGGCCGCACTCGGCGTTCGTCGTCCAGCTGGGCGGTGTCGTCGCGGACTCGCACGCGCCTCCCGGGGCTCCTCGCCTGTCGCGCGAGGCGCTCGGCCTCCTCGCCGCGCTGCTCACCGGCGACTGGGCCACCGCGGAGGCGGCGAGCGAGGCGACGCGCAACCAGGCCAGCGGCGTCGTCGCGGCCTACACGCAGTGGCACCTCGAGCGAGGCCTCCGGTCGATGCAGCACCTCGACCGCGAGCCGGGGCGACCGCAGCTCTCGCCCGGCGTCCGCGCGACTGCCGCGGCCGAGGCGGCAGCACTCGCGGCCACCGTCGTGCCCGTGCCCGTGCCCGCGGTCGATCCGACCACCCCGACCCTGCACGCCCCCGGAGGGACCCCGTGAAGAAGACCCACCGCGACGCCGTCGACTTCCGCCCCCTCGACTGGACGGGCCTCTACCCGCCCGAGCTGCCCGCCGCGGCCGTGCCCGAGCACGTCGCCGTCGTCATGGACGGCAACGGCCGCTGGGCCAACGGTCGCGGCCTGACGAGGGTGGAGGGCCACAAGGCCGGCGAGGCGAGCCTGCTCGACGTCGTCGCGGGCGCGATCCAGCTGGGCGTCAAGCACCTCAGCGTCTACGCCTTCTCGACCGAGAACTGGAAGCGCTCGCCCGACGAGGTGCGCTTCCTGATGGGCTTCAACCGCGAGGTGCTGCACCGTCGGCGCGACCAGCTCAACGCCTGGGGCGTCCGCGTGCGCTGGGCGGGTCGGAAGCCGCGGCTGTGGGGCTCCGTCATCAAGGAGCTGCAGTTCGCCGAGCAGCTCACGCGCGACAACGACGTGCTGACCCTCACGATGTGCGTCAACTACGGCGGCCGCACCGAGATCGCCGACGCCGTCCGCGAGATCGCCGAGGGGGTCGCGGCCGGGCGCATCAAGCCGTCGGGGGTCAGTGAGAAGCTGATCCAGAAGCACCTCTACACGGCCGACCTCCCCGACGTCGACCTCTTCGTCCGCAGCTCGGGCGAGCAGCGGACGAGCAACTTCCTGCTCTGGCAGTCGGCCTACGCCGAGATGGTCTTCCTCGACACGCTCTGGCCCGACTTCACCCGCGAGGACCTCTGGGGAGCCGTCACCACCTACGCCCGTCGGGCGCGCCGGTTCGGCGGGGCCGTCGACGCCCCCGGCCAGGGCGCCTGAGCCTCAGAACTGGACGTTGGCCCCGAGGAAGATGCGCTCGGCGGGCCAGAGGAACTGCAGCGTCAACGGCCCGTCGGCCTGACGGTGGAACCAGGCGTTGCCGAACACGACCTGTTCGCCGGGCAGCAGGTACCACGACGTCGCGTCGGCGGGGAACTGCGTCGCCAGCTCGGTCGACCAGCCCTGGCTCGTGATGAGGTCCTGCCCGGCGAAGGTGTCCTGCTGGGCGAGGTCGTTGCCGTACGACGAGTAGTCGGCCGAGAGGTCGGTGAGGTCGAGCCGGCGCTGCGAGGCGTTCGACAGCACGTAGACGGTCGCCTCGACCGTCGTGCCGGCCGGGTAGGGGTCGGTGCCGTCCGGCCGCGCGAAGATCGACGGTTCGGTGGTCGTGAGCTCACCGACGCCGTAGACGTAGATCGTGAGGTCCTTGTAGTTGACCTGGTTCAGCAGCGCGCCCCCGGGCACGAGGTCGTCGGCGGCCGAGCCGCCGCCGGTGCCGGGCGCCCCGGTCACCTGGGGCTGCGGGACGCCCGAGGAGCCCTGCCCGGGGTCGGACCCCGACGCCCCGGACGAGCCGTCGGCGGGGCGCAGCGTGTCGAGGTCGGCGTAGCACCCGGTCAGCCCCAGGAGGGCCGCGGAGAGCAGGGCGGCGGAGGCGAGGATTCTTCTCGACACGGGGCAGGCACCTCTCGGGCGGGAGGCCGGGCGGACGGCACGGCGGGCGGGTCGCCAGCCTAGCCGGGGCCCCCGACGCCGACGCGGGAGGCGGGGGCCGGAGCGGCCTCGGGCCCCACGACCCCCCGGAGCCCGTGCACCGCGGGATCGACCGCGTGCAGGGCCTCGGCCAGGAGCCGCACGCTCGGCACCCGTCGGGCCCCGCGTCGGTGGACCACGGAGATGACGCGGGCCATCCCGCGGGGCAGCGGCACGACCCGCACGCCGTCCGGCACCGCCGCGGCCTGCAACGAGAGCCCCGGCAGGAGGGCGACGCCGAGCCCCGACGCGACGAGCCCGAGCACCGCGAGGGCGTTGTCGGTCTCGAGCACGATCTCGGGCTCGAAGCCCGCCGACGCGCACGACGCGAGCAGGTGACCCCGACAGCGCGGGCACCCGCCGATCCAGCGCTCCGCCGCGAGCGAGGCGAAGTCGTCGCCGGGCTGGAACCCGTGCGCGCGCGGCACCACGAGCACGGTCTCGTCGACGAACGCGGGGTGCTCCCGCAGGGAGTCCGGCAGCGGGGCCGGCGAGGGCACGCCCGCCCCGGCGTGCCCGAAGACCAGGGCCACGTCGGCGAGGCCGTCCCTGACCAGGGCCAGCGCCTCCGGCGGCTCGGCTTCGACGTAGTCCACCCGCAGCCCGGGGCGGCTCCGGTGCAGGGCGGAGAGGACCTCGGGCACGAGGGTCGAGGAGGCGCTGGGGAAGCCCGCCAGGCGGACCCGGCCGGACGTCGCCCCGCCCAGGTGGTCGAGCTCCTGCCGCGCGGCGTCGAGCGCGGCCTGCACGTGCACGGCGTGCTCGGCGAGACGTCGGCCGGCCTCGGTGAGGGCGACCCCGCGGCCCGACCGCAGGACGAGCGGGTGGCCGACCCGCGCCTCCGCGCGTCGCAGGTGCTGGCTGACGGCGGGCTGGCTGTAGCCCAGGCGGGCGGCCGCCGCGGTGATGGTGCCCGTCTCGGCCAGGGCCCTCACGACCCGGAGGGTCTGCAGGTCGACGTCGTCGCTCATGGCTCGACCATAACCCCGGGTTATGGATCACGAGCAGAGCTGGCGGTTGTCGTGACGGAGGCGGGTCGTCACCCTGGAGGCATGACCGCACCCGCCCGCACCCTCCCGGCCCCGACCGGCGCCCCGCTCTCCGTCGCGGACCTCGCGGGGCAGTTCGCCCGCGGCACCGGCTACCTCGCGGCCTGCACCATGGGGCTGCCGCTGGCCGCGACGCTGGAGGCGCAGCAGCGTGACCAGGAGGCCTGGCGGACGGGACTCCGGTCGCCCGTCGACTACGGGGCGATCGTCGAGGAGTCGCGGGCCGCGTGGGCCCGGTCGGTCGGCGTCCCGACGTCGGCCGTCGCGATCGGCTCCCAGACGTCGGTGATGGTGTCGGTGGTCGCCGCGGCCGTCCCCGACGGCGCCGAGGTGCTCTGCGTCGCCGGCGACTTCAGCTCGATGGTGTTCCCGTTCGTGGCGCAGGCGCACCGGGGCGTCACGGTGAGGAGCGTGCCGCTGGCCGAGCTCGCGGAGAACGTGGGGGAGCGCACCGCCGTGGTGGCCTGGTCGGCCGTGCAGTCGGCCACGGGGGAGGTCGCCGACCACGCCGCGGTGGTGGCGGCGGCGGCCCGGCACGGCAGCCTCACCGTCTGCGACCTGACCCAGGCCGCCGGCGTGCTGCCGGTCGACGCCGCGACCGTCGACGTGACGGTCTGCCACGCCTACAAGTGGCTCTGCAGCCCCCGCGGCGCGGCCCTCGCGACGTTCTCGGCGCGGGCCCTCGCCGAGCTCCGGCCCGTCCAGGCCGGGTGGTACGCGGGGGAGTCCGTGTGGTCGTCCTGCTACGGGCCCGAGATGCACCTCGCGACGGACGCCCGGGCGTTCGACGTGTCGCCGGCCTGGCAGGCGTGGGCCGGTGCCCTGCCCGCCCTCGACGCCTTCTCCCGGCTCGACGTCGCGGAGGCCTGGGCCCACGCCAGCGGGCTCGGCGACGAGCTGTGCCGACGCCTCGGCATCGCCGAGCAGGGGCAGGCGATCGTCACCTGGCCCGACGCGGAGGCCCGCGACGTCGCGGCGATGACCGCGGCGGGCCTGACCGTCTCGGGCCGTGCGGGGCGGGCGCGCGTCGCCTTCCACCTCTGGAACGACGGCGACGACGTCGAGGCCGTCGTGCGGGCCCTCCGGACCTGATGCCGGCCCTCCGGCCCTGACGCCGGCCGGGGCCCCGGCCCTGGCGTGGCGACCTCGGCGGCTAGAGTTGCCGGGTACCTCGACCCACCGGGCACCCAGCTCGGCCTGACTCTCTGGAGCATCACACGTGGCAGCACCCAACCGTCTCGATTCCGTCATCGCCCTGGCCAAGCGCCGAGGGTTCGTCTTCCAGTCGGGAGAGATCTACGGCGGATCGCGGTCGGCGTGGGACTACGGCCCCCTCGGCGTGGCCCTGAAGGAGAACATCAAGCGCCAGTGGTGGCAGACCATGGTGCAGGGCCGCGACGACGTGGTCGGGCTCGACTCGGCGGTCATCCTGCCCCGTCAGGTGTGGGAGGCCTCCGGCCACGTCGAGGTCTTCAGCGACCCGCTGGTCGAGTCGCTGCACACCCACAAGCGCTACCGCGCCGACCACCTGCTCGAGGCGTACGAGGCCAAGCACGGCCACCCGCCGGAGAACGGCCTCGCCGACGTGCGCGACCCCGAGACCGGCCAGCCCGGCTCGTGGACG
This sequence comes from Frigoribacterium sp. CFBP 8754, assembly GCF_014841815.1. Taxonomy (NCBI): domain Bacteria; kingdom Bacillati; phylum Actinomycetota; class Actinomycetes; order Micrococcales; family Microbacteriaceae; genus Frigoribacterium; species Frigoribacterium sp. CFBP 8754. The sequence continues at coordinate 869,266 of NZ_JACYUO010000001.1, forward strand.
GAGCCGCAGAACTTCTCCGGCCTGCTGAAGACCTTCCTCGGCCCGGTCGACAACGAGCAGGGCATGGCGTACCTGCGCCCCGAGACGGCCCAGGGCATCTTCACCAACTTCGACAACATCCTGCAGTCGTCGCGCATCAAGCCCCCGTTCGGCATCGGCCAGATCGGCAAGAGCTTCCGCAACGAGATCACGCCCGGCAACTTCATCTTCCGCACGCGCGAGTTCGAGCAGATGGAGATGGAGTTCTTCGTCGAGCCCGGCACCGACGAAGAGTGGCACCAGTACTGGATCGACCAGCGCTTCCAGTGGTACGTCGACCTCGGCATCGACCCCGACAACCTCCGCCTCTACGAGCACGCGGCCGAGAAGCTGTCGCACTACTCGAAGCGCACCGTCGACATCGAGTACCGGTTCCGCTTCGCGGGCGGCGAGTTCGGCGAGCTCGAGGGCGTCGCGAACCGCACCGACTACGACCTCAAGACGCACGCCGCCGCCTCCGGCAAGGACTTGTCGTACTTCGACCAGGCGAAGAACGAGCGCTGGACGCCCTACGTCATCGAGCCCGCGGCGGGCCTCACCCGCTCGCTGATGGCCTTCCTCGTCGACGCCTACACGGAGGACGAGGCGCCGAACGCGAAGGGCGGCGTCGACAAGCGCACCGTCCTGAAGCTCGACCGCCGCCTGGCGCCCATCAAGGTGGCCGTGCTGCCCCTGAGCCGCAACGAGCAGTTGTCGCCGCTCGCCCGGGGCCTGGCTGCCGACCTCCGCAAGTACTGGAACATCGACTTCGACGACGCCGGCGCGATCGGGCGTCGCTACCGCCGCCAGGACGAGATCGGCACGCCGTTCTGCGTCACGGTCGACTTCGACTCCCTCGACGACGACGCGGTCACCGTGCGCGAGCGCGACACCATGGCCCAGGAGCGCATGCCGCTCTCGGCCCTCCGCGGCTACCTGGCGGAGCAGCTGCTCGGCGCCTAGGCGCCCGGCACGCCGAGAGGGCCCCGACAGCGCGTGCTGTCGGGGCCCTCTCTCCGTCCCGGTCTGCCCCCGCGCCGCGTCCTGGCCTGGGACGCGCCCCTGAGTCCGAGCCTGCGGCCTGCACGCGCGGTGCCGTCGCTCGCGACGGCCCCGGAGTCCGTGCAGGGCGCCGCCCTCGTCCCGGCCCGCAGCGCGTCCTCCGCCCGTGGTCGGCAACTCCTGCTCGCTGTCACTCCGCGGCGGCCCAGCCCCTCCCCACGTGCAGCGTGCAGGACGAGCCGACCGCCGCGTAGCGCAACCGGCACCGGACCGTCGACGCCGGGCTGGAGGCGGCAGGTCCTCCGCCGCGCCCCCGCCTCCGCCTGGTGGTGCTGGGCAGCGACCCCCGCCTCCGCCTGGTGGTGCTGGGCGCTGACGCCCGCGTCCGCCTGGTGGTGCTGGGCGCTGATCCGTGCCTCCGCCTGGTGGTGCTGGCCAGCGACCCCCCGCCTCCCACCCTGGGCGTCTCCCCACCGCTCGCCGCCGGTGTCCCCTGGTGCTGAGGTCGGGAACTCCTGCCCGATGTCTCCGGCGCGCGCTCCGCGGCTCGGGCCGCGACAGCGGGCAGGAGTCGCCGACCGGTCCCTGGATGGTGGGGGCCTGCGGGCGTGGCGGAGGGTGCTGCCCGCGTCGGCTCGGCCGCGGTCGGCAACTCCTGCCGGGTGTCGTCACGGCGCGCTCGGCGGCTCCGCCCACGACAGCGCGCAGGAGTTGCCGACCGGCCCCGGAGCGACGCGGGCTGAGGCGGTGCCGTCACCGGCTGTGCGACCGGCGTCGGCGCCGTCGGCAACTCCTGCCGGTCGTCGTCGGCGGGGGCGTCGAGCCGCGTCACGCCGCAGGGAGCAGGAGTTGCCGACGGAGGGCGGGTGAGCGGGTCGGGTGGGGTTGGGGGAGAGCGGGAGAGCGAAACGACGAGACGGTGAGAGAGAGGGGGAGGCGCGGGGAGCGCTTGGGGGAACGGGAGGCGCGGGGAGCGCGTGCGGGGACGGGAGGCGCGGTGCGGGAGGTGCACCGGTGCGGGACGCGTCCTCCCCAGCGGCCGCAGGGGGATCCCTGTCCACGGGAGGGCGGGCGCCGCCGGGGGCCTGCCCTCGCGGAGCGCCAGGATCGGCCCATGACGACGATCCGAGAGCTGGTGCACGACGCCGGGGGACTGCTGCACAAGCGCGACCTGGTCGCGCACGGCGCGTCCGACCGGCACCTCACCGCAGCCGTCCGCCACGGGGGAGTGCTGCGGCCCCGCCGGGGGTGGTACTCGACGTGGAGTCCGACCGATCCGCGTTTCGTCGCCGTCGGCGTCGGGGGTCGCCTCGCGGGGGCGTCCGCGCTGGCACTCCAGGGAGCCTGGGCCTGGCGGCCACCGTCGCAGGTCGTCGTCTCCGTGCCCCGCACGGCATCACGGCTCCGCCGCCGGCCGGGCACGAGGGTGGTGTGGGACGGTCCGGCCGTGTCGGCCCGAGGCACGACGGCCGTCGTCCACGTGCACGACGCCCTGGCGCGAGCCGTGGTCGAGGCCGACTCGTTCGAGGACGCCGTCGCCCTCGCCGACTGGGCCCGACGGGCCGCAGTGGTCGACCGGGTCGACGTCGAGCCCGTGCTCGGAGCGCACCGGAGCGACGCGGCGGGCCTGGCGGCGTGGAGCGACGACGGCGCCCAGAGCATCCTCGAGAGCGTGGCGGGCACCCGCCTCCGCCTCCGTGGTCGCCGGGTGGCTCGGCAGGTGGTCGTGGGCCCCCTGGGGGAGGCGGTCGACCTGACCGTCGACGGGCTCGTCGGTCTCGAGACGGACGGCCGAGAGCACCACGAGGGCCGGTTCGAGCGCGACAGGTGGAAGGACGGCCTGACGGCCCGGGCCGGGTACCTGCCGCTCCGGGCGAGCTTCCTCGCCGTGCGCCACCGGTGGGCCGAGACCGAGGCCGCCGTCGACGCGATGATCAGCACCGCGGGCGGTCCCGCCCCCGGTCGACGGCCCGGGCCGGGGCTCCCGCGGCTCCTGGCTGCTCGGGGCGGGCGGTCCTGGAGGCTGTCCCGGGAATGCCGGGGGCGTGGCCGGACTTGGCTCCAGGCGTGACCGACTCGACCCCCGCCTCCACCGCCCCCTCTCCGCGCGACCCCGTCGTCGTCGACGTGTGGAGCGACATCGCCTGCCCGTGGTGCTTCATCGGCAAGCGCAAGTTCGAGGCCGCGGTCGAGAGGTTCGAGGGCGACGTCACCGTCGAGTACCACTCGTTCGAGCTCTCGCCCGACACCCCGGTGGACTTCGAGGGCGACGAGATCGACTTCCTGTCGAAGCACAAGGGCATGCCGGCCGACCAGGTGCAGGGCATGCTCGACAACGTCGCCGGGATCGCGGCCGAGGTCGGGCTCGCCTACGACTTCGACGTCCTGAAGCACACCAACACCGTCAAGGCGCACCAGCTGCTGCACTTCGCGAAGGCCCGGGGTCGCCAGCTCGACATGAAGGAGCGCCTCCTCTCGGCCTACTTCGAGGAGGGGCGGCACGTCGGCCGGGTGCAGGACCTCGCCGACCTCGCCGCCGAGATCGGGCTCGACCGCGACGAGGTCGTGGCGGCCCTCGAGTCGGACGCCCACCTCGCCGACGTCCGCGACGACCAGCGGCAGGCCCAGGCGTACGGCATCTCGGGGGTGCCCTTCTTCGTCCTCGAGGGCAAGTACGGCATCAGCGGCGCCCAGGCGCCGGAGACCTTCCTCGGGGCGCTGCAGCAGGTCGTCGCCGAGCGCGGCACCGCTGCGGCCCCTGCCGTCGGGGCCGACCGATGAACGCGGCCTTCACGATGCTGGGCGACGCCGACGCGCTCGCCTGCGAAGGTGACTCGTGCCTCCTGCCAGCCGTCGTCGCCGACGTGCACGCAGCGACCGCCAGCGGTCGGGCGCCCGCCCGGGCCGTCGTCGAGGCGCTCGACGAGGGCCGCCAGATCTGACGCGACGTCCGTCGTGCCCGACGACGACGGCGTCCTCCGCCGTCATCGTCCACCTCGCGACGGCGGGGATAGGGCTCAGTCGCTGATGTCCGCCACCGTCGCCGAGAGACCCTCGACGAGCGCGTCGGCGTCGACGAGGGCGCTCCGGCCGTGGACCCCGGCCCCGAGGGCGACGCGGAGGCCGAGGACGCGCTCGTCGGCGAACACCGGCCACGCCGTGGAGCTGCCCAGCGGGGTGATCGTGCCGCGCTCGTAGCCGGTGGCCTCGAAGGCCACCTCGGCCGAGGGCATCGACAGCTTGTTGACGCCGACCACGGAACGCAGCTTGCTCCACGAGATCTGTCGGTCTCCCGGCACGAGCGCGAAGAGGAACGTCCCGTCGTGCCGCTTCACGACGAGGCTCTTCACCACCGACGAGGCGTCGAGTCCGAGCAGGGCCGCGGCCTCCTCGAGGCTCTCCGCGGCGGGCCGCTCGACGACCTCGACGGCGAGGCCCAGCCGGTCGGCCGCGACCGACACCCGGTCGGCGCCGGGAGCTGCGGGGGAGCCCCCGTCGCCCCGTCCCTCCCCGACTCCACGCTCCTCCGACTCGTCCACACCCGCTGCCGACCCGACTGTCGCGCCCTCGTCGCTCATGGGAGAATCGTACCGATGTCCACCACCACCCTTCCTTCCCCCGGCCTCTCGATCGGACCGATCGACGTGGCCTCGCCCGTCGTCCTCGCCCCGATGGCCGGCATCACGAACACGGCCTACCGCCGCCTCTGCCGCGAGTACGGCGCCGGTCTCTACGTGAGCGAGATGATCACGAGCCGTGCGCTGGTCGAGCGCACCCCCGAGTCGATGAGGCTCATCCAGCACCACGAGAGCGAGACCCTCCGCAGCATCCAGCTCTACGGGGTCGAGCCCAACACCGTCGCCGAGGCGGTCACCATGCTCGTGGCGGAGGACCGCGCCGACCACATCGACCTCAACTTCGGCTGCCCGGTGGCGAAGGTGACGCGTCGGGGCGGGGGAGCAGCCCTCCCCTGGAAGCTCGGCCTGTTCCGCGAGATCGTCGAGCGGGCCGTGCGCGCCGCCGGTGACGTCCCGGTCACGGTGAAGATGCGGAAGGGCATCGACGCCGACCACCTGACCTACCTCGAGGCCGGCCGAGCGGCCGAGGGCGCGGGCGTCGCGAGCATCGCGCTCCACGCGCGCACCGCCTCCGAGTTCTACTCCGGCACGGCCGACTGGTCGGCCATCGCCACCCTGAAGGAGACCATCAGCAGCGTGCCCGTGCTGGGCAACGGCGACATCTGGTCCGCGGCGGACGCCCTGCGCATGGTCGACGAGACCGGCTGCGACGGCGTCGTCGTCGGCCGGGGGTGCCTCGGGCGACCGTGGCTCTTCGGCGACCTCGCGGCGGCCTTCCGCGGCGAGGACGCCAAGGCCGAGCCCACGCTCGGCGAGGTCGCCGCCGCCTTCCGGCGTCACGCCGAGCTGCTCGTCGAGTTCTACGACGGCGACGAGCCGCACGCGTGCCGCGACATCCGCAAGCACGTCGCCTGGTACTTCAAGGGGTACCCCGTCGGCGGCGAGACCCGTGCCAGCCTGGCGGCGGTCGAGTCCCTGCAGCAGATGGACGACCTGCTGTCGACCCTCGACGGCTCGCAGGAGTACCCGGGCGAGGCCGCAGAGGGCCCCCGGGGCCGCGCCGGCAGCCCGAAGCGCCCGTCCCTGCCCGACCGCTGGCTCGAGAGCCGCGAGCTCGACGTCGCCTTCAAGGCCGAGCTGGCCGCGGCCGAGCTGCACCACAGCGGCGGCTGAGGCGTGTCGATCCGCGTCGCCCCGCACCTGCCGGCCCGCACCCGTCCCGTCGTGCCCGCCCGCTGCTCCGCCCGCCGTCCTGTCTGCCCCGAACCGAGAGGTGACCGGTGACCGCTGCGTCCCCGCACGCCGTGAGCGTCGCCTACGACCCCGCCGACTCCGAGCGGTGGCTGCCCGAGCAGCACTCGAACCGACGCAGCGACTTCGCCCGCGACCGCGCTCGGCTGCTGCACTCCAGCGCGCTCCGTCGCCTCGCGGCCAAGACGCAGGTGCTGAGCCCCACCGCGGGCCTCGACTTCGCGCGCAACCGGCTCACGCACTCGCTCGAGGTCGCGCAGGTCGGCCGAGAGCTCGCGACGAGCCTCGGCCTCGACCCCGACGTCGTCGACACGGCGTGCCTGGCCCACGACCTCGGGCACCCGCCCTTCGGGCACAACGGCGAGCGGGCCCTCAACGAGTGGTCGCGCGACATCGGCGGCTTCGAGGGCAACGCGCAGACGCTGCGCCTGCTCACGCGCATCGAGCCCAAGGTCATCGACGCGACCGGTCGCAGCTTCGGCCTCAACCTGACGCGGGCCAGCCTCGACGCCAGCTGCAAGTACCCGTGGCCGGCCGCGCAGGGCGTGCCCGACCCCGGTGGTCGCATGAAGTTCGGCTTCTACGACGACGACACGGCCGCGTTCGAGTGGCTGCGCACCGGGGCACCTCGCCGCCGTCGCTGCATCGAGGCCCAGGTGATGGACCTCTCCGACGACATCGCCTACTCGGTGCACGACTTCGAGGACGCCGTGGTCAACGGCTACGTCGACGTCTCGAGCCTCGGCTCGCTCGACGGCCACGACGACCTCGTGACGGCCATGCACGCCTGGGTCGGCGGCGAGCTCAGCCGTGACGAGCTGGTGGAGGCGTTCGAGCGGCTGCGCCGCCAGCCCTTCTGGCTGCGGTCGTACGACGGGGGCCGGCTCGACCAGGCCCGGCTGAAGAACCTCACCAGCCAGCTCATCGGCCGCTTCGCGGGCTCGGCCACGCAGTCGACCCGGGAGTCGTACGCGGAGGAGTCGCTCATCCGGTTCCGCGCGAGCATGGTCATCTCGCCCGACGTCATCGGCGAGATCGCGGTGCTCAAGGGGATCACCGCGGCGTTCGTGATGACCCAGGGTGCACGCCAGCCCATCTACGAGCGTCAGCGCGAGGTGCTGACGACCCTCGCCGAGTCCCTCTGGCAGCGGGGCGACTCCGAGCTCGACGCGGGCTTCGCGGCCGACTGGGCCAGCGCCTCCGACGACGCCGCCCGCCGCCGCGTGGTCGTCGACCAGGTCGCGTCGCTGACCGACCAGAGCGCCATGGCCTGGCACGACCGCCTCGTCGGCTCCCGGTGACGCGCCCGAGCGACACCGCACCCGTGCACACGGGCCTCCGGGGCACAGCTCCCGTGTCGGCCCCCCGACCTAGGATCGACATGTGGCAGGGCTGATCAAGCGGGACGACATCGACGAGGTGCGCTCGCGCACCAACATCGCCGACGTCGTCGGCGACCACGTCACGCTCAAGGGCGCCGGCGTCGGCAGCCTCAAGGGCCTCTGCCCGTTCCACGACGAGCGCAGCCCGAGCTTCCACGTGCGGCCGCAGGTCGGCCGGTACCACTGCTTCGGCTGCGGCGAGGACGGCGACGTCTACAGCTTCGTCATGAAGATGGACCACACCACCTTCCAGGAGGCGGTGGAGCGCCTCGCCGGCCGCATCGGCTTCGCCCTGCACTACGAGGACGGCGGTCAGGCGAGCGACCACGGCAACCGGGCGCGTCTCCTGGCGGCCAACGAGGCGGCTCGCGAGTTCTTCGTCGAGCACCTCACGGCGGCCGATGCCGACCCGGCCCGACGCTTCCTCGGCGAGAGGGGCTTCGACCCGGCAGCCGCCGAGCGCTTCGGGGTCGGCTTCGCGCCGAAGTCGTTCGACGCCCTCCGCTCGCACCTCAAGGGCCTGCGCTTCACCGACGAGGAGCTCGTGACGGCGGGCCTGCTCAGCCAGGGCGACCGCAGCCCCTACGACAGGTTCCGGGGCCGTCTGCTCTGGCCGATCCGCGACGTCACCGGCTCGACGATCGGCTTCGGCGCGCGCCGCCTGCTCGACGACGACAAGGGCCCGAAGTACCTCAACACGCCCGAGACTCCCGTCTACCACAAGTCGCAGGTGCTCTACGGGCTCGACCTCGCCCGACGCGACATCGCCAAGGGCAAGCAGGTCGTCATCGTCGAGGGCTACACCGACGTCATGGCGTGCCACCTCGCGGGCGTCACGACGGCCGTCGCCACCTGCGGCACGTCGTTCGGCGTCGACCACATCAAGCTGCTGCGCCCGATGCTCGGCGACGTCGGCGGGGCCGACACGTCGACGGCCGGTGAGGTCGTCTTCACCTTCGACCCCGACGAGGCCGGACAGCGGGCCGCCTCCCGGGCCTTCGCCGAAGAGAGCCGCTTCTCGGCACAGACCTTCGTGGCCGTCGCGCCCGACGGGCTCGACCCGTGCGACCTGCGGCTCAACCGCGGCGACGACGCGGTCCGCCGCCTCGTCGACACGAAGCGGCCGATGTTCGAGTTCATGATCCGCCGCGTGCTCGACGCCCACGACCTGGAGACGGTGGAGGGGCGGGTCGCCGCCCTGCGCGCCGCGGCTCCCGTCGTGGCCGGCATCCGCGACCGGTCGATGACCCAGGGCTACGTCCGCTCGCTCGCGGGCTGGCTGGGGCTCGACCCGGGGGAGGTCGCGACCAGCGTCGAGGAGGCGCGCCGCGCCTCCGGTGCCGTGGCCGCCCTCGAGCGGGCCCAGCCGAAGAGCGTCTCCGACGGGCGTCAGTCCATCACCAGCCTGCCGCCGCTGCCCGAGGAGCCCGCGGGGCCCAGCCTGATGACGCTGCCCGGCGACCTGACCACCCGTCTCGAGCGGGACGCGCTGATGGCGATCCTGCAGCAGCCGGCCGCCGTCGGCCTCGAGCTGATCCAGCGGGCGACGCGGGCGACGCTCGCGACGGCGTCGTTCGACGTGGTCAAGGACGCCGTCGCGGTCAGCCTCGACAGCTTCGGCGACCCGCGGTGGCTCGACGTGGTGCTCGACCAGACCCCCGAGTACTACGCGGGCCTCGCGAAGGAGCTCGCCGTCGCTCCGCTGCCGGAGCGCGAGGGCCGGGAGATCACCACCTACTGCCGCGGCATCGTCTCCTCGCTGGTCGAGCGCGACCTCCTGCGGCAGAAGGCGGACCTGATGGGGCAGTTCCAGCGCACCGACGTCAAGGCCGAGCCCGAGCGGCACCGTGAGCTGCAGCGTCGGCTCGTCGAGGTCGAGGCCGAGCGGCGCGCCGTCCGCGCCGAGTAGCGCGACGGGCCGCGGTCTGGACGGCCCGCGATGGCGACGACCCGCCATCGCGACGACCCGCCATCGCGACGACCCGCGACAGCGGCGGCCCGCGATCGCGACGGCACCGCGCTGGAAGCGCATACACGCGAGGCCGCGACGACCAGACCACGTGGCAAGGTTCGTTGCCGTCTTGTTAACGATCCGGCCTGGGCTACGACCCGAGGCCGGGCGTGTGTTACCAATGAGCACTCCCAGAAACGGCCGCACCTCACAGCAGCGGTGTCGGGAGCCCCTCGTACCCAGAGAAAGAGGCAACCGGATATGACAACGTCCGACATCAGGCTCGGCCGTCGCGTCCTCGCGATCACCGGTGGCGTCGCCGCCACCGCCCTCGTCCTCGCCGGCTGCGCGTCCGGAGGCGGCGACGCCGCCGACGACGCGCTGAACGGCATCAGCGTCGGCACCACCGACGTCATCACCTCGCTCGACCCGGCCGGCTCGTACGACAACGGCTCGTTCGCCGTGCAGAACCAGGTCTTCGGCTTCCTGATGAACTCGCCGTACGGCAGCCCCGACGTCGAGCCCGACCTCGCGGCCTCCGCCGAGTTCACCGACCCGACGACCTACACGGTCACCCTCAAGGACGGCCTGACCTTCGCGAACGGCAACGCGCTCACCTCGAGCGACGTCAAGTTCACGTTCGACCGCCAGCTCGCCATCGCCGACGACAACGGCCCCTCGTCGCTGCTCGCGAACCTCGACAGCACCGACGCGCCCGACGACACGACCGTCGTCTTCCACCTCAAGGGCGCCGACCAGACCTGGCCGCAGATCCTCTCGAGCCCCGCCGGCCCCATCGTCGACGAGGACGTCTTCTCGGCCACGAGCCTGACCGCCCCGGCCGACATCGTCTCGGGCGACGCCTTCTCGGGCCAGTACTCGATCACCGACTACAAGGAGAACGAGGCGATCCAGTACGAGGCCAACGACTCGTACGACGGCGTCCTCGGCGCTCCGAAGGCCTCCTCGATCACGGCCACGTACTACACCAAGGAGACCGACCTCAAGCTCGCCGTGCAGGAGGGCGACGTCGACGTCGCCAACCGCAGCCTCAGCCCGACCGACCTCGCCGACCTGGCGAAGGACGACTCGCTGACGGTGCACAACGGCCCCGGCGGCGAGATCCGCTACATGGTCTTCAACCTGAACACCCAGCCCTTCGGCGCCACGCAGCCCGACGCCGACCCGGCCAAGGCCCTGGCCGTCCGCCAGGCCGTCGCCGACAGCGTCGACCGCGCGGCCCTCGCCAAGGACGTCTACAACGACACCTACACGCCCCTCTACTCGGTCGTCCCCGACGGCCTGACCGGCGCGACCGAGCCCCTCAAGGAGCTCTACGGCGACGGTGAGGGCGGAGCCGACGTGGCGAAGGCCACCGAGGCCCTCTCGGCCGCCGGCGTCTCGACGCCCGTGTCGATCGACCTGCAGTACAGCCCCGACCACTACGGCGCCTCGAGCGACGAGGAGTACGCGCTGATCAAGACGCAGCTCGAGGCCACCGGCCTCTTCACCGTCAACCTGCAGTCGACCCTCTGGGACACCTACTCGAGCGAGCGCCGCGAGGACGCCTACCCCGTGTACCAGCTGGGCTGGTTCCCCGACTTCTCGGACGCCGACAACTACCTGTCGCCGTTCTTCGTGAAGGACAACTTCGTCGGCAACCACTACGACGACGCCGAGGTGCAGGGCCTGCTCACGCAGGAGATCGCCGAGTCCGACGAGACCGCCCGCACGGCGCTCATCGGCCAGATCCAGGACGCGGTCGCCGCCGACCTGCCGACGCTGCCGCTGCTCCAGGGCACGCAGGTCGTCGTCTCGGCCTCCGACATCCAGGGAGTCGACGACACGCTCGACGCGTCGTTCAAGTTCCGCTACGGCGCCCTGAGCCGCTGACGGCCGCACCGCTGACCCGCCACGAGCGGGTCGGCACCGACCGAGACACCGCGTGACGCGGAGGGGGTGTCCCGCCCACGGGCGGGACGCCCCCTTCCCGCGTCCGCTCCGCACCACCACGAAAGGCACAGTGACGTGACAGTGCTCACCGGGAGCGCCACAGCTCCCGCGACGCCCCCGACGACCACCGAGAAGAGGCGGAAGTCCGCCGGCGGCGGCCTCGGCCGCTACCTCGTGGTCAGGGCCCTCCTGATCATCCCGACCGTCTTCATCCTGGTCACCCTGGTCTTCTTCCTGATGCGGGTCGTCGGGAACCCGATCACCGCCTCCGTCGGGGGCCGCCTCACCGAGGCGCAGCTGCAGGAGCGTCTGCACGCCGCGGGCTACGACCGGCCGATCATCGTCCAGTACCTCGAGTACCTCGGCCAGATCGTCCGCCTCGACTTCGGCACGACCGCGACCGACAACCGCCAGATCAGCGAGGTCATCGTCACGTACGGCGCGGCCACGGTCGAGCTCGTCTTCTACGCCCTGATCGTCGCCCTCGTCATCGGCATCCCGCTCGGCATGCTCGCCGCCTACGTGCGCGACCGCTGGCCGGACGCCGTGCTGCGCATCCTCGCGATCCTCGCCTACGCGACCCCCGTCTTCTTCGCGGGCCTTCTGCTCAAGCTCGTCTTCTCGGTCTGGCTGGGCTGGCTGCCGCTCAGCGGCCGCGCCGACACGAGGGTGGGCATCGCCCTGGGGCGGATCGAGAACCCCACCGGCATCTACATCATCGACGCCCTGCGCATCGGCAACGCCACCATCACGACGAACGTGCTGAGCCACGCCGTGCTGCCCGCCCTGACCCTCGGCCTCCTCACGGCCGGCATCTTCCTGCGCCTGGTGCGCACGAACGTCATCGGCACCCTCGGCTCCGAGTACGTCGACGCCGCCCGCTCGCGCGGGGTCTCGGAGTTCCGGCTCGTCCGCAAGCACGCGCTGAAGCCCGCCCTCATCCCGATCATCACCGTCATGGGCCTGCAGATCGCCATGCTGCTCGGCGGCTCGGTGCTGACCGAGACGACCTTCGGCTGGCGCGGCCTCGGCTTCGAGCTGCAGCAGTACCTGTCGGCGCGCGACTTCGTCGCCGTGCAGGGCATCGTGGCCGTGCTGGCGGTGATCGTCGCCGTGACCAACTTCGTCGTCGACGTGATCGCGGCTCTCATCGACCCGCGAGTGAGGTACTGACATGTCCACCGTCCCCACCGCCGTCCTCGCCGACCGCCGCGAGCCGCTCTGGAAGCGCCTCCCGGTCGTCTCGCACCTCCGCCGCTCGGTCGGGCTCCAGCGCGGCATGCTCGTCGCCGGCCTCGTGCTCTGCGTCGTCTTCATCGTCCTGGCCCTCTTCGCCCCCCTCATCGCGCCCTACGGCTTCGGCCAGCTGAGCGACGCCGACGGCAACTTCGCCCGTCAGGCCGCCCCCTCCGCCATGCACCTCTGGGGCACGACGGTGGGCGGCTACGACGTCTTCAGCCGGGTCGTCTGGGGCACCCGGACGGCGATCGCCGTGATCGTCGTCGCCGTGGTCCTCTCGATCACCATCGGCGTCGTGCTCGGCCTCGTCTCGGGCTACCTCGGCGGCTGGCTCGACCGCGTGCTCGTGGTCGTCGCCGACGCCGTCTACGCCTTCCCGTCGCTGCTGCTCGCCATCGTCATCTCGATCGTCATCAGCGGGGGGCAGTCGAGCCTGTGGGGCGGCATCCTCTCCGCCGGCATCTCGATCACGGTGGTCTACGTGCCGCAGTACTTCCGCGTGGTCCGCGCCGAGGCCGTCCGCCTGAAGGCCGAGGCCTTCGTCGAGTCGGCCAAGGTCGTCGGCAGCAGCACCCCGCGCATCATGTTCCGGCACGTGCTGCGGAACGCCACGCGGAGCCTGCCGCTCATCCTCACCCTGAACGCCTCCGAGGCGATCCTCACCCTGGCCGCCCTCGGGTTCCTCGGCTTCGGCATCGGCCCGACCTCGGCCGCGGAGTGGGGCTACGACCTCAACCGGGCGCTCAGCGACACGGCGAGCGGCATCTGGTGGACGGGCGTGTTCCCGGGCTCGGCGATCGTGCTGATGGTGCTCGGCATCACCCTCGTGGGCGAGAGCCTCAACGACCTGGCCGACCCGCGCCTCCGGACGCGTCGTCGTGCGGGGCGCAAGAAGACGACGTCCGCGGCGCAGGCCCCGGCCGAGACGACGGAGGTCCCCGCATGAGCGACGACACCAGCACCACGGCCGGCGGCACGACGAGCGCGGGAGGCGCGGTGGCGGTCCGCCACGCCTCGCACGACCTGCCTCGCGACCAGCGCGACGTCGCGGTCGGCATCACCGACCTGCGCGTCACGTTCGCGACCGACGGCGGCGACGTGCCGGCCGTCCAGGGCGTGACCCTCGACGTCCGCGCCGGCGAGGTCCTCGCGATCGTGGGGGAGTCGGGGAGCGGCAAGTCCGTGACGGCCAAGACGATCCTGGGGCTGCTGCCCGAGACCGCGACCGCGAGCGGCGCCGTGGTGCTGAGCGGGAGCGACGTGCTCTCGGTCGGCGCCGGCAAGGTGCGCGAGCTGCGCGGCACCGAGGTCGCCATGGTCTTCCAGGAGCCCTCGACCGCGCTCAACCCCGTCTACACCGTGGGCTGGCAGATCGCCGAGGGCATCCGCGCCCACGGCAAGGTCAGCCGGAAGGACGCGAAGGCCCGCGCCGTCGACATCCTGCGCCGCGTGGGCATCCCCGACCCGGAGACGCGGGTCGACCACTACCCCCACCAGTTCTCGGGCGGGCAGAAGCAGCGCGTCGTCATCGCGATGGCGCTCGTGCTGAACCCGTCGGTCATCGTCGCCGACGAGCCGACCACCGCCCTCGACGTGACGGTGCAGGCCGAGATCCTCGACCTGCTGCGCGACCTGCGCGACGAGTTCGGCACGGCCATCGTGCTGATCACCCACAACATGGGCGTCGTCGCCGACCTGGCCGACCGTGTCGCGGTGATGTACCTCGGCCGCGTCGTCGAGCAGGCGTCCGCCACGGACCTCTTCGCCGCGCCGCAGGACGACTACACGAAGCGCCTGCTGGCGTCCGTGCCCAAGCTGGAGGCGCGGGGCGCGCAGGTGCAGGCGGCGGAGGCCGACCGCGAGGTCGTCGTGCGCGCCACGGGGCTCGAGATCGAGTACCCGGGCCGCTTCGGCCGCAGCGGCTTCCGTGCCGTCAAGGGCGTCGACTTCTCCATCGCTAAGGGAGAGGTGCTGGGCCTCGTCGGCGAGAGCGGCTCGGGCAAGACGACCATCGGCCGGGCCATCGCCGGGCTGACCAAGGTCACCGGCGGGTCGCTCGAGGTGCTGGGCGTCGAGATGAACGGCGTGCACGAGCGGGACTTCAAGCCCCGCCGCGCCGACATCGGCTTCGTCTTCCAGGACCCGGCCTCCAGCTTCAACCCCCTGTTGACGATCGCCGAGTGCGTCGCCGAGCCCCTGGTGGTGCACGGTCGTGCCCCGCACGCCCGTGCGGCGCGGAAGCGCGTCGACGAGCTGCTCGAGGCCGTGCAGTTGCCCCGGGCGTTCGGCGACCGGTACCCGCACGAGCTCAGCGGCGGCCAGCGTCAGCGTGCGAGCCTGGCCCGGTCGCTCGCCCTCGAGCCGACCCTGCTGATCGCCGACGAGCCGACCAGCGCGCTCGACGTGTCGGTCCAGGCGCGGGTGCTCGAGCTGTTCCGCGAGCTGCAGTCCGACCTCGGGTTCGCCGCCCTGTTCATCAGCCACGACCTCGCCGTCGTCAACATGCTCGCCGACCGCATCGGCGTGCTCTACCACGGCGACATGGTCGAGATGGGGCCGAACGACCAGGTGCTCGGCGCCCCTGAGCACCTGTACACGCAGCGGCTGCTGGCCTCGCTGCCCGTGCCCGACCCGGCCGAGCAGGCGGCGAGGCGGCAGCACCTCGCCGAGCTCGACCGGGTAGCGGCCGAGGGCGCGGCCTGACCGTGGCGGGGCTCGACCTCGACCTGTCGCGACCGGTCGTGACCGACGACCTCTCGCTCGAGTACCCGGCGCGTGCCGGCAGCCCCGCCCTGCGCGCGGTCGACGGCGTCACGCTCTCGGTGGCGCCCGGTGAGATCATCGCCGTGCTGGGCGAGAGCGGGTCGGGCAAGTCGACCCTGGCCCTCGCCCTGGCGGGCCTCGTCGGCCGCGGCCGGGCGCCCGAGGGGCGGCCCCGCATCGTCGGCGGCGCCGCCCGCGTCTTCGGCCAGGACCTCCTGCGGGCGTCGCCGCGTCGTCGCGACCGGCTCACGGCCGTGGTCGGCTACCTCGCGCAGGACGACGGCGAGGCGCTCAGCCCCGACCTCACCGTGGGGGAGGCCATCGCCGAGCCGATCTACCTCCGCGACAAGCGGTTCGACCGACGGGAGGCCGGTCGTCTGACGTCGACGCTCGTCGACGCGGTGCACCTGCCGCTCAGCGTCATGCTCAAGCAGACGTGGGAGCTCAGCTCGGGCCAGCGGCAGCGCGTGGCGCTCGCGCGGTCGCTCGTGCTCGAGCCGAGCCTGCTCGTCGCCGACGAGCCCGCCCGCGGGGTCGACGTGCTGGTGCGGCAGGCCGTGCTCGACGTCATCAAGAACCTGCACGAGGACCGCCAGTTCTCGGCCGTCGTCGTCACCTCGTCGGTGGCCGAGGCGCGCGCCGTGACCGACCGGGTCGCGGTGATGCGCGGGGGCCGTCTCGTGGGCCACGGTCAGATCGACGAGGTGCTGCGTGACGGGGTCGACCCGTACGTGAAGGTGCTCGCGCAGACGTCGCCGATCGACGTCATCCGACGGGGCTCGAGCGGCGCGGTCGGCTCGGCCGGCCCGCTCGGCGAGGCCGAGGGCGACGCCGACGGCGATGCCGGGCAGATCGCCGGGGGAGACCTGCGATGACCGGGGGCGCTGACGTTCCGGTCGCCCGCGGGCACCGCTCCACCGACGTGGTCGCCGCCCTGCCCGCCGACCGCCGACCCCGCCCGGGCGCCGTCACCGTCGCGCCGCGGGAGTCCCCGGTCTTCGTGGCCGCGGTCGAGGAGGCCGGGGGCTCGCTCGTCCCGCTCGGCCCCGATACGCGCGGCCTGATCTGGCTGTCGTACCGTGACGTCGCCGGCCTCGACGCGGCACTCGCCGCCCATCCCGGCATCGAGTGGGTCCAGCTGCCCTGGGCCGGCGTCGACGCCTTCTCCGACGTGCTGGCCCGGCACGCCGACGCCCCCCGGCCCCTCTGGACGAGCGCGAAGGGCGCGTACTCCGAGCCGGTCGCCGAGCACGCCCTGATGCTCGTCCTCTCGCTGCTCCGGGTCGTGCCCTCGCGCGTCCAGGCCACCTCGTGGCAGACCGAGCAGCGCGGCGTCTCGCTGTACGGCCGACGGGTCGTCGTCGTGGGCGCCGGAGGGATCGCGCGCGAGCTGCTGCGGCTGCTCGCGCCCTTCGAGTGCCGCGTGACGGTGGTCCGCCGGTCGGCCGAGCCCGTGGCGGGCGCCGAGCGCACGGTCACCGTCGAGCAGCTCGACGAGGTGCTCCCCGACGCGGACGTCGTCGTGCTCGCGGCGGCCTCGACCGCCGAGACGGCGCGCCTCGTCGACGCCCGGCGGCTCGCGCTGCTCCCTCCGCGGGCCGTCCTGGTCAACGTCGCGCGAGGTGACCTCGTCGACACGGAGGCGCTGGTCGCCGCCCTGGACGACGAGCGTCTCTGGGGCGCCGGCCTCGACGTGACGTCGCCCGAGCCCCTGCCCGACGGGCACCCGCTCTGGGGGCACCCCCGGGCGATCGTGACGCCGCACCAGGCCGACACCCCCGAGATGACGGCGCCGCTGCTCGCGGGCCGCATCCGCCACAACGTGCGCGCCCTGGCCGGCGACGGCGACTTCGCGGGGGTCGTCGACCCGCGCGCCGGCTACTGAGGTCCGGTCCCACGGGCGCCCGCGGGCGGTGGGGGCAGGGGCCGCGGCGCGACGCGCCCGGCGCGCGCCCGGTGTACATCCGGAGGTCAGATGTGCGCTACAGTTGGACCCGCTGTTGAGAACTCAGGTTCGCAGCAGTTGCCATTCCTCGATAGCTCAATTGGCAGAGCAGCCGGCTGTTAACCGGCAGGTTCTTGGTTCGAGTCCAAGTCGGGGAGCGAAGGCCCAGCGGCTCCACCCGCTGGGCCTTTTCACGTTCCTGGGGGAGTGTCGAGGCTCGTGGCCCCTCCGGCCTGGCTGGTGCGCGGCGGGCCTGCGGAAGCCAGCCCGCGACTCCCCGGGGTCAGCACCGCGTCGCGGGCCGGCCCCGGCGTGCCGTCGTATGAGGACGACGCCGATCAGTCGTCGAGGTGGTCGACGCCCGGCAGCCAGGTCTTGCCGGGCACGCCCCAGCTCGCGCGCTTCACGGCCTTGACGGCCGCCTTGTGGAACGGGTGCTCGAGACGGTCGGCGTAGAGCACGCCGTCGAGGTGGTCGTACTCGTGCTGGAAGATGCGGGCGAGCCAGCCGACCGCCTCGATCTCGAACGGCCGCCCGTCGAGGTCGGTGGCCCGGAGCAGCACGCTGTCGGCGCGGCGCAGCGGGAAGCGCTCGCCCGGGATCGACAGGCAGCCCTCCGACTCGCCCTCGTCGTCGAGCGGCTCGATCGTCAGCGGGCTCTGCCACAGGGTCGGGTTGATCGCGACGCCGCGCTGGTCGCCGCCGTCGTCGTCGATCCACGACCAGACGAAGAGGCGCAGGCCCACGCCCACCTGCGGGCCGGCGAGGCCGACCCCGGGAGCGGCGTCCATGGTCTCGAACATGTCGGCGACGAGCGTGCGCAGCTCGTCGTCGATGTCGAGCACCTCGGAGGCGCGGTGGTGGAGGACGGGATCACCCGTGATCGAGATGGGACGTACGGCCATTCGTCCAGACTATCGACGACACGCCCGCTACCGTGGTCGCGTGAGCGCTGACCTCGGGGACCTGACCGCCCAGGTCTCGCTGACCCCGTACCAGGCGCTCGGCATCCCGCTCGCCCTCGTCGGCGCCGTCTTCCTGTCCATCGGCGCGCAGCTGCAGAGCCGGGGCGTCGCGAAGGTCGAGCACCGGCTCGGCGCGGCGCACAGCGGAATGTCGGTGCGCCAGGTGCTCGCCCTGCTCGGGCGGCCCTCGTGGGTGATGGGAACGGCCATGCTGGGCCTCGCCATCGTCTTCCAGCTCACCAGCCTGAAGATCGCGCCCCTCCTCGTCGTGCAGCCGCTCGGCGCCGTCGCGCTCGTCGTCACGGCCCTCGTCAACGCCAGGGTGACGGGGCGTCGGCTGACCGGCAGGGTCAAGCGCTCGATCGCGATCTGCGTGGGCGGCATCGGGCTGTTCGCGACCGTCGCCGCCTTCACCGCCACGGAGAGCCCGATCACGACCCCGCAGCTCGTCACGGTGCTGGTGCTGCTGCTCGTCGTGGGGGCCCTGCTCGGTGGGGCGTTCGTGCTCCTGCGCCGTCGCCGCAGCGCGCTGTTCTACATCATCGGGGCCGGGGTGCTCTACGGCTTCGTGGCGACGCTCGCCAAGGTCGTCCTGAACAGGATCACGGCGGGGGAGTTCGACTGGCTCAGCGTGGTCTGCCTCGTGATGCTCCTCGCCGCCGGGGCCCTGGGCGGGTACTTCGTGCAGAACGCCTACTCGTCGGGCTCGCCCGACCTCGTCATCGCCGGCCTCACGGTGGTCGACCCGATCATCGCCGTCACGATCGGCATCGTCGTGCTGGGGGAGGCCGCGACCGCGCCCGCCGTCGCCGTCGTGCTCTTCCTGCTCGCCGGCGCGGTCGCCGTCTACGGCGTGTTCCAGCTGGCCAAATACCAGCCCGTGAAGAAGACCTGAGCTAGCGTGGCCACGCCGCGTCGGGAGCGGGCCGCCCACCGGGCGCGCGCCTCCTCGGCACGACCCGCGCCTCCTCGGCCTGACCCGCGCCTCACCTGACCACCGTTCGACCTGACCACCGAGCCTCACGAAGGACGCCCGAGACGTGACCGACGCCCCCGATCCCGCCGCGCCGACCCACCCGGAGGCCGACTCCGACGCCCGCCTCACCGTGCTGATCGCCGCCGACACCTTCCCGCCCGACGTGAACGGCGCCGCCAACTTCGCCGAGCGCCTCGCCGTCGGGCTCGCCGACCGTGGCCACGACGTGCACGTGCTGGCCCCGGCGGCCACGCGTCGCCACGGCACGTTCCTCGAGCAGCACGCCGGCACGACCCTGACCGTCCACCGCCTGTACTCCACGCGCTGGCCGCTGCACGACTGGCTGCGCTTCGCGACCCCGTGGCGGGCGCAGCGCAACGCCGAGCGCGTCATCGCGCAGGTGAAGCCCGACGTCGTGCACATCCAGTCGCACATCGTCGTCGGGCGCGCGGTCGTCCGCGTCGCGAACCGCCTCGGCATCCGCGCCGTCGCGACGAACCACTTCATGCCCGAGAACCTCCTCGAGCACACCGGGCTGCCCCAGGGGCTCCGGGCCACCGCCGTCGCGTTGGCGTGGAAGGACGCGAGCTCGACCTTCCGCCGCGTCGAGGCCATCACGACGCCGACCCAGGCCGCCGCGGACTTCCTCGAACGGGCCGTCGACGTGCACGGCGTGCTGGCCGTCTCGTGCGGCATCGACGCGGCCGACTACACCGCCAGGACCGACCGCCCGGCCGAGAACCGCATCGTGTTCGTCGGCCGGGTCACCGCCGAGAAGCAGATCGACGTGCTGCTCCGGGCCGTGACGCAGCTCGACCCCGCCCTCGGCGCCACGCTGACGATCGTCGGCGGGGGCGACCTCATGAAGCAGCTGCAGCAGCTGACCGTCGACCTGGGCCTCTCCGACCGGGTGACGTTCGCGGGGTACCTGTCCGACCACGACCTGCGGCAGACGCTCACCGACGCCACGGTGTTCGCGATGCCCTCGATCGCCGAGCTGCAGAGCATCGCCAGCCTCGAGGCGATGGCGTCGGGCCTGCCGATCGTCGTCGCCGACGCGATGGCGCTGCCGCACCTCGTGACGGAGGGCGTCAACGGGCACCTCTTCCGGCCCGGCGACAGCCGAGACCTCGCGGCGAAGCTGACCCGGGTGCTGACCCTCCCCGACGACGAGTACCTCGCGATGCGGAGGGCCAGCCTGCGGGTCATCCAGGGGCACGACATCCAGCGCACGCTGAGCGTGTTCGAGGGGCTGTATCGTGGTCAGCCGGTGGCACCCACCACCGAGGTCGACCCGGCCTGACCCGCCTCGGCGGCCCGACGGGTCGGCGGGGGGCGGTAGCTCAGCCGGTTAGAGCAGTCGACTCATAATCGATCGGTCACGGGTTCAAGTCCCGTCCGCCCTACTGGTGTCGATGCGGTGCGTCGTCGTGCGCCGCGTCTCGCTCCTCGCTCCTCGCGTCTCGCGCCTCGCGCTGAGGTGCCTGTGGCACGATGTGCGCATGTTCACGAGGCGACCGCGCGATCTGCAGTCCGACGACGACGGCCCCGCGGCCGGCCCGGCCCGCATGGGCATCGGGGCGCAGGTGTACGTGCTCGACTCCGACGAGGACGCCGCGTCGCCCTTCCCCTACGGCCCGACCGGCGTCGTGCTCCGGGCCGGCGGCTCGGCCTGGCAGGGAGTCTCCGCCATCGGCGGGTCCGCCCGCACCTGGTGGGTCGAGTTCGACTCGCCGCAGATCGACCGTGACGGCGACGGCCCCGTCGAGCGTGCCCAGGTCGCCGAGCGCTTCCTCCGCCTCGCGCCCCCGCTGGCCTGACCCGCTCCTCCTTCTCCTCGTCCTGCTCGGGCGCCCCGTCCGCGCCGGAGGGCGGCGTCCTTCCCTCCACGACCTCCGGGCCCCCGACCGGACCCCTCGACCGCGACCCTCCTCGTCCGCGACCCTCCTCGTCCGCGACCCTCCTCGTCCGAGCGCCCGCCTCCCGTCTCGCCTGCCGCCCTCCGGCCTGTCGGCAACTCCTGCTCCGTGCCCCGGAGCGGCCCCGTCGGCCGGGACGGGCGCGCCTGAGCAGGAGTTGCCGACACACCTGAGCCGATCGAGTGGGCCCCGGTGCGTCGGGTGCGCGACGGGCACGCCTCCGTCTATCGCGACTCCTCGCTGGTCTCGGGATCGCCGCGCTCGGTCGGCAACTCCTGCGCTGTGGTGCGCGGAGCGGGGGGAGTCGCGGTGTCGGACGCAGGGAGCAGGAGTTGCCGACAGGGCGGGCCGTGGAGGGCGTGCCCGGCGATGACGAGGTGGCCGGACACGGCTGGCGCGGGGGCTCGTCCGTGGGCGCTCTGGGGCCCCTCGTGCACGGTCGGCAACTCCTGCCCTGTGCTGCGCGCGGCGGGGGAGTCGCGGTGCCGGAGGCAGGCAGCAGGAGTTGCCGGCACGAGGGGTGGGGGCGGGGAGCGGGAGTTGCCGACAGGAGGGTGCGAGCGGGGAGCAGGAGTTGCCGACACGAGGGGTGGGAGCGGGGAGCGGGAGTTGCCGACAGGGGGCGCCGGGCGCGGGGCGGGAGCCGGCGACGCGGTCGAGAGAGAGAGAGAGAGAGAGAGGACCCTCGGGGCGGGAATGCCGAGGGGGAAACGCGCGTTCGGACAACTACATGCAAACGCATGCAGTTGAGCTAGGGTGGACACCATGCAGCTAGGGATCTTCAGCGTCGGCGACATCACGACCGACCCGACCACGGGGCGGACCCCGACCGAGCACGAGCGCCTCGAGGCGATGGTCACCATCGCCAAGAAGGCCGAGGAGGTCGGCCTCGACGTCTACGCCGCCGGCGAGCACCACAACCCGCCCTTCGTCAACTCCAGCCCGACGACCCTCCTCGCCTGGATCGCCGCGCAGACCGAGACGATCACCCTCAGCACCTCGACCACGCTCATCACGACGAACGACCCGGTCAAGATCGCGGAGGACTTCGCGACCCTCCAGCACCTCACGAACGGCCGCGTCGACCTGACTCTCGGCCGCGGCAACACCGGCCCGGTCTACCCCTGGTTCGGCAAGGACATCCGCCAGGGCATCAACCTCGCGATCGAGAACTACGCGCTGCTGCGCCGGCTCTGGACGGAGGACGTGGTCGACTGGAAGGGGCACTTCCGGACGCCCCTGCAGGGCTTCACCGCGACTCCCCGGCCCCTCGACGGCGTCGCGCCGTTCGTGTGGCACGGCTCCATCCGCAGCCCCGAGATCGCCGAGCAGGCCGCGTACTACGGCGACGGCTTCTTCGCCAACCACATCTTCTGGCCCGCCTCGCACACGAAGCAGATGGTCGAGCTGTACCGCACCCGCTTCGAGCACCACGGCCACGGCCGCGCCGACCAGGCGATCGTGGGCCTCGGCGGTCAGGTCTTCCTGGGGAAGAACTCGCAGGACGCCAAGGCCGCGTTCCGCCCCTACTTCGACCAGGCCCCCGTCTACGGCCACGGGCCGAGCCTCGAGGACTTCACCCGGCAGACGCCCCTCACGGTCGGCAGCCCGCAGGAGGTCATCGACCGCACCCTCGGCTTCCGCGAGTACGTCGGCGACTACCAGCGTCAGCTGTTCCTGATGGACCACGCCGGGCTGCCGCTGAAGACCGTGCTCGAGCAGCTCGACATCCTCGGCGAGGAGGTCGTCCCGGTGCTGCGCGCCGAGTTCGACGCTCGGCGCGCCCCCGGCGTGCCCGACGCGCCGACCCACGCCTCGCGGGTGGCCGCGGCCGACGCCGCCGCGCTCGACGCGCAGGCGCTCCGCGAGGCCGACCCCGTCGCCACCGCGCGCTGAGCGCCGGCCGGAGCCCCGGCACGGACCAGCACCAGCACCAGCACCACCAGCACCAGCACCAGCACCAGCACCAGCACCCCAGACAGGAGCACCACCCCGTGAGCACCAAGACCGTCGTCGTCGTCAGCGCCGGGCTCAGCCAGCCCTCCTCCACGCGGCTGCTCGCCGACCGCCTCGCCGAGGCGACCGCCCGCGAGCTGCTCGCCGGCGGGACGCCCGCGCGCGTCGAGGTCGTCGAGCTGCGCGACCTGGCGCACGAGATCACCGACGCCCTGCTCACGGGGTTCGCTCCGGAGGCGCTGGCCGCGGCCCTGGAGCAGGTCGCGCGGGCAGACGGCCTGATCGCGGTCACTCCCGTGTTCACCGCGTCGTACAGCGGCCTGTTCAAGTCGTTCTTCGACGTGCTCGACAAGGACGCCCTGAGCGGGACCCCGGTGCTGCTCGGGGCGACCGCGGGCACGGCGCGCCACTCGCTCGTGCTCGACCACGCGCTCCGGCCGCTGTTCTCGTACCTGCGGGCGGTCGTGTCGCCGACGGCCGTCTTCGCCGCCTCGGAGGACTGGGGCGGGGGAGACGAGACGACGACCGGCCTGCCCGAGCGCGTCAGCCGCGCCGCCGGCGAGTTCGCGGCCCTCGTCGCCCGCCACGACACCGAGCGCGACGACCCGTTCGCCGACGTCGTGCCGTTCGCCGAGCAGCTGCGCCGCCTCGGCGGCGACACGACGCCGTAGCCCGCCGCGCCGCGGCACGGCCCTCCGCGCCGCGCCGCGGGGCATGATCGGACGCCCCGCGAGGTTCACCCCGACAGACCCAGGAGGACCCATGGCCGACACCACGCCCCGCACCCCCGACGCCGCGCCCCGCACGCCCGACGCTGTGCCCCGCACGCCCGACACCGCGCCCCGCACGCCCGACTCCGCGTCGGCGGCCGTCGAGCTCGAGCGCTTCCGCGCCCTCCGCCACGCCCACGTCGTCGGTGCCCGCGGCCCGCTCGCCCTCGTGAACACGCAGTGGGTCGACTCGCCCCAGCCGATCTGGGGCGTGCCGGGCACGTGGGAGCCGACCGCCGCGGGCGTCTCCGGCCTGCGGGTCACGGCCGCCGCCTCCGACGGGATCGTGGTCGACGGCGACCTCGTCGACGGATCGGTGCTGGTCTCGGGGGACGACGCCGTCATCCCGAGCAGCGTGCGGTTCTCCGACACGGTCACCGGCACCGTGGTCGCGAACGACGACCGCACGAGCTGGGCGCTCCGCGTCTGGGACGCCGCGTCGCCCGACATCGGCCGCTTCGGCGAGATCGACGCGTTCCGCCACGACCCGGCCTGGGTCGTCACCGCCGAGTTCGTCCGCAGCGAGGAGGGGGCCCAGGTCGACATCCGCCACCAGGCCGACCTCGAGCTGAGCCGGCCGAAGCCGCTGTCCGGCGTCATCCGCGTCACCCTGGACGGCGTCGAGCACGAGCTGGTCGCGTTCCCGGCCGGTCAGGGCGACCGCCTCCAGCTCGTCTTCTCCGACGGCACGACCGGCGACAGCACCTACTCCGTCGGCCGCTTCCTCTTCCCGACGCCGTCCGACGACGGTACGATCGTGCTCGACTTCAACCGGGCGGTGCTGCCGCCCTGCGCCTTCAGCTACGCGTTCAACTGCCCGGTGCCGCCGCCGCAGAACCGGCTCACGGTCGCGGTGGAGGCGGGCGAGAAGACCGTGCTCGACACGGCCGGGGCCCCGCTGCACGAGTAGCGCGGGGTGCGGCCGGGCGGGCCCCCGTCAGGTGGCAAGATCGACGGGTGTTCATCCTCGTCCGCCGTCTCGACGACGGCGACGTCGAGCTGACCCCGTGGAGCCGCGAGGCCCCGGGCGCCGCGCTCGCCCCCGGCCCCTCCCGCACGGTCGCCGACGGCGAGCTCGCCGAGGTGGTCAGGAGGCGCGAGGCCGACCCCGACGTCGCGTCGCGGCCCCGCTGGGTCTGGGACGACACCCCGCGGTGGTACCCGCGCCTCCTCGAGGCCGGCGTCCGGGTCGCCCGCTGCGTCGACCTGCGCCTGTGCCACGCCCTGCTGCGGGCCTCGGCCGCCACCGTCGGCTCCGAGCTGCACGGGGCCCCTCGGGGGCCGTGGGACGTGCCCCAGGCGAGCGAGTCCCCGCGGGACGGGCTCTTCGACGTCCTGCCCGAGTCCCTCCCCGACCCCGCGGCCGAGTTCGCCCGCCAGCGCGCGGCGATCGAGGCCGCCGAGGGGCGGGGCAGGCTCGAGCTGCTGACGGCCGCCGAGTCGACGGGGGCCCTGATCGCGGTCGAGATGCGCCACCGCGGCGTGCCCTGGTCGCCCGTCGTGCACGACCGGCTGCTGACCGAGATCCTCGGGCCGCGGCCCGCGCCGGGCGAGCGGCCGAGCCGGACGCGCGCCGACCTCGCCGAGGTGCGCGAGGCCCTCGGGGCGCCCGACCTCAACCCCGACTCGCCCGCCGAGCTCGTCCGGGCGCTGCACGGCGCCGGCGTCATGGCCGCGTCGACGAGCAAGTGGGAGCTCGAGCGGCACGACCACCCCGTCGTCGAGCCCCTGCTGCGGTACAAGAAGAAGCAGCGGCTGCTCGTCGCGAACGGCTGGGCCTGGCTCGACGCGTGGGTGCGCGACGGCCGGTTCCGCCCCGACTACGTGCCGGGCGGCGTCGTGACCGGTCGCTGGGCGACGAGCGGGGGAGGCGCGCTGCAGCTGCCGAGGGCGGTCCGCGCCGCCGTCGTGGCCGACCCGGGCTCGTCGCTCGTCGTGGCCGACGCCTCGCAGCTCGAGCCGCGCATCCTCACCGGCCTCAGCGGCGACCGGGCGATGGCCGCCGCGGGGGAGGGGGACCTCTACGAGGGCATCGTCGCGAGCGGTGCCGTCGCGAGCCGCGCCGAGGCGAAGGTCGCGATGCTCGGCGCCATGTACGGCGCGACCCAGGGCGAGAGCGGGCGCCTCGTGCCCCGGCTGGCACGGAGGTTCCCCCAGGCGATGCAGTTCGTCGAGGACGCGGCGCGGACGGGCGAGGCGGGCGGTGTGGTCAGCACGCTCCTCGGCCGCACCTCGCCCTCGCCGGCCGACGCCGCCGACGAGCTGCCGCCCGAGATGCCTCGCGCCGCCGTCGACCGCGACGCGCGCTCGTGGGGCCGCTTCACGCGCAACTTCGTCGTCCAGGGCACGGCTGCGGAGTGGGCCCTGTGCTGGATGGGCGCGCTGCGCTCCCGGGTGCACGACCGCTGGGGCCACCTCGGCGACGGCGCTCCCCACCTCGTCTTCTTCCTCCACGACGAGGTCGTGCTGCAGGCACCGAGGGAGGCGGCGGCCGAGGTCGCCGAGATCGTCACGGAGGCCGCGGCGGAGGCCGGGCGCCTCCTCTTCGGCTCGGCCCCGGTGCGCTTCCCGCTCACGGTGGCGGTGGTCGACGACTACTCGCAGGCCAAGTGACGGGGCGGCCCGCCGCGTGTGCCGTGTCCGCCCACCCCGACGCGCCCGGGTGCACAGCTGTTACACGGTTGTGATGCACGGGCGGCATCTGCGATGATCTCCCCAGCGGGCTCGCCCGCGCACAACTGAACACGCACGAGAGCAACGATCGCAGCCGCGCTGCACCGTTCGAGAGGTCGATGGGGAAGTCGCACCTGACCGAATGGAGGAATCGTGGCTGCTGCAATGGCTCGGGGAGTGCTCTACGTGCATTCATCCCCTCGTGCACTGTGCCCACACGTGGAGTGGGCAGTCGGTCGTGCCCTCGGGCACGCCGTCAACTTCGCGTGGGTCGACCAGCCCGTGCTGAAGGGCTCCCAGCGCACCGAGTTCTCCTGGCAGGGAGACGAGGGCGCGGGTGCCCGCATCGCCTCTGCCCTCCGGGGCTGGGAGCACCTCCGCTACGAGGTGACCGAAGACCCGGGCGCCGAGAACGACGGCGGGCGCTGGATGCACTCGCCCGACCTCGGTGTGTTCTTCGCGCAGACGGACACCGCGGGCAACACGGTCGTCCCCGAGGACCGCATCCGGTACGCCATGGACATCGCAGGCTCGAACGCCCTCGAGCTGCACCGCGAGCTCCGGCTCGCGCTCGGGCAGGCGTGGGACGACGAGCTCGAGCCGTTCCGCCACAGCGGCGAGGGGAACCCCGTCGTGTGGCTGCACAAGGTGGGCTGACCGCTCGGCCGACCCGCGCCTCCCGGGTCGCGTGACGAAGGCCGGCATCCTCGCGGGTGCCGGCCTTCGTCGTGGTCGCCGCGACGCGTCGCGGCGCGTCGCGCCGGGGTCAGACCGAGCGGAACGCGATGACCGCGTTGTGGCCGCCGAAGCCGAACGAGTTGCTGATCGCGACGATCTGGCCGTCGGGGAGGCGACGCGGCTCGCCGAGCACGACGTCGAGGTCGATCTCGTCGTCCATCTGCGTGACGTTGATCGTCGGGGGAGCGATCTTCTCCTGCAGCGCCTTGACGGTGAAGACCGCCTCGATCGCGCCGGCCCCGCCGAGCAGGTGACCGGTCGCGGCCTTCGTGGCCGACACGACGAGCTTCGAGGTGTGGTCGCCGAAGACGCGCTTGATGGCGCGGTACTCGGCGATGTCGCCCACCGGCGTGCTCGTGGCGTGGGCGTTGACGTGCACGACCTGCTCGCGCTCGACGCCGGCGGCCTCGAGCGTGGCGACGACGGCACGCGCCGCGCCGGAGCCCTCGGGGTCGGGCGCGGTGATGTGGTACGAGTCACTGGTCACGTCGCCGCCGATCAGCTCGGCGTAGATCTTCGCGCCGCGGGCGAGCGCGTGCTCCTCGGTCTCGAGGACGAGCGCCGCGCCTCCCTCGCCCAGGACGAAGCCGTCGCGGGTGACGTCGTACGGGCGCGAGGCGGTCGCCGGGTCGTCGTTGCGCTTCGACAGGGCCTGCATGGCCGCGAACGACGCGAGCGGCATGGGGTGGATCGCCGCCTCGGAGCCGCCGGCGATGATGATGTCGGCGAGGCCCTGCTGGAGGTGCGAGTACGCGTTGGCGATGGACTCGGTGCTGGAGGCGCAGGCCGACACGACGGTGCGGGCGCCGGCACGGGCGCCGAGGCCCATGGAGATGGCCGCGGCGGGGCCGTTGGGCATGAGCATCGGGACGGTCATGGGCAGGACCCGGCGGGGGCCCTTCTCGCGGAGGGTGTCCCAGGCGTCGAGGAGGGTCCAGACGCCGCCGATGCCGGTGGCCCAGTCGACGCCGAAGCGCTCGGGGACGACCTCGGGGGAGCCCGCGTCGGCCCAGGCCTCGCGCGCCGCCGTGAGGGCGAACTGGCTGGAGGGGTCGAGCCGCTTCGTCTCGCGGCGGTCGAGCACGTCGGCCGAGGGCGTCCGCGCCTGGCCGGCGATGGTGACGGGCAGCTCGTACTTGGCGACCCAGTCCTGCTCGAGGGTCGTGATGCCGGACTGGCCGGCGAGGAGGTTGGCCCAGCTGTCGACGGCGGTGCCGCCGAGGGGCGAGGTCGCACCGATGCCGGTGACGACGATCTTCTTGGTCATGACGGTTCTCCCTGGAGTGGCGCTGTCGCCCGGCCGTGCAGGGGCGCGACGGAGAGCGGCGGAACGGGTGCGCCCGGCCGGCCCCTGGGGGCCGGGCCGGGCCGCGACGTCGTTAGTCCTGCGCCTTGGTGATGAAGGTGACGGCGTCGCCGACGGTCTTGAGGTTCTTGACCTCTTCGTCGGGGATCTTCACGTCGAACTTCTCTTCTGCGTTGACGACGATCGTCATCATCGAGATGGAGTCGATGTCCAGGTCGTCGGTGAACGACTTGTCCATCTCGACGGTGTCGGTCGCGATGCCCGTCTCGTCGTTGACGAGCTCGGCCAGGCCGGCGAGGACTTCTTCGGTGGACAGTGCCATGGTGTTGTTCTCCTTGAGGGGGTGTCGTGGTGACCGAGGTAGAGCCTATACAGGCGGGGGCGAGGGGGAGGCGCGGCGCGCTACGGCAGGACGACGACCTGGGCGCCGAACACGAGGCCCGCGCCGAAGCCGATCTGCAGCGACAGGCCGCCGCTGAGCTCGGGGTTCTCCTCGAGCAGGCGGTGCGTCGCGAGCGGGATGCTGGCGGCCGAGGTGTTTCCGGTGGTCGCGATGTCGCGGCCGATCACGACGGTGTCGGGCAGCCCGAGCTGCTTGGCGAACTCGTCGATGATGCGCATGTTGGCCTGGTGCGGCACGAAGGCGGCGAGCTGGTCGCTCGTGACGCCGGCTCGTTCGAGGGCGAGCTTCGCGACCTTGACCATCTCCCAGACGGCCCAGCGGAACACCGTGGGGCCCTCCTGGCGGAGCGTCGGCCAGGCGACCTCGCCGGCGCCCTCGCGGTACTCCTGCATGGTCGACGTCATGCCGATCGCATCCCACTTGCTGCCGTCGGAGCCCCAGACGGTCGGTGAGATGCCGACCGTGTCGCTCGGGCCGACGATCGCCGCGCCCGCGCCGTCGGCGAGGAGGAACGAGATGGTGCGGTCGGTCGGGTCGATGATGTCGCTGAGCTTCTCGGCGCCGACGACGAGCACGTGCTCGGCGAGGCCGCTGCGCACGAACGAGTCGGCCTGGGCGATGCCGTAGGCGTAGCCGGCGCAGGCGGCGCTGATGTCGTACGCCGCGGCGGGGGCCGCGCCGATGCGCTCGGCGAGCAGGGTGGCGACGGAGGGCGTCGCCACGCCGCCGCTGACGGTCGAGACGAGCACGACCCCGATCTGGTCGGGGCGGATGCCGGCGCGCTCGATCGCCTGGCGGGCCGCTGTCTCGGCGAGGTCGACGACGTGGACGTCCTTCGAGGCGCGGACCCGGGTGATCACGCCGGTGCGCTGCTGGATCCACTCGTCGGAGGAGTTGATCGGCTCGATGATGTCGGCGTTGGGCACGACGTTCTCGCCGCGGGCGGCGCCGAGCGAGAGGATGCGCGTGTACGCCGCACCGGTGGTCTGGTTCATCTGGGGGGTGGTCATGCTGCTCCCTCGAGGAGGTCGACGGCGGCCTGGAGGTCGTCGGGGGTCTTGACGGCGACGCTGGGGACGCCGCGGAGGGCACGCTTGGCGAGCCCGGTGAGGGCGCCGGCCGGGGCGAGCTCGACGATGCCGGTCACGCCCTCCGCCGCGAACGACTCCATCGTGGCGTCCCAGCGGACAGGTGAGGCCACCTGGCCCACCAGCAGCTCGACGAAGCGCGGGCCCGAGGTGACGACGGTGCCGTCGTGGTTGGTCCAGAGGCGGAGCGTCGGGTCGGCGGGCGTCACCGAGGAGGCGGCGGTGCGGAGGGCCTCGACGGCCGGCTCCATGAAGCGCGTGTGGAACGCGCCGGCCACCTGCAGCGCGACGACCCGGGCCTTGGCGGGGGGCTGCTCGGCGAGGGCCGCGAGGCCGGCGAGCTCGCCGGCGACGACGATCTGTCCGCCGCCGTTGTAGTTGGCGGGCGACAGGCCCAGCTCGGCGAGGCGGGAGGTGAGCTCGTCGGCGTCGCCGCCGAGCACGGCGCTCATGCCGGTCTCGACCTGGGCCGCGGCGGCGGCCATGGCGCGCCCGCGCTCGGCGACGAGGCGGACGGCCTCCTCGTCGGTGAGGACGCCGCTGACCGCTGCGGCGGTGAACTCGCCGACGGAGTGGCCGGCGGCGCCGCCGACGCGGCCGCGGTCGACGCGCGCGAAGAGGGCGTGCGCCGTGAGCAGGCCGGCGGCGACGATGAGCGGCTGCGCCACCGCGGTGTCGCGGATGGTGTCGGCGTCGGAGGTCGTGCCGTGCGCGACCAGGTCGAGGCCGGAGGCGATGCTCAGCGTCTCGAGGAGGCCGCGGCTCTCCGGGTCGGCGAGCCAGGGGGTGAGGAAGCCGGGGGACTGGGAGCCCTGCCCGGGCGCTACGACAACGATCACTGCTCCATCATGCCCTCGACACCGTGGGCCGTGGTGTAGCAACTCGACCAAAGATCGTGACGAGCCTTGTCGATCTCCACGAGGCGCCGCCTCCGGCACGCGTCAGCGGCGACGCGTGACCGGGGCGTCGTGGTCGGCGATCGAGCCGAGGATGAGCGCGCTCTGGAGGATGAGGGCCTCCCGGGCGCCGGTGGCGTCCCAGCCGATGACGTCGGAGACGCGCTTGAGGCGGTAGCGCACGGTGTTCGGGTGCACGAAGAGCTCACGCGCCGTCGCCTCGAGCGAGCGCCCGTTGTCGAGGTAGCACCAGAGGGTGGTGAGGAGCTCGGTGGAGTGGTTCTTGAGCGGTTTGTAGACGCGGTTGACGAGCGTCGACCGGGCGACGGGGTCGCCGGCGAGGGCCCGCTCGGGCAGGAGGTCGTCGGCCAGGACGGGTCGGGGCGCGGCTCGCCACGACCGCGCGACCGCGAAGCCGGCGAGGGCCGCCTTGGCGCTCTTGGACGCGTCGACGAGGCTGGGCACCTCGTGGCCGAGGACGAGGTGCCCGTCGCCGAAGCCGGGCTCGAGGGCCGAGGCGATCTCCGTGAACGACGTCCGGCGGTCGGGGGCGGCCGTCTCGCCGTCCGCGTCGGTGACGACCTGCTCGGCGCGGCCGATGACGAGGACGAGCCTGCTGCCCTGCACGCCGATGAGCACGTCGGCCTCGAGGTGCCGGGCCGTGCGCCGGAGCATGTCGACGTCGAGCATCCGCGGGGCCGTGCCGACGAGGACGGACACCTCGCCGTGCCCGTGCCAGCCGAGCGCCGCGATCCGGCTCGGCAGCTCGTCGTCGTACTCGCCGCTGAGGATCGAGTCGACGACGAGGGCCTCGAGCCGGGCGTCCCAGAGGCCGCGTGCCTCCGCGGCCCGCGCGTAGACGTCCGCCGAGGCGAACGCGATCTCGCGTGAGTAGAGCAGGATCGCCTCGCGGAGGGAGTCGTCGCCGTCCTTGACCCGCTCCTCCACGACCTCGACCGTCACGCGGATCAGCTGCAGGGTCTGCTGCAGGCTGACGCTCCGGAGCAGCTCGCGCGGAGCTGCCCCGAAGACGTCGGCGGCGATCCAGGGCGTCGACTGGGGGTTGTCGAACCAGCTGATGAACGACGTGATGCCGGCCTGGGCGACGAGCCCTACGGCGGAGCGCCGCCCGGGCGGCATGTCGCCGTACCAGGGCAGGGTCTCCTCCAGGCGTTTGATCGTCGCCGTCGACAGCTCGCCCGAGACCGTCCGCAGCCACGCGAGCGTGCGCTCCTTCGTGGCGGCGGACGGTTCCATGGGCGAGTGCGACACCCGCTCAGCGCTCACGTCGCGGTCAGCTCTCCCCGCCGGCGCTGCCGCTGGTGCCGGCCGTCACGTCGTGCAGCCGGTAGCGGTCGATCGCCTGCTGGACGACGCTCGGGTCGACCTCGCCGCGGCGGGCCAGGGCCTGCAGCGTGCGGACGACCATCGACGGGCCGTCGATCTTGAAGAACCGACGGGCCGCGGCGCGCGTGTCGGAGAAGCCGAAGCCGTCGGCACCGAGCGTCAGGTAGTCGCCGGGCACGAACTCGCGGATCTGGTCGGGCACGGCGGCCATGAAGTCGCTGGTCGCGATGAACGGGCCCTCGCTGCCCCGGAGCTTCTCCGTGACGTAGGGGGTGCGCTGCTCGGCGCCGGGGTTGAGGAAGTTGTGCTCCTCGGCGGCGAGGCCTTCGCGGCGCAGCTCGTTCCAGGAGGTGACGCTCCAGACGTCGGCCGCGACGTTCCAGTCGTCGGCCAGCAGCTGCTGCGCCTCCAGGGCCCACGGCACGCCCACGCCGGACGCGAGCAGCTGGGCGCGCGGGCCCAGGTTGTCGGCGCCCTTGAGCTTGTAGATGCCGTGCAGCAGCCCGTCGACGTCGAGGTCGTCGGGCTCGGCGGGCTGGGCCATCGGCTCGTTGTAGACGGTGATGTAGTACATGACGTTCGGGTCGGAGTGGGCCGGCGAGCCGTCCTCCGTCGTGCCGTACATGCGGTCCATGCCCGCCTTGACGATGTGGCCGAGCTCGTAGCCGAACGCGGGGTCGTACGAGACGACGGCCGGGTTCGTCGAGGCGAGCAGGAGCGAGTGGCCGTCCGCGTGCTGCAGGCCCTCGCCGGTCAGCGTCGTGCGGCCCGCGGTGGCGCCGATGATGAAGCCACGTGCCATCTGGTCGCCGGCGGCCCACATCGCGTCGCCGGTGCGCTGGAACCCGAACATCGAGTAGAAGACGTACACCGGGATGAGCGGCTCGCCCTGGGTCGAGTACGAGGTGCCGACGGCCGTGAAGGCGGCGAACGCGCCGGCCTCGTTGATGCCGACGTGCAGCAGCTGGCCCTGGGGGCTCTCCTTGTAGGCGAGGAGGAGCTCACGGTCGACCGACGTGTAGTGCTGGCCGTTCGGGTTGTAGATCTTGGACGTCGGGAAGTAGGCGTCCATGCCGAAGGTGCGCGCTTCGTCCGGGATGATCGGGACGATGCGGTGGCCGAAGTCGGGCGAGCGCAGGAGGTCCTTCAGGAGGCGCGCGAAGGCCATCGTCGTGGCGACCTCCTGCTTGCCGGAGCCCTTCTTGACGACGTCGTACGACTTCTGCTCGGGCACGGCGACCTGGGTGTACTTCGAGCGGCGCTCGGGCACGTAGCCGCCGAGCGCGCGACGGCGCTCGTGGAGGTACTGGATCGCCTCGTCGCCGTCGCCGGGGTGGTAGTACGGCGGCTGGTAGGGGTTCTCGTCGAGCTGCGCGTCGGAGACCGGGATGCGCATCTCGTCACGGAACTGCTTGAGGTTGTCGAGCGTCAGCTTCTTCATCTGGTGGGTCGCGTTGCGCCCCTCGAACGACGGGCCGAGGCCGTAGCCCTTGACGGTCTTCGCCAGGATGACGGTCGGCTGGCCCTTGTGCTCGGAGGCCGCCTTGAACGCCGCGTAGACCTTGCGGTAGTCGTGGCCGCCGCGCTTGAGGTTCCAGACCTGGTCGTCGGTGAAGTCCTTGATGAGCTCCAGCGCGCGGGGGTCGCGGCCGAAGAAGTTCTCCCGGACGTAGGCGCCGCTCTCGGCCTTGTACGTCTGGAAGTCGCCGTCGGGCGTCGTGTTCATGAGGTTGAGCAGGGCGCCCTCGGTGTCGCGGGCGAGCAGGTCGTCCCACTCGCGGCCCCAGACGACCTTGATGACGTTCCAGCCGGCACCGCGGAAGAAGCTCTCGAGCTCCTGGATGATCTTGCCGTTGCCGCGGACGGGGCCGTCGAGGCGCTGCAGGTTGCAGTTGATGACGAAGTTGAGGTTGTCGAGCCCCTCGTTCGCGGCGACCTGGAGCTGGCCGCGGCTCTCGACCTCGTCCATCTCGCCGTCGCCGAGGAAGGCCCAGACCTGCTGGTCGGAGGCGTCCTTGACGCCGCGGTTGGTGAGGTACTTGGCGACCTGGGCCTGGTAGATCGCGTTGATCGGGCCGAGGCCCATCGACACGGTCGGGAACTGCCAGAACGACGGCATGAGGCGGGGGTGGGGGTACGAGCTGAGGCCGCCGGTGTGGTGCGACTTCTCTTGACGGAAGCCGTCGAGCTGCTCGGTGCCGAGGCGCCCCTCGAGGTAGGCGCGGGCGTACATGCCGGGGGAGGCGTGGCCCTGGAAGAAGACCTGGTCGCCGCCGCCGGGGGCGTCCTGACCGCGGAAGAAGTGGTTGTAGCCGACCTCGTACAGCGCGGCGGAGGAGGCGTAGGTGGAGATGTGGCCGCCGACGGAGATGCCGGGGCGCTGGGCACGGTGCACGGTGACGGCGGCGTTCCAGCGGATCCAGCGGCGGTACCGGCGCTCGAGGTCCTCGTCGCCGGGGAACTCGGGCTCGTCCTCCGGGGCGATGGTGTTGACGTAGTCCGTCTTCGGGACCATCGGGACGCCGAGGTGCAGCTCGCTCGACCGCGTCAGCAGGCTCTTCATGATCTCGCGCGCGCGCTCGTGGCCCTGCGTCGCGACGAGGGAGTCGAGCGACTCCCGCCACTCAGCGGTCTCTTCCGGATCGCGATCGGCCTTGTCGACCGTGTACGGATCCTGGTCGTTTACCGTCACCCTTGACCTCTATCACTCGTGGTTGACATCAGCTGCCACCCGTCTCGG
Source organism: Frigoribacterium sp. CFBP 8754 (assembly GCF_014841815.1). NCBI lineage: Bacteria > Bacillati > Actinomycetota > Actinomycetes > Micrococcales > Microbacteriaceae > Frigoribacterium > Frigoribacterium sp. CFBP 8754. The sequence goes on from NZ_JACYUO010000001.1 coordinate 904,125, forward strand.
GCAGGCAGACGCCAGGGCTGACACGGCCGGGTAACGGCAGTCGTCGGCGTCTGACTGGTCGAGTCTAGTTGCCTCCGCCGACGGAGGCTCGGCAGCCGCTGGGAGGCGTCGGGAGCCGGCCGTCGGCACGCCGCGGGCGAACGGCCTTGCGGCCACGCGCCTCCGGCGTAGTATCGACGATCGTGTCATCGCCGGCCGACCGAGCCGACGAGGGAGGAACGCGCAATGGCTCTGGAGAACGACATCCAGGCACCTGACTTCGACCTGCCGAACCAGTTCGGCGAGCACGTCCGGCTCTCGGACTTCCGGGGCGTCAAGCCCGTGGCGCTGGTCTTCTTCCCGCTCGCCTTCTCGAGCACCTGCACCGCCGAGCTGTGCACGCTGCGCGACAACCTGTCGATGTTCCAGGACCACCGCGTCGAGCTGATCGGCATCTCCGTCGACTCCAAGGCGACGCTCCGCGCGTTCGCCGAGGACGAGGGCTACGACTTCACGATGCTCGCCGACTTCTGGCCGCACGGCGAGGTCTCGAAGGAGTACGGCGTGTTCCTCGACCACAAGGGCTTCGCGACGCGCGCCACCTTCCTCATCGACGTCGACGGCGTGATCCGCGAGCACTTCGTCACCGAGCCCGGCCAGGCCCGCTCGATCGACGACTACCGCACGGCACTCGACGCGCTGGTTCCCGTCCCCGCCTGACGCGACGGGGCCCGGCCTCGGCCGCGGTAGCATCGTCCCGCCGCGCACCCGCGGTGCAGGGGCCTTTAGCTCAGTTGGTAGAGCGCCACGTTTACACCGTGGATGTCGTCGGTTCGAGCCCGGCAGGGCCCACTCTAGAAATTGCCGGTCAGAAGCCAGTCTTTGCGAGAGTAATGCCTTCTATACCGTTCGACAAGTATTCTCGTGTCGGTGTGGTGTTGGTGCTGGACGATCCACTGTCCTACGTCGTGGACGCCAATCGCATCTTGCTTGGGAGGACCCTCGCTCAGATCGTGGGTCTGGCTCCGGGGTTCCGCTGGTCAGTTCGGCTGAATGAGCTGCGGGCCGTGTCCCGGAGAGACAGAGCTCTGCAAGACCAGCGCTGCTGCTCCGATCGCGGCTGAGTCTCTCGGGTTGGTGGCCAACTCGACTCGGACGTCGTGCGACTGCCGAGCGAAGGCGCTCTCCATGAGACGTTCTCGGACGGCCCGGGCGTACACGGAACCCGCGACCGCGATGCTCGGACCGGAGAGCACGAGCCGGTCGACGTCGAGGACGTTGACGAACGACACGACGGCGGCGGCGAGATAGCGCGCGGACGTGGCGATCAAGCTCTCGGCGACAGGGTGCCCGCCCACAGCGGCGCGAGCCAGACGGTCGAAGTCTTGGGCAACGGTGTGATCCTCGAAGGCGAGTCCGAGGCCGGTCAAGCGTCCTGACTGCTCACGGGCTTGGAGCAGGACGGCGGCGGGCGCCGCATAACGTTCCACGCATCCTCGGTTGCCGCAGAAGCATGGCTCGCCGTCGAGGTCGACGGACGTGTGCCCGAGCTCGCCGGCGTTCGAGCTCGCACCGCGGTACAGGGCCCCGTCGATGATGATGCCGGCGCCGAGGCCCGTGCCCATGTAGATGCCGGCGAAGGTCTCGGTGCGGGGGACACGACGCGTCCAGAACTCGCCCACGGCCGCGGCCGCGGCGTCGTTGTCAATCAGGACGGGGACGTCGAGGCGTTCCGAGAGCCTGTCGCGGAGCGAGAAGCCCTCCCACCTGCGGAGCGTCGGCGAGCGGAGGATGGCGCCGTGGTCGGCCGACAGCGGGCCGGGTGCGACCACGGCGACACCAGCGATCGACGCCCGCGAGATGCCAGCGGCGTCGACGAAGGCGTCGAACTGCGCCACGAGGCGATCGGTCACCTCGTCCGGCGAGTCGAGCGACGCACCGTCCACGAGCTGCCGAGCAACGATCCCCCCTCCCGCACCCGTCGCCACGAAGGTCATCGACTCGAAACCGAGCTGGACGCCCACCGCGTAGAGGGCCCCAGGATTGATCTCGATGAGGGTCCGAGGCTTGCCGCCGCCCGAGGCCACCCGACCGCTTTCTCGCACGATGCCCTCGACGAGCAGCTTGCGGACGATGTTGGAGATGCTGGGCTGGGTCAGGCCGGTCGTCTCGGTCAGCTCGACCCTGCTGATGGGGCCGGACGAGCGGATGACGTCGACGACGAGTGCCCTGCTGCCCGGCCCGGACGCGGAGGACTCGGGTCTGGCCACGTCGTCCTCCGCACCTCGGGCGAGCCCTGGTGTGGTGCTGGCCCGCGTCGGTGACACGATAGCGGTCACGAGAGAGCGCACGGCACCATGATCGGGGCCGAGGAGGACGAGGCGATGAGAGACGCGACCCTGGACGAGAGCGACAGTCCGTCGCGCCTCCCGCGGCCGATCGGCCTGACCCTGGTGCGTCCCAGCGAGATCTACGGGGCCGAGCCGTACTTCCACGAGCTCACCGCCGGCCTCGACCGTGTCGTGCGGCCGCGGGGGCATGCGGTCTTGCTCAGGGTCCTTCCTGACCGCGGGGCCGAACTCGACCTGTGCCGCCGGTGGTCGGCCGGGGGCGTCGTGGATGCCCTGGTGCTCGTCGACCTGAGCGTGGACGACCCGCGCGTGTCCATGGTCGCCGAGCTCGACCTGCCTGCGATCTCGGTGTCATCACCCGCCATCTCGAGTGGGCTCCCGGCCGTCTGGACGAACGACGACGTCGCCGTCGAAGAGGCGGTGAATGCGCTGGCCTTGCTGGGCCACGTCCGTCTCGCCCACGTCAGCGGACCGCTGCGCCTCGCCCACTCCGTCGCGCGCCGGGACACCTTCGTGTCGGTCTGCGACGATCGGGGGCTGATCGCGGCGACGGTGACGGGCGACTACTCGTTCGAGTCGGGCGAGCGAGCCCTCTCGGCACTACTCGACACCCAGGTCGACTCTGACGACCAGATCATCGAAGGCGCCCCGGCTGTTCCGACCGCAGTGGTCTTCGACAACGACCTCATGGCGCTCGGCGGACTCGCAGAGGCACGCCGCCGCGGTCTCAGCGTGCCCGGTGACCTCTCGCTCGTCGCATGGGACGACTCGGCCCAGTGCCAGCTCTCCGAGCCGCCGCTCTCCGCCCTCAGCCACGACGTCCAGCGCATCGGCGAGATGGTGGGCGAGACGGTCTTGGCCGTGCTCGACGGTCAGAGACCACCCACGCTCGAGGCACCGCCCATCGTCTTCGTGCCCCGGGCGACGACTGGCCCGCCCTCCCGCTGACGCTCCGAGTGCGGCGCCACTCCATCCCTCTCGCCCTCATCCTCCGATCCATTGTGCATAAATTAATAATCAAAGTCTTGACAGGGGACGACGCCGCGGGTGAAGCTGAGGCACCCGACCAGCTCGCACCCGCCGAGACCTGCCGGACAGAACGGCCGAGGCACCCCGCCGGCACCCACGAACGAAGGAGTTCGCACACATGAAGAAGACAGCACTCATGGGCATGGCGATGGTCTCGCTCACCGCGATCAGCCTGACCGGCTGCTCGTCCGCGTCCAACGACGACGGCGATCCCTCGGGCGAGATCACCGTGCTCACCAACCGCACCGACCTCGTCGACACGACCTTCGCCGACTACGCGAAGACGTTCGAGGACAAGTACCCGGGCACGAGCGTGAAGTTCGAGGCGCTGACCGACTACGAGGGCGACGTCAAGATCCGCCTTAACTCCAAGGACTACGGCGACGCGCTGCTCATCCCTGTCTCGAACGTCACGAAGGACCAGTACGCGAGCTTCTTCGAGCCCCTCGGCACGGTCGACGAGATGAGCGAGAAGTACCGCTTCGTCGACGCAGGCGCCTACGACGGACAGGTCTACGGCATCTCGACCTTCGGCTCGGCCATGGGAATGGTCGTCAACAAGAAGGTCTGGGCCGACGCAGGCATCACCGAGGCCCCGACAACAGAGGAGGAATACCTCACCGACCTGCAGGCCATCCAGGACCAGACCGACGCCGATCCCTACTACACGAACTACGCCGACGGCTGGCCGCTGGCGACCCTCGAGAGCAACCTCGGCGCCACCCAGGGCCCCGACGTCCGCATGGAGATGGCCGAGGACGACGCGCCCTGGACTGAGGGCACCGACCAGTACAAGATCGACGACCTGCTCTTCCAGACCGTCGAGGCCGGCCTCAGCGAAGCCGACCCGACCACGACCAACTGGGAGGAGTCGAAGAACCTCCTCGCTCAGGGCAAGATCGGCTCGATGGTCCTCGGCTCCTGGGCCGTCAGCCAGATGCAGGACGCCGCCGAGGCCGCTGGCGCCTCTCGCGACGACATCGGCTTCTGGCCGATGCCCTGGCAGGTCGACGGCCAGTTCACCTCGGTGACGGCCAGCGACAAGGTGCTCGGCGTCAGCAAGAACAGCGACAACAAGGCGACCGCGAAGGCCTGGGTCGACTGGTTCACGAACGAGTCCGGCTACGCCGAGAGCCAGGGAGCCATCAGCCCCGTCAAGAGCGATCCCGAGCCCAACACCCTCTCGGACTTCACCGCCCTCGGCGTCCAGTACCTCGAGCTGGCTCCGGACCCGGTCGGCAAGGAGGCGCTGCTCACCGATATAGCTAACGAGGCGGAGATCGACATCTTCGGCAACACCTACCGTCAGAAGCTGATCGACACCGCCCGCGGCGCCGCCGACGGCGACGAAGACTCGTTCTTCTCCGACCTCAACGACCGGTGGGCCGCAGCGCAGGAGAAGGTCTCCGAATGACCCAGCTCGCCTCGCCTCCCGAGGTCGCGGCGTCCGTCACCGACGACGGCCGGCGCCGGGGCACCCGCCCCGGCGCCGGCCCGGCCGGGCGAGTGGGCCGGCGCGGCCAGCGCGTCACCCCGTGGCTCTTCCTCGTCGTGCCGCTGGCGTTCCTCATCGTCCTGACCTACGTGCCGGTCGCGAACCTGCTCTGGTACAGCGTCACCGACTGGGACGGCTTGTCGCCGGTCAAGGAGTTCGTCGGCCCCGAGAACTTCGTCGAGATCTTCACCCGGCCCGAGATCTTCCAGGTCTTCTTCGTCAGCCTCTTCTACCTGGCCGGCGCCATCGCCCAGCTCGTCCTGGCCCTGTACTTCGCGACCCTCCTCAGCTTCAAGACCCGCTTCTCGAACCTGTTCAAGGGGATCATCTTCTTCCCGTACCTCATCAACGGGGTCGCGATCGGCCTCGTTTTCCTCTATTTCTTCCGCCCCGGCGGTACCCTCGACGCCCTCGCCGCCCTGGTAGGGGTCGAGAACACCCCGCAGTGGCTCGGCGACCCCGGCGTCGTCAACACCTCGCTCGCCGCCACGAGCGTCTGGCGCTACATGGGCCTGAACTTCGTGCTCTTCCTGGGCGCGATCCAGTCGGTGCCGTCCGAGCAGTACGAAGCGGCCGACCTCGACGGCGCGACGTCGTGGCACAAGTTCCTCTACATCATCGTGCCCAGCATCCGACGCATCCTCGGCCTGTCGTTCATCCTCGCGATCGCCGGTGCCCTCTCGGCGTTCGAGATGCCCTACATCATGACCGGAGGCGCCAACGGGTCGGAGACGTTCGTCATCCAGACCGTCGACACCGCGTTCCGCTTCTCGAAGGTGGGCCTGGCCTCCGCCATGGCCGTGGTCCTGCTCGTCATCGTGCTCGTCATCACCGCGGTGCAGCGGCTGCTGTTCCCCGACGAGAAGAAAGAGGACGCCTCGTGACCACCACCGCGTCGCCCACCCGCTCGCGCGTCATCGCCCGCACCGGGACGACCGTCAAGTACGTCAGCCTCGTGCTCGCGTGCCTCGCGGCCCTCGTCCCGCTCGTCACCATCGTCATGCTCGCCTTCAAGACGGACGAGGAGTATCGGACCTCGACCCCGCTCACCCCGCCCGGCAACTGGCTCAACCTCGAGAACTTCGTCACCGCCTTCACCCAGGGCGGCATGCTGATGGGCTTCGTCAACACGGGGATCATCCTCGTCGTCTCCGTGGTCGGGACCATCCTGATCGGCACGATGGCCGCCTACGCCATTGATCGGTTCCGCTTCCGCGGCCGGAAGCTCGTGCTCGGAGGGTTCCTGCTCGCGACCCTCGTGCCGTCGGTCACGACGCAGGTCGCGACCTTCCAGGTGATCAGCGCCCTGGACCTCTTCAACACCCGGGGCGCGGCGATCCTCATCTTCATGGGGACCGACATCGTCGCGATCTACATCTTCCTGCAGTTCATGCAGTCGATCCCCGTCTCGCTCGACGAGGCCGCGATGCTCGACGGCGCGAGCCGCTTCACCGTCTACTGGCGGATCGTCCTGCCGCTACTCAAACCGGCCATCGCGACGGTGGTCATCATCAAGGGCATCGCGGTCTACAACGAGTTCTACATCCCGTTCCTCTACATGCCCTCCCAGGACCTCGGCGTCATCTCGACCTCCTTGTTCCGCTTCATGGGTCCCTTCGGTGCGCAGTGGGAGGTCATCGCGGCCGGGACGCTGCTCGTGATCGTCCCCACCCTCATCGCCTTCCTCTTCCTCCAGCGATACATCTACAACGGCCTCACGGCAGGAGCCACCAAGTGACCACCACCCTCCCCACCACCGCGACCGAGACCCGCCGCCCGCTGCACGACGGCTGGTCCGTTCGCTCGACCCGCGGCCCGGTGCCCGACGACATCGCCGCGGCGGCCGTCCCCGCGACGGTGCCCGGCCTCGTCCACACCGACCTCCTCGCCGCCGGCCTCATCCCCGACCCCTACCTCGACCGCAACGAGCAGAAGGTCACCTGGATCGGCGAGAGCGATTGGGAGTACCGGACCACGTTCGCGTGGAGCCCTGACGGCCACGACCGCCACGACCTCGTGTTCGAGGGCCTCGACACCGTCGCCACGGTCACCCTCAACGGCACCGAGCTGGCACGTACCGTCAACCAGCACCGCACCTACCGCCTCCCGGCCGACGGGGTGCTCGTCGAGGGCGACAACGACCTCGTCGTCCACTTCGCCTCGCCCGTCGCCCACGCCGACCAGGCCAGCCTCGACATCGGCTACCGGCCGCACACCTACTTCCACCCCTTCAACGCCATCCGCAAGGCGGCCTGCAACTTCGGCTGGGACTGGGGCCTCGACGCCGCCTCCTCGGGCATCTTCAAGCCCGTCACCCTGCACTCCTGGTCGGGCGCCCGCGTCGAGAGCGTCCGCCCCGTCGTGACCACCGATGGAGGCGTGGGCCACGTCCGCGCCCACATCACGATCGAGAGAGCGGCCGGCTCCCACGCCGCGGTGATCGTCTCCGGCTCCGTGACGAGCCCCGACGGAGCCGAGGCAGCCACGGCCAGCGTCGAGGTCTCCCCGGGCGCGACCGAGGCCGTCGTCGACCTCGACGTCGCCGACGTCGCGCTCTGGTGGCCCCGCGGCCACGGCGACGCCGTCCTCTACGACCTCGCCGTCGACCTCATCGTCGACGACCGGCCCGCCGCCGCTTGGTCGACTCGCATCGGCTTCCGCACGGTCGTCGTCGAACTCGAGCCCGACCCAGAGGGCACGAGCTTCCGGGTCGTCGTCAACGGGCAGCCGGTGTGGACCAGGGGTGCGAACTGGATCCCCGACGACGCTTTCGTCACCCGCGTCACACGAGACCGTGTCGCCGCCCGCCTCGACCAGGCCGAGTTCGCGAACATGAACCTGCTGCGCGTCTGGGGCGGCGGCTACTACGAGTCCGACGACTTCTACGAGCTGTGCGACGAACGCGGCATCATGACCTGGCAGGACTTCCTCTTCGCTTGCGCCTCCTACGCCGAGGAGGAGCCGCTCCGCAGCGAGGTCGAGGCCGAAGTCCGCGACAACGTGACGCGCCTCATGCCCCACCCGAGCCTCGTGCTCTGGAACGGCAACAACGAGAACATCTGGGGCTTTGAAGAATGGGGCTGGGAGAAGCGCCTCCAGGGTCGCACCTGGGGCCTCGGCTACTACCTCGACCTGCTGCCCCGCCTCGTCGCCGAACTCGACCCCCAGCGGTCCTACACGCCCGGCAGCCCCTGGTCCGGCGACCCCGAACGACCGGCGAACGAGATCGAGCACGGCTCGGTGCACCTCTGGGAGCTGTGGAACCGCGTCGACTACCCGCACTACCGCGACACCGTGCCCCGCTTCGTCGCCGAGTTCGGCTGGCAGGGCCCCGCCACCTGGTCCACCATCCAGCAGTCGATCTCCGACTCGCCCCTGACGCCCGAGTCGCCCGGCATGATCTGGCACCAGAAGGCGACCGACGGCAACGACAAGCTCACCGACGGCCTCGTCGCGCACCTCCCGCTGCCCGACGACACCGAGGACTGGCACTGGGCCATGTCGCTGAACCAGGCCAACGCCGTCGCCTTCGCCATCGAGCACTGGCGGTCGTGGAGCCCCACCACCATGGGCTCCGTCGTCTGGCAGCTGAACGACTGCTGGCCCGTCACCTCCTGGGCAGCCGTCGACGGCTACGGCCGGGCCAAGCCGCTGCTCTACGCCCTCAAGCACGTCTACGCCGACCGCCTCGTCACGATCCAGCCGCGCGGCGACGACCTCGTCGCCGCCGTCTCGAACGACTCGCCCGAGGTGTGGGAGGCGCAGGTCGTCCTCCAGAGGCTCTCCTACAAGGGCGAGGTGCTCGCCTCCGCGACGGTCGACCTCGCGCTCGACGCCCGCACCACCAGCACGGTCGCGATCCCCGCCGCGGTCACCGCCTTCGGCGATCCGGCCCGCGAGCTGGTCGTCGCCACGGTCGGTGCCGAGCGGGGGCTGTGGTTCCCGGTCGAGCAGCGCGACTCGGCCCTGACCGCCGCCGAGCTGACGACGACCGTCACCGCGGTCCACGGCGGCTACGACGTCGTGGTGACCAGCGCCTCCTTGGCTCGCGACGTGACGCTGCTCGTCGACAAGGTCGACGTGCACGCCGTCGTCGACGACATGATGGTCACCCTGCTGCCCCGGGAGTCCGTGACGTTCCGCGTGAGCAGCGATGCCGACCTCACCCCCGAGCAGCTGACCTCGGCGAGCGTGCTCCGCACGTCGAACCAGCTCGTCGTCGACTGGGCCTGACGATGTCAAGGATCGCCCTGGCCGTCGACCTGGGCGGCACCAAAATCGAGGCTGCCCTCGTCGACGACGACGGCCGGATCGTCGGGGGCAGCCGGGTGCGCGCCGCCACGGGCGCGGCGGCCTCGCGGGCAGAGCTGCGGGGTGCCGTCGGCACCGTGGTCGACGGTGCCCTGGCCGCCCTCCCGGCCGGCGGCGAGCTGCGGGGAGCCGGCATCGGGTCGGCCGGTCCCGTCGACCTCGTCGCGGGCACGGTGAGTCCGAAGAACCTGCCCGTGCTCGCCGGGTTCGACCTGCGCCGAGAAGTCGAGGAGCGCCTCCCGGCCCTGCCGGTCCGGCTGCGCCTGGACGGCACCTGCATCGCTCTCGCCGAGCACTGGCTCGGAGCGACGGCCGGGCTGGCGAACTCGATGTCCATGGTGGTCTCGACCGGGGTCGGCGGCGGGCTCATCGTCGGCGGCGCACTGGTGTCGGGCAGGACGGGAAACGCCGGACACGTCGGCCAGATCCACGTCGCGGGCTTTGGGGGGCGCTCAGAGGACGCCGACTCGACCACGCTCGAGGCCGTCGCGTCCGGGACGAACTCCGTGCGCTGGGCCCGGAGCCACGGCTGGGCCGGGTCCACGGGCGAGGACCTCGCCCTGTCGTGCGCCGCAGGGGAGCCGACCGCCCTGGCGGCCGTCCACCGATCCGCAGCAGCCGTCGGCCAGGCGATCGCCAGCACGACCACGCTGCTCGACCTGGACGCCGTCGCCATCGGCGGCGGCTTCGCGGGGGTCGTGCCCGACTACGTCGACCTGGTGCGCCAGGCGGCCCGTCGAGCCACCGTGCTCGCCTACGCCACCGAGGTGCTCATCGTCCCGGCAGCCCTCGGATCCGCCGCTCCCTTGCTGGGAGCCGCCGCACTCGTCCACCGCCCCGACATGGTCGACTCGAACCGGGTCGACACACGGCGGCTGGTCAGCACCACCTGACACCAGGCGGCCCGACCGGGGCGCCCTGATCACCGCACAGCCGAAGGAGCCTGAGCACCGATGACGACACCGACCGCCACCAGCGTTACCAGCCACGACCATCCGTCCCGTACGACCCCGAGACCGACACGGACGAGGTCGATCCGAGTGTGCGCCGTGGTCGCCACGGGCGTCCTGCTCGGCTCCCTCGCACCCCTGACGCCACACCAGGCGGAGGCCGCGTCCGCCGCGCCCCGCGCGGAGTGGACGACCCAGAACACCGAGTTCGTCACCCGGGACGCGTCGCGCCTCCAGCTCGGGGGAGAGACCTTCCGGGCCAGCGGGGCCAACATCTACTGGCTGGGCCTCGACGAGAACGTCGGCGGGGTCGACTACCCCACCTTCTTCCGCATCAAGGACACCCTCGACTCGGCCCACCGAGCCGGCATCACCGTCGTCCGGTCGCACATGGGTACCTCGACGGCCCAAGACGACGCGAACACGCTCGCGCTGATGCCGAGCCTGGGCGAGTACGACGACGACGCCTTCGCCACGATCGACTTCGCCGTCGCGTACGCCGGGTCGCTCGGCATCCGGCTGATCCTGCCGCTCACCGACGAGTGGGAGTACTACCACGGCGGCCACCGCGACTTCACGACGCCCCTGGGCCTCGAGTCCGCCGACTTCTACACCGACCCACGGGCCATCGCCGCGTACCAGGACTACGTCGACCACGTCGTCGGGCGCACCAATGCGCTGACCGGCGTCCCCTACTCCGAGGACCCGACCATCATGGCGTGGGAACTCGGCAACGAACTCGAGGGCATGACCCTCCCGTGGATCGACGAACAGGTCGCCCACATCAAACAACAGGCCCCGTCGCAGCTCGTCGCCGCTGGCCGACGGTTCGACATCGACCCCGACACCCTCGCCGCGACGGCACTCGACATCGTCGACGTCCACTACTACCCGCCGACGGCCGCCCGCGTCTCGGCCGACGCGGCGACCGTCACCGCCGCCGGGAAGGTCTACATCGCCGGCGAGTACGCCTCGACGGCGGCGACGCCCGCGCTGTTGAGCCCGCTCGCCCATGACCCGGCCGTCTCCGGGATGTTCGCCTGGTCGCTGTTCGGCCACGACGACCGCGCCGGCCTCGTGCCCCACGACGACGGGTTCACCTTCCACCTGCCCGGAGGGACGCCGTCTGAGGAGTCTCGGGCCGAGGCGATCCGCCAGTACGCCCGCGACATCGGCATCGTGCTGCCCGCCCTGCCTCTCGAGGCCCCGCTCGTGACGAGCGTGCAGCGAGCCCAGGGCATCTCGACCATCACCTGGCGCGGAACGGCCGGCGCAGCCGGATACGTCGTCGAGCGACAGGTCGCCGACCAGCCGTGGACGACCGTCACCGAGGAGGCGCTGGGCGCGTCGGCCGGGACCGTCACCGACATCGAGTCCCCGGCCGGCGCCTCCTACCGGGTCCGGGCCCTCGACGGCACGGGGACGACCGGACCCGCGTCCGACATCGTCCACCCGGACGGCGGCGACGTGCTCGTCGACCCCGTGCAGGACTGGCGCCTCTCGTCCGAACATGACGGCGTGACGGTCGCGGCTGACCCCGACGGAGGGTCCGTCATCGCGACGGACGGCACATCCGGCACGGTGGCCTGGCAGCGCGCCGGGCTCACCCTGGCCGAGTTCCAGGTCGACGAGCCGAGCGCCGCCCGAATCGAGACCAGCGCGGACGGCAGCACGTGGGTGCCCGCCGCCACGGTCGTCACCGACGAGGGCTCGGTCGTCGCCGACGGCCTCGCCGACGACCACGTCCGCGTCGTGTTGACCGGAGACGCGCACCTCACGCGGGCCACCCTGCGGTCCGCGGCCGTCGACCCCACCACGGCGCCCGGCGCGTTCTCGCTCCAGGCGCCCCTCGACGAGACGACGGGCACCACCTCGACGCCGGACTTCGCCTGGACGGCCGCGACCGATGCCGCCTACTACCGCTTCGCGCTCACGAACGCTGAGGGCACCGTCGTGGCCTCGGCCGACGGTCTCACGGGCACGTCGTACCGGCCCGACGTCACGCTCGAGCCCGGCACGACCTACCGGTGGTCGGTCGAGGCCGTGAACGGCGTCGGCACCACGACGTCGGTGCCCACGACGGCGTCCTTCGCCACGCGTCCGCTCCCCACGGAGGCACTCGTCGTGGAGGACTTCGAGGAGTACGCCGACGACGCCGCCCTGACCAGCACCTACGTGCGCAACACCGGCGGCGGAGCCGTCACGCCCACCCTCGGCGAGAACCCGTCCACGGGCTCCCAGGCAGGACAGTTCGCCTACGACCTCGCGGGCCCCGGCTACGCGGGCGTCGTCCGCACCCTCGCCGAGCCGCAGGACTGGTGGGGCTACACCGGTCTCTCGCTCTCGCTGCGTGCCCCCGCCGGTGACGACGTCACCGTGCAGATCGTGGCCGGAGGGTCGTACTTCGAGACCACCCTCGCGGTCGAGGGGGAGGGCTGGCAGCAGATCGACGTGCCCTTCAGCGCGTTCGCGCCGCCCGCCTGGGCGGGCGACGCCGTCCTCGACCCGTCGAGCGTGACGCAGCTCGCGTTCTACCTCGGCGGCGACGGCGCGGGCGAGCTGCTCGTGGACGACGTCGTCACGACGGTCGACCCTGCCGCAGTCGTGCCCGTCGATCCCGGCACGCCCGGTGCGCCCGGCGGCGGTGCCGGACCCGGCGCAGGTCCGGGGTCCGGTGGAGGAGGCGGGATGCCCGTCAGCGGGACCGGCACCGTCCCGGCCTCTGCCGCCATCGCCTCCACAGGTCTCGCCTTCACCGGCTCGACCTCGACCACGGCTCTCGCCCTGGCCGCCCTGGCATCGGTCATCGCCGGTGCCGTCGCACTCCGAGCCACACGACGACGTCGGCTCGCACCGACGACCACCTCGGTGGTCGAGCGAGGAGAAGCATCATGACAACACGTCCTAAGCGCACCGCCCTCGGGGCCGGCATCGCGTTCCTCCTGGCGGGCATCCTCGCCGTGGGCGCCCCCTCGGCGACCCCGGCCGAGGCGTTCAGCTCGGCATCCAAGGGCACCGTGTTGAACTACCTGGCGAGCATCAAGGGCCAGAAGACCATCAGCGGGCAGCACAACAAGGAACCCGCCGGGCAGCCGAGCCAGTACACACAGCGCGTCAAGGACATCACCGGGGTCTACCCGGCGCTCTGGGGCGGGGACTTCCTCTTCGCCGCCTCTGACGTGGCGAACCGGCAGCGTGTCGTCGACCAGGCGAAGACGGAGTGGAAGAACGGGGCGCTCGTCTCGCTCACGTGGCACGTCTGCCCGCCGACGGTCGGCTCGTCGTGCTCGTGGAACGACGTCAACGCGAACCTCACCGACGCGCAGTGGTCGCAGGTGACCACGAACGGCACAGCGCTGAACTCGGCGTGGAAGTCACGACTCGATGAGGTCGTCCCCTACCTGCAGCAGCTGAAGGACGCGGGCGTTCCCGCAGTCTTCCGCCCGCTGCACGAGATGAACGAGCAGTGGGCCTGGTGGGGCGGACGTTCGGGGTCGGCCGGCTCCGCGAAGCTCTACCAGATCACCCGTGACTACCTAGCCGGCACGAAGGGCATGACGAACCTCATCTGGGCCTGGAACGTGCAGGACAACCCGGCCGGGGGACTGGCCGGCTACTACCCGGGCAGCTCGTACGTCGACGTCGTCACGCTGGACGCCTGGTACAAGACCTTCCCGAGTGCAGCCGAGTACCAGACGATGCAATCGATCGCGGCGGGCAAGCCGATCGCTCTGGGCGAGGTCGGCAAGATGCCCACGTCGGCGCAGATGGCCGCGCAGCCGAACTGGACCTGGTTCATGCACTGGTCGGAGCAGCTCGAGTCCGCGAACACGCAACAGGCGATCAAGGACACCTACGCGAACCCCCGCGTCCTGCACCAGGGTGACATTGCCATTCCCTAGCTCGAACCACGCCCGGCATCGGGCATGAGAAGGGCGTCGGCGCGCGATGCGCCGACGCCTTTCCTCTCCTGCGGCACTTGCGATGCGACTTGCCCCATGCGCCCCGGCTCCAAGTTCCTCGGACACCGGCTCGAGGGACTCGGCGGTGATCGAGACGGTGCCGTCTTCGAACTCGCTCGATACCCTCAGGTCCGTCTCGACGGGTATCGCGACCCGGGTCGTCGCGATGCGCAAGGCTGGACGCCCCGGGTCACGACAACCGTAGGAGGACTAGTTCTTTACGTCGCCCCCACGTCGACCTTGACCTCCTCGGGGCGTCCCTCGACAAGTGGCACCTCCGTCGCAACAAGGCGGTCGCGGCGTTCCCGGCGAGCCAGAGCCGGCTCACGATCGGGACGATGCTCCCTGGGCTCGGCCTCGGGCTCCTCACGGGCCTGGTCAGCGCAATGTTGACCGGCCTCGACCCGGGTCCCACTGCAGTCTCGCTCTCCGTCGTCTTCAAAAAAGGGCCCGCTCGCACGCGATCACGCGATAACTTGGTGGTGCCTGAGGCCTAGCGGTCCGTCACTGCCCATGCTTCGTGCGAAGTCCGAGCTCCGTGCGCGTGTTGGTGTGGTGTCGGTGACGGACTGCGCAACGCTGCTCTCCCTTGCACGCAGCTGCACTCCTCACCCTGCAAAACTGGCCGTTCTGCGCAACTCGCGGCAACGACGTACCCGCCGCGCCACGTTTACACCGTGGATGTCGTCGGTTCGAGCCCGGCAGGGCCCACCGTCAGGCACTTCATCGGATCGATGAGGGCGTACGGCGTCACGGTCGCCACCGAGCTCGGTGCTCTCGTGCATGCCCTCACCGCTCGCTCCTCCGGGCTGATCCACGCGTTCGCTTGCGTGAGGCCTCCCCTCACTCGCCAGCTGTCAGGTCGACGCGGCAGGCTGGCCGTGGATCGACGACCAGGGGGCTGAGCGATGACGCAGGACGATGACGGAAGGGCCCGTCCGACCGATCGGGGAGTGACCACTCGCCCCGTCGCCGCCCGTGCCGTGGCGTTCGCCGTGCCGTCACGGTGGTCGGGTCGGGCCGTCCGCAGGGTCCGCCACGATGCGTTGTGGCCGGACGGCCGGGTCGAGTACGACGTCAGCCTCGTCGACGCGATGTACCGCGGAGCGCCGGCCGACTACTCGGCGGTTGCCCACGCCGTCGCCGACCGCCGCCCCGAGCTCGGGCCGGGCCCCTGGATCGACGAGTGGGCCCTCGAGGTCGACGGCCCGGGCCTGCCGGCGGGGCGAGCGGTCGACGCGACCGAGGGCGCTCGACGGGAGTTCAGGCCGCTGCCGATCACGCCCTGGCGATCGCACCCTCGCCGGTGGCGCTTCGTGGTCGGATCCCTCCTCCTCGCGGCGGGGACCACCGGCTTGGCCGTCGGAGGAGCCGTGGGGCCCGCGGGGTTCCTCTCGTTCCTGCCGACCGTCTCCGGGCTGGCTCTGCTCGGGAGTCTCATCGGGCGGCACCCTCGCCGGTAGGGCGACGGCCGCCGTGCGGGGGAGGTGTCAGGCCGGGACGCCCGGGAGCGCCAGCAGCGCCACCGCCAGCGCGGCCGCCACCGCACCCAGCACGATGATCACGATGCCCGGGGCCGGGCTGCCGCCGCCCCGCCGCGCGACGATGAGGGCGCCTCCGACGACGCCGACGAGACCGAGGACGAGGAGGGTGATCGCGAACAGCATGGGGGCCTTCAGGTCGGAGGGGACAGGGGGCGAGCGACGAGGTGCGCGACGCGAGGCCAGCCGGGTCTCGGCGCGCAGTGCCCGAGTCCCGAGCCTAGGGTCGAGCGATGATCGTCGTCACGGTGACCCGCTTCCTGGCCGGTGCGTTCCTCGCGAACGCCGTCCCGCACGGGGCGGCGGCGCTGCGCGGGCGTGATTTCCCCAGCCCGTTCGCGACGCCCCCGGGGGTGGGCCTCTCGTCGCCCCGCGAGAACGCCGCGTGGTCGTCGACGAACCTCGTGGTCGGCACGGCCCTCCTGCTCGCCGTCCGCCGGCGCCCCGGGTCGCCCGCAGGGGCGGCCGCCGGGGCGACGCTCATGGGCGGCTTCCTCGGGTGGTGGTTCGCGCCCGCGCGGCGGGCGGCGCGCCTCGCCGCCGTCCGGCTCGACCGGTAGCTCGTCGGGGCACCGAGCGGCACCCGGAGCACCTCAGCCGGAGGCGCCCGTCACGGTGCTGGCCCGCACGACGAGCTCGGGAGCGAAGACGACGCGCCGTGGCTCGCGCGTCGGGTCGTCGATCTCCTCCTGCAGGATCTCCATCGCCGTCTGGCCGATCAGGCCGCTGGGCTGGCGCACCGACGTCAGGGGCACCACGGCGGCCCGGGCGAAGTCGATGTCGTCGTAGCCCACGAGGGCGACGTCGTCGGGCACCCGCAGGTCGCCGAGCATCACCAGCGACTGGAGCACGCCCATCGCCACGAGGTCGTTCGCCGCGAAGACGCCGTCCGGTCGCTCGGCCACCGGCCGGGCCATGAGGGCCGCCGCCGCCGCTCGGCCGTGCTCGACGGTGAGGCCCGGGACCTCGACCACCTCGAGGGTGACCTCCGGGCCCGCGGCGCGCACCGCCTCCCGGGCCCCCGCGACGCGGTCGGCGACCTGCTGCAGGTCGAGCGGGCCGCCGACGACCACCAGGCGACGACGACCGATCGAGACGAGGTGCTCGACGGCGAGCTGGCCGCCGCGCACGTCGTCGACGGAGACGGAGGAGAAGTCGGTGAGGTCGGCCCGCCGGTCGACGAGCACGGCCGGCGTGCCTCGACGACGCAGTCGGGCCAGCCTCGCGGTGACGTCGCCGACGGGGGAGATGAGGATGCCGAGCACGCGGTGCTGCTCGAAGAGGTCGAGGTAGTGGGCCTCGCGCTCGACCTGCTGGTCGCTGTTGCCGAGCAGGACGACGCGGCCCGCGCGCTCCGCCGCGGTCTCGGCGCCCCGGGCGACGTCGGAGAAGAACGGGTTCGCCCCGTCGAGGATCACCAGGCCGACGGCCCGGCTGGCCCCGGCGCGCAGCTGGCGCGCCGCGTCGTTGCGCACGAAGCCGAGCTCGTCGATGGCGGCGTGCACGCGCTCGACGGTGGCGGGGCTGACCTTGTCGGGGTGGTTCAGCACGTTGCTGACGGTGCCGACCGACACGCCCGCGGTGGTCGCGACGTCGCGGATGCTGACCGACTCCACCGGGGCCCCCTCCGTCGTCGGCGCCCGGGCAGGCGACGGTCGGCGTCCGTCCGCCGACGCTGACGAGTGTAGGCCGACGGGTGGCTCCGGGCGGGGCGGGCCGCGCCACCCGCGTGGCGACGACGCGGCCCGCGGCACGCCGTGCTTGACGTCGGACCCGCCCGCCCCTACTGTCGTCCCCACGAGCTGTTGAAACGATTCATTTCTCGATGAGGAGAACGATCGATGACGATCGACCCCCCGGCCTCCGGCTACTCGCCGACGGCCCCCGTCCTGGAGCTGCGGCACGCCCGCAAGACCTTCGGAGCGGTCGTGGCCCTCGCCAGCGGCAGCGTGCAGCTGCGGGCCGGCGAGATCAACGCGCTCGTCGGCGAGAACGGCGCCGGCAAGTCCACGATGGTGAAGATCCTCGCCGGAGTGCACCAGCCCGACTCCGGCGAGTTCCTCTTCGACGGCCACCCGATCGTCTTCCGCACGCCAGCGGAGAGCAAGGCGGCGGGCGTCAGCGTCATCTACCAGGAGCCCACGCTCTTCCCCGACCTGACCGTCGCCGAGAACATCTTCGTCGGCCGTCAGCCCACCTCGCGCCTCGGGTTCATCGACCGCGCCAAGATGCGGGCCAACGCCCGGGCCCTGTTCGAGCGCCTCGGCGTCCCGATCGACCCCGACCGCGTCGCCGAGGGCCTCTCGATCGCCGACCAGCAGATCATCGAGATCGCCAAGGCCATCTCGCTCGACGCCAAGGTGCTGATCATGGACGAGCCGACGGCGGCGCTCAGCGGCGTCGAGGTCGATCGCCTCTTCGGCGTCGCCCGGGCCCTCCGCGACCGCGGCAGCGCCATCATGTTCATCTCGCACCGCTTCGACGAGGTCTTCGGGCTCAGCGACCGCATCACGGTCATGCGCGACGGCGCCTTCATCTCCGAGCACGCCACCGGCGACGTCACGACGGCCGAGGTCGTCCGCGCGATGGTCGGCCGCGACGTCGACCAGCTGTTCCCCAAGCAGGAGGCGCGGATCGGCGAGCCCGTCGTGACCGTCCAGGGGCTGACGCGGCAGGGCGTCTTCCACGACGTGTCGTTCGAGGTGCGGGCCGGCGAGATCGTGGGCCTGGCGGGGCTCGTCGGGGCGGGCCGGACGGAGGTCGCCCGCGCCCTGTTCGGCGTCGACCGCTACGACGCCGGCAGCGTCACCGTGAACGGGAAGCCCCTCGCGCGGCGGAGCCCGCTGGCCGCCATCACGGCCGGCATCGGCTTCGTGCCCGAGGACCGCCGCAGGCAGGGTCTCGTGATGGACATGTCGGTGAGCCGCAACACCACGCTCACCCTGCGCAGGACGCTCAGCCGGGCAGGCCTGGTGAGCGCGCGCCGCGAGCGCGAGGCGGCGGCCGAGTGGTCACGGCGCCTGCAGGTCAAGACCGGCAGCCAGGAGCTCCCCGTCTCGACCCTGTCGGGCGGCAACCAGCAGAAGGTCGTGCTGGCGAAGTGGCTGGCGACCGACCCGACCTTCCTGATCGTGGACGAGCCGACCCGCGGCATCGACGTCGGCACCAAGAGCGAGGTGCACCGGCTGATCAGCGACCTGGCGGGCCGTGGCATCGCGGTGCTGATGATCTCGTCCGAGCTGCCCGAGGTGCTCGGCATGGCCGACCGGGTGCTCGTCATGCACGAGGGGCGCCTGACCGCGACCCTCGACCGCGCCGAGGCCACGGCGGAGCGCGTGATGCACGCCGCGACCGGGTCGGGCGCGGCCGACCCGACCGCGACCGGGGCGCCCGCCGAGCCCGCGCCTCCGGCCCCGGCCCCGTCCCCGTCCATGCCCCCGACTGCAGAGGCCACCCGATGACCACGTCCCACGCTCTCGCGCCCGCCGCCACGTCGAGGCGCAGCCCCCTCGCCTCGGTGCTCCGTCAGCGCGAGGTGCCGGTCGCCTCGGCCCTCGTCGTGCTGGTGATCGTCACGACGATCGCCAACCCGCTCTTCGTCTCGGCCCAGGGCGTCAAGGACCTCATGCTCAACGCGACGATCACGGTCATCATGGCCGTCGGCCTCGGCGCGGTGATCATCACGAACAACATCGACCTCTCGGTGGGCTCGATCCTCGGCCTCGTCGCGTTCGCGACCGGCACGGTGTTCGCGGCCGCGCCGGAGATCCCGATCGTCGTCGTCTTCCTCCTCGGCCTCGCGATCGGCGCGGTGCTCGGCGCGGTCAACGGGTTCCTGGTCACGGTGGCCCGGGTGCCGTCGCTCGTCATCACCCTCGGCATGCTCTACATCTACCGCGGCCTCAACAACGCGTGGGCCGGCGGCCAGCAGTACTTCGCGGGGGACCGCCCCGCCGCCTTCGGCCGCCTGTCGGTGGACACGTTGCTCGGCGTCCCGATCATCACGGTCATCGCCGTCGTGGTCGTCGTGCTGGTCGCGGTGTTCCTCGCCCGCACCCGGCCCGGTCGCGACCTGTACGCCATCGGTTCCGACGAACAGGCGGCACGCCTCTTCGGCATCCCGGTGAGCCGGCGCGTCGTGACGGCGTTCGTGCTCAACGGGACGCTGACGGGCCTGGCGGGCGTGCTCTACGCCAGCCGGTTCAACTCGGTCGGCGCGACGACGGGCACCGGGCTCGAGCTCGACATCGTGGCCGCGGCCGTCGTCGGCGGCATCGCGATCTTCGGCGGCTCCGGCAGCGTCGTCGGCGCGGCCATCGGTGCCGTGCTGCTGACCACCATCACGAGCAGCCTCACCGCCCTCGGCGTCGACAAGTTCTGGCAGCAGGCCATCGTCGGCGTCCTCATCCTGACCGCCATCCTCGTCGAGCGGATCGCCTCGATCCGCAAGGCCCGACGACTGCGCACGAGCGAGGCCACCAATGCCTGACCAGACCGTCACCCGCGCCCCCCAGGCCCCCGCCTCCCCGTCGGGGAGCGCCACCCGCGACCCCGGGCAGCGCGCCGAACGGGCGCTGCGCCGCCGCCGCCTCCTCACCGGTCGCGGAGCGATCATGGTCTGGGCGCTGCTCGCGACCCTGCTCGTCTGCGCCCTGACGGTGCCGCGCTTCGCCAGCGTCCAGACCACCGGGTTCCTGCTGCTCGACGCGATCCCGATCCTCATGATCGCCATGCCGATGGCGCTGGTCGTCATCACCGGCGAGATCGACCTCTCGGTCGCCAGCACCGCGGGCCTCACGAGCGCGACGATGGGCGTGCTCTGGGCCGCCGGCTGGGGCATCCCCGAGATCTTCGTCGTGTGCGTGCTGATCGGCATTGTCTGCGGTGCGCTCAACGGCGCGCTCGTGACGACGGTCGGGCTGCCAAGCCTCGCGGTCACCATCGGCACCCTGGCGCTCTACCGCGGTCTCGCGCTCGTCGTCATCGGTGACGACGCGGTGGCGAACTTCCCTCCCGGCCTCACGTCGTTCTTCACCTCGAAGATCGGCGGCACGGGAGTCCCGACGGTGATGGTCGGCGTCGTCGTCGTCATCCTCTTCTTCGGGGTCCTCCTGCACTTCAGCTCGTTCGGCCGGGCCCTGCCCGCGATCGGCTTCAGCAAGGAGGCCGCGAGCTTCGTCGGCGTGCACGTCGGCCGCGCCAAGTTCTGGATGTTCGTCGCCACCGGGGTCGTCTCGGCCCTGGTCGGCATCTACTGGACGCTCCGCTACTCGAGCGCCCGCAGCGACAACGCGACCGGCATCGAGCTGGCCGTCATCGCCGCCGTGCTGCTCGGCGGCGTCTCGATCTTCGGCGGCCGGGGCTCGATCCCCGGTGTCGTCGCCGGCGTGCTGATCATCTCGAGCATCAGCTACGCGCTGCGGCTCGGCGGCATCAGCGACGTCGTGCTCAACGTCGTCACCGGGCTGCTGCTCGTCGGCAGCGTGGTCACCCCGAGCCTGATCGCGGTCGTCCGCGAGAGGGCCCGGGCGAGGCGGGCCGCGAGGGCCGTCCTCGACGGCTCCGCCGATCCCGCCTGACCTCCCCGATCCCACCCGACCCCCAGCACCACCCCGGCACCACCCCACCCCACAGCAAAGGACAGAACGATGGAGTTCCCCACCTTCCCCCGCGGCCGCGCCCTCCGGCGAGGCCTGGCCGCCGCCGCGGCCGTCGCCGCCGTCTCGCTCGTCGCCTCCGGTTGCGCCCTGACGGCCGGCGGCGACGACGCCGGCTCGGGCTCCGGCTCGGGCGGCGGCTCGTCGTCGATCGCCTTCGTGCCGAAGCAGCTGAACAACCCGTACACCGACGTCGTCCTCGGCGGCGGCGAGGCCGCGTCGAAGGACATCGGCTACGACTACAGCGTGGTCGGACCGCTCGAGGCGAGCGCCTCGTCACAGGTCACCTTCCTCAACACGCTCACCCAGCAGGGCACGAACGTCATCGTCATCGCCGCGAACGACCCCGACGCGGTCGGGCCCGCCCTGAAGGAGGCGCGCGACGGCGGAGCGAAGATCGTCGCGTTCGACTCCGACACGAACCCCGACTACCGCGACGTGTTCGTCAGCCAGGTCGAGGCGAAGGACGTCGCCCTCATCCAGATCCGCCAGATGAGCGAGCAGATCGGCGGGGAGGGCGACATCGCCATCCTGTCGGCCACGGCGAACGCCACGAACCAGAACGAGTGGATCAAGTACATCCAGGAGGAGGTCGAGACGAACCCGGACTACGCGGGCATCTCGATCGTCTCCACCGTCTACGGCGACGACGACGACGCGAAGTCCTTCCAGGAGGCCCAGGGCCTGCTGCAGGCGAACCCCGACCTCAAGGGCATCATCTCGCCCACCACGGTCGGCATCGCGGCCACCGCCCGCTACCTCTCGACCTCGGAGTACAAGGGCAAGGTCGCGCTCACCGGGCTCGGCCTGCCCAACGAGATGCGCGAGTTCGTCAAGGACGGCACCGTGACGGCCTTCGCCCTCTGGGACCCGGCGCAGCTGGGCGAGGTCGCGGCCTACGCCGGCCAGGCGCTGGTCGACGGCACGATCACGGGCGCCGAGGGCGACACGTTCACCGCCGGCGACCTCGGTGAGCGCACCGTCGGTGCCGACGGGATCATCATCGTCGGCCCGCCGACCGAGTTCGACGCCGACAACATCGACGACTACGACTTCTAATCGTCGTCCGTGACGGGGGCGGCGGCCCGGCCGGCCGCCTCCGTCACCGCCCCGCGGCTCTCCCGTGCCGCCCCTGCCCGCCCTCATCCCTCGCGACGGAGCGACCCCCATGAGCGCCACGCCCCCACCGGCCACCGACCTGCTGCCCCCGATCCGCCGTCGCCCCACCCGCGTCGGGCTGGTGGCGGGCGGGCTCGGCACCTACTGGCCACAGTTCCCCGGCCTGCTGCCCCAGCTGCAGGAGTCCACCCGCTACGTCGTCGACCGCTTCGGCGGGCTCGACGCCGAGGTCGTCGACACGGGCTTCATCTCGGACGCGAGGGAGGCGCGCGTCGCGGCCGAGACGCTGCGCACGGCGGACTGCGACCTGGTCGTGGTCTTCCTCACGACGTACCTGACCTCGTCGATGGTGCTGCCGATCGCGCAGCGGGCGGGCGTGCCCGTGCTCGTCATCGACCTCCAGCCCAGCGAGGCCATGGACCACGCGACCTTCGACACCGGGCTGTGGCTCGCGTACTGCGGCCAGTGCCCGGTGCCCGAGGTGGCGAACGTCTTCCGGCGAGCCGGGGTCGAGTTCCGGTCGGTGACCGGCCACCTCCGCAGCGAGCGGGCCTGGGCCCGCATCGAGCGGTGGGTGCACGCGGCCGGGGTCCGCGCCCGGCTGAGGGAGGCGCGGCACGGCCTCATGGGGCACCTGTACCCGGGCATGCTCGACGTGTCGACCGACCTCACCCTCGTCTCGACGCACTTCGGCTCGCACGTCGAGGTGCTCGAGCTCGACGATCTCCGGGTGCGGGTCGACGACGTGACCGCCGCGCAGGTGCGGGACCGCTCGGCGCTCGCCCGCCGGGTCTTCGACGTCCACCCGTCGGTCGACGAGGACGACCTCGACTGGGGAGCGCGCGTCTCCGTCGCCCTCGACCGCCTCGTCGACGACTTCGACCTCGACTCGCTGGCCTACTACCACCGCGGGCTCGACGGCGAGCTGCACGAGCGCATCGGCGCCGGCATGATCCTCGGCGCCTCGCTGCTCAACGCCCGCGGCCTGCCGGCCGTGGGGGAGTACGAGCTCCGGACCTCGGTCGCGATGCTGGCGGCGCAGTCGCTCGGCGTCGGCGGCTCGTTCACGGAGATCCAGGCGATCCACTTCGGGGACGGCGTCGTCGAGATGGGCCACGACGGGCCGGGGCACCTGGCGCTGTCGTCGGCGAGGCCCGTGCTGCGCGGCCTCGGCGTGTTCCACGGCAAGCGCGGGCACGGCGTCAGCGTCGAGTTCGACGTGCAGCCGGGCCCGGTCACGACCTTCGGCCTCGGGCAGGACCGCGACGGCGGCCTCTCGTTCGTGACGAGCGAGGGGGCCGTCGTGCCCGGGCCGCACCTGTCGATCGGCAACACGACCTCCCGTGTCGACTTCGGGGGAGACCCCGGCGAGTGGGTCGACGAGTGGTCCCGGACGGGCATCGGCCACCACTGGGGTCTCTGCACCGGGCACGTGGCCCGCGACGTCGCCGCCGCCGCCTCCCTCCTCGGCATCGAGCACCGCCACGTCTCGGCGCCGTTCGACGACGCCGACGGCTTCGCCCGGAGCATCGGCCGCTCGACGCCCTGACCTGCTCGACACCGCGTGCCCCCCGGGATACGCTCAGTCCATTGAAACGATTCAACGACGAACCGGAGATCTCCTGATGACCGCCGACGAGCACGAGCGCTACGCGTTCCGGCTGCAGGTCGCCCCCGACCGACTCGACGACTACGCCCGGCGCCACGCCGCGGTCTGGCCCGAGATGCTGCAGGCCCTCCATGACAGCGGCTGGCACGGCTACTCGCTCTTCGCCGCTGCCGACGGCCTGCTCGTCGGCTACGTGGAGGCCGAGTCGCTGGTCGCCGCCCAGGCAGCGATGGCCGAGACCGAGGTCAACGCGCGCTGGCAGGCCTCGATGGCCGAGTTCTTCACCTCGCTCGACGGCACCCCGCCCGACGAGGGCCTCGAGCTGCTGACGCAGGTCTTCAACCTCGAGCGTCAGCTCGGCCTGCCCGGCGGCGGCCGCCGCCCGGCCGCCGAGCCGACCCCCACGACCCCCACGACCCCCACGACCTCCACGACCCCGGCGTCGACGACGACGTCCGGAACGACGACCACGGAAGAGACCTCATGACCACCTTCGAGTCCATCGTCCCCGTGCTCGAGCGGCAGGCCATCGAGCTGCCCAGCTGGGCGTTCGGCAACTCCGGCACGCGGTTCAAGGTGTTCGGCACGCCGGGCACGCCCCGCACGCCCGAGGAGAAGATCGCCGACGCCGCCACGGTGCACCGCGTCACGGGCCTCGCCCCGAGCGTCGCCCTGCACATCCCGTGGGACGAGGTCGACGACTTCGGCGCCCTGCGCTCGTTCGCCGCCGAGCAGGGCGTCGCCCTCGGCACCGTCAACTCGAACACCTTCCAGGACGAGGCCTACAAGTTCGGCAGCCTGGCCCACAGCGACGCGGCCGTCCGCCGCAAGGCCGTCGACCACCACCTGCGCTGCCTCGAGATCATGCACGAGACCGGGTCGCGCGACCTCAAGATCTGGCTCGCCGACGGCACCAACTACCCCGGCCAGGACTCCCTGCGCCAGCGCCAGGACCACCTCGCGGAGTCGCTGGCGGAGATCTACGCGGGCCTGGGCGCCGAGCAGCGCCTCGTGCTCGAGTACAAGTTCTTCGAGCCGGCGTTCTACCACACCGACGTCCCCGACTGGGGAACGAGCTACGCGCAGGTGACCGCCCTCGGCGACCGGGCGCTGACCTGCCTCGACACCGGTCACCACGCCCCGGGCACGAACATCGAGTTCATCGTCATGCAGCTGCTGCGGCTCGGCAAGCTCGGCTCGTTCGACTTCAACTCGCGCTTCTACGCCGACGACGACCTGATCGTCGGGGCGGCCGACCCGTTCCAGCTGTTCCGCATCCTGTTCGAGGTCGCCGACGGCGGCGGGCTCGACGAGGGCTCGCCCGTGCAGTTCATGCTCGACCAGTGCCACAACGTCGAGGACAAGATCCCCGGGCAGATCCGCAGCGTGCTGAACGTGCAGGAGATGACGGCGCGCGCCCTGCTCGTCGACCGCCCGGCGCTCGACGCGGCCCGCGCCTCCCACGACGTCCTCGGCGCCCACGCCGTGCTGATGGACGCGTTCTACACCGACGTGCGCCCGGCCCTGGCCGACTGGCGCGAGGGCCGCGGCCTGCCGCGCGACCCGATGGCCGCCTACCTCACGAGCGGCACGCCCGAGCGCCTGGCCGCCGAGCGAGCGGGCGGCACGCAGCTCAGCTGGACCTGACCCGCTCACCCCGACCCGCGCCTCCCGCGCCCCTCGACCCGCCCCTCTCCACCTCGAACGGACCCCACCTCGTGACCAGCACCACGCCCACCCCCGCCGCCGACCTCGTCGCGCGCAGCAACCGCCTCGGCGCCGACCCGGCCAACACGAACTACGCCGGCGGGAACACCTCGGCCAAGGGCACCGCGACCGACCCCGCGACGGGCGAGCCGGTCGAGCTGCTCTGGGTCAAGGGCAGCGGCGGAGACCTCGGCACCCTCACCGAGGGCGGCCTCGCGGTGCTCCGCCTCGACCGGCTGCGCGGCCTCGCGAGCGTGTACCGCGGCGTCGAGCACGAGGACGAGATGGTGGCCGCGTTCGACTACGCCCTTCACGGCACGGGCGGGGCGGCGCCGTCGATCGACACGGCCATGCACGGCCTCGTCGACGCGGCGCACGTCGACCACCTGCACCCCGACGCGGGGATCGCGATCGCGACAGCGGCCGACGGCGAGCGGCTGACGGCCGAGATCTTCGGCGGCGCCGTCGTCTGGGTGCCGTGGCGCCGACCGGGCTGGCAGCTCGGCCTCGACATCGCCGCGATCAAGGCGGAGCACCCGGAGGCGCGGGGCACGATCCTGGGCGGGCACGGCATCACCGCGTGGGGCGAGACCAGCGAGGAGGCGGAGGCGGCCTCGCGCTGGATCATCGAGACCGCACAGGCCTGGCTCGACGAGCACTCGCGGCGCGAGCCGTTCGGGGCCCCGTTCGCCGGGTACGGGGCCCTGCCCGTCGAGGAGCGTCGCGCGAAGGCCGCGGCCCTCGCGCCGGTCGTCCGTGGCATCGCCTCCCACGACCGGCCGCAGGTCGGCGCGTTCACCGACAGCGACGTCGTGCTCGACTTCCTCGCGAGCACCGAGCACCCGCGGCTCGCGGCGCTCGGCACGAGCTGCCCCGACCACTTCCTCCGCACGAAGGTGCGGCCGCTGGTGCTCGACCTGCCGGCCGACGCGACCGTCGAGGAGTCGGTCGCGCGCCTCCGCGAGCTGCACGAGCAGTACCGACTCGACTACCAGGCCTACTACGACCGGCACGCGACGCCCGACAGCCCGGCGATCCGCGGCGCCGACCCGCTGATCGTGCTCGTGCCGGGCGTCGGCATGTTCTCGTACGGGGCCGACGCCCAGACGGCGCGCGTCGCCGGCGAGTTCTACGTGAACGCGATCGCCGTCATGCGCGGCGCCGAGGGCGTCTCGAGCTACGCGCCGATCGACGAGGCCGAGAAGTTCCGCATCGAGTACTGGGCCCTCGAGGAGGCCAAGCTGCAGCGCCGGCCCGCGCCGAAGCGGCTGGCCACGCGGATCGCCCTCGTCACGGGCGCCGCCTCGGGCATCGGCAAGGCCATCGCCACGCGCCTCGCCGCCGAGGGCGCGTGCGTCGTGGTCGCCGACCTCGACCTCGCGACGGCGCAGGCCGCGGCGGCCGAGATCGGCGGCCCCGACGTGGCGCGCGGCGTGGCGGCCGACGTCAGCGACGAGGCCGCGGTGAAGGCAGCCATCGGCGAGGTGCTGCTCGCGTTCGGCGGGCTCGACCTCGTCGTGAACAACGCCGGGCTGAGCCTGTCGAAGTCGCTGTTCGACACCACCGAGGCCGACTGGGACCTGCAGCACGACGTCATGGCGAAGGGCTCCTTCCTCGTCGCGAAGAACGCGGCGCGCGTGCTCGTCGACCAGGGCCTCGGCGGCGACATCGTCTACATCTCGTCGAAGAACTCGGTCTTCGCCGGCCCGAACAACATCGCCTACAGCGCGACGAAGGCCGACCAGGCGCACCAGGTCAGGCTGCTCGCGGCCGAGCTCGGCGAGCACGGCATTCGCGTCAACGGCATCAACCCCGACGGCGTCGTGCGCGGGTCGGGCATCTTCGCCAGCGGGTGGGGGGCCAACCGCGCCGCGACCTACGGCGTCGACGAGAAGGACCTCGGGGCGTTCTACGCGCAGCGGACCATCCTCAAGCGCGAGGTCGTGCCCGAGAACGTCGCCGCGGCCGTCGCCGCCCTCTGCACGAGCGACTTCTCGCACACGACCGGGCTGCACGTGCCGGTCGACGCGGGCGTCGCCGCCGCCTTCCTCCGGTGAGCCGGCGATGAGCACCGTTCGCGCGACCGGCGGAGCCGTCGCCGCGGTCGACCTGGGGGCGACGAGCGGCCGCGTCGTGGTCGGCCGGGTCGACCGTGACGGCGTGCGCCTGCAGCACGTCGCGCGCTTCGCGAACGAGCCCGTCGCCGTGCCCGAGGGGGAGCCCGGGGGAGTCGCGGGCCGCGTCGGCCTGCACTGGGACGCCCTCGGGCTCTGGCGGTCGGTCACCGCGGGGCTGACGCAGGCCCTCCGCGACGAGCCCGCCGTCGCGTCGATCGGGGTCGACTCCTGGGCCGTGGACTACGGGCTGCTGCGGGACGGCCGCCTCCTCGGCCCGCCGTACCACTACCGCGACGAGCGGTCGGCGGCCGGGGTCGACGCCGTGCACGCGGTCGTGCCGCCCGAGGAGCTCTTCGCCCGGACCGGCCTCCAGCACCTGCCCTTCAACACCGTCTTCCAGCTCGCCGCCGACCGGGCGACGGGAGTCCTCTCGCCCGCCGACCGAGCCCTGCTCGTGCCTGACCTCTTCTCGTGGTGGCTCACCGGCACGGCGGCGACCGAGCGCACCAACGCCTCGACGACCGGCCTGCTGTCGCCCGTGACAGGGGAGTGGGACGCCGAGCTCGTCCGGCGGCTCGGCCTCGACCCCCGCCTGTTCGCGCCGCTCGTCGACCCGGGGACGTCGCTCGGCCCGCTGCGGCCGTCGGTCGCCGCCGCGGTCGGCGCTCCGCCCTCGCTCGAGGTCACGGCGGTCGGTTCGCACGACACCGCGTCGGCCGTCGTCGCCGTCCCGCTCACGGGCGACGACGCCGCCTACGTGTCGAGCGGCACGTGGTCCCTCGTCGGCCTCGAGCTGCCGTCTCCGCTGCTCGGCGACGACGTGGGGGCGGCGGGGTTCACGAACGAGGGCGGCGTCGACGGCCGCGTGCGGTTCCTCAAGAACGTCTCCGGCCTGTGGCTGCTCAGCGAGTCGATGCGCGCCTGGAGCCGCTCGGGCACCTCCGCCGCCGAGCGCAGCAGCGACCTCGCGGCGCTGCTGGCCGAGGCGGCCGCCGTGACGCGGCCGGTCGCCGTCTTCGACGCGACCGACGAGCGGTTCACCCCGCCGGGCGACATGCCCGCGCGCATCGGCGCGTGGTGCACCGAGCACGACGTCGAGCCCCCGCGCGGCCGCGCCGAGACGGTGCGCAGCATCCTCGAGTCCCTCGCGGCCGCCTACGCGGCGACCCTCCGCGACGCCGAGCGGCTCTCGGGCCGCACCGTCCGCACGGTCCACGTCGTCGGGGGCGGCTCGCAGAACGAGCTGCTCTGCCAGCTCACGGCCGACCGCACCGGCTGCACGGTGCTGGCCGGGCCGGTCGAGGCGACCGCCCTCGGCAACGTTCTCGTCCAGGCCCGTGCGGTCGGGCTCGTCGACCGCTCGTCGTCGCTCGAGTCGCTGCGCGCCCTCGTCGCCGCGTCGCACGCCGTCGTGACCTACCGGCCGCGGACGTCGCCGCTCGCGGCCCCCGCCCGCGCCTCCTGACCTCTCCACCCCGACCCGGAAGGACCACCCATGGTCGACCGCCGCCTGCCGAACCTGCACGACCTCGCCCCGCTGATGCAGTTCAAGAAGCCCACCTTCGACCTCAAGGCGAAGCGCCTGCGCGAGGCGCTCACCATCGAGGACCTGCGGAGGATCGCCAAGCGGCGCACCCCCACCGCGGCCTTCGACTACACCGACGGCTCGGCGGAGGCGGAGATCTCGCTGCGCCGTGCCCGCCAGGCCTTCCGGGACGTGCAGTTCAACCCGGCGATCCTGCACGACGTCGCCACCGTCGACACGGGCTGGGACGTGCTCGGGAAGCGGGTCGAGCAGCCGTTCGGCATCGCGCCGACCGGCTTCACCCGCATGATGCAGACCGAGGGGGAGAAGGCGGGAGCTGCCGCGGCGGCGGCGGCGGGCATCCCGTTCAGCCTGTCGACGATGGGGACGGCGTCGGTCGAGGACGTCGCGGAGGCGGCGCCCAGCGGTCGGAACTGGTTCCAGCTCTACATGTGGAAGGACCGCGACCGGTCGATGGCGCTCGTCGACCGTGCGGCCGCGGCGGGCTTCGACACCCTGCTGGTGACGGTGGACGTGCCGGTCGCCGGCGCGCGCCTCCGCGACTCCCGGAACGGGATGACCATCCCGCCGTCGCTGACGCCCCGCACGATCGTCGACGCGCTGCCCCGGCCCTGGTGGTGGATCGACTTCCTCACCACCGAGCCCCTGGCGTTCGCGTCGCTCGACCGCTGGTCGGGCACGGTCGCCGAGCTGCTCAACACCATGTTCGACCCCACGGTGACCTACGACGACCTCGCCTGGATCAAGTCGCAGTGGCCGGGCAAGCTGGTGGTCAAGGGCGTGCAGACCGTCGAGGACGCGAGGCGCGTGACGGACCTCGGCGTCGACGCCCTGATCTTGTCCAACCACGGCGGACGGCAGCTCGACCGCGCACCGATCCCGTTCCACCTGCTGCCCGACGTCGTGAAGGAGGTCGGCGCCGACACCGAGGTGCACCTCGACACGGGCATCATGTCGGGGGCCGACATCGTCGCGGCGGTCGCCCTCGGGGCGCGCTTCACGCTGGTCGGCCGCGCCTACCTCTACGGCCTCATGGCCGGCGGGCGCGAGGGCGTCGACCGGGCGATCGAGATCCTCTCGGTCGAGATCGCGCGCACGATGCGCCTGCTCGGCGTGAACTCGCTCGAGGAGCTGGAGCCCCGCCACGTCACGCAGCTCGAGCGGCTGGTGCCCCGCGCGCGCAGCTGACGCGACGGGGAGGCGGCGGGGGCGGGCCCGCGGCCGCACGCCGGCCCAGGCCCCGGGCCCCTGCGGGCCCGGTCAGGCGCTGTCGCGCCACACGATGTCGGTCGGCAGCAGGACGCCGACGGCGCGGTCGGTGCCCCCGAGCTGGTCGAGCACCTGCTGGGCGGCCCGGCGGCCGAGGTCCTCCGCCGGCTGCCGCACGGTCGAGAGCGCCGGCGTGCAGCGCAGCGCCCACGAGCTGTCGTCGAAGCCGACGATGCCGACCTGCCCCGGCACGTCGACGCCCCGCCGGTGCAGCACGTCGAGGGCCCCGGCCGCGACGGCGTCCGACGCGGCGAAGACGCCGTCGACGGTGGGGTCGCGTCGCAGCAGCTCCGTCATGCCGTCGACGCCGGCGGTGTAGCTGTAGAACGGGTTCCGGACGACGAGGTCGGGGTCGAAGAGGTCGCCGAGGGCGGCCCGGAAGCCCGCGAGGCGGTCCTGGCCCGAGTCGCGGTCCAGGCCGGAGGCGAGCATGCCGACCCGGCGCCGGCCGGTGCCGAGCAGGCGACGCACGATCGCCTCGGCCGCCGCGGCGTTGTCGATGCCGATGTAGGGGATGTCGGGGGCGTCGAGCGGGTGGCCGACGAACGACGCGGGGAGGCGCAGCTCGGCGACCGCCTGCGAGATCGGGTCGCCGGTGCGGGCCGACAGGATGATCGCGCCGTCGACGAAGCCGCCCCGGAGGTACTCGACGACGCGGTCGCTGTCGCGGCGGGAGTCGATCATCAGGGTGACGAGCTGGTGGTCGGCCTGCGAGAGCACCGCGTTCGTGCCGATCAGGATGTTGCCGATGTTGGGGTCGTCCAGGACCACCGAGTGCGGCTCGTGCACGATCAGCGCGACGGCCCGCGACCGCTGGGTGACGAGGTTGCGCGCGGCCGCGTTGCGGACGTAGCCGACCTTCGCCACCGCGGCCTCCACGGCCTCCCGGGCCTGCGCCGACACGTAGGGCTCGTCGTTGAGCACCCTCGAGACGGTGCCTCGTGAGATGCCCGCCTCGGCGGCGACGTCGTGGATCGTGGCCCGGCGCCGGGGGGCTGGCTGACCAGGCATGGGAGTCACCTTAGCCGACCCTGGACGGCCGGGCCCGGCATCTCCGGGCCCGTCGTGTTGACAAACCGGAGAGCCTGGGTTTTACTCTGTGAACGTTCCCAGAAAGACTCGCCCCGGCCCTCGTCGGTGGTGTGTGGGAACGATCACAGAAACTGTGTGTGAACCTTCACAGACGAAGGGCTCCGGCCTGGCGTCGGCGGGGGAGAACCCGACGACGAAGCCGAGGCCCCCGTGCTGACCCAGACCCTCCCGCAGCGCACCGCGCTCGACCTCGGGCTCGACGGCCTCGTCTTCGGCTGCGACTACAACCCCGAGCAATGGTCGCGCGAGACCTGGGTGGAGGACGTGGCGCTGATGCGCGAGGCCGGGGTCAACCTGGTCGCGATCAACATCTTCGGCTGGTCGCACGTGGAGCCCGAGCCTGGGCGCTTCCGGTTCGACGACCTCGACACGGTCATCGAGCTGCTGCACGAGGCCGGCATCGGCGTCAACCTCGGCACCGGCACGTCGTCCCCGCCGCCGTGGCTCACCACGCGCCACCCCGAGGTGCTGCCGGTCGCGGCCGACGGCACGACGCGCTGGCCGGGCGGCCGCCAGGCCTACTGCCCCAGCTCGCCGGTCTTCCGCGAGCGCGCCCTCGACCTCGTGCGGGCGACCGCCGAGCGCTACGGCTCGCACCCGGCCCTGAAGCTCTGGCACGTCTCGAACGAGCTCGGCTGCCACAACGCCCTGTGCTACTGCGACGAGTCGGCCCTCGCCTTCCGGGCCTGGCTGGAGGCGCGTCACGGCACCGTGGACGCGCTGAACGACGCGTGGGGCACGGCCTTCTGGAGCCAGCGCTACTCGTCGTTCACCGAGGTGCTGCCCCCGCGGGCGACGCTGTCGTTCGTCAACCCGGCCCAGACCATCGACTTCCACCGCTTCAGCTCCGACGCGCTGCTGGAGCACTACCGGGCCGAGGCCGAGGTCATCCGGCTCGCCAGTGCGGTGCCGATCACGACCAACTTCATGGTGGCCGCGCACATCAGGAACCAGGACTACTGGACCTGGGCGGGCGACATGGCCGTGATCGCCAACGACCACTACCTCGACCACCGCCTCGAGCGCCCCGAGGTCGAGCTCTCGTTCGCCGCCGACACCACCCGGGGCCTCGCCGGCGGCGCGCCGTGGATCCTGATGGAGCACTCGACGGGAGCCGTGAACTGGCAGCCCCGCAACCTCACGAAGGCACCGGGCGAGATGCTCCGGAACACCGCCTCCCACGTGGCCCGCGGCGCCGACGGCGTCTGCTTCTTCCAGTGGCGCGCGTCCGTCAAGGGCACCGAGAAGTTCCACTCGGCGCTGCTGCCGCACGCCGGCACCTCGTCGCGCACCTGGCGCGACTCCGTCGAGCTCGGCGCCCTCGCCGGCCGCCTCGGCGAGCTGCAGGGCTCGCGGGTCGTCGCCGACGTGGCCCTCGTCTTCAGCTGGGAGAACTGGTGGGCGGCCGACCTCGAGGCGCACCCCACGTCCGACTTCTCGTACATCGAGCAGGTCCACCGCCTCTACGGGGCCCTCTGGGAGCTCGGCGTCACCGTCGACGTGGTCGCGCCCGGCGCCCCCCTCGACGGCTACGCGCTCGTCGTGGTGCCGAGCCTCTACCTCGTCCGCGACGAGCACGCGGCCGTGGTCGACGAGTTCGTCGAGGCCGGCGGCTCGGCCCTCGTCACGTTCTTCAGCGGCGTCGTCGACGAGACCGACGCGGTGCGCGTCGGCGGCTATCCCGGGGCGTTCCGCGACCTGCTGGGCGTGCGGGTCGACGAGTTCTCCCCGCTGCCGGTCGGCGGCCGGGTCGAGATCTCGGGCGGGCCCGTCGGCGCCACCGGGTCGCTCTGGTCGGAGCCCGTGGAGCTCGTCGGCGCCGAGGCCGTCCTGGGCTACGCCTCGGGCACGCTCGCCGGTCGCCCCGCCGTGACGCGGAACGCGCACGGCCGAGGCCTCGGCTGGTACGTCTCGACCGAGCTCGACGCCGCGACGCTCCGCCACGTCGTGGCCCGCGCCGTCGACGAGGCCGGGGTCGCCCCCCGCAGCGAGGTCGCCAGCCGCGCCGGGGTCGAGGTGGTCCGCCGCGTCGACGACCAGCACGAGTGGATCTTCGTCCTCAACCACTCCGACGACGTCGTCGTCCACGAGTTCTCCGGCTACGACCTGGTCTCCGAGCAGCACGTCTCGGGGTCCGTCGAGCTCGCCGCGGGCGGCTCGCACATCATCCGCCAGGACAGGAAGGCATCATGACCGTCACCTCCGCCCGCTCGCGAGGTCGCCGCGCGACCGACGAGGCCCCGCGACCCGAGGCCGCCGGCCGCAGGAGGGGGTTCCGCTACCGCAAGGCGATCGCGATCTTCGTCCTCCCGTTCGGCGTGCTCTTCGCGGCCTTCTACCTCACGCCCATCCTCTACGCGGTCTGGCAGTCGCTCCAGAAGATCGAGCGCGAGGGCACCTTCGGCGCCCCCACCCAGGTCTTCGGCGGCCTGGCGCAGTACGCGCTGGTCTTCCAGAACGGCGAGTTCTGGTCGTCCATCCTCCGGGTGCTGCTCTTCGGCGTCGTCCAGGTGCCGGTCATGCTCTTCCTGGCCCTGCTCTTCGCCCTGCTCCTCGACTCGCCCCTCCTCCGCGGCAAGCGCTTCTTCCGCCTCGCCTTCTTCGCCCCGTACGCCGTCCCCGGCGTGATCGCGGCCATCATGTGGGGCTACCTCTACTCGCCGAGCCTCTCGCCGTTCTCCGCGGTGACCTCGAGCGTGGGCCTGCTCGACGGCGGCACGGTGCTGTGGGCCATCGCCAACGTCGTCACCTGGGTCTTCGTCGGCTACAACATGCTGATCATCTACTCGTCGCTGCTCGCCATCCCCACCGAGATCTACGAGGCCGCGCGCCTGGACGGCGCCTCGCAGTGGCGCATCGCCGTCGCCATCAAGATCCCGCTCGTCATCCCGGCGATCGTGCTCACCGCGGTGTTCTCGGTGATCGGCACCCTGCAGCTGCTGACCGAGCCGCTGGTGTTCCGCCAGTTCACGTCGACGATCTCGTCGACCTTCACGCCGAACATGCTCGTCTACTCGACGTCGTCGGTGCCCAACTTCAACCTCGCCGCCGCGTTCAGCGTCGTCCTCGCGGTCGCGACGTTCATCCTCTCGATCGGCTTCCTCCGGTTGACCCAGCGGAAGGCCGACCAGTGACCGTCGACGCACCCACCCGTCCCGCCCAGTCGTTCGACGACGCCAGCACCCCGGCGCCGAAGCGCGGCCGCGGCCCCCGCGAGAGCGTCATGTCGCGCTCCGCCGCGATGATCATCATGGGCGCCTTCACGCTCTACTTCCTCATCCCGATCTTCTGGCTGTTCGTCTCGTCGACCAAGACGCTCGACAACTTCAACAGCGGGCCGGCGCTCTGGTTCTCGGCGACGTCGCTGCAGGACTTCGTCGGCAACATCGGGCAGCTCTTCACCTACAACGACGGCATCTTCCCGCGGTGGATGCTGAACAGCATCGTGTACGCCACGGTCGCCGGCGGGCTCGGCACGATCCTCTCCGCCATGTGCGGCTACGCCCTGGCGAAGTACCGCTTCCGCGGTCGCGAGGCCCTGTTCAACGTCTTCCTCGGCGGCGTCCTGGTGCCCGCGACGGCGCTCGCGCTCCCGCTCTTCCTGATCTTCAGCCAGGTGCAGCTGACCGACACCTTCTGGGCGGTCTTCCTGCCGAGCATCGTCAGCCCGTTCGGCGTCTACCTGAGCCGGATCTACGCGGCGTCGAGCGTGCCCGACGAGATCATCGAGGCCGCCCGCATCGACGGCTCGAGCGAGCTCCGCACCTTCTTCACCGTCGCGATCCGCCTCATGTCGCCCGCCCTGGTGACGGTGTTCCTCTTCCAGTTCGTCGCGATCTGGAACAACTTCTTCCTGCCCCTCGTGATGCTGCGGTCGCAGGAGCTCTTCCCCGTGACCCTCGGCCTCTACACCTGGAACTCCAACGTGAGCCAGTACCCCGAGCTGCGCACCCTGGTGCTCGTGGGGGCGTTCGTCTCGATCATCCCCCTCCTGGTCGCCTTCCTCAGCCTGCAGCGCTTCTGGCGCAGCGGCCTGGGCGCCGGCGGGCTCAAGTGAGCCGGCCCGGCCCGCTCGACCCGCACCGCGCCTCCTCGACTTCCCTTCCCCACGGCAACAGCGTCGTTCCCACCCGTGACCGGGCACCCCGGTCACGCACCTCGATAGGAATCAGCATGAACAGATCCCGCGTCCTCACGATCGCGGCAGCCGCCGTGGTCTCGACCATCGCCCTCGCCGGCTGCAGCTCCGGCAGCGGCTCGGACAGCGCCTCCGGCGACTCCGCCTCGTGCGAGGCCTCCTCCGGCACGGTCACCCTGAACTTCACGACCTGGGTGCCGAACATGGACAAGGTCGTCGCCCTCTGGAACGAGGAGAACCCCGACATCCAGGTCAAGGTCTCGATCGTGCCGAACGGCAACAGCGGCACCTACCAGAACTTCTTCAACCAGCTGAAGGCCGACAACGCCCCCGACATCGGTCAGGTCGAGTACGACACGCTGCCCGCGTTCCGCGTGCAGGACGGCCTCGCGAACATCGCCTCGTGCGAGGGCGTCTCCGACGCCGAGGCCGACTTCTCCGACGGACTCTGGAACCAGGTCACCTTCGGCGAGGACGACTCCGTCTACGCGATCCCGCAGGACTCCGGCCCCATGGCGCTGTACTACCGCAAGGACCTCTTCGAGCAGGCCGGCCTCGACGTGCCCACCACGTGGGAGCAGTACGCCGAGGACGCCGTGACGATCAAGGAGATGGGCGGCAGCATCACCAACTTCGCCAAGGGCGACGTCAACCAGTTCGCCGGGCTCGTCTCGCAGGCCGGCGGCCAGTGGTTCGACACGAGCGACGGCACCTGGAGCGTCGACATGACCGACGAGGCCTCCACCAAGGTCGCCGACTACTGGCAGGACCTCATCTCGAAGGGGCTCGTCAGCACGCTGCCGAGCTTCACCGATGAGTGGAACAACGCCTACAACACCGACCAGGACTGGACCTGGGTCTCGGCCGTCTGGGGCGCCAACACCATCTCGAGCGGCGCGCCCGACACGTCGGGCAAGTGGGCCGTCGCGCCCATGCCGCAGTGGGAGGAGGGCGAGAGCGCCTCGGCCGCCTGGGGCGGATCGTCGAACGTCGTCTTCAAGGGCAGCGAGCACCCCGCCGAGGCGTCGAAGTTCCTGATCTGGCTGAACACCTCCACGGAGGCGCTGGACGCCCTCAACAAGGAGGCCAACCTGTACCCGGCCTCGACCACCGGTGCCGATCTGCCTGCCCTGACCGCCGGCGTCGAGTTCTACGGCGACCAGCCCATCTACGAGGACTTCGCGAAGGCCGCCGAGAACATCCAGCCCTTCACCTGGGGCCCCACGATGACGCAGACCTACAGCGACATCTCGGACGGCTTCGGCACCGCGGCCTCCGGCGACGGCACCCTGCTCGACGCCCTCAAGGACGGCCAAGAGAAGACGATCGCGGCCCTCGAGGCGCAGTCGATCGCGGTCAAGTAGCGGCGCAGCACCGCAGCACCGCAGCACCGCAGCACCGCAGCACCGCGACACGACGACGCCCGTGCCGGAGGACCTCCTCCGGCACGGGCGTCGTCGGCGTCGCGGGTCGCCCCGCGCGGGCCTCAGGGGGCCATGGTCGCCGTGTCGATGACGAAGCGGTAGCGCACGTCGGACGCCAGGACGCGCTCGTAGGCCTCGTTGATCTGGTCGGCGCTGATCAGCTCCGTCTCGGGCAGGATGCCGTGCTCGGCGCAGAAGTCGAGCATCTCCTGCGTCTCGCGGATGCCGCCGATGGCCGAGCCGGCCCAGCTGCGACGCGCGGGGATGAGAGCGAACGCCGGCACCTCGAGGGGCTCCGAGGGCGCGCCCACGTTGACGAGCGTCCCGTCGACCCTCAGGAGGTTCAGGTACGCGCCCATGTCGATCTTCGCCGACACGGTGTTGACGATCAGGTCGAACGAGTTGGCCAGGTCGGTGAAGGTCTGCTCGTCGCTGGTCGCGTAGTGCGCCTTCGCGCCGAACCGCAGCGAGTCCTCCTCCTTCGAGGTCGTCTGCGAGAGCACGGTGACCTCGGCGCCGAGCGCCGCGGCGATCTTGACGCCCATGTGGCCGAGGCCGCCCATGCCCACGATGGCGACCTTGGTGCCCTCGGTCACGCCCCAGTGGTGCAGCGGCGAGTAGAGGGTGATGCCGGCGCAGAGCAGCGGCGCGACCTTGTCGTAGTCGAGCGACTCCGGCACGCGGAGGACGAAGTCCTCGGTCACGACGACGGCCTGCGAGTAGCCGCCCTGCGTGATGGTGCCGTCGGCGGGGTCGACGCCGGTGTACGTGCCGACGTTGCCCTTCGCGCAGTACTGCTCGTCGCCGCGCAGGCAGTACTCGCACTCGCCACACGAGTTCACCATGCAGCCGACGCCGACGCGGTCGCCGACCTGGTGCTTCGTCACCTCCGAGCCGACCTCGGAGACGGTGCCGACGATCTCGTGGCCGACGACCTGCGGGTACTGGATCTCGCCCCACTCGCCGCGGACGGTGTGGATGTCGCTGTGGCAGATGCCGGCGTAGGCGATCTCGATCATGACGTCCTTCGGGCCGACGTCGCGGCGCTCGATGGTCGTCTTCACGAGGGGCTCGGTGGCCGACGGGGCGGCGTAGGCGGTGACGGTGCGCATGGGGGTGCTCCAAGGGTGGTGGTGAGGGGGAGGCGCGGAGCCCGACACGAGGTCGCTCCGGTCGCCTCCCACCACGCTACGCGCGGCACCTCCGTGGAGGCAGGCCCCGTCAGTGCCCCCTCCGCGCCCGCTCCCGGCGGGAGGCGCGTCGTCAGCCGTGCCAGGCGGAGACGAGCACCTTGCCGCTGGCCGAGGAGTCCTTCGCGACCTCGAAGGCGCGGACGGCCTCGGCGGCCGGCAGCCGGTGGGTGACGACCGCCTCCAGCGACGGGTCGTCGGTGAGCAGGCGCACGGCCTCGTCGATCTCGTCGTCGAAGCGGAACACCCCGACGACCGTGAGCTCCTTCGAGATGGCCGGTGCGAGGTTCACGGGTCGGGGCTGGTCGGGCACCATGCCGATCTGCGCGACGACGCCCCGACGACGCGCGGCGACGAACGCGGCGCTGATCGCGGGGGAGGCGCCCGAGCACTCGAGCACGACGTCGAAGGCCTCGGCGGGCACCTCGTCGACGCCGAGGCGCAGGACGACGTCGGCCCCGACCGCCGTGGCCCGGGCGAGGGGCTCGGGCAGGAGGTCGACCACGGTCACGTGGGCGGCTCCGCGGGCGCGGGCTGCCGCGGCGGCGAGCAGGCCGATCGGCCCGGCCCCCGACACGAGCACGCGCGCCCCGGTGACGTCGCCCGCCCGGCCGACGCCGTGGAGGGCGACGGCGAGGGGCTCGGCGAGGGCGGCCCGGTCGAGGGGCAGCCCTTCGGGCAGCACCCGCACCATGCCGGCGTCGACGACGAGGTGCTCGCTGAGGGCCCCCTGCGTGTGCGGTCGGGTGGACGCGCTGCCGAGGTAGGAGCCGCCGGGCCAGAGGTGCGGGGCGTCCTCGACGCCGGGCGCCGGCGTGCCCCGACGGGCCGGGTGGACCGTCACGGGGGTGCCGGGCGCGAGGCGGCCGCTGGGGTCGAGGTCGACGCGGCCCGAGAGCTCGTGCCCGGGGGTCAGGGGCTCCTCGACGACGAAGGCCCCGTTGGCGCCCTCGAAGTAGTAGTGCAGGTCGGAGCCGCAGATGCCGACCCACTCGACGCGGATGCGCACCTCGCCCTCCGTGGGCTCGGGCAGGGGGACGTCGCGCTCGGCCAGGCTGAGGGCTCCGTCGATCTGGATGGTCTTCATGGTCGTGTCCTCCACTGCTCTAGACGACGCTCGTCATGCCGCCGTCGACGAAGATGTTCTGCCCCGAGACGAAGTCGCTCGCCGCCGAGGCGAGGTAGATGAGGGTGCCCTGCAGCTCCTCCACCCGGCCCCAGCGCTGGGCGGGGGTGCGCTGCCGCAGCCAGGCGTCGAAGGTCTCGTCCTGCCAGAGGTCGGTGTTCATCTCGGTCGCGAAGTAGCCGGGCGACAGGGTGTTGACCTGCACGTTGTGCCGCGCCAGGTCGGCGGCCATGCCGCGGCTCAGCTGCGCGACGCCGGCCTTGGTCGCCGAGTAGGGCGCGATCGTCTGCCGCGCGAGCATCGACTGCACGCTCGCGATGTTGACGATCTTGCCCGAGCCGCGCTCGACCATCCCCGGGGCCACGAAGCGCGAGACGTAGAACACGCTCGAGAGGTTCGTCCTGACCACCGCGTCCCAGTCCTCGACCGGGAACTCGGTGAAGGGCGCCCGACGCTGCACGCCGGCGTTGTTCACCAGGACGTCGGGCACGCCGTGCTCCGCCACGAGGTCCGCGACGGCGGACTCGACGGCCGCGGCGTCGGTGACGTCGAAGAGCGTCGCGGCGGGGCGACGGCCGGTCGCGCGCTCGATCTCGTCGCGCGTCTCCTCCAGGGCCGCGGCGTCGCGACCGTGCACGACGACCCGGGCCCCCGCCTCCGCCAGGGCCGTCGCCAGGGTGCGACCGAGGCCGCGGGAGGAGCCGGTCACGAGGGCCAGCCGGTCGGTCAGGTCGAACAGGTCGTTCACGATGTTCCTCTCGAGGGGCCCTGCCGGCGGACTCCGGGAAGGGCGGGGAAGGGCGGGGCCGTGCGGGGGCGGGGGAGGGCTAGAGCAGCGCGCCCACGCCGAAGACCAGGAGGGCGGCGGCGAAGCCGAGCACCGACTCCACCGCCTGCTGCACGGTCCAGACGCGGAGCGTCGTCTTGACGTCCATGCCCATGAGGCGGCCGACGAGCCAGAAGCCCGAGTCGTTGACGTGGCCGGCGAAGACCGAGCCCGCGGCGGTGGCGAGCACGACGGCGGCGAGCTGGACGGGGTTGAGGTCGGCCAGGGCGACCGCGGGGGCGATCAGGCCGGCGGCCGTCACGAGGGCGACGGTGGCCGAGCCCTGGGCGAGGCGCAGGATGGCGGCGATCAGCCAGGCGGCCACGATGACGGGCAGGCCGAGGTCGCCGAGGACGTCGGCGAGGGCGTCGCCGATGCCCGAGGCGCGGAGCACGCCGCCGAACATGCCGCCGGCGCCGGTGATGAGCACGAC
This sequence comes from Frigoribacterium sp. CFBP 8754, assembly GCF_014841815.1. NCBI lineage: Bacteria > Bacillati > Actinomycetota > Actinomycetes > Micrococcales > Microbacteriaceae > Frigoribacterium > Frigoribacterium sp. CFBP 8754. The sequence goes on from NZ_JACYUO010000001.1 coordinate 944,996, forward strand.
GGAGCAGATCGGGCCGAGGGCGCTCTCGAGCACCTTCTCGAGGGCGCTGCCGCTCACGCCGCGGGCACGGCCGAGGACGACGGCGGCGACGAGCACCGAGATGAGCAGCGCGATGCCGCTGGTGCCGACGAGCACGAGGGCCTGGACCCAGGTGGCGTCGCCGTCGACGACGCCGACGGACGAGAGGGAGGTGAGGCCGGTGTTGAGGAGGATCAGCACGAGCGGCACGGCGAGGACGGCGATGACCGTGCTGGCCTTCGGCGGGTTGCCGGCCTGCACGTCGTCCTTCTCGTCGCCGAAGAGCGAGAGCACGGGGAGGGGGATGCGCGCGTTGACGTACTTGGCCCACAGGTAGCCCGAGACGTACCAGAGCGGGAAGACGATGACGAGGCCGGCGAGCAGGACGATGCCGAGGTCGGCGCCGAGCAGCTCGGTCGCCGAGACGGGGCCCGGGTGCGGGGGCAGGAAGACGTGCATGACCGAGAAGGCGGCGGCGGCGCTGATGCCGTAGAGCAGCATCGACTTGCCGCCCATGCGGCGGGCCACGGCGAAGACGATCGGCAGCATGACGATCAGGCCGGCGTCGAAGAAGATCGGGAAGCCCATGATGAGCGAGGCGAGGCCGAGCGCGAACGGCGCCCGCTTCTCGCCGAAGACGTCGACCATCCGGTCGGCGAGCACCCGGGCGCCGCCCGACGACTCGACGAGGCGGCCGAGCATCGCGCCGAGGCCGACCAGCAGGGCGACGGAGCCGAGCGTGGTGCCGAAGCTCGTCACGAGCAGCTCGGCGATGGCACCGGTCGGGACGCCGGCGACGAGCGCCGTCAGCGCCGCGACGATGACGAGGGTCAGGAAGGCGTGCAGCTTGAACTTGATGACCAGCAGCAGGATGAGCGCGATGGCCCCCGCCGCGATGGCGAGGAGCGGCCCCGCCTCCAGAGTCTGTGTCCAGTCGTCCATGTCGATCTTCTCCGTTGAATTCGTCGGGCGAGGTGCGCCGTCCCACGCCGGAGCCCGGTGCGGGCCCTGCGTCCGGGTCAGGGTGCCATGAAAAGTAGGACTTTTGCAAACGGACTGACCCGGACACGGCGGCGGGCACGACGCACCCTCGCCTCGACGAGCGTCAGAGCGGTCGCGACTCGCGCAGGATCTCGGCGAGCTCGGTCATGTGCTCGGCCTGCGAGCGGTAGTCGAGGGCGGCGCCCGACCAGCCGTCGTGCACCTGCCCCGCGGCGAGGGCGGGGTGCGACGCGAAGGTGGGCTGCGCCTCCAGGTCCGCGGTCTGGAAGCCCTCGTTGTTGACCAGCAGCACGTCGCCGGTCATCATCTGGCTCGCGTTCTCCCAGCTGAAGATGTCCCAGTAGTAGTACCCGTCCGGGTGGAGGTCCGTGTACCGGACGCCGAGGCTGCGGTACAGCTCGGTCTCGGGCTCGTCGGCGGGCTTCGTCACGTAGACGCCGTCGGCGTCGGCGTACATCGCGGTCACCTCGACGTCGCTCTCGTCGGCCGCCGCCGTGAGGTCGGCCGCGGCGGCGTCGAACTCGGTCTTCGCGTCGGCGATCGTCGCGTCGTCCACGCCGAGCGCCGAGGCGAGCCGGTTGACGCTGTCGATGACGTCGAGGCCCGAGCCGCCGACCTCGATCGCGACGACCGGGGCGATCTTCTCGAGCTGGGCCTGCTGCTCGGCGTCGGCGAAGCCGTAGTACGGCGCCTCGAGGTCGAGGGTGCCCTCGCGGTCGGTGGGGTAGATGCCCGTCACGATCAGGTCGGGGGCGGCCTCGGCGAGGGCCTCGAGGTCGATCTCGCCGTAGGAGTTCCCGACGATCGCGGTGTCGTCGAGGTCGGCGCCCTCGAGGCGCGCGTCGCTCGCGACGTCGTAGCGGCCGAACAGGGCCACCGGCTCGACGCCGTAGCTCATCAGGCCGATCGCGTAGTCGGTGAAGCTCGCGACGCGCTCGGGGCGGTGGTCGAGCTCGACCGTCGTGCCGGTGTCGTCGGTGAAGCTCCAGGCGCCGGTGTCGGCGCCGTCGGCCGCGGGGGAGTCGCCCCCCGCGTCGGTCGAGCAGCCGGAGAGCACGAGGGCGAGGGCCGCGACGGGCGCGAGGAGGCGGAAGGGGCGGAGGGGGCGGCGCACGGCCGTCGAGATGGTCACGAAGAGTAAGGGTAGCCTACCCTTACCTCGTGGCGCCACCGGCGTCCGCGAGGCCGGGCTCGCCGGCGGGATCCACGGCGAGATCCGCGGCGGGGTGCAGGTCGGGGTCGCGCGGCACCACGAGCGGAGCACCGCTCGTCGGGTCGGTCAGCACCACGGCGTCGAGGTCGAACGCCTCCCGCAGCAGCTCCGGCGTCAGGACCTCCCACGGCGTCCCGTCGGCCAGCACCCGTCCGGCGCCCACGACCACGAGCCGGTCGGAGTACCGAGCGGCGAGGGTGAGGTCGTGCAGCACCATCACCACCGTGGTGCCGCGCCGCCGGTTGATCGACCGCACCAGCCGCAGGATCTCGAGCTGGTGGGCCAGGTCGAGGAAGGTGGTCGGCTCGTCGAGCAGGAGCACGTCGGCCTGCTGCGCGAGGACGAGCGCGAGCCACGCGCGCTGCAGCTGCCCGCCGGAGAGCGACCCGACGTCGCGCCCCGCGAGGTCGCGGAGCCCCGTCGCGTCGAGGGCGTCGTCGATCGCCGCCGCGTCGGCGGGCGTCCACGGGTGCAGCAGGCTCTGGTGCGGGTGTCGACCGCGCGACACGAGGTCGCGGACGGTCGTCGCCGACGGGGTGAGGGGCTTCTGCGGCAGGACCGCCAGCCGTCGCGCCACGGCCCTGCCGGGCAGCGAGCGGAGGGGCTGGCCGTCGAGCTCGACCGCGCCCGCGACCGGCGCCAGCAGCCTGCCGAGCGCGCTCAGCACCGTCGACTTCCCGCTGCCGTTCGCGCCGATGAGGGTCGTGACGGTGCCGCGCTCGATCGACAGGTCGAGCCCGTCGACGACGATCCGCCGGTCGTAGCCGAGCGTCACCCCCCGGGCGCGGAGCGCGGGGCCGGGGGAGTCGCGGGCAGGGGAGGCAGGGGAGGCGGGGGAGTCGCGGGTGGGGGCGGTCATGCGGGTCGGTCCTCTCGACGGTGGCGGACGAGCAGCCAGATCAGGTACGGGGCGCCGACCACGGCGGTGACGATGCCCACGGGCACCTCGCCGGGCAGCAGCGTCCGGGTGGCGAGGTCGGCGGCGACGACGACGAGCGCCCCGAACGTCGCCGAGGCGGCGAGGGGCGGGCGGCCCGTGCCGGCGACGCGCCGGGCGAGCTGCGGCGCGACGAACGCGACGAACTCGAGCGGCCCCCCGGCCGACACCGCGGCGGCGGTCAGCAGCACGGCGCAGGCGAGCACGACGAGCCGGTGGCGCTGCACGGCGACGCCGAGCCCCCGCGACAGGTCGTCGCCCAGCTGGCTGACGTCGAGCGCCCTCGTCTGCGACGCCGCCAGCGGGGCGACGACGGCGAACACGACCAGGGCGGGCCAGACGCTCGCCCACGAGATGCCCGAGACGCTGCCCACGAGCCACTGGCTGGCCGCCGCGGCGTCGGTGATCCGGGCGCGGGCGACGAGCCAGCTCGTGAGCCCGCCGAGGGCGGCGGTCGCCCCGATGCCGACGAGCACGAGCCGGTAGCCGTCGACGCCGCCCCGCCACGACAGCGCGTACACCGCCACGGCGGCCACGAGGGCCCCGACGACCGCGGCCGCCGGGACGCCGACGCTGAGCAGCCCTCCCGTCACGGAGTACCCGCCACCGGCCAGCACGATCGCCGCGACGGCGCCGAGGCCGGCGCCCGAGGTGACGCCGAGGATGTCGGGGGTCGCCAACGGGTTGCGCGCGAAGGTCTGCGTGAGGGCGCCGGCCAGGCCGAGGCACGCCCCGACCACGAGCGCCCCGGCGACCCGGGGCAGGCGCAGGTCGAGCACGATGAGCTCCTGGGCGGGCGTGCCGCCGCCGGCGAGGGTGCGGACGACGTCGGCGACCCCGAGCGACGACGACCCCGCGGCGAGCCCCACCAGGGCGAGGGCGACGACGACCAGCAGCGAGCCCGCCGTCGCGGCGGCCGCGCGGGGCCCGCCGACGGCGCGAGGCCGTGCCGGTGCCCGAGTCCCGGCCTCGGTCCCGGCCGCGACCTCGGTCCCGGCCGCGACCCGGTCGGCGGGCGCCGGCGGCGTGGTCGCGGGGCCGCCCCCGCCGGCGGGCGCGCGGGCGTCGAGCCGCCTCACAGCGCGGCCGCCGTCCCGCGGCGGACGATCGCGACGAAGGCCGCCCCGCCGAGCACCGTGAGCACCACCCCGACCGACAGCTCCGACGTGCCGCCGACCAGCCGGCCGACGACGTCGCAGGCGAGCAGGACGACCGCGCCGACGAGCGCCGAGGCCGGCAGCAGCCGGGCGTGCCCGCCCCCGACGAGCGCGCGGGCCAGGTGCGGGGCCGTGAGCCCGACGAAGCCGATCGGCCCGCTGACGGCGACCGCGGCGGCCGTCAGCAGGGTGATGGCCCCGAGCCCGACGAGCCGCGCCCGGAGGAGGCTCTCGCCGAGGCCCCGGGCGAGCTCGGCGCCGAGGGCGAGCGTGTCGAGCGACCGGGCGTTGACCGCCGCCAGGGCCGCGCCGGCGAGGGCGAGGGCGACGGCCGGCCCCGCCCCGTCGAGCGAGCGACCGGAGAGCGACCCGACGACCCAGATGCGGTACGCGGCGAGCGTCGTCTCGTCGGAGAGGACGAGGAACGACGTCAGCGCCACGAGGAGGGCCGAGACCGCCGACCCCGCGACCGCGAGCGGCACGGGGCTCGCGAGCCCCCGCCCGAGGGCGGCGACCGAGAAGACGACGACGCTCGCGACGACGGCGCCGACGAGCGCGAGCCAGAGCGTCGCGACGACCGAGCTCGTGCCGAGCACGTACACGCCGACGACGACGGCGAGGCTCGCCCCGGCCGAGACGCCGAAGAGCCCGGGGTCGGCCAGGGGGTTGCGCGTCTGGCCCTGCATCACGGCGCCCGCGAGGCCGAGGGAGGCGCCCACCAGCAGCCCGAGGACGGTCCGCGGCACGCGGGAGCCCCAGACCACGGCCCCGACGTCGCGGGCCGGGTCGAGGAGGGCGCCGACGACGGCGGCCGGCGAGAGGACGGCGCTGCCGAGGGCGAGGCTCGCCGCGACGACGACGACCAGGGCGGCGAGGAGGAGCACGCCCCGGGGAGCGGCCCGCCGGGCAGCACCGAGGCCGGAGGTGGAGAGGGGAGGAGCGGACGAGGTCACCAGGTGAGGTTAGCCTACCCTCACCACGAGGTCAGGCCGGCTGCCCCGTCGCCGCGGGCGTCGTCCGTGCCCAGCCCCCGCTCCGGCGCTCGATAGCCCCGGCCTCCTCGAAGGCGGCGAGCCACCCCTCCATGGGCCAGCTGCCCCAGCGCTCGGCGAACACCCGCCCGTTGCGGAGGATGTCGTCGAGGTGCTGCCAGGGCGGCGAGGAGGTCGGGTGCCACTGGTGGTAGGCGTGCGCGCCGCCCACCCAGACGAGCGGCACCTCCGCCGCGTGCGCCGCGAACGCGAAGTCGGTGTCCTCCCCGCCGTAGCCCTCGTACTCCGCCGAGAAGCCGCCGACGCGGGCCCAGGTGTCGACGTCGAGCGCGAACGAGAGCGACCAGAACAGCCGGTGGTCGCCGTCGCGGGCGACGACGGTGCGGCCGGCGGGAGGCGCGGGCCGGGCCGCGTGCGGGCGCGTCAGCCCCGCGGGGTCACGGTCGAGCTCGGCGAGGCTCGCGCCCTCGGGCAGGTACGTGACGGGGCCGCAGAGCAGCGCGCCGGGGTGCCGGGCCGCCGCGGCCTCGTAGCCGGAGACGAGGTCGGGCCCGGGCACGCAGTCCGCGTCGAGGAACACGAGCAGGCTCGCCCCGAGCGCCCGGGCCGCCGCGGCGCCGCGGTTCCGGCCCTCCGCGAGCCGCAGGCCGTCCGGCCCCGGCGGGACGTGCACGACGACGGCGTCCTCCAGCCCCGCGCCCTCCGGGGCCGGGGACTCGTCGAGCCACACGACGACGTGGGGCACCGGAGGCGCCAGCCGGCCCAGGCGGACCCGCTGGGCCCGCAGGTGGCCGAGCCGCGCCTCCGAGCACAGCGTCACGGCGACCGTCAGCGCTGCCACGAGGCCACCTCCGCGACGACGGCCGCGGCCCGGGCGGGCGCGCCCTCGACCTGCCAGGTCGACCAGTCGGGCGTCGTCGCCAGCGCCCGGTCGAGGAGGGCGGGCCACGCCTCGTCGGCCGGCCACCCGTCGACGACGACGGCGAGGCCGCGGTCGGCCAGCAGGCGCGCCGTCGCGCCCTGCTCGTCGAACGGGCGGCCCTGCGGCACGACGACGGCGCGGGCCCCGGCGGCGGCGAGGTCGGCCACGCTGTTCTGCCCGGCCGCCGTCACGACGACGTCGGCCGTCGACAGGAGCTCCCAGGGGTCGTCCACCCACGCGCCCGCCTCGCCGCCCAGCAGGGTCCACGAGGCGCCGGGGGTGACCGCCGCGGCGCGCGCGACGTCGTCGGCGAGGCGACCCGCGCCTCCGTCGCCCCCTCCCGGCAGCACCAGCACCCGCGGGCCCGCCGAGGCCGTGGGGCGCACCGCGCGGGGTCGACCGGCGAAGCGGGAGATGCCCCCCACCGTCCGGACGCGGTCGGCGGCGACGTCGAGGGCGGGGGAGGCGTGGAGGCCCGGCGCCCACGGCGCGAGGACCCGCTCGGCGGCGCGGAAGGCGAGGAGGTGGGGCTCGTCGGAGCGGTCGCCCGGCTGGGTGACGACGACGGGCGGGACGCCGAGGAGGCGGACGAGCAGCGCGACCTCGACCGAGACGTCGACGACGAACGCCGCGGGCCGGTGCTCGCCGACCCAGCCGGCGATCGCGGCCAGCCGCCCGGAGTGGCCGGGGTGGTGCAGCGGGGCCCAGTGGAGCAGGCCCCGCACCGTCGGGGAGGCGTCGCGGGGGTCGAGGTCGGCGCCGTCGCCCGAGCGGGGCGCGACGGGCCCGTCGTCGCGGGGCAGGAGCACCCACTCGGTGTCGGCGGGGAGGCCGGCGGGGGCGGGCAGGCTGCTGAACACGACCACCCGCGCGGCGAGGTGCGGGCGCACGGCCGTGAAGCGCGTGACGTGGCCGGCCCCGTGGTGGTGGACGTACCAGCCGACGAGCGGCGGGGCGTCGCTCACGCGTCGGCCCGGGCGCCGGCGTCGGTCACGTCGAGGGAGTCGAGCGTGTCGACCGTGCCCGTGTCGACCGGGGAGGGCGACGACGTCGACGAGACGCCTCGGCGGGTCTCGACGAGCGACCGGTAGAGGCCCTCGAGCACGCCCGCGCGGTGCCGCAGCGACAGCCGGTCGACGGCGTCCTCGCGGATGCGCGCCCGGAACCCGGGGGTGCTCTGCGACTGCGCGGCGAGCCCCTCCGCGACGTGGGCCAGCGCGTCGGCGTCGCCCATGGCGACGAGGCCCGCTCCGGCCGACGAGCCGACGACCTCCGAGACGCCGCCGGTGTCGAAGGCCGCCACCGGCGTCCCGACGGCGAGCGCCTCGGCGATGACGAGGCCGAACGGCTCCTCCCACACGGGCGTGACGAGCGCGCAGGCGCTGCGGCCGACGAGGTCGGCGAGGCTGCGCTGGTCGAGCTCGCCGACGTAGCGGACCCGGTCGCCGAGGTGCGGCTCGACGGCCTCCTCGAACCAGGCCGCGTCCCCGACGCGGCCGGCGAGCACGAGGCGCCGACCGGTCCGCCGGGCGGCTGCGATCGCCAGGTCGGCGCCCTTCTCGGGCACGAGCCGCCCCGACCAGACGAGGTCGTCGCCGCCCGGCCCGAGCGGCCACAGGTCGGTGTCGACGCCGTTCGGCAGCACGAGCGACTCGACGCCCGCCGCCCGCCACTCCCGCGCCGTGTGGTCGCTGACGGCGAGGAAGGCGCTGCGCGGCTCGGGCCCGCGGGCGTGGTGCTCGAGCAGGTCGGGCAGCGTCGGCGTGTGCAGCGTCGACACGACGGGCACGCCGAGTCGGCCCGCCCACGAGAGGGGCAGGCCGTGCAGGCTGTGGTTCTCGACGACGTCGAACTGGTCGGCGTGGTCGGCGACCCAGGCCAGCGCCCGGTCGAGGGCCGGCAGCGCCCGCTCGAGGTAGCCGGCCGGGTACGTCGTGTCGGTGGCCTCGGAGGGGTCGTCCCACACCACGGGCGGGAGGGTGAACTCGGTCGGCCCGCCCTCCAGGAAGTCGCTGCCCTCGGGGGCGCAGAGCACGACGTGGTGGCCGCGGGCACGGAGCGTCCGCACCTGGTTCCAGACCGACGACTCGAGCCCGCCCGCGTGCGGCTGGCGGATGGGGTACCGGAGCGGTGCGACGACGGCGATGCGGAGGGGCTCCCCGTCGCGGCCGGAGGCGTCGCCCGGCTCGGCGGCGTCCGCCCGGCCGCGCGGCTCCGGCGCGGAGGCGCCCGAGCGGTCGGCCACCGAGCGGAGCGCGGCGGCGTAGGCCTCGTCGTGCGTCGCGGCCACCGTGCGCCGCTGCACCCGGCGCACGAGGCGCCGGCGCGCGACGAGCTCGGCCCGGGCGGCGCTGCCGGGACGGCCTCCCCGGCCGTCGGTCAGGGTGCGGAGGGCCTCGGCGAGCGCGGGAGGGTCGCCGGCGTCGAACGCAGCGAAGGAGTCCGGGTGCTGCTCGGCCGCGTAGCCGACGCGGGGGCCGGCGACGGGGACGCCGAGGTCCCAGCAGAGCTCGACCCAGCCGGAGTGGGTGCCGTGCCGGTAGGGGAGCACGGCCACGTCGAGGTCGGCGAGCGACGCGGCGAGCTCGTCGTCGGAGAGGCGGGGGTGCACGTCGAGGACGGCGTGGGGGTCCGACGCGACCAGCGCGGCCACGCGGGCCCGCGCCTCCTCGTCCCGCACGCGCTCGTTGAGGTCGACGCGGACGACGACGTCGGTGCCGTCGCGGCGCAGCAGCTCGGCCGCGGCCAGCAGCGTCTCGACGGCGCGGACGGCGTCGATGTTCGGCCGCAGGTCGCGGAGCGCCGCGCCGACGACCAGCGCGTCGGACGCCCGGCCGGAGGGCGCCTCGGCGTCGAGGGGCAGCAGGTCGGGGTGCGCGACGACGACGGCCTCGCGCCCCCAGCGCCGGGCCACCTCGGCGGCGGCTCCGGGCGTGAGGGTCAGGACGACGTCCGCGGCGGGCACCAGGAGGTCGAGCTGGGCGGCGTGGTCGCCCTGGTCGACGAGCTGGGGGTTCTCGAGGTCGTGGACGGTGTAGACGAGCGGCTTGCCGACCTCGCGCAGCGCGGCGACGACGCCCGCGAGGTGCTCGAGGGTGAACGACTCCGTGCCGAAGTGGACGTGCAGGAGGTCGAACTCGTCGGCGTGCGCCCGGACCCAGCCGGCGTCGACCATCACGGGGGGCCACCACTGGCCGGGGCCGGCGCCGGCCGGGGCCGGGTCGGCGAGGCGGACGACCGTGGCGGAACGGTCCGCCGCGTCGAGCGCGCGCACGTAGGGGTGGGCGGCGGGGACGGACGCGACCCGGAGCAGCGGCTGCGGGGGAGCGACCCGGTCGTTCAGGGGATCGATGATCGTGCCTCCTCGGCGTGTCGTCTGGGGCGGGGCGGACGAGTCCGCAGGACCCTGCTGACGTCCGGGGGCCGGTCGGTGTCGAGGAGGGGGTGAGCCGATGGGAGCGGCCTCCACGGACGCTAGTCCTCGGGAGGCTCTCAGGCCCTGTGTGCGTGTACCCCTCTGATCCGCGCCGGGCGGGAGGGCCCCGGACCCGGCAAGCTGGAGCTGCCCGCCACGACCGTCGCCGGCAGGAAGGCGACCCCATCGTGACCACCACCCCCGTCGTCGACGGCCGCACGCGCCACTACGGCGACTTCTACGGGCTCAGCGAGCCCGAGGGCGACGGCGCCGTCGCCCTCGTCGTCGGCAACTGCCAGGCGGAGTCGCTCCGCATCGCCCTCGAGGGAGGCGGCCTGCGGACGGTGAGGACGCCCGCGGTCCACGAGCTGGTCGCCACGGACCTCCCGCACCTCGCGCGCTGGCTCGCCCGGGCGGAGCTGCTGGTCTCGCAGCCCGTCCGCGACGACTACCACGGCCTGCCCCTCGGGACGGCGCAGCTCGCGGCGGCGCTGCCGGCGCGGGCCCGGGTCGTGCGGGTGCCCGTCATCCGGTTCGCGGGCCTCTACCCGGCCCACGCCATCGTCCGGCCGCCGAGCGACGCGTCGCTGGTGCCGCCCGTCGTCGAGTACCACGACCTGCGGCTCGTCGTGCGGGCCGCGGCGCGGGGCGGCGCCGTCGACGCGCCCTCGCCGCTTCCCCCGCTCCGGCCCGAGTCCGTGCGGGCGGTCGCCGAGCTCTCCCGGGGCGAGCTGCGCCGGCGCGAGGAGGCCCACGACGCCGTCGTCGTCTCCGACCTCTTCGACCGCCCCTCCTTCGCCCAGATGCGCACGCTCAACCATCCCGGCAACCCCGTCTGGCGCTCGCTGGCCGAGCGGGTCCGTCGTCGGCTCGCCCTGCCCGAGCACGAGGTCGACCCGGGGCGCCCCCTGCTCGACAGCGTGCACGCGCCCCGGGAGGCCGTCGTCGTCGAGGCGTTCGGCCTCGACGAGGCGCCGACCGACCACTGGGTCGTCGGCGGCCGCCGCGTCGAGGCGGCCGAGGTCGAGGAGGCGCACCTCGGCTGGTACGCCGACCACCCCGAGGTCGTGACGGCGGCGCTCGCCCGCCACGCCGACGCGCTGCGCCTGCTGGGGCTGTCGTGAGCGGCCCGGTGCCGGCGCCCTCGGCGCCCGGCTCCGCCGGCCTGCCGGCCCTCGTCGTCACCGACGACCCGCAGCACGGGGTCTCGACGTACGCCCGCCGCGTCGCCGAGGCCGTGGCGGCCCTGGTCGGGCGGGACCTCGCGGTCGGGCCCGATGCGCTCACCGGCAGCGCGCCTCCGGCCCGGTCCCACCTCCACTTCACCGACCGGCTCTGGGGCGGGTCGCCCGAGGAGGCGGCCGACCGCGTGGAGGACCTCGCGCGCCGGACGTCGCTCACGGTCACCCTGCACGACCTCCCGCAGCCCTCCGACGGCGAGCGCAACCTCCCGCGGCGCGCCGAGTGCTACCGGCGCGTGGTCGAGGCGGCCGCGGGCGTCGTCTGCAACAGCCGGCACGAGGCGCTGCTGCTCGACGAGCACGTCCTCGCCGGGGCGGGCGCCCGGGCGGCCGTCCTGCCCCTGGCCGTCGACCCCGTCGGGCCGGCGCCCGCGCCCGGGCAGCGCCCGCGGCCGGACGGGACGGCGGCCGTCATCGGCTTCTTCTACCCCGGCAAGGGCCACGCCGAGCTCGTCGACGCCGTCGTCGAGCTGCGGGCCGCCGGGTCGGCCCTGCGGGTCGCGGCCCTGGGGCGCGCGTCGACGGGCCACGAGGCCGAGCTCGCCGAGCTCGTCGCCGGCGCCGCCTCCCGCGGAGTGTCGCTGGAGGTCACGGGCTACCTCGACGACGACGAGCTGCTCGAGCGCTGCCGCCGGGCCGCGGTGCCCGTCGCCGCCCACCGCCACGTCTCGGCCTCCGGATCGATGGCGACCTGGATCGCGACCGGGCGGCGCCCCCTGGTGCCCGACACGAGGTACTCCCGCGAGATGGCCGAGCTGCGGCCGGGCACCCTGACCCTCGTCGACCCCGACGACCTCGTGACGGCGTTGGCGGCGGCCCTCGCCGACCCCGCCTCGACCTGGCTCGGGCCGTCGGCGGTGACGGCGCCCGGCCTCGCCGACGTCGCGGCGGCCTCGGTGCGCTGGTGGGCCGACGAGGTGGCCTGGTGACGGCGCGGCCGCCGTGGGGGCGGGGCCTGCCCGGCAACCGCTGGGACCTGCTCGACGGCGACCTCCCCGCGGAGCCGCCCCGCGTGAGCGTCGTCGTGCCCCACTACCGTCAGCAGGCCGAGCTCGACCGGACGCTCGCGGCCCTCGCCCGGCAGACGCACCCCGCCGACCGCCTCGAGGTCGTGGTCGTCGACGACGGGTCGCCCGAGGCGCCCGTCGTGCCGCCCGGCGTCGTGCTCGTGCGGCAGCGCGACGACGGCTTCCGGCTGGCCGCCGCGCGCAACCTCGGCGTGCGGACCGCGACCGGCGACGTGCTCGTCTTCCTCGACGCCGACACGGCGCCCGAGCCGGGCTACGTCGCCGCGGTGACCCGGCTGCCGGCCCTCGCGCCCGAGGTGGTGGCCGTGGGGCGCCGCCGGCACGCCGACTTCGGCGGCGTCCCGGTCGACGCACCGGTCGAGGTCGCGGGGCCGGCCGCCGAGCTCCCGTCGCCCGCGTGGCTCGATGACGCCCACCGTGCCAGCCGCGACCTGCTCGACGCCGACGACCGGTCGTACCGCCACGTCATCGGGGCCGTCACGGCCTGCAGCCGGTGGCTCGTCGAGGAGGTCGGCGGGTGGGACGAGGGCTTCACCGAGTACGGGGGAGAGGACTGGGAGTGGGTCCACCGCGCCTGGCGGGGCGGGGCCGTGCTCGCGCACGTCCGCGACGCGGTCGCCTGGCACGACGGCCCGGACTGGGCCGGTCGCTCCGGCGACGACGAGGCCCGGCAGCGGCGTCAGAACGCGGAGACGATCACGCTCAGCAGGCTGGTGGCCGTGTCCGGCTCCCGCCCCCGGGCGCTGCGGGTCGACGGGCCGGTCGACGTCGTCGTCCGCCTCGGCCGCGCCCTGTCGCCGGGGCGTGCCTTCCTCACGGCGGACTCCGTCCTGGCGGTGCTGCCGGAGGCGCGGGTCGTCGTCCCGAGCGAGGTCGCGTCGGCCGTCGGCGGCGACCCGCGCGTCGTCTCCGCGGCGGCGGTCGCCACGCGGCCCGAGATCGTGACGGGTGCCCGGGTGACGGTCGACCTGCCTGGTGAGGTGAGGGTCCGGGACGGTGTGGCCCTCGTCCGGGCCGTGGCCGAGGTCGGCGTCGGCGAGCTGGGCACCGTCGAGCTGTGCGCCGTGGAGCCTGAGGACGGTGGGCGGGAGGGCGGCAGAGGCGACGAGGCCGGCGGAGCCGCGCCCGTCGTCGTCGCCCGCGTCACGTCCCGGCGGGCCGAGCTGCGGCGGGCGCGCTGGGAGCGCAGCGACCTCTTCCGGACGGAGCGCCGCGCGGCCGACGGCCTCGAGCCCCTCGTCGGCGAGCCCTCCCTCGCGGCGTGGCTCGGCGGGTGGGGCTGAGGGGCAGGCACCGCACGGGCCTGCCGACGGCCCCGCGACTCCGTCGTTCCTGCTGGTCACACCGGCGAGCCTCCCCGGCCCGGCGTGCCGCCCGAGGTACCGTCCCGCCATGACCGACAGCGTGCGGACGGCCGAGGGCGACACCATCGTGGTGCCCGAGGCCGACGACGCGCCCCAGCGGCACCGCTCGACCTTCGTCGAGCCGGTGCCCCGCACGTCGCCCGAGGCGGAGGCCACCGCCCCGCCCGAGGCGACCGACCAGGAGCTCCGCCCCGTGACACCCACCCTGACGCCCGAGGCCCCCGCCGACCTGGAGCAGTCGCCCGCCGACCCCGAGCCGTCGCCCGCCGACCTCGACCCGGCGGCGGTCGTCGAGCCGATCGCCCCGGTGCGCGAGCCGCGTCCCGTCTCCGTCCCATCGCACCGGGCCGACGTGCCCGCCGACGTCGTGCCGACCGACGCCGCCGAGCCCCGCCCCGCGAGCGTCGCGCGTCACTCCCTCGACACGTCGAGCATCACCCTCCCCGTCTTCGCCGAGCCCGTCGACCCCTCGCTGCCGCAGCCGCCCGAGCGCATCTCGCTCGACGACGACGTCCTCGTCCGCATGGTCGAGCGACGCCTCGACGACACGGCGACCGTCGACCTGATGGCCGTCGTCCAGGCCCAGATGGAGGCGCGCCGCCAGGAGGCCGCCCGCTTCGCCCGCTGGGCCGACGAGGTCGGCCGCATCGGCACCGACGAGGCCGCCGAGGCCCTCGAGCGCACCCGCCTCCGCTTCACCGGCGTCATCGACGTCGTCCTGCCCCTGACGCTCGCTCCGGGCGACGAGGTCGCCGTCGCCCCGGAGGTCTCGTCCGAGGCCGCCGAGCCCGCCGTCCTCGACGTCGCTCCTGCCCCCGAGGGCCCGCAGGTCGTGGAGGAGGCGCCCGCCGGGTCCCCGGCACCGGTCACGACCGCCGCCGCCGCCGAGGTCGCCCGCGCCGAGCCGGCTCCCGTGCCCTCCGACGTCGTCGCCGGCACCTCGGCCGCTGACGCCCCGGTCGCCCCCGTCGCCGTGGCCGCGCCCTCGCGACGCCCCCTCGGCCTGGCCGGCCTGGCCGTCGGCGTCCTCGTCGTCCTCGCCGCCCTGGTGCTCACGCTCCTCGACGCCGGCCTCCTGGTCTCCGCCGTCGTGGCGACCCTCGCGGTGCCGGTCGTCGGGGGCCTCGTGGCCACCGCGGCGCTCCGCGTCGCCTCACAGCGCCGCCCGGGCGACGCCCGGCTCGAGACCCGGGGCCCGATCGCCGTCGTGGCCGCCGTCGTGCTCTCCGCCGTCGTCGGCCTCGGCCTGCTGGCCCCCTCGTCGGAGGCCCTCTCGTGGCAGGGCTACCTGCTCGGCGGCGCCCCGCTCGAGCCGGTCGTCGGCCTGCTCGTCGCCCTGGTCGCCGCGGCCCTCGTCGCGGTGGTCGTGGTCGCGTCCGTCGCCCTCGTCCGCCCGGCGGCCCGCGACTAGGCTGACGGGGTGTCCTCCCTCGCAGCCGTCTCCGCCGCCGTCGAGCGCCTCTGGCCCCTCGCGGGCGCCGAGTCGTGGGATTCTCCGGGCCTCGTGCTCGGCGACCCCGAGCAGCCCGTCCGGCACGTGCACCTGGCGGTCGACGCGGTGCTCGACACCGTCGACGAGGCCGTCGCCCTGGGCGCCGACCTCCTCCTGACGCACCACCCCCTGCTCTTCCGCGGCGTGACGACGCTGGCGGGCGACACGACCAAGGGCGCCGTCGTGGCCCGGCTGCAGCGGGCCGGGTGCGCCCTCCTCGCGGCGCACACCAACGCCGACGTCGTGCCCACCGGCACCTCGCGGGTGCTGGCCCACCAGCTCGGCCTCGTCGACCAGTCGCCGATCACGGCGGGCGCCCTCCCGGGCACCGGGCTCGGCGTCGTCGGGCGCCTCCCGCGCCCGATCAGCCTCGTCGCGCTCGCCCGCCAGCTCGGCGACGTGCTGCCGCCCACGGCCTCCGGAGTCCGGGTGGCCGGAGACGCCGACCGCGTCGTCGAGACCGTGGCGCTCTGCGCGGGCGCCGGCGACTCGCTGCTCGACCACCCCGCCGTGCGGGCCGCCGACGTCTACGTCACGAGCGACCTCCGGCACCACCCCGCCTCCGACGCCCGCGACCTGATGCGCCTCGGCCACGGGCCCGCCCTCGTCGACGTGTCGCACTGGGCGAGCGAGTGGCTCTGGCTCGACACCGCCGCGGAGCAGCTCCGACGCGAGCTCGACGACGTCGAGGTCACCCTGAGCGACCTCCGCACCGACCCCTGGGACTTCGCGGTCGTGCAGTAGCCGCCGCCGACCCGCCCGGGCGCCCCGGCGCCCGCCCCGTTCCGCCCCTGATGAAAGAAGTCCCCGTGCCGTTGCAAGCCAGCCCCGCCGACCAGGCCCTGCTGCTCGACCTCCAGAAGCTCGACACCACCCTGCAGCAGCTCGCGCACCGTGCCGCGAACCTCCCCGAGATCGCCGTCCTCGCGACGGTCGACGGCGACGCCCACCGCCTCCGCAGCCGCATGGCGTCGGAGCAAGGCGCCTGGGAGGACGCGCAGGCCGAGCTCCGCCGCGTCGAGTCCGACGTGGCGGTCGTCGAGGCCCGCGTCGCCCGCGACCGGCAGCGGCTCGCGAGCACCTCGTCCGTCAAGGACGTCCAGGCGCTCGAGGCGGAGCTAGCCGCCCTCGCGAAGCGGGGCTCCGACCTGGAGGACATGCAGCTCGAGGTGATGGAGCGCGTCGAGAGCCTCGGCGCCGTCGCCACGGTCACCCACGAGGAGCTCGACCAGCTCGAGGTCCGCCGGGCCGACGCCCGGAGCACGCGCGACGCCAAGCTCGGCGAGCTCGAGATCGAGCGCCGTCAGGTCGAGGCCGACCGCGCCACGCTCGCCGAGAAGGTGCCGGCCGACCTGCTCGACCTCTACGAGACGCAGCGTCGCCGGTACGGCATCGGTGCCTCCCTCCTGCGCGGCGGCGTCTCGAGCGCCAGCGGGGTCACCCTGACCGGCAGCGACCTGGCCGCCGTGCGCTCCGCCAGCGCGTACGACGTCGTGCTCTGCCCCGACAGCAACGCCGTCCTCGTGCGCACGAACGAGTCCGGGATCTAGGCCTCTCCGGGGCACGGGGGCCGGCACCGGCTCGGCGCCCCGCCGGCGCGCGCTACAGTGGCAGGGCGGATGGGTCGGCAAGACGGTCGCGTCGGTCGGGGGCTCGCTCCCGACCGCCGAGGAACGTCCGGGCTCCACAGAGCAGGGCGGTGGGCAACACCCACCCGGGGCGACCCGCGAGACAGTGCAACAGAGAGCAGACCGCCTCGGTCACGTCGTGAGACGGGGCCGCGGTGAGGGTGAAACGGTGGTGTAAGAGACCACCAGCGGTTCGGGTGACCGACCGGCTAGGCAAACCTCGCCCGGAGCAAGGTCAGACAGAGGACGTCGAGGTGGCTCGCCGAGTCCTCGGGTAGACCGCTGGAGGGCTGCGGCAACGTAGTCCCGAGATAGATGGCCGTCCATGGTGCCTCGGCACCGGGACAGAACCCGGCGTATCAGCCGGCCCATCCGCCCCAGACCGACAGGAGGCCCGGGTGCAGGAGGCACGCCTCCCGCACCCGGGCCTCCGTCACGTCGTGACGACGGTCGGCCCGGGCGGTCGCCGCCCCGGGCCGTCGTCGGCTCAGACCGTGGTCGTGGGCCGCGACGACGCCGCGAGGGCCGCCGCGCCGAGGATGCCCGCGTTGTTGCGCAGCACGGCCGGCACGATCTCGGCCCGGAGGTCGAGCAGGGGGAGGAACTCCTGGTGGTGCTTCGAGACGCCGCCGCCGACGATGATGAGCCGCGGGTAGAGCAGGGCCTCGAGGTGCGAGTAGTACTTCTGCAGGCGCTTGGCCCAGTGCTTCCAGCTCAGCTCGTCGCGTTCCTTGGCGGCGAACGAGGCCTTCGTCTCGTAGTCCTTGCCGCCGATCTCGAGGTGGCCGAGCTCGGCGTTGACGATGAGGACGCCGTCGTTGATGAGCGCGGTGCCGATGCCGGTGCCCAGCGTCGTCATGACCACCAGCCCCGGGACTCCCTTCGCCGCGCCGTAGCGCGTCTCGGCGTAGCCCGCCGCGTCGGCGTCGTTGACGAAGTGGATGTCGCGCCCGAGGGTGGTCTCGAAGAGGCGCTCGGCCTCGAAGTCGATCCACTTCTTCGACACGTTCGCGGCCGAGAGCGTCTTGCCGTCCATGATCGCGGCGGGGAAGCAGACGCCGACGGGCACGTCGAGGTCGTCGACGCCGAGCTCCTCGACGATCTGCTTGACGACGGCCACGATGTCGTCGGGCTCGCCGCCGGCCGGGGTCGGCTTCTTGAGGCGGTCGGTGAGCAGCTCGCCCGACTCGACGTCGACGATCGCCCCCTTGATGCCGGTGCCGCCGATGTCGATGCCCACTGCCTTCTGTGCCACGGGTGGAACCTTCCTAGGGGAGTGTGTCGGAGTTGGGGTCAGCTGAGGGTGAGCACGTCGGCGCCGCGCTCGGTGACGACGAGGGTGTGCTCGAACTGCGCCGTGAGCGACCGGTCGCGGGTCGTGACCGTCCAGTCGTCGGGCCAGATGTCGGCCTCGACGCCGCCGAGCGTCAGCATCGGCTCGATGGTGAAGACCATGCCGGGGGTCATGACGTCGTCGTACTGCGGGGCGTCGTAGTGGGGGATGACCAGGCCGGAGTGGAACGCACGGCCCACGCCGTGGCCGGTGTAGTCGCGGACGACGCCGTAGCCGAAGCGCGCGGCGTAGGACTCGATCGCGCGGCCGATGACGTTCACCTGCCGGCCCGGCGCGACGGCCTTGATTCCCCGACGCAGGGCCTCCCGCGTCCGGTCGACGAGGTCGACCGTGGCCTGGGGCGCCTCGCCGACGATCATCGTGCGGTTGAGGTCGCCGTGGACGCCGTCCTTGAACGCGGTGACGTCGACGTTGAGCAGGTCGCCCTCGACGAGGGTCGTGTCGTCGGGGATGCCGTGGCAGATCACCTCGTTGAGCGAGGTGCAGATCGACTTCGGGAAGCCGCGGTAGCCCAGGGTCGAGGGGTAGGCGCCGTGCGCGACGAGGAACTCGTGGGCGACCCGGTCGAGCTCGTCGGTGGTGACGCCGGGGCGGAGGGCCGCTTCCACGGCGTCGATGGCCTGCGAGGCGATCCGGCCGCTCTCGCGGATGAGCTCGACGGTCGGGGCGTCGTACACGTCGCCGCCCGTGTAGGGCGCAGGACCGGCCTTGCCCACGTACTCCGGTCGAGGGATCGACGCGGGGACCGGACGCTGCGCTGAGATCCGGCCCGGGGTCAGGTGTCCGTGGGAGTCCCGAGGCATGTCGTCCACCTTAGGGGGAGACGTCGTCCGCGGGGCGCACCCGGCGGGCCCCCGGCGGCCCCGGGGCTGGGCCCCTGGAGGTAGCCTGCTGCCATGGCACCCGAGTACTGGTACAACATCACCACCCACGAGGTCGAGGAGGGCAAGGTCTCGCCGGCCGTCGACCGCGCCGGCCCGTACGCCACCCGTGAGGAGGCGGAGCGTGCGATCCAGACGATCACGGAGCGCAACGCCCGCCTCGACGCCGAGGACGCCGCCGACGACTGACCGGGCCCGCGCCCCCGCGGCGCGCGTCCCGTCCACTAGCCTGGTCGTCGAGCAGAAAGGCCGTGCATGGACAAGCAGACAGACTTCGTTCTTCGGACCATCGAAGAGCGGGGCATCAAGTTCATCCGCCTCTGGTTCACCGACGTGATCGGCACCCTCAAGTCGGTGGCCATCGCGCCGGCCGAGGTCGAGGGGGCGTTCGCCGAGGGGATCGGCTTCGACGGCTCGGCGATCGAGGGGCTCACCCGCTCCTACGAGGCCGACGTCCTCGCGCAGCCCGACCCGACGACGTTCCAGATCCTGCCCTGGCGGGGCGAGATCGACCCGACGGCCCGCATGTTCTGCGACATCACGACGCCCGACGGGCAGCCGGCCGTCGCCGACCCGCGCAACGTCCTGAAGCGGACGCTCGCCCGCGCCGGTGACCGGGGCTTCACCTTCTACACGCACCCCGAGGTGGAGTTCTACCTCCTCAAGAGTGCCCAGCACGGCCCGGAGGGCCCCCAGCCGGTCGACTCCGCCGGCTACTTCGACAACGTGCCCGGAGGCACCGCCCACGACTTCCGTCGTCGCTCGGTGCGCATGCTCGAAGACCTGGGCATCTCGGTGGAGTTCAGCCACCACGAGGCCGGGCCGGGCCAGAACGAGATCGACCTCCGCTACGCCGACGCGCTCACCACGGCGGACAACATCATGACCTTCCGCACGGTCATCAAGGAGGTCGCGATCGAGCAGGGCGTCTACGCGACGTTCATGCCGAAGCCCTTCAGCCAGCACCCCGGGTCGGGCATGCACACCCACATGTCGCTCTTCGAGGGCGACTCGAACGCCTTCTACGAGGCGGGCGCGGAGTACCAGCTCTCCCGCATCGGTCGTCAGTTCATCGCCGGCCTGCTCAAGCACGCCCCCGAGATCACGGCCGTCACGAACCAGTTCGTCAACAGCTACAAGCGCCTCTGGGGCGGCGACGAGGCCCCGAGCTTCGTCACCTGGGGCCACAACAACCGCAGTGCCCTCGTGCGCGTGCCGCTCTACAAGCCGAACAAGGGGAACTCGAGCCGCGTCGAGTACCGCGCGATCGACTCGGCGGCGAACCCCTACCTCGCCTTCTCGCTCATGCTGGCCGCCGGCCTCAAGGGCATCGAGGAGGGCTACGAGCTGCCGACCGAGGCGGAGGACAACGTCTGGGGCATGAGCGACGCGGAGCGCCGTGCGCTGGGCTACAAGCAGCTCCCCGCAAGCCTCGACCACGCCCTCTCGATCATGGAGGACAGCGAGCTCGTCGCCGAGACGCTGGGCGAGCAGGTCTTCAACTACGTGCTGCTCAACAAGCGCCAGGAGTGGAAGGCCTACCGCGCGCAGGTCACCCCCTACGAGCTGCGCTCGAACCTCGAGATCCTCTAGCCCGCGCCGCACCCCGCGCGCCCGACCGTCATGACCCGCCCGAGCACCGGACTGTCCGAGCTCGCCCGGCTGGGCTTCGCGGAGCTGCGGGAGGCCCGCGACCGCATCGAGCGGCTGGTCGCCGAGGAGCCCCGGGCGGAGTCGCTGGTCGCGTCGTTCGCCCGCGCTCCCGACCCCGACGCGGCGCTCCGGCATCTCGAGCGGCTCGTCGAGCGCGACGCCGACGGCGTCTCCCGGCTCCTCGACGGCGGAGCTGGCCCCCGCCTGGTGCGCGTCCTCGGGGCGTCGTCGGGCCTCGCGGAGTTCCTGACGCGACGACCGGACCAACTCGCGGGCCTCCTCGTGCCCCTCACCGTGCCTCCCTCACCGGAGGAGTACGTCGGCGACCTCCTCGCCGTCGTCGCGGGGCTGGTGGGCGACGACGCCGCGGTCGCGCTCCGTCGCCGGTACCGCCACCACCTCCTGCGGCTCTCGGCCTGGGACCTCGAGTCATCCGACCCGGTCGCCGTCCTGCCCGAGGTGGCCGCCGCCCTCGCCGACCTCGCCGGCGCCGCCCTCGAGGCCGCCGTCGACGTCGCCCGGCGCGAGGTGCCCTTCCCCGCCGACGACGTGGCCCGTACGCGCTTCACCGTCATCGGCATGGGCAAGACGGGCGCCCGCGAGCTCAACTACCTCAGCGACGTCGACGTCGTGTACGTCGCCGAGGGCGCCGACGGGCTCGAGCCGGGCCGGGCCGTCGAGATCGCCACCCGCCTCGCGGTCCACGCCGTGCGCGCGGTCTCCGACCTGTCGATCGAGCCCGAGCTCTGGGAGGTCGACGCGAACCTCCGCCCCGAGGGCAAGGACGGTGCGCTCGTCCGCACGCTCGACTCGCACGTGGCGTACTACGACCGCTGGGCACGCGGGTGGGAGTTCCAGGCCCTGCTGAAGGCCCGGCCGATCGCGGGCGACCGCGAGCTGGGTGAGCGCTACGTCGAGCGCATCGCGCCCTTCGTCTGGTCGGCGGCCTCCCGCGAGGCCTTCGTCGAGTCGGTGCAGCGGATGCGCGAGCGCGTCACCGACCTCATCCCCGCCGACGAGGTCGACCGTCAGCTCAAGCTCGGCCCCGGGGGCCTCCGCGACGTCGAGTTCACGATCCAGCTGCTCCAGCTCGTGCACGGCCAGGCCGACGACGGCGTCCGGGAGCGGTCGACCCTCGCGGCCCTGTCGGCCCTCGCCCGCCGGGGCTACGTCGGGCGGGCCGAGGCGGCCGAGTTCGACCGCGACTACCGCGTCCTCCGGCTGCTCGAGCACCGCATCCAGCTCTCCCGCCTGCGCCGCACGCACCTCATGCCGACCGACGACGACGACCTCCGCGCCCTCGCCCGCGGCACCGGCCTGGCCGGCTCGGCGCGCGAACTCGTCGAGGCGTGGCAGGGCGTCAAGCGACGGGTGCGCACCCTCCACGAGCGCCTCTTCTACCGCCCGCTGCTCTCCGCCGTCGCGGCGCGGCCGGAGGAGGAGCTCGCGCTCAGCACCGACCAGGCCGCCGCGAGGCTCGCGGCCATCGGCTTCGCCGACCCGCGGGGAGCGCTGGGGCACATCGCGGCCCTCACGGGCGGCGTCTCCCGCCGCGCGAGCATCCAGCGCCACCTCCTGCCGGCGATGCTGCAGTGGTTCGCCGACGGGACCGACCCCGACCTGGGCCTCCTCGCCTTCCGTCGCCTCAGCGACGGGCTGGGGGAGTCCTACTGGTTCCTGCGCATGCTCCGCGACTCGTCCGGGGCGGCGCACCGGCTCACCACCGTCCTGTCGACGTCGCGCTTCGTGGCGGACCTCCTCGAGCGCACCCCCGAGGCCGCGGTCTGGTTCGAGAACGACGACGAGCTGCGCCCGCGCAGCCTCCCCAGCCTGCTCGACGAGACGCACGCGACCCTGGCCCGCCACGACACCCCGGAGGCGGGGGCCGCGGTCCTGAGGAACGCCCGCCGACGCGAGGTCCTCCGCCTCGCCATCGGCGGCATCCTCGGCCTGATGACGATCGACGAGCTGGCGGCCGGCCTCACCGACGTGACCACGGCCGCCATCACGGGCGCGCTCGCCCTCGCGCGGCGCGACGCGGGCGACATCGAGTTCGCCGTCGTGGCCATGGGGCGCTACGGAGGCCGGGAGCTCGGCTTCGGCTCGGACGCGGACGTGCTCTACGTCTACCGGGCCCCGGACGGCGACGAGACCGCGCACCGCCGGGCCGTCCGCGTCGTGGCGGAGCTGAACCGCCTGACCGCCGACTCCCTCGTGCCCCTCGACCTCGACGCCGGCCTGCGCCCGGAGGGCAGCAGCGGGCCCGTGGTGCGGTCGTTGACCTCCTACCGGGCCTACTACGACCGGTGGTCGCTCACGTGGGAGGCGCAGTCGCTGCTGCGGGCCCGCGCCGTGGCCGGCGACGAGGCGCTGCGCCGTGACTTCACGGCCGTCGCCGACACGGTGAGGTACCCCGCGGAGCTCTCCGAGCAGGAGGTGCGGGAGGTCAAGCGCATCAAGGCGCGCGTCGAGGCCGAGAGGCTGCCCCGCGGCGCCGAGCCGTCCCGGCACCTCAAGCTCGGGCGGGGGTCGCTGAGCGACGTCGAGTGGTTCGTGCAGCTGCTCCAGCTGCAGCACGCCCACGCCGTGCCCGCCCTCCGCACGACCTCGACGCTCGACGCCCTGGCGGCGGCGGAGGAGGCCGGGCTGGTCTCGGCGGAGGACGCCCGCAAGCTGCACGACGCCTGGGTGATCGCCTCCCGCGCGCGCTCGGCCGGCGTCCTCTGGACGTCGCGGACGTCCGACGTCCTGCCGACCGACCGTCGTCAGCTCGAGGGCGTGGCGCGGCTGATGGAGTACCCGCCCGGGTCGGCGACTCGGCTCGAGGAGGACTACCTCGCCGCCACCCGACGAGCCCGGGCCGTCTTCGAGCGGGGCTTCTACGGCCTCGACGAGGCTCCCACCCCCACGGGCTGAGGCACGACACGCCCGGGATGCAGATCTCGGCGGGTGAGGCACGAATTCGTCGCGGGTGATCGCTGCGTACCCCGATATCACCCGATGTACCCCGACCGAGATGACCGGCGTGTTTCGGGCTCGTGGCCGACAGGAGCACGGCCTGTGTCTGACAGGTCCTTCTCAGGTTCACGGGTGCTCGCTCTCGGTGCGTCAGTCCATCCGGTAGAAAACCCTGTCCAGGGGGCTTGTCGCCGATCGTGAGGCGGGCTCTCATCGAGCCCTGAGGGAGGCGACGGCCGTCGTTCAGGGGGCACCAGCCGTGTCGCTGACCGGTGTCGGCATTTCGCCTGACACCAGAGGGAGGACAAGTGCCGTACCCCACGGGGTGAGAGCACGCCCCCGAAGAGGTGACGGCTTGTGAGCACCCGCAGGGTGACTGAAGATTGCCTCACCCGACACCCAGGTTCCCCGACGACGCGGACGCCACCCCCTGTTCCCCCATCTTCCGAGGCGGCCATCGTGTTGACTTTCATCCTTCAGATCCGTTCCATGGCGGGCGGCTACCCCGAGGTCTACCTGTTCGCGGTGTACTCGGCCCTCATCTGGGTCCTGTGGATCGTCAAGGTGGTCCTCTCCCGCCGGTACCGCCCCTCGACGGGCGAGTTCACCGGCACGACCAGCGTCGTCGTCCCCGTGGTCGACGAGCCCCTCGACCTCTTCCGCGACGTCATCGGCCGCATGGTCGAGCAGGCGCCCGGCGAGATCATCGTCGTCATCAACGGCGCCCCGAACCCCGACCTCGCCGCGGTCTGCGACGAGTACGCGCCCCTCGTGCGCTGGGTGCACACGCCGATCCCCGGCAAGCGCAACGCCGTCATGATCGGCACCGAGCTGAGCCGCGGCGACATCACGGTGCTCGTCGACTCCGACACGGTGTGGACGCCGGGCACGCTCTCCGAGCTCGTCCGCCCCTTCTCCGAGGCCAACGTCGGCGGCGTCACCACCCGTCAGCGCATCCTCGAGCCCGAGCGCAGCTGGATCACCCGCTGGGCGGACTGGCTCGAGAACTCGCGGGCCCTGTACTCGATGCCCGCCCAGAGCGTGCTCGGCCAGATCGGCTGCCTCCCCGGCCGCACCATCGCCTTCCGCCGCGTCATCCTCGAGCGGGTCATGGACAAGTTCATGACCGAGAAGTTCATGGGCGTCTTCCTCGAGGTGAGCGACGACCGCACCCTGACGAACCTCACGCTCAAGGAGGGCTACCGCACCGTCTACCAGCACACGAGCCTCGTCTACACCGACGCGCCCCTGCAGGTGAAGAAGCTCTTCAAGCAGCAGCTCCGCTGGGCCCGCGGCAGCCAGTACAACACCTTCCGGATGATGCCGTGGATGCTCGGCCACGCTCCGATGCTCGCCTTCTTCTTCGCGATGGACATCATCCTGCCGTTCATGCTCATGGGCGTCATCGGCGGCTGGGTCTACCGCGGCATCACCGGCCAGGGCGTCAACCTCTACCGCGGCATCCTCGCCGAGTACGGCGTCTCGACCGGGCTCATCAGCATCATCGTGTTGATGGTGCTCTCCTCCGTGCTGAGCATGGCGATCCGCCAGATGCGCCACCTCGCCGAGAAGCCCTCGGACTTCTTCCGCCTGCCCGTCTTCATCATCGTGTCGACGTTCTTCCTGATGCCCATCCGCGTCATCGGCTTCTTCCGCATGGGCCACGCGAGCGGCTGGGGCACCCGTGCCGGTGCCTACGGGGGAGGCGCGGCGGACGACGCCGTGCAGGCCCAGGTCCAGTCCGTGGGGGCCGACGACTCCCTCGACGTGCTGGAGCGCGAGTTCCGGGGCGAGGCCGACCCCGGCGTCGACACCCTGTTCGACTTCGGACCGTCCACCTCGACGGCCGGCCCGACCGGCGACTCCACCACGGTGCGCGACGGTGACCGCGGCGCGGTCATGGTGCGCAGCCACCGCGCGGAGACGGCCGTGGACGCCCGCCCCGGCGACGCCGTCACGACCAGCACGGCGACCGCGCTGGCGGAGGCGACCTCCCCGGCCCGCGTGGCCGCGCCTCCCCGTCGTCGCCTCAACCCCAAAGCCGGCTTCCCGTACCTGATCGGTGCCGTCATCCTCGCCCTGGAGGTGCTCTTCATTGTCTGAGTCCGCACAGAAGTTCGTCGCCCCGGCGCACGTGCAGTCGGGAGCCTGGTGGGCGCAGTCCCACGGCAACGCCCGCCGCACGGGCCTCGGCGCCACCGCCGTCGTCGTCCTGCTCGCCATGATCTCGTGGCTGATCTGGATCTCCCCGTCCGACAACGCCGTGCGCAGCGCGGTGCAGACCGCCGTGGGCGCCTCGCCGTCCGACGTCGCCGAGCTGAAGGCCGACCGGTCGGCCCTGCTCGACCAGCTGGTGAGCGCCAAGGCGCAGCTGGCCGACAGCAAGACCGCCCTGGCCGACGTGCAGCAGCAGGCCTGGACCTCCGAGGGGCAGCTGACCGCGGCGCAGGCGAAGCTCGCCTCGGCGCAGAGCGCCCTCGACCAGGCGCAGGCCGCGGCCGACGGCGGATCGACGGCCGCAGGGTCGGCAGCCGGCGGGTCCGGCGGCGCCGCCGCCTTCTCGGGCGCCAAGGGCGCGACGGGGTCGGGGGGCAAGGGCTCCGGCAGCGGCAGCGGCAGCGGCTCGGGCTCCGGCACCGGCAGCGGGACCCCGGCGGCCCCCCAGCCCGTCACGGCGCCGTCGCTGGCGAGCATCATCCAGCCCGAGTCGCGCTACTTCGGCCTCTACACGACGCAGTCGCCCTTCAGCTGGTCCGAGTTCGACGACGTCAGCAGCAAGGTCGGCGCGCAGCCGAACATGGCGGGGTACTTCCAGGGCTGGGACCAGGACTTCGACCCGAACGCGGTCACCCGGGCGTGGGCCAAGGGCGACCTGCCCTTCCTCACCTGGGAGTCGCGCCCGCTGAAGGCGGCCAACGACCAGGTCGTCGACCCCGACTACGAGCTCGGCAAGATCATCGACGGCGAGTTCGACGCGTACCTGACGAAGTACGCCCAGGACATCAAGACCACCGGGCTGCCCCTCGCCATCCGTCTCGACCACGAGATGAACGGCAACTGGTACCCGTGGGACGAGGGCGTCAACAACAACACTCCCGGCCAGTACCGAGAGATGTGGCGCCACGTGCACGACGTCTTCGAGCGCGAGGGGGCGAACGACCTCGTCGCCTGGGTCTGGGCTCCCACCCGCGTGGAGGGCGTGCCGACCAAGAACCGGACGCTCGAGTACACCGCGAGCCTGTACCCCGGCGACGACTACGTCGACTGGGTCGGCATGACCGGCTACCTCCGCAGCAACGCCGAGACGCCGCAGACCGGCGACTTCGACGGCACCTTCGGCAAGACCCTCGGCTACCTGCGGGCCATCACCGACAAGCCGATCGTCCTCGCCGAGATCGGCGCGGCCGAGCTGGGCACGACGAAGGCCGCCCAGAAGCCGCGCTGGATCGACTCGCTGTTCGACACCCTGGCCGACCCGGCGAACGACGACATCGTCGGCTTCGCCTGGTTCAACCTCACGGCGACCACCGTCGCGTCCGGGTCGTACCTGACCAACGACTGGCGGATCGTCTCCCGACAGGACTCGATCACGGCCTTCCGTGAGGGCATCGCCCGGCGCGACACGGGCTTCGACCTCCGGACCCTCCCGTGACCGGCCCCGCCCGTCCCTCCTCCCTCCCTGCAGCCCCCACCATCCTCAGGAGCGCATCATGACCGACGACCTCACCCCCTTCGACAGCGACGCCCCCGTCACCTCCGCCGACTCCGCCCGGCCGCGCATCAGCGTCATCGGCACCGGCTACCTCGGCGCCACCCACGCGGCCGCCATGGCGGAGATGGGCTTCGACGTGATCGGCGTCGACACCGACCCCTCGAAGGTGGAGGCGCTGGCCCAGGGCCGCGTCCCGTTCTTCGAGCCCGGCCTGCCCGAGCTGATCGTCAAGCACGTCGACTCCGGCCGGCTGGTGTTCACCACCGACCTCGCCGAGGCCGTCGCCCTCAGCGACGTCCACTTCATCTGCGTGGGCACGCCCCAGCGGCGCGGGAGCCACGCGGCGAACCTGACCTACGTGGAGGAGGCGACCCGGGCCGTGGCCCGCTCGCTGAGCCACGACGGCCTCATCGTCGGCAAGTCGACCGTGCCCGTGGGCACGGCGGCGCGGCTCCGAGAGATCGTCGCGGGCGTGCTGCCCGCGGGCATCTCGGCCGACGTCGTCTGGAACCCCGAGTTCCTCCGCGAGGGCCACGCCGTCGAGGACACCCTGCGCCCCGACCGCATCGTCTTCGGGGGCACCGACAGCCGCTCGGAGGCCGTGCTGCGGGCCGTCTACGCCGAGCCCATCTCGACCGGCACGCCGGTCATCTCGTGCGACCTGCCGACGGCCGAGCTGGTGAAGGTCAGCGCCAACGCCTTCCTCGCGACGAAGATCTCGTTCATCAACGCGATCTCCGAGCTCTGCGAGGCCGCCGGCGCCGACGTGTCGACGCTCGCCGACGCGCTGGGCTTCGACGACCGCATCGGCCGCAAGTTCCTCAACGCCGGCCTCGGCTTCGGCGGGGGCTGCCTGCCCAAGGACATCCGCGCCCTGATGTTCCGGGCCAACGAGCTCGGCGCCCACCGCGCGGTGGGCCTGATGCAGCAGGTCGACGAGATCAACATGGCCCAGCGCCAGCGCGTCATCGACCAGGCCATCGACGCCTGCGGCGGCTCCGTGCTCAACCGCCGGATCGCCGTCCTCGGCGCGGCCTTCAAGCCGCACACCGACGACGTCCGCGACTCGCCCGCCCTCAACGTCGCCGCGGCGCTGCACCTGCGCGGTGCGCAGGTGCTCGTCGTCGACCCCGAGGCGACGCAGACGGCCCAGCGCAGCTTCCCCACGCTGTCGTTCGCGGACAGCATCGAGGAGGCGGTGACCGACGCCGACGCCGTCCTCCTGCTGACCGAGTGGCCCGAGTTCGTCGGGGCCGAGCCGCTGCCCCTCGCGCAGCTGGCCGCCAACCCCGTCGTGATCGACGCCCGCAACGCGCTCGACGCCGAGGTCTGGGCGAGCGCCGGCTGGGAGGTCCGGCCGCTCGGCAGCCGCCGCGTCCCCGCGCGTCGCCAGGCGCTGTCGCCGGTCGCGATCCCGGCCTGAGCCAGCCGCCGCTCGGCGATCACGGGCCGTCCTCCTCCGGGAGGGCGGCCCGTCCGCGTGCGCGCAGCCGGTGCGCCGGGCGGCGACACGGGCTGGGGAACGACGGGAGGCGCNCTCGAACGGGTGGGGACGCTGCGCCATGGGCAGGATCTCCTTGTCGCGCTTGTACGCGATCCAGGTCTCGATGAGGTCCTCGGTGAACACGTTGCCCTTGGTGAGGAACTCGTGGTCGGCCTCGAGCGCGAGCAGGGCCGCGTCGAGCGAGGCGGGCACCTGGGGGATGTTCTTGGCCTCCTCCGGGGGCAGCTCGTAGAGGTCCTTGTCGACGGGCTCGTGCGGCTCGATCCGGTTCTGGATGCCGTCGAGGCCAGCCATCAGCTGGGCGGCGAACGCGAGGTACGGGTTCGAGGCCGCGTCGGGGACGCGGAACTCGATGCGCTTGGCCTTCGGGTTCGTGCCCGTGATCGGGATGCGGATCGCCGCGGACCGGTTGCCGGCCGAGTAGACCAGGTTGACGGGGGCCTCGAAGCCGGGGATCAGGCGGTGGTACGAGTTGATCGACGGGTTGGTGAAGGCGAGCACCGCCGGAGCGTGCTTGAGCAGGCCGCCGATGTACCAGCGCGCGACGTCGGAGAGACCGCCGTAGCCGTTCTCGTCGTAGAAGAGGGGCTTGCCGTCGCTCCAGAGCGACTGGTGGGTGTGCATGCCCGACCCGTTGTCGCCGAAGAGCGGCTTGGGCATGAAGGTCGCGACCTTGCCCCACTGCTCGGCGGTGTTCTTGACGATGTACTTGAACTTCAGGATGTCGTCCGCCGCGTGGACCATCGTGTCGAACTTGTAGTTGATCTCCTGCTGGCCGCCCGTGCCGACCTCGTGGTGCGCGCGCTCGAGCTCGAGCCCGGAGTCGATCAGCTTGAGGCTGATGTCGTCGCGGAGGTCGGCCGTCTTGTCGACGGGGCTGACGGGGAAGTAGCCGCCCTTGTAGGCCGTCTTGTTGGCGAGGTTGCCGCCCTCCTCGACGCGACCGGTGTTCCAGGCGCCTTCCTCGGAGTCGACGCTGTAGAAGCTCGCGTTCTGCGTGACCTCGTAGCGGACGTCGTCGAAGATGTAGAACTCGGCCTCGGGCGCGAAGAACGCCGTGTCGGCGATGCCGGTCGAGGCGAGGTACTTCTCGGCCTTCTTCGCGACCTGGCGGGGGTCGCGGCTGTAGAGCTCGCCGTTCCGCGGGTTGAAGATGTCGAAGACCAGGATGAGCGTGCGCTCGGCCCGGAAGGGGTCCACGTAGCCGGTCGTGACGTCGGGGATGAGCTGCATGTCCGACTCGTGGATCGAGGCGAAGCCACGGATGGACGATCCGTCGAAGAGCTGCCCGACGGAGAAGAACTCCTCGTCGACCGTGGAGGCGGGGATGTTGAAGTGCTGCTGGACGCCGGGGAGGTCGGTGAACCGGATGTCGAGGAACTTGACGTCGGTGTCCTTGATGAACTTCAGCACCTCGGAAGAATCAGTGAACATCTAGATGTCTCTCCAATGGTGTGGAACGGATCGGCCAGCGGGACGCAGCCACTGACGACGGTATGGGCGAGGGGTTTCGCTGCGGTGTCCCTCGTGTTTCCGGCATGTTACGCATGTGCCGGTCGGTAGGCTCGACGCCATGCCCGACTCCATCCGCCGACCTCCGTCCGAGCCCGCCGCGCCCTCCGGCCAGGGCGGCTCCGACGGCCGCCAGGAGTGGCCGGGCCAGCGTCTCGGCCTGCCGCGCGAGGGGCCGCGGTCGATCGCGCGCCTCGGGCGCCGGGTCGGCGGCCTGGTGATCGACTGGGCCCTCGCCTCGGTCGTCGCGTACGCGTTCTTCGACGGTGAGGGACTCGCCATCACCGCCGTGTTCGTCGTCGTGCAGGTGCTCTTCCTGGTCACCCTCGGGGGCACGCCGGGCCACCTCGCCCTGGGCATGCGCCTCGTGCCGATGCGAGGGGGAGCGGTCGGTCTCTGGCGCCCGCTGGTCCGCACGCTCCTGGTCGCCCTCGTCGTCCCCGCCGTGGTGTGGGACCTCGACCAGCGCGGCCTCCACGACCGCATCGCCGGCACGGTGCTCGTCCGCGTCTGACGCCGCCCGCGCGGGCCCGCCCGGTCCGGTGGGTGCCGCTCGACACGATGACGGCGCCGCCCCCGAGGGGAGCGGCGCCGTCGTCGTGCGGGGCGGTCGGTCAGCGCAGTCGGTCAGCGCGGTCGGCCGGAGCGGACCTTGAACGGGTCGACGCCCTTGGGGATGGGCAGGCCGTTCTTGCCGAGCGACTGGAGGCGGTTGCTGACCGCCAGCACCTCGTTGCGGTTCAGGGTCGACTTGACCTTGTTCATGCGACCGGCGAGCTTGTGCAGCGGGACGGCGTCGGCGTCGGGGCCGACGTGCAGCACGGTCACGGCGACGTTCGGGAGGATGCGGGCGACCTTGCGGCGCTCCTCGTCGACGAGCTTCTTGGTCTGGGCCGCGGCGCCCTCGGCGATGAGGACGACGCCGCCCTTGCCCACGGCCCGGTAGACGGCGGCCTGGGTGCGGCCCTGCACGGCGACGGGCATCTCGGCCGCACGCCACGAGCGGCGGAGGCCGCTCTTCATGACGGCGCCGACGGCGCCCGGCTGGCCCTCGATCTGCGAGTACGCGGCCTTCTCGGCACGTCGCCCGAGGACGATGAGCAGCAGGAGGACGCCGAGCATGAGCCCGACGATGATGTACAGCACGAGCGCGAGCACGTTGCCGCCCGAGAGCAGCAGGGCCGCGACGACGCCGAGCACCACCGGCACGAGCAGCGCCGCGAGCATCAGCGGCAGCGCCTGGGAGTCGTAGCGGCGGGTCATCTGGAAGACCTGCCACATCTGCTTGAACCGACCCGGTTCCTTGGGCGGCTTGGGGGTCGGGTTCTCGGAGCGTCGTGCCATGTCGACCAGGATACGGGACGGGCGTGCGCACGGCGGCCCGGTCGGCCCTCCCGGCCTCCGCCCGGGGCGGACCCGTCCACAGGGCATCCCGGGGAGTCGCGGGGCCGGGCCCGGCACCGGGCACGCTCTCCGGGTGAGCAGCTCCCGCACCGGCCCCTACGACGTCCACGCCCGAGACGAGCACGACGGCCTCGAGGCCCTCCGCGCGACGGGACCGGACGGGCTGCCGGTCGTCCTCCTGCGGCCGGCGCAGGCCGGCCCGCACGGAGCGCGCGTGCAGGCGGAGCTCGCCCGGGCCGCCCCGGTGCGCCACGCCCACCTGCTGCCCGCCGTCGACGTCCTGCACGAGCCCGACGGGCGCCTGGTGGTGGTCGTGCCCGACGGCGACCTCGTCCCCCTCCCGTCGTGGCTCGCGGGCCGGGGGCCCCTGGCGCCGGGGGAGCTGGTCACCCTGGCGGTGCCTCTCCTCGCGGTGCTGGAGCGCGCGGCCGCGACGGGTCTGCTCGTCGGCCGCCCCGACCTCGGCGACGTGGTCCTCGACGACCGCGGCGCACCGCTGCTGCGGCGCCTGCGCACGGCGGGTGCGACGACGGACGTCGCGACGGCCCGTGCGTCGGCGGCCGCCGCCTCGCGGGGTCTCGTCGAGCTCGTGGCGGGGCACCTCGAGGAGGGCTCGTCGCCCCTGCTCACGGCCCTGACGGCAGCGGACGACCTCGACGCCGTCGTGGAGGCCGTGCACGACCTCGCGGCCCCGCTGCCGCTGCCGTCGGCGGCGGTGGCGGAGACGGACGACGCGACCCGGGGCGACGAGGTCGACTGGTCCGCCCTGGCGGGTCCGCCGCGCCCCGCGTGGGCGGCCGCGCTGCCGGAGGCGGCCGTGGTCGACGCGGCCCTCGACTGGCTCGCCGCCCGTCGCGAGACCTCCGTCCGGGCGCGCGTCGCGGCGGTGAGGCCCCGGTTCTGGCTCCTGGGCGGCGTCGTGGCGGCGTCGGTCGTGATCGCCCTCCTGCTCTCGGCACCGGGAGGGTCCGTCGACGGCGGCACCGCCGTCGCGACGGACGGCGGGGGCGCGGCCGGCCCCTCCCCGACACCCGCCCCGGCAGCGGACGCCGGTGATGGCGGTGATGCCGGTGCGACGTCTCCTCCCGGGCAGCCGCCGACGACCTCCCGGGGTGGCGACCGGCCGACCCCGGGCGACGACGACGTCGTGACCACGGGGGAGGACGCCGTCGCCGCGGCCCGGGTGCTCCTTGAGGCTCGGGAACGCTGTCTCGCCGATGTCACGCCCTCGTGCCTCGCGGCCGTCGACCAGCCGGGCTCACCGGTCGCGGCGCGAGACGCGCAGCTGCTGGACGACCCCGGGGCGGCGGGAGGGGCACTCGTCCCGACGGCGGTCGACGGCGAGGTGCAGCGACTGGGCGAGACGGTGCTCCTCGACGCCCGCGGGGCCGACGACGAACCGGCCTCGGTCCTGGTGGTCAGGACCGAGGCCGGTTGGCGGCTCCGCGAGGTGGTCGCCCGCCGGTGACGGGCGACCGGGCTAGATGCCGAGCACGGAGGCGAAGTCGCCCGCCTCGAGGCGGTCCTTGACCGCGACGAGGAAGCGGGCGGCGTCAGCGCCGTCGACGATGCGGTGGTCGTACGACAGGGCGAGGTACACCATGGAGCGGACCGCGATGGCCTCGCCCCCGGCGGCCTTGACGACGACGGGGCGCTTGACCACGATGCCGGTGCCGAGGATGGCGACCTGCGGCAGGAACACCACCGGGGTGTCGAACAGCGCGCCGCGCGACCCCGTGTTCGTGACCGTGAAGGTGCCGCCGGCGAGCTCGTCGGGCTTCAGCTTGTTGTCGCGCGTCCGCTGGGCGAGGTCGGCGATCTGGGCGGCGATGCCGGCCAGGTCGAGCTCCGAGGCGTTCTTGATGACGGGCGTGAGCAGGCCGCGCTCCGTGTCGACGGCCATGCTGACGTTCTCGTGGTCCGGGTAGACGATCGAGTCGCCGTCGACGGTCGCGTTGAGCTTCGGGTGGGCCTTGAGGGCCTCCGCCGCCGCGAGGGTGAAGAACGGGAGGAACGACAGCTTGTTGCCGGTCTTCTCCAGGAACTCGGCCTTGTGGGCGTCCCGGAAGGAGGCCACGGCGGTCACGTCGACCTCGACCACGCTGGTGAGCTGGGCCATCGCCTGCATCGACTGGACGGCGCGCTCGGCGACGACCTTGCGGAGGCGGGTCATCGGGACGGTCGTGCCGCGGAGCGGCGAGACCTCGACGGGGGCGGGAGCCGCGTCGCCCGACGACGCCGGGGCCGACGCCGCGGCCGAGGCGGCCTCGGCGGCGGCGAGCACGTCCTCCTTGCGGATGCGTCCGCCGACGCCGCTGCCGCTGAGCGTGCTGATGTCGACGCCCTTCTCGTTGGCGAGCTTGCGCACGAGGGGGGTGACGTAGCCCGTCGGAGCGGAGCTGCTCGAGGCGGACTCGGCGGCGGGAGCGGCGGCCGGCGCGGGGCTGGCCGCAGGCGCTGCCGGAGCCGGAGCGGCGGCGGGCACCGCGGCCGGCACGGCGGCGGGAGCGGCCACCGGGGCGGACGGTGCGGGGACGGGAGCCGACGCGTCGGTCGCCCCCGGCTGGGCGGGCGCGTCGTCCGACGCGGCGGGCGCCGGGTCGACCTCGTCCGCCGGGGCGAGGGGAGCGGCGGGCGCTTCCTCGCCGGGAGCGGGAGCGTTCGACGACGAGACGACGGTCTCCTCGGTCTCGGCCTCGGGCTCGGGCGCCTGCTCGGACTCGGCAGGGGCCGACTCGGGGGCGGAGCCGCCGTCGGAGGAGCCGCTGCCGTCACCGATGCGCACCAGCGCCGTGCCGACCTCGACCGTCTCGTCCTCCTGGACGAGGATCTCCTCGACGACGCCGGCGACCGGCGACGGGATCTCGGTGTCGACCTTGTCGGTCGAGACCTCGAGCAGGGGCTCGTCGACCTCGACCCGGTCGCCGACGTTCTTCAACCATCGGGTGACCGTGCCCTCGGTGACACTCTCCCCGAGTGCCGGGAGGTTGACGGATTCGCTCATGCGTGGAACTCCTTTGACGACATCATGTGCCTGTGTGTGCGGTGCGGTGCAGTGGTGGGTGGTGCTACATCGCGTGGAGGGGCTTGCCCGCCAGGGCCAGCATGGCCTCGCCGAGCGCCTCGTTCTGGGTGGGGTGGGCGTGGACCAGGGGAGCGACGTCCTCCGGGTAGGCCTCCCAGTTGACCGTCAGCTGGGCCTCGCCGATGAGCTCGCCGACGCGGGCGCCGATCATGTGGACGCCGACGACGGGGCCGTCGACGACGCGGACGACCTTCACCGAGCCGCTCGTGCCGATGATGTGGCTCTTGCCGTTGCCCGCGAGGTTGTAGTCGTAGGTGGCCACGGCGTCGCGGCCGTGCTTCTCGACGGCCTTGGCCTCGGAGAGGCCGACGGAGGCGACCTCGGGGTCGGAGTAGGTGACCTTGGGGATGTTCACGTCGTCGATGACCTGGGGCGAGAGCCCCGCGATCTCCTCCGCCACGAAGATCCCGTGCTGGAAGCTGCGGTGGGCGAGCTGGAGGCCGGGCACGATGTCGCCGACGGCGTAGACGCCGGGGACGCTCGTCGCGAGGCGCTCGTTCGTGATGACGAAGCCGCGGTCCATGGTGAGGCCCACCTCCTCGTAGCCGAGGCCCGCGGTCGAGGGGCCGCGGCCCACGGCGACCAGCAGGATGTCGGCCTCGAAGGTCTTGCCGTCCTCCAGGGTGACGACGACGCCGTCGTCGCTCTGGGTGACGCTCTGGAAGCGGACCCCGAGCGAGAAGCCGATGCCGCGCTTCCGGAAGGCGCGCTCGAACTGCTTCGAGATCGACTCCTCCTCGTTCGGCACGAGGTGCGGCAGCGCCTCGATGATGTCGACCTCGGCGCCGAACGACTTCCAGACGCTGGCGAACTCGACGCCGATGACCCCGCCGCCCAGGATGGCGACGCGCGACGGCACGTGGTCGAGGGCGAGCGCCTGCTCGCTGGTGATGACGCGGCCGCCGATCTCGAGGCCGGGCAGGCTGCGCGAGTACGAGCCGGTCGCCAGCACGACGTTCTTGCCCGTGAGGGTCACGTCGCCGACCTGGACGGTGGTGGGCGAGGTGAGGCGCCCCTCGCCCTCGACGGTCGTGATCTTGCGGGCCTTGAGCAGGCCCTGGAGGCCCTTGTACTTGCTGGCCACGACGCCCTCCCGGTAGGAGGTCACGGCGGCGATGTCGATGCCGTGGAAGTCGGTGTGCACGCCGTACTTCTCCGACTCGCGCGAGACGTCGGCCACCTCGGCGGAGTGCAGCAGGGCCTTGGTCGGGATGCAGCCCCGGTGGAGGCAGGTGCCGCCGACCTTGTCCTTCTCGACGAGCGCGACGCTCAGCCCCAGCTCGGTCGCCCGCAGCGCGGCGGCGTAGCCGCCGCTGCCGCCGCCGAGCACCACCAGGTCAAAATTCTGTTCCGACACCCAGCAACTCCCTCGTGCGTTCGGAGGTACCCCGCGGGGCTGAGGTGCTGCGGCGTCGTGGTGACGGCGTCGTCGCACCCGCCAGCGTCTGCTCCGTCAGGAGCTGCGCCCGGCAGGTGCTCTGCAGGGCGCGGGGCTGGTGTCGCCCGGGGGACCGATCTCGGCGGGTTTCTCCCGCCTCCCCGACCCTACTACGCGACCGAAAAGACGGCTGCCAGCTCCAGCAGGGTGCGGACGGAGACGCCGGTCGAGCCCTTGGCCGTGAAGCCGTAGCCGCCGCCCTTGTTGTTCGACGGCCCCGCGATGTCGAGGTGGACCCACGGGAGGACGCTGCCGTCCTCGCGGCGCCCGACGAACTCCTGGAGGAACACGCCGGCGAGGAGCATGCCGGCGGCGGTGTTGCCCGGGGTCGCGTTGACGAGGTCCGCGACGTCGGAGTCGAGACGGGCGCGCAGCTCGCCGGGCAGCGGCATCCGCCAGAACGTCTCGCCGACACGGCCCGCGAGGCCGACGACCTCGTCGGCCAGCGCGTCGTTGCCCATCACCCCGACCGTGCGCGTGCCCAGGGCCACGACCTGGGCGCCCGTGAGCGTGGCGACGTCGACGACCGCGTCGGGCATCTCCTCGCTCGCGGCGACCAGGCCGTCGGCCATGACGAGGCGGCCCTCCGCGTCGGTGTTGGTCACCTCGACGGTGGTGCCGCCGCGGATCGTCAGGACGTCGTCCGGGCGGATCGACGTGCCGCTGACCATGTTCTCGGCGATGCAGAGCCACGCCGTGAGCCGGACGGGGAGGGCGAGGCGAGCGGCCGCGACGGTGACGGCGAGCACCGTGGCCGCGCCCGTCATGTCGTCCTTCATCCCGAGCATGCTGCCGGCCGGCTTGAGCGAGAGCCCGCCGGTGTCGTAGGTGATGCCCTTGCCCACGAGGGCGAGGTGCTTGGCGGCGCCCTCGGGCGCGTACTCGACCTTGACCAGGCGAGGCCCGCGCGACGACCCCTGCCCGACCCCGAGGATGCCGCCGTAGCCGCCGGCGCGCAGCTCGTCCTCCGCGAGGACGGTGACGGTCAGGGGCAGGCCCTCGGCCCGGGCGACGGCCACGTCGGCCAGCGCCTGCGGGAACATCTGCTGCGGCGGGGTCATGGCGAGGTCACGGACGGTGTGGACGGCCTCCGCGACCACCGCGGCGCGCGTCACCAGCGACTCCTCGAGGTCACGGTCGGCGACCAGCACCAGCTCGCGCGCGTGCCGCCGCGACTCGCCGGCCGAGGCCGAGCGGAAGGAGTCGAACTCCCAGGAGGCGATGGCCGCGCCCTCGAGGACGGCCGCGGCCTCGTCGTCGTCGGCCACGGGGAGGGCGAGGGCGACGCGGTCGACGCCGGTGAGCTGACGGACCGCCGAGCCGGCGGCGTAGCGCAGGGACTCCGCGTCGACGACGTCGCCGAGGCCCACGAGGGCGACGACCGACGCGGCCACGCCCACGGCGGGCAGGCGGACGAGCTGGTCACGGGCACCGGTCACGCCGAGGACTGCGAGGTCGGTCGGCAGGCCCTCGAGCTCCACGGTCACGGTGGGGCCGTCGGCTCCCTTGAGGACGCCCACGACGAGGACGTCAGCGGTGGTCTCGGCGGGGGAGGTGCGGACGGCGGACAGGCTGAGCTCGGTCATGACGTCGATGCTACCGACGGCGCTGTTCGCTCTCGGCACGCGCCGGCGGCCGGGGAGGCGACCCCGGGGTGTCTAGGCTCGATCACATGCACGACCCCGCCGGCCTCTACGACCTCGCCCCCGACTCCCACGACGTGCCCGAGGGCCTGCCGCTCGTCGCGGGGCTCACCGGCTTCGCCGACGCGGGCTCCGCCGTCAGCCAGCTCGGGCAGTACGTGCTCGACACCCTCGACCACACCCTCGTCGCGACCTTCGACCCCGACGAGCTCCTCGACTACCGGGCCCGCCGTCCGGTGTTCACCTTCGACCAGGACCACGTCGCCGAGATCACGACCTCCCCGCTGTCGCTGCACCTCGTGCAGGACGACGTGGGGCAGCCGTTCCTCTTCCTCTCCGGGTTCGAGCCCGACTTCCAGTGGCAGCGCTTCACGGCGGCGGTGGTGGGCCTGGTCGAGCGGTACCGCGTGTCGACGACGACGTGGGTGCACTCGATCCCCATGCCCGTGCCGCACACCCGCCCGCTCGGGGTCACGGTCAGCGGCAACCGGGCCGACCTCATCGAGACCCTCTCCGTCTGGAAGCCCGTGACGCAGGCGCCCGCCAACGCCCTCCACCTGATCGAGAAGCGGCTGCACGACGACGGCCACCCGACGGCGGGCTTCGTCCTCCTGGTGCCGCACTACCTGGCCGACACCGAGTTCCCCGACGCGGCCGTGACCGCGCTCTCGAGCATCAGCGCGGCCACCGGACTGATCTTCCCGACCGACCGCCTCCGCACCGAGGGGCGCGACTTCCTCGTGAAGGTCGACGAGCAGGTGCACGGCAACCAGGAGCTGTCGCGGCTCGTGACGACCCTGGAGGAGCGCCACGACACGTACATGGAGGGCAACCCCCTGCCGTCGCCCCTCACCGACCAGGACGGCCAGGTCCCGTCGGCCGACGCCCTGGCGGCCGAGCTCGAGAAGTTCCTCGCGACGCGCCGCCCCGACGACGAGGGCTGACGCCCGCTCCGTGCCGGGGGAGGAGCGGGTCGGGTAGGTTCGTCGGGTGAACTCCGCGCGTGCCTGGCTGGTCTGGGGCACCGCCGTCCTCGCGTACGTGGTCGCCGTGCTCCAGCGGTCCTCCCTCGGCGTCTCGGGCGTCGAGGCGCAGCAGCTCTTCGGCATCTCGGCCGCCACCCTCTCCACGCTCGCCGTCGTGCAGCTCGCGGTCTACGCCGGGCTGCAGATCCCGGTCGGCGTCATGCTCGACCGCGTCGGGCCCAAGGCCCTGATCGTGACGGGCGGCGTCCTCCTGGCAGTGGGGCAGGGCGTGGTCGCCCTGTCCCCGCCCGTGATCGGCGTGGCCGTGGTCGGTCGCGTCCTGGTGGGGGCCGGCGACGCGATGACGTTCATCTCGGTGATGCGGCTCCTGCCGGCCTGGTTCCGCGGGCCGATCCTGCCGCAGGTCTCACAGTGGACGGGCAACATCGGCCAGGCCGGGCAGGTGCTCTCGGCCCTGCCCCTGTCGCTCGTGCTGCACTCCGCGGGCTGGTCGCCCGCCTTCCTCAGCGCCGCGGCGCTCTCCGTGCTCGCGGTCGTCCTCGTCGTCGCCGTCGTCAGCGAGTCCCCGGAGGGCCGCGACCGCGACCGCGCCGTGCTCACCTGGCGCGAGGCGGGCCGGCAGCTCGGCGAGAGCGTGAAGCGGCCGGGCACCCGCCTCGGCTTCTGGTCGCACTTCGTGACGCAGTCGTCGGGCACCGTCTTCTCCCTCCTCTGGGGCGTGCCCTTCCTCGTGGGCGGGCTGGGCTTCACGAGCGGACAGGCCTCGGGCCTCCTCACCGTGCTCGTCGTGTCGGGCGTCGTGGCCGGGCCGGTGCTCGGCGTCCTGATGGCGCGCTTCCCGCTGCGCCGCTCGGCGCTGGTGCTGGGCATCGTGACCGTGCTCGGCGTCGTCTGGACGGTGCTGCTGGCCTGGCCCGGGGTGCCCCCGCAGTGGCTGGCGGTCGTCCTGGTCGTGGCCCTCGGCGTGGGAGGGCCCGGCTCGATCATCGGCTTCGACTTCGCCCGCACGTTCAACCCCCTGCGCAGCCTGGGCGTCGCGAACGGGGTGGTCAACGTCGGGGGCTTCCTCGCGAGCTTCGTCATGATGTTCCTCATCGGCGTCGTCCTCGACCAGGTGGACGCCGCACGGGTGGCGTCCGGGCAGCCGAGCGACCTCTTCGCGTTCGACTCCTTCCGGGTGGCCTTCCTGGTGCAGTACGTGGTCGTGGGCGGCGGGGTGGTCGGCCTGCTCCTCGCCCGCCGCGGCACGCGTCGTCGCCTGCACCTCGAGGAGGGGATCCAGGTCGCTCCGCTCTGGGTCGCGCTCGACCGCCGCTGGCGCGAGGCGCGGCGCCGGCGGCGAGGTGGCGCCTGACGCACGGGCGTCCGCCGAGGGCGCACCGCGGGGGCGCCCGCGTGTCGAACGGCTCGCCCGGGCCGTGCAATAATGGTCGAAGGACCCGTTCGTGTCCTCGCACACCGTCCGCCGTGAGGCGCGTCACCGCGAGGACTTGACATGGGTCCTCGTACTGCCCGAAATCCTGCACCATCTCCCGCGCGCCCCGTGGCGTGCGAGACCACAGCGACATCGGCCCGCCACCCGGGCCGATCCGGTCGGCCCGCCCCGCGGGCCGACCGCCCAGAAGCAAGGCCGACCGACGTCAGGGCGCCGGTCGACACGTCGAGACGCCGCGCCGCAGCCTCCCCGACGCAACCGACGATCGAAAGGTGTTCGCATGGCTACTCGCAGCAAGGCGACCACGGCCGCCCCGGCCGTGTCCGACGAGGGGACCGAGCTCGTGTCCCCGGCCACGGAGGCGGCCGAGACCGCCGCCGCGGCCCCCGCCAAGAAGGCCCCGGCCCGCAAGGCCCCCGCGAAGAAGGCCCCGGCCAAGAAGGCTCCCGCGAAGTCGACGAAGGCGGCGGCCGGCGAGGACGCCCCCGACGACGAGGCCGAGGTCGAGCCCGTCGAGGTTCCCGCCGACACCGAGGCCGACGCCGCCGACGAGACCGAGGGCGACGCCCCCGCGAAGGCTCCCGAGGTGCTGCCCACCGGTGCCCTCGTCATCTCGCAGGACGACGACGACGAGATGCCGGTCTACTCGACCACCATCACCGGTGCGACGGCCGACCCCGTCAAGGACTACCTGAAGCAGATCGGCAAGGTCGCCCTCCTCAACGCCGCCGAGGAGGTCGAGCTGGCGATGCGGATCGAGGCCGGCCTCTTCGCGGAGGACAAGCTCTCGCACAGCACGGGCCTCAGCAAGGAGCTCGAGCGCGAGCTCCGCTGGGTCGCCCGCGACGGGCAGCGGGCCAAGAGCCACCTGCTCGGCGCGAACCTCCGCCTCGTCGTGAGCCTCGCCAAGCGCTACACCGGTCGCGGCATGCAGTTCCTCGACCTCATCCAGGAGGGCAACCTGGGCCTGATCCGTGCCGTCGAGAAGTTCGACTACACGAAGGGCTTCAAGTTCAGCACCTACGCGACGTGGTGGATCCGCCAGGCCATCACCCGCGCCATGGCCGACCAGGCCCGCACCATCCGCATCCCCGTCCACATGGTCGAGGTCATCAACAAGCTGGCCCGCGTGCAGCGGCAGATGCTGCAGGACCTCGGTCGCGAGCCCACGCCCGAGGAGCTCTCCCGTGAGCTGGACATGACGCCCGAGAAGGTCGTCGAGGTCCAGAAGTACGGCCGCGAGCCCATCTCGCTGCACACGCCCCTCGGCGAGGACGGCGACAGCGAGTTCGGCGACCTCATCGAGGACACCGAGGCGGTCGTCCCGGCCGACGCGGTCGGCTTCACCATGCTGCAGAAGCAGCTGGAGTCGCTGCTCGACAGCCTCTCCGAGCGCGAGGCGGGCGTCATCCGCATGCGCTTCGGCCTCGGCGACGGGATGCCGAAGACGCTCGACCAGATCGGTGACACCTTCGGCGTGACGCGCGAGCGCATCCGCCAGATCGAGTCGAAGACGATGGCCAAGCTCCGCCACCCGTCCCGGTCGCAGTCGCTCCGCGACTACCTCGAGTAGACCCGTGAAGTACGTCATCCCCGTCCTGGCCGGGCGCCTGGTCCGTGCCGCGGCCCGGCTCCGCGGCGGCGGCTCGGCCTACCCGGGCCGCACCGTCCTGACGCTGGCGCCGGACTTCCTCAGCCACGTCGCGTCGCAGTTCGAGCAGGGCGTCGTCTTCGTGCTCGGCTCCAACGGCAAGTCGACGACGACGATGATGCTGACGGAGACGCTGCGGGCCCACGGCCTGTCGGTCTTCACCAACCCGACCGGGGCCAACCTGCCCCAGG
Organism: Frigoribacterium sp. CFBP 8754; assembly: GCF_014841815.1. Classification (NCBI taxonomy): domain Bacteria; kingdom Bacillati; phylum Actinomycetota; class Actinomycetes; order Micrococcales; family Microbacteriaceae; genus Frigoribacterium; species Frigoribacterium sp. CFBP 8754. The sequence continues at coordinate 986,812 of NZ_JACYUO010000001.1, forward strand.
GCATCGCGTCGGCCTTCCTCCGCGAGGTGACGGTGACCGGCCGTGTCAAGCACGACATCGGCGTGATCGAGGTCGACGAGGCCTTCGCGGTCGAGCTGACCCGGTCGCTGCACCCCTCGACGGTGCTGATGCTCAACGTCCAGGTCGACCAGCTCTACCGCTTCTTCGAGACGGAGCGCGTCGGCACGATGATGACCGACACGGCCGCGCTGGCGACGACCGCCGTGGTCACGAACCGCGACGACCAGCACCTCGCGCCCTACGAGGCACGCCCGGGGCAGATCGTCACCCGCTTCGGCGCGGCCCCCGACGTCGTCGAGGCGTCGCCCAACGGCCTGCAGAACGCCCACGACTTCAGCCGCGAGGCCGACGGCGGGCGGTCGGCCGACAGCGAGGTCCTCTCGCTCTCCGGCGACCGAGCCACCATCTCGGTCGGCGGCACCACGGTCGAGGTCAGGCTGCCCGCCCGTGGCCTGCACTACGCCGTCGACGCCGCGGCGGCGCTGCAGACCGCCTCGGTCGTCCTCGGCCGACCCGTCGACCCGGCCGCCGTCAGCCGGGCGTTCGAGTCGATGAAGCCTGCTTACGGGCGGGGCGAGCGCATGTCGCTCGGCGCCGACGAAGCAGAGTTCATCATGTTCAAGAACGCCGCGAGCCTCCAGCTGAACCTCGACGCCCTGCCGCAGGACGTCGAGCAGGTCATGCTGGCGATCGACGAGGGCACCCCCGACATCTCGTGGATCTACGACATCGACTTCTCGCATCTCGACCACGTCGACGTGCTGGCCGGTGCCAAGGCCTGGCAGCTCGCGCTCCGTCTCGAGCACGACGGCATCCCCGTGCACGTCATCGAGGAGGACATCTCGAAGGCCATCCGGCTCATGCGCCGGCTGCCCTCGCCGAGCGACCACACGAAGCACTTCGTGACGAACTACGAGCAGATGATGCTGGCCCGTCGCATCCTCGGCCACCCCGACCTGGAGAAGACCGCGTGAGCAGCGACACCCTCCGCCTCGTCCACCTCTACCCCGAGCAGCTCGGCGTCAGCGGCGACCGGGGCAACGTGACGGCCCTCGTCGAGCGCGCCCGCCGGGCCGGCATCGAGAGCGAGGTCCTCGAGTACCGGGTCGGCGACGCGGTACCCACGGTCGCCGACGTCGTGCTCGTCGGCCACGGCCCGCTCTCGGGCGTCCGCGCCGTCAGCGAGGACGCACAGCGCCTCCGCGACGCGCTGGAGGGCTTCGCCGCGTCCGGCGTCCCCGTCGTCGGGGTGGGCGGCGGCATGGAGCTCCTCAGCCACGGCGTGCAGACGACGGAGGGCGAGACGGTGGCCGGCATCGGCTTCCTCCCCGGCACCGTCCGCCGGGGCGCGCCGCGCCGCACGAACTACTTCCAGGTCACGACCGAGCACCTCGGCGACACGCTGACGCTCTTCGGCTTCGAGGACCACGCGGCGCACGTCGAGCTCGACGCCGACGCGGAGGCGTTCGCCACCGTCGTCCACGGCGGCGGCAACGGCGACGGTCGCTCCGAGGGCATCCGGCGGGGCGCCTCCTTCGGCACGCAGCTCAAGGGCCCCCTGCTCCCGCTCAACCCGGCCCTGAGCGACCGCCTGCTGCGGGCAGCGCTCACGCGCCGGAGCATCTCGTACCACCCGTCGGCCGCGCACGCGAAGCTCGACGAGTACGCCGCGGCCTCGCAGCGCGTCATCCGCGACAACCTGGAGCGCTCGTTCAAGGCGATGTGACCCGAGCGCGGGCGACCGCACGACGAAGGGCCCGTGCCGGGTGGCACGGGCCCTTCGTCGTCACGGGCCGGGGCGTGCCCGGCCGGGAGTCGTGGGTGGTCAGCTCGCCGTGAGCTTGGCGCTCTCGTCGAGCCACTCGACGGCGTCGGGCTGCAGCTTGTCCTTGAACTTCGCGCCGTGGTGGGCGCAGAAGAGCAGTTCGCCGCTGGCCATGGTCGCGCGGACGTAGGCCTGGGCTCCGCAGCTGTCGCAGCGGTCTGCGGCGCTGAGCTGGTACCGGGAGCCGAGCTCGTCGACGGCGGTGGTGTCGGTGGCCATCTGAGTCATGGGGTGCTCCTCCTGACGGTGGTGCTGTGGGTGGGTGACACTCATCAAAACACGCGCGCGGCGAGCACGGAGCACATTGCGCGGGATTTCGCTCCGCGCGTAGCGGAACGGCCCCGGACGGGGGCCTCGCGGGTGTCGACCCGGCCGTGTCGGGGGCTCTCGTTAAGATGGTCCGAGCCCACCGCCTCCGGATCCCCCGGTCGACGCGGTCGGCTCAGCGTCAGGAGATCCCCGTTGGCCACGTCTGATTACTCGGCTCGACACCTTTCCGTCCTCGAGGGGCTCGAGGCGGTGCGCAAGCGACCCGGCATGTACATCGGGTCGACCGACTCCCGCGGGCTGATGCACTGCCTGTGGGAGATCATCGACAACTCCGTCGACGAGGCGCTCGGCGGCCACGGCGACGCCATCGACGTCGTCCTGCACGCCGACGACAGCGTCACCGTCCGCGACACCGCGCGCGGCATCCCCGTCGACATCGAGCCCAAGACCGGCCTCACGGGGGTCGAGGTGGTCTTCACCAAGCTGCACGCCGGCGGCAAGTTCGGCGGTGGCTCGTACGCCTCCTCGGGCGGCCTGCACGGCGTCGGCGCCTCCGTCGTGAACGCCCTCTCGGAGCGGCTCGACGTCGAGGTCGACCGCGACGGCGTCACCTGGGCGATGTCGTTCCGCCGCGGGGAACCCGGCACGTTCGACGACTCCGGCGAGCCGACGCCCGACGCGCCCTTCACGCCGTTCGTCTCCGGCAGCGTGCTGCGCCGGGTCGGGAAGGTGAAGAAGGGCGTGACGGGCACGCGCATCCGCTACTGGGCCGACCGCCAGATCTTCACCCGCGGCGCGAGCTTCCAGCCCGACGAGCTGTTCGGGCGGGCCCGCCAGACGGCCTTCCTCATCCCCGGCCTGTCGCTGCGCATCCGTGACGAGCGGCCCGGCTCGCTGACCGACGGCGGCTTCCCCTCCGAGAGCACCTTCCGCTTCGACGGCGGCATCAGCGAGTTCGTCGAGTTCCTGGCTCCCGACACGGCCGTGACCGACACCTGGCGCATGACGGGCCGGGGGAGCTACACCGAGACCGTCCCCGTGCTGACCGAGGGCGGTGCCATGGTCGCCACCGAGCTCGAGCGCGAGTGCGAGGTCGACATCGCGCTGCGCTGGGGCAGCGGCTACGAGACGGTCTTCCGCAGCTACGTCAACATCATCGCGACGCCCAAGGGCGGCTCGCACCAGGCCGGCTTCGAGGCGGGACTGCTGAAGTTCCTCCGGCAGCAGGTCGAGGCGAACGCCCGTCGGCTCAAGGTCGGCACCGACAAGGTCGAGAAGGACGACGTGTTGGCGGGGCTGACCGCGGTGCTCACGGTGCGCCTCCCCGAGCCGCAGTTCGAGGGCCAGACGAAGGAGATCCTCGGCACCCCCGCCGTGCGGGCGATCGTCGCCGGCGTCGTGGCCGACCAGTTCGGCGAGCTCTTCGGCTCGTCGCGCCGGGAGGACAAGGCGCAGACCGCGCTCGTGCTCGACAAGGTCGTCGCCGAGATGAAGTCCCGCATCGCCGCTCGGGCCCACAAGGAGACACAGCGGCGCAAGAACGCGCTCGAGAACAGCTCGCTGCCCGCCAAGCTGGTCGACTGCCGGTCCAACGACGTCGCGAACAGCGAGCTCTTCATCGTCGAGGGCGACTCGGCCCTCGGCACGGCCAAGCTGGCCCGCGACAGCGAGTTCCAGGCGCTGCTGCCCATCCGCGGCAAGATCCTCAACGTGCAGAAGGCCTCGGTCAGCGACATGCTCTCCAACGTCGAGTGCGCGTCGATCATCCAGGTGCTCGGGGCGGGGTCGGGGCGGTCGTTCGACCTCGACGCGGCGCGCTACGGCAAGGTCATCATCATGAGCGACGCCGACGTCGACGGGGCCCACATCCGGACGCTGCTGCTCACGCTCTTCTTCCGGTACATGCGCCCGATGATCGAGCAGGGGCGCGTCTTCGCGGCCGTGCCTCCCCTACACCGGGTCGTGGCCATCAACGCCGGCAGCAAGCCGAACCAGACCATCTACACGTACTCCGAGCAGGAGCTGAAGGGGGTGCTGGCGGGTCTCCGCCGGAGCGGCAAGCGCTACCAGGACCCGATCCAGCGCTACAAGGGCCTCGGCGAGATGGACGCCGAGCAGCTGGCGACCACCACGATGGACCGCAAGGGGCGCATGCTGCGCCGGGTCAGGGTCGACGACGCGGAGAACGCGGCGCGGGTCTTCGAGCTGCTGATGGGCAACGACGTGGCCCCCCGCAAGGAGTTCATCATCGACGGGGCCGGCCTCAGCCGCGACCGCATCGACGTCTGACGCCGCCGCCGGGGTCGGCCCGACCGCTCGCCGCGGGGGAGCCCCGCCGGCCTGGCCGGGCCGGTGGCTGCCCGTCGTCGGTCAGTCGACCGGCTCGGCCCCGGCCTCGGCCCCCGTGGCCGAGTCGGTGACGTGCGCGACCGAGGCCCCCACCGACGCGACGACGGCCGGGAGCGGTGCCCCCGAGGCGTCGCGCCGCACGAGCTCCTCGGGCAGCGAGCGCACGGCGCCGTCCGCCGCGACCGCCCGGGCGGGTCCCGGCCCCACCCAGGCGAGCGAGAGGCCGCCTTCCCCCTTGAGGAGGGCGTGGGCGCGGACGCCGCCGGTCGAGCGGCCCTTGGCCGGGAACTCGTCGAAGGCGCTGAGCTTCGCGCGGCCGGGGTCGACGCCGTCGATCGAGGCCGCACTGGTCGACACCGTCGCGACCACCGCCTCCTGCCCCTCCGGCACGGCCCCGAAGAAGAGGACGCGGGCGCTGTCGGGCAGGCTGACCCCGGCCACGCCGCCGCCGGCCGGTCCCTGGGGCCGGACGGACGCTGCGGGGAACCGGAGCAGCTGGGCGGCCGACGTGACGAAGACGAACTCGTCGTCGTCGGTGCCCTGCGCCACGCCGACCACCGAGTCGCCCGGCTTGAGCGTGACGACCGGGAACTCGGGCTTGGCCGGCCACTGGCCGGGGGCGACCCGCTTGACGACGCCGCGTGCCGTGCCGAGGGCGACCGGGCGGTCGGCGGTGAGGGAGACGAGCGCCAGCACCTTCTCGGTGGCGTCCGGCAGCCCGAGGTACTCGCGCACCGGAACGCCGGCCCCGAGCTGGACCGAGGTGGGCGGGACGGAGGGCAGGTCCACCGGCGTGAACCGGATGAGGCGACCGGTCGACGTCACGGCGCCGACCTCGCTCCGCGTGGAGGTGTCGATCGACGAGAGCACCGCGTCGTGACTCGTGCGTCGGGCCGGGGGAGTCGGGGCCGCGGAGCCCGGCTCGGGGTGGTCGACCCTGAGGAGGCGCCCGGTCGTCGAGAGGAACACCCGCGTGGGCGTGTCCGCGATCTCCAGCACCGGAGCCTTGCGTCCACGCCCGGCCGTCGCGACGCTCGGGGCGGCCTCGGTGAGCAGGGTGCGTCGCGGGGTGCCGAACTGCTCCGCGATCTCCGCGAGCTCGGACGACACCAGCGCGCGCAGCCGGGCCGGGTCGGCCAGGAGGGCGCGGAGCTCCTCGATGGCGGCGACGAGCTCGTCGCGCTCCGACTCGAGCTCGATGCGGCTGAACTTCGTGAGCCGGCCGAGGCGCAGGTCGAGGATGTACTCGGCCTGGATCTCGCTGAGGTCGAAGACCTCCCGGAGCCGGGCCCGTGCGGCGGCCGAGTCATCGCTCGAGCGGATGACCTGGATCACCTCGTCGATGTCGAGGATGGCGACGAGGAGCCCCTCGACCAGGTGGAGGCGGTCCTCCTTCTTGCCCAGACGGTGGCGGCTGCGGCGCGTGACGACCTCGAGGCGGTGGCCCACGTAGACCTGCAGCATCTCCTTGAGGCCCAGCGTCCTGGGCTGGCCCTCGACCAGGGCGACGGCGTTGATGCTGAAGCCGTCCTCCAGGGGCGTGTAGCGGTAGAGCTGCTCGAGCACCGCCTCCGGGCTGAACCCGGTCTTGATGCCGACGACGAGCCGGAGCCCGTGCGTGCGGTCGGTGAGGTCGGTGACGTCGGTGATGCCCGTCAGCTTCTTCGCCTGGACGCCGTCCTTGATCTTCTCGATGACCTTCTCCGGGCCGACGAGGTAGGGGAGCTCCGTGACGACGAGACCGGACTTGCGGGCGGTGATGCTCTCGACCTGGACCTTGGCCCGCGTCTTGAACGAGCCCCGCCCGGTCGCGTACGCGTCGCGCACCCCGGCGAGCCCGGAGATCGTGCCGCCGGTGGGGAGGTCGGGGCCCGGCACGAAGGCCATCAGGTCGTCGAGGCTCGCCCCGGGGTGGTCGATGAGGTGCCGGGCGGCACCGACGACCTCGACGAGGTTGTGGGGCGCCATGTTGGTCGCCATGCCGACGGCGATGCCGCTCGCGCCGTTGACGAGCAGGTTGGGGAAGGCCGCGGGCAGCACCTCGGGCTGCATGAGCTGGTTGTCGTAGTTCGGGACGAAGTCGACGACGTCCTCGTCGAGGCCCCGGGTCATGGCCAGGGAGGCCTCCGCCAGCCGGGCTTCGGTGTAGCGCGGGGCGGCGGGGCCGTCGTCGAGGGAGCCGAAGTTGCCGTGGCCGTCGATCAGCGGCACGCGCATGGTGAACGACTGGGCCTGGCGCACCATGGCGTCGTAGATCGCCGTGTCGCCGTGGGGGTGCAGCTTGCCCATCACCTCGCCGACGACGCGGGCGCTCTTGACGTGCCCGCGGTCGGGGCGGAGCCCCATCTCCGACATCTGGTAGAGGATGCGACGCTGGACCGGCTTGAGGCCGTCGCGGGCGTCGGGCAGGGCCCGCGAGTAGATCACGGAGTACGCGTACTCGAGGAACGACCCCTGCATCTCGAGGGAGACGTCGATGTCCTCGATCCGCTCACCGTCGCTGGCGCTGCTCATGTCGTTCGTCGTCGTGGTCATGCACTTCTCGGGGGAAGGAGGCGCGGGGCGCCTCGGCGGGGCCGGCACCCGGCTGCGGGGCGGCGGGACCGGCCAGACGGCGCTGTGCCAGACTGGTGCCGATGACGACCATCGTACCGGCGCGCCCGACCGGAGCCGTGAGCCTGGCCGACGTCCTGGAGTCGTCCGTCGCCGCCCTCACGGGCCAGGTCGGCGCCCTCCCCCTTCCCCCCGCCCGCTCGGCGGTCGTCCTCCTCGTCGACGGCCTCGGCTCGGCCTCCCTGGGGGCCCGCGCGGGCCACGCGCGCACCCTCACGGGCCGGAAGGGCAGCATCTGGTCGGGCTTCCCGACCACGACGGCCGCCGCCCTCGCGACGCTCACGACGGGTGCGCTCCCCGGCGAGCACGGGCTCGTCGGCTGGTCCGTCCTCGACCCGGAGAACGACCGGGTCGTCAAGCAGCTCTCCGGCTGGGACGACCGGATGCGCCCGAGCACCTGGCAGCGCCGGTCGACCGTCTTCGAGCGCGGCTCCGCGGTCGGGGTCCGCAGCTTCGCGGTCGGGCCTCGTCGCTACGCCACCTCCGGGCTCACCGAGGCGATCCTCTCCGGCGCCGACTACGTCACCGCCGAGACCGTGGCCGAGCGCTTCGCCACCGCGCGCTCCCTCGTGGCCGCGCCCGGCGCCTCCCTCGTGTACCTCTACGTGCCCGAGCTCGACATGATCGCCCACCGGGCCGGGTGGGAGTCGGACGAGTGGACGGCGGCCCTGGAGGAGCTCGACGGAGAGGTGCGGCGCCTGGACGAGGCGCTCGGCGCCGACGAGGGGCTGCTCGTCACGGCCGACCACGGTGTGCTCGATGTGGCCGAGAAGGGCCGCGTCGTCTTCGGCGGCCAGGCCGCGCTCGTCGACGGGGTGCGCCACGTGGCGGGGGAGCCGCGCTGCCTCCAGCTGCACTTCGAGCCCGACGCGAGCGACGCCCTGCGGGCCGCGACCGTCGCGGCCTGGCGCGAGGCGGAGTCGCACCGTTCCTGGGTCGTCACCCGCGAGGAGGCGGTGGAGGCCGGCTGGTTCGGCCCGGTCGACGAGGCGGTGCTGCCTCGCATCGGCGACCTGCTCGTCGCCGCCCGCAAGGGGGTCGTCTACTACGACGGCCGCTCCACCGGCGGTGCCGCGGGCAGCATGATCGGCCAGCACGGGTCCTGGTCGAGCGAGGAGACGCAGGTGCCCCTGCGCCGGTTCGGGGCCTTCGCCCGCTGAGTCAGGCGGGGCCCTCGTCGTCCGTCCGGGCACCGAACACGATCTCGTCCCAGCTCGGCATCGACGCGCGCCCCCTGCCCTTCTTCGGCGGGGTGGTCGTAGCGGAGGTCGGGATCGGGTCGCGACCGCGGCCTCGACGGGCCGAGCCGATGGACCGGGGCTCGGCCGGGGCGGGGGCCGGCGGGTCGACCTGCTCGGTCTCGTCGTCCCGAGGGGCGGCAGGCGCGCCCTCGGGCAGGCCGAAGTCGGTCAGGGGGACGTCGATGACCCGCATCGACCCCGTGGACGGGTGCGCCGAGCGCTCGTCGTCCGTGAAGCGGGCGGCCTCGCGCTCGCCCCGACGGCGGCGCAGGGCCTCGAGCAGGTCGGCCGTCTGGGCCTGCGACGACGGGGAGGTCGGGGCGGAGTCGCGGTTCGTGGCGGCCAGGGAGGCGGCGGACCGCGGGTCGACGCGGGGGCGCTCGGCGGCCGGGGACTCGACGACGGTGTCGTCGACGACGTCGGAGCGGTCGGGGGCGATCTCGAAGGCGCCGGTGTCGAAGCGGCCGCCGGCGTCCGACTCGGCGTCGGAGGAGTGGCCCACCGCGCGGAGGCGCGGGACGAGGGGGCCCGGGTCGGCGGAGTGGCGGGACAGCACGTGGGCGTCGCCTGAGTGGGGCGCCAGGGCGGTGCGCTTGGGGTCGAAGCGCCAGACGGCGTCGCGGGCGACCTCCTGGGTGACGTAGGAGACCCGCACGACCCAGCCGTGCTCGCCGTCCTTGTAGCTCGTCCACTCGCGGTCGGTCGCGTCGGCGGCGTCGAGGCGGGACTCGATGACCGCGCCGAAGGTGCCGGAGCCCGTGGAGGGAGCCACCTCGGTGGCGACGGAGACGGCCACGCGGAGGGCCGTCTCGAGGACGAAGGCGCGCTCCGCGAGGACGGGGCCCTCGAAGCGGTGGACGAACTCGACGTCGGCGCCGGTGAGCGCGGCGACCTCGGCCGACGAGAGCCCGGAGCGCACGAGCGACTGGATCTCACGCGGCGGGGCCTTGCGCGTCGTGGCGGGCGTCTCGCCGCTCGCCGTGCGCAGCTGCGCGCGCAGCGAGTGCGTGACGGGGAGGCGGTACTCGACACCGGCGTCGGTGGTCAGGAGGAGCGCTCCGTCCTCGACTCCGTTGACCCTCAGATCCTGCATGTGGCACGCCTTTCGCCGTCGTGTTCCCGGGAGAAGAATCGCACGTCAGAGGCCGTCTGCCGGGAATGCGACGGGCGTGCCGCGGGTTCCACCGAGGCGGCCGAGAGGCCCCCCGCGGCGGGTTTGCTATTCGACAACGAGTGATGCAAACTGTGCCCGCCGAATCGGGCAACGATCAACACGAAGACTGGATGGGCATGGCCACCGACTACGACGCACCTCGCAAGAACGACGACGACTCGGAGTCGATCGAGGGCCTCAAGGAGCGCACCCCTGACAAGACGACCGGCGTCATCGACGACGACGCCGACAACCCCGGCTCGTTCGAGCTGGCCGGGCAGGACCTCTCCGACCTCGACCTCGACGTCGTCGTCCTCCCTCCCCAGGTCGACGAGTTCACCTGCGTGGAGTGCTTCCTCGTGAAGCACCGCTCGCAGCTCGACCACGAGACCAAGCTGGGCGCTATCTGCCGGGAGTGCGCCGCCTGAGCTCCTCCACCCGGCGCACGACCTCGTCAGGTCGTCGCGTCGACACCAACCAGTAAGGAGCGGGGTCGGACTCGTCGGTCAGCGTGATCTTCACGACCGGCCCCACCCAGCCCCGGAAGAGGGTCCAGGCTCGCGCGTCGAGCCCGGGCCCTCTCTGCGTGGTGGCGGCGGAGCCCGTGAACCCCGTCACCTCGCCGATCTCGTCGGGGTGCAGCCGGGCCCGGCCGGCGTGGAACCCCTCGTCGTCCACACGGACGACCGGCGAGCTGACCACGAGCGCCACGACCGCGGCCGCGTAGAACAGCACGGCCACCACGACGCCCACGACGGGGTCGATGGGCAGGAAGACCAGCAGGGTCGCGGGCACCAGGAGCGCCGAGGCGAGGAAGACGGTGAGCGGCGGCAGCAGCCGTTCGCGGTAGGGGTTCATGGGTCCATTCGACCAGACTTCTGCACTACCCTCGACACGTGACCCAGAGCCTCGACGTCCCCCTCACGGCCCGGAGGTCGCCCGCCGACCCGTCCACGGGCACGGCCGCCGTCGACCACACGCCGCGGTACGCCCACCCGGGCGACGCCGGCGCAGACCTCCTCGCGAGCGAGTCCGTCGTGCTCCTGCCCGGCCGTCGTGCCCTGGTCGGCACGGGGGTCTCGATCGCGCTGCCCGAGGGCCACGCGGCCTTCGTCATGCCCCGCAGCGGGCTCGCGGCCAAGCACGGCGTGACCGTCGTCAACAGCCCGGGCACCGTCGACGCGGGCTACCGTGGTGAGATCAAGGTCGCGTTGTTGAACACCGACCTCGAGGCCGAGCACCACGTCGCCGTCGGCGACAAGATCGCCCAGCTCGTCGTCATGCCCGTCGTCCGGGCCGAGTTCCTCCCCGTCGACGCCCTCCCCGAGAGCGTCCGCGGCGAGGGGGGCTTCGGCTCCACGGGCTACGCACACACCACCGGAGGCACCGCATCATGAGGAAGTCGAAGCGCGAAGCGCAGCAGCTGGCCACGACCGAGGTCGAGGCCGAGACCGCTGACCTCGACGACGTCGAGGTCAGCATCGAGTCCCTGGAGGACGCGGAGGTGGAGGTCTTCGACGACTCCAAGTCCGCTCCTGCCGACCGTGCCGACACGGGCCCGCTCGACGAGACCGAGGCCAGCCCCGTCCGCCCGTACGTCGACCTGGGCGGCGTGAAGATCCTGCCGCGCGACGGCCTGCACCTTCGCCTCGAGGTCGAGGAGGGCAGCAAGCGCGTCGTCGCCGTCGGGCTCGACTTCGCGAAGTCCACGCTCCAGGTGCAGCCGTTCGCCGCCCCCCGCAGCACGGGCCTGTGGAACGAGATCCGCGAGCAGATCACCGAGCAGATCCAGCGACAGGGCGGCACCACGGCCGAGGTCGACGGCCCGTTCGGCCCCGAGGTCAGGGCCGAGATCCCCGTGATGGGCGGCGACGCCAGCACGACCCGCCGAGCCCGCTTCATCGGCGTCGACGGCCCCCGCTGGTTCCTCCGCGGCGTCATCGCCGGCGAGGCGGCGGTCGACCCGGAGGCCGCGGAGAAGATCGAGGAGCTCTTCCGGAGCGTCGTCGTCGTCCGCGGCAGCACCCCGATGGCCCCGCGTGACCTCATCCCGCTGACCATGCCGAAGGCCGGCCCGACCGACGCCCCCAGCACGACGCCCTCGCGCGTCTGACGCGACCGAGCCCGTGAGCACGCCCGGCCTCGGCGACGCCGACGACCTCCGCGCGACCGGCACGCCCGTCGGCGACGGCGAGGCGTCGCCTCTCGACGACCCTCGCGTCTCGCTCTCGGCCCAGCTCCGCTCGGCGGCGCAGCGTGCCGGCATCGGGCAGGTCGCGCCCGGCGAGGTGCCCACGGCGTCGGCGCTCCTCTCGGCGATCGGCGGCGTCCGCGGCCTCGTCGAGTCGATCGTCCCCGGCCTGGGCTTCGTCGTCGTCTACGCCGTGACGCGCGACGTGCTCCCGTCGGTGCTGATCCCGGTCGTCGTGGCCCTGGCCTTCGTCGTCGCCCGCGCCGTGCAGCGGGGCCCCGTGGCCCAGGCCCTGGCCGGCGTCCTGGGCATCGCGATCTCCGCCGCGATCGCCCTGCTCAGCGGTCGCGCCGAGGGAAACTTCGTCCCCGGGCTCGTCATCAACGCCGTGTCGCTGCTCGCCCTCCTCGCGAGCGTCGTGGTCCGCTGGCCGCTGATCGGCGTCGTCGTCGGCCTCCTGACCAACGAGGGCTCCGCCTGGCGCGGCGACCGCGCCAAGCGTCGCGTCCTCACCCTCGCGACCGTCCTGTGGGCGGGGCTCTTCGCCGCCCGGCTGGCGGTCCAGCTCCCGCTCTTCTTCGCGGGCCAGATCACCGCCCTCGCGACCCTGAAGCTGATCATGGGCGTGCCCCTCTACGCGGGCCTGCTCTGGGTCACGTGGCTGCTCGTGCGGACGGTCTACCGGGGCCGAGCCGAGGCCGAGGTCGGCGACGCGGCCGCCGAGGGCGATCCGCAGCGCTCCTGACCGCTGTTCCGCGACTCCTGGTGGTACCGTTGTCTCGACATCGAGATACATCGACGGCCACGGCCGCTCGCGGTCGATCGACTTAGGCTGGCCTCGCTGGTGCGGCTCCGGGTCGGGCGACCATGATGAGGGCGTAGTCAGCAAGGGAGACGGCACGTGTCTGCAATCAACAGCTTCAGCTCGAAGGACAGCCTGACGGTCGGCGCGACCGAGTACGAGGTCTACCGCATCGACGCGGTCGACGGCTCGGCCAGGCTCCCGTTCAGCCTCAAGGTCCTCCTCGAGAACCTCCTCCGCACGGAGGACGGCGCCAACGTCACGCGCGACCAGATCACGGCGCTGGGGGAGTGGCAGCCCACGGCCGACCCCGACACCGAGATCCAGTTCACCCCGGCGCGCGTCGTCATGCAGGACTTCACGGGCGTGCCGTGCATCGTCGACCTCGCAACCATGCGCGAGGCGGTGTCGGCCCTCGGCGGCGACCCGACGAAGATCAACCCGCTCGCCCCCGCCGAGCTGGTCATCGACCACTCGGTCATCGCCGACCTCTTCGGAAGCGAGAACGCACTCGAGCGCAACGTCGAGATCGAGTACGAGCGCAACGGCGAGCGGTACCAGTTCCTCCGCTGGGGCCAGACGGCCTTCCAGGACTTCAAGGTGGTGCCGCCCGGCACGGGCATCGTCCACCAGGTCAACATCGAGTACCTGGCCAGGGTCACGTACAGCCGCGACGTCGCGGTCGAGGGCGGCGGCACGGTCCTGCAGGCCTACCCCGACACCCTCGTCGGCACCGACTCGCACACCACCATGGTCAACGGCCTCGGCGTGCTGGGCTGGGGCGTCGGCGGCATCGAGGCGGAGGCCGCGATGCTCGGCCAGCCCGTGTCGATGCTCATCCCCAAGGTCGTCGGCTTCAAGCTCCGCGGCTCGATCCCCACCGGGGTCACCGCCACCGACGTCGTCCTGACGATCACGCAGCAGCTCAGGGCCCACGGCGTCGTCGGCAAGTTCGTCGAGTTCTACGGCGAGGGCGTCGCCGAGGTCCCCCTCGCGAACCGCGCCACGATCGGCAACATGAGCCCCGAGTTCGGCTCGACCGCCGCGATCTTCCCGATCGACGACGTGACCCTCGACTACCTCCGCCTCACCGGGCGCTCCGACGAGCAGATCGAGCTCGTCGAGAAGTACTCCAAGCTCCAGGGCCTCTGGCACGACCCGTCGGTCGAGCCGGTCTTCAGCGAGTACCTCGAGCTCGACCTGGCCACCGTCGTGCCCTCGATCGCCGGGCCGAAGCGCCCGCAGGACCGCATCGAGCTCACCGCGGCCAAGAGCCAGTTCGAGGTCGACCTCGAGAACTACGCGACGACCGACCACTCGCACGTCGACGCCGCGGTCGAGGGCACCTTCCCGGCCTCCGACCCCATCGGCTTCACCGCCGAGGACGACGACGAGGCGCAGCCGCACAGCATCTCGCACACGTCGCACGCCCCGGCGAAGGTCTCGAAGCCGACGTCGGTCGAGCTGGGCGACGGCTCCACCTTCACCCTCGACCACGGCGCCGTCGCGATCGCGGCGATCACCTCGTGCACCAACACCTCGAACCCGTCGGTGATGCTCGCCGCGGGCCTGCTGGCCCGCAACGCCAGCCAGAAGGGCCTCAAGGCCAAGCCGTGGGTCAAGACCACCCTCGCGCCCGGCTCGAAGGTCGTCACCGACTACTACGAGAAGGCCGGCCTCACGACCTACCTCGAAGACCTCGGCTTCTACACCGTGGGCTACGGCTGCACGACCTGCATCGGCAACTCGGGCCCGCTCCTCGACGAGATCTCGTCGGCCGTGCAGGAGAACGACCTCGCCGTCACGGCGGTCCTCTCGGGCAACCGGAACTTCGAGGGCCGCATCAACCCCGACGTCAAGATGAACTACCTGGCGAGCCCCCCGCTCGTCATCGCCTACGCGCTGGCCGGCTCGATGAACTTCGACTTCGAGTCCGACCCCCTGGGCACGACGCCGGAGGGCGACGACGTCTACCTCCGCGACATCTGGCCCGACGCGGCCGAGGTCCAGTCGACCATCGACTCGTCGATCGACACGGGCATGTTCACCCACGAGTACGCGGGCGTCTTCGACGGCGACGAGCGCTGGAGGTCGCTGCCGACGCCCACCGGCGCCACCTTCGAGTGGGACTCCGAGTCGACGTACGTGCGGAAGCCCCCGTACTTCGAGGGCATGACCCTCGAGACGACGCCGGTCAGCGACATCAGCGGGGCACGGGTGCTCGCGAAGCTCGGCGACTCGGTCACCACCGACCACATCAGCCCGGCGGGCTCGATCAAGGTCGACAGCCCCGCGGGCCGGTACCTCGACGAGCACGGCGTCGACCGCAAGGACTTCAACTCCTACGGGTCGCGACGCGGCAACCACGAGGTCATGATCCGCGGCACGTTCGCGAACATCCGCCTGCGCAACCAGCTCCTCGACGGGGTCGAGGGCGGCTACACCCGCGACTTCACGCAGCCCGACGCGCCGCAGTCGTTCATCTACGACGCGAGCGCGCGCTACCAGGAGCAGGGCACGCCCCTGGTCATCCTGGGCGGCAAGGAGTACGGCTCCGGCTCGTCCCGCGACTGGGCGGCCAAGGGCACGAGCCTGCTCGGCGTCGCGGCGGTCATCACGGAGAGCTTCGAGCGGATCCACCGCTCGAACCTGATCGGCATGGGCGTCGTGCCGCTGCAGTTCCCCACGGGCGAGAGCTGGGAGTCGCTCGGGCTCGACGGCACCGAGTCGATCAGCATCTCCGGCCTCGAGCAGCTGAACGAGGGCGTGACGCCGAAGACGGTCCGTGTCGTCGCCGAGCCGACCGAGCACTCCGCCGCCGGCGCTCAGACGATCGAGTTCGACGCCGTCGTTCGGATCGACACCCCCGGTGAGGCCGACTACTACCGCAACGGCGGCATCCTGCAGTACGTGCTGCGCAGCCTGGTCTAGCCCGCACGAGGAGCCCCCACCCGCGTCGCCGACGCCCGGTGGGGGCTTCCGGCGTTCTCGCCGGGTCGACGCATAAACTGAGCCCGGCTGCCTCCGGGTAGGCGGAAAGGAAGCCGGCATGAGCATTCTCGAGACGATCAGCGGTCCGCGTGACCTCCTCGCGTTGACCGACCAGCAGATGGTCGACCTCGCGACGGAGATCCGGGCGTTCCTCGTGGCGGAGGTCAGCAAGACCGGCGGCCACCTCGGGCCGAACCTCGGGGTCGTCGAGCTGACGTTGGCCATGCACCGCGTGTTCCGCTCGCCGCACGACGCGTTCGTCTTCGACACGGGCCACCAGTCGTACGTGCACAAGCTCGTGACGGGCCGACAGGACTTCAGCGGTCTCCGCCTCCGGGGCGGACTCGCGGGCTACCCGCAGCGCAGCGAGTCGGAGCACGACATCGTCGAGAGCTCGCACGCCTCCAGCAGCCTCTCGTGGGCCGACGGCATCTCGCGCGGCTTCGGCCTCACCGGCCAGTCCGACCGCCACGTCGTCGCCGTCGTCGGCGACGGCGCGCTGACCGGCGGCATGACGTGGGAGGCGCTGAACAACATCAGCGACGACAACGACCGCCGCCTGATCATCGTCGTGAACGACAACGGTCGGTCGTACGCCCCCACCATCGGCGGCATGGCGCGCTTCCTCAACACGGTGCGCACGCGGAGCACCTACCGCGAGATGCACATGGGCAGCGAGGCCGTGTTCGACCGGCTCGGCCACCCGGGTCGCGCGTTCTACCGCGGCGTGCGGGGCGGGCTGCACGGCTTCCTCAGCCGCTTCACCAACAACGAGGCGCTCTACTCGAACCTCGACATCAAGTACATCGGCCCCGTCGACGGCCACGACCAGGTCGCGATGGAGGAGGCCCTCCACCAGGCCAAGAACTACGGGGCGCCGGTCATCGTCCACGCCATCACGGAGAAGGGGCGCGGCTACGACCCCGCCCGCGCCGACGTGGCCGACCAGTTCCACGCGGTCGGCCAGATCGACCCCGAGACCGGCGAGCCGCTCGAGACGACCGCCGCGCCCTCGTACACGAGCGTCTTCGCGGACGAGATGGTCGCCGTCGCCGCCGAGGACGAGACCGTCGTCGGCATCACCGCCGCGATGCTGCGGCCGGTCGGGCTGCACAAGATGGCCGAGCGGTTCCCCGAGCGGGTGCTCGACGTCGGCATCGCCGAGCAGCACGCGGTCACCTCCGCCGCGGGGCTGGCCTACGCCGGGCTCCACCCGGTCGTCGCCCTGTACGCCACCTTCGTCAACCGCGCCTTCGACCAGGTCCTGATGGACGTCGGCCTGCACCGGGCGGGCGTGACCTTCGTGCTCGACCGGGCGGGCGTCACCGGGCCGGACGGCCCGAGCCACCACGGCATCTGGGACTTGGCGCTGCTCCAGATCGTCCCGCACATCCGGCTCGCCGCGCCCCGCGACGCCACGCGCCTCCGGGAGGAGCTCCGCGAGGCCGTCGCCGTCACCGACGCCCCGACGGTCGTGCGCTTCTCGAAGGGCACGGTCGGCACCGAGCACGAGGCCGAGCGCCGGCTCGACGACGGCGTCGACGTCCTCTCGAGCGACGAGCGCCGCGACGTGCTGCTCGTCTGCGTGGGGCCGATGGCCTCCGTGGGGCTCGAGGTGGCCGAGCGCCTCGCCGCACAGGGCATCGGCGCCACCGTGGTCGACCCGCG
Organism: Frigoribacterium sp. CFBP 8754; assembly: GCF_014841815.1. Taxonomy (NCBI): domain Bacteria; kingdom Bacillati; phylum Actinomycetota; class Actinomycetes; order Micrococcales; family Microbacteriaceae; genus Frigoribacterium; species Frigoribacterium sp. CFBP 8754. Next base: position 1,003,936 of record NZ_JACYUO010000001.1, read on the forward strand.
CTGGGTCGTGCCCGTGGCCCGGTCGATCGTCGACCTCGCCGCCGACCACCGCCTCGTCGTCACGATCGAGGACGGCGTCCGGGTGGGGGGCATCGGCACCCGGGTCCGACAAGACCTCCGACAGGCGGGCGTCGACACGGCCGTGACCGAGCTGGGCCTGCCCGACGAGTTCCTCGAGCACGGCTCACGGGCCCAGATCCTCGAGGAGGCGGGCCTCACCCCCCAGCACATCGCGCGGGACGTCGTGGCGCAGGTCCTCGGGAGCAAGATCCCCGTGGCCCGCCCGCTCGACGACGCCGACGAGCGTCGGGTGGACGCCCAGCACGACTGACCGACACCGGCGTCCGCGCCGGCTCGGCTCTCCTTGGCGCCCGTCCGGCCTCGGCGGGCCGCGCCGACAGCGTCGGAGGGCCCGCCACGACCGTCGTCGTGGCGGGCCCTCCGATCGCCGTGCCCCGTGGCGTCAGGCGTCGACGTACTCCGGCCCGACGATCATCGGGTCGTGGAATGTCGTGCCACGCACGCGGCGGGTCGCCCCCACACGGTCGAGGTACGGCGTCACCCCGCCCATCTGGAACGGGTACCCGGCGCCCAGGATGAGGCAGAGGTCGATGTCCTCCGCCGCCGACACCACGCCGTCGTCGAGCATCCGGCCCACCTCGTCGGCGAGGCCGTCCTCGATCCGGCGACGCAGCTCCTCGTCCGTCATCGCGGTGCCGGGCCCGGCGGCGAGGGCGACCGCCTTCTTGTCGAAGCCCTTGCGGCGGCCCTTGGAGTCCCGCTCGAAGATCGTTCCGTGCTCGGCGAGGCGGTGCAGGCCGTCGCTGGCGAAGAAGCGGTCGGGGAAGGCCGCGTGGTGCGTGTCGAGCACGTGGGCGCCGACCGTGAGGCCGACGAGCTCCAGGAGCTCGAACGGGGTCATCGGGAGGCCGAACGGGGCCGTCGCGCGGTCGACGACCTCGAACGGGGTGCCCGTCTCCACCGCGTGCATGGCCTCACCGAGCAGCTTCGCCAGGATCCGGTTCACCACGAACCCGGGGGTGTCGGCCGTGATGACCGCGTTCTTCCGGAGGGCGGCCGCCGTCATCATGGCGGTGCTGAGGGTGGCCTCGTCGGTGGCGGGCGTGCGCACCACCTCGACCAGGGGCATCACGGCCACCGGGTTGAAGAAGTGGAAGCCGACCAGCCGCTCGGGGTGGCGGAGGCGGGCCCCGATCGCCTCCACGCTGAGCGACGAGGTGTTCGTGGCGAGCACGGCGCCCTCCGCGACCACCGCCTCCACCCGCTCGAAGACGTCCTGCTTCACGCCGAGCTCCTCGAAGACGGCCTCGATCACCCAGTCGCAGTCGGCGAAGTCGGAGAGGTCGGTCGTGCCGGTCACGAGCGCGGAGAGCCGGTTCGACTCGTCGCCCGAGATGCGGCCCTTCGTCGCGAGCTCGACGATCTCGCCGCGGATCCGCTCGACGCCGGCGTCGACCCGGGCCTGGTCGAGGTCGGTGATGACGACGGGCACCTGGAGACGACGGACGAAGAGCAGGGCGAACTGGCTGGCCATCAGGCCCGCGCCGACGACGCCGACCTTGGTCACGGGCTTCGCCAGGTCGCGCGGGGGAGCGCCGGCCGGCTTCTTGGCCCGCTTCTGGACGAGGTCGAACGAGTACATGCTCGCGGCGAACTGGTCGCCCGCGACGAGCCCGGCGAGGGCCTCGTCCTCCGCGGCGAAGCCCGTGGCCCGGTCGGTCGACCGGGCGGCCTTCAGCAGCTCCAAGGCCGCGTAGGGCGAGCGCGCCACCGTGCCGATCTTGCCCTCGAGCGACTTCCGGGCGATCGAGACGGCGGCGTCCCACTTCACCGCACGCTCCAGGCGTCCGGGCACGTGGGGGCGGGCGACCTTCGTCGTACCGGCCACCACGCCGTCCGCCCAGCGGATCGAGTCCTCGAGGAAGGCCGCCGGGCCGAACGCCACGTCGACGATGCCGAGCTCCAGGGCCTGCGCCGGCTTCAGCGTCCGGTTGTTCTTGAGCGGGTTCTCGATGACCACCCGGAGGGCGGCCTCGATGCCGATGAGGTTCGGCAGCAGCCACGCCCCTCCCCAGCCGGGGACGATGCCGAGGAAGACCTCGGGCAGCGCGAGGGCGGCGGCGGACGTGTCGACGGTGCGGTAGTCGGCGTGCAGGGCGATCTCGAGGCCGCCCCCGAGCGCGAGCCCGTTCACGAAGACGAAGGTCGGCACGCCGGCGTCATGCAGCTTGCCGAGGGTGGAGTGGCCGAGTCGAGCGAGCTCGCGGGCGACCTCGCGGCTGGGGATCTGGCTGACCTTGCTGAGGTCGGCCCCGGCGGCGAGGAAGTAGGGCTTGCCCGTGACGGCGATCGCGGCGACCTCGCCGCGCGACGCACGCGCCCGGAGCTCGTCGAGCGTCGCGCCGAACTCGAGCAGCGTCGCCGGCCCGAGGGTGCTCGGCCGGGTGTGGTCCCGGCCGTTGTCGAGGGTCACGAGCGCGAGGACCCCGCCGGAGGGGAGGGGCACGTCGCGGACGTGGCTGTGGGTCACGACCTCGTCGTGGCTGAGCTCGGTGAGGGCCTCGAGGGGGGCGTTCGTGGTCGTGCTCATGCTCGTGCGGCCTTCCGGTCGAAGTGCGGGTTCTCCCAGATGACGCTGCCGCCCTGGCCGAGGCCGACGCACATCGCGGTGAGGCCGTAGCGGACCTCCGGGTGCTGCTCGAACTGGCGGGCGAGCTGGATCATCAGCCGCACGCCGGACGAGGCGAGCGGGTGGCCGACGGCGATGGCGCCTCCCCACGGGTTGACCCGCGGGTCGTCGTCGTCGACGCCGAAGTGGTCGAGCAGCGACAGCACCTGTACGGCGAACGCCTCGTTCAGCTCGAAGAGCCCGATGTCGTCGATCGTGAGCCCCGCCTTGCGGAGCGCCTTCTCGGTGGAGGGCACGGGGCCGATGCCCATGATCTCCGGCTCGACCCCGGCGTAGGCGAAGCTGACGAGACGCATCTTCGGGGCGAGGCCGTACTCGCGCGCGGCGTCCGCCGAGGCGAGCAGGCTGACGGTCGCGCCGTCGTTCAGCCCCGACGAGTTGCCCGCGGTGACCCGCCCGTGGGGTCGGAACGGCGTCCGCAGGCCGGCCAGCGCCTCCATCGTGGTCTCCGGGCGCGGTGCCTCGTCGCGGGTCACGAGGCCCCAGCCCTCGGCCGACGGCACGGCGACCGGCACGAGGTCGGGCTGGATGTGCCCGGCGTCGTAGGCAGCCGCGAGCTTCTGCTGCGACCGCATCGCGAAGCGGTCGGAGCGCTCCTTCGTCAGCTGCGGGAAGCGGTCGTGGATGCGCTCCGCCGTCGACCCCATGTTGAGGGCGTCGCCGCTGACGAGCTTCTCGGTGAGGAACCTGGGGTTGGGGTCGGCGGCGAAGCCCATCGGGTGGCGGCCCATGTGCTCGACGCCCCCGGCGACGGCGACGTCGTAGGCGCCGAAGGCGATGCCGCCCGCGAGGGTGGTGACGCTCGTCATCGCCCCGGCGCACATGCGGTCGATCGCGAATCCGGGCACCGACCGGGGGAGGCCCGCGAGGAGCGCCGTCGTGCGCCCCAGGGTCAGCCCCTGGTCGCCCTGCTGCGTGGTCGCCGCGACGGCGACGTCGTCGACGCGGTCGAGGGGGAGGGAGGGGTTCCGCTCCAGCAGCCCCTTCATGGCCTTGACCACGAGGTCGTCCGCCCGGGTGCCCCAGTAGACGCCCTTCTCCCCTGCCCGGCCGAACGGGGTGCGGACCCCGTCGACGAAGACGACTTCTGTTCTCTCGGCCACGTTGCCTCCAGTGCTCGGAACTGGTCCGATCCTAGGGAGGCGGCGGGGGCGGGCAGAATCCTTCGCGGATTGCTACGAAGGCTCGGCGGGCTGCGTCTCGGGCTCTTGGTGGGCGTCGACAAAGGCGTCGGCGAGGGGCCCGGCGACGGCCTCGACCTGCCAGGCGCGCGCCCCGAGCTCGGTGAGGGCCGCGGCGAGGGCCTCGGGCTCGAAGGGGATCGGCGGCTCCCAGCAGACCCGGCGGAGGAGCTCCGGCGTGAGGAGGTTCTCGACCGGCAGGTCGAGGCGCTCCGCGATCGCCGCCACGACGGGGCGGGCGTGCCGGTACCGGGCGTCGGCCATCGGTGACTTGTCGGCCCAGCTGCGGGGCGGGGGGAGGGTGTCGCCAGCCGGCCCGCGGTGCGAGGGCAGGTCGGCGGTCGCCTGGCCGCGCTCGACGGCGGCCCACCACCGGTCGAGCTCGCTCCGGCTCGCGCGGCCGACGAACTCGCGGAGGCCGGCCAGGGCGCGCTTGTCGGCCGGCAGCGCCTTCGCGGCGGCGACCAGGGAGGAGTCCGGCACGAGCCGGCCCGCGGCGGTGTCGACCTGCCGGGCGTAGTCGTCGCGCGCGGTCCAGAGCTCACGGGCGACAGCGAGGCCCCGCGACCCGCGCACGGTGTGCAGCCCGGTGAGGCGACGCCAGGGCTCGGCCTTGGCCGGCTTGACCTCGCGGGCGACCGTCGCCGCGAACTCCTGCCGGGCGATGTCGAGCTTGCCGTCACGCTCGAGCAGCTCGGCCATCGCGTCCCGGAGGTCGACGAGCAGCTCGACGTCGAGGGCCGCGTAGACCAGCCAGCTCTGGGGGAGGGGCCGGGTCGACCAGTCGGCCGCGGAGTGCTCCTTGGCGAGGTGGACGCCGAGGAGCTGCTCGACGACGGCCCCGAGGCCCACCTTCGGCAGCCCGGCGAGGCGGGCGCCGAGCTCGGTGTCGAACACGAGGTCGGGGTCGAGGCCGACCTCGCGCAGGCACGCCAGGTCTTGGCTGGCGGCGTGCAGCACCCACTCCTCGTGGCCGATGACGGCCTGGAGCTCGTCGAAGCGGCCGATGGCCGGCGGGTCGAAGAGGAAGACGCCCGAGCCGCGGCGGAACACCTGGATGAGGTACGCGCGCTGCGAGTAGCGGTAGCCGGAGGCGCGCTCCGCGTCGATCGAGATCGGCCCCGTCCCGGCGGCGATCGCCTCGACCGCGGCCAGGTAGCCGTCGCGGTCGTCGATGACGTCCACGTGCCCGTGGGCGGAGTCCGCCGTGGCGACGACGGGGGCCACGGTCACTCGGGGAGCGGCGGCGGCCTCGGGTGAGGGCGTCTCGCTCGGGTCGGGGGTGACGGTGTCCATGTCTCGGCGGTCCTGTTCTCGGCTCGGAGGTGTCGCGGTGGGCGACGGGTCAGTCGCGCCCGACGCGGCGCGACGCGAGGAGGGTGACGCCCTCGACGGTCGGCGGCAGGCCCGCGAGGGTGCAGATCAGTTCGCTCCAGGCCTCGAGGTGCGGTGCGAGGTCGGTGCTCGTCGGCGTCCAGGAGGCGCGCAGCTCGAGCTGCGCCCCCTCGCCCTGGTCGGCGAGGTCGCCGTAGCCGGTCGAGAGCACCTTCGTGGCGGTGCCGGAGGCGGAGTGGTGGGAGGCCCCGCCGGCGGCGAGGGAGTCGACGAGCCACGACCAGGCGACGTCGGCGACGAAGGGGTCGAGCGCGAGGTCGGCCTCGAGCGGCGCCTGGGCGAAGCAGACGACGCGGAAGACGCCGCCCCAGGCCTCCGGGGCCGACTCGTCGTACAGCAGGACGAAGCGGCCCGTGCCGAGGTCGGGGTCGGCGCGGCCCGAGGCGCCCACGACGTCGCCGGCGAGGGCGAGGGCGTGCGGCGCGAGGCCGCCCGGAGCGGGGATCTCGCTCACGGCGAGGTCGTCGCGGGCGACGGCTCGGCGCACGGACTCGACCGCTGCGGCGAACGCGGACGGGGTCGTCGGCGTCGAGGGGGTGTCGGACACCCCAGCAGACTAGGCTCCCAGCTGATCCCGAGGTGGGCGGCACGCCGCGTCCGCCCGCCGCCCCGTCGATCGGAGCTCCCGTGACCCGCCCCTCGACTCCGTCCCCCGACCTCGGCGCGCGTCGCGCCCGGGGCATCGGCCTCGTGCTCTCGGCCTCCGTCGTCGCCACGGCCGTCGTCTCGGCGGCGGCCGTCGTCTCGGGCGCCCTGGTCATGGCCGACAAGGTCGTGACGCCGGCCCGGCGTCGCGCCGACGGCGTCCGGGTGCTCGGGCACGACCCGGCCGTCCCCTCGGTCACGCTCAGCTCCGACCCCGACACCCGCCTGCCCGGCCGCTACAGCTTCTGGTTCGACCACGGCCGGGGCCACGCCCGCGTCGGAGAGGTGCTGAGCGACGACGGCCACCGGGTGGTCCGGTCGGTCGAGGCCGTCGACGCGGGCGACCTCGCGTCGGCCCGGCGGGGGCGACTGGGGGGCTGGCTGTGGCGCACGCCGGCCGACGCCGGCCTCCCCGTCGTCGACGTCGAGGTCAGCACCCCGGTCGGGCCCGCCCCCGCCTGGCTCGTCCCCGCTCCCGGCGGCACCGACGGGCCGTGGCTGATCAGCGTGCACGGCCGGGGCGTCACGCGGGCCGAGACCATCCGCGCCGCGCCGGCCGCGCACCACGCGGGCTGGACGTCGCTCCTCGTCTCGTACCGCAACGACGGGGAGGCGCCCCCCTCTCCCGACGGCCGCTACGCCCTCGGCGACCAGGAGTGGCGCGACGTGGAGGCCGCGATGGAGCACGCGGTCTCCTCCGGCGCGACCGCCCTCGTGCTCATGGGCTGGTCGATGGGCGGAGCGACCGTCCTGCAGGCCGTCACGCGCGCGAGGCACGGCGAGCGCGTCGTGGGCGTGGCCCTCGAGTCGCCCGTCGTCGACTGGCGGACGACGCTGCGCTTCCAGGGGCGGGCCATGCACGTCCCGCGCCTCGTGCAGGAACTCGCGCTGCGCCTCCTGCAGTCGCCCGCGGCGGCGCGGCTCGGCCGCCGCGACGGGCCGATCGACCTCGACCGTCTCGACCTCGTGGCACGGGCCGACCAGCTCGACGTGCCGGTGCTCCTGCTGCACAGCGACGACGACGGGTTCGTCCCGTCGACCGCGTCGCACGCGCTGGCCGAGGCGCGGCCCGACCTCGTGCAGCTGGAGGTCTTCGCCGTGGCGCGCCACACGAAGATCTGGAACTACGACCCGGAGCGTTTCGAGCGGGTCATCGACGAGTGGCTGGGCCGTCTGCCACGAGCCAGCGCGCGTACAGCGCGTCGTGGTCGTCCTTCAGCAGCTGGCTGAGCGAGAGGCGCGCGGGGTCGAACCTCTCGCGGCCGAAGACGGGCAGGCCGCTGCCGATCGCGACGGGGGAGGTGCTGAGGCAGAGCTCGTCGACGAGGCCGTCGCGGAGGAACTGCCCGGCCAGCGACGGCCCGCCCTCGCAGACGAGCGACAGGAGGCGGTGGTCACGCAGCCGTCGGAGCACCGTCGAGGGGTCGAGACGCCCGTCCACGTCGTCGACCACCAGGACGGTCGCCGCCTCCGCGACCGCCTGCCCGAGGCTCGCGGCCACGGCGTCGGTCGCGCCGGCGGGGCACACGACGACGACGCGCTCGGCCTCCGCGGGGTCCATCCGGTGGCCCGACAGGTCGCCGGACGACGTGACGACGACGAGCCGGGAGGTCTTGGGCACGCGGTAGCCCTCGGCGCGGACGCTGGCGGCGCCGACCACCACGCCGTCCGCGAGGTCGCGGACGACCGCGAGGACCGCCCGGTCGACCGCGTTGCTGAGGGTGTCGGAGGTGCCGTCCTCGCCGGCGGCGTCGCCGCTCACCGCCGCGATGAGGTTGAGGCGCAGCCAGGTCTCGGCCGGGGGAGCGTAGAGGCCCCGGAGGGTCTCGCGCCCCCCGTCGCCGTCGCCCTCCACCGGGACGAGGTCGCCCGCCGACGCGAGGGAGGCCGGGGCGGCGGTGTGCAGGACCCGGAGGCTCACGCTCCCGAGGCCCCCGGAGCGCCGGCGGTGTCGGCCTGCGCCGTCTTCTCGGCGATCTGGCGCTTGGCCCGCCCGAGGAGGGCGGTCATGCCCCGGACCCGCAGCGGGCTGACGGCCTCGACCAGGCCGATCGTCTGGGGGTAGTCGTCCGGCACGTCCCGGAGGACCTGCTGGGCGGTCAGGCCCGTGAGGCCCTGCGCCAGGATCGACGCGAAGCCGCGCGTCGTCGGCGCCTCACGGGGGGCCGTGGCGTGCATCGCGACGACGCCGTCGACGACCTCGACGAAGATGAAGACCGGCGACTGGCACTCCTCGACGCGCTCGAGCAGGTCGGGGTGGCCCTCGTACTCGGCGGGCAGCGCCGGCAGCTCGTTCGAGAACTCGAGCAGCAGCTGGAGGCGGTCCCGCACCTCGAGGGCGAGGAACTCGTCACGGATCTCGGCGAGCGAGGCAGGCAGGTCGCCCGCGCCGGCCGCGGTGTCGGCCACGGCCGTCATCGAGCCGGGACGGCGCCGGGCTCGGTGCCCTGCACGATCGGGACGCGCACGGCGCTGCCCCACTCGGTCCACGAGCCGTCGTAGTTCCGGACGTCCTCGAAGCCCATCAGGTGGTGCAGCACGAACCAGGTGTGGCTCGACCGCTCGCCGATGCGGCAGTAGGCGACGACGGAGTCCCCGTCGGCGAGGCCGGCGCCGTCGCGGTAGATCGCGTCGAGCTCCGCGCGCCCGCGGAAGCGGCCGTCGTCGGCCGCGGCCTTGCCCCACGGCACGTTCTGGGCGCTGGGGATGTGGCCGGCGCGCAGGGCGCCCTCTTCCGGGTAGGCGGGGGCGGTGGTGCGCTGGCCCGAGTACTCCTCGGGGGAGCGCACGTCGATGAGGGGCCGGCCGAGGTGGGCGAGCACGTCGTCCTTGTAGGCACGGATCACGGTGTCGTCGCGCTCGACCACGGGGTAGTCGGTCGGCTCCGGGCTCGGGGCCTGGGTGGTGTACTCACGGCCCTCCGCCTCCCACGCGGCGCGGCCGCCGTCCAGCAGGCGCACGTCCTCGTGGCCGAAGAGCGAGAACACCCAGAGGGCGTAGGCCGCCCACCAGTTGTTCTTGTCGCCGTAGACGACGATCGTCGAGTCGCGCGTGACGCCGCTGCGCGACATGAGCGCCGCGAAGGCCTCGCCGTCGACGTAGTCGCGCTGCACGGGGTCGTTGAGGTCGAGGTGCCAGTCGATCTTGACGGCGCCGGCGATGTGCCCGGTCTCGTAGAGCAGCACGTCCTCGTCGGACTCGACGACGACGAGCCCCGGCGTGCCGAGGTGCTCCTGCAGCCAGTCGGTGCTGACGAGGCGCTCGGGGTGCGCGAACTCCTGGAACTTCGGTGCTGCGTCGTGCTCGACGACCATGGGTGCCTCCTGCTGTGTCTCTCCGTCGCGGGGACGGAGCGCCGCCGGCGACGGCGGACGATCTCGGGTGCAGCGCGGCGGGCGCTGCGGTCGGGCGCCGGTGCCCGGTGGCTAGACTCGGGCCCGGGTCACCGTCGAGGCTACGCACACGGCGTGAGCGTCGTCCGGGCGCCCCTCAGACTCTGACACAGATCGCCCCGACGCACACCGCGGCCAGGCCCCCGACGTGCGTCGCCCCCTGGTCCCCTGCCTGCGAGGTCGCCCGATGTCACCAGATCCCCTCACCGCCCGCGTCGCGCTGACCGAGCGCGCCCCCACGATCACGGGCGCCGAGATCGTCGCCGAGCTCGTCCCGCCCCGGCAGTTCGGCGGGGCGTCGCTCGAGAACTACGTGCCCGACGCGGCCTTCCCGTCGCAGGCGGAGGCGGTGGAGGCGGTGGCCGGCTTCGGCGGCGCCGCCGAGCGTCCCGCACGACGCGGCCTGTTCCGCCGACGCGCGGACTCTCCCGACGTGCTCCCCGGCCTCTACCTCGACGGCGGCTTCGGCGTCGGCAAGACCCACCTGCTCGCCGCCCTCTTCAACCGGACCACGGGGCGCCGCTACTTCGGGACGTTCATCGAATACACGGCCCTGGTCGGCGCCGTCGGGTACGCGGGCGCCGCTCGCCAGCTGGAGGGCGCCTCCCTGGTCTGCATCGACGAGTTCGAGCTCGACGACCCGGGCGACACGATGATGATGACGCGGCTGCTCGGCGACCTCGCCGAGGGCGGGACGCGGATCGCCGCGACCTCGAACACGCCGCCGGCGGCCCTCGGCGAGGGCCGGTTCGCGGCGGCGGACTTCCTCCGCGAGATCCAGGGGCTCTCCGACCGCTTCCGCACCCTCCGCATCGACGGTGACGACTACCGCCGTCGGGAGGTCGAGGCGAAGACCCACACGGTCGACGACCTGGACGCCGCGGTGGCCTCCCTGCCGGGCACGGTGTCGGTGGACGACTTCGCGGCCGTCGTCGCGCACCTCTCGTCGGTGCACCCGAGCCGGTACGTCAAGCTCATCGACGGCCTCGACGGGGTCGCCCTGCGAGACGTCCGGCCGTTCACGAGCCAGACGGACGCGCTCCGCTTCGTGGCCTTCGTCGACCGGCTGTACGACGCGCAGGTGCGCGTCGTGGCGTCCGGCGCACCGCTCGACACGGTGTTCAGCGACGAGATGCTGGCCGGCGGCTACCGGAAGAAGTACCTACGGGCCACCTCGAGGCTCGTGGCGCTCACGTCGGCGCACTGACTGACGTCCGGGGCGCGCGGCGACGTCGCCCCTTGGGCCCCGACCTCGGAGGCCTTCCCGAGGCGGGCGAAACACGTTGTTCACAGTCGCGCGATACGTGTTACATCCCCGAAACACGACGGCACACGACCCGAAACACCTCGTCGAGACACTGAGGGCGGCACCACCCGCATCGTCCCGCACAGCCCGTGGCACCCCCACGGTCGGGGCGGCCGGTGCCTCCCTGGCTTGTCAGAACTCGAGAGGTGACACACACATGGATCAAGGCAACACCGCCTTCATGCTGATCTGCGCGGCACTCGTGCTGCTCATGACGCCCGGCCTGGCGTTCTTCTACGGCGGCCTCGTCAAGGCCAAGAGCGTGATCAGCATGATGATGCTGAGCTTCGGGGCCATGGGCCTGATCGGCGTCCTCTGGGTGCTCTTCGGCTACTCCATCGCGTTCTCGAACGGCCCCCAGGGCCCCGCGGGCACCGACACCTACATCGGGTGGGACGGCGTCTTCGGCTTCGACCCGTCGATGTTCAGCCTCGACTCGCTCTTCCAGGAGAGCGCGGCGCCGGTCGGCGACTACCCGACCATCGCTTTCGCCGCCTTCCAGGCGACGTTCGCGATCATCACCGTCGCCCTCATCTCGGGCGCCATCGCCGACCGCGCCAAGTTCGGCGCGTGGATGATCTTCGCCGGCGTCTGGGCCACGGTCGTGTACTTCCCCGTCGCGAGCTGGGTTTTCAACTTCACCCTCGGCGAGGACGGCTCGGTCGTCGACGGCGGCTGGATCGCCAGCATGGGCGTCATCGACTTCGCCGGCGGCACGGCCGTCCACATCAACGCGGGCGCCGCCGCCCTGGCCCTCGCCCTGGTGCTCGGCAAGCGCGTCGGCTTCGCCAAGGGCGCCGACAAGCCCCACAACCCGCCCTTCGTGCTGCTGGGCGCCGGCCTCCTCTGGTTCGGCTGGTTCGGGTTCAACGCCGGCTCCGAGCTCGCCGCCGACGGCGTCGCCGCCCTCGCCTTCCTCAACACGATCGCCGCCCCCGCGGCCGCCATCCTCGGCTGGCTCGTCGTCGAGAAGGTCAAGGACGGCAAGGCCACCTCGGTCGGAGCCGCCTCGGGCGCCGTCGCCGGCCTCGTCGCGATCACGCCGGCCTGTGCCGCCCTGTCGCCGTTCTGGGCCATCGTGCTCGGCGTCGTCGCCGGCGCCGTCTGCGCCCTGGCGATCGACCTCAAGTTCAAGCTCGGCTTCGACGACTCCCTCGACGTCGTGGGCATCCACCTCGTCGGCGGCCTCCTCGGCACGCTGTACCTCGGCTTCTTCGCCAACGGCTCGGGCCTGATCTTCTCCGGCTCGTTCCGCCAGCTGGGCATCCAGGCGCTCTCGGCCCTCGCCGTCATGGCCTACTCGTTCGTGCTCGCCTTCCTGATCGGCCTGGCCATCGAGAAGACGATCGGCTTCCGCGTCAAGAACGAGGACGAGGTCGCGGGCATCGACCTCGCGCTGCACGGCGAAGAAGGCTACGTGCTCGAGAACTCGCGCGCCTAGCTCGTCACCGCTGCTCCACCAGGACGGCCCCGGTCACCACGACCGGGGCCGTCCTTCGTCTGTGGGTGGGGAAGCTCCCGAGCCGCGCAGGCGGGCTGCTGCGCCCCGCAGGAACGCCGGGAGGCGCGCGAGGCCACCCGAGGACGTTCGATACGACGAGACATGCGGCGGACACGGCTGAGGCGGCTGAGGCGGACGGTGCCCTCGGGGGAGGACGGAACGCTCCTCGGAGGCCGACAGCCCATGAGATCGAGGAAAGCCCTCGGGAACGAACTAACCCCTGGGAACGACGAAAGCCCCCGGCGAACCGGGGGCTTTCTCTGTGTGAGCGATACTGGGATCGAACCAGCGACCTCTTCCGTGTCAGGGAAGCGCGCTACCGCTGCGCCAATCGCTCATGCATGTCGCCGAGGCGACGTATTCAGTTGATCACGACATCATAGACCGGAGTCTTGACGTCATGGAGGTGGAGACGGGATTTGAACCCGCGTGAACGGCTTTGCAGGCCGGTGCCTCGCCTCTCGGCCACTCCACCATACGAGCAGCTCCCAGAGGGGGAGCCACCAGTCGGTGGACCACCCTCTGGTGAGCATTACACTCGAGCGGATGACGAGATTCGAACTCGCGACCCTCACCTTGGCAAGGTGATGCGCTACCACTGCGCCACATCCGCATTTCGCTTTGCATTTCTGCGTGCAAAAGAACAATACCCAGACCCGGGGCAGAAAACAAATTGAGGCATGTTCGTGTCTTGCGGGCCCTGATCAGCAGGGTCGGACCTGCCCGCCCCGGGGCCTCGAATGGCGCCGGGCCGCCCCGATGCACTAGCATCGACGAGTCCCACAGGGGCGATTGGCGCAGTTGGTAGCGCGCTTCCTTCACACGGAAGAGGTCATCGGTTCGAGCCCGGTATCGCCCACACAGAACACCTCTCGACAGAGCATGTCGACAGAACCCCGGTCCGCCGGGGTTTTTTCATGCCCTCGCCCGTCCTCACGGCCGACCGCCCGTCACGGCCTGGACGACTGCGGTGCCAGGAACACGTCGGTCGACTGTTCGGCCCCGTACGTGACCGAGATCGGCACCGCCTCCGCCGCGCTCCGCACGAGCGGGACGGGCACGTACTGCCCCGCCCACCACCAGCGCTGGTGCGACGCCGTCTCGACGCCCACCGTGTAGCGACCGCTCGGCACGATGAACTGAGCCACCTTGCGGGGCGAGCTCGTGGCGTCGAGGGCCTGCGTCATGACGGCCCCGGTCGCCGTGTCGGTGATGGTCATGACGGCGCCGTCGAGGTCCGGGCCCGGGGCGTTCACCGGGTCGGGCTCGTCGACGACGACCTGGAGGTCGTACGTCGTGTGGACGTACCGGGGAGCCGCGGCGACGTGGCTCGCCGGCGTCGTGGCGGTCTCGGCCTCGACGTCCTGTCGCCACACGGTGGGCACCCCACCCGGGGCGGCGACGACCGTGGCCGTGTAGAGGTCCGTGGGCATGCCGGAGAAGAAGTAGCGCCCCTCGGCGTCGGTGACGGAGGTGAGGGAGGTGCCGGTCCGGTTGCCGTAGACCTCGACCGTGAGCCCCGCCGGCGGCGTGGGCCACGGGCCGACCAGCCGGCCCCCCAGGGTGCCCCCGACGGGGAGCGTCACGTCGACCGCCGTCGGTGCGTCGGCCCGGACGGTGAGGTCGGTCGTCATCACCGGCGTCCGACGACCGTGACCGGCGGTCGGCGGCGGGGTCACGGAGACCCAGTAGCGCGAGCCCACCGGCACGTCGGCGAAGGTCAGGGCCCCGGTGGAGTCGGTGGTCGCGTCCCGCTCGAAGGGCCAGGCTCCCACGAGGCGGACCGTGGCCCCCGGGAGGCCGAGGGCCGTGCCCGACGACCGCAGCAGCCTCACGGAGACCGTGCCCGTCGCAGTCGTGGCCGGCACCACGGCGGTCGACGACACGAGAGGCGGAGGCGCGGCCTGGGCCGAGGCCGGGGCGAGAGCTCCGAGGCCGACCGCGGCCACGAGCGAGAGCGAGACGACGAACCTGTCCACGGGGACCCCCTGTGCGTGCAGCGACCCGGCACGGTGCCGAGCCCGCCGGGGTCCGGGCCTCCGGTGGCAGGAGCCTAGGCCCGCGGCGCCTCCGCCGCACCCGTCGTGGTCACCACGGCTCGACAGCGTCCACCGGGCGGGCCGACGTCGGCGCTCAGCCCTCCTTGGCGGCCCGCCGTCGCCGGATCGCCAGCGCGGTCCGCACGCCGTAGACCACGGCGATGACCGCCCCGACGACGATGGTCACCCACGAGCCGTCGGGGGAGAGCAGCGCCTCCGCCGCGAAGACGAGGCCGAGGAAGGCGATGCCGGCGGTGATGGCCAACGACGCGGTGGTGGGGGCGGGAGGGGGCGTGTCGCTCATCCCGTGACCGTACCGTCACCCGCTCCGGGGGAGCAGCATCGGAGCATGCCCGCCGCCCCGCCGCTGCCGCACCGCCCCGTCACCCAGCACGACTGGCGCGACGTCGTCGGCCTGCACTGGGCGGTCGACCCCGCCCTCGCGGCGCCGCTGGTGCCCCGGGGCACGAGGCCCGACCTGCACGACGGGGCGGCCTGGGCGAGCCTCGTCGCCTACCGCTTCGTCGACAGCACCGTGCCGCCGCTGCCGCGCCTGGGGCGGCTCGGCACCATGACCGAGATCGTCGTCCAGCTCGCGACCGTCGACGACGAGGGCCGTCGAGGCATCGCGTACCGCTCGATCGACACCCAGCACGCGCCCGCCGTGGTCGCGGCTCGGCTGATCGGCCTGCCCTACGTCTGGGCCCGGGCCGGCAGCCGGGTGCGCGACGACGACGTCGCCCACCGCACGCAGCGCCGGGCGGGAGGCGCGGGCTCGGTCGTCCGGGTCGCCCTCGTCCCCGAGACGGTCGCCCCGCGCACGGCCGACGCCGACGAGACGACGAGGTTCCTCTCCGACCGCTGGGGGGTCCACACCGCACGCCGCGGAGTCACCGGCTGGTGGCGTCGCGCGCACGAGCCGTGGACCTTCCGCACGGGCACGGTCACGCGCCTCGACGACGGGCTCCTGGCCGCGGCGGGCCTGCCCGGCCTCGCCGAGCGCGAGCCCGACCACGTGACGGTGTCACCGGGCGTCGTCGTCCGCTACTCGCGGGGCTGAGGGCGGCCCGCTCGGACGGCCACCCGGCGTCCACCGTCCCGTCACCGGGGCGCCGCCTCCTCGTCGTCCTCGCTCCCTACGGTGCTCGCGGGCCGGTCAGCACGACCGGCCGCACGACCGGCGGCCGCCCGCGGCCCCGCACCTGGAGGACACCGTGACCCCGACCCGCCCCCTCGCCGCCGCCGCGGCGCTCACCGTCCTCGCCCTCGGCCTCGCGGGCTGCACCGCCGCCGACGCCGCGGGCGACGACGCCGCCTCCGGCACCGCCGCGACCGCCACCAGCGCGGAGGACCTCGGGGGCATGGACGCCCTCGTCGCGGCCGCCGAGGCCGAGGGCGAGCTCAACGTGATCGCCCTGCCCGACACCTGGGCCAACTACGGGAAGATCATCGACGCCTTCGAGGCCGAGTACGACATCACGGTCAACAGCGACAGCCCCGACGTCTCGAGCGCGGAGGAGATCACGGCGGCGAAGAACCTCGCCGGGCAGGACACCGCGCCCGACGTCTTCGACCTCGGCTCGGCCGTGACGCTCGCGAACCTCGACCAGTTCGCGAAGTACAAGGTCGCGACGTGGGACGACATCGCCGACGACCACAAGGACGCGGACGGCGCCTGGGTCTACGACTACACCGGCCTGATGTCCGTCGGCTACGACGCGGACGCCGTGCCCGAGCCGGAGACCCTCGACGACCTGCTGGGCTCCGAGTACAGGGGGAAGGTCGCGATCAACGGCGACCCGACCCAGGCCGGCGCGGCCGCGGCGGCCGTCCAGTGGGCGGCGCTCCAGGACGGCGGCAGCGCCGACGACGTCAGCGCCGGGGTCAGCTGGTTCGGCGAGCTCGCCGACGCGGGCAACTTCCTGCCCACCGACCCGACCCCCGCCACGATCGCCTCGGGCGAGACGCCGGTCGTCTTCGACTGGAGCTACAACAACCTCGCGGCCGCGGCCGACGCGGGAGGGCGCGACTGGAGGACGGCCGTGCTGCCCGGGACGGCGCTCGGCAGCTACTACAACCAGGCCGTCAACGTCGACGCGCCCCACCCCGCCGCCGCGCGCCTGTGGCAGGAGTTCATCATGAGCGACGAGGCCCAGAACCTGTACCTCGCCGCCGGAGCGTATCCCGTGCGCCTGGCGGCGATGACCGAGGCCGGCACCGTCGACCAGGACGCCCTCGACGCCGTCGGCGAGCAGCCGGCCGACACCGTGCAGCTGACGACCGAGCAGACCGAGGCCGCCTCCGCGCTGCTCGCCGGCACCTGGGCGCAGGCGATCGGCTGATCGTGGTCGCGCTCGTCGAGGGGAGGCCCCCCGCGGCCGACCGCGACCGCGTCGACGGCGCCCGGCCCCCTCGGGCCCGGCGCCGTCCGGCGGCGTGGTGGGCCCTGACCCCGTTCGCGGTCTACGTCCTGCTCTTCCTCGCCGTGCCCTGCGTCGTCGCGCTGGGCACCGGCTTCGTGACGGGCGACGGCCGACCCAGCCTCTCGGCGCTCACCGCCCTCGGCGAGCCCCTCGTGCTCCGCGCCTTCGGGAGCTCCGCGCTCGTGTCGGGGATCACCGCCGTCGTCGGCGCGGTCGTCGGCGCCGTCGTCTGCTGGGGACTCACCGCCCTCCGCCCGGACGGCCTCGTCCGCAGCCTCGTCGACTCGGCCGCGAGCGTCCTCGCGCAGTTCGGCGGCGTCATGCTCGCCTTCGCCTTCACGGCCACCATCGGGATACAGGGCGTCGTCACCCAGCTGCTGCTCACCCGGCTGGGCGTCGACGTCTTCGCCGGCGGCGTCTGGTTCTACCAGGTGCCCGGGCTGCTGCTGCCCTACGTCTACTTCCAGGTGCCGCTCATGGTCATCACCTTCATGCCGGCCGTCACGGGGCTCAAGCCCCAGTGGCAGGAGGCGGTGGCCACCCTGGGCGGGACGCGGCGCGAGCACCTGCTCCGCGTCGTCGTGCCCGTGCTCGCACCGGCCTTCGTCGGCAGCGTGCTGCTGCTCTTCGCGAACGCCTTCTCCTCGTACGCGACCGCCGCGGCGCTGATCAGCCAGGGCGCCCAGATCGTGCCCCTGCAGATCCGCGCGGCGCTGGTCAGCGAGACGGTGCTGGGCCGCGAGAACGTCGCCGGCGTGCTCGCGCTCGGCATGGTCGTCGTCATGGTCGTGCTCATGACGCTCTACTCGCTGCTCCAGCGCCGCACGGAGCGGTGGCAGCGGTGACCCGCCGACGCGGCGAACCCGGGACGGCGCTGCGGAAGGCCGTCCTCGCCGTGGTCGGCGCCGTCTTCGCCGTCCCGATCGCGGCCATGGTCGCGTTCTCCCTCCGCTCGGCGGACGGGACGGGCCACGACCTGGGGCACTGGGCCGCCCTCGCCGCCCCCGAGAACGAGAGGGCGTACCGCTCCCTCGTCGAGGGCGTCACGAACAGCCTCCTCCTCGCGGCGGTGACGGCCGTGCTCGTGCTCGTGCTGCTCGTGCCGACGATGGTCGTCGTGCACCTGCGGTACCCGGCGCTGGTGCGGCCCCTCGAGTTCGTCTGCCTCGTGCCCGTCACGGTGCCGGCGATCGTGCTCGTCGTCGGGCTGGCCCCGGTCTACTCGGTCGTCTCGCGGGTCGCCGGCTCGGGGGCCTGGACCCTCGCGCTGGCCTACGGGGTCACCGTCCTGCCCTACGCGCACCGCGCCGTCCAGGCCGACCTGGCCGCCACCGACCTCCGCACCCTCGCCGAGGCGGCCAGGACCCTCGGCTCCGGCGGCGTCGCGACCCTCCTCCGCGTGGTGGTGCCGTCGCTCCGTCGCGGGCTCCTGGCCGCGGCGTTCATCACGGTGGCCGTCGTCCTGGGCGAGTACACGATCGCCAGCCTGCTGAACCGGGTGACGCTGCAGACGTCGCTCGTCCAGGTCTCGCGCAGCGACCCCTTCGCGGCCGTCATCCTCGCCCTGCTCGCCCTCCTGCTCGCGTTCCTGCTGCTCGCCGTCGTCGGCAGGGTCGGCTCCGCCGGCGCGGGCCGCCCCGTCCTCCCCGGCCGCGACGTCGCGGCCCCCGCCCCTGCTCCCGCCCGGAAGGCCCTCCCGTGACCGCCACCGCCCCCGTCGACCCGACCACCGCCTCCTCGGCCCCGTCACCGACCGGTCGAGGCTCCGCCGCCGCGGGCGCCCGGACGACGTCGACCGCGGGCGCCGCGGTCGCCCTCCGCGGCGTGGTCAAGGAGTACGCGGGCCACGTCGCGCTCCGCGGCGTCGACCTCGACCTCGCGCCGGGGGAGCTCGTCGCCCTCCTCGGCCCCTCGGGCTGCGGCAAGACGACGGCACTGCGCACCCTCGCGGGGCTCGAGACGGTCACCGAGGGCCGCATCACGGTGGACGGGCGCGACGTCGTCGACGTGCCGACGCACCGCCGGGACGTCGGCATGGTCTTCCAGGCGTACTCGCTCTTCCCGCACCTGACGGTGCAGCAGAACGTCGAGTTCGGGCTCCGCACGCGGCGCGTGGCGCGGGCCGAGCGGGCGACCCGCGCCGCCGAGATGCTCGACCTGGTGGGCCTCGGGGAGCTGGGCGGCCGGTTCTCTCACCAGCTCTCGGGCGGCCAGCAGCAGCGCGTCGCCCTCGCCCGGGCGCTCGTCACGCGGCCCCGCGTGCTGCTGCTCGACGAGCCGCTCAGCGCGCTCGACGCGCAGGTGCGGGTGCAGCTGCGCGAGGAGATCCGTCGTCTGCAGCGCGAGCTCGCCATCACGACCCTCTTCGTGACGCACGACCAGGAGGAGGCCCTGGCCGTCGCCGACCGGGTCGCCGTGATGCGGGCCGGCGCGATCGAGCAGATCGGCACGCCCGAGCAGCTGTACTCGGCGCCGGCGACGCGGTTCGTCGCGGAGTTCGTCGGGTCGAGCAACCGGCTGCGGGCCGAGGTCGTCGACGGGCGGGTGCGGCTGCCCGGGCAGGAGGTCGCCGCCGTCGGCTCCCCGGACGACGGGGAGGCGTGGGCCTACGTGCGCCCGGAGGACGTCACGTTCGCCGACCGCGGGGTCGCGGGCGTCGTCGAGTCGGTGTCGTTCCTCGGCGCGGTCTGCCGCACGAAGGTCCGGACGTCGCCCGACGACGTCGTCGTGCTCGACCACCGCGCGCACGAGCGGCGCGAGGTCGGCGAGTCCGTCCACGTGGCGTTCACGCCGCGGGCCGTCGCCGTCGTGCCGTTCGGCTGACGGCGCCGGCGGCCCCCGGGGTCAGGAGGAGGACGAGGGCTCGGTCGAGCCCGTGCCCTTCTTCGCCGCGATGGCGTCGCGCTCGCCCCGCAGCGAGCGCACGGTCTCGGGGTCGAGGAAGTCGACGAACGGGTTCGGCTGACCGGTCTTGTCGGCCACGACCAGCGTGTACTCGGCGGCCGCCTGGCGCACGCGCTCGGTGGCGCGCCCCGCCTTCTTCGCCGAGAGCGGCCGGTCTCCCATCACCTCGCCGTGGTGCTCGAGGGCCTTGACCAGGGTCTTGAGGGCTGCATCGATCTTCTTGCTCACGGGGGCATGGTGGCACACCGAGGTGAACGGGCGAGCCCGGGGCGCAGGAGCGGTCGTCCGCCGGGAGGACCACGGTGGTCCTCCGGGCCGATCCGGGGCGGGCGTCGCCGCCCGTAGCGTCGCCGACATGCCCGCCACGCCCGCCTCCGGCCCCCTGCCCGCCGGCTCCCCGACCGCGGGTCGCCGAGCGCCGTCCCGCGACCGGGCCGTCGAGGCCCTCCGCGACCTCGTCGCCTTCGCGGTGCAGCAGGCCCTCTCCTGCGCCTTCGCCGTCGCCGTGCTCGTCGGCCTCGCCGTCACCTCGGTCGTTGACGTGGGGATCCCGCGGTACGACGCGATGCTCGTCTGGTGCGTCGCCGTGCAGGCGGCCTTCGTCGTCGGGCGGCTCGAGAGCCGCCGCGAACTGCTCGTGATCTGCGCCTTCCACCTCCTGGGCCTCGGCCTCGAGGTGGTCAAGGTCGCCGTCGGCTCGTGGTCCTACCCCGACGAGGGGGTCCTCCGCGTGGCCGACGTGCCGCTCTACAGCGGCTTCATGTACGCGGCCGTCGGGAGCTACGTCTGCCAGGCCTGGCGGCGCCTCGACCTCCGGGTCGACCGCGTGCGGACGGGCCCGGCGCTGGCCCTCGCGGCCGCCTTCTACCTGAACTTCCTCACGAACCACTGGCTGCCCGACGTCCGGTGGCCGCTGATGGCGGTGGCCGTCCTCCTCCTCGGCCGGCATCGGGTCGCCTTCACCGTCCGGGGGAGGGTCCGTCGCATGCCGCTCCTCGTCTCGTTCGCGCTCATCGCCGTCTTCATCTGGCTCGCGGAGAACGCGGCGACCCTCGTCGGGGCCTGGGCCTACGCCTCCCAGGCCGACGGCTGGTCGATCGTGCACCCGTCGAAGATCGGCTCGTGGACGGTGCTCGTCGTCTTCAGCGTGGTGCTCGTCATCTGGCTGCACCAGCGCGCCGACGACGCCGCGGCACGGGCGGCCGCCTCAGGCGACGCCGCCACCGGCGAGGCCGAGGCGCCCCGTCGCGAGGACGGCGTCGAGCACGAGGTGCGCCACCTCGTCCTTCGTCCCGGCCAGGCGGCCGGCCTCCTCGCCCCCGGCGCCCAGCACGACGACGTCGGAGTCGTCGGTGCCGAACCCGGTCGACCAGCCGACCGGGTTGAGCACCAGCAGGTCGCAGCCCTTGCGGGCGAGCTTCCGCCGCCCGAGGTCGAGCAGCTCCTCGGGCGACGTGGCCGTCTCGGCCGCGAAGCCGACGACGACCTGGTCGGCCGGGCGTGAGGCGCTGAGGGCCGCGAGCACGTCGGTCGTCCTGACCAGGCGGAGCGTCAGCTCGTCGCCCCGGTCGTCCTTGCGGATCTTCGACGCGGCCACCTCGACGGGGCGGTAGTCGGCGACCGCCGCCGCCATGACGACGACGTCGGCCCCGATCGAGGAGGCGGTGGTCGCGTCGAGCAGCTCGCTCGCGGTGCCCGCCGCCACGACCTCGACGCCGGGGAGGAGCGCCGCCGCCCGGGCGACGTCGTCGTCCAGGTGCGCGGCCACGAGGGTCACGGCCGCCCCGCGGGACGCAGCGGCCCGGGCCAGGGCGAGCCCCTGTCGACCGCTCGAGCGGTTGCCGAGGAACCTCACGGGGTCGAGGGGCTCGCGGGTGCCGCCGGCCGTCACGACGACGCGGCGACCGGACAGGTCGCGGGGGCGCGCCTCCGCGACGACGGCCTCGGCGACGGCCGCGAGCGCGGCCTCGACGATCACGTCCGGCTCGCTGAGACGACCCGGCCCGCTGTCGCCGCCGGTGAGCGGCCCGTCGTCGGGGCCGACCACGACCACGCCCCGCGAGCGCAGCAGCTCGACGTTCGCGACGGTGGCGGCGTTCCGCCACATCTCGGTGTGCATGGCCGGGGCGACGACCAGGGGAGCCGTGCTCGCGAGGATCGTCGTGCCGAGGAGGTCGTCGGCGAGCCCGTGCGCGATCGCCGCGAGGGTGTGGGCCGTCGCCGGCGCGACGACGACGAGGTCCGCCGCCTGGCCGAGCGCGACGTGGCGCACCTGGGCGACGTCGTCGAAGACGGAGGTGTGCACCGGGTTGCGGCTGATGGCCTCGAAGGTGGGCAGGCCCACGAACCGCAGGGCCGCCTCCGTCGGGACGACGTGGACGTCGTGGCCCCGGACGACGAGGCCGCGGACGACGCTGACCGCCTTGTACGCGGCGATCCCGCCCGAGACGCCGACCACGACCGTGAGGCGCCGGGCGCCCTCGCCGTCGTCGTCTCGTCGGTGCTGGCCACGGTCGGTCTGTCCGGTCACGGTTCCCCTGACGTCGGGGGCCGTCGGGGAAGCGCCGGCGGCCCGGTAGCGTTGCTGCCTCCACGATGCCCCATCCCGGGGTGGTCGCGCCCCCGACCCGGCCGAGGAGCCTCCCCGTGTGCACAGTCGTCGTCTCCGTCGCCCCGTCCGGCCCCTGGCCCGTGGTGTTCCTCGGCCTCCGCGACGAGGCCGCCGACCGCCCGTGGGATCCTCCGGCCGCCTGGTGGCCCGAGCTCGGCGAGCGGGTGCAGGGCGTCCACGACCGGGAGGCCGGCGGGGCCTGGCTGGCCACGGCGACGGGCCCGGCCCGCGCCTCCGTCGTCCTCAACCGGCACGAGCGGCCGCCGGAGCCGGAGGGCGGGTGGGAGACCCGAGGGGTGCTGCCGCTCCGCGCGGCGGCCGACGGCGACCTGCCCGCCGGGCGTCCGCGCCAGCGTCCCTTCACGCTCCTCACGGCGGACCTGGAGGGGGCGTCGGTGACCTCGTGGGACGGCTCCGCCCTCAGGGCCGAGCGGCTCGCCCCGGGAGTGCACGTGCTCACGCACGGAGCGGTCGACGACGCGGCGGTGCCGCGCGTGGCTCGCTGGGCCCCGTCGTTCCGCGCGGCGGAGGCGCCCACGGGGCCGCCGCCCGCCGAGGGCCGGGCGGACGGGCTCGGCGGTCTCGACGCCCTCGCCGACGCGGGCTCCTCGTGGGGGCCGTGGCTCGACGTGCTCCGCGAGAGCACGGCGCTCGACGAGCGCGACCCGGAGGCCCTGGTGCGCTCCGACCTGCTCGACGGCCGCTGGCTCGGGTCGCTGTCGCTCTCCCTCGTCGCGGTCGCCGCCGACGACGTCCGGCACGTGCACGTGAGGCTCGACGACGAGACGCGGCGTCATCGGGAATCAGCGGGGGCGACGCGCGGTTAGTGTCGGGAGCCACGCCCGACCCGGGCGCAGGAGCACCCCCGACCAGGAAGTCCGACGTGAAGATCACCGCGCCCCGCACCCGCCTCGCCCGCACCGCCCGCACCGTCGCCCTCACCGGCGTCGTCGCCGCCTCCGTGCTCGGCCTCAGCGCCTGCGCCCCCGCGTCGACCGACGGCGTGGTCAGCGCGCCGACCGGCAGCAGCACCGCCGCGGCGGGGGAGGGCACGACCCTCGCCGACGTGCAGGACGCCGGGAAGCTCGTCGTCGGCACCGAGGGCACCTACAAGCCGTTCACCTTCCACGAGGACGGCTCCGGCGAGCTCACCGGCTACGACGTCGAGGTCGTCACCGCCGTCGCCGAGAAGCTGGGAGTCACGCCCGAGTTCCAGGAGACCCAGTGGGACGCGATCTTCGCGGGCCTCGACGCGGGCCGCTTCGACCTCATCGCCAACCAGGTCTCGATCACCGACGAGCGCGAGGCCAAGTACGACTTCTCGGCCCCGTACACGGTGAGCCGCGGCGTGGTCATCGTGCCGGCCGACGACACCTCGATCACGTCGCTCGCCGACCTCGACGGCAAGACCACCGCGCAGTCGCAGTCGAGCAACTGGTACACCACCGCCAAGGACGCCGGCGCCGACGTCGAGGTCGTCGAGGGCTGGGCGCAGTCGATCGCCCTCCTCGAGCAGGGGCGCATCGACGCCACGGTCAACGACGAGCTGACCTTCCTCGACTACCAGCAGACCGACCCGACGGCCGCGGCCGCGGTCAAGGTCGGCGCCACCACCGACGACGTCTCCGAGAGCGCCTTCGTGGTCGCGAAGGGGTCCGACGACCTCGTCGCCGCGATCGACGACGCCCTCGACGAGCTGCGCGCCGACGGCACGCTCGCCTCGATCTCCGAGAAGTACTTCGGCAGCGACGTCAGCGAGTAGCCCGTGCCGTCGTCCGACCTCTTCTGGCGGTCGCTCTGGCCGATCGTGTCGGGCGCCCTCGTGGCCTCGATCCCGCTGGCCCTCGCCTCCATGGCCATCGGGCTCGTCATCGCCCTGGTGGTCGCCCTCATGCGGCTGTCGCCGACGCGCTGGCTGCGGTGGCCGGCCCGCGTCTTCGTCTCGGTCATCCGGGGCACGCCCCTCCTCGTGCAGCTGTTCGTGGTCTTCTACGGGCTGCCGTCGATCGGCGTGCGCCTCGACCCCTGGCCGAGCGCGATCATCGCGTTCTCGCTCAACGTGGGCGGCTACGGCGCCGAGGTGATCCGGGCGGCGATCCAGTCCGTTCCGCGCGGCCAGTGGGAGGCGGCGCACACGATCGGCATGTCGCGCTCGCTCGCGCTGCGGCGCGTCGTGCTGCCGCAGGCGGCGCGCGTCTCCGTGCCCCCGCTCTCGAACACGTTCATCTCGCTCGTCAAGGACACCTCGCTCGCCTCGCTGATCCTCGTCACCGAGCTCTTCCGGCAGGCACAGCAGATCGCGACGGTCTCGAACGAGTTCATGCTGCTGTACCTCGAGGCCGCCCTGGTCTACTGGGTCATCTGCCTCGCCCTGTCGACCGGCCAGGGCGCCCTCGAGAAGAAGCTGGACCGCCATGTCGCCCGCTGACGCCTCCGCCGCCGGCCCCGCCCGCGCCTCCTCGTCCGCCCCCGCCGTGCTGACCGTGACCGGGCTCACGAAGTCGTTCGGGGGCACGGCCGTGCTGAAGGGCATCGACCTCTCCGTCCGCCGTGGCCAGGTGGTCGCGATCATCGGGCCCTCCGGCTCGGGCAAGACCACGGTGCTGCGGTCGCTCAACAGCCTCGAGGTGCCCGACGGCGGCACCGTCGCCCTCTCGACCGGGCAGGTGCTCGACTTCGGGGCGGGGGCGTCGAAGCGCGAGCTGCTCGCCCTCCGCGACCGGTCGTCGATGGTGTTCCAGCACTTCAACCTCTTCCCGCACATGACCGTGCTGCAGAACGTCGTCGAGGGGCCGATCCGCGTCCAGGGGCGCGACCCGGAGGAGGCGCGGAGCGAGGCCCGGGGGCTGCTCGCGCGCGTGGGCCTCGGCGGCCGCGAGGACGCCTACCCCGTCGAGCTCTCCGGCGGGCAGCAGCAGCGCGTGGGCATCGTGCGCGCGCTGGCGCTCCGGCCCGAGCTGCTGCTCTTCGACGAGCCGACCTCCGCCCTCGACCCCGAGCTCGTCGGCGACGTGCTCACCGTCGTGAAGGAGCTGGCGGAGGAGGGCTGGACGATGATCGTCGTCACGCACGAGCTCGAGTTCGCCCGGCGGGTGGCCGACGAGGTCGTCTTCATGGACGACGGCGTCGTGGTCGAGCGCGGCACGCCGGCCGACGTCCTCAACCGCCCGCGCGAGGCGCGCACGCAGCAGTTCCTGCGACGGGTGCTGCGGCCGCTCGACGACTGACGCCGACCGCGGCGTGCGCGGGCCGGGGCGGCCTCCGGGAACACACGGCGCCCCCGCGTCGTTGCACGACGGTGCCGTGGTCGACCCTCGGTACGATCGGCGAGAAGGGACACCGTGACCACCACCTCTACGACCGCCGGCCCTCGGGCCGCCGCGACGACCGCCTCCCCGGGGCCGCTCTCCGACGACGAGGCCGCCCGCCTCCGCGCCGACTTCCCGCTCCTCGCGCAGGAGGTCTCGGGCGAGCCGCTGGCGTACCTCGACTCCGGCGCGACCGCGCAGCGGCCCCGTGCCGTGCTCGACGCGGAGCGCGCCTTCCTCGAGACGACCAACTCGGCCGTGCACCGCGGCGCGCACACGCTCGCCGCCCTGGCGACCGAGGCCTTCGAGGAGGCGCGGGAGACCGTGGCCGGCCTGCTCGGCGCCTCCGCGGACGAGGTCGTCTGGACGGCGAACGCCACGGACGCCCTGAACCTCGTGGCCTACGGCATGGCGAACGCGACCCACGGCCGCGGCGGCGAGCCCGCCCGGAGGTTCGCCCTCCGGCCCGGCGACGAGATCGTCGTCACCGAGGCGGAGCACCACGCCAACCTCGTCCCCTGGCAAGAGCTAGCGGCCGTGACGGGATCGGTGCTCCGCGCCGTCGCGGTCGACGACGACGGCGTGTGGACGGCCGCCGACGCCGCGGCCCTGATCGGGCCCCGGACGCGCGTCGTGGCCGTCGCCCACGTCTCGAACGTCACCGGGCTGGTCGCCCCCGTCGACGAGGTCGTCGCGCTCGCACACGCGGTCGGGGCCCTCGTCGTGCTCGACGCCTGCCAGTCGGTGCCCCACCGCCCCGTCGACGTCCGCGCCCTCGACGTCGACTTCCTCGCGTTCTCGGGCCACAAGATGCTCGGGCCGACCGGCATCGGGGTGCTCTGGGGGAGGGCGGAGCTGCTGGGCGCGCTGCCGCCCTTCCGCACGGGCGGGTCGATGATCACCACCGTCACGCTCGACTCGGCCGAGTACCTGCCCGCCCCGCAGCGCTTCGAGGCCGGCACGCAGCCCGTCTCGCAGGCCGTCGCCCTCGCCGAGGCCGTCCGGTACCTCCAGGCCGTCGGGCTCGACCGCGTGCAGCAGCACGAGGAGGCGCTGGCCGAGTCGCTCGTCACGGGCCTCTCCGCGATCCCCGGCGTCCGAGTCGTGGGGCCGCCCGCGGGCGTCGCCCGCTCGGGCCTCGCCAGCTTCGTCGTGGACGGCGTCCACGCCCACGACGTCGGGCAGTACCTCGACGCCCAGGGCGTCGCGGTGCGCGTCGGGCACCACTGCGCCCAGCCGCTGCACCGCCGGCTCGGCGTCACCGCCACCACGAGGGCGAGCACGTACCTGTACACGACCACGGAGGACGTGGCGCGGCTGCTGACCGGGGTCGCCGGGGTCCGCGCCTACTTCGGCGTGGACGACGGCGTGGCGGCCCCGGCCGGGGAGGGCGACCGATGAGCGGCGCCCTCGACTCCCTGTACCAGCAGGTGATCCTCGACCACGCCAAGGCGCGGCACGGCGACGGCGACCTGCCCGGGGCCGGCGCCGAGCACTACGAGCGGAACCCCACCTGCGGCGACGAGATCACCGTGCGCGTCGCGCTCGTCCCCGGGACGGACCGCGTCGAGTCGCTGCGCTGGCAGGGCGCGGGCTGCAGCATCTCGATGGCGTCCGCGTCCGTCCTCGCCGACGTCGCCCCCGGCCTGACGCTCGACGAGCTCCGGGTCCGGGTCGGGGCGTTCCGCGAGATGATGCGGTCGCGCGGTGCGGGCGAGCCCGACGACGAGCTGCTCGGCGACGCCGTCGCCTTCCACGGCGTCTCGAAGTTCGTCATGCGCGTCAAGTGCGGCATGCTCGCCTGGGTGGCGGCGGAGGCCTGCGCCGTCGAGCTGGCCGCGTAGCGGGGAGGGGCGTCGCCCGCCGCTAAACTGGCCGCCGTCCCCCGAACGCCAAGGAGCACACGACCGTGTCTGACCAGCCTGCCCCCGACGCCAGCGTCACCCCCGACAGCGGCGCCACCGCCCGCCCGGAGACGGTCGAGGTGACGCAGACGACGACCGGCCTCGAGCTGTTCACCGACAAGGCCGTCGTGGCGATCCGCGTGGCGGGCGAGCTCCGCGACCTCGCGTCCGAGGTGCACGCCGGCGACGTCGTCGAGCCGGTCCTGATCGACTCGCCCGACGGGCTCTCGATCCTGCGGCACTCGGCGGCCCACGTCATGGCCCAGGCGGTGCAGGCGATCAACCCCGAGGCCAAGCTCGGCATCGGGCCGCCCGTCACCGACGGCTTCTACTACGACTTCGACGTCGCCGAGCCGTTCACGCCCGACGACCTCAAGGCGATCGAGAAGGGCATGGAGCGGATCATCCGCCAGGGCCAGCGCTTCCGCCGTCGCGTCGTGACCGAGGCGGAGGCCCGGGAGCTCCTGGCCGACGAGCCCTACAAGCTCGAGCTCGTGGGGCTGAAGGGCGGCACCGACGGCGTCGGCGACGACGGCGAGTCCGTCGAGGTCGGAGGGGCGGAGCTCACCGTCTACGACAACGTCGACCCGAAGACCGGCGACGTGGTCTGGTACGACCTCTGCCGCGGTCCGCACCTGCCGAGCACGCGACTCCTCGGCAACGCCACGAAGCTGATGCGCGTGGCCGCCGCCTACTGGCGCGGCTCGGAGAAGAACCCCCAGCTGCAGCGCATCTACGGGACGGCCTGGCCCACGAAGGACGAGCTGCGGGCCTACCAGGCCCGCCTCGAGGAGGCCGCGAAGCGCGACCACCGCAAGCTCGGCGTCGAGCTCGACCTGTTCTCGTTCCCGGACGAGATCGGCTCCGGGCTCGCGATCTTCCACCCGAAGGGCGGCATCATCCGTCGCGAGATGGAGGACTACTCGCGCCGGCGGCACGAGGCGGCCGGCTACGACTTCGTCTACACGCCGCACATCACCAAGGCCAGCCTGTTCGAGACCTCCGGCCACCTCGGCTGGTACAAGGACGGCATGTTCCCGGCGATGAAGCTCGACGAGGCACGCAACGACGAGGGCGAGGTCACGCGCCAGGGCGCCGACTACTACCTCAAGCCCATGAACTGCCCGATGCACATCCTCGCCTACCGGTCGCAGCCGCGCTCGTACCGCGACCTGCCGCTCCGGCTCTTCGAGTTCGGCACGGTCTACCGCAACGAGAAGTCCGGCGTCATCCACGGCCTGACGCGCGTCCGCGGCATGACCCAGGACGACGCCCACATCTTCACGACCCGCGAGAAGATGAAGGAAGAGCTGACCGGCACGCTCGCCTTCGTGCTGTCGCTGCTCCGCGACTACGGCCTCACCGACTTCTACCTCGAGCTCAGCACGAAGGACCCGGAGAAGTACGTCGGCGACGACGACATCTGGGAGACCGCGACGTCGACCCTTCGCGAGGTCGCGGAGGAGTCCGGCCTCGAGCTGGTGCCCGACCCGGGCGGGGCCGCGTTCTACGGCCCGAAGATCTCCGTCCAGGCTCGGGACGCCATCGGCCGCACCTGGCAGATGTCGACGGTGCAGCTCGACTTCAACCTGCCCGAGCGGTTCGAGCTCGAGTACGCGGCCGCCGACGGCACGCGCCAGCGCCCGGTCATGATCCACCGGGCCCTCTTCGGCACCATCGAGCGGTTCTTCGGCGTGCTCACGGAGCACTACGCCGGGGCCTTCCCGGTCTGGCTCTCGCCCGTGCAGGTCGTCGCGATCCCGGTGGCCGACGAGTACGGCGACTACCTCGACGGCGTCGTTGCGCAGCTGAAGGAGAAGGGCGTGCGCGCCCAGGTCGACCACGGCGACGACAGGTTCCCGAAGAAGATCCGCACGCACACGAAGTCCAAGGTGCCGTTCCAGCTCATCGCCGGCGAGGAGGACCGCGCCGCGGGGGCCGTCAGCTTCCGCTACCGCGACGGCTCCCAGGAGAACGGCGTGCCGGTCGCCGACGCCGTCGCGAAGATCCTCGAGGCCATCGAGACGAAGGCCCAGGTCTGACGGTGACGGCGAGCACGCCCACCGGCTCCGGGGGAGAGGGCGCGACGCCCGCCCCCGGGGAGTCGGCGGGCGACTTCGCGGGCGTGCCCGACGCCTTCCAGCGACTCTGGACTCCGCACCGCGCCGTGTACGTCGCCGGCGGGCAGGGCTCGCACGACGACGACTCGTGCCCGTTCTGCCGTGCGCCGTCGCAGGCCGACGAGGAGGCGCTGGTCGTCGCCCGCGGCCGCCACGCCTACGTCCTCCTGAACCTGTTCCCGTACAACCCGGGTCACCTGCTGGTCTGCCCGTACCGGCACGTCTCCACCTACGACCTCGCGACTCCCGAGGAGGTCGCGGAGATCGGGGCGCTGACGCAGACGGCCATGCGCGTGCTCACCGAGGTGTCCCACGCGCAGGGGTTCAACCTGGGCATGAACCAGGGAGCCGTGGGCGGCGCGGGGATCGCGGCGCACCTCCACCAGCACGTCGTGCCGCGCTACGCGGGCGACTCGAACTTCTTCCCCATCGTGGCGGGCACGAAGGCGATCACGCAGCTGCTCGGCGACGTCCGCACCGCGGTCGCCGAGGCGTGGCCGCACGACGAGGCCACTTCGGCACCGGCGGCGTCACCGGGGCCCGCAGCCTGACGAGTGCGCCTAAACTAGGCGCATCATGAGCGACAGCACCCCGACCTCCGTCCCCACCTCCGCCTCCTCGTCGACCGCCGCCGGCACGACCGGCTCCGACCGGGTCAAGCGCGGCCTCGCAGAGATGCTGAAGGGCGGCGTGATCATGGACGTCGTCGACGTCGAGCAGGCGAAGATCGCGGAGGAGGCCGGCGCCGTCGCCGTCATGGCCCTCGAGCGCGTGCCCGCCGACATCCGCTCGCAGGGCGGCGTCGCCCGCATGAGCGACCCCGACATGATCGACGAGATCATCGCCGCCGTCTCCATCCCCGTCATGGCCAAGGCCCGAATCGGCCACTTCGTCGAGGCGCAGGTCCTGCAGACCCTCGGCGTCGACTACATCGACGAGTCCGAGGTCCTCAGCCCGGCCGACTACGTCAACCACATCGACAAGTGGAACTTCACCGTCCCCTTCGTCTGCGGCGCGACGAACCTCGGCGAGGCCCTCCGCCGCATCACCGAGGGCGCGGCCATGATCCGCTCGAAGGGCGAGGCCGGCACCGGCGACGTCTCCGAGGCGACCAAGCACATCCGCACCATCTCGAAGGAGATCGCGCAGCTCAAGGGCCTCGCGAAGGACGAGCTCTACGTCGCCGCGAAGGAGCTCCAGGCTCCGTACGAGCTCGTCGCCGAGATCGCCGCGACGGGCAAGCTGCCCGTCGTCCTCTTCACCGCCGGCGGCGTCGCGACCCCGGCCGACGCCGCGCTCATGATGCAGCTCGGCGCCGACGGCGTCTTCGTCGGCTCCGGCATCTTCAAGTCCGGCAACCCGCGTGAGCGGGCGGCCGCCATCGTCAAGGCGACCACGTTCTTCGACGACCCGCAGGTCGTGGCCGACGCGTCCCGTGGCCTGGGCGAGGCCATGGTCGGCATCAACGTGCCCGACCTGCCGGCGCCCCACCGCCTCGCCGAGCGTGGCTGGTAGCCCCTCGACGGAGGCGCGGGGCCCCCGGGTGGGGGTCCTCGCCCTCCAGGGCGACTTCCGTGAGCACCTCGCGGTGCTCACGGCCCTCGGCGCCGAGGCCGTGCCCGTCCGTCGCCCCGACGAGCTGGCCTCGGTCTCCGGCCTCGTCATCCCCGGCGGGGAGTCCACCGTGATGGACAAGCTCTCCCGGACCTTCGGCATGGCCGAGCCCCTCCGTGCCGCGGTGGACGGCGGCCTGCCCGTCTACGGCACCTGCGCGGGCCTCATCATGCTGGCCGACCACGTCGTCGACGGCACCCCCGGGCAGCGCACGATCGGCGGGCTCGACGTCTCCGTCCGCCGCAACGCGTTCGGCGGCCAGACCGATTCCTTCGAGACCGACCTCGACGTGCCCGTGATCGGCGGCCCTCCCGTGCACGCGGTCTTCATCCGCGCCCCCGTCGTCGACAGGGTCGGGTCGCTGGCCACCGCGGTGGGCGTGCTCGACGACGGCCGCGTGGTCGCGGTCGAGCAGGGCTCCCTGCTCGGCACCGCGTTCCACCCCGAGGTCACGGCCGACTACCGGTTCCACGCCCGGTTCCTCGACAAGGCCCGCGCCTTCGCCTCCCGCTGACCTCTCCGGCGGCGACGGCCGGTACACTGATCCGGATCATCTGCCGTAGGTAAGGAGCACCGTGTCCGGGCATTCCAAGTGGGCCACGACCAAGCACAAGAAGGCCGTCATCGACAGCCGTCGCGCGAAGTCGTTCGCCAAGCTCATCAAGAACATCGAGGTCGCCGCCAAGCAGGGCGGTGCCGACATGTCGGGCAACCCGACCCTGGTCGACGCGGTGCAGAAGGCCAAGAAGACCTCGGTGCCGAACGACAACATCGACCGCGCGATCAAGCGCGGCGCCGGCCTCAGCGGCGAGGTCGTCGACTACCAGACCATCATGTACGAGGGCTACGGCCCGAACGGCGTCGCCCTGTTGATCGAGTGCCTCACCGACAACAAGAACCGGGCCGCCGCCAACGTCCGCACGGTCATGTCGCGGAACGGCGGCACCATGGCCGACCCCGGCAGCGTGGCGTACAACTTCAGCCGCAAGGGCGTCATCGCGGTCATGAAGACCGACGAGCTGACGGAGGACGACGTCCTCGCTGCCGTCCTCGACGCCGGCGCCGAGGAGGTCACCGACCGCGGTGAGGGCTTCGAGATCGTGACGGAGCCGTCCGACCTCGTCCCCACCCGCACCGCGCTCCAGGACGCCGGCATCGACTACGACTCCGCCGACGTGGAGTTCGTGCCCGGCCTCAAGATCGAGGTCGACCTCGAGACGGCCCGCAAGGTGTTCCGGCTCGTCGACGCGCTCGACGACGACGACGACGTCCAGAACGTCTACGCCAACTTCGACGTTCCCGCCGACGTGCAGGCCGCGCTCGACGACGACGACGAAGACTGACGAGGCCGTGCCGCTGCGGGTGCTCGGCATCGACCCCGGCCTGACGCGCTGCGGCGTCGGCGTGGTCGAGGTCGACGCCCAGCGGCGCGCCACCCTCGTCGCCGTGACGGTCGTCCGGTCGGGCGTCGACGAGCCTCTCGAGCAGCGGCTCATGACGATCGGCCGGGGCATCGAGGCCCTCGTCGACGAGCACCGGCCCGACGCGATGGCGATCGAGCGCGTCTTCGCGCAGGACAACCTGCGCACCGTCATGGGCACCGCGCAGGTCAGCGGGCTCGCGCTGCGTGCCGCCGCCGAGCGGTCGATCCCCGTGGCGCTGCACACCCCCTCCGAGGTGAAGGCCGCCGTCACCGGCTACGGGTCCGCCGACAAGGCCCAGGTCGCCGCCATGGTGGCCCGGCTGCTCGGCCTCGCCGAGCCGCCCCGTCCGGCGGACGCCGCCGACGCCCTCGCCATCGCGATCTGCCACGCCTGGCGTCGCGACGGTCGCACGACCACCGTGCCGTCCGCCTCGTCCTCGGCGTCGGGCGGTGCCGGCACGGCCGCCGGGCTGACGCCCGCCCAGCGGGCGTGGCGCGACGCGGAGAAGCGTCAGCGGGCTCCTAGGCTGGGGGCATGATCTCGTCCGTCCGGGGAACCGTGCTGTCCGCCTCCGGGACGACTGTCGTCGTCGAGGTCGGGGGAGTGGGCCTCCGCGTCGGCGTCACGGCCCAGCTCGCCCTGACCCTGCGGCCCGGCGAGACGGCGATGCTCCACACCGCCCTCGTCGTCCGGGAAGACGACCTCTCCCTCTTCGGCTTCGCCGACCGCGAGGAGCTCGAGGTCTTCGACCTGCTCCGCAGCGTGACGGGCGTCGGCCCGAAGAGCGCCCAGGGAGTGCTCGGGCACCTCAGCCCGTCGCAGGTCGCCCACGCCGTCGCCGACGACGACGACGCGGCGTTCCGTCGCGTCTCGGGCATCGGCCCGAAGACGGCGAAGCTGATCGTCCTGTCGCTGGCCGGCAAGCTCGACGTCGCGGCGTCCGCACCCAGCGTCACCGCCGCCTCCAGCACGGCCGCCGACGTCCTCGTCGCGCTCGTCGGCCTCGGCTGGTCGGAGCGCGAGGCCCAGGCGGCGATCGACTCCGTCGTGGCCGCCCGGGGCGACGACGTCGCCGCGGCCGTGCCGCAGCTGCTCCGGGCGGCGCTCGGCCACCTCGGGCCGCAGAAGTCGCTCGGCGCCCGCTCGTGACCGACGCCGACCTGACCCGGCCCACCGTCGAGTCGGAGGCGGAGCTCGCCTTCGAGGGCGCGCTCCGGCCGACCTCGCTCGGCGAGTTCGTCGGGCAGGCGAAGGTCCGTGGGCAGCTGGAGCTGCTCCTCAAGGCCGCCGCGATGCAGGGGCGGTCGCCCGACCACATCCTGCTGGCCGGTCCGCCCGGGCTGGGCAAGACGACCCTGGCGATGATCGTGGCCCACGAGAGCGGCCGCCCCCTGCGCATGTCGTCCGGGCCGGCCATCCAGCACGCCGGCGACCTCGCCGCCGTGCTCTCGGCCCTGGTGCCGGGCGAGGTCCTCTTCATCGACGAGATCCACCGCATGGCGCGCTCCGCGGAGGAGATGCTCTACCTCGCCATGGAGGACTACCGGATCGACATCATGGTCGGCAAGGGCGCGGGGGCGACGAGCATCCCCCTCGAGCTCTCGCCCTTCACCCTGGTGGGGGCGACGACCCGCAGCGGGATGCTGCCGAACCCGCTCCGCGACCGCTTCGGCTTCACGGCCCACCTCGAGTTCTACGACGAGGCGGAGCTCGCCGAGGTGCTGCGACGCGCCGCCTCGCTCCTCGGCATCGCCGTCGACGGAGAGGCCCTGGCCGAGATCGCGGGCCGGTGCCGCGGCACGCCGCGCATCGCCAACCGCCTGCTGCGCCGGGTGCGCGACTACGCCCTCGTCCACGGCCGTGACGCCGACCTCGCGACGGTGCGCGCGGCGCTCGAGCTCTACGACGTCGACGACCTGGGGCTCGACCGCCTCGACCGGGAGGTCGTGAAGACCATCCTCACCCGGTTCGACGGGGGGCCCGTCGGACTCGGCACGCTCGCGGTCTCCGTGGGGGAGGAGGCCGACACCATCGAGTCGGTCGTCGAGCCCTTCCTCGTCCGGGTGGGCCTCCTGGTCCGGACCCCGCGCGGGCGGGTGGCCACCGCGACGGCGTGGCGGCACTTCGGCCTGTCGCGCGGCTCAGGGGCGCTGTTCGGCGATGAACTATGATCTCCGGAGGTCGGTGAGGCCAGGGGCCCCCGCAGCACCGCCGCCGACGACAACCTCCTAGCTCCGAAAGGCAGTTCCTCATGGACGCCACATCGCTCATCATGGTCCTCCTCTTGGTGGTCCTCGTCTTCTTCATGTTCCGCAACAAGAAGAAGCGCGACCGCCAGCAGGCCGAGCTGCAGACCGCGCTCGTCCCCGGGGTCGAGGTCATGCTGACCTTCGGCGTCTACGGCACCATCGTCTCGATCGACGACGAGACCACCACGGCCGAGGTCGAGGTCGCCCCGGGCACCGTCCTGAAGGTGCACCGCCAGACCCTCGGCCGGGTCGTGACGCCCCCGGTCGCCGCCGACGACGAGACCGTCGTCGACGAGGCCGACGACGTCGACGGCCGTCCCGCCGCCGCACCGGTCGACCTCACCAAGCCCGCCTTCGGCGAGCGTGCCCCGGGCGACCGGGTCGACACCTCGGCCTCCGACGACGAGAACCCCCGCACCGTCTAGACCGCCGTCGCGGGGCCACGACGTGGCCCCGCTCGACCACCGGCGCGCGCTCCTCACCAGGGCGCGCGCTCCCATGAGAAAGCAGACTCCTCCGTGGCACGCTCGACGCCGGTCAAGAAGGCCCTTCGTTCCCTGACCTGGTTGTTGGTCATCATCGCGGGGCTGACCGCCCTCAACGGCACCGCCACCCTGCTGAACGGCAAGGCCGACTGGGCCGCCGGAGCCAGCTGGGTGCCCGAGCTCGCGCTCGACCTGCAGGGCGGCACGCAGATCACCCTCGCGGCACAGCTCGCGAGCGGCGAGTCCGTCTCGAGCCAGCAGCTCGACCAGGCCGTGACGATCATCCGCCAGCGCATCGACTCGGCCGGGGTCTCCGAGTCGGAGATCACCCGCCAGGGCTCGCAGAACATCGTCGTCTCCATCCCCGGCCGGCCCGACAACGCGACCCTCGAGCGCATCGAGGCCTCGGCGCGCCTGACCTTCCGCCCCGTCCTGTACACGGAGGCCGTGAGCACGGCCGCCGTCGGGGGCGACGACACCGACGGCGCGTCGGCGAGCCCGTCCGCCACGCCCTACACGCCGAACCCCGAGCTCAACTCGACCCCCACCGCCTCGCCGACCAACGCCTCCGACCTGGCGTGGATCACCGAGCAGCTGGCCGACGAGTACACGAACTACCAGTGCGCCGCCGACAACGACCTCGCCACCGCGCCGGACGACGAGCCGCTCGTCACCTGCTCGACCGACGGCACGTCGAAGTTCATCCTCGGCCCGGTCGAGGTGCAGGGCAGCGACATCAGCGACGCCACCAACGGCCTCGCCACCGACTCGCAGGGCAACTCGACGAACACCTGGGCCGTGAACCTCGAGTTCAACGGCCAGGGCTCGCGCAAGTTCAGCGACGTCACCTCCCGCCTCGTGACCCTGCAGGCGCCGCAGAACCAGTTCGCGGTCACGCTCGACAACCAGGTGATCACCGCCCCGTCCGCCAACGCCGCGATCACCGACGGCAAGGCGCAGATCACCGGCTCGTTCACGCAGGACACCTCGAAGACCCTCGCCGACCAGCTCAAGTTCGGCGCGCTGCCGATCAGCTTCACGGTGCAGAGCAACGAGAACATCACGGCGACGCTCGGCCAGACCCAGCTCGTCAGCGGCCTCATCGCCGGCCTGATCGGCCTCATCCTCGTCGTCATCTACTCGCTCGTGCAGTACCGGGCGCTGGCCTTCGTCACGATCCTGTCGCTGGTGATCGCGGCGACCCTGACCTACCTCGTCATCGCGATCCTCTCGTGGCGGGAGGGCTACCGGCTCTCGCTCGCCGGCGTGACGGGGTTGATCGTGGCCATCGGCATCACCGCCGACTCGTTCATCGTGTACTTCGAGCGCATCCGCGACGAGCTCCGTGACGGGCGCATCCTCGAGTCCGCCGTCGAGTCGGGCTGGCGTCGGGCCATCCGGACGATCATCGCGTCGGACACGGTCAACTTCCTCGCCGCCATCACGCTCTTCATCCTCGCGGTGGGCAACGTGAAGGGCTTCGCGCTCACGCTCGGCATCACGACGGTCATCGACCTGATCGTCGTGGCACTGTTCACGCACCCGATGCTCCAGCTGATCGCCCGCACGCGCTTCTTCGGCGAGGGCAACCCCCTCAGCGGGCTCGACCCCAAGGCCCTCGGCGCGGTCTACCGCGGCCGGGCACAGTTCCGCACCCCGGCACCCGTCGGGGCTCGCAAGGGCGCCGGTGGCCGCGAGGCCGCCAAGCGCCAGACCATCGCGGAGCGCAAGGCCGCCGAGAAGAACGGCGACCGTGTCGACGACACGACGCGCACTGACGGGAAGGACTCCTGATGGCCAGTTTCTCGAAGTTCGGGAACGACCTCTACACGGGGGCTCGCTCCTACGACATCGTCGGCCGACGCCGTACCTGGTACATCGTCGCCGTCGTCGTCCTCATCCTGTCGGCCACGGTGCCCTTCCTCCGCGGCGGCTTCCACTTCGGCATCGAGTTCACCGGCGGGTCCGAGTTCCAGGTGGCCCAGCCCGCCTCCCTCGACCAGGACGTCGCGACCGAGACCGTCGAGGCGGCGGCGCCCGGCTCGACCCCCCGCGTGACGCAGGTCGGCTCCGACACCATCCGCGTGCAGACCTCGCAGCTGGAGCCGGCGCAGACGAACGACGTCGCCGACGCCCTGGCCGAGGCCTACGACGTCCCCGCCGACCGGGTCACGTCGTCGTTCATCGGGGCCTCGTGGGGCGCCGACATCACGGGCCAGGCCATCAAGGGCCTCGTGATCTTCCTCATCCTCGCCGCGATCGGCATGACGCTCTACTTCCGGACGTGGAAGATGTCGCTGGCCGCCATGGCGGCCCTGCTGCACGACCTCGTCCTGACGGCCGGCATCTACGGCATCGTCGGCTTCGAGGTCACCCCCGCGGCCGTCATCGGCTTCCTCACCATCCTGGGCTACTCGCTCTACGACACGGTGGTGGTCTTCGACAAGATCCGCGAGAACACCACGGAGGACGGCGAGAGCTCGAGGCGGACCTTCGCGCAGTCGGTCAACCTCGCCGTCAACCAGACGCTCGTGCGGTCGATCAACACGTCCGTGGTGGCCCTGCTGCCCGTCGCGGCGATCCTGTTCATCGGCGCGTTCGTCCTCGGGGCCGGCACGCTGCGCGACATCTCGCTCGCCCTGTTCATCGGCATCCTCGTGGGCACCTACTCGACGATCTTCATCGCGTCGCCGCTCTACGCGACGCTGCGGATGCGCGAACCGGCCCTGGCCGACCGCGACGCGAAGAAGTCGGCGGCCTCCGCCCCCGTCACCGCCGACGAGCGCGCCGAGGTCGGCTCGTGACCGCCGCGGCCGGCTCGTCCGACTTCCCCGACGTCACCGCCGCGGAGGCCGTCGCCCTCGTCGCCGACGGCGGCTACCTGCTCGACGTCCGCGAGCGCTCCGAGTGGGACGCCGGCCACGCGCCGCAGGCCGTGCTCGTGCCGCTCTCCGAGCTGGGGGAGCGCCTCGACGAGGTGCCGACCGACCGAGACGTGCTCGTCGTCTGCCACTCGGGGATGCGCTCGATGCGTGCCTCGGCGGCGTTGCGTCGGTCAGGTCGCCGTGCCGTCAACGTCGAGGGCGGCATGCTCGCCTGGCGCGACGCCGACGGCGAGCTGACCCGCGACGGCGGGGGCCCGGCGTCGGTCGACTGACCGCGAGAGGGTAGCGTTGTCGGAGCGGGCCACCGCCACGGCCACCACCCACCCGACGGGGCCGAGGAGGCCCCAGGACGAGAGCGAGGCGCGGTCGTGACCGAGATCACCACGAGGAACGACGCGCCGCCCGAGCCGCAGGGCACGGCGTCGCTCCGCACCCTGTTGCCCCGGCTCTTCTCCCGCAGCCAGCCGGCCGGTGCCGTCGACCGCCTGGTCAAGACCGTCCGCATGCACCACCCGAAGGCCGACCTCGTGGTCATCGAGAGGGCCTACAGCGTCGCCGAGCGCGCCCACCAGGGGCAGCTGCGGAAGAGCGGCGAGCCGTACATCACGCACCCCGTGGCCGTCGCCCAGATCCTCGCCGACCTCGGCATCGGCTCCAAGACCGTCGCCGCCGCCCTCCTGCACGACACCGTGGAGGACACCGACTACACGCTCGACATGCTGCAGCGGGACTTCGGCGACGAGATCGCGATGCTGGTCGACGGCGTCACCAAGCTCGACAAGCTGAAGTACGGCGACAGCGCCCAGGCCGAGACGGTCCGCAAGATGGTGGTCGCGATGTCGAAGGACATCCGCGTGCTCGTCATCAAGCTGGCCGACCGCCTCCACAACGCGCGCACCTGGGGCTTCGTCGAGTCGGAGTCGGCGACGCGGAAGGCGACCGAGACCCTCGAGATCTACGCGCCGCTCGCGCACCGGCTCGGCATCCAGGCCATCAAGTGGGAGCTCGAGGACCTCTCCTTCGCCGTCCTCCACCCGAAGCTCTACGTCGAGATCGACAACCTCGTCAAGCAGCGCACCCCGCAGCGTGAGCAGTTCGTGCAGAACGTCATCGACGCGGTGAAGTCAGACCTCAAGTCGACGAAGATCCGGGGCGACGTCGTCGGCAGGCCGAAGCAGTACTACTCGATCTACCAGAAGATGATCGTGCGCGGCCGCGAGTTCGACGAGATCTACGACCTCGTCGGCATCCGGGTCCTGGTGAACTCGCTGCGCGACTGCTACGCCGTGCTGGGGTCCATCCACGCCCGCTGGAACCCCCTGCCGGGTCGCTTCAAGGACTACATCGCGACGCCGAAGTTCAACCTCTACCAGTCGCTGCACACGACGGTGATCGGGCCGAAGGGCCGACCGGTCGAGATCCAGATCCGGACGCACGAGATGCACCAGCGCGCGGAGTTCGGCGTCGCCGCGCACTGGAAGTACAAGCAGCGGATGAACGGCGGGCGTGACGACTCCAGCACGGGCGCGCGCACCGAGACCGACATGGCCTGGCTGGCCCACATCTCCGACTGGCAGGCCGAGACGGCCGACCCCGGCGAGTTCCTCGACAGCCTGCGCTTCGAGATCGGCGCCAAGGAGGTCTACGTCTTCACGCCGCAGGGCAAGGTCATCGGCCTGCCCTCCGGCGCCACGCCCGTCGACTTCGCGTACGCCGTGCACACCGAGGTGGGCCACCGGACGATGGGCGCCAAGGTCAACGGCCGCCTCGTGCCGCTCGAGAGCGTGCTCAACAGCGGTGACGTCGTCGAGGTGTTCACCTCGAAGAACCCGGACTCGGGCCCCAGCCAGGACTGGCTGAGCTTCGTCAAGAGCCCCCGGGCCCGGAACAAGATCCGTCAGTGGTTCACCAAGGAGCGCCGCGACGAGGCGATCGAGCAGGGCAAGGACGCCATCGCGCGGGCGATGCGCAAGCAGAACCTGCCGCTGCAGAAGCTGATGAACCAGGACTCGATCGCCGAGGTCGCCTCGCAGCTTCGACACGACGACGTCTCGAGCCTGTACGCCGCCGTGGGCGAGGGCCACATCTCGACGCAGTCGGTCATCGAGAAGGTGCTCGCCGCGGTGCAGCAGCAGAACGAGGTCGACGAGGGCGAGTTCGAGTTCCCGAGCAAGGGCGTCACGCGTCCGCTCCGCAACAGCGACTCGGGCGTGCTCGTCCGCGGGGCCCCCGACATCCTCGTCAAGCTCGCCAAGTGCTGCACGCCGGTGCCGGGCGACCAGATCGTCGGGTTCGTCACGCGGGGCCAGGGCGTCAGCGTGCACCAGGCCAACTGCCACAACGTGCAGGGACTGATGAAGGAGCCCGAGCGGATGATCGACGTCGAGTGGGCGCCGTCCTCGAAGAGCGTCTTCCTCGTCCAGATCCAGATCGAGGCCCTCGACCGCAGCGGCCTGCTCTCCGACGTGACCCGGGTGCTCTCCGAGCACCACGTCAACATCCTCTCCGCGAGCGTGTCGACGTCCGACGAGCGTCTGGCCCTCAGCCGCTTCGTCTTCGAGATGGGCGACACCACGCACCTCGACCGTGTCCTCAACGCCGTGAGGCGCATCGACGCGGTCTACGACGTCTACCGGGTGAGCGCCGGCTGACGGGCCTGCCCTCCGTCGACCCGGTGCCTCAGCCGAGCACCGGGTCGACGAGGGCTCGCAGGAGCGCCTGCGCCCGGGCGCGACCGGCCGCCGACGAGTGGCGCCGCGAGAGCGACAGGACGGTACGCGGCTCCACCTCGTGCTCTGAGAGCACGCGGAGGGCGAGCTGCTCCGACCTTCCGCTGACGTCGTCCAGCCGGAGCAGGTCGAGCACCGTCCGCGCCGGCGACGTCACGAGGGCTCCGCCGAGGTGGACGACCTCGTCGTCGTCGATCCGCACCTCCGACACACGGCTGCCCGACGGGGCCCCGCGGCTCCGGGCCGACGACGACACGAGGCACTGGAGGTCGTGGGGAGGCGCGGCGCAGGCACCCCAGATCCAGGCAGCGGTGCGGCGGGCCGCGATCGTCCTCGACGACGACTCCGACAGGACCGACCGGGCCCGCGCCTCCGCGTCGTCGGGGTCGGCCACGGACGACCAGCGGTCACCGAGCGCGTAGAGCTCCCCGTCGAGCACGGCCGCCCGCAGCTCGGCCTCGGGGAGGTCCCGAGGGCTGAGGAGGCGGGGGAGCGGTCGGCGCACGGGCCCAGCCTGGCGCACCGGGGCCGCGACGACGGACCGCCCGCGCTCTCCTGTGGAGAGGGCGGGCGGTCGTGGTCGATCGGGGCGACGCGTCGCGGGCCGGTCAGGAGCCGAGTGCGTCCAGCCAGACCCGGCGGGCGTCGAGGGCCTCGCGGGCCTCCTTGACGCGACGCGCGTCGCCGGACGCCTCGGCCGCCGTCAGCTCCTCCTGGAGCTTCGTGATGGCGTCCTGCAGCTGGCTCGCGAGGCCCTCCGAGCGGGCCTTGCGCTCGGGGTTGTTCTTCTCCCAGAACTGCTCGTCGAGCTCGCGCACGTGCGACTCGACCTTGCGCAGGCGGTCCTCCACCGAGCGGAGCTGCTCGCGGGGCACGCGGCCGATCTCGTCCCAGCGCAGCTGGACGGAGGTGAGCTGCTCGCGGGCCGGCACGCGGTCGGTCACCGTGAGGATCCTCTCGGCCTCGTCGAGCAGGGCCAGCTTGGCCGCGAGGTTGCCCTCGTACTCGACGTCGTCCTGCGCGGCGATCTCGCCCTTGGCGGCGTAGAGGACGTCGCCGGCGCGCTTGAAGCGCGCCCACAGGGCGTCGTCGTACTTCTTGCCGGCGCGGCCCGCGCGCTTCCAGTCGTCGAGCAGGTGGCGGTACTCGGGGATGCCGTCCGCACCGCGGGCCGCCAGGGCGTCCGCGGCCTCGACGAGGGCCTGCTTGCGCTGACGGGCCTCGCGGTGGGTGGAGTCGAGCTCGGCGTAGAACGCCTTGCGGTGCTGGTCGATGGTCGACCGGGCCGCGCGGAAGCGCTTCCAGAGGTCGTTGCCCTCGCCCTTGGGGATGCGAGGTCCGTCCTGCTGGTGCTTCTGCCAGCGGGCGAAGATGTCGTCGACGGAGGCGGTGACCTGCTTCCACTGCACGCGCGCGGGATCCTGCGCGGCGAGCGTCTCGGCCTCGACGACCAGCGACGTGCGGTAGGCGACGGCCTCGGTCAGCGCCTCCTGCGCCTCGGCGCTCTGCTTCTCGGTCATCTCGCCGACGGTCGAGTCGAGGGCGGCCACGCGCGTGCGCAGGGCCTCGATGTCGCCGACGG
Source organism: Frigoribacterium sp. CFBP 8754 (assembly GCF_014841815.1). NCBI lineage: Bacteria > Bacillati > Actinomycetota > Actinomycetes > Micrococcales > Microbacteriaceae > Frigoribacterium > Frigoribacterium sp. CFBP 8754. The sequence continues at coordinate 1,046,343 of NZ_JACYUO010000001.1, forward strand.
CGCTCGGCTCGACGAGCTGCTGGTGCAGGGCCTTCACCGTCTTCGCCACGTCGGAGGCGGAGGCGCCGCGCTTCACCCGCTGCTCGAGCAGGGTGACCTGCCCGTTCAGCTCGGTGTACTTGCGCTCGTAGTAGGCGAGGGCCTCGGCGGGCGTCGCGTCGGGGTACTGCCCCACGGCGCGCTCGCCCTCGCCCTCGCGCACGTACACGGTGCCGTCGTCGTCGACTCGGCCCCAGGGTGCCCGATCGTCAGTAGCCACTGTCATCCCTTGCTGGAGGTGCTCGTCGCGGCGCTCAGGACGAGCCCCCGCGATGGGTGCCCAGCCTATTGCACGAGGAGGCGCGGAGGACTACTCCAGGGAGGCGGACGTGATGGTGGTCGGCACGACCGGCGCGCCGTCCGTCTCGCTGGTGCCCGGCGTGAGGCCGGCGTCGGTGACGTTCGCGGTCAGCTGGTCGAGGCCGCTCGTCACCCGGCCCACGACCGTGTACCCGCCGGTCGAGGCGTCGAGGTAGGTGTCGCCGTAGGTGACGAAGAACTGGGTCGACTGCGAGTCGGGGCTCTCGCCCCTGGCCATCGCGATCGTGCCCGCCGGGTACAGGCCGTCGGACGGCACGTTCTCGAGCGGCCCGAAGGTGAAGCCGGCGTCGCCCGTGCCGTCGCCGTTCGCCGAGCCGCACTGGAGGAACTCGGCGGAGTCGGCGTCGCTCATGCGGTGGCAGCTCGTGCCGGTGTAGAAGCCCTTCCGCACCAGGTCGACCAGCACGGAGGTCGCCTGCGGCGCCGCGGCGCCGTCGAGCTCGACGCCCAGCTGCACGTCGTCGTTGAGGTCGAACTGCCCCGTCCAGGTGCGCCCCTCGGCGATCTCGGCGCTCGGGACGTCGCCGGTGCCGGTCGCCTCGGCCGTCGACGAGGCGCTCGGCGAGGGGGTCGACGCCGCCGTGCCGGGGTCGTCCTGGCCCCACACCACCTGCGTGAGCACGGCGAGGCCGACGACGACCACCACGGCCACGACGGCGAGGACGTCGTCGCGGCGGCGCCGGGCGACCTGGGCGGCGTGCACCTGCTGCCGGGCGGTGTACCGCCGCAGCCTGTCGCGGGACTCCCGGTCGTTCTTCGTCGCAGCCACGCGTGTCCTCCGTGCTCGGTCGTCGCTCGGCCCCGTGCGGACGAGCTCGTGCGGTGGGAACGACTGTATCGGGGCGGACGGCGGCGCCGACGACCGTTCCCGTGTCGGGGGCCCGGTCTAGCATGGGTGCCCATGAGCCCGCTCCCGCAGAGCTCGACCCCACTCGCGGTCCGCATGCGCCCCACCAGCCTCGACGAGGTCGCCGGCCAGCGACACCTGCTGCGGCCCGGCTCGCCACTCGTCACCCTCGCCTCCGACACCACGGGGGAGCAGGGCGCGGTCTCGGTCATCCTCTGGGGCCCGCCCGGCACGGGCAAGACGACCCTCGCGCAGGCCATCGCGCACAGCTCCGGCAGGCAGTTCATCGAGCTGTCCGCCGTCACCGCGGGCGTCAAGGACGTCCGTCAGGTGATGGAGAAGGCGCTGACGAACCGGGACCTGTACGGCACGACGACGGTCCTCTTCCTCGACGAGATCCACCGCTTCACGAAGGCGCAGCAGGACGCCCTGCTGCCCGGGGTCGAGAACGGCTGGGTCATCCTCATCGCCGCGACCACCGAGAACCCCTCGTTCTCGGTCATCACGCCCCTGCTGTCGCGGTCGCTCCTCCTCACGCTCGAGCAGCTGAGCGACGACGACCTCGGCGACCTCGTCCGTCGCGCGGTCCACGACCCCCGGGGCCTCGACGACCGGGTCGTCCTCGACGACGAGGCGCTGTCGACGATCGTCCGGCTCGCGTCCGGCGACGCCCGTCGGGCGCTGACCGCGCTCGAGGCGTCCGCCCACGCCGCGACCGCGACGACGGCCGAGCTCACCGCCGCGGGCGCCGCGACCGAGGAGGTCGACGCCGACGCCGACTACGACCCCGACGCCGAGTACGCCGAGTACGGCGACGGGGGCGACGGCCGACCGGTCATCACCGCCGAGACCGTCGCCCAGTCGGTCGACCGCGCCCTGCTCCGCTACGACCGCAACGGCGACGAGCACTACGACGTCATCAGCGCGTTCATCAAGTCCGTCCGTGGCTCCGACGTCGACGCCGCGCTGCACTACCTCGCCCGGATGATCGAGGCGGGGGAGGACCCTCGCTTCATCTGCCGGCGCATCATCGTCTCCGCCTCGGAGGACATCGGGATGGCCGACCCGAACGCGCTGACGGTGGCCGTCTCGGCGGCGACGGCCGTGCAGATGATCGGCATGCCGGAGGGGCGCATCCCGATGGCCGAGGCCGTCGTGTACCTCGCCACGGCGCCGAAGTCGAACCGCTCGTACAGCGCCCTGGACGCCGCCATCGCCGACGTCAGGGCGGGAGGCGCCGGCCCCGTCCCGAAGCACCTCCGAGACGCGCACTACCCCGGGGCCCGCCGCCTCGGTCACGGCAAGGGCTACAAGTACGCGCACGACTCCGAGTTCGGCGTGGTCGAGCAGCAGTACCTCCCCGACGAGATCGTCGACCGCACCTACTACGACCCCACCTCGAACGGCAACGAGCGCGACGTCGCCGCCCGGCTCGAGAAGCTGCGCCGCATCACCCGCGGCCGCTGACTCCCGAGCGCGACTCGCCGCCTCGGTCCTGTCGCGCAGCCGCAGCCGCTCCTGTATGCTCGTGGGGTTGCCTAGAACTCGGGCGTCGATGCGCGGCTGCTGAAGACGTCCCCGAGAGAGGTGCGACGACCTGTAGCCGGTCGCCACCGCGGCACTCACCCCTCTTGTTACGCCTGCCGGCGCTCGCGCGCTGGGCCGGCCCTCCATGATCCACGACAAGAACAGGACGACCGTGTCGACCAAGTCACGTACCCGCAGCAAGACCCGTCTCTCGCGTGCCCTCGGCATCGCGCTGACCCCCAAGGCCGCCCGCTACCTCGAGAAGCGTCCCTACGCTCCCGGCGAGCACGGCCGCACCAAGCGCAAGACCGACAGCGACTACGCCGTCCGTCTCCGTGAGAAGCAGCGCCTGCGTGCCCAGTACGGCATCCGCGAGGCCCAGCTCCGCATCGTCTTCAACGAGGCCCGCAAGGCCTCGGGCCTGACCGGTGAGAACCTGGTCGAGCTGCTCGAGACGCGTCTCGACGCCCTGGTCGTCCGTGCCGGCATCGCCCGCACCACGGCCCAGGCCCGTCAGATGATCGTGCACCGTCACATCCTCGTCGACGGCAAGCTCGTCGACCGCCCCTCCTTCCGTCTGAAGGAGGGCCAGATGATCCACGTCAAGCCCAAGAGCGAGAAGATGGAGATCTTCCAGGTCTCCGCCGCCGGTGGCCACGTCGACCTCCTCCCCAAGGTGCCCGCGTACCTCGAGGTCGAGATCGACAAGCTGCAGGCCCGCCTCGTGCGTCGCCCGAAGCGCGCCGAGGTCCCCGTGACCTGCGAGGTCCAGCTGGTCGTCGAGTACTACGCCGCCCGCTAGCACCTGCTCCACAGCGACTCCGGAGGGAGCGCGCCGCTCACGTGGCGCGCTCCCTTCGTCGTCCCCGGCGGCCCGGGGCCCGCGGCGGCGGGACCGCCCGCCGCAGGCCCCGTGCCCGACCGCCCGACCGTTCGAAGTAAGCTGACGTGTCGACCCGCGCCGTCCCGGCGCAGACCCGTGAGGAGCACCCGTGAAGAGCCTGATCCTGCTGTCCGTCGGCGTCGCCCTCGGGCTCGGCATCGCTCACCTCGCCGTCCGCACGGCCGGGGGGCAGCGCCTCCTCGACGGCATCGACGGCAGCGTCACCTCGTTCCGCGCCGCGGTCGTCGACGGCTACAAGACCCGTGAGGCCGAGCTGCGCTCGGCGACCGACCCCACGACCGAGGGCTGACCCGGCCGGGGCCCCGCGCCTCCTCGTCCGCCCCCGCACATCACCGCAGCACCCCTGGGAGAACCATGCAGACCGCAGAGATCCGCCGCCGTTGGCTCGAGTACTTCGGTGAGCGAGGCCACACCGTGGTCCCGTCCGCCTCCCTGGTCAGCGACGACCCGTCGCTGCTCTTCACGGTCGCCGGCATGGTGCCGTTCATCCCTTACCTCACCGGCCTCGTGCCGACGCCCTGGCCCCGGGCCACCAGCGTCCAGAAGTGCATCCGCACCAACGACATCGAGGAGGTCGGCAAGACGCCGCGGCACGGCACCTTCTTCCAGATGAACGGCAACTTCTCGTTCGGCGACTACTTCAAGGACCGCGCGATCGAGTACGCGTGGGGGCTGCTGACCTCGAGCGAGGCCGACGGCGGGCTGGCCTTCTCGCCGGACGACCTCTGGGTGACCGTCTACGAGGAGGACGACGAGGCGATCGAGCTCTGGAAGCGCATCGCGGGGCTGCCCGACGAGCGGATCCAGCGCCTCGGGAAGGACACGAACTACTGGCACACCGGCCAGCCCGGCCCCGCAGGCCCGTGCTCCGAGATCTTCTTCGACCGGGGCCCGGCCTACGGCGTCGACGGCGGCCCCGCCACCGACGACGACCGCTACGTCGAGATCTGGAACCTCGTGTTCATGCAGTACCAGATCGAGAACGTGCGCTCGAAGGTCGACTTCGACATCGTGCGCGAGCTGCCCGCGAAGAACATCGACACCGGCATGGGCCTCGAGCGCGTCGCGTTCCTCAAGCAGGGCGTCGACAACATGTACGAGATCGACCAGGTCCGCCCCGTGCTCGACGCCGCCGCGGAGCTGTCCGGCCGCCGCTACGGGGCCGTGCACGACGACGACGTCCGCATGCGGGTCATCGCCGACCACGTGCGGAGCGCGCTCATGCTGCTCTCCGACGGCGTCCGTCCGTCGAACGAGGGCCGCGGCTACATCCTGCGTCGCCTGCTCCGCCGCGCCGTGCGGTCCATGCGCCTGCTGGGCGTGGAGGGGGCCACCTTCCCGGTGCTCTTCGCCGCCTCGCGGGACGCCATGAAGGCGGCCTACCCCGAGGTCGAGACCGACTACGACCGCATCTCACAGCTCGCCGTCGGCGAGGAGGAGACCTTCCTCCGCACCCTGTCGGCCGGCACCGACATCCTCGACATCGCCGTCGCCGACACGAAGCGCCGCGACGAGGGCTCCGGCTCCCCGCGACTCGCGGGCGACACGGCCTTCCTCCTCCACGACACCTTCGGCTTCCCGATCGACCTGACGCTCGAGATCGCGGAGGAGAACGGCCTGACGGTCGACCGCGAGGCCTTCGACCGCCTCATGAGCGAGCAGCGGGCCCGCGCCAAGGCCGACGCGAAGTCGCGGAAGACCGCCCTCGCCGACCTCAGCGTCTACAGCGCGTTCCGTGCCCACGGCGAGACCGTCTTCACGGGGTACGACGTGCTCGACACCGAGTCGACCGTCCTCGGCATCATCGTCGACGGTGCCTCCGTCGACCGTGCCGTCGCGGGCGACATCGCCGAGGTGATCCTCGCGGAGACCTCGCTCTACGCGGAGTCCGGCGGGCAGGAGGCCGACGCCGGCAGCATCGTCGGCACGGGCTTCGACCTCGAGGTGCTCGACGTGCAGAAGCCGGTCAAGGGCCTCATCAGCCACCGCGTGCAGGTGCGCTCCGGCGAGGTCGGCGTCGGGGACGCCGCCACGAGCGTCGTCGACCCCGTGTGGCGCCGCGGCGCGACGCAGGCGCACTCCGCGACCCACCTCGTGCACGCGGCGCTCCGCGAGGTGCTCGGGCCGGAGGCGCACCAGGCCGGCTCGTACAACAAGGCCGGCTACCTGCGCCTCGACTTCAACTGGAACCAGGCCCTCAGCCCCGCCACGCGGTCCGAGATCGAGGAGATCGCGAACCGTGCCATCCGCGACGACCTCCAGGTCGTCACCCGCGAGATGCCCCTCGACGAGGCCCGGGCGATGGGCGCCATGGCCCTCTTCGGCGAGAAGTACGGCGAGACCGTGCGGATGGTCGACATCGGGGGCCCGTGGTCGCGGGAGCTCTGCGCCGGCACCCACGTCTCGACGAGCTCGCAGGTCGGGCTCGTGAACCTCGTGAGCGAGACCTCCGTGGGCTCGACCAACCGCCGGGTGGAGTCGCTGGTCGGCCTGGACGCGTTCCGCGAGTTCGCGTCGGAGCGCGCGATCGTGGCCCAGCTCACGTCGTCCCTCAAGGCGCCGCGCGAGCAGCTGCCCGAGCGCGTGGGCGACCTGGTGGCGAGCCTCAAGGCCGCCGAGAAGCGGATCGCGGAGTTCGAGTCCGCCCAGCTCGCGACCCGGGTGCCCTCGCTCGCGGCGACGGCCGCTCCGGTCGGCGAGCTGACCGTCGTGGCCGAGGACGTCGGCGCGCTGCGCACCACCGACGAGCTGCGGTCGCTCGTGACGTCCGTGCGCGAGCGTCTCGGCTCCTCGTCCTCGTCCGTCGTCGCCCTGGCGGCCGACGTGCAGGGGAAGCCCGCCGTCATCGTCGCCACGACCGACGGGGCTCGTCGGGCCGGCGTGAAGGCGGGCGCCCTGGCTCGCGCGGCCGCGGGTGTGCTCGGCGGCGGGGGAGGCGGCAAGGACGACCTCGCGCAGGGCGGCGGCTCCGACGTCGCCGCCGTGCCGGCGGCGCTGGCCGGCATCGTCGCGGCCCTCCGGGGCTGAGGGTGCGTCGCGGGGTGCGGCTCGGCGTCGACGTGGGCCGTGCCCGCATCGGCGTCGCCCGCACCGACCCGGACGGCATGATCGCGACCCCGGTCGAGACCGTGCCGAGGGCGGCGGACGGCACCGCCGACGTCGACGCCATCCTCGCCCACGCCGCTGAGGCGTCGGCCTTCGAGATCATCGTGGGCCTGCCGTTGTCGCTGTCGGGCGGTGACACTCCCTCGACCACCGACGCGCGCGACTTCGCCGCCGTCCTCGCCGGCCGGAGCGACGTGCCGGTCCGGCTCGTCGACGAGCGGCTGTCCACCGTCAGTGCACAAGGAGCACTGCGGGCCTCCGGGCGCAAGGGCCGTCGACAACGATCCGTCATCGATCAGGTCGCCGCTGTTATCATCGTCCAGCACGCGCTCGACCTCGAGCGGTCGAGCGGTCGCCCGCCCGGTCACCTCGTGGGCGCACCCGGCCCCGACGACGGCGCCGGGGCCCTCCCCGCACCCGACGAAGGACGATGACCGTGGCCGACGATCCCCAGTGGGACGACCTCATCGCGTCGCCCCCGCAGTCCGACCCTCCCCGCGGCGCCGACGGCAGCCGGGCCTCCGCCGGTGCCCTCCGAGCCGGGGTCGCCACCGCCGAGCCCGCCGAGGAGGTGCCGGCCGCCTCCCGTCGTGAGCAGCGCGACCGGGAGCGCTCGCCCCGGGGTCGTGAGAAGCGCCCTCGCGGCAGCAGGAAGGGCGGCATCGTGCTGCTCGTGGTCCTGCTCGTCGTCGTGGGCGGCGGCGCCGCGGGCGTCGCCGCGGCGTTGGGCGCCGTGTCGCCCCTGATCGAGAAGCTCCAGGGCGAGCCCGCCCCCGAGGACTTCTCCGGCACCGGCAACGGCACGGAGGTGCAGTTCGCCGTGACCAGCGGGGAGAACGGCTCCGACATCGCGACGAACCTCAACGACGCCGGCGTCACGAAGAGCTACCAGGCCGCCTACTCGCTCATGCTCGCCGACCCCACCATCACGTTCCAGCCCGGCAGCTACACGCTGCAGCAGGAGATGAGCGCCGCCTCGGCCCTCGCAGCCCTGCAGGACTCCTCCAACCGGGTCACGGACCGCGTCGTCATCCCCGAGGGGACGGCCGCCGTCGACGTGTACACGCTGCTCGCCGACGCCACGGGCATCCCGCTCGACCAGGTCCAGGCCGCGGCCGCCGACCCCGCGTCGTTCGGCCTCCCCGCCGAGGCGACCAGCCTCGAGGGCTGGCTCTTCCCGGCGACCTACGAGCTCGACCCCGGCCTCGACGCGCGGGGCTACCTGCAGCAGATGGTCGACACGATGAAGGAGCGCCTCGCGGCCGCCGGCGTGCAGCCCGCCGACCAGCAGCGCATCGTCGTCTTCGCCTCGCTCATCCAGCGCGAGGCGGGCCTCGCGGCCGACTACCCGAAGGTGGCCCGGGTCTTCCAGAACCGCCTCGACCAGGGGATGCTGCTGCAGTCCGACGCGACCGTCGCCTACGGCACCGGCAACACGCACCGCGTGACGACGACGGACGCGGAGCGCGGCGACGCCGACAACCCCTACAACACGTACCAGCACGAGGGCCTCCCCGTCGGCCCCATCTCCAACCCGGGCGACCTCGCGATCGACGCGGCCGTCGCCCCGGCCGACGGCTCCTGGCTCTACTTCGTCACGACGAACCTCGACACCGGCGAGACGGCGTTCTCGACGACGTTCGCCGAGCACGAGGAGGCCGTCGCCGTCTGGCAGGCCTGGATGCGCGAGCACCCCGAGTACCAGTAGGCCCACGGCCGCGCCGTGCCCGCCGCCCGTCCTCCCCGCCCGGGGCGGCGGGCGGCGGACGGCCACGTCCTCGGCCTGTGCGAGGATTGCCGCATGCTTCGTTGGTTGACCGCAGGGGAATCTCACGGCCCCGAGCTCATCGCCGTCCTCGAGGGGCTGCCCGCGGGCGTGCCCGTCTCGATGGACGCCGTCCGCACCGACCTCGCCCGGCGGAAGCTCGGCTACGGCCGTGGCTCGCGGATGAAGTTCGAGCAGGACGAGCTGGCCATCTCCGGCGGCGTCCGCCACGGCCTCACCATGGGCAGCCCGGTCGCCCTCCGCATCGGCAACACGGAGTGGCCGAAGTGGGAGGAGGTCATGAGCCCGGAGCCCGTCGAGGTCAGCGACGCCTCCCGGGGGCGCAGCGCCCCCCTCACGCGCCCCCGCCCCGGCCACGCCGACCTCGTCGGCATGCAGAAGTACGGCTTCGACGAGGCCCGCCCCGTCCTGGAGCGCGCGAGCGCCCGCGAGACGGCCGCGCGCGTGGCCCTCGGCGCCGTGGCGCGCTCCTTCCTCGCCGAGCTCGGCGTCGAGCTCGTCAGCCACACGCTCTCCGTCGGCCCCGTCCGCGTGCCCGAGGGCGCCGACCTGCCGCGCCCCGGCGACGTCGACCGCCTCGACGACGACCCCCTCCGCTGCTTCGACCCGGCCACCTCGGCACTGATGGTCGAGGAGGTGGAGTCGGCGAAGAAGGACGGCGACACCCTCGGCGGCGTGGTCGAGGTGCTCGCCTACGGCGTGCCGCCCGGCCTCGGCTCGCACGTGCACTGGGACCGCCGGCTCGACTCCCGCCTCGCGGCCGCCCTGATGGGGATCCAGGCGATCAAGGGCGTCGAGGTCGGCGACGGCTTCGAGACGACCCGGCGTCGCGGCAGCGTCGCGCACGACGAGCTGCACCGCCAGGGCGGCGTCATCTCCCGCGACACCGACCGTGCCGGGGGCACCGAGGGCGGCATGAGCACCGGCACGGTCCTCCGCGTCCGCGCCGGCATGAAGCCCATCGCCACCGTCCCCCACGCCCTCGCGACGATCGACGTCGCGACGGGCGACGAGAGCAAGGCGCACCACCAGCGCTCCGACGTCTGTGCCGTCCCCGCCGCCGGCGTCGTCGCGGAGTCGATGGTCGCGCTCGTCCTGGCCGACGCGGTGCTCGAGAAGTTCGGCGGCGACTCCCTCGCCGAGACCTCGCGCAACCTCCGGGCCTACCTCGAGTCGATCCCCGACACCCTCCGCACCGAGGCGGCGGCCTCCGGATCGTGACAGGGGCCCCGGAGGGCACGCCGACGCGGCCTCTCGCCGCCGAGGCCGCGCCCGTCGTGCTCATCGGCCCCATGGGCGCCGGCAAGAGCAGCATCGGGAAGAAGCTGTCCCGGCGGCTCCACCTCCCCTTCGTCGACACCGACCGCGTCGTCGTCCGTCGGCACGGGCCCGTCGCGGAGATCTTCGCCGTGCACGGGGAGCCCCGGTTCCGGGAGCTCGAGCACGACGTCGTCGCCGAGGCGCTGACCAGCCCCGGCGTGGTCTCGCTCGGCGGGGGAGCGGTGCTCCACCCCGACACGCGCGAGCGGCTCGCCGCGACGACCGTGGTGCTGCTGACGGTCACGCCCGAGGCGGTGGAGGCGCGGATCGCCGGGTCCGCCCGCCCGCTCCTGCAGACCGGCGGCATGGCCGCCTGGCGCGCGATCGCCGACGAGCGGGCGCCCCTGTACCGATCCCTGGCCGACGTCGAGCTCGACACGTCCGACCGGCCCGTCTCGACCGTGGTCGACGACATCGTCGTCTTCCTGGCCGGGCGCACCGACCACCAGACCGAGAGGCCCGCATGAGCGACACCCGCCCCCACGACAGCGCCCCCCAGGACAGCGCCCTCCAGGGCGACTCCGCCCGCCACGACGACGACTCGACGACGATCCGCGTGGGCGGCGACGCCCCCTACGACGTGGTGCTCGGTCGGGGCGTCGCCTCGCGCATCCCCGCGCTGTTGCCGAGCGGCACCGCCAAGGTGCTGATCGTCCACGCGCCCACGCTCGGCCGGAAGGCCGGCGAGCTGCGCGAGAGCCTCGTGGCCGCGGGCTACGAGGCCCTCATCGCCGAGGTCCCCGACGCCGAGGACGCCAAGCGCGTCGAGGTGGCGGCCTTCTGCTGGCAGGTGCTCGGCCAGGCGGACTTCACGCGCACCGACGCCGTGATCGGCCTCGGCGGCGGCGCCGTCACCGACCTCGCGGGCTTCGTCGCCGCGACCTGGCTCCGGGGCGTCGCGCTCGTCCAGGTGCCCACGACCGTCCTCGGCATGGTCGATGCCAGCCTGGGCGGCAAGACCGGCATCAACACGGCCGAGGGCAAGAACCTCGTCGGCGCCTTCCACGCGCCCGTCGCCGTCGTGGCCGACCTCGACATGCTCGACACCCTCGGGCGAACCGAGATCCTGGCCGGGTTCGCCGAGGTCGTGAAGGCGGGCTTCATCGCCGAGCCCGAGATCCTCGACGTGATCGAGGCCGACGTCGACCGGGCGGTCGACCCGACGACCCCGGAGTTCCGGCGGGTCCTCGAGCTGGCCATCGGCGTCAAGGCGCGCGTGGTCGCGGCGGACTTCACCGAGCAGGGGCTCCGCGAGATCCTGAACTACGGGCACACCCTCGGCCACGCCGTCGAGCACGCCGAGCGCTACCAGTGGCGGCACGGCGCGGCCGTCTCGGTCGGCATGGTGTTCGCCGCCGAGCTGGCCCGCCTGAGCGGACGGCTCAGCGACGAGGTCGTCGACCGTCACCGCCGCATCCTCGAGTCCCTGACCCTGCCGACGAGCTACCCGCTCGGCCGCTGGAACACGCTGCTCGCGACGATGCAGCGCGACAAGAAGTCCCGGGCGGGCATGCTCCGCTTCATCGTCCTCGACGACGTCGCGAAGCCCACCGTCCTGACCGGTCCCGACGCGAGCCTGCTCTTCATGGCGTACCAGGAGATCGGCTCCTAGGCAGGCGCGTCCGCCCGTCGCCCTCCCCGCCGGGACGAGCGCGTCCGGTAGACTCGCTCGTCGGCCGGACTCGGCCGCCTCACCAAGAACTCGGAACGGACCCCGCACGCATGGCGACCACCAACGACATCAAGAACGGCGCCGTCCTCAACCTGGACGGCCAGCTCTGGAACGTGATCGAGTTCCAGCACGTCAAGCCGGGCAAGGGCGGGGCCTTCGTCCGCACCAAGATGAAGAACGTCATGTCGGGCAAGGTCGTCGACAAGACGTTCAACGCCGGCACCAAGATCGACTTCGCGAACGTCGACCGCCGCGAGTACACGTACCTCTACGCCGAGGCCGACGGCTACGTGTTCATGGACACCAGCGACTACGACCAGATCAACGTCCCGGCGACGATCGTCGGCGACGCGAAGAACTTCATGCTCGAGAACCAGAACGTGCAGATGGCGCTCCACGACGGCACGCCCCTCTACATCGAGCTGCCCGCCAGCGTCGTCCTCGAGGTCACGTACACCGAGCCCGGTCTGCAGGGCGACCGCTCGACCGGCGGCACCAAGGCCGCGACGGTCGAGACCGGCTACGAGATCCAGGTCCCGCTCTTCCTCGAGACCGGCACCAAGGTCAAGGTCGACACGCGCGACGGCGGCTACCTCGGCCGCGTCGCCGACTAGTCGGCGCCGACAGCCTCCGTGAGCGCACGCACCAAGGCGCGCAAGCGCGCCCTCGACGTCCTCTACGTCGCCGACGTCCGACAGATCAGCATCAGCGACGCCCTGGTCGCCGAGACCACGCGGGCGATGGCCCAGCCCGAGCGCAGCTCCAGCTGGGGCTACGCCCGCGACCTCGTCCAGGGCGTCGTCGAGAACGGCTCGGAGATCGACGAGCTCATCGAGACGTACTCGCAGGGCTGGCCCCTGAAGCGCATGCCCATCCTCGACCGGGGCATCCTCCGCATCGCCATCTTCGAGCTGCTCCACGCCGACGACGTGCCCGACCACGTCGCGATCAGCGAGGCGGTCGAGCTCGCCGAGTCGCTGAGCACCGACGACTCCGCCACCTTCGTCAACGGCCTGCTCAGCAGCGTCGCCGCCAGCCGCTAGGCTGGCGGCACCGCGACGCGGCCTGCGGGCCGGGTCGCGACGCACCACCCCGACGTCCTTTAAATTCCGTCCCGAGAGGCGGGGAAGGAGGTCCGATTGAGCACCCGTACCGTGCTGAGTCAGGCTGACATCACGCGCGCCCTGACGCGCATCTCCCACGAGATCCTCGAGTCGAACCGGGGCCCCGACGGGCTCGTGGTCCTCGGGGTCCCGACGCGGGGCGTCGCCCTCGCCGAGCGTCTCGGAGCGACCCTCTCGTCGATCGCCGGCGTCGTCGTCCCGGTCGGTGCCGTGGACGTCACGATGTACCGCGACGACCTGCGGCGAAACCCGACGCGGGCGAGCCACCCCACGAGCCTCCCGCCCGGCGGGATCGACGGCGCGGTCGTCGTGCTCGTCGACGACGTGCTCTACTCGGGCCGCACCGTCCGGGCCGCCCTCGACGCGCTCAGCGCGCTCGGGCGACCGCGGGCCGTCCGCCTCGCCGTCCTCGTCGACCGGGGCCACCGCGAGCTGCCGATCCGGGCCGACTTCGTGGGCAAGAACCTGCCGACCTCCTCGTCGGAGCGCATCTACGTGCACCTGTCGGAGGTCGACGGCGACGACGGCGTCGCCATCGAGGGAGGCGCGGGCGACGAGCCCGACGCCGCCTCCGCCGGGCAGACCGGAGGGCCCACCTCGTGAGGCACCTCCTCAGCACGGCCGACCTGAGCCGCGACGACGCCCTCCGGGTGCTCGACGTGGCCGAGGACATGGCCGACGTCGCCACCCGGCAGGTGAAGAAGCTCCCCACGCTCCGCGGCACCACCGTGGTCAACCTCTTCTACGAGGACTCCACCCGCACCCGCATCTCGTTCGAGGCCGCGGCCAAGCGCCTGAGCGCCGACGTCATCAACTTCGCGGCGAAGGGCTCCAGCGTGTCGAAGGGCGAGTCCCTGAAGGACACCGCCCAGACGCTCGCCGCGATGGGAGCCGACGGCATCGTCCTCCGGCACCCCGCCTCCGGCGCCCCTCGCGTGCTCGCCGACAGCGGCTGGGTCGACGCCGGGATCGTCAACGCCGGCGACGGCACGCACGAGCACCCGACGCAGGCGCTGCTCGACGCCTTCACGATGCGTCGTCGCCTCCACGGCGCCGCCAGCCGTGGCCGCAACCTCGACGGGGTGGAGGTGCTCATCGTCGGCGACGTGCTGCACTCCCGCGTGGCCCGGTCGAACGCCTGGCTGCTGCGGACGCTCGGCGCCCACGTCACCGTGGTCGCTCCGCCGACGCTGCTGCCCGTCGACGTCAGCCGCTTCGGGGTCGACGTCCACTACGACCTCGACGAGGCCATCGCGGCCGTGCGGCCCGACGTCGTGATGATGCTGCGCATCCAGCAGGAGCGCATGCACGAGGCGTTCTTCCCCAACGCCCGCGAGTACGCCCGCTCCTGGGGTCTCGGCGCCGCGCGGTTCCGCACGCTGCCGGAGACGACGATCGTCATGCACCCCGGGCCGATGAACCGCGGCCTCGAGATCAGCGACGAGGCGGCCGACTCGCCCCGCTCCACCGTGCGCGACCAGGTGACGAACGGCGTCGCCGTGCGCATGGCCGTGCTCTACCTGACCCTCGCCGGCGACCGGGAAGGGACCCCGTGACCACCACCTCCTACCTGATCCGCTCCGTCGAGGCCCCTGACGGCGGCCGCACCGACGTCCTCGTCCGCGACGGCATCGTGGCCGAGCTCGGCTCCGGGCTGAGCCACCTCGGCGCCCGGGTCGTCGACGGTGACGGGCTGCTCGTGCTCCCCGGTCTCGTCGACCTGCACACGCACCTCCGCGAGCCCGGCGGCGAGGGCAGCGAGACGGTGCTCACGGGCTCCCGCGCGGCGGCGGCCGGGGGCTACACGGCGGTCAACGCCATGGCCAACTCGTCGCCCGTGGCCGACACCGCCGGCGTCGTCGAGCAGGTCCAGGCCCTCGGCGACCGAGCGGGCTACGTGACCGTCCGGCCGATCGGCGCGGTGTCGCAGGGCCTCGCCGGCACGCACCTCTCCGAGATCGGCGCGATGGCCCGGTCGCGCGCCGCCGTCCGGGTCTTCTCCGACGACGGCCACTGCGTCTCCGACCCGCTGCTGATGCGCCGCGCCCTGGAGTACATCAAGGGCTTCGGGGGGGTGCTCGCGCAGCACGCGCAGGAGCCGCGGCTGACCCAGGGCGCGCAGATGAACGAGGGCGCCCTCTCCGCCGAGCTCGGCCTGGGCGGCTGGCCGGCCGTCGCCGAGGAGGCGATCATCGCGCGCGACGTGCTGCTCGCCGACCACGTCGGGGCCCGCCTGCACGTCTGCCACGTCTCGACGGCCGGCAGCGTCGAGGTGGTCCGCTGGGCGAAGTCCCGGGGCATCGCCGTGACCGCCGAGGTCACGCCGCACCACCTGCTGCTCACGGAGGAGCTCGTCTCGAGCTACGACTCGCGCTACAAGGTGAACCCGCCGCTCCGGCGGCAGGAGGACGTCGAGGCCCTCCGCGCGGCCCTCGCCGACGGCACCGTCGACATCGTCGCCACCGACCACGCACCGCACACCTCGGAGGCGAAGTGCTGCGAGTGGGACGCCGCGGCCAACGGGATGGTCGGCCTCGAGTCGGCCCTCTCGGTCGTGCACCGCACCATGGTCGAGACGGGCATGATCGGCTGGGCCGACGTCGCCCGCGTCATGTCCACGGCCCCGGCCGTGATCGGGCAGGTCGCCGGCCAGGGCCGCCCGCTCGCGGTGGGGGAGCCCGCCGAGCTCACGCTCTACGATCGAGGGGTGACCCGCACCTTCGGCCTCGAGCACCTCGCGGGCAAGAGCACGAACTCGCCGTACCTGGGCGAACGGCTCCCCGGGCGGGTCGAGGCGACCTTCCACCAGGGCTACGCGACCGTCCTCGACGGGTCCGTGATCGACGCCGAGGCCGTCGCCCGGTCCGCCGCCGAGGTCTCGGCTCGCGCCGTGCTGGCCGCGGGGGAGGCGACCGACCGGTGACCTACTGGCTCATCGGCGCCGCCGTCCTCGTGCTCCTCGGCCTCCTCATGGCCGCGATGGTCCGCGCCTGGCGCGCCCGCGGGCGACGACAGTCGGAGGTGCCCGCCCCCGAGCGCGCCCCCGACGATCTCGGGCCCGCGAGCGTCGAGCGCGACGGGTTCTACGTCGCCACCACCCGGGCCGGCGACCCCCTCGACCGGATCGTCGTCCACGGCCTCGGCTTCCGCGGTCGCGCAGTCGTCTCCGTGCACCCCGAGGGCGTCCGGCTGGCCATCGCGGGCGAGCCCCCGGTGCTGATCCGCGCCTCCTCGGTCCGCGCCGTCGAGCGCGCCACCTGGGCGATCGACCGCGTCGTCGAGACCGACGGCCTCGTGGCGGTCACCTGGAGCCTCGGCGACACCGTCGTCGACACCTACCTGCGCTTCGCCGACGACCCCCGACCGGTCGTCGACGCCCTGCGCCCCCTCGTCCCCCCGGCCCCCGCGGCCGGCACCCCCACAGGAGAGAAGACCATTGACTGACGCGTCGAACACCCCCCGGGCCGTCCTCGTGCTCGAAGACGGGTCGCGCCACGTCGGCCGCGCCTACGGCGCCGTCGGGCGCACCCTCGGCGAGACCGTCTTCGCGACCGGCATGACCGGCTACCAGGAGACCCTCACCGACCCGTCGTACGCGGGCCAGATCGTCGTGATGACGGCGCCCCACGTCGGCAACACCGGCGTCAACGACGAAGACCCCGAGTCCCGCCGCATCTGGGTCTCCGGCTACGCCGTCCGCGACGCCAGCCGCGTCGTGTCGAACCACCGCGCCCAGGGCAGCCTCGACGACCAGCTCGTCGCCGACGGCGTCGTGGGCATCCGGGGCATCGACACCCGGGCCGTGACCCGTCGCCTCCGCGACGTCGGCTCGATGCGGGGCGGCATCTTCAGCGGGGCCGACTTCGACCTCGCCGACGACGAGCAGCTCGCCCTCGTGCGCGACTCGGCCGACATGCGCGGCCTGAGCCTGTCGAGCGCGGTCTCGACGACGGAGCGCTACGTGCTCCCGGCCGAGGGCGAGGCCGTCGGCACGGTCGCCGTGCTCGACCTCGGGGTCAAGACCTCGACCCTGCGCTACCTCGCCCAGCGCGGCTTCGAGGTGCACGTGCTCCCGCAGGACACGACACCCGAGCAGCTCCGCGAGCTCGCCCCCGACGCCCTGTTCTTCTCGAACGGCCCCGGCGACCCCGCGGCCAGCGACGCCCAGGTCGAGCTGCTCCGCGGCGCGCTGCGCGACGGGGTGCCCTACTTCGGCATCTGCTTCGGCAACCAGCTCTTCGGTCGGGCCCTCGGGTTCGACACCTACAAGCTGCCCTTCGGCCACCGCGGCATCAACCAGCCCGTCCTCGACAAGACCACCGGCCGGGTCGAGATCACCAGCCAGAACCACGGCTTCGCGGTCGACGCCCCGATCGAGGGCGTGCTCGACTCGCCCGCCGGCTTCGGCCGCGTCGAGGTCAGCCACTTCAGCCTGAACGACGAGGTCGTGGAGGGGCTCCGCGCCCTCGACATCCCGGCGTTCTCGGTGCAGTACCACCCCGAGGCCGCCGCGGGCCCGCACGACAGCAACCACCTCTTCGACCGCTTCCGCGAGGCGGTCGTCGCCCGGAAGTCCGGCCAGCCCGTCGACTTCGGCTCCGACCTGGAAAGCAGCAACTGATGCCCAAGCGCGCAGACATCAACTCCGTCCTCGTGATCGGCTCCGGGCCGATCGTCATCGGCCAGGCGGCCGAGTTCGACTACTCGGGCACGCAGGCCTGCCGCGTGCTCCGCGAGGAGGGCGTCCGGGTCATCCTCGTCAACCCGAACCCGGCGACGATCATGACCGACCCCGACTTCGCCGACGCGACGTACATCGAGCCGATCACGTCCGAGGTGCTCGAGGCGATCATCGTCAAGGAGCGCCCCGACGCGATCCTGCCCACGCTCGGCGGGCAGACGGCCCTCAACGCCGCCATCGCCCTCGACGCCGAGGGGATCCTCGCGAAGCACGGCGTCGAGCTGATCGGCGCCAAGGTCGAGGCGATCCAGAAGGGCGAGGACCGCCAGCTCTTCAAGGAGCTCGTGCTCGAGTCCGGCGCCGACGTCGCGAAGTCGTACATCGCGCACACGGTCGACGAGGCGATCGAGTACGCCGAGGACCTCGGCTACCCGCTCGTCATCCGCCCGTCGTTCACGATGGGAGGCCTCGGCTCGGGCTTCGCCTACACGCGCGACGAGCTCGTGCGCATGGTCACCGACGGCCTGCACCAGAGCCCCACCACCGAGGTCCTCCTGGAGGAGAGCATCCTCGGCTGGAAGGAGTACGAGCTCGAGATGATGCGCGACACGGCCGACAACACGGTCGTCGTCTGCTCGATCGAGAACGTCGACCCGGTCGGCGTGCACACCGGCGACTCGATCACCGTCGCCCCGGCGCTGACCCTCACCGACCGCGAGTACCAGAACCTCCGCGACATCTCGATCGACATCATCCGGCGCGTGGGCGTCGACACGGGCGGCTGCAACATCCAGTTCGCGGTCGATCCGACGAACGGCCGCGTCATCGTCATCGAGATGAACCCCCGCGTCTCCCGCTCCAGCGCCCTCGCGTCGAAGGCGACGGGCTTCCCGATCGCCAAGATCGCCGCGAAGCTCGCCCTCGGGTACCGGCTCGACGAGATCCCGAACGACATCACGAAGGTGACCCCCGCCTCCTTCGAGCCCACCCTCGACTACGTCGTCGTCAAGGTGCCGCGCTTCGCCTTCGAGAAGTTCCCGGCGGCCGACACCACGCTGAGCACGACGATGAAGAGCGTCGGCGAGGCCATGGCCATCGGCCGCAACTACGCCCAGGCGCTGCAGAAGGCCCTGCGCTCGCTCGAGAAGCGCGGGTCGAGCTTCCACTGGGAGGGCGAGCCGGGCGACGCGGAGGCGCTCCTCGCGCTGGCGCACACCCCCACCGACGGGCGCATCGTGACCGTGCAGCAGGCCCTGCGTGCCGGTGCGACGGCCGAGCAGGTGTTCGAGTCCACCGCCATCGACCCCTGGTTCATCGACCAGGTGGTCCTGATCAACGAGGTCGCCGACGAGGTCGCCGCGGCCACGGAGCTGGACGCCGATCTCTTCGCCCACGCGAAGGACCACGGCTTCAGCGACGCCCAGATCGCGCAGCTGCGCGGCCTCGGCGAGCAGGAGGTCCGCGAGGAGCGCTGGGCGCTCGGCGTGCGCCCGGTCTACAAGACCGTCGACACCTGCGCCGGCGAGTTCCCGGCCCTCACGCCGTACCACTACTCGAGCTACGACGTCGAGACCGAGGTCGCCCCGAGCGACCGCCGCAAGGTGATCATCCTCGGCTCGGGCCCGAACCGCATCGGCCAGGGCGTGGAGTTCGACTACTCGTGCGTGCACGCCAGCTTCGCGCTGAGCGACGCGGGCTACGAGACGATCATGGTCAACTGCAACCCGGAGACGGTCTCGACCGACTACGACACCAGCGACCGGCTCTACTTCGAGCCGCTGACCCTCGAGGACGTCCTCGAGGTCGTGCACGCGGAGTCGCAGAGCGGCGAGCTCGTCGGCGTCGTCGTGCAGCTCGGCGGCCAGACGGCGCTCGGCCTGTCGAAGGGCCTCGAGGCGGCCGGGGTGCCCATCCTCGGCACGACCCCCGACGCGATCGACTCCGCCGAGGAGCGCGGCCTGTTCTCGGCCATCCTCGACCGGGCGGGCCTCCTCGCGCCGAAGAACGGCACGGCCACCGACTACGAGAGCGCCGTCGCCGTCGCGGAGGAGATCGGCTACCCCGTGCTCGTCCGCCCGTCGTACGTCCTCGGCGGCCGCGGCATGGAGATCGTCTACGACAGCCCGTCGCTGGCCGACTACTTCGTCCGCGTGCAGGACGCGGCGATCATCGGGCCCGACGCGCCGCTGCTCGTCGACAGGTTCCTCGACGACGCGGTGGAGATCGACGTCGACGCGCTCTACGACGGCACCGAGCTCTACGTCGGCGGCGTGATGGAGCACATCGAGGAGGCCGGCATCCACTCCGGCGACTCGAGCTGCACGCTGCCCCCGGTCACGCTGGGCAAGGGCGAGATCGACCGCGTCCGCGAGGCGACCCTCGCGATCGCGCAGGGCATCGGGGTCTCCGGCCTGCTGAACGTCCAGTTCGCGATCGCCGCGGGCGTGCTCTACGTCATCGAGGCGAACCCCCGGGCCAGCCGCACGGTGCCCTTCGTCTCGAAGGCCCTCGGCATCCCCCTCGCGAAGGCGGCCTCGCTCGTGATGGTCGGCACGTCGATCCGCGAGCTCGTCGAGAGCGGCCTGCTGCCCGAGCAGGACGGCTCCGACGTGCCGCTCGACTCGCCGATCTCCGTCAAGGAGGCCGTCCTGCCCTTCAAGCGGTTCCGCACGAAGGAGGGGCAGATCGTCGACAGCGTGCTGAGCCCCGAGATGCGGTCCACCGGCGAGGTCATGGGCATCGACCGCGACTTCCCGCGCGCCTTCGCGAAGAGCCAGACCGCCGCCTACGGCGGGCTGCCCACGTCGGGCACGGTGTTCGTGTCGGTGGCCGACCGTGACAAGCGGGCCATCGTGCTGCCCGTGCTGCGCCTGCAGCAGCTCGGCTTCCGGATCCTCGCGACCGAGGGCACCGCGACCGTCCTCGTGCGCAACGGGATCGCGGCCGACACCGTGGCGAAGTTCAGCGCCGGCGGCGAGAGCGTCGTCGACCTGATCAACCGCGACGAGGTCGACATCGTGATCAACACGCCGAGCGGGTCCAGCGCGCGGGCGGACGGCTACGAGATCCGCGCCGCCACCGTCGCGGCCGACAAGGCGCTCTTCACGACGATCGCGCAGCTCGGCGCCGCCGTGGCGTCGATCGAGGCCGTGCACACCGACCTCGAGGTGACCAGCCTGCAGGACTACGGCATCGCCCGGGCCGCTCGCCGATGACCCCGACCGCGCCAGCGGCGCCCGCCCCCTTCGGCGACCGGCTCGCCGACGTCATGGCGAGCGTCGGTCCGCTCTGCGTGGGCATCGATCCGCACCCCTGGCTGCTCGACGAGTGGTCGCTGCCCGTGAGCGCCGCAGGCGCGCGGGAGATGGGCCTCCGCGTGGTCGAGGCGACCCGGGGAGGCGCGGGCATCGTCAAGCCGCAGGTCGCGTTCTACGAGCGGTGGGGCTCCGCGGGCTTCGCCGCCCTCGAGGCGGTGCTCGCGGCGGCCCGCGACGCCGGCCTGCTCGTCGTGGGCGACGCGAAGCGCGGCGACATCGGCAGCACCATGGACGCGTACGCCGAGGCCTGGTTCTCGCCCGACTCGCCCCTGCGCGTCGACGCGCTGACGGTGTCGCCCTACCTGGGCTTCGGGGCCGCGGCCGGCACGATCGCCCTGGCCCGCGCCTCCGGTGCCGGGGTCTTCGTGCTCGGCGCGACCTCGAACCCCGAGGCGCAGGGCGTGCAGCGCGCCGGCTCCGCCGGGGCGGACGGGCGCGTCGTCACCGTCGCGGGCGGTATCGTCGACCACGTGCTCGACGACAACCAGACCGCGGGGGAGACCCGCCTCGGCTCGGTCGGACTGGTGCTCGGCGCCACCGTCGACCTCGCCGCCACCGGCATCGACGTCGCGCGGCTGACCACGACGCCCGTGCTCGCCCCGGGCTTCGGCCACCAGGGCGCCCGGTACGACCAGCTGCGCAGCCTGTACGGCCCCGCGGCCGACGCCGTCGTCGTCTCGACGTCGCGGGGCGTGCTGTCGGCCGGCCCCTCGGGCGTGGCCGCCGCCGTGCGCCGCGACCAGGAGGAGGTCCGCTCGTGCCTCGCATGACCCCGCCCCCGGTCGACCGGGCCGCCGCCGCCCGTGCCGCCGTCGCCGCCCGTCGGGCCCGCGCCGCCGTCAAGGCGTCGATCGCGGAGCGTCGTCGATCGGCGCTCGACGTGGCCGAGTCGGCCTGGGCCGGCGAGGCCACCGAGCCCGAGGCGACGCTCCGCGTCCGCGAGCTCCTCACGAGCATCCCTGGCATAGGGCCGACCCGGGTCGCGCGCATCATGGCCGACCTCGGCATCGCCGAGTCCAAGCGCGTCGGCGGCCTGGGCGTGCGGCAGCGCCGCATCCTCGGCGACTGGCTCGCGCACCGCGAGGCGAAGGGCCGGCAGCGGTCGCGCCTCGTCGTCCTCGCGGGCCCGACCGCGGTGGGCAAGGGCACGGTGTCGTCGTACATCCGCGACAACTACCCCGACGTGCACCTCTCGATCTCCGCGACGACGCGCTCGCCCCGCCCCGGCGAGGTCGACGGCGTGCACTACTACTTCGTCGACGACGCCGAGTTCGACCGCATGATCCGCGAGCGGGAGCTGCTCGAGCACGCCGTCGTCCACAATTCGTACCGCTACGGCACGCCGCGGCCGCCGATCGACGCCGCGCTCCAGGAGGGCCGGAGCGTCCTGCTCGAGATCGACCTCCAGGGGGCGCGCCTCGTCCGGACGGCGATGCCGGAGGCGGTGCTCGTCTTCCTGCTGCCGCCCACCTGGGACGAACTGGTCCGCCGTCTCATCGGCCGCGGCACGGAGGACGCCGCGGAGCAGCAGCGTCGCCTCGAGACCGCCAAGGTCGAGCTGGCCGCCCAGGATGAGTTCGACGTCAAGGTCGTGAACCACGACGTGGCAGAAGCGGCTCGTGAGGTCGTAGACTTGATGACTGCGTCCTGACCAGGCCGCCCCGCGCCTGACCGGCGCCACGATCTCCCGCCCCGGCCCCGGCCGCGGCGGCACCGCCACACGCAGCACCGCCACACGCAGCACTGCGACATGACAAGAGGAGCACCACATGGCCGACAAGAACCAGGGCATCATCGATCCGCCCATCGACGAGCTGCTCTCGAAGGTCGAGTCGAAGTACGCGCTCGTCATCTTCGCGTCCAAGCGCGCCCGCCAGATCAACGACTACTACGCCGACCTGCACGAGGGCAGCCTGTTCGACAACGTCGGACCGCTCGTCGACAGCACCATCGACGACAAGCCCCTCTCGGTCGCCATGCACGAGATCAACGAGGACAAGCTCGAGGTCAAGCCGCTCGCGGCGCCCGCCGAGTAGCGCCCCTCCCGCCGACCGCCGTCATCGACGGTGGTCGGTCGTACCATCAGACGAGGCCCCGCAGGAGTCGATCCCGCGGGGCCTCGCCCCGTCCCCGGGCACCCCCGGGGGCCCGTCCCGACACCCGGAGGACCCGTGACCCTGACCGACCAGACCACCAGCAGCCCGACACCGGCCGCGAGCAGCCTGCGGCTGTTCACGTCCGAGTCGGTCACCGAGGGCCACCCCGACAAGATCTGCGACCAGATCTCCGACGGCATCCTCGACGCCCTGCTGGCGGTCGACCCGGCGAGCCGGGTCGCGGTCGAGACCATGGTCACCACCGGGCTCGTGCACGTGGCCGGCGAGGTGACGACGAAGGGGTACGTCGACATCCCCACGATCGTGCGCGACCTGATCGTCGGCATCGGCTACGACTCGAGCGCCGTCAGCTTCGACGGGCGCACCTGCGGCGTCGAGGTCTCGATCGGCGCGCAGTCGCCCGACATCGCCCAGGGCGTCGACACCGCCCTCGAGGCGCGGGCCGGCACCTCCGACGACGTCCTCGACCGTCAGGGCGCCGGCGACCAGGGCATCATGTTCGGCTACGCGACGAACGAGACGCCCCAGTACATGCCGCTGCCCGTCTGGCTCGCCCACCGTCTCGCCGAGCGCCTCGCGCACGTCCGCAAGTCGGGCGAGCTCGACTACCTGCGCCCCGACGGCAAGACCCAGGTGACGGTCGGCTACGACGGCGTCGTGCCGAAGACGGTCGACACCGTGGTGGTCTCGACGCAGCACTCCCCGCGCGTGTCGATGGAGCAGCTCGAGGCCGACGTCATCGCGCACGTCGTGCGGCCCGTCCTCGACGAGGCGGGCCTCGACTCCCGCGAGACGCGGTTCATCATCAACCCCACGGGCCGCTTCGAGATCGGCGGCCCCCAGGGCGACGCCGGCCTCACGGGCCGCAAGATCATCGTCGACACCTATGGCGGCGCCAGCCGGCACGGCGGCGGCGCGTTCTCCGGCAAGGACCCGTCGAAGGTCGACCGCAGCGCGGCCTACGCCATGCGGTGGGTGGCGAAGAACGCCGTGGCCGCCGGCCTCGCCGACCGCATCGAGCTCCAGGTCGCCTACGCCATCGGCCGCGCCGCACCGGTCGGGCTCTACGTCGAGACCTTCGGCACGGGCCACGTCCCCGACGAGACCATCATCGAGGCCGTCACGGCGGTCTTCGACCTCCGCCCCGCGGCGATCATCCGCGACCTCGACCTGCTCCGCCCGATCTACGCCGCGACGTCGACCTACGGCCACTTCGGCCGCGAGCTGCCCGAGTTCACGTGGGAGGCCCTCGACCGGGTCGAAGCCCTGCGGGCCGCCGCCGGGCTCTGACGGGTCCGACGGGCGTGGCGACGGCAGCGGTGTCCCCGCCAGCGGAGGAGCCCGCGTCGGGCCGGTCCGTCGACGGCGCCGCGCCCCGGGCGGTGGCGCGCGTCCTGGTCGAGTCGCCCCTGCCGCAGCTCGACCGGCTCTTCGACTACGCCGTGCCCGCACACCTCCGAGCCGACATCGCGCCGGGCGTGCGCGTCCGGGTGCCGCTCCGCTCGGCGGGGCGCATCGCCGACGCGTTCGTCGTCGAGCTCGACACGACGAGCGACCACCGGGGCGAGCTCAGCGACCTGGAGGACGTCGTGTCGACGGTCCCCGTGCTCGCCCCGGAGGTCTACCGCCTCGCCCGGGCCGTGGCCGACCGCGCCGGCGGCTCCGCGAGCGACGTGCTGAGGCTCGCGGTCCCGCCCCGGCAGGTGCGGGTCGAGAAGGCCCACCTCGCCGCCCTCGAGGAGGCCGCGGGCGTCGAGCCGGTCGCCGACGAGGCCGTCGAGGCGCACGCCGTGACGGGGTACTCCGCCGACGCCCTGGCGGGCCTCGTGCCGGCCAGGGGCCGCGCCGCCGTCGACGCCGTGCCGCTGCTCGCCGAGCTCCCCGACGGCACGTGGGTCGGCCGCTGGGCGGTCACGGCCGCCGAGCTGGCGACGGTGGCCCTCGCCGCCGGCGACGACGCGATCGTCGCCGTGCCCGACCACCGCGACGAAGACCAGGTGCTGCGCGCGCTGGCGGCCGTGCTCCCGCCCGACCGGGTCGTCCGGCTCGACTCTCGCCAGTCGAACGCCGATCGCTACCGGGCCGTCCTGCGGGCCCGGGGCGCGACTCCTCTCGTCCTGGTCGGCAACCGGTCGGTGCTCCTGGCGCCGTCCGAGCGCCTCGGGCTCATCGTGGTCTTCGACGACGGCGACCCGCTCTTCTCCGAGCCGCTCAGCCCCTACGTGCACGCCCGCGACACGGCGCTGCTGCGGCAGGCCCAGCAGGGCACCGCGCTGGTCTTCCTCGGGCACACGCGCAGCACCGACGTGCAGCGCCTCGTCGAGATCGGCTTCCTCGCCGAGGTGCGCCCTGACCCGCGCTACCAGCCGCACGTCGTCCCGACCTCGCAGCAGGCGGCCCGCGACGGCTTCGCCGCGCAGGCCCGGATCCCCTCCACGGCCTGGACGGAGGCACGGGCCGCGGTCGAGCACGGGCCCGTGCTGATCCAGGTCGCCCACCCGGGGTACTCGCCACGACTCGCCTGCACGGAGTGCGGCGACACCGCCCGGTGCCTGCGCTGCAACGGGCCCCTCGTGCAGCGGTCGCAGGGCGCCCAGCCGGCCTGCTCGTGGTGCGGCGCCCTGGCCGTCGGCTGGCGCTGCCAGACCTGCGAGGGCACCGTGATGAAGAGCGTGGGCACGGGCGCCTCGCGGACGGCCGACGAGCTGGGCAAGGCCTTCCCCGGCGTCCGCGTCATCGTCTCCGACGGCTCCCGCGAGATCGTCCGGGTCGACGACGAGCCGGCCATCGTCGTGGCCACCCGCGGGGCGGAGCCGATCGCCCCGGGCGGCTACCGCGCCGTCCTCCTCCTCGACGGCGAGCGGATGCTCGCGCGGGAGAGCCTGCGCGTCGCGGAGGACTGCCTCCGCTGGTGGGCCAACGCGACGGCCCTCGCCGCCCGCCGCGCGCCCGTGGTGCTCGTCGGCGTCGGGGGGGCGCTGGCCTCGGCGCTCGCCACGTGGCAGCTCGCCCGCTACGTGTCGGGCGAGCTCGCCGACCGGCGCGAGCTGCGGTTCCCTCCCGCCGTCCGCGTGGCCACGGTCACCGGCACCGTCGACACCGTCGCCCAGGCCCTCGAGGCGCTCCCGCCCGAGGTCGGCCGGGAGGTCCTCGGCCCGGTCGAGGTGCCCGACGCCGGCGTCCGGGCCATCGTCCGGTTCGACTTCGCCCGGGGCGCCGAGGTGGCCCAGGTGCTGCGCTCCCAGGTCATCCGCGCCGCGACCGGTCGACGCAAGGCGGTCGCGGGCCGTCGCGGCCGACCGCTCCCTACACTCAGGGTGCGCTTCGACGACGTCGAGCCGTTCACCGACTGACCCGGCCGCCGGCTGACCGGGCCGCCGTCCGGGTCGGCCCCGCGCCTCCCCGGTGCCCCGTCCGTCAGCAGCCCGTCACCTTCCGCCCACCGCCCACCGCCCACCACCACCGACCCCCAGGACCCCTCGTGCGCCTCGTCTTCGCCGGCAGCCCCGCTGCCGCAGTCCCGTCCCTCACCGCCCTCGCGGCGAGCGAGCACGACGTCGTCGCCGTGCTCACCCGCGACGACACGCCCCAGGGGCGACGTCGCGTGCTGACCGCCACCCCGGTCGCCGTCGAGGCGGAGCGGCTCGGCCTGCCGGTGCTCAAGGCGCGCCGGGTCACCGACGAGGTGACGGCCGCGATCACCGCGCTCGACGCCGACCTCGGCGTCATCGTCGCCTTCGGGGCCCTGCTCCGGGAGCCCCTGCTCTCCGCCCCGCGTCTCGGCTGGGTCAACCTGCACTTCTCGCTGCTGCCCCGCTGGCGCGGAGCCGCCCCGGTGCAGCGCGCCCTCATGGCCGGCGATCCCGTCACGGGAGCCGCCGTCTTCCAGCTCGTGCCCGAGCTCGACGCCGGCGAGGTCTTCGGCACGATCGAGCGCCCCCTCAGCGGCGACGAGACCGCGGGCGAGCTCCTCGCCGAGCTGGCCTCCAGCGGTGCCGACCTGCTCACCGGCGTCGTCGACGCCCTCGCCGCCGGGAACGCCGTCGGCACGCCGCAGGTCGGCGAGGTCACGACCGCCCCCAAGCTCACGCTCGACGACGGCGCGCTCGACCTCGCGGCGCCCGCGCCCGCGGTGCTCGACCGGTGGCGCGGCACCACGCCCGAGCCGGGGGCCCACCTGCCCCTCGGCGAGGGCCGCCTCAAGGTGTTGGAGGCGCGGGTCGACGACACGGACGCGCCCGCCCCCGCGCCGGGCCGGCTCGAGCTCCGTGGTCGACGTCTCGTCGTCGGCACCGCGAGCTCGCCGCTGGAGCTCGTCCGCGTGCAGCCTCCCGGGAAGAAGCCGATGCCGGGCGCCGACTGGTGGCGCGGCCTGGCCTCCGACCCGGGGCCCCTGCTCCGCGCCGCGGCCCCCTCCGCCTCCGCGTCCGCCTCCGCCGCTGCCCCTTCCGCGTCCGCCCCCGCCGATGCCTCGACCCCCACAGGAGGACCCGCGTGAGCCGCGTCCAGCCCGCCCGCCAGATCGCCCTCGACGTGCTGCGGGCGGTGGAGGAGGACGACGCCTACGCGAACCTCCTCCTGCCGCAGCGGATCGCCCGGGCCCGGCTGCAGCCCGCCGACGCCGGCCTCGCGACCGAGCTCACGTACGGCACGCTCCGGCTCCGGGGGTACTACGACCGCGTGATCGCGCTGGCCGCCCGGCGGCCCGCCGACGCCGTCGACCCCGCGCTCCTCGACGTGCTCCGCCTCGGGGTGCACCAGCTGCTCTCGACCCGGGTCGCGGTGCACGCCGCCGTCGACGAGTCCGTCGAGCTGGCGCGACAGGTCGGCAGCCGGTCGGGCACCGGGTTCGTCAACGGGGTCCTCCGGGCGGTCTCGCGCAGCACGCCCGAGGAGTGGCGGCAGCGGGTGCTCGACGCCGCCACCAGCGACGACGACCGCCTGTCGGCGGAGTGGTCGCACCCGACCTGGGTGATCCGGGCCTTCCGGCGGGCCCTCGCCGCGGAGGGCCGCGTCGACGAGCTCGCCGACCTGCTCGCGGCCGACAACGACGCCCCCCGGGTCAGCCTGGTCGCCCTGCCCGGCCTCGCCGAGGTCGACGAGCTCGGCCCGCCGAGCGGGAAGCTGTCGCCGCTGGCGGCCACGAGCGCCGGGGGAGACCCCTCGCAGCACCCGGCCGTCCGCGCCGGGCGCGCCCGCGTGCAGGACGAGGGCTCCCAGATGGCCGCGCTCCTCCTGAGCCGGCACCACCCGGCCGCGCCGGGCGAGCGCTGGCTCGACCTCTGCGCCGGCCCCGGGGGGAAGGCGGCCCTGCTGGGGGCCGAGGCCGCCCGCGCCGGAGCGACGCTCGTCGCCAACGAACTCGTGCCCGCGCGCGTCGGGCTCGTGCGGCAGGCCCTCGAGGTCGTGCCCGGGGGCGTCGAGGTGCGGGAGGGCGACGCGAGGCGCTTCGGCACGGAGGAGCCCGGCTCGTACGACCGCATCCTGCTCGACGCGCCCTGCACCGGGCTCGGCGCCCTGCGGCGGCGGCCGGAGGCGCGCTGGCGGAAGCAGCCGAGCGACGTGGGCGACCTCACCTCCCTCCAGGCCGAGCTCTTCGCGAGCGCGCTCGACGCCCTGGCCCCCGGCGGGCTCCTGGCGTACGTGACGTGCTCGCCGCACCTCGCCGAGACCCGGGCGATCGTCGAGACGGGCACGGCCCGCCGCGACGACGTCGAGGTCCTCGACGCCACCGCGACGCTCGCCGAGGTGGCCGGCCGGCCCGTCGACCTCGCCAGCGCGCCGTACGTGCAGCTCTGGCCGCACCGCCACGGCACCGACGCGATGTTCACGGCCCTGGTCCGCAAGCTCGGCTGAGGGGCGGCGGGGTCGGGGCCCTGCCGGGAGCGGGCCGGTAGGCTCCTCCCGTGCCCGTTCGCATCAGCCCCAGCATCCTCTCGGCCGACTTCGCCAACCTCGAGCGCGACCTCGGCCGCATCGCGACCGCCGACCTCGTCCACGTCGACGTCATGGACGGCCACTTCGTGCCGAACCTCACGATCGGGCTGCCCGTCGTCGAGCGGCTGCGGCAGGTCAGCCCCGTGCCGCTCGACGTCCACCTCATGATCGACGACGCCGACCGCTGGGCGCCCCGGTACGCCGAGCTCGGCGCCTTCTCCGTCACGTTCTCCGCGGAGGCCGCGGCCGACCCCGTGGCGACCGCCCGGGCGATCCGCAGCTCGGGCGCGCGTGCGAGCATCGCCGTGAAGCCCGGCACGCCGGTCGAGCCGTACCTCGAGACCCTCGACGAGTTCGACATGATCCTGGTGATGACCGTCGAGCCCGGCTTCGGCGGCCAGTCCTTCCAGGCCGACACGATGCCCAAGCTGGCCCGCGCCCGGGAGGCCGTGCGCGCCTCCGGCCTCGACGTCTGGCTCGAGGTCGACGGCGGCATCGACACCGAGACGATCGTGACGGCCGTCGCGGCCGGGGCCGACACCGTCGTCGCCGGCTCGGCCGTCTACGGGGGCGACCCCGCCGAGCGCATCGCGGCACTGCGGGCCGCCGCCGCGACGGTAGCCTTGTCGTCGTGAAGTCCTTCGACCAACTGTTCGCCGAGCTCAGCGACAAGGCCCGTGACCGGCCCGCGGGCTCCGGCACCGTCGCCGAGCTCGACGCCGGCGTCCACCAGATCGGCAAGAAGATCGTCGAGGAGGCCGCCGAGGTGTGGATGGCCGCCGAGTACGAGGGCGACGTCGCCACTGCGGAAGAGATCTCCCAGCTGATCTACCACGTGCAGGTGCTGATGATCGCCAAGGGCCTGACGCCCGACGACGTGTGGCGACATCTCTGAGCTCGTCCCCACCACCCGAGTCGCGCCGCCGGGCACGCCCCCGGCCGACCAGCAGCTCGCCGCCGACCCGCGGCGTCAGATCGGAAAGACCCAGACCATGCTCCGCGTAGCAGTGCCCAACAAGGGCTCCCTCAGCGAGACCGCCTCCGCCATGCTCAGCGAGGCCGGCTACACCGGCCGTCGTGACACCCGCACCCTCCACGTGGAGGACCCGCGCAACGGCGTCGAGTTCTTCTACCTGCGCCCCCGCGACATCGCGACCTACGTCGGCTCCGGCGCCCTCGACGTCGGCGTCACGGGCCGTGACCTGCTGCTCGACAGCCACTCGCCGGCGCACGAGGTCGCCGCGCTCGACTTCGGCGGCTCCACCTTCCGCTTCGCGGGCCCTCCCGGCCGCTTCGGCGACGTCCGCGACCTCGAGGGCACCCGCGTCGCCACGAGCTACGCCGGTCTCGTCGGGAGCTTCCTCGAGCAGCACGGCGTCTCCGCGACGCTCGTGAGCCTCGACGGCGCGGTGGAGAGCGCCGTGCAGCTCGGCGTGGCCGACGCGGTCGCCGACGTGGTCTCGACCGGGGGCACCCTCCGCGCCGCCGGGCTCGAGATCTTCGGCCCGGTCATCCTCGAGTCGACGGCGGTGCTGATCGCCAGCGACCCGGCCGTCGAGGGCCTGAGCGTGCTGCACCGCCGCCTCCAGGGCGTGCTCGTCGCCCGCCAGTACGTCCTGATGGACTACGACGTGCCGCTCACGCAGCTCGAGGCGGCGACCGCGGTCGCGCCGGGCATGGAGTCCCCGACGGTCTCCCCGCTGCACGACCGCGACTGGGCGGCCGTCCGGGTGATGGTGCCGCGCGGCGACACCAACCAGGTCATGGACGCCCTCTACGACCTGGGCGCCCGGGCCATCCTGGTCAGCCCGATCCACGCCGCGAGGCTCTGACCGTGACGGCCTCCGATCCGTCGCTCGCCGTCCGGGTCATCCCGTGCCTCGACGTGGCCGCGGGCCGTGTCGTCAAGGGCGTCAACTTCCTCGACCTGCGCGACGCGGGCGACCCCGTCGAGCTGGCGCGCACCTACTACGAGCAGGGCGCCGACGAGATCACCTTCCTCGACGTGACCGCCACGGTCGACGAGCGCTCGACGACCTACGACGTCGTGCGCGCCACCGCCGAGCAGGTCTTCATCCCGCTGACGGTGGGCGGGGGAGTCCGCTCCGCCGACGACGTCGCCCGGCTGCAGGCCGCCGGCGCCGACAAGATCGGCGTCAACAGCGCCGCGATCGCGCGCCCGGACCTCGTGGGCGAGATCGCCGACCGCTTCGGCGCCCAGGCGGTCGTCCTCTCCCTCGACGTCAAGCGCTCGTCACGGACGGCGTCCGGCTTCGTCGTGACGACGCACGGCGGGCGGACCGAGACCGACCTCGACGCCGTCGCCTGGGCGCGAGAAGCGGTCGAGCGGGGCGCGGGCGAGCTGCTCGTCAACTCGATCGACGCCGACGGCACGAAGCAGGGCTTCGACCTCGAGCTCATCCGCCTCATGCGCGAGAACAGCCGGGTGCCCGTCGTGGCGTCCGGAGGCGCGGGTGCGGTCGAGCACTTCGCCCCGGCCATCGCGGCCGGTGCGGACGCCGTCCTCGCCGCCTCCGTCTTCCACGCCCGCGAGCTGACCGTCGGCGACGTCAAGCGCGAGCTGGCGGCGTCCGGCGCCGTCGTCCGATGACCCCGGGAGCCCCCATGACCGACCAGCCCACGCCTCCCGCGGACGGCGACGACGACCGCGCCGGCACGACGCTCACCCGAGAGACCGTCGAGCCCGTGGTCGCCCGCGCGCGCTTCGACGACGCCGGCCTGCTGCCCGCGATCATCCAGGACGCCGTGTCGCGCGACGTCCTCATGATGGGCTGGATGGACGCGGAGGCGCTCCGCAGGACCCTGACGGAGGGGAGGGTGACCTTCTGGTCGCGCTCCCGACAGGAGTACTGGCGGAAGGGCGACACCTCGGGCCACGCCCAGTTCGTCCGTGCCGCCGCTCTCGACTGCGACGACGACGCCCTGCTCGTCACCGTCGAGCAGGTCGGGGCGGCCTGCCACACGGGCGCCCGGTCGTGCTTCGACGTCGACCCGCTCGACCCCGTCACCGCCTCCGCCCCGGCCGCCGCGACCGGGCCGTTCGACGGAGCCGCCGCGTGAGCGGGCGCACCTCGACCACCCGGCCGGCGTTCGACGCCTTGCTGCCCGACCACCGGGTGGTGCCGGTCGTCCGTGACCTCTTCGGCGACGGCGAGACCCCGGTCGGCATCTACCGCAAGCTCGCCGCGGGCCGCCCCGGCACCTTCCTCCTCGAGTC
Organism: Frigoribacterium sp. CFBP 8754; assembly: GCF_014841815.1. NCBI lineage: Bacteria > Bacillati > Actinomycetota > Actinomycetes > Micrococcales > Microbacteriaceae > Frigoribacterium > Frigoribacterium sp. CFBP 8754. The sequence continues at coordinate 1,078,278 of NZ_JACYUO010000001.1, forward strand.
CGCCGGGCAGGGCGGCATCTGGTCGCGCTGGTCGTTCGTCGGGGTCTCCTCGTTCGGCGTCCTCACGACCGAGGCCGGGCGCCCGCGGTGGCTCGACCACGGCCTCTCGGAGGAGCGAGCCCTGGGCGGCGCTACCGGGGCGCCCCTCGAGGTGCTGAGCGCGCTCCACGACCGGTGGGCGACCCCGCGCATCGACGGGCTGCCGCCGCTGACCGGCGGGCTCGTCGGCTTCGTCGGCTGGGAGGCCGTCCGTGAGCTCGAGCACCTGCCCGACGCTCCGCCCGCGGAGTTCGAGGTGCCCTCTCAGGCCCTGAGCTTCGTCTCGGAGCTCGTGGCGCTCGACCACCGCACCGGGGCCGTGCTCCTCATCGCCACCGTCCTGGCCGACGGCACCGACGACGCCGACACGCTCTGGGCCGACGCCCAGGCGCGGCTGGACCGCCTGCAGGCGGAGCTCGCGGTGCCCACCGAGGCGCACCTCTCCGACGTCGACCTCACCGTCGAGCCGACGCCGGTCCGCCGCTCGACCGACGAGGAGTACGCGGCCGCGATCGAGCGGTCCAAGCAGTTCATCCGCGACGGCGACGTCTTCCAGGTCGTGGTGTCGCAGCGCTTCGACCACGAGCTGACCGCCGAGCCGCTCGACGTGTACCGGGTGCTGCGCACGCTGAACCCGAGCCCGTACATGTACCTGGTCAGCCTCGCCGACGCGGCGGGGGAGCCCTACTGGATCGTCGGCTCGTCGCCCGAGGCCCTGGTCAAGGTGGAGGGCCGCCGCGTGTTCACGCACCCCATCGCGGGCTCCGCGCCCCGCGGCGACACGCCCGAGGCCGACCTCGCCTTCGCCGACCGCCTCGAGCACGACGAGAAGGAGCGCGCCGAGCACCTCATGCTCGTCGACCTCGCCCGCAACGACCTGCTCAAGGTCTGCACGCCGGGCACCGTCGAGGTCACCGAGTTCATGCAGGTGGAGAGGTTCAGCCACATCATGCACCTCGTGTCGAGCGTGGAGGGCGACCTGGCCCCCGGCCACGACGCCATCGACGCGTTCCGGGCGACCTTCCCGGCCGGCACGCTCTCGGGGGCGCCCAAGCCCCGTGCCCTCGAGATCATCGACGAGCTGGAGCCCGCCCAGCGCGGCGTCTACGGCGGCGTCGTCGGCTACTTCGACTTCGCCGGCTCGGCCGACGTCGCGATCGCCATCCGCACGGTCCTCATCCAGGGCGGCGTCGCCCGGGTCCAGGCCGGGGCGGGGCTGGTGGCCGACAGCGACCCGGTCGCCGAGAACCAGGAGGCGCGCAACAAGGCCGCGGCGCCCCTCCGGGCGGTCGCCGTGGCCAACGCCATGACGAGGCTCCGCTGATGCGGGGCGGGCGCCTGAAGCTCGTCTCGATCCTCGCCGGAGTGCTGTTCGCGGGCCTGGCGCTGCTCGCCTGGACCCAGCCGTGGTTCGACCTGGTGGTCCAGTCGCCGCAGGGCGGGGAGCTCCGGCTCACCGCGGCGGGCGACGTCGCCGCCGCTCCGCTCTCGGCCCTCGCGCTGGCCGTGCTCGCCTCGGCCGGGGCCCTGACGATCGCCGGTCGTGTCTTCCGCGTGGTCCTCGGCGCCCTGCAGGTGCTCCTCGGGGTGAGCATCGCGACCACCGCCTCCGTCGCCCTCGGCGATCCCGTCCGCGCCGCCGGCAGCGCCGTGACCGACGCCACGGGCGTCGACGGCGACGAGTCGCTGCACCAGCTCGTCTCGAACGCGGTGGCGACGCCGTGGCCGGCGGTGGCGCTGGTCGCGGGGGTCCTCGTCGCCGTGCTGGGCGCCTCCGTCGTCCTGCTCTCCGGGGCCTGGCCCCGGGCCGGGCGCAAGTACAGCGCCACTCGGCTCGTCGCCGCCGACCCCGCTGACGACCCGGCCGCCGCCTGGGACTCGCTGTCCGGGGGCGACGACCCCACGGGCGGGAGCGCCGACGAGGGCGTGGACGGCGACGACGACCCCCTGCGGCGTCCTGACCTCCCGGGGCACGACCGGTAGAGTGGGCCCGTCCCGTCTTGATCCAAGGAGCACCGTGAGCACGCAGACGAAGAACGACAGCACCGAGACCGCCGACGACCTCGGCCACGGCAACTCGCCCGCGGCCTGGACGGCCGTCGTGATCATGCTCGTCGCGTTCTCCATCGGCACCGTGGCCTTCTTCTTCGCCGTCGAGTGGGTCGTCTGGGCCGCCGCCGGCCTCGTCGTCGTCGGCCTGGTCGTCGGCCTCGTGCTCAAGCGCGCCGGCTACGGCGTGGGCGGTCACCGCTACGTGCCGAAGGCGCACAACTAGGTGCTCGACGACCTCTTCGCGGGCGCCCTGGCCGACGCCCAGGCCCGCCGCGCCACGCTGCCCCTCGAGCGGGTCGAGGCCGCTGCCCTCGCCCGCCCGCCCGCCCTCGACGCCCGGGCCGCACTGGCCCCGGCCGAGCGCGTCAAGGTGATCGCCGAGGTCAAGCGCGCCAGCCCGTCGCGCGGCGACCTGTCGGCCATCGCCGACCCCGCCTCCCTCGCCGCCGCCTACGCCCGCGGGGGCGCCAGCGCCATCAGCGTCCTCACCGAGGGGCGACGCTTCAAGGGCACGCTCGCCGACCTGGAGGCCGTCCGGGCCGCCGTCGACGTCCCCGTCCTCCGCAAGGACTTCATCGCCGAGCCCTACCAGGTGCTCGAGGCCCGAGCGGCGGGCGCCGACATCGTCCTGCTCATCGTGGCCGGCCTCGAGCAGGCCCGGCTCGTCGAGCTGCACGACCTCGTCCGCCAGCTCGGCATGACGGCCCTGATCGAGACCCACTCGGCCGACGAGGTCGCCCGCGGCCTCGACGCCGGGGCCGAGGTCCTGGGCGTCAACGCCCGCGACCTGGCCACGTTCGAGCTCGACCGCGACCTCTTCGGCCGCCTGTCCGGGCTCGTCCCCGACGGCGTCACCCGCGTCGCCGAGAGCGCCGTGGCGTCCCCGGCCGACGTGGCCCACTACCGCCGGTCCGGTGCCGACGTCGTGCTCGTGGGCGAGGCCCTCGTCACGCACGGCGACCCCGCGGCCGCACTCACCAGCTTCCTGGAGGTCTAGATGGCACTGCGCGACGAGACGGGGCCCTACTTCGGCTCCTTCGGGGGCCGCTTCGTCCCCGAGTCCCTGGTGGCGGCGCTCGACGAGCTCGACGCCGCCTACAAGGCGGCGGCGGTCGACCCCGAGTTCCAGGCGGAGCTCCGGGCCCTGCACGCCACCTACACCGGCCGCCCCTCGATCATCACCGAGGTGCCCCGGTTCGCCGAGCACGCGGGCGGCGCCCGCGTCATCCTCAAGCGCGAAGACCTGAACCACACGGGCTCGCACAAGATCAACAACGTGCTCGGCCAGGCCCTCCTGGCCCGCAAGCTGGGCAAGACCCGGCTGATCGCCGAGACCGGGGCCGGCCAGCACGGCGTCGCCACGGCGACGGCCGCGGCCCTCTTCGGCATGTCGTGCGTCGTCTACATGGGCCAGGTCGACACCGAGCGCCAGGCCCTGAACGTCGCCCGCATGCGCCTGCTCGGCGCCGAGGTGGTCTCGGTCGCCACGGGCTCGCGCACCCTGAAGGACGCCATCAACGACGCGATGCGCGACTGGGTCGCCAGCGTCGACACGACGCACTACGTCCTCGGCACGGTCGCGGGTCCGCACCCCTTCCCGGCGATGGTGCGCGACTTCCACAAGATCATCGGCGAGGAGGCGCGCGAGCAGGTGCTCGCCCTCACCGGCGCCCTGCCCGACGCCGTCACGGCGTGCGTCGGCGGGGGCTCGAACGCCATGGGCATCTTCCACGCGTTCCTCGACGACCCGTCGGTCGAGCTCTGGGGCTACGAGGCCGGCGGCGACGGCGTCGAGACCGGCCGCCACGCCGCCTCGATCACGCTGGGCCGGATCGGCAACCTCCAGGGCACGAAGTCGTACCTCATGCAGGACGAAGACGGCCAGACACTCGAGAGCCACTCCATCTCCGCGGGGCTCGACTACCCGAGCGTCGGGCCCGAGCACGCCTGGCTCGCCGAGAGCGGCCGGGCGCACTACGAGCCCGTGACCGACGCCGAGGCCATGGCCGCCTTCAAGCTGCTCACGCAGACCGAGGGCATCCTCCCCGCCATCGAGACGGCCCACGCCCTGGCCGGCACGATCAAGCTCGGCCAGCGCCACCCTGACTGGACGATCCTGGTGTCGATGAGCGGCCGCGGCGACAAGGACGTCGCGACCGCCAGCCGGTACTTCGGGGTCCTCGACGAGGAGGCGCAGCAGCTGTGAGCGACGTCGCCTCCGCCCCCGAGACGGCCAGCAAGGTCTCCGCCGCCATCCGTGCCCGTCGCGACGCCGGCACCGGCGCCGTCATCGGCTACCTCCCGGTCGGCTTCCCCGACCTGCAGACCAGCATCGACGCCGCCGTCGTCCTCGCCGAGAACGGCGTCGACGTCATCGAGCTGGGTCTCCCGTACTCCGACCCCGTCATGGACGGCCCGGTGATCCAGGCGGCGACGCAGCGTGCCCTCGCCGAGGGCTTCCGCGTGCGCGACGTCTTCACCGCGGTGCGCGAGATCACCGCCCGCACCGCGGCTCCGGTCGTGGTCATGACGTACTGGAACCCCGTCGAGCAGTACGGCGTCCAGCGCTTCGCCGACGACCTCGCCGCCGCCGGCGGGGCCGGACTCATCACGCCCGACCTCATCCCCGACGAGGCGGGCGCCTGGCTCGAGGCCTCCGAGGCCGCGGGGCTCGACCGGGTGTTCCTGGCGGCTCCGTCGTCGAGCGACGCGCGCCTCCGGCAGTCCGTCGAGCGCAGCCGTGGGTTCGTCTACACGGTCTCGACCATGGGCATCACGGGTGCCCGCACCGACGTCGACTCGGCGGCGCACACCCTGGTCGACCGACTGCGGGCCGCCGGGGTCGAGAACGCCTGCGTGGGGCTCGGCATCTCCACGGCGCAGCAGGTGCGTGAGGTCCTCGAGTACGCCGACGGGGCCATCATCGGCTCGGCGTTCGTCCGGGCCCTCGCCGAGGGCGGCCTCGACCGCCTCGCGACCGTCGCCGCCGACCTCTCCTCCGGCGCCGCCGTCCGTCCCTGACGGACGGCCGCGCTAGAGTCGTTCCGCGTCGGCCTGCCGACGTCCTGTCGTTCCCCCTGAAAGGCGCCCCCGCCCGTGTTCGTCCCCCTGAGCATCCCGAGCCCGTCCGCCGACTGGCAGTACTTCGACTTCACGAACTGGATCAACTCGACCTTCGGCGCCTCCGTGCCCGGGTCGCTGCGCATCCACGCCTACGCCATCTGCATCCTCGTGGGCATCGTCGTCGCGGGCCTCATCACGAACCAGCGCCTGCGCGCCCGCGGGGCCGAGAACGGCGTCGTCATCGACGTCATGCTGTTCTGCGTGCCCCTCGGCATCGTCGGGGGCCGCTTCTTCCACGTCGTCACCCACCCCGCCGACTACTTCGCGGGTCAGCCGCTGTGGCACGTGGTCGCGGTGTGGGAGGGCGGGCTCGCCATCTACGGAGCGCTCCTCTTCGGGGCCGTCGGGGTCTGGCTGGGCTGCCGGGCGACGGGTCTGCGGTTCTCGGTCTTCGCCGACTCGCTGGCGCCGGGCCTCCTCGTCGCCCAGGCCTTCGGGCGGCTCGGCAACTGGTTCAACCACGAGCTGTTCGGCACGCCGACCGACCTTCCCTGGGGCCTCGAGATCGAGCAGAGCAACGCCGCGTGGCCCACCGGGCTGCCCGAGGGCACGCTGTTCCACCCCACGTTCCTCTACGAGATCATCTGGATGCTCGCCGGCGTCGCCGTCCTGCTGCTGATAGAGCGTCGCACGCCGCTGCAGTGGGGCCGCGGGCTCGCCTTCTACCTGGTCTGGTACGGCATCGGCCGATCCGTCTTCGAGTCCATCCGCACCGATCCGAGCCTCCTGTTCCTGGGCATCCGCACCAACGTGTGGATGTCGTTCGCGGCGATCGTCCTCGGCGTCGTCATCTGGGTGGTCGCCTCACGCCGTCACACCGGCCGGGTGCCCGGCGCGTACCTCCCCGGGCGGTCGCCGGCCGAGCGTCAGTCTGAGGTAGACTCCTCCGACACGTACACGGAGGACGACGAACCCGAGCTGGTCTCCGCGGGGTCCTCGGCCGACAAGACCGAGACCACGCCACGTTCCTGAGCTCCACGGGGCCGGTGCCGCCACAGGCACCTCCCGCTGACTGCTCACGAGCATCCTCCGCGTCGCACACCGCCTCACGACCGCCACAAGCGGTCCCGGGAAGCCTCTGCTGCGCCGCACGCCAGACGACCACACCTCGTCCGGCCAGCACCGCCGGCGTCTCGCGCTCTCGCGACGACGCCGCCCGCCCGGGCCGACGACGTCCCGACTCGTACAGGATCTCTTCGTGAGGACGGATCACATGGCGCTCACGCCAGCCCACCAGCAGTTCAGCACGGTCCCTGCGGCGCAGGGTCTCTACGACCCCCGCAACGAGAAGGACGCCTGCGGCCTCGCCATGGTCGCCACGCTCCGCGGCACCCCGGGCCACGACATCATCGACGCCGCCCTCGGCGCGCTGCGCAACCTCGAGCACCGCGGAGCCATCGGCTCCGACGCCGGCACGGGCGACGGCGCCGGCATCCTCTGCCAGGTGCCCGACGCGTTCCTCCGCGAGGTCGTCGACTTCTCCCTGCCCTCCGTCGGCGAGTACGCCGTCGGCATCGTCTACCTGCCGCTCGACGACCAGGAGCGCGCCGAGATGAAGACCGGCATCGAGCGCATCGCGGACCTCGAGCAGCTCGACGTCCTCGGCTGGCGTGAGGTGCCCGTGCGCCCCGAGCAGCTCGGCACCCTGGCCCGCAACGCCATGCCCGCGTTCGAGCAGGTCTTCGTCAGCAGCCGCCGTCGCGACGCCGACGGGGCTCCGCTCGCGGGCGTCGCCCTCGACCGTCAGGCGTACCGGCTGCGCAAGCGCGCCGAGGCGAAGCTGTCCGCGTACTTCACGTCGCTCGGAAGCCGCACCATGGTCTACAAGGGCATGGTCACGACGCTGCAGCTCGAGCCGTTCTACCCCGACCTCAGCGACGAGCGCTTCGCGTCGAAGCTCGCCATCGTCCACTCGCGGTACTCGACGAACACGTTCCCGTCCTGGCCGCTCGCTCAGCCCTTCCGCATGATCGCCCACAACGGCGAGATCAACACCGTCCGGGGCAACCGCAACTGGATGCGCGCTCGTCAGTCGCAGCTCGAGTCAGAGCTGATCGGCGACCTCAAGCCTCTGCTCCCGATCGTCAGCCCGGGCGCGAGCGACTCCGCGTCGTTCGACGAGGTGGTCGAGCTGCTCAGCCTCACCGGCCGCTCGCTGCCCCACTCGGTGATGATGATGGTGCCCGAGGCCTGGGAGAACCAGGTCGACATCGACCCCTCCCTCCGCGACTTCTACGAGTACCACTCGATGCTCATGGAGGCGTGGGACGGCCCCGCGGCCATCACGTTCACCGACGGCTCCGTCGTGGGCGCGACGCTCGACCGCAACGGCCTGCGCCCGGGTCGGTACCTCGTGACCGACGACGGGCTCGTCGTGCTCGCCAGCGAGATCGGCGTCCTGCCCGAGCTCGACCCCGCGAAGGTCGTCCGCAAGGGCCGTCTGCGCCCCGGAAAGATGTTCCTCGTCGACACCGAGGCCGGCCGCCTGATCGAGGACGACGAGATCAAGGCGGAGCTCGCCGCGTCCGCTCCCTTCGGCGAGTGGCTGGCCGAGGGCCGGATCCACCTCTCCGACCTGCCCGAGCGAGAGCACATCGTGCACACCCCCGCCTCGGTCACCCGGCGCCAGCGCACCTTCGGCTACACCGAGGAGGAGGTCCGCATCCTCCTCACCCCGATGGCGAAGACGGGCGCCGAGCCCCTCGGGGCCATGGGCAGCGACACCCCGATCGCCGTCCTCTCCGAGCGGCCCCGCCTCCTCTTCGACTACTTCACGCAGCAGTTCGCGCAGGTGACGAACCCGCCGCTCGACTCCATCCGCGAGCAGGTCGTCACGTCGTTGGCGCTCGGGCTCGGTCCGGAGAGGAACCTCCTCTCGGCGACCCCCGAGCACGCTCGCCAGGTGATCCTCGACTTCCCGGTCATCGACAACGACGAGCTCGCGAAGATCCAGCACATCGACCCCAGCCCCGGCTCGCGGGTCACGACGACGATCCGCGGTCTGTACCGGGCCGACAAGGGGCCGCGCGCCCTCGAGAAGCGCATCGCCGCGATGTGCAACGAGGTCGACGACGCGATCGAGGCGGGCGCGCAGTTCATCGTCCTCTCCGACCGCGACTCCAACCAGGACTTCGCTCCCGTCCCGTCCCTGCTGATGATCGCCGCGGTCCACCACCACCTCATCCGGACCGAGAACCGCATGAAGGTCGGCCTGATCGTCGAGGCCGGCGACGTCCGCGAGGTGCACCACGTCGCGACCCTGATCGGCTACGGCGCCTCCGCGATCAACCCCTACCTCGCCATGGAGACCTGCGAGAACCTCGTGCGGGCGGGCATGATCACCGGCATCACGCCGGAGGACGCCGTCCACAACCTGATCAAGGCGCTCGGCAAGGGCGTGCTCAAGATCATGTCCAAGATGGGCATCTCCACGGTCTCCAGCTACGCCGCCGCCCAGGCCTTCGAGGCCGTCGGCCTCAGCCAGGAGTTCGTCGACACGTACTTCACCGGCACGTCGACGATGCTCGGCGGGGTCGGCATCGACGTGATCGCGGCCGAGAACAAGGACCGCCACACGAGCGCCTACCCGACCGACGGCTCGGTCATCGCCCACGAGCGCCTCGCGACCGGCGGCGAGTACCAGTGGCGCCGCGAGGGCCCGCGCCACCTCTTCAACCCCGACACCGTCTTCCGACTGCAGCACGCGACCCGGACGCGTCGCTACGACATCTTCCGCGAGTACACCAAGCTCGTCGACGACCAGGCGGAGGAGCTCATGACGCTCCGCGGGCTCTTCACCTTCAAGCACGGCGTCCGCACCCCGGTGCCGCTCGACGAGGTCGAGCCGATCGAGTCGATCGTCAAGCGGTTCTCCACCGGGGCGATGAGCTACGGCTCCATCTCGAAGGAGGCGCACGAGACCCTCGCCATCGCGATGAACCGCCTCGGCGGCAAGTCGAACACCGGCGAGGGCGGCGAGGACGTCGAGCGGCTGCTCGACCCCGAGCGGCGCAGCGCGGTGAAGCAGGTCGCCTCGGGCCGCTTCGGCGTCACGAGCATGTACCTGACGCACGCGACCGACATCCAGCTCAAGATGGCCCAGGGCGCGAAGCCCGGCGAGGGCGGCCAGCTCCCGCCGACGAAGGTCTACCCGTGGGTCGCCCGTACCCGCCACGCGACCCCCGGCGTCGGCCTCATCTCGCCGCCGCCGCACCACGACATCTACTCCATCGAAGACCTCAAGCAGCTGATCTTCGACGTCAAGCGGGCCAACCCGGCCGCGCGCGTCCACGTCAAGCTGGTGAGCCAGTCCGGCATCGGAGCCGTCGCGGCGGGCGTCACGAAGGCCCTGGCCGACGTCGTGCTCGTCTCGGGCCACGACGGCGGGACGGGCGCCAGCCCCCTCAACTCGCTCAAGCACGCGGGCACCCCGTGGGAGATCGGCCTCGCCGAGACCCAGCAGACGCTCATGCTGAACGGCATGCGCGACCGCGTGGTCGTGCAGGTCGACGGCCAGATGAAGACCGGCCGCGACGTGGTCATCGCCGCGCTCCTCGGGGGGGAGGAGTTCGGGTTCGCGACGGCGCCGCTGATCGTCGAGGGCTGCATCATGATGCGCGTGTGCCACCTCGACACCTGCCCGGTCGGCGTCGCGACCCAGAACCCCGAGCTCCGGGCCCGCTTCTCCGGCAAGCCGGAGTTCGTCGTGAACTTCTTCGAGTTCCTGGCGCAGGAGGTCCGCGAGATCCTCGCGTCGCTCGGGTTCCGGAGCCTCGACGAGGCCATCGGCCGCAACGACGTCCTCGACGTCGACCGCGCCGTCGACCACTGGAAGGCGTCGGGCCTCGACCTCGCCCCGGTCCTCGTCGGCCCGACCTTCGACGAAGACGAGCCCCGCCGCAACCTGCGGGGCCAGGAGCACGAACTGGACCAGCACTTCGACGTGGCCCTCATCGCGAGGAGCGCCGACGTGCTCGAGAACGGCGGCCACGTCGAGATCGACCTCCCCATCCGCAACACGGAGCGTGCCGTCGGCACGATGCTCGGCCACGAGGTCACCGTCCGGCACGGCGAGAACGGGCTGCCCGAGGGGAGCATCGAGGTGACGCTGACCGGCTCGGCCGGCCAGTCCCTCGGCGCGTTCCTCCCCTCCGGCATCACCCTCCGTCTCGAGGGCGACAGCAACGACTACGTCGGCAAGGGCCTGTCCGGCGGGTCGATCGTCGTCCGGCCAGACCGCGCGAGCACGTTCGTCGCGGAGGAGAACGTGATCGCCGGCAACGTGATCGGCTACGGAGCGACCCGGGGCAGCATGTTCATCCGTGGGATCGTGGGTGAGCGCTTCCTGGTCCGCAACTCCGGCGCCAGCGCCGTGGTCGAGGGCGTGGGGGACCACGCGCTCGAGTACATGACCGGCGGCCTCGCCGTCATCCTCGGCGACACGGGCCGGAACCTCGGGGCGGGGATGTCGGGCGGCACGGCCTACGTGCACCGGCTCCGCCCGGAGAGGGTCAACACGGAGTCGCTCGCCTCGGGCGAGCTCCAGCTCCACGACCTCGGCAGCGCCGACGTCGAGATCCTCTCCGACCTGCTCGCCCGGCACCTCGCCGAGACGGGCTCCCCGGTCGCGGAGCGCATGCTCGCGGACCTCGAGACGACCGTCTCCGAGTTCGTCAAGGTGCTGCCCCGCGACTACGCCGCCGTCCTCGCCACCCGGCAGACGGCCGTCGACGAGGGTCTCGACCCCGATGGCGACGAGACCTGGAAGAGAATCCTGGAGGTGACCGGTGGCTGATCCGAAGGGGTTCCTCAAGACCCAGAAGCGCGAGCTCCCGAAGCGTCGTCCCGTGTCCGTGCGGCTGATGGACTGGAAAGAGGTCTACGAACAGCAGGAGAGCGGCGAGCTCCGTCGCCAGGCCGGCCGCTGCATGGACTGCGGCGTGCCGTTCTGCCACCAGGGCTGCCCGCTCGGCAACCTGATCCCGGAGTGGAACGACCTGATGTGGCGCGGCGAGGGCCGCCAGGCCGTCGAGCGCCTGCACGCCACGAACAACTTCCCCGAGTTCACCGGCCGGCTCTGCCCGGCGCCCTGCGAGTCGTCGTGCGTGCTCGGCATCAACCAGCCGCCCGTGACCATCAAGCAGGTCGAGGTCAGCATCATCGACCAGGCGTTCCAGTCGGGCTGGGTGACTCCGCACCCCCCGGAGCGCCTCACCGGCAAGACCGTCGCCGTGGTCGGCTCCGGGCCCGCGGGCCTCGCCGCCGCCCAGCAGCTGACCCGCGCGGGGCACACCGTGGCCGTCTACGAGCGCGAGGACCGGATCGGCGGCCTGCTCCGCTACGGCATCCCCGACTTCAAGATGGAGAAGAAGCAGATCGAGCAGCGGCTCGCTCAGATGACCGCCGAGGGCACCCGCTTCCGCGCCGGCGTCGAGATCGGTCGCGACATCACCTGGGACGACCTGCGCGCGCGCTACGACGCCGTCGTGGTCGCCACCGGGGCGACGGTCCCGCGCGACCTGCCCATCCCGGGTCGCGACCTCTCGGGCATCCACTTCGCCATGGAGTACCTGGTCCAGCAGAACAAGGCCGGGGCCGGCGACACGGTGAGCGACCAGATCACGGCCGAGGGCAAGCACGTCGTCGTCCTCGGCGGCGGCGACACGGGCGCCGACTGCATCGGCACGGCGCACCGCCAGGGCGCCCTCTCCGTGACGAACCTCGCGATCGGCCAGCAGCCCCCGGAGGAGCGCCCCGAAGCCCAGCCGTGGCCCATGTTCCCGACCCTGTTCGAGGTGGCCAGCGCGCACGAGGAGGGCGGTGAGCGCATGTACCTCGCCTCCACGGTGGAGTTCCTGCGCAACGAGGTCGGCGAGGTCCGCGCCATCCGCGTCGCGGAGACCGAGTACGTGGACGGTCGTCGCGTGCCCCGCGCGGGCACGGAGCGGGAGATCCCGGCCGACCTGGTGCTGCTCGCACTCGGCTTCACGGGCCCGGAGCGCGACGAGCTCGAGGCGCAGCTGCGGCTGCCCTTCGACGGCCGCGGCGTCCTCGAGCGCGACGCCCGCTACCAGACGACCCAGCCGGGCGTCTTCGTGACGGGCGACGCCGGTCGTGGCCAGTCGCTGATCGTCTGGGCCATCGCCGAGGGCCGGGCCACCGCCTCCGCCGTCGACGCCTACCTGGAGGGCACGACCGTCCTGCCGTTCCCCGTGAAGCCGACGGATCGCTCCCTCTCGGTCTGAGTCCGTCCACCAGCGGGAATAGGGTGGTGGCACGGGCCGGATCGTCCCACCACCCTCACCCCACCAGTAAGGAACCCATGAGACGCGCAAAGATCGTCGCCACCCTCGGGCCGGCGACGTCGAGCTACGAGAACATCCGAGCGATCATCGACGCAGGTGTCGACGTCGCGCGGATGAACCTCAGCCACGGCAGCTACGACGTCCACGAGGCCGTGTACGGCAACGTCCGCCAGGCCGCCGACGACGCGGGGCGGCCCGTCGCCGTCCTGGTCGACCTCCAGGGCCCCAAGATCCGCCTCGGCAAGTTCGCCGACGGCCCCCACGACCTCGCCGTCGGCGACGTCTTCAAGATCACCGTGGAGGACGTCCTCGGCACGAAGGAGCTCTGCGGCACGACCTTCAAGGGCCTCCCGCAGGACGTCGCCCCCGGCGATCCGCTGCTCATCGACGACGGCCGCGTCAAGCTGCGCGTCCTCGAGACCGACGGCACGGTCGTGACGACCGAGGTCGTCGTGGCCGGCACCGTGTCGAACAACAAGGGCATCAACCTGCCCGGCGTCGCGGTGAACGTGCCGGCCCTCTCCGAGAAGGACGAGGCCGACCTCCGCTGGGGCCTCCGCCTCGGCGCCGACTACATCGCGCTCTCGTTCGTCCGCGACGCCGACGACGTCACCCGTGTGCACGAGATCATGGCAGAGGAGGAGCGACGCGTCCCCGTCATCGCCAAGATCGAGAAGCCCCAGGCGGTCGACAACCTCGAGGCCATCATCGAGGCCTTCGACGGCATCATGGTCGCCCGCGGCGACCTCGGCGTCGAGCTGCCCCTCGAGGCCGTCCCGATCGTGCAGAAGCACGCAGTCGAGCTGTCACGCCGCATGGCCAAGCCCGTCATCGTCGCCACGCAGATGCTCGAGTCGATGATCTCCAGCCCGATCCCGACGCGGGCAGAGACGTCCGACGTCGCGAACGCCGTGCTCGACGGCGCCGACGCCGTCATGCTGAGCGGCGAGACGAGCGTGGGGGAGTACCCCGTCATCACGGTGCAGACCATGGCCCGGATCGTCGCCTCGACGGAGGAGCACGGTCTCGAGCGCATCCAGCCGCTCGGCACCCGCCCGCGGACCCAGGGCGGGGCCATCACCCTGGCCGCCGCCGACGTCGCCGAGTTCGTCGAGGCGAAGTTCCTCTGCGTCTTCACCGAGTCGGGCGACTCCGTGCGACGCATGTCGCGCCTCCGCCACCCCATCCCGATCCTGGCCTTCTCGCCCAACGAGGCGACGCGCCGTCGCATGGCCCTCAGCTGGGGCGTGCGCTCGTTCCTCGTCGAGAACGTCACCCACACCGACGCGATGTTCGACCAGGTGGACGACATCCTGCTGGGCAACGACCTCTGCGCCGCCGGCGACAAGGTCATCGTGATCGCCGGGTCCCCTCCCGGGATCGCCGGCTCCACGAACGACCTCCGGGTGCACCGAGTGGGCGACGCCCACGGCGAGGCGGCTCCGGCCTACGCGGCCAAGACACCGCCGCCCGTCTCCTAGGCGGCACCGCACCGACCGTGAGGCCGGGCCCGAGAGGGCCCGGCCTCACGGTCGTCAGGGGGCCGGTCGACGAGGTCGATCGCCGAGGAGGTCTTCCTCTCGTCCGCCGGGCCCCGCAGTCGACGGGCGTAGTCTGCGCCCATGCCCGTCCCTCCCGGTCACCCCCGGTGCTTTCGCCTCGACGGGCGGCTGTTCGTCGTGCCCACCTGGAGCGACGTCTCCGTGGCCGAGGCCCGGGACGCCTTGTCGAGGTCGCTCTCGGTGACGCGCCGTCCTCCACGGGGCCCACGCCGACGTGAGCGCTGGGGCCCGACCGGGGCCGTGGTCGGAGCGGGGGCGATCCTCGTGGTCGCGGTGGCGGCGTGGGAGGTGACCTCCTTGGTCGGGCTCGCGGCGACGAGCGCCTCGGGGGCCCTGGTCGGGGGAGTCCTCGCCGTCGGCGTTCGACGGCTCTTCGTCGACGCGGGTGCTGGCGCCGCACTGTCGTCAGCGAGCACGGGGGAGGCGATGAGCGAGTCGACGCGCTCCGGAGGGGAGCGGGACACCAGGGTCGCGGCGGTGGAGGTCCCCGACGACGTCGCGGCGGCCGCCCCCGACGACGCGACCGGCGACGAGCTCGCCCTCTGGTCGGCTCTGGTCATGAGGTACCGCGACGCCCGCGAGGCACTGCTCAGCGGTGCACGTCCCGGCTCCGCGGCGGACGACGCCGACACTGATCCCGCGGACGCCACGGCACGCATCCGCCGGGCCGAGGCCGACCTCCGATCAGCGGAGGCGGACTACGAGCCGGTCGCGCGCCTCCTCGGGCTCCCTGCCCCCTGAGGCCGCGGCCCGTCTGGCCCCGAGCGGCCGAGGGCATGCAAGAAGCCCCGACCTGCCGGAGCAGATCGGGGCTTCGTGTCGCTGACGACCAGGTCGTCGGCTGTCGGCGTCTCAGTGGACGCCGCCGAGTCAGATGACGCGGATGTTCTCGGCCTGGAGGCCCTTGTTGCCCTGAGCGGTCTCGAACTCGACCTTCTGGTTCTCCTCCAGGTTGCGGTAGCCGTCGCCGGCGATCGCGGAGAAGTGCGCGAAGACGTCAGTGGATCCGTCGTCGGGGGTGATGAAGCCGAAGCCCTTTTCGGAGTTGAACCACTTAACGGTACCTGTAGCCATTTTTCTTGTTCCTTCAATCAGAGTTGTCGATCCCGACTTCGGGATCGCTCGTCGCGGTGCCTTTTTGTCCGCTCCCTCTGAGAACGCCGCAGCCAGACCGTGCCCCTCGAGAGGAGCTCGCCCCGGCACGTCGCGAGATACAAATGCGTAACACAACAACCAGTCACTCCAGCGTAGTGCACGAGACCCCCGAGAACACCAACTCGGCCGACAAAGTCGTGGACGGGACCGACTCGGACAGTGCGCGTCGCTCACCGGACAGTGAACGAACCACGGCCAGGAGCGCAGGACACGCCCGACCCAGAGGGGCGGAGGCGGGCCGCCGAGGTCACGAGGACGACTCGGTGCGGCCTGGTCGCGACGGTGCCGGATGCGGGGGTCGAACCCGCACGCCCTCTCGGACAGAGCATTTTGAGTGCCCCGCGTCTGCCATTCCGCCAATCCGGCTCACGACGACCGGGTCGAGAATACCGTAGGCTCTGCTTCGTGAGTGACCAGGAAGCAACCTCAGCAGCACCCCGTCGCGTCGTCGTGGCCGAAGATGAGTCCCTCATCCGGCTCGACATCGTCGAGATCCTCCGCGACAACGGATTCGAGGTGGTCGGCGAGGCCGGAGACGGCGAGACGGCCGTCGCCCTCGCCACGGAGCTCCGCCCGGACCTCGTCATCATGGACGTCAAGATGCCCAAGCTCGACGGCATCTCCGCCGCCGAGACGCTCAGCAAGAACCACATCGCCCCCGTGGTCCTCCTGACGGCCTTCAGCCAGAAGGAGCTCGTCGAGCGGGCGAGCGAGGCCGGAGCGCTGGCCTACGTCGTCAAGCCCTTCACCCCCAACGACCTGCTGCCCGCGATCGAGATCGCCCTCTCGCGCTACACGCAGATCATCACCCTCGAGGCCGAGGTCGCCGACCTGGTCGAGCGCTTCGAGACCCGCAAGCTCGTCGACCGGGCCAAGGGCCTCCTCAACGAGAAGATGGGCCTCACCGAGCCGGAGGCCTTCCGCTGGATCCAGAAGGCCTCGATGGACCGCCGTCTGACCATGCACGACGTGGCGCAGGCCATCATCGAGCAGCTCAGCGCGAAGAAGTAGCTCCACCCGGCTTCCCTCGACGAAGGGCCCGCCCCCACGGGGCGGGCCCTTCGTCGTCGCGGGGCGTCGAGCTCAGCCGCGGGAGTCGGTGAGGTAGTTCGTGATGCGGACGGTCGAGAGCAGCCGCCCGTCGTCGTCGGTCATGACCACCTGGTGCGTCGTCAGCGTGCGCCCGAGGTGGACCGCCGTGCACGTGCCGGTCACCCAGCCCGTCGCGGCCGATCGGCTGTGGCTGGCGTTGAGCTCGATCCCCATCGCGAGGCGCCCCGCGCCCGCGTGCACGTTCGCGGCCACGGAGCCGAGGGTCTCCGCCAGCACGACGTGCGCCCCGCCGTGCAGGATCCCCACCGGCTGCGTGTTTCCGGCGACCGGCATCCGCCCGACGGCCCGCTCCGCGCTCATCTCGAGGATCTCGATCCCCATCTTCTCGGCCAGGGCGCCGACGCCCCGGCGACGGAACAGCTCGACGGCCTCGTCGCTGAGCACCGCCTCGGAGGACACGGTGCGGTCGGCGTCGGAGGCGGGCGCGGCAGGACGGGGGGAGGCGGGGGTCGCGTCGGTCACGGGGCTCCGGTCGATCGGGGGTCGGCCCCGGCGGAGCACGTGCTCACGGACTCGGAGGCACGGACCCGGAGGCGCGGCCCGGAGGCGCGGCCCGGAGGCGCGGCCCGGACGACCGGGGAGCCTGTCGGACCCGGCCGCTAGGCTGACGGGGTGTCGGACGAAACGAAGCCTACCCTCCTGGTCATCGACGGTCATTCCCTGGCGTTCCGGGCGTTCTACGCCCTGCCCGTCGACAGCTTCGTGAACCGGGAGGGCCAGCACACCAACGCCATCCACGGCTTCATCTCGATGCTGCTGAGCCTGCTCAAGGCGGAGAAGCCCACCCACCTCGCGGTCGCGTTCGACATCTCCCGCTTCTCGTTCCGCACCCGCGAGTACCCCGAGTACAAGGGCACGCGGTCGGAGACCCCGGTCGAGTTCGTGGGGCAGATCCCCCTCCTGCAGGAGGCCCTCCACGCGATGGGCATCACGACCATCACGAAGGAGGACTTCGAGGCCGACGACATCCTCGCCACCCTCGCCGTGCGCGGTCGCGGCGACGGCTACCGCGTCCTCGTGGTCTCCGGTGACCGCGACGCCATCCAGATGGTCAACGACGACGTCACCCTCCTCTACCCGTCGGCGCGCGGCGTCAGCGAGCTGACCCGCTACGACCGCGACAAGGTCTTCGAGCGGTACGGCATCGAGCCCCACCAGTACCCGGAGGTCGCGGCCCTCGTCGGCGAGACCAGCGACAACCTCATCGGCGTCGACAAGGTCGGCGAGAAGACCGCCGTCAAGTGGATCACCCAGTACGGCAGCCTCGACGAGGTCATCGCGCACGCCGACGAGATCAAGGGCGTCGTCGGCGGGAAGCTCCGCGAGCAGAAGGAGCGCGCGATCCGCAACCGCCGCCTGAACCGCCTGGTCACCGACGTCGAGCTGCCCGTGGGCCCCGCGGACCTCGAACGCCGCCCGGTGGACGACGAGGCCGTCCGCGAGCTCTTCGACAAGCTCCAGTTCCGCACGCTGCTCGAGCGCGTGCTCAAGCTCAGCGAGGGCGAGGGGCCGGCCCGTCCCGACGGCTCCGCCGAGGGCACGGTCGTCGCCGCGCCGGCGGGCCTGCCCGTGGTGCGCACGCTGGTCGACGAAGAGCTGGCTCACTGGCTGCGGAAGAACGCCGCCGACCCGTCCTCGCCCGTCGGCCTCGCCGTCGAGTACGGCGCCGACGGCGTGGTCGGCCTGGGCATCTCGTCGCACGACGAATCCGCGTACGTCCCGTGGGCCACGGGCCGCGGCGACTACGTGGCCCTCGAGGCCTGGCTCGACGACGCGTCGCCGAAGGTCCTGCACGACTCGAAGCGCGCCTACAAGGCGCTCTCCCGGGCGGGCCTCCGCCTCACCGGCATCGTCGGCGACACGCGCGTCGCCGCGTGGCTGCTCCGGCCCGGCCGCACGTCCTTCGCCCTGACCGACCTCGTCTACGAGCAGCTGGGCGAGACGCTCCCCGTCGCCGACCCGAACCAGCTCGTCCCGGCCGACGAGCAGGTCAGCGTCGCGACGGAGGCCTGGTACACGCTCCGCCTCTCCGAGTCCCTCACGGAGGCGCTCGACGAGGGGTCGCGGTCCGTCCTCATCGATCTCGAGCTGCCGCTCGTGCCCGTCCTCGGCGACATGGAGCTGACGGGGGTCGCGGCCGACCGCGACGCACTGGTCGCCCTCTCCAGCCGCCTCGCCGAGAGCGCCGGCGGGTTCGCCGCGGCGGCCTTCGCGGAGATCGGGCGCGAGGTCAACCTCGGCTCGCCCAAGCAGCTGCAGGAGGTGCTCTTCGAGCAGCTCGAGATGCCCCGCACCCGGGCCACCAAGACGGGCTTCTCGACCGACGCCGCCTCGCTGGCCGACCTGCAGGAGAAGCACCCGCACCCGTTCCTCGGCCTCCTCCTGCAGCACCGCGACGTCACGAAGCTCCGGCAGATCATCGACACCCTCGAGAAGTCCATCGCCGACGACGGCCGCATCCACACGACCTACGACCAGACGGGCACGACGACGGGGCGCATCTCGTCCGTCGACCCCAACCTCCAGAACATCCCGGTCAAGGCCGCCGTGGGCCGGGAGATCCGGTCGACCTTCGTCCACGGGCCCGAGTACGAGACCCTGCTGACGGCCGACTACTCGCAGATCGAGATGCGGATCATGGCGCACCTCTCCGGCGACGAGGGACTCATCGAGGCCTTCGCGGCGGGGGAGGACCTGCACCGCTTCGTCGGGGCGCGGATCTTCCACGTCGAGCCCGCCGACGTCACGCCCCTCATGCGCACGAAGGTCAAGGCGATGTCGTACGGACTCGCCTACGGCCTCAGCGCCTTCGGCCTGTCCAAGCAGCTGCGCATCGAGAGCGGCGAGGCGAAGCAGCTGATGACCGACTACTTCGCGCGCTTCGGCGCGGTCCGCGAGTACCTGCGCAACGTCGTCGAGAAGGCCAGGGAGGACGGCTACACCGAGACGATCTTCGGCCGCCGCCGCCCGTTCGCCGACCTCAAGTCGCCCAACCGGGTGCTCCGCGAGAACGCCGAGCGCGCCGCGCTCAACGCCCCGATCCAGGGCTCGGCGGCCGACATCATGAAGCGCGCGATGCTCGGGGTCCGGGCGGAGCTCGACCAGCGGGAGATGGCGTCGCGCGTCCTGCTCCAGGTCCACGACGAGCTCATCGTCGAGGTCGCCTCCGGCGAGGTCGACGTCGTCCGCGACATCGTGGAGCGCCGGATGAGCGGCGCGGCCGAGCTCCGGGTCCCGCTCGACGTCAGCGTCGGGCTCGGCGAGAGCTGGGACGCGGCCGCGCACTGACGTCACGCCCTCCGGACCCTGATCCGCGACCCCCCTGCGTGCTGGGCGTGGGCGCAGCCACGGCCCTGGCCCTGTGGGGGACCTGATCTGTACCCCGAACCGGGCACGATCGGACACGACACGCGCGGAGAGCTTGACCTCCGGACCCGAACGGACTTGTATGACTCCGCCGGTCACGACCGGCGGGGCCGCGCCCCACCATCGCGCCCCCTTACCGAAACCCCCTCACGGGCCAGCACGTCCGACAACGGAGTCCCGATCCATGTACGCACCCGAGCGTCACCAGCAGATCCTCGACACGGCGCGTCAGCGCGGCCGCGTCGAGGTCGCCGGCCTCGCCCGGGAGCTCTCCGTCACGCCGGAGACCGTGCGTCGCGACCTCACGGCCCTCGAGCGGCGGGGCGTCCTGCGCCGCGTGCACGGGGGAGCGATCGCCGTCGAGCGGCTCGGCATCGAGCGCCCCGTCGCCGACCGCGTGGGCTCGGCGGCCGTCGAGAAGGAGCGCATCGCACGGGCCGCCCTCGACGAGCTCCCCGACGGGGGCTCCGTCATCGTCGACGCCGGCACCACCACCGTGCGGTTCGCCGAGCTCCTGCCGGACGACCGCGAGCTCACCGTCGTCACGCACTCGCTCGCGGTGGCGAACGCCCTCGTGGGCCGGTCGACGATCACGCTCCACCTCCTCGGCGGGCTCGTCCGGGCCAGGACCCTCGCCGCCGTCGGCGAGTGGACGCTGGCCCAGATCGCCGAGGTCTTCGCCGACGTGGCCTTCATGGGCACGAACGGCATCTCGGCCGAGCGGGGCCTCACCACGCCGGACATCGCGGAGGCGCGGGTCAAGAAGGCCCTGATGGCCGCCTCCCGGCGCACCGTCGTCCTCGCGGACCACTCCAAGTTCGGACGCGAGGACTTCGCGAGGGTGGCCCCCCTGAACGAGGTCGACACCGTCGTGACCGACGGTGCGGTCGACGCGGACCTCGCCGACGACGTCGAGCGCTCCGGCCCGCGCGTGGTGATCGTGTGACGCGCCCCGCGCGTCCCGTCGCCCCGTCCCCCTGACTCCCACCCCACCGCACCACCGCACCCTGCAGCACCGCACCACCCCACCCGCACCCCCATCGACACTCCGCAGTGAGCACGAAGGAGAACTGACAACCATGTCCGAATTCACCCCCACGGTCTCCGGGACCGGCGTCCGAGCGCGCGTCCAGCGCTTCGGAGGCTTCCTCGCGGGCATGATCATGCCGAACATCGGCGCGTTCATCGCCTGGGGCCTCATCACCGCCCTCTTCATCCAGACCGGCTGGACCCCGGTGCCCCAGCTCGGCGGCTTCGGCGAGATGTCCGACGGCACGCCGTGGCCCGGCCTCGTCGGTCCCATCATCAAGTACCTGCTGCCGATCCTCATCGCCTACACGGGCGGTCGCATGATCCACGGCCAGCGCGGTGCCGTCATCGGCGCCGTCGGCGTCATGGGCGTCATCGTCGCGACCGACGTGCCGCAGTTCCTCGGCGCCATGATCGTCGGCCCCCTCGCCGCCTGGCTGCTGAAGCAGTTCGACAAGCTCGTCGACGGCCGCATCAAGTCCGGCTTCGAGATGCTCGTCAACAACTTCTCGCTCGGCATCATCGGCGCCGCCGTGGCGGTCGGGGCGTTCTTCGGCCTCGCCCCCGTCACGACCTGGCTGACCGGCGTGTTCGGCTCCGGCGTCGACTTCCTCGTCGAGCGCGGGCTGCTCCCGCTCGCGTCGATCATCATCGAGCCCGCCAAGATCCTCTTCCTCAACAACGCGATCAACCAGGGCGTGCTGACCCCCCTCGGCGGCATCGAGTCGCAGGAGACCGGCAAGTCGATCCTCTTCATGCTCGAGTCGAACCCCGGCCCGGGCCTCGGCATCCTGCTCGCGTTCCTCTTCTTCGGACCGCGCGCCATCCGCCCCTCGGCCCCGGCCGCGATCGTCGTGCACTTCTTCGGCGGCATCCACGAGATCTACTTCCCGTACGTGCTGATGAAGCCCGTGCTGCTCGTCGCCGCGATCCTCGGCGGCGCCACCGGCATCACGGTCTTCTCGCTCTTCGGCGTCGGCCTGGTCGGCCCCGCCTCGCCGGGCAGCATCATCGCCTACACGCTCGTCGCCGCCCGAGGGGACATCCTCCCGATCTACCTGGGTATCCTGCTCTCGGCTGCGGTCTCGTTCGTCGTCTCCGCCTTCCTCATGGGCTTCGGCCGCAAGGAGAACCGCGAGGCGGCCGCCGAGGACGCGGCAGCGCAGGAGCAGGCCCTGGCCGACGCACAGGCGGCCACCGCCGCCAACAAGGCCACCAGCAAGGGGACGTCGGCACCGACGTCCAACTGACACCGCGGGGGGCCGGCCGATCGGCCGGCCCCCCGACCCCGATGAAACAAGGAGACTGACATGGCAACCCTCGACGGTTCCTCCATCAAGAAGCTCATCGTCGCGTGCGACGCCGGCATGGGCAGCAGCGTCATGCTCGCCTCGACGCTGAAGAAGCAGCTCAAGAAGAGCGGCGTCACCGTCGAGCACTCGCCCGTCGCCAGCATCCCGGCCGACGCCGACGTCGTCGTGACCCAGAACAACCTCGCCGAGCGCGCCCGCGGCGTCGTGCCGAACGTCCCCGTCGTCCCGTTCCAGCTCTTCATGGGCGACCCGAACGTCGCCAAGATCGTCAAGGCGATCCAGGACGGCTCGACGGTCGAGGTCTGAGCGTGAGCGACGAGCAGGCCCCGGCCCTGACGGCCCTCCTCGCGGAGTCGTCGATCCGCCTCGACGAGACCGCGGCCGACCGTGACGAGGCCATCCGGGCGACCGGTCGGGCCCTCGTCGAGGCCGGAGCCGTCGACGAGAGCTACGTCGACGCGATGTTCCAGCGTGAGCAGAGCGTCTCGACCTACGTCGGCGAGGGCGTGGCGATCCCGCACGGCACGCTCGCCGGCAAGGACAGCGTGAAGGCCGACGCCCTCGTCGTCCTGCGCTTCCCGACCCCGGTCGACTGGGACGGCAACGAGGTCAGCGTCGCGGTCGGCATCGCTGCGAAGGGCAACGGCCACATCGCCATCCTCAGCCAGCTGGCCAGCATCCTCATGGACCCGGACTCGGCCGCCGCCCTCCGCGGAGCGACGACGTCCGCCGACGTCTACGAGCTCCTCGCCGCGACCGACGACGACGACGACTGACCCACGACGCCCCACCCCTGACGGCCCCGGCCGTCCACCCGACCGACGACCCGACCGGCTCGGTCGCGACCAAGGAGAAGAAATGCCCGAACGTACCGTCACCATCGCCTCGAGCGTCGGGCTGCACGCCCGTCCCGCCTCGCTCTTCAGCCAGGCCGCCGGCAAGACCGGCGCCAAGGTCACGCTGACGACCGCGGCCGGCAAGAGCGTCAACGCCGCGAGCATCCTCGGCGTGCTCTCGCTGGGCATCGGCCACGGCGAGCAGGTCACGCTGGCGACCGAGGGCGACAACGCCGACGCCGCCCTCGAGGAGCTCGCCGCGCTGCTCGAGACGGACCTCGACGCCGAGTAGCGCCACCCGCCCCGGAGGGCNACGCCCCCCGCCCGCCGCGCGCCCACGCAGGTCGACGCCGTCGCCGAGGGCTGGGTCGACACGCTGGTCGACCTCGACCCGACCGTGGCGACCTGGATCGGGCGTGAGGGCCGGACGGGCGAGTACGGCGACTACTCGCCCCGGGGCCACGAGCGCCGCGTGGAGGCGGTCCGCGCGGCCCTCCGCGACCTCGAGGCGGCACCGGCGGTCGACGACGTCGACCTCGTGACGCGCGACGACCTCCGGAGCGAGCTGGAGCTCGACCTCGAGCAGGCCGAGCAGCGGCTCGAGCTGCGTGACCTGAACGTGATCGCGTCCCCCGCCCAGGGCATCCGTGAGGTCCTCGACCTCATGCCGACCGACAGCGCCGAGGAGTGGTCCGACGTGGCCTCGAGGCTCGCCGGGGTCGACCGTGCCGTGGCCCAGTACGTCGAGACGCTCCGGCTCGGGGTGCGGGAGGGCGTCGTCCCGGCCCGTCGCCAGGTCGAGGCCGTGGCGGAGCAGTGCGCGCGGATCGGCGATCCGGAAGGCTTCTTCACCGAGCTGACCGCGCGACCGGTCCTCGCCGACGGGAGCGGCGCCTCCGACGGGCTCGTCCGAGACCTGCAGGAGGGCGCGCGCTCGGCGGGCGCGGCCTACCTCGGCCTGCGGTCGTTCCTGCTCGACGAGCTGCTGCCCGCCGCGGGCGTCGACGACGCCGTGGGCCGGGACGCCTACGCCCTGCACTCGCGGCGCTTCCTCGGCGCGACGATCGACCTCGACGAGACCTACGAGTGGGGGCTCGACGAGCTCGCGCGGACGGCGGCCGAGCAGGAGGCGGTGGCCGGGCAGATCGAGCCGGGTGCCTCGGTGGCCCGGGCCATCGCCGTCCTCGACGAGGACCCCTCGCGGCAGCTCGAGGGCACCGACGCGCTCCAGCAGTGGATGCAGGGCCTCAGCGACCGTGCGGTGGCCGAGCTGGCGGGCACCCACTTCGACGTCCCGGAGCCCCTGCGCCGGCTGGAGTGCCGCATCGCGCCGACGAAGGACGGCGGCATCTACTACACGGGTCCGAGCGACGACTTCTCCCGGCCGGGCCGCATGTGGTGGTCGGTGCCCGAGGGCGTCACGCGGTTCAGCACCTGGCGTGAGACCACCACGGTCTTCCACGAGGGCGTCCCGGGCCACCACCTCCAGATCGGGCAGGCCGTCTGGGCCCGGGGCACGCTCAACACCTGGCGCCGTCAGCTCGCCGGCACCTCCGGCCACGCCGAGGGCTGGGCCCTCTACGCGGAGCGGCTGATGGACGAGCTCGGCCACCTCGCCGACCCGGGCGACCGCCTCGGCATGCTCGACGGGCAGCGGATGCGGGCGGCGCGCGTCGTCATCGACATCGGCGTGCACCTGGGCAAGACCGTCCCGGGCACGACGCAGCGGTGGGACCACGCCCACGCCCTGCGGTTCCTCACCGAGAACGTCTCGCTCGACGAGTCGTTCGTGAGGTTCGAGGTCGACCGGTACCTCGGCTGGCCCGGGCAGGCGCCCTCGTACAAGGTCGGGCAGCGCATCTGGGAGGAGCTGCGGGCCGAGCGGACGCGCCGCGCCGGGGGCTCCCTCGACGTCGTCGCCTTCCACCGCGAGGCGCTCCAGCTCGGGGGAGTGGGCCTCGACACGCTCCGACGCGCCCTCCTGCGCTGACAGGTGTCGGCCACCCGGGGGAGGCGCGGCGCGCGGGGCCTCGGTCGTTGCCGCGTGCCCGGGCACGGAGCTATGATGTGGAGGCGCTTCCTGCGCCGATCTGTCCGCCCGCCGTGGCCGACTCCCCCCGACGAGACACTCCTCGGGACGACCGCGGCCCGATCCATGCTTTCACTGGAGCACTAACTACATGACAACCGTAACGACCAAGGCACCCAAGCAGGTCGCCATCAACGACATCGGATCCGCTGATGACTTCCTGGCCGCGGTCGAGAAGACTCTGAAGTTCTTCAACGACGGCGACCTCATCGAGGGCACCGTCGTGAAGATCGACCGCGACGAGGTCCTCCTCGACGTCGGCTACAAGACCGAGGGCGTCATCCCCTCGCGCGAACTCTCGATCAAGCACGACGTCGACCCCACGGAGGTCGTCGAGGTCGGCGACACCGTCGAGGCCCTCGTCCTCCAGAAGGAGGACAAGGAAGGCCGTCTGATCCTGTCCAAGAAGCGCGCTCAGTACGAGCGTGCCTGGGGCGACGTCGAGAAGATCAAGGACGCCGACGGCGTCGTCACCGGAACGGTCATCGAGGTCGTCAAGGGCGGCCTCATCGTCGACATCGGACTCCGGGGCTTCCTCCCCGCGTCGCTCATCGAGCTGCGCCGCGTCCGCGACCTCACGCCCTACCTGGGCCAGGAGATCGAGGCGAAGATCCTCGAGCTCGACAAGAACCGCAACAACGTGGTCCTGTCGCGCCGTGCGCTCCTCGAGCAGACGCAGTCCGAGAGCCGCACCACCTTCCTCAACAACCTCCACAAGGGCCAGGTCCGCAAGGGCGTCGTCTCGTCGATCGTCAACTTCGGCGCCTTCGTCGACCTGGGCGGCGTGGACGGCCTCGTGCACGTCTCCGAGCTCAGCTGGAAGCACATCGAGCACGCCAGCGAGGTCGTCGAGGTCGGTCAGGAAGTCACCGTCGAGATCCTCGAGGTCGACCTCGACCGTGAGCGCGTGTCGCTCTCGCTCAAGGCGACTCAGGAGGACCCGTGGCAGGTCTTCGCCCGCACGCATGCCATCGGCCAGGTCGCGCCCGGCAAGGTCACGAAGCTCGTGCCGTTCGGTGCGTTCGTCCGCGTGGCCGACGGCATCGAGGGCCTCGTGCACATCTCCGAGCTGTCGGCGAAGCACGTCGAGCTGGCCGAGCAGGTCGTCGCCGTCGGCGACGAGGTGTTCGTCAAGGTCATCGACATCGACCTCGACCGCCGTCGCATCTCGCTGAGCCTCAAGCAGGCCAACGAGGGCGTCGACCCCGAGGGCACCGAGTTCGACCCGGCGCTCTACGGCATGCTCACCGAGTACGACGAGCAGGGCAACTACAAGTACCCCGAGGGCTTCGACCCGGAGACCAACGAGTGGCGCGAGGGCTTCGAGACCCAGCGCGAGAAGTGGGAGCAGGACTACGCTGCCGCCCAGGCTCGCTGGGAGGCCCACAAGAAGCAGGTCGCGGCGTCGCTCGCCGAGGAGACCACCTTCGACGTGCCGTCCGGTTCGACGTTCTCGAGCGAGTCGGCCGGCGCCGGCACGCTCGCCGACGACGAGTCGCTCGCCGCTCTGCGCGAGAAGCTGTCGAACAACAACTAGTCACGCCGCACCTGACGGTGCAGCAGACCTGACCACGAGGCGGTCCCCGAGAGGGGGCCGCCTCGCGGCGTTCCCGGGCTCGCCGGTGCCTCACCGGGTAGCCTCGGCGGATGTTCGTCTGTGGGCTGACCGGGGGCATCGCCGCCGGCAAGAGCGTCGTGTCCCGTCGTCTCGCGGAGCGGGGCGCGGCCGTGGTCGACGCCGACCTCCTCGCCCGCGAGGTGGTCGAGCCCGGCACCCCCGGCCTCGCCGCGATCGCGGAGAGGTTCGGCGGCGGCGTCCTGGCTGCCGACGGCAGCCTGGACCGTCCGGCCCTCGGGGCCCTGGTGTTCTCGGACCCGGGGGCTCGCCGTGACCTCGAGGCGATCACCCACCCCGCCGTCCGGGAGCTCTCTCGCCGGCGCATGGCCGAGGCGGTGGCCGACGACCCCGCCCGAGTCGTCGTCTACGACGTCCCCCTGCTCGTCGAGACGCGGGGAGCAGGGGAGTTCGACGTCGTCGTCGTGGTCCACGCCCCTGCCGAGGACCGCGTCGCCCGGCTCGTGCAGCTCCGCGGGATGCCCGAGCAGGAGGCGCGGCGCCGGGTGGCGGCGCAGGCGGGCGACGACGAGAGGCTCGCCGTCGCCGACCTGGTCGTCGACTCCTCGGGGTCGCTGGAGCAGACCCTGCAGCAGGCCGACGCCGTGCTCGACCGGCTCCGTTCGCTGTCAGCGGCGAAGGCGGGGGCCGCCCCCGGGCCGTCTGTCGGTGGCGACTCGTAGACTCGGAGGCATGGAACCGACCCGAAGTGTCCGCCCGTTCGAGGTCGTCAGCGAGTACGAACCGAGCGGCGACCAGCCCGCGGCCATCGCCGAGCTGGCGGGTCGCATCAACGCCGGTGAGACCGACGTCGTCCTGCTCGGCGCGACCGGCACGGGCAAGTCCGCCACCACCGCGTGGCTCGTCGAGCAGGTGCAGCGTCCGACGCTCGTGCTCGCCCACAACAAGACCCTCGCGGCCCAGCTCGCCAACGAGTTCCGCGAGATGTTCCCGCACAACGCGGTCGAGTACTTCGTCTCGTACTACGACTACTACCAGCCCGAGGCCTACGTCCCGCAGACCGACACCTTCATCGAGAAGGACAGCTCGATCAACGCCGAGGTCGAGCGGCTCCGCCACTCGACCACGAACTCCCTGCTCAGCCGCCGCGACGTCATCGTCGTCAGCACCGTGTCGTGCATCTACGGCCTCGGCACCCCGGAGGGCTACCTCGAGGCCATGATCGCGCTCCAGGTGGGCCAGCGCATCGACCGTGAGACGCTGATCCGCCGCTTCGTCTCGATGCAGTACCAGCGCAACGACATCGACTTCTCGCGGGGCAACTTCCGCGTGCGCGGCGACACCATCGAGATCATCCCGATGTACGAGGAGCTCGCCATCCGCATCGAGATGTTCGGCGACGAGATCGAGGCGCTGTACGCCCTGCACCCGCTCACCGGTGACGTCGTCAAGACCCTCGACGCCGTCTCGGTGTTCCCCGGCTCGCACTACGTCGCGGGCACCGACGTCATGCACCGAGCGATCGGCACCATCAAGGAGGAGCTGGCGGGTCGGCTCGCCGAGCTCGACCAGCAGGGCAAGCTGCTCGAGTCCCAGCGCCTGCGGATGCGGACGACGTTCGACCTCGAGATGATGGAGCAGATCGGCTTCTGCAACGGCATCGAGAACTACTCTGCGCACATCGACGGTCGCGGTCCGGGGGAGGCGCCACACTGCCTCCTCGACTACTTCCCGGACGACCTCCTGGTCGTCATCGACGAGTCGCACGTCACCGTGCCGCAGATCGGTGCCATGTACGAGGGCGACGCCTCGCGCAAGCGCACGCTGGTCGACCACGGCTTCCGCCTGCCCAGCGCGCTCGACAACCGGCCCCTGAAGTTCGAGGAGTTCCTCGACCGGGTCGGCCAGAAGGTCTACCTCTCCGCGACGCCGGGCAAGTACGAGCTCGGCATCACCGACAGCGTCGTCGAGCAGATCATCCGCCCGACCGGCCTCATCGACCCCGAGATCGTCGTCAAGCCGTCCGAGGGCCAGATCGACGACCTCCTGGAGGAGATCCGCACCCGGACGGAGCGCGACGAGCGCGTCCTCGTCACCACGCTGACGAAGAAGATGGCAGAGGAGCTCACCGACTTCCTCACCGAGGCCGGGGTCCGGGTCCGGTACCTCCACTCCGACGTCGACACCCTGCGTCGCGTCGAGCTCCTCACCGAGCTGCGTCAGGGCGTCTACGACGTCCTCGTCGGCATCAACCTGCTCCGTGAGGGGCTCGACCTGCCCGAGGTCTCCCTGGTCGCGATCCTCGACGCCGACAAAGAGGGGTTCCTCCGGTCGTCGACCTCGCTGATCCAGACCATCGGCCGTGCAGCCCGCAACGTCTCCGGCCAGGTGCACATGTACGCCGACGTCATGACCGCCTCCATGAAGCAGGCCCTCGAAGAGACCGATCGACGTCGCGACAAGCAGATCGCTTACAACACCGAGCACGGCATCGACCCGCAGCCGCTCCGCAAGAAGATCGCGGACATCACGGCGGCGCTGGCTCGGGAGGGCGCCGACACGGCGGCCCTCCTCGCCGGGCGCGACGGCAAGAAGCGGTCTCCCACCCCGAACCTCAGGCGCGAGGGCAAGGGCGCGGCGGCGGCCAACGGCATCGAGTCGATCATCGCCGACCTCAACGAGCAGATGCTCCAGGCCGCGGCCGAGCTGAAGTTCGAGCTGGCCGGGCGGCTCCGCGACGAGGTCGCCGACCTCAAGAAGGACCTGCGACAGATGGAGGCGGCGGGCCATGTCCGCTGACCGCCTCCGAGTCGTCGTCACGGGTGCGACCGCGGGGCTGGGCTACTTCGCCGCCGAGCGCCTGGCCGCCCAGGGGCACCGGGTCGTCCTCGCCGCCCGTGACCCGGAACGCGCCGTCCGCGCGGCGGACGCCGTCCGTGAGCGCGTCGCGGGGGCGGACGTCGAGACGGTCGACCTCGACCTCGCCGACCTCTCCTCCGTGCGCTCGGGGGCGGACGCCCTCGCCGCAGGCGGCCCCGTGGACGTCCTGCTCGCCAACGCGGGCGTCGTGGGCCAGCGGCGACGCCAGACGACGGCCGACGGCTTCGAGCTGCAGTTCGGCACGAACCACCTCGGCCACTTCGCCCTCGTCTCGCACCTGATGCCCGCGCTCGACGCAGCTCAGGCCGGCCGCGTCGTCCACCTCGGCAGCATCAGCCACCGGTGGGTGCGACTCGACCTCGACGACCCGATGATGGTGTCGAGCTACTCGAGCTACGTGGCCTACGCGCGGTCGAAGCTCGCCGTCATGTCGTTCGGCTTCGAGCTCGACCGTCGGCTCCGTGCCGCGGGGTCGAGCGTCACGAGCGTCGTGGCGCACCCGGGCTTCGCCTGGGAGAGCCTCAGCGATCCCCGCCCGCCCGTCGTCGAGCCCCGCCGCCCGCCGGCCGTGGTCACCTCCATGATGCACACCTTCTCGCAGGGCAAGGAGGTGGGGGCCGAGCCGCTCGTCCACGCCGCCACGGCCCCCGACGTCGTCGGAGGGGAATACTGGGGTCCGGCCGGCTGGTTCCAGCTGACCGGGGCGCCGGCCAGGGTCCCCGCGAAGCGGCACGCCCGCGACCCCCAGGCGGCCGAGCGGCTCTGGGCCGTCTCCGCCGGCCTCACCAAGACCCACCCCGCCCTGTGACGCAGGGCACGTCCTCCCACGGAGCAGGCCGACCGGCAGTGTCGGTGGTCTCCGTAGAATGGTAAGAGTGTCAATCTCTCCCGTAGATGGTTCCTCCGTGCTCAGCGTGCGCGGCGCCCGAGTCCACAACCTCGACAACGTCGACCTCGAGATCCCGAGAGACAGCCTCGTGGTCTTCACCGGCCTCTCCGGCTCAGGCAAGTCGTCGCTCGCGTTCGACACGATCTTCGCCGAGGGCCAGCGCCGCTACGTCGAGTCCCTCTCGGCGTACGCCCGGCAGTTCCTCGGCCAGGTCGACCGCCCCGACGTCGACTTCATCGAGGGCCTCAGCCCCGCGGTGTCCATCGACCAGAAGTCGACGAACCGCAACCCGAGGTCCACGGTCGGCACGATCACCGAGATCTACGACTACATGCGCCTGCTCTGGGCCCGGATCGGCATCGCGCACTGCGCGGTCTGCGGCGAGAAGATCAGCCGGCAGACCGTCCAGCAGATCGCCGACCAGCTGATGACCCTCGAGACGGGCACGCGCTTCCAGGTCCTGAGCCCCGTCGTCTCGAAG
Organism: Frigoribacterium sp. CFBP 8754; assembly: GCF_014841815.1. Classification (NCBI taxonomy): domain Bacteria; kingdom Bacillati; phylum Actinomycetota; class Actinomycetes; order Micrococcales; family Microbacteriaceae; genus Frigoribacterium; species Frigoribacterium sp. CFBP 8754. Next base: position 1,109,085 of record NZ_JACYUO010000001.1, read on the forward strand.
AAGAAGGGCGAGTTCGTCGACCTCTTCGCCGAGCTCGCGGCCGCGGGCTACTCCCGCGCGATCGTCGACGGAGAGCAGGTCCAGCTGTCCGCGCCCCCCGCCCTCAAGAAGCAGGTCAAGCACGACATCTCCGTCGTGGTCGACCGGCTCGTCGCCTCGCCCGAGGGCCTGACGCGCCTCACCGACTCGCTCGAGACGGCCCTCCGCCTCACCGACGGCCTGGTCACGGTCGACTTCGTCGACACCGACGCGGGCGCGGCGGGCAAGTACCGCACCTTCTCGGAGAAGCTCTCCTGCCCGAACGGCCACCCCGTGCAGCTGACCGAGGTGGAGCCGCGCACCTTCTCGTTCAACGCTCCCTTCGGGGCCTGCCCGGAGTGCTCGGGCATCGGCACCCGCATGTCGGTCGACACCGACCTCGTGCTGGGCGACCCCGAGCTGAGCCTGGCCGAGGGCGTCATCCTGCCCTGGACCAACTCGGGCAAGGGCCTCTACAACTACTTCCAGAAGCTCCTCGAGGGCCTGGCGATCGACCTCGACTTCAGCCTGCGCACGCCCTGGAAGGACCTGCCCGAGCGCATCCGCGAGGCCGTGCTCCAGGGCAACGACTTCGAGGTCACCGTGAAGTGGAAGAACCGCTTCGGCCGTGAGATGAAGTACTCGACGGGCTTCGAGGGCGTGATGCCCTACATCGAGCGCAAGTACGCCGAGGCGGAGACGGACAGCCAGCGCCAGCGCTACTCCGAGTACCTCCGCGAGATCCCGTGCACCGTCTGTGGCGGCAAGCGCCTCAAGCCGGAGGTGCTGGCGGTCACCGTGGCCGACCAGAGCATCGCCGACGTCGCCGACCTCAGCCTCGCCGACGCCTTCGCCTTCATGAACGGCCTCACCCTGACTCCGCGCGAGGCACGGATCGCGGCCCAGGTGCTCCGCGAGATCCGCGTGCGGCTCGAGTTCCTCCTCGAGGTCGGCCTCACGTACCTCTCCCTCGCCCGCTCGGCGGGCTCCCTCTCGGGCGGCGAGGCGCAGCGCATCCGGCTCGCGACGCAGATCGGCTCAGGCCTCACCGGCGTGCTCTACGTCCTCGACGAGCCCAGCATCGGCCTCCACCAGCGCGACAACCGGCGGCTCATCGACACGCTCGTCAAGCTGAAGGACCTCGGCAACACGCTCATCGTCGTCGAGCACGACGAAGACACCATCAAGACCGCCGACTGGGTGGTCGACATCGGTCCGGGCGCCGGGGTCAACGGCGGCCACGTGGTTCACTCCGGCAGCTACGAGGACCTCCTCGAGAACCGCGAGTCCTACACCGGCGACTACCTCTCCGGCCGCCGCTCGATCGAGACGCCGACGAGCCGTCGCCCCGTCGACCCCGACCGGGTCATCACGGTCGTGGGCGCCAAGGCGAACAACCTTAAGAACGTGACCGTCGAGTTCCCGCTCGGCGCGTTCGTCGCGGTCACCGGCGTCAGCGGCTCCGGCAAGTCGACGCTCGTCAACGACATCCTCTACAAGGTCATGGCCAACAGGCTCAACGGCGCCCGCCAGATCCCCGGCAAGCACCTCCGGGTCACGGGCCTCGAGGCCCTCGACAAGGTCGTGCACGTCGACCAGGCGCCCATCGGTCGCACCCCCCGGTCGAACCCGGCCACCTACACGGGCGTCTTCGACCGCATCCGCAACCTCTTCGCCGAGACGGTCGAGGCCAAGACGCGGGGCTACCTGCCGGGCCGCTTCAGCTTCAACGTCAAGGGCGGCCGCTGCGAGAACTGCGCCGGCGACGGCACGATCAAGATCGAGATGAACTTCCTGCCCGACGTGTACGTCGCGTGCGAGGTCTGCGGCGGTGCCCGCTACAACCGCGACACGCTCGCCGTCCACTACAAGGGCAAGAACATCTCCGAGGTGCTCGACATGCCGATCAGCGAGGCGGCGGTCTTCTTCGAGCCCATCTCGGCGATCTCGCGCTACATGAAGACCCTCGTCGACGTCGGCCTCGGCTACGTCCGCCTCGGCCAGAGCGCGACGACCCTCAGCGGCGGCGAGGCGCAGCGCGTGAAGCTCGCCACCGAGCTGCAGAAGCGCTCCAACGGCCGCAGCGTCTACGTGCTCGACGAGCCGACGACCGGCCTCCACTTCGAGGACGTCCGCAAGCTGCTCCTCGTGCTCAACGGCCTGGTCGAGAAGGGCAACACCGTCATCACGATCGAGCACAACCTCGACGTGATCAAGTCGGCCGACTGGCTCATCGACATGGGCCCCGAGGGCGGGGCGGGCGGCGGCTCCGTGCTGGCCACCGGCACGCCGGAGCACCTCGCGACGGTGCCGGAGAGCCACACGGGGGTGTTCCTCGCCGAGATCCTCGAGCAGGGCCACGCCGCACCCGGCCCCGCCGCCGCCAAGCGGCGCCAGGGAGCGGCCGCACGTCGCCGGGAGGCCGTCGAGGCCCGATGAGCAACACCGTCTCCTGGCGCCCCCCGGCGGGCGAGATCCCGACCGACCCCGGGGTCTACCGGTGGCGGGACGAGCGCGGCCGCGTCCTGTACGTGGGCAAGGCCAAGAACCTCCGTGCTCGTCTCAGCAACTACTTCGCTCCGCTGCCGACCCTGCACGAGCGCACCCGGCGCATGGTGCTCACCGCGCGGTCGGTGGAGTGGACGGTCGTCGGCAGCGACATCGAGGCGCTGCAGCTCGAGTACACGTGGATCAAGGAGTTCGACCCGCCCTTCAACGTCAAGTTCCGCGACGACAAGACGTACCCGTTCATGGCGGTGACCCTGGGCGACGAGGCGCCGCGGGTCATGGTGACGCGCAACCCCAAGATCAGGGGCGCGAAGTACTTCGGCCCCTACCCCAAGATCTGGGCCGTCCACGACACCATCGACCAGATGATCAAGGTCTTCCCGATCCGCACCTGCTCCGACAGCAGCTACAAGAAGGCGATGCAGACCGGCAAGCCCTGCTTCCCGGGCCAGATCGGGCGCTGCGGCGGGCCGTGCTCGCACCGGGTCTCGATCGAGGAGCACCGCGTCATCGTCGACGAGTTCGTCAAGTTCATGGGCAGCTACGACAAGCGCGTCATCGCCGACAAGCAGAAGGCCATGAAGACCGCGGCCCTCGAGCAGCGCTACGAGGACGCCGCCCGGTACCGCGACCAGGTGCAGGCCCTCGAGGCCGTGCTCGACAAGTCCGCCGTCGTTCTCCGCGACTCCGCCGACCTCGACCTGTACGCCCTGGCAGAGGACGAGCTCGCCGCCGCCGTCCAGCTCTTCACCGTCCGCGGCGGCCGCATCCGGGGCTCGCGGGGCTGGGTCGTCGACAAGGAGATCGACATCTCCTCCGGCGACCTCGTCGAGCAGGTCCTCCAAGGCAGCTACCCGGCCGGGGCCGAGGTGCCCCGCGAGATCGTCGTCAGCGCCGTGCCCGACGACGTCGAGGCCCTCGAGGCCGTGCTCGGCGACGTCCGAGGCCGAGGGCGCGTGCAGGTGCGGTCGGCCCAGCGGGGGGAGAAGGCCGCGCTCATGCAGACGGCCATGCTCAACGCGCAGCAGTCGCTGATGCTGTACAAGACGCGACGGAGCGCCGACTTCGCCACGAGGTCGACCGCCCTGGCGGACATCCAGGAGGCGCTGGGCATGACCGAGGCGCCGCTGCGGATGGAGTGCTACGACGTCTCGCACCTCTCGGGCACCAACATCGTCGCGTCGATGGTGGTCTTCGAGGACGGCCTCCCGCGGAAGGACCAGTACCGCCGCTTCAGCATCCCGCAGTCCACCGACGACACCGAGTCGATCTACCAGACGCTCAGCCGCCGGCTGGCCCGCCTCGACGACGAGCTCGCCCCGGTGGAGGAGGTCGGCGAGCAGCGCAAGCGCTTCGCCTACCGTCCGAACCTCCTCATCGTCGACGGTGGCCAGCCCCAGGTGGCCGCCGCTCGCCGTGCCCTGGACGACGCCGGCGTGACCGACATCGCCCTCTGCGGCATCGCGAAGCGGCTCGAGGAGATCTGGCTGCCCGACGACGACTTCCCCGTCATCCTGCCCCGCAACTCCGACGCCCTGTTCCTCATCCAGCGCATCCGAGACGAGGCGCACCGGTTCGCCATCACGTTCCAGCGCCAGCGCCGGAAGCGCGATGTTGCGACGCAGCTCGCGGAGATCCCCGGCCTCGGGCCCGCCCGCGTGGCGGGGCTGCTCAAGCACTTCGGCTCCGTCAAGCGACTCAAGCAGGCCGACGTGGACGAGATCTCGTCCATCCGGGGGATCGGTCCGACCCTCGCGGCGGCCGTCGTCGCGCGGCTCGGGTCGACGAGCGACGCCGAGGTCGCCGAGGCCGACGAGGCACGCCCCGAGCCGGACCAGGCCACCTCGGCCGTCTAGGATCACACCCACCCCGTGCCGACACGATCGAAGGTCACCTCCCCATGAGCGACGCGTCAGAACAGCAAGAGGTCCTCATCGTCTCCGGCATGTCCGGGGCCGGTCGCTCGACCGTCGGCAACGCCCTGGAGGACCTGGGCTGGTACGTCGTCGACAACCTGCCCGCCCAGATGCTCCGACCGCTGCTCGACCTCGCCGAGCGTGCGGGGGACTCCCTCCCGAAGATCGCCGCCGTCGTCGACGTCCGGGGCGGGCGCCTCTTCTCCGAGGCCCAGGAGGCGGTGCGCACGCTCCGCGAGAGCATGCCCAGCAAGGTGCGGGTCCTCTTCCTCGACGCGACCGACGCCGTGCTCGTGCGTCGGTTCGAGCAGGTCCGCCGGCCGCACCCGCTCCAGGGCGACGGCACGCTGCTGGACGGGATCCTCGCCGAGCGGGCCCGGATGGAGGAGCTGCGGGAGACGAGCGACGTGATCATCGACACGTCCGAGCTCAACATCCACCAGCTCGCGACGGCCGTGACGGAGCGCTTCGCCGAGTCCGAGCGACCCGGCGTGCAGGTGACCGTCCTCAGCTTCGGCTTCAAGTACGGCCTGCCCGCGGACGCCGACAGCGTGGGCGACGCGCGATTCCTCCCCAACCCGTTCTGGGTGCCCGAGCTCCGCTCGCAGAACGGTCTCGACGAGCCGGTCACGAGCTACGTGATGGCGCAGGACGGCGCCCGCGAGTTCGTCGACTCCTTCGCGGCGGCCCTCCGCCCGGTGCTCGCCGGCTATCAGCGCGAGAACAAGAGACACGCTACGATCGCCATTGGCTGCACGGGCGGCAAGCACCGATCGGTCACCCTCGTGGGCGAACTGGCTGCGATCCTGCGTGACCTCCCCGGCGTCGCCGTCAGCGTGAAGCACCGCGACCTCGGTCGTGAGTGAGCCGGCGTCCGCACCGACGGGCACCGGCCGTCCGTCCGACCTGACGGCGTCGCCACCAGCCCGACACCCCTCGACGACCGAGCCCCGGAGGCACGCCCCCGTGGCCTCGTCGACCATCGACAGAGACAAGGACCCGCACCTGTGGCACAGACCGCCGACGTCAAAGAAGAGCTCGCCAAGGTCGAGGTGACCCGCACGACCGTGCGCGCCGCCGAGGTGGCGACGATCCTGCGGTTCGCCGGCGGGCTGCACGTCATCTCGGGGCGCATCGCGGTGGAGGCCGAGCTCGACAGCCCTGCCATCGCCCGTCGGGTCCGCAAGGACCTCGCCGAGCTCTACGGCGCCCGGAGCGACGTCTCGATGATCGGGGCCTCCGGTGCCCGGCGCACGGCGCACTACCTCGTGCGCGTCCACGAGGCGGGCGAGACGCTCGCCCGGCAGACCGGCCTGATGGACCAGCGTCGTCGTCCCGTCCGCGGGCTGCCGAACCGGCTGACGACGGGGTCGCGCGACGACCTGGCCGCGATCTGGCGCGGAGCCTTCCTCGCCCAGGGGTCGTTGACCGACCCCGGGCGCTCCGCCTCGCTCGAGGTGGTCTGCCCCGGCAACGAGGCCGCGATGGCCCTCGTCGGCGCGGCGGGTCGGCTCGGCGTGCCCGCGAAGGCCCGCGAGGTCCGGGGGGTGCACCGCGTCCTCGTCCGTGACGGCGAGGCGATCAGCGCCATGCTCGCCGTCATGGGAGCCCACAAGAGCGTGGGGGAGTGGGAGGAGATGCGCCAGCGCCGCGAGGTGCGTGCCACCGCCAACCGCCTGGTCAACTTCGACGACGCCAACCTGCGGCGCTCCGCCGAGGCCGCCGTGGCCGCCTGCGCCCGTGTTGAGCGCGCCATGCAGCTCCTCGGCGACGACATCCCCGAGCACCTCGCCTACGCGGGCCGCCTGCGCCTCGCCCACCGCGACGCCAGCCTCGACGAGCTCGGCCACCACGCCGACCCGCCGATGACGAAGGACGCCGTCGCCGGCCGCATCCGTCGCCTCCTGGCCATGGCCGACAAGAAGGCCTCCGACCTCGGGGTCGCCGGCACGGAGGCCAGCCTGCCCTCCGACCTCGACCTCCGCTAGGGGCACGGCCGGGGCACGTCTCATCACGACGCACACGCACCCCCGGCTGGTACTGTGACAAACGGTCCGGCTCCCCGACCGCACTGGTCTGAGAGCCCTCCGAGGGCCTGGTCGCCCGCCCCCTCCACGCGTCCCCGTGACGCCTGATCAACAGGAGTTCCCTTGACCGTCAAGATCGGCATCAACGGCTTCGGTCGCATCGGCCGCAACTACTTCCGCGCAGCGCTCGCCAAGGGCGCCGACATCGAGATCGTCGCCGTCAACGACCTCACCGACAACGCGGCCCTCGCGCACCTCCTCAAGTTCGACTCGATCACGGGCCGCCTCGACGCCACGGTCGAGCTCGACGGCGACTCGATCGTCGTCGACGGCAAGCCGATCAAGGTCCTCGCCGAGCGCGACCCCGCGAACCTCCCCTGGGGCGAGCTGGGCGTCGACATCGTCATCGAGTCGACCGGTTTCTTCACCAAGGCAGAAGACGCGCGCAAGCACATCACCGCCGGTGCCAAGAAGGTCCTGATCTCCGCGCCCGCCACGGGCGACGACGCGACCATCGTGCTGGGCGTCAACGAGGGCATCTACGACCCCGCCTCGCACCACATCATCTCGAACGCCTCCTGCACCACGAACAGCCTGGCGCCGCTGATGAAGGTGTTCCTCGACAACTTCGGCGTCGAGCGCGGCCTGATGACGACTGTGCACGCGTACACCGCCGACCAGAACCTCCAGGACGGCCCCCACAAGGACCCGCGTCGCGCCCGCGCCGCGGCCGTCAACATCGTCCCCACCTCGACGGGTGCGGCCAAGGCCATCGGCCTGGTCATCCCCGAGCTCGCCGGCAAGCTCGACGGCTACGCGCTGCGGGTCCCGGTGCCGACCGGCTCGATCACCGACGTCACCCTCGAGACCTCGACCCCCGTCACGGTCGAGCAGATCAACGCCGCCTACAAGGCCGCTGCCGAGGGCGAGCTGAAGGGCATCCTGGCCTACTCGGAGGACCCGCTGGTCTCCAGCGACATCACCACCGACCCGCACTCGTCGATCTACGACTCGGGCCTGACGAAGGTCATCGGCAACATGGTGAAGATCACGTCGTGGTACGACAACGAGTGGGGCTACTCGAACCGCCTCGTCGACCTCACCGAGTACGTGGCCGACCGCCTCTAGCCGGTCAGCGAACACCCCCAGCACGAACCCCCCGGAGGCGGTCAGGCACGAGCCTGACCGCCTCCGTCGCAGAGAAGAGAACGAGAATGACCCTCCGTACCCTCGATCAGCTCGGAGACCTGGGCGGGAGGCGCGTCATCGTCCGGTGCGACCTCAACGTCCCCCTCGCGGACGGCGAGATCACCGACGACGGCCGCGTCCGCGCGTCGCTGCAGACCCTGAACCAGCTCCTCGACCAGGGAGCACGAGTCGTCGTCATCTCCCACCTGGGCCGACCCGACGGTCAGCCGGTCGAGAAGTACAGCCTCCGGCCCGTGGCCCAGCGGCTCAGCGAGCTGCTCGGCAAGAGCGTCGGCTTCGTCGCCCAGACGGTCGGCGACGACGCCACCGCCGCGGTCGACCAGCTCGAGGACGGTCAGGTGACCGTCCTCGAGAACCTCCGCTTCAGCGCCGCCGAGACGTCGAAGGACGCGGGGGAGCGCCGCGCGTTCGCGGAGCAGCTCGCTCAGCTGGGCGACGTCTTCGTCTCCGACGGCTTCGGCGTCGTGCACCGCGAGCAGGCCAGCGTCTACGAGCTCCCGCAGCTGCTGCCGAGCGCCGCGGGCACGCTCATCTCCGCCGAGCTCGAGGTCCTGGAGCGCCTGACCGAGAAGCCCGAACGCCCCTACGCCGTCGTCCTCGGAGGCTCGAAGGTCAGCGACAAGCTCGGCGTGATCGAGCACCTCCTGCCCCGCGTCGACTCGCTCCTCATCGGTGGAGGCATGCTCTTCACCTTCCTGGCCGCCCAGGGGCACCCGGTCGGCAAGAGCCTCCTGGAGGCCGACCAGCTCGACCGCGTCCGCGGCTACGTCGCCGAGGCGCAGGAGCGCGGGGTCCGCCTCGTGCTGCCCACCGACGTCGTCGTCGCCTCGGCCTTCGCCGCCGACGCCGAGCACACCACGGTCGCCGTGGACGGCATCGAGTCGTCCGAGCTCGGCCCGGAGGCCCTCGGGCTCGACATCGGGCCCGACACCGCGGCGGCCTTCGCGGAGATCATCTCCTCGTCGTCGACGGTCTTCTGGAACGGCCCCATGGGCGTCTTCGAGTTCGACGCCTTCGCCACGGGCACCCGCGTCGTCGCGCAGGCGCTGACGGAGGTGGACGGGCTGGCCGTCGTCGGCGGAGGCGACTCCGCCTCCGCGGTGCGCTCCCTCGGCTTCACGGACGACCAGTTCGGACACATCTCCACCGGTGGTGGAGCCAGCCTCGAGTTCCTCGAGGGCAAGAAGCTCCCCGGACTGGAGGTCCTCGGATGGTGACCACGCGCACGCCCCTCATCGCCGGCAACTGGAAGATGAACCTCGATCACCTGCAGGCGATCGCCTTCGTCCAGAAGCTCGCCTGGAGCCTCAAGGACGCCAAGCACGACTTCTCCTCGGTCGAGGCGGTCGTCTTCCCGCCCGCGACAGACCTCCGCAGCGTGCAGACGCTGCTCGACGCCGACAAGCTCGAGCTGGGCCTCGGCGCCCAGGACCTCTCGAGCCACGACTCCGGCGCCTACACCGGCGAGATCTCCGGGGCGTTCCTGCGGGCCCTCGACGTGCAGTACGTGCTCGTGGGGCACTCGGAGCGTCGCACCCTCCACGCCGAGGGCGACGACGTCGTCGCGAGCAAGGTCGCGGCGGCCCACCGCCACGGCCTCGTGCCGATGATCTGCGTCGGCGAGACCGCGGCCGACCTGGAGGAGCACGGTCCGAGCGCGGTCCCCGTGGCCCAGCTCCGCGCCTCTCTGGCGGAGGTCCCCGCCGACGCCGAGATCGTCGTCGCCTACGAGCCGGTCTGGGCCATCGGCTCCGGTCAGGCTGCGACGCCCGAGCAGGCGCAGCAGGTCTGCGCCGCCCTGCGCCAGGCGCTCGTCGAGATCGCCGGCCCCGACCGGGCCGCCTCGACGCGCGTCCTCTACGGCGGCTCCGTGAAGTCGACCAACATCGCGTCGTTCCTGCGGGAGCCCGACGTCGACGGCGCCCTGGTCGGCGGAGCCAGCCTCGACGTCTCGGAGTTCACGAGCATCGTCCGCTTCCGCTCGCACGTCGGCGTCTGACGGGACGTCGGGTTCGGCAGCCCGCCCGCGCGGGCGAGCCGCCGGACCCGACGCTCCGGTTATACTCGTCTACGGTCTCACCGCATCGAAAGGCGTTCCGTGGAAATTCTCCAGGTCATCCTGCAGGTGTTGCTCGGCATCACGAGCCTCCTGCTGACCCTGCTCATCCTGCTGCACCGCGGTCGCGGCGGCGGTCTCTCCGACATGTTCGGCGGCGGTGTCACGAGCAACCTCGGGGCGTCCGGCGTCGCCGAGCGCAACCTGAACAGGATCACCGTGTTCCTCGGCCTGGTGTGGATCACCTGCATCGTCGTCCTCGGCCTCATCACCAAGTTCTCGGCGGTGAGCTGATGGCCTCCGGCGGCAGCGCGATCCGTGGCTCCCGCGTCGGTGCGGGCCCCATGGGCGAACAGGACCGCGGCTTCCACGCCGAGCGAGTCACCATCTCCTACTGGGACGCCCTCGGCAACGAGGTCGTCCGTCACTTCGCGGCCAACGTGCCCGACGACGAGATCCCCGAGACCGTCGACTCGCCGTCCACGGGCCTCCCCGCCGGTCGCGACAAGGAGAACCCGCCGACCGTCGCCAAGCTCGAGCCCTACAAGACGCACCTCGCCTACGTGAAGGAGCGTCGCACCGAGGAGGAAGCCGCTCAGCTCCTCGAGGAGGCGCTGCAGCAGCTGCGCGTCCGCCGCGGCAAGGCCTGACCCACCAGCGATACCACGACGAAGCCCCCTGTCCGGTCGGACAGGGGGCTTCGTCGTGGTCCGCGCCTCCCCGGCGGCGGGCGCCACGCCCCGACGAGGAGCGGACGCGACGACGCCCCGCCCCCCGCGAGGAGGGACGGGGCGTCGGCCGTGTTCCGTGTCAGTACGTGGAGGCGATGAGGTTCTCGGGCACCTCGGCGGCGGCGTCGCGGTCGACGAAGAAGACCGTGCGCTTCCGGCCCTTGACCCCGGCGACGGGCACCTGGTCTGCGCCGGCGCCGGCGAGGGCGAGCCCCAGCGACGAGGCCTTCTCGGCCCCGGCGAGGATCATCCAGACGCGCTGCGACTCGTTGATGACCGGCAGGCTCAGCGTGAGCCGCACGGGCGGGGGCTTGGGGGAATCCTCGACGACCAGGACCGTGGGCTCCGTCATCCGCACCTGGGGTGCGTCGGGGAAGAGCGACGCGACGTGGCCGTCGGGGCCGACGCCGAGCAGGGTGATGTCGAAGCGCGGAGCGAGGTCGTCAGCCTGAGCGTGCTCGTGCAGCTCTCGGCGGTACAGCTCCGCGGCGGCCTCGACGTCGGCTGCGTCGCCGACGGCGGCGAACCGGTGCACGTTCTCGGGCAGCAGCCCGATGTGGTCGAGCAGGTCGATGCCGGCCTGGTGGTCGTTGCGGTCGGGGTGCCCCGCCTCGACCCACCGCTCGTCGGCCCACCAGATCGAGACCTTCGACCAGTCGACGCTGTCGCGGGCCGGCGACGCGTTGATGGCGGCGAGCACGAGGGTGCTCACCGAACCTCCGCTGACCACGACCGAGGCGTAGTTCTGCTCTTCGATCACGTCGATGATCTTGGTGATGAACCGCGCGGCCACCGAGGCGCCCAGCGATTCCTTGTCAGGGTGAACCAGCACCCGGCGTTCGTTCGTCACAGTGTCAGTCTGCCCTAGTTGCTCTCGACGGGGACGTCCAGCAGACGGACCCCGTTCCTCACGACGTTCCCGAAGAGGTCGTCGGCGTCGAGTCTACGGAGTTCCTCGGCGAGGCAGTCACGGAGCGACCGGCGTGGCAGCGAGAGGTCGTGCGTCGGCTGGCCGGGCTGTGTCAGCGTCGCCACGTCGACGACGGAGCGCTCCAGCTCGATGACGCCGGAGTCGCGGACGAGACGCACGCCGTGGATGCCGCTCGAGCCGGTGGCGCCGATCGTCTCGTCGCCCTCGACGGTCACCTGGAGCTGCAGGCGCAGCCACGCCGCGAGCAGCACGGTCGAGGGGGAGTCGGGCGCGCCGCTCACCTGGACTCCGATGACGGGCTCGTAGGGCGGCTGGTCCAGCACGGCGGCGAGCTGAGCGCGCCACAGCGTGAGCCGCGTCCAGGCGAAGTCCGTGTCGCCGGGGGCGTAGGAGCCGCCGAGGTCGATGATCGACCGTCGAGGGTCGGGCTGGCTGGCCGCGTCGGTGATGCGCCGCTGCGCGATGCGCCCCAGCGCCGACTCCGACACGACGTCCGGGTGCTCACGGGGCCACCACACCACGACGGGCGCGTCGGGCAGGAGGAGGCCCGTCACGAGGCCCTCCTCGTCGCTCGCGGTGTCGCCGTAGGCGCGCAGGAGGATGACCTCGCTGGCCCCGGCGTCGCCGCCCACGCGGATCTGCGCGTCGAGGCGCGCGTCGTCGGTGGTCTCCTCGCGGGACGTGGAGATGACGATGACGCGCATCGGGTGCTCGCGGGAGGCCTCGTTGGCCGCCTCGATGGCCTCTTCCTCCTCGCCGAGGTGGGTCGAGATGATGAGGGTCAGCACACGGCCGAGAGCGACCGCACCGCCCTCCTCGCGGATCTTGACCAGCTTCTTCTGGACGCGGCTGATGGTGCTGTCGGGCAGGTCGACGATCACGGACGCCTCCAGGTTCGGCCGTCACGGGCCATCAGGTCATCGGCGGACTGGGGGCCCCAGGTGCCGGGGCGGTACTGCTCGGGCTGGCCCTGGGTCGCCCAGAACTCCTCGATCGGGTCGAGGATGCGCCAGGAGAGCTCGACCTCCTCGTGACGGGGGAAGAGCGGGGGATCGCCGAGCAGCACGTCGAGGATGAGTCGCTCGTACGCTTCGGGGCTCGCCTCGGTGAACGCGTGGCCGTAGCCGAAGTCCATCGTGACGTCGCGCACCTGGGTCCCGATGCCGGGCACCTTCGAGCCGAAGCGGAGGGTCACTCCCTCGTCGGGCTGGACGCGGATGACGAGGGCGTTCTGGCCGAGCGAGGTCTGCGTCCCGAAGATGTTCTCGGGGACCTGCTTGAAGACGACGGCGATCTCGGTGACGCGACGGCCGAGGCGCTTCCCGGCCCGGAGGTAGAACGGCACGCCCGCCCACCGCCGGGTCGCGATCTCGAGCTTGACCGCCGCGAAGGTCTCGGTGACGCTCTCGGGGTTCATGCCCTCCTCGTCGAGGAAGCCGAGGACCTTCTCACCGCCCTGCCATCCGCCGGAGTACTGGCCCCGCGCTGTGCCGGCCGCGATGTCCTCCGGGATGCGGACGGCCGAGAGGACCTTCTCCTTCTCGGCACGGAGGTGCGAGGCCTCGAACGTGACGGGCTCCTCCATCGCGGTGAGCGCGAGGAGCTGCAGGAGGTGGTTCTGGATGACGTCGCGCGCGGCGCCGATGCCGTCGTAGTAGCCGGCCCGACCGCCGACGCCGATGTCCTCGGCCATGGTGATCTGCACGTGGTCGACGTAGTTCGAGTTCCAGAGGGGCTCGTACATCTGGTTGGCGAAGCGCAGGGTCAGGAGGTTCTGCACCGTCTCCTTGCCCAGGTAGTGGTCGATCCTGAAGACCGAGTCGGGGTCGAAGACGCTCTCGACGACGGCGTTCAGCTCGCGGGCGGTCCTGAGGTCGCTGCCGAAGGGCTTCTCGATGACGACACGGCGCCAGGCACCGTCCTTCTCCTCCGCCAGGCCGGAGTTGCGCAGCTGCTCCGTGACCATCGGGAAGGCCTTGGGCGGGATCGACAGGTAGAACGCGTGGTTGCCCATCGTGCCCCGCTCACGGTCGAGCTCCTCGATGGTGTCCTTGAGCCGCGTGAAGGCCTCGGCGTCGTCGAAGACGCCCTGGACGAAGCGGAACCCCTCCTTGAGCTGACGCCAGACGTCCTCGTCGAAGGGGGTGCGCGCGTACTGCTTCACAGCCTCGTAGACGACCTGCTCGAAGTCCTGGCCCTCCCATTCGCGACGGGCGAAGCCGACCAGCGCGAAGCCCGGGGGCAGGAGGCCCCGGTTGGCGAGGTCGTAGACGGCGGGCATCAGCTTCTTGCGGGAGAGGTCTCCCGTGACCCCGAAGATGATGAGTCCGCTGGGGCCCGCGATGCGAGCCAGACGGCGGTCGGAGGGCAACCTCAGCGGGTTGGACTCCGGCGTGATCTCCACCGGTGACATCTGTCTCTCGTTCCTTGGTGATCGTGGTGTGCGTGCCGCTGACGGTGGGCGGGCGCCGCGGCGCCCGCCCACCGTCAGCGGAGGGCGCCCCGCAGCGCGGGGAGCAGGGCCGACGGGTCGTCGACCGTGAGGGTGAGCACCGGCCGTCCGTGGGCGGCCAACACCTCCGCGTCCCCCGCCGCCTGCGCGTGGAGGAGCTCGCCGAAGGTGAAGGGCGCGCCGGGCACGGCGAGGTCGTCCTCGGTGCCCTGGACGATCTGGAGGAAGACCCCCGTCGCCGGACCGCCCTTGTGGTACTGGCCCGTCGAGTGGAGGAAGCGGGGCCCCCAGCCGAAGGTCGTCGGCCGCTCGGCGCGCTCGGCGGTCCACTCGCGGAGCGCGAGCAGGTCAGCGTGCGCGTGGCGGTCGACGTAGGCCTGGATCGCGACGTAGCCGTCCGCCGGCAGCTCCGCGAGCAGGGCGGCGACGGCGGACTCGAGCGAGCCACCGACGACGAGCCCCGACGAGGCACGCACGGCGACCCCGCCCGAGACGAACGCGGGGGGCACGGTCTCGGGCCGAGCGGTGAGCAGCTCCCGGGTGGCCTCCTTCGCCGACTCGACGTCGGGCTGGTCGAAGGGGTCGATGCCCAGGAGACGACCCGCGACGGCGACGGCGTACTGCCAGAGCAGGAAGTGGCCGCCCAGCGACGCGGAGACTTCGACCTCGCCCTCGGCCACGTCGAAGGTCTCCAGCTCGTCCGCCACGAGGCGGATGATCTGGACGTCGGCGAGGTCGCCCCGGACCTCGCGACCACCAGGGCCGACGACGACGGGGAGGAGGCCGCGACCGCGCTTGCCCGTCGACTCGGCGAGGAGCTGCTCGGCCCAGTCGGCGAGCCCGACGATGTGCGTCCCGTCGGCGACAAGCGCGATCTTGTCGCGGAGGGGAGAGGTGCCGGCGAGCACCGCGCCGAGTACGAGGCCCGGGTTGGTCTCGTCGTCCTGCGCCAGCTCGACCGAGACCGCACCGGCCTCGGACAGCAGCGACCGGACGTCGGCGCCGGCGAGACCGGCCGGGACGAGGCCGAAGGCCGTGAGGGCGGAGAAGCGACCGCCCACCGTGGGGTCGGCCAGGAACACGCGGTGCCCGGCCTCGCGGGCCCGGGCCTCCAGGGGAGACCCCGGGTCGGTGACGACGACGATGCGTTCCGTCGCGTCGAGGCCTGCCGCGTCGAACGCGGCGGTCCAGGCACGGAGGTGCGCGTCGGTCTCCACCGTCGAGCCGGACTTCGACGACACCACGAGGACGGTGCGGTCGAGACGATCGCCCAGGGCCCGTCGTACCTGCCCCGGTTCCGTGGCGTCGACCACCGTGAGCTCGACGCCCGCGGTCCGGGCGATCACCTCGGGAGCGAGGGAGGAGCCACCCATGCCCGAGAGGACGACATGGTCGAGACCACGAGCGCGGAGCTCCTCACGGAGCGACTCGATCTCGGCCAGGAGCGGCGTCGAGACGGCGACGGCCTCGGTCCAGCCGAGGCGCCGCGCCGCCTCGGGCTCCGCCTCGGGCCCCCACAGGGTGGGGACCTGAGCCGTGATGCCCGAGGCGACGAGGTCGCCGACCAGCTGCGGGACGACCCGCTCGACCGCGGCCGCGGCGTCGCCGCGGACAGCGATCGAGATGGTCACTCGGCGGAGCCGGCCGTCGGGACGGCTGCCTCGAGGGCAGCGCTGACGGTGTCGAGCAGCTCGTTCCAGGAGACGATGAACTTCTCGACGCCCTCCTTCTCGAGCAGCTCGGTGACCTCGTCGTACGAGACGCCCTGGGCCGCGATCGCGTCCATGACCTCGTTCGCCGAGGCGTACGACGACGAGATCGTGTCGCCACGGATCTCGCCGTGGTCGAACGTCGCCTCGAGCGTCTTCTCCGGCATGGTGTTGACGACGTCCTGCGCGACGAGCTCGACGACGTAGGTGGTGTCGAGGACGGCCGGGTCCTTGACGCCGGTCGACGCCCAGAGCGGACGCTGCTTGTTGGCGCCGGCGGCGAGCAGGCCCGCGGCACGCTCGGTCGCGAAGGCCTGGGTGTACACCTCGTAGGCCAGCTGGGCGTTCGCGACGCCCGCCTTGCCCTTGAGGGCCGTGGCCTCGTCGGTGCCGACGGCGTCGAGGCGCTTGTCGATCTCGGTGTCGACACGCGACACGAAGAAGGACGCCACCGAGTGGATCTCGCTGATGTCGATGCCGGCGGCCTTGGCCTGCTCGAGACCGGTGAGGTAGGCGTTGATGACGGCGCGGTAGCGCTCGAGGCTGAAGATCAGCGTGACGTTGACGCTGATGCCCTGCGCGATGACGGCGGTGATGGCCTCGAGGCCCTCGACGGTCGCCGGGATCTTGATGAGCGCGTTGGGGCGACCGACCTTGGCGGCGAGCTTGATCGCCTGGTCGACGGTGCCCTTCGCGTCGTGGGCCAGGCCCGGCTCGACCTCGATCGACACGCGGCCGTCGAAGCCGTTCGTCGTGTCGTAGATCTCGCGGAAGATGTCGCTCGCGCGGGTGACGTCGTCCGTCGTGATCTCGAAGACGGCGTCGGTCACGCTGACGCCGGTCTTGGCGAGGAGGGCGACCTGGTCGTCGTAGGCCTCGCCCTTGGCGAGGGCCGAGGCGAAGATCGTCGGGTTGGTCGTGACGCCCACGACGTTGCGCTCGGCGATGAGCTTCTGCAGCCCGCCCGAGTTGATGCGCTCACGCGAGAGGTCGTCGAGCCAGATGCTGACGCCGGCGGCGGAGAGCTGTGCGGTGTTCGAATCGGTCATGTCGTTCTTCTCTTTTCTGCCGGCGCTCAGAGAGCGGCCAGCGAGTCCTTGGCGGCGGCGACGGCGGCTTCGGTGGTGATGCCGAACTCGCGGTAGAGCGTCTTGTAGTCGGCCGAGGCACCGAAGTGCTCGATCGACACGCTGCGACCGGCGTCGCCGACGATGCCGCGCCACGGCATGGCCACACCGGCCTCGATCGAGACGCGGGCCTTGACGGCCGCGGGGAGCACGGCCTCCTTGTACGCGGCGTCCTGCTCGTCGAACCACTCGAGGCTCGGAGCCGAGACGACGCGGGCGTTCACGCCCTCGCCACGGAGGACCTCACGGGCCTCGACGGCGATCTGGACCTCGGAGCCGGTCGCGATGAGGATCACGTCGGGCGTGCCGCCCGGGGCCTCGGCGAGCACGTAGGCGCCCTTGGCGACGTTGGCGGCGGAGGCGAAGGTCTCGCCCTCCGCGTCGCCGGTGCCGCGCTCGAAGACCGGCAGGTTCTGACGGCTCAGCGCCAGGCCGGCGGGGCCACTGTGGCGGTCGAGGATGGTCTTCCAGGCCCACGCGGTCTCGTTGGCGTCGGCGGGGCGGACCACGTCGAAGTCGGGGATCGCGCGGAGGGCGGCGAGCTGCTCGATCGGCTGGTGGGTCGGGCCGTCCTCGCCGAGGGCCACGGAGTCGTGGGTCCAGACGTAGGTGACGGGCGACTTCATCAGCGCGGCGAGACGCACGGCGGGGCGCATGTAGTCGCTGAAGATGAGGAAGGTGCCGCCGAACACGCGCGTGTTGCCGTGCAGGGCGATGCCGTTCATGATCGAGCCCATGGCGTGCTCGCGGATGCCGAAGTGCAGGACGCGGCCGTAGGGGTTGCCCTGCCACTCGTGGGTGGACCACTCGGTGGGGACGAACGAGCCGCCGCCCGCGATGGTCGTCAGGTTCGACTCGGCGAGGTCGGCCGAGCCGCCCCAGAACTCGGGGACGACGCCGGCGATGGCGTTGATCACCTTGCCGGAGGCGGCACGCGTCGACACCTCCTTGTCGGCGGGGAAGACCGGGAGGGCCTCGTCGAGCCCCTCGGGCAGCTCGCCCGTGAGGACGCGGTCGAGGAGGACCTTCTTCTCGGGGTTGGCCGTGGCCCACGCGTCGAAGGAGGTGCGCCACTCGGCGTGCTGCGCCTGGCCACGCTCGACGGCGCCGCGGGTGTGCTCGAGCACGGCGGGGTCGACGTCGAAGGTCTTCTCCGGGTCGAAGCCCAGGACCTCCTTCAGGCCCGCGAGCTCCTCGGCGCCGAGCGCCGAGCCGTGGATCTTGCCGGAGTTCTGCTTCTTGGGCGAGGGCCAGCCGATGATGGTCTTGAGGACGATCAGCGAAGGCTTGCTCGTCTCGGCCTTGGCGGCCTCGATCGCCTCGAAGAGGGCGGCGACGTCCTCGACGTACTCGCCGGTCTTCTTCCAGTCGACGACCTGGACCTGCCAGTCGTAGGCCTCGTAGCGCTTCTGGACGTCCTCCGTGAAGGCGATGTTCGTGTCGTCCTCGATGGAGATCTGGTTGCTGTCGTAGATCACGACGAGGTTGCCGAGCTGCTGGTGGCCGGCGAGCGAGGAGGCCTCGCTGGTGACGCCCTCCTGCAGGTCGCCGTCACCGGCGATGACGTAGACGAAGTGGTCGAACGGCGAGGTGCCGACGGCGGCCTCGGGGTCGAAGAGGCCGCGCTCGAAGCGGGCGGCGTACGCCATGCCCACGGCGGAGGCGAGGCCCTGGCCCAGGGGACCGGTCGTGATCTCGACGCCGTCGGTGTGGCCGTACTCGGGGTGGCCGGGGGTCTTGCTGCCCCAGGTGCGGAGCGCCTTGAGGTCGTCGAGCTCGAGGCCGTAGCCGCCCAGGTAGAACTGCACGTACTGGGTCAGCGAGCTGTGGCCCACCGAGAGCACGAAGCGGTCGCGACCGATCCACTCGCTGTCGCTCGGGTCACGACGCATGACCTTCTGGAAGAGGAGGTACGCGGCGGGCGCGAGGCTCATCGCCGTGCCGGGGTGGCCGTTGCCGACCTTCTCCACGGCGTCGGCCGCGAGCACGCGGACGGTGTCGACGGCCTTGTTGTCGATGGATTCCCATTGCAGATCTGCCACTGGAAGTTGACCCTTCTTGTTGCGAACTGCGCGGGGTCGATGCGGACCCGCGCGGACATGCGCCTGCCGAGACGTCGTCGGCTGCGGCCGCACGTTCACAACGATGTGGAGATCAGGACAGGGAGGTGTTCGTTCCGGTGTCGGGAATCCAGCGCGGAGCAGACGTGCAACTGGCAAGCACCTGCCAGTATAGGGACGTACCGAGGTCGCGTGCCCGCAGGTGACGCCCGGTGCCGTGTCAACGCGGACGTTCATCGCCTAGACTCTCCTGGCACCCCGTTCGTCTCGTTAGAGGACTCATGACCGCAGCCATCGACACCCGCCCCGACACCGCACCCCGGGGCTTCCGTCGCAAGGCTCGAGCGTATGTGGCCCTCACCAAGCCCCGCGTGATGGAGCTCCTGCTCGTCACGACGGCCCCGACGATGTTCCTGGCCCAGGGCGGCGTCCCGAATCTCTGGCTCGTGCTCGCCACCCTCGTCGGCGGGGCGCTCAGCGCCGGCTCGGCCTCCGCGTTCAACTGCTACATCGACCGCGACATCGACCGCATCATGAAGCGGACCCAGGGCCGCCCCCTCGTCACCGGCGAGGTGACCGACCGCGAGGCGCTCGTCTTCTCGTACGTGGTGGGCGTCGCCTCCATCGTCTGGCTGGCCCTCACCGTCAACCTGCTGTCGGCGGCCCTCTCGCTCGGCGCCATCCTCTTCTACGTCGTCGTGTACACCCTCTGGCTCAAGCGCCGGACCCCGCAGAACATCGTCTGGGGCGGCATCGCGGGCTGCATGCCCGTCCTGATCGGCTGGGCGGCCGTGACGAACGACCTGAGCTGGCCTCCCGTCATCCTCTTCATGGTGATCTTCCTCTGGACGCCGCCGCACTACTGGCCGCTGTCGATGAAGTACCGCGACGACTACGCCGCCGCCGACGTCCCGATGCTCGCCGTCGTGCGGGGTCGTTCGCTGGTCGGGCTGCAGGTCATCCTCTACGCCTGGGCCACGGTCGCCTGCTCGCTGCTCCTCGTCCCCGTGGCCGGCATGGGCGTGCTCTACACCGTGGTCGCCGCCGCGAGCGGTGCCTGGTTCATCTGGGAGTCCCACCGCCTCTACAGCCGTGCCATCCAGCAGGTCGCCGAGGTCCGTCCCATGCGCGTCTTCCACAGCTCCATCACCTACCTGACGCTGCTCTTCCTGGCCGTGGGCGTCGACCCGCTCCTGCCCTTCTAGGCCCGTGCCCGCCCCCGGCTGGTCCACGCGTCCGGCGCGCCCCGGCGACGTCGACGCCCTGGCCGACCTCAAGCTCCACGCCCTCCGCGACGACCTCGAGCGGGCGGGCGTCTGGCGCCCGTCGTACAACCGCGCCCGGTTCGTCCGCGAGTTCGTCCCGTCCGAGACCACCGTCGTCGTCGACGCCGAGGGCCGTGTCGTCGGCTGCCTCGCCGTCCACCCCGAGGGCGGGACGACCTGGCTGCGCCACTTCTACCTCCGTGAGGAGGCGCGCGGCCGGGGCCTCGGCACCCGTCTCGTCACCGAGGCCGTCGCCGCCGTCACCACGCCCACGGTCACCCTCGACGTGCTGACGGGGAGCCGCGTCGAGTCGCTCTACCGCCGCCTGGGATTCGTCCCGGTCTCGGACGACGGGGTCGACACGATCATGCGGCTGGACCTGCGCCGCTGACGACGACGGCGCCCCACCCCGAGACCAGGGCAGGGCGCCGAGGAGGCGGTGCGAGCGTCAGACGCGGAGCTCGGCCTCACGGACGGGCGCCTCGACCTCGTCGGGCTGCTGGTCGTTCGTCAGGGAGAGCAGCACGGCCGTCATCGCGGCGACGAGGAGCGCGGCCAGCACCATGTGGCTGCCGACGAGCACGGGCGGCAGCCCCGTGCGGGCCTGGAGCAGCCCGACGGCGATCTGCACGACCTCCACGGCGAGCAGCAGGAGCGGGAAGCGCCGGGGGAGGCCCGCGCGGAGGGTCCAGGCGACGAGCGCGACGGTGAGCAGCAGGGTCGCGTAGGCGGGCCAGCTGTGCACGTGCTCCATGACCTCGGGAGCGAGGCCGTTGCGGGGGGTCGCGGCGTCGCCGGCGTGCGGCCCGGCGCCGGTCGTGAGGATGCCGACGACGACAGTGACGGCCACGACGACGGCCGCCGCCCGCGCCAGGAGGGCGTAGCCCCGGGGAGTCGCGGCGCGGGTGCCGCGAGGACCGTGCAGCACCCGGTACACCAGCACCGTCGTCAGGGCGACCAGCACGACGGACACCACGAAGTGCGCCCCCACGATGTACGGGTTCAGGCCCGTCAGGACGGTGATGCCGCCGAGGACCGCCTGGAGCGGGATGCTGAGTCCCTGGACGAGGGTGATGCGGAAGAGCTCAGGGCGCACCCTGCGGATGCGCAGCACGGCGAGGAAGGCGAGGATGACGACGAGCGTGAGCACGAAGGTCAGCAGCCGGTTGCCGAACTCGATGACGCCGTGGATGCCCATCTCGGGCGTCGACACGAAGGAGTCGTCGGTGCAGCGCGGCCACGTCGGGCAGCCCAGGCCGGACCCGGTGAGCCGCACCGCGCCTCCGGTGCCGATCAGCAGGACCTGGCAGACGAGCGACGCCCAGGCGATGAAGCGCACCCGCGAGTCGACCGTCGTGGGCAGCCACGCCCAGGCTCTCGACAGCACGCCCGGGGTGGTCTGGTCTGCCTTGCTCACAGTCTCCTGCCTTTCGTCGATTTCAGGACTCCGCCCTGTAGAATCGACGGGTTCAGGAACACAACCCGGCACGGCGTCGACGGAGACGCCGCGAGACAGCTGAGGCGGACGAGCACCACGGGGTCGAGAGGCACCGGGTGCGGGTCACAGTCTAGGCAACGCACCCTGGCACTCCGCTCGCGGAGGGCCCGCCGACCACCCGCGACGATCATCGCCCCGGGGGGCCGTCGACGGGGCGGCGATCGTCACGCGGACCGGGGTGTTCGACTCGCACCGCGAGGAACGGCCCGTCGTCGCCCGCGGCGAGCACCATGGGAATGGTGGCTCCGCGCACCGCGTTCGGTCCGTCAGAGAAAGAGGTACACATGTCAGACGTGCTGATCGACCGCCCCGAGCTGGACGGCCTGGGACAATACGAGTTCGGCTGGTCCGACTCCGACGCTGCCGGCGCCTCCGCGCGCCGCGGCGTCTCGCCCGAGGTCGTCACCGACATCTCGAACCTCAAGAGCGAGCCCGAGTGGATGCTCAAGAACCGCCTCAAGGGCCTCACGCTCTTCGAGCGCAAGCCGATGCCGACCTGGGGCGCAGACCTCTCGGGCATCGACTTCGACAACATCAAGTACTTCGTCCGGTCGACCGAGAAGCAGGCCACCACCTGGGACGAGCTGCCCGACGACATCAAGAACACCTACGAGAAGCTCGGCATCCCCGAGGCCGAGCGCAACCGCCTCGTCGCCGGCGTCGCCGCCCAGTACGAGTCCGAGGTCGTCTACCACCAGATCCGCGAGGACCTGGAGCAGCAGGGCGTCATCTTCATGGACACCGACACGGCGCTGCGCGAGCACCCCGAGTTCTTCCAGGAGTACTTCGGCTCGGTGATCCCCGCGGGCGACAACAAGTTCGCGGCGCTCAACACGGCGGTCTGGTCGGGCGGCTCGTTCGTCTACGTCCCCAAGAACGTCCACGTCGAGATCCCCCTGCAGGCCTACTTCCGCATCAACACGGAGAACATGGGCCAGTTCGAGCGGACGCTGATCATCGCCGACGAGGGCAGCTACGTGCACTACATCGAGGGCTGCACCGCCCCGATCTACAAGAGCGACTCGCTGCACTCGGCCGTCGTCGAGATCATCGTGAAGAAGAACGCCCGCGTGCGCTACACGACGATCCAGAACTGGTCGAACAACGTCTACAACCTCGTCACGAAGCGCGCCATCGCGCACGAGGGCGCGACCATGGAGTGGATCGACGGCAACATCGGCTCCAAGGTCACGATGAAGTACCCGTCGATCTACCTCGCGGGCGAGCACGCCAAGGGCGAGACCCTCAGCGTCGCCTTCGCCGGCCCCGGCCAGCACCAGGACGCCGGCGCGAAGATGATCCACATGGCGCCGTACACGACGTCGTCCATCGTCTCGAAGTCCATCGCCCGCGGCGGCGGTCGTGCGGGGTACCGCGGTGAGGTCCGGGTCGACGACTCGGCTCACCACAGCGCCAACACGGTGCGCTGCGACGCGTTGCTGGTCGACACCATGTCGCGCTCCGACACGTACCCGGCCATCGACATCCGCGTCGACGACGTGCAGCTCGGCCACGAGGCCACGGTCTCGCGCGTGAGCGAGGAGCAGCTGTTCTACCTGATGTCGCGCGGCATGGCGGAGGACGAGGCCATGGCCATGATCGTCCGCGGGTTCATCGAGCCCATCGCGCGGGAGCTCCCGATGGAGTACGCCCTCGAACTCAACAAGCTCATCGAGATGAGCATGGAAGGATCCGTCGGCTAGATGTCCGCCGTAGCACCCACCACAACGAGCACGACCCCCGAGGGCGTGCAGCACGGCGCGAAGGCGCACAGCGACGGAGGCTGGGGCGTCGTCCCGGTCCAGACCCGTTCCGAGCGCTTCCGCAGCACCGACCCGGCCGCGTTCCCCGCGGTCACCGGCCGCGAGGTCGACTGGAAGCTCAGCCCGGTCGAGCGTCTGCGCCCCCTCATCGACGGCCCCCTGGACGGGTCTCCCTACGCGTACCTCGCGCGGGAGACCGCCGGGGCGACGGTCGACTGGGTCGACCGGAGCGACTCCCGCGTCGGCCGGGCCGGCCAGCCCGAGGACAAGGCCTCGGCCTCGGCCTGGGCCGCGACCGAGAAGGTGCTGCTCGTGACCCTGAGCGGCGACGAGCCCTCGACCGTGACGATCGGGCGCTCCGGCCTCGACACGGCACCGCGTGCCGGCCACACCCTCATCCACGCGACGGCGAACTCGACGTCGCTCGTCGTGCTCCGCAACACGGGCGCCGCCCAGCTCGTCGAGAACGTCGAGATCGTCGTCGACGACGGGGCGCACCTCACCGTGGTGACGCTGCAGGAGTGGGACGACGAGGCGGTCCACCTCGCCAGCCACTTCGCGACCATCGGGCGCGACGCGCAGCTGAAGCACTTCGTGGTCTCGCTCGGCGGGTCGGTCGTGCGGGTCAACCCCTCGGCGCACCTGGCCGGGCAGGGCTCGGACGCCGAGCTCTACGGCGTCTACTTCGCCGACGCCGGTCAGCACCTCGAGCAGCAGGTCTTCGTCCACCACGACGCGCCGAACAGCCGGAGCCGCGTCAACTACAAGGGCGCGCTCCAGGGCGAGGGAGCCCGCACCGTCTGGATCGGCGACGTCCTCATCGCGCGGACGGCGCCCGGCACCGACAGCTACGAGCAGAACCGCAACCTCGTCCTCAGCGAGGGCACTCGGGCCGACTCCATCCCGAACCTCGAGATCGAGACGGGCGACATCGCCGGGGCGGGCCACGCCAGCGCCACCGGCCGCTTCGACGACGAGCACCTCTTCTACCTCCAGTCGCGGGGCATCGACGAAGCCGAGGCCCGTCGCCTCGTCGTGCTCGGCTTCCTCAGCGAGGTCGTCCAGAAGATCGGCGAGCCCGAGCTGCAGCAGCGCCTCATCGACGCCCTCGAGGTCGAGCTGACCTCCGGCCCGTCCGTCGTGGAGCCCACCGCATGAGCACGCGCGTCTGCTCCTCCGACGAGATCACGCCCGCGCAGGCGCTCCGCGTCGTCGTCGACGGCGTGGCCGTCGCCGTCGTGAAGGACAGCGCCGGGGTCATCCACGCCATCGGCGACACCTGCACGCACGGCGACATCTCGCTCTCCGAGGGCTTCGTCGAGGACGACACCCTGGAGTGCTGGGCGCACGGCTCCAAGTTCGAGCTCACCTCGGGCAAGCCGTTGACCCTCCCCGCCTACGAACCCGTCCCGGTCTTCGCCGTCTCCGTCGTCGACGGCGACGTCTTCGTCGACACCACCGCGTCGCCCGCCGGCGTCGCACAGTAAGGAATGAACGCATGAGCACTCTCGAGATCCGCGACCTCAAGGTCAGCATCGACACCGACGCCGGCCCCAAGCCGATCCTCAAGGGCGTCGACCTGACCATCAAGGAGGGCGAGATCCACGCCGTCATGGGCCCCAACGGCTCCGGCAAGTCGACCCTCGCCTACACGATCGCCGGCCACCCGCGCTACAACGTCGACGGCGGCTCCATCCGCCTCGACGGCGTCGAGGTGCTCGACATGAGCGTCGACGAGCGCGCCAAGGCGGGGCTCTTCCTGGCGATGCAGTACCCGGTCGAGATCCCCGGGGTCACCGTCTCGAACTTCCTCCGCACGGCGAAGACCGCCCTCGACGGCGAGGCCCCGGCCATCCGTGGCTGGATCAAGGACCTGCGCGAGTCGATGTCGGCGCTCAAGATGGACTCGGCCTTCGCCGAGCGCAACGTCAACGAGGGCTTCTCCGGCGGCGAGAAGAAGCGGCACGAGATCATGCAGCTCGAGCTCCTCAAGCCGAAGTTCGCCGTCCTCGACGAGACCGACTCCGGTCTCGACGTCGACGCGCTCAAGATCGTCTCGGAGGGCGTCAACCGGGCGAAGGCCAACACGGGCCTGGGCCTCCTGCTGATCACGCACTACACGCGGATCCTCCGGTACATCAAGCCCGACTTCGTCCACGTGTTCGTCGACGGCCACGTCGCCGACGAGGGCGGACCGGAGCTCGCCGACCGCCTCGAGAACGAGGGCTACGACCGCTACGTCTCCGCTGCGGCGGCTGCGGCGGCCGTCGACGCCCCGGTGGGCAGCTGACCGTGGCGGTCGCTCTGGCCCCGGAGAAGTTCGACCAGGTCGCGGAGGCGCTGAAGGAGGTCGTCGACCCCGAGCTCGGGGTCAACATCGTCGACCTCGGCCTCATCTACGACCTCGCGATGGACGAGGAGCACGAGAACGCCCTCATCATCAGCATGACCCTGACCTCGGCCGGCTGCCCGCTGACCGACGTCATCGAGGCCGACACCGCGAACGCGCTGGACGGCGTCGTGGACGCCTTCCGGATCAACTGGGTCTGGATGCCGCCGTGGGGTCCCGACCGGATCACGGACGACGGGCGCGACATGATGCGCGCCATCGGCTTCTCGATCTGATCCACCCCGGCCGACGCCGGACACGACGACGGGCCCCGGTCTCCTGACCGGGGCCCGTCGTCGTGCGTCGGGGCAGCTGCGCTCAGCGCTCCAGGCGACGGAGCCCGCGCCACGCCAGGGGCAGCACCGAGGCGGCGATCAGCCACTTCGCCACGCCGCCCACGATGAAGGGGACGACGCCGACGGTCAGGACGGTCGCGAGGGTGACCTCGACCCCGAGGCTGCTGAGGACGACCGCGAGGTACGGCAGGCCGACCACGAAGGGCACGAGGCTGGCGAGGAAGAACGCGACGACCGACAGCAGCCACTTCTTGTCCCAGTCGCGCTGGGAGAGCCAGCCCACGAGCGCCGCCGCCGGGATGAACCCGACGATGAAGCCGAAGCTGGGCTTGAGGACGCTGAGGGGGCCGCCGGTGAACTCGGCGAAGATCGGGAGGCCGATGACGCCCAGCACGAGGTAGGTCAGCATCGACAGGGCCCCACGACGCGCCCCGAGGGTCGCACCGACGAGCATCACCGCGAGCGTCTGGCCCGTGACGGGGACGGGCCAGAGGGGAACCTGCACCTGGGCGAGGGCACTGGTGAAGGCCGCTCCGCCGAGGACGAGGGCGACGTCGGTGGCCCAGCTCCTCGTGACCAGGCGGTCGGCGAGGACCGGCCGTGAGATCGGTGCAGCAGTGTTCGTCATGCAGTCTCCTAGAATGGGTAGGTTGATCGGCCGAGCGGCTGGTCGGCAGCGCAGTGCTGCGACCCCCTCCACGCGATGTCTCATCCTAGAGGCGGCCCCTGCTCGGGCTGCGTTGTGGACATCCTCCCAATCGATTGGAATACTGCTGTGCTCTCCGTGCACGACCTCGAGATCCGCGTCGGCGCTCGCCTGCTGATGGCCGACGTGAACTTCCGCGTCGACAAGGGCGACAAGATCGGTCTCGTCGGGCGCAACGGCGCCGGCAAGACCACCATGACCAAGACGCTGGCGGGGGAGACCCAGCCGACCGACGGCAAGATCGAGCGCGGCGGCGAGATCGGCTACCTGCCGCAGGACCCCCGGAGCGGCAACCCGGAGGACCTCGCCCGCACGCGCATCCTCGACGCCCGCGGCCTCGGCCAGCTCCTGCTCGGCATCCAGGAGGCGACCCTCCTCATGGGCGACCCCGACGCCGACGTCGCCGCCCGCGCCATGAAGCGGTACGGCGACCTCGACGACCAGTTCAACGCGCTCGGCGGCTACGCGGCCGAGGCCGAGGCGGCGTCGATCGCCAGCAACCTCAGCCTGCCCGACAGGATCCTCGACCAGCCGCTCTCGACCCTCTCCGGCGGCCAGCGCCGACGCATCGAGCTCGCGCGCATCCTCTTCTCGGCCGCCGACACGATGATCCTCGACGAGCCCACGAACCACCTCGACGCCGACAGCGTGGTCTGGCTGCGCGAGTACCTCAAGACGTACCAGGGCGGCGTCATCGTCATCAGCCACGACATCGAGCTCGTCGAGGAGGTCGTCAACCGCGTCTTCTACCTCGACGCCAACCGCCAGGCGATCGACATCTACAACATGGGCTGGCGGAACTACCAGCGCCAGCGCGCCGCCGACGAGGAGCGCCGCAAGAAGGAGCGCTCGAACGCCGAGAAGCAGGCCTCGGCGCTGCAGAAGCAGGCCGCGCGCTTCGGCGCGAAGGCGTCGAAGGCCGCGGCGGCCCACCAGATGGTCGCCCGTGCCGAGAAGCTGCTCTCGGGCCTCGAGGAGGTCCGTGCCGTCGACCGCGTCGCCAAGCTGCGCTTCCCGACGCCGGTGGCCTGCGGCAAGACGCCCCTGATGGCCTCGAACCTCTCGAAGAGCTACGGCTCGCTCGAGATCTTCACAGCCGTCGACCTCGCCATCGACCGCGGCTCGAAGGTCGTGATCCTCGGGCTGAACGGTGCCGGCAAGACCACGCTGCTGCGCATCCTCGCGGGCGTCGACGAGCCCGACACGGGGCAGCTCGAGCCGGGCCACGGCCTGCGCGTCGGCTACTACGCCCAGGAGCACGAGACGATCGACGTCGCGCGCAGCGTGCTCGAGAACATGGTCTCGTCGTCGCCGAACATCACCGAGATGGAGGCGCGGCGCGTGCTGGGCTCGTTCCTCTTCACGGGCGACGACTCGGCCAAGCCGGCCGGCGTCCTCTCCGGTGGCGAGAAGACCCGCCTCGCCCTGGCGATGATCGTCGTCTCCGGCGCCAACGTGCTGCTGCTCGACGAGCCCACGAACAACCTCGACCCCGCCAGCCGCCTGGAGATCCTCGACGCCCTCGCCAACTACGAGGGGGCCGTCGTCCTGGTCAGCCACGACGAGGGAGCGGTGGAGGCGCTGAACCCGGAACGCGTGCTGATCATGCCCGAGGGCACCGAGGACCACTGGACCAAGGACTACAGCGACCTCATCAACCTCGCCTGACCGACGGGGCGGCACGCCGCCCGCGCCGGGTCAGTGGCCGGCGGCGTCGAGCAGCTCGTCCTCCGCGTCGTTGTCGGCGAGCGGCCGGGCAGCGCGCCGGCGGGCACGCTCGGCCTCCCGGACGCGGGCCTCGTCGCCGTCGGCGCCCTCCTCGTCGAGGGCCCGGTTGCGGCGCTCCTGCCGGAAGACGTAGAAGAGGAAGGCGAAGGCGCCGACCGCGAACATGATCCACTGCACGAAGTAGGAGAGGTTCAGGCCCGTGTCGATCTCGGGCGCGCTCGCCTTCACGGGAGCCTCGGCCGGCGCCGGCGTCTCGCTCTGCAGCAGGCCGTACGAGGCGCTGTAGATCGTGCCGCTCACCCGGGCCTGCACCTCGCTGAGCTGCACGGTGGCGATCTGGTTCGTGCCGGGGACTCCGGTGCGCGACCCCAGGGCGGGCTCGCCCGGCTTGAGGCGGGCGGTCACCGTGACCTCGCCCTCCGGGGGAGCGGGGACCTCGTCGGGGGCGTCCTGGTCGTTGCCCGTGGGAACCCAGCCGCGGTCGACGACGAAGACGTCGCCACCGGTGACCCGGAACGGCACGAGCACCTCGAAGCCGGGCTGCCCGTTGAGGGGTCGGTTGCGGACGAGCAGGGTCTCGTCGGCGGCGTACGTGCCGGTCATGCTCACCGGCTGCCACTCCAGCGCGGGGTCGTAGGAGTCGAGGGCGGGCACGGCCTCGTCGAGCGGCACCGGAGCCGCGTCGTAGCGCTGCTCGAGCTGGTGGACGACGGCCATCTTCTCCTCGTGGCGGCTCCACTGCCAGTGGGCGAGGAAGCCGCAGACGACGGCGAAGACGACGACCACGCCGAGGTAGCCCAGCCACTTGCGGGCGCCGGTGGTGCGCGCGTCGCTCACCGCGCCTCCTGGGGGACCCGGTCGACCGTGACGCCCGCGGCCGTCACGACGACGGGGAAGTCGCGCGCCCGGAGGAACTCGGCGAGGAAGTCGACGTGCTCGGCGCAGGCCGACCAGACCTTCACCCGGTCGAGCCCGTGGATCTTCGGGTTCCGCCAGTTGACCGCGGAGACGGCGGAGGCGGTGCACCCGGCGCGCGAGCACTGGACGTCACCGGGGCCGTCGAGACCGAGGCCGAGCATCAGCGGAGGACGCCGTCGGCACCCGCCACGGGTGCGTCGTCGTCGGGCTCGTCGTCGACGACGACCGGCCGGACGGGCTCCGGGGCGGGGGCCTCGGCCTCCGGCTGCCACGCCGGGTCGGGACCGCGGTAGAGCTCGAGGCCGCCGGGGCGCTCGACCTCCTGCCCGGACTCGTGGCCCACGTTGGCCAGGACGACGGCGACGTAGGGGATGACCACGGCGCCGAGGACGGGGAGCAGCGTCCACCAGGAGAGCGGGATGACGAAGCACAGGGCGATGCAGACGATGCGGATCCCGGTGGCCAGCAGGTAGCGGCGCATGCGGGAGTGGCGATCGTCGGTCGGCGACGGGGGGAGGGAGGTGATCGGCTGGGAAGTCTTCATGCACTCACGGGCTCAGAGCGCCACGGGCGGCGCGTGAGCCGATCTTAAGCCCGACAGCCGACAGTAGGCTGGTCGGCGGCCGCGAACGGCCACGACCTCCGGTCGCCCCCCACGCTGCGCCCGACGCACGACCCCGAGGAGACACCATGACCACGCCCCGCACCGTCCTCGTCACCGGCGGAAACCGCGGTATCGGCCGCGCCATCGCCGAGGAGCTCGTCGCCCAGGGCCACCGCGTCGCGGTGACCGCGCGCAGCGGCCAGGGCCCCGAGGGCACGATGACGGTCGTCGCCGACGTGACCGACTCCGCCTCGGTCGACGCCGCCTTCACCGCCGTCGAGGCCGAGCTCGGCCCGGTGGAGGTCGTCGTGGCCAACGCCGGCATCACGAAGGACGGACTCCTCATGCGGATGACCGAGGAGGACTTCACCTCGGTGGTCGACACCAACCTCGGCGGCGCCTTCCGCGTCGTCAAGCGCGCCTCGAAGGGCATGCTCAAGGCCCGCTTCGGCCGGATCGTGCTCGTCTCGAGCGTCGTGGGCCTCTACGGCGGCCCCGGCCAGGTCAACTACGCGTCGTCGAAGGCCGCGCTGGTCGGCTTCGCGCGGTCGCTGACCCGCGAGGTCGGTGCCCGGGGCATCACGGCGAACGTCGTGGCCCCCGGCTTCATCGAGACGGACATGACGGCGGTGCTGCCCGACGAGCAGCAGGCCGAGTACCGCAAGACCATCCCCGCGCAGCGCTTCGGCACCGCCGGCGAGGTCGCGAAGACCATCGCCTGGCTGTCGAGCGACGACGCCGCCTACATCTCCGGCGCCGTCATCCCGGTCGACGGCGGCCTGGGCATGGGGCACTGACCCCGACCCCCGGAGGACGGGGCGTCGCGGCGGGGCCGGTCAGCCGCGGAGCCCCATCAGGGGCAGGAGCTCCGCGAGGTCGCACCGGGCGACGACGAGGTCGGCCTGCTCGCGGACGCGGGGCTTGGCGTTGAAGGCCACGGAGAGCGCGGCGGCCCGCATCATCAGCAGGTCGTTCGCCCCGTCGCCGACCGCCACCGTGTGCTCGAGGTCGACCCGCGACTCCTCGGCCCACTCGCGGAGCGCGGCGGCCTTGCCCTCGGCGTCGACCACGGGGCCGCTGACGCGACCGGTCAGCACGCCGTCGACGACCTCGAGGCGGTTGGCCCGCCAGTGGTCGAGCCCGAGGCGCTCGGCGACCGGGTCGAGGACCTCGTGGAAGCCGCCCGAGACCACACCGATCACGCTGCCGTGGGCGTGCAGGCCCGCGATCAGCTCCTCGGCGCCCTCGGTGACGCGGACCTGGGCGACGGCGTCGGCGAAGACGCCCTCCGACAGGCCGGCGAGGGTGGCGACGCGAGCCGTGAGGCTCTCGGCGAAGTCGAGCTCGCCCGCCATCGCCCGCTCGGTGATCCGGGAGACCTCGGCGTGCGACCCCGCGGCGTCGGCCAGGAGCTCGATCACCTCGTTCTCGATGAGCGTGGAGTCGACGTCGAGGACGGTGAGGAAGCGCGGCACGCCCCCACCATAGTGAGGGCGGGCCGCCCGCCGCGGACGCTGAGGTCACACGGCGTAGCGGCCCGCCCTCCCGGAACGGCCCCGGCCCCTACTGGTCGACGCGGACGCCCTTGCCCACGACGGTGATGCCGGAGGGCGTCACGGTGAAGCCCCGGGCCCGGTCGGCCTCGGCGTCGACGCCGACGGAGGCGCCGGCCGAGATGACGACGTCCTTGTCGAGGATCGCGCGCTCGACGACCGCGCCCGGCCCGATGTGGGCTCGCTCGAAGACGATCGAGTCGACGACGCGTGAGCCCGAGTCGAGCGTGCACCAGGGCCCGAGGACGCTGCGCTCGACGTGCGCGCCCGACAGCAGCGACCCGAGGGAGACGACGGAGTCGATGGTCGTGCCGAGGTTGCCGTGCGCGTCTCGGACGAACTTCGCGGGCGGCGAGTTGAGCTGCTGGCTGAAGATCGGCCAGTCGGTGTTGTACAGGTTGAAGATCGGCAGCGCCGAGATCAGGTCGCGGTGCGCGTCGTAGAACGAGTCGATCGTCCCGACGTCGCGCCAGTAGTAGCGGTCGCGCTCGGTGGCCCCGGGGACCTCGTTGCGGTTGAGGTCGTAGACGGCCGCGTCGCCCCGCGAGACGAAGTCGGGCACGATGTCGCCGCCCATGTCGTGGTTCGAGTCGGGCTTCTCGCCGTCGCGGAGCACGGCGTCGATGAGGACGTCGGCGTCGAAGACGTAGTTGCCCATGGACGCGAGGATCTCGCCGGGGGAGTCGGGCAGCCCCGTCGCGTCGGTCGGCTTCTCGAGGAACCGGCCGATGCGGGTCGGGTCGTCGCCGTCGACCTCGATGACGCCGAACTGGTCGGCGAGCGAGATCGGCTGGCGGATCGCCGCGACCGTGACGCCGGCGCCCGAGGCGACGTGCGCCTCGATCATCTGCGAGAAGTCCATCCGGTAGACGTGGTCGGCGCCGACCACGACGACGATGTCGGGCTTCTCGTCACGGAGGAGGTTGAGGCTCTGCAGGATGGCGTCGGCGCTGCCGGCGAACCAGCGCTTGCCGAGCCTCTGCTGGGCGGGGACGGACGCGACGTACGCACCGAGCAGCCCCTCGATCGACCAGGTCTGCGAGACGTGGCGGTCGAGGCTGTGCGACTTGTACTGCGTCAGCACGACGATCTGGCGCAGCCCCGAGTTGATCAGGTTGCTGAGCGCGAAGTCGATGAGGCGGTAGTTGCCACCGAACGGGACGGCCGGCTTGGCGCGGTCCGCGGTCAGGGGCATCAGGCGCTTGCCTTCGCCACCAGCGAGCACGATGCCGAAGATCTTCTTTGATGCCATGGGGCCAGGATGGCACGATTCAGCGCCGCGCGACTACGGTGATCAGCGTGCGAGTCGATGTCATCACCAAGGAATACCCGCCCAACGTCTACGGAGGGGCGGGAGTCCACGTCTCGGAGCTTGTGAAGGCGCTCCGGACGTCGATCGACGTGCAGGTGCGCGCGTTCGGCACCGTCGACGCCGAGCCGGGCACGACCGGCTACCCCGACCTGGCCGAGCTGGCCGACGCCAACGGAGCCCTGCGCACCCTCGGCACGGACGTCCGCATCGCGCAGGACGTCGGCGGGGCCGACGTCGTCCACAGCCACACCTGGTACGCGAACGCCGCCGGCCAGCTCGCGCAGATGCTGCACGACGTCCCCCACGTGCTGACGGCCCACAGCCTCGAGCCGCTCCGGCCCTGGAAGGCCGAGCAGCTCGGCGGCGGTTACCGCGTGTCGAGCTGGATCGAGCGCCAGGCGTACGAGACGGCCGACGCCGTCATCGCCGTCAGCGAGGGCATGCGCCGCGACATCCTCCGGTCGTACCCGGGCATCGACGAGCAGAAGGTCAGCGTCGTCTACAACGGCATCGACCTCGACGGCTGGCAGCGCGTCGACGACGCCGAGGTCGTCCGGGGTCTGGGCATCGACCCCGACCGCCCCGCGGTGGTCTTCGTGGGCCGGATCACCCGCCAGAAGGGCCTGCCCTACCTGCTTCGCGCCGCGAAGCTGCTGCCGCCGGAGGTGCAGCTCGTGCTCTGCGCGGGGGCGCCCGACACCCCGGAGATCATGGCGGAGGTCACGGCCCTCGTCCGCGAGCTCCAGGAGGAGCGCAGCGGCGTCGTCTGGATCGAGCGCGTCCTGCCCCGCCACGAGCTGAGCGCCGTGCTCTCGGCCGCCACGACCTTCGTCTGCCCCTCGGTCTACGAGCCGCTGGGCATCGTGAACCTCGAGGCCATGGCCTGCGGCGTGCCGGTCGTCGGCTCCGACACCGGCGGCATCCCGGAGGTCGTCGCGGACGGCCTCACCGGCCGCATCGTGCCGTTGGAGCAGGTGCAGGACGGCACCGGCACCCCCCTCGACCCCGACCGCTTCGTCCGCGACCTCGCCGGGGTGCTGACGGAGGTCGTCGGCGACCCCGGGCTCGCCCGGCTGATGGGCCGCGCGGGCCGGATGCGCGCCGAGGCCGAGTTCAGCTGGGGCCGGATCGCCGAGCGCACGCTCGGCGTGTACGAGGGGCTGCGTCGCTAGGCTGATGAGCATGTCGACCGTGTTGCAGCTCACCGATGTGTCCGTGGTCCGTGGAGGCTCTCCCGTCGTCGACGGCGTGAGCTGGTCGGTGCAGTCCGACGAGCGCTGGGTCGTCCTGGGGCCGAACGGCGCCGGCAAGACGAGCCTCCTCCAGGTCGCCGCCGCGCAGAGCCACCCCTCGTCGGGCACCGCCGAGGTGCTCGGCTCCGACCTCGGGTCGGTCGACCTCTTCGACCTCCGCCCCCGCATCGGCTTCGCCTCGACGACGGTCGCGCGCCGCATCCCGGCGAAGGAGAAGGTCGTCGACGTCGTGCTGACCGCGGCCTACTCGGTCACCGGGCGCTGGAACGAGGAGTACGAGACCGTCGACGTCCGGCGCGCGCACCGCGTGCTGGAGGAGTGGAACCTCGACCACCTCGCCGACCGCACGTTCGGCGAGCTCAGCGACGGCGAGCAGAAGCGGGTCCAGATCGCCCGCTCGGTGATGACCGATCCCGAGCTGCTCCTGCTCGACGAGCCCGCGGCCAGCCTCGACCTCGGCGCCCGCGAGGAGCTCCTCGGCATGCTCTCGGGCTACGCGTCCTCCGACGACTCGCCCGCCATCGTCATGGTCACCCACCACGTCGAGGAGATCCCGCGCGGCTTCACGCACGCGCTCCTCCTCGACCGCGGCCACGTCGTCGCCGCCGGGCCCCTCGACGAGGTCGTCACAGCCGAGACCCTCGGTGCCGTCTTCGGCCTCGACCTGACGGTCACGTCGGCGGACGGCCGGTACGCGGCACGCGCTGCGGGCTGACCCCTGCCTCCTGCGATCCGGGCCGCCCGTCTGGTATCGTTGACAGCTGGTCCGGGGCGTTCGTCGCGCCGGGTCCCCCCGACTCACACCACCACTCATCCGCTAGACCTAGGACTCTCATGAAGACCGACATCCACCCCGAGTACAAGCAGATCGTCTTCCGCGACCTCGCATCGGGCGCCACGTTCCTCACGCGCTCCACGACGACGAGCGACAAGACCATCGAGCTCGACGGTGAGACCTACCCGGTCATCGACGTCGAGATCTCGTCCGAGTCGCACCCGTTCTACACGGGCAAGCAGCGCATCCTCGACTCGGCCGGTCGCGTCGAGAAGTTCAACTCGCGCTACAAGAACTTCGGCAAGTAAGCAGCAGCTCTCAGCCGACAGAGGCGGTCCACTCCGGTGGGCCGCCTCTTCTGCGTCCACCGACGGGGCGGGCCGTCGGCAGCCCCGGGGGAGTCGCGGGTCGACTGCCCGGGGGAGTCGCGGGTCGGCTGCCCGTGGGAGGCCGGCTCAGACGCCGGGCAGCGACCGGTGCGGCCACTCGCCCGACGCGGTGAAGGACGGGTCCTTCGTGCGGCGCATGTACTCCTGGAAGCTCGCGGCCTGGGTGCCGCACCAGCCGACCTGGAGGTCGTGGAGCTCGGTCGACGGGACGTCGAGACGGTCGGGGAACTTCTGGGCCATGGCCTGCGCCACCCGGCCCGCCGCGACGGCGTCCGCCCCCGCGTCGTGGGCGTCGTCGAGCACGACGCCGTAGACGCCCGCGGCGGCCTCGAGCGTGCGCTTGCCCTTGCGGTAGGTGTCGACGGCCTTGTCGATGACGAGGGGGTCGACGACGCAGCCGATCTCGCCGACGTCGCCGAGCGGCTCGAGGCCGTGGCGCCGGGCCTCTCGGTCGAGCAGGGTGAGGTCGTACGGGGCGTTGTAGACGACCAGGGGCACGCCGCGCGCGAACACCGCCCGGAGAGCGGCGATGATCTCGGCCACGACCTCGACCGCCGGCCGCCCCTCGAGCCGGGCACGCTCGGTCGAGATGCCGTGCACCGCGCTCGCCTGCTCCGGGATCTCGATGCCGGGGTCGGCGAGCCACTCGCCGTGGGCGATGCTCGCCCCCGTGGCGTCGATGAGCCCCACGTGCGCCGTGACGATGCGCGCCGTCTCGACGTCGATGCCGGTCGTCTCGAGGTCGAAGACGCCGAGCGCCTTCCACCACGACGACGGGACGGGCCCCGGCTCGACGAGCCCGGCCGTCGCGGTCGCGGTCGGCTCAGGGGCGGACGGCGCGCCCGCGGAGACGGACGAGGCCTGTTCGGTGCTGCTCACGCCCCGAGCCTACGAGGCGCCACCGACAGCCGGGCGCGTCACGACGGGCACGTCGCCGATGTGCAGCCAGAAGAACGCCTGGGTGCCGAGCGTCAGCGTCACGCGGCCCTCCTCGTCGAACGACGGGAACTGCGCTCCGCCGAACAGGTCGGTCAGCGTGCGCCCCGCGAACTCGGGTGCCGTGACCGTGACGGAGACGGGGTTGTGCGCGAACGAGAACACGCAGAGCACGTCCTCCGGCAGGTCGCCGACCTGCGAGCCGCTGCCCTCGTAGCTGCGCACGAAGGAGAGCACCGACTCGTGGTCGGACTCGACGACCTGCATGGTGCCGAGGCCGAAGGTCGGGTGGGCCTTCCGCACGTGGATGACGTTACGCACCCAGTGCAGCAGCGAGCGCGACTGCGCCAGCTGCGACTCGACGTTCACGAGGTTGTAGTTGTAGACGAGCGACTGGACGACGGGCAGGAACAGCTTGCCCGGGTCGGCCGTGGAGAAGCCGGCGTTGCGGTCGGGCGTCCACTGCATCGGGGTGCGCGACGAGTCGCGGTCCGGCAGCCAGATGTTGTCGCCCATGCCGATCTCGTCGCCGTAGTAGAGGAACGGGCTGCCGGGCAGGGCGAAGAGCAGGGCGTGCACGAGCTCGAGCTCCGCACGGCTGTTGTCGAGCAGGGGCGCGAGGCGACGGCGGATGCCGATGTTGGAGCGCATCCGGGGGTCGTAGGCGTACCAGCCGTACATGGCCTGGCGGTACTCCTCGCTGACCATCTCGAGGGTGAGCTCGTCGTGGTTGCGGAGGAAGACGGCCCAGGCGGCGCCCGGCGGCACCTCGGTCGTCTCGGAGAGGATGCGGGTGAGCTCCTGGGCGTGCTGCGCGCGCAGCGAGTAGAAGATGCGCGGCATGACGGGGAAGTCGAAGGCCATGTGGCACTCGGGCTCCTCCTCCGTGCCGAAGAACGCGGCGGTCTCGGCGGGCCACTGGTTGGCCTCGGCGATGAGCACGCGCCCCGGGAACTCGTCGTCGACCATCCGGCGCAGCCGCTTGATGAAGTCGTGGGTGGCCGGCTCGCCCTCGCCGTTGCCCTCCTCCGTCTCGAAGAGGTAGGG
Source organism: Frigoribacterium sp. CFBP 8754 (assembly GCF_014841815.1). Lineage (NCBI taxonomy): Bacteria > Bacillati > Actinomycetota > Actinomycetes > Micrococcales > Microbacteriaceae > Frigoribacterium > Frigoribacterium sp. CFBP 8754. Next base: position 1,146,261 of record NZ_JACYUO010000001.1, read on the forward strand.
GATGGCGTCGAGGCGCAGGCCGTCGACGCCCAGCGAGAGCCAGTGGCGGACGACGTCGAAGACGGCCTCCTGCACGGCGGGGTTCTCGAAGTTCAGGTCGGGCTGGTGCGAGAAGAAGCGGTGGAAGAAGAACTGGCGCCGCACCGGGTCGAACGTCCAGTTGGACTCCTCGGTGTCGACGAAGATGACGCGGATGTTCTTGTACTCCTCGTCGGTGTCGCGCCAGACGTAGAAGTCGCCGTACGGGCCGTCCGGGTCCTCGCGCGACTGCTGGAACCACTCGTGGGCGTCCGAGGTGTGGTTGAGCACCATGTCGATGACGATGCGCATGTTGCGCTCGTGGGCCTTCGTCACCAGGTCGCGGAACTCGTCGAGCGTGCCGAACTCGGGGAGGATCGCCTTGTAGTCCTGGATGTCGTAGCCGCCGTCACGCAGCGGCGACTGGAAGAACGGCGGCAGCCAGAGCGCGTCCACCCCCAGCCACTGCAGGTAGTCGAGGCGCGAGAGCAGCCCCTGGAGGTCGCCGGCGCCGTCGCCGTTGCTGTCGACGAACGACCGCACCATCACCTCGTAGAACACCGCACGGCGGTGCCACTGGGGGTCGAGGGTCAGTCCGGGCTGCTGGATCGGGGCAGTGAAGCTCACCCGGCCAACTCTAGGACGCACGGGGCCCCGGCGCGCACCCTCTCCCGCGCGTCGGCACCCGCGCCTCCGTAGACTCGGCGGGTGATCGTCCGAGAGCCCCGCGTCGTCTCGCCCTACCGGGCCCTGCTCGCCTCCGTCCCCGTCCGTGAGGACGTCGTCCGCGTGGCCGGCAGCGAGACGCACGTCTGGACGTACGACCCCCCGGGGGGCGAGGAGGCGCGGGTCACCGTCGTCGCCGTCCACGGCTTCCGCGGAGACCACCACGGCCTCGAGCCGGTCGTGGCGCACCTCACCGGCGTGCGGGTCGTCATGCCCGACCTGCCCGGCTTCGGCGAGTCGACGCCGCTCGACGGCGAGCACAGCGTGGCCGCCTACGCGGCGTGGCTCCGCGAGCTCGTGGCGGCGCTGGGGCTGGGGCCGGACGTCGTCGTGCTGGGGCACTCGTTCGGCTCGATCGTGGCGTCGGCCGCGGTGGCCGGCGGGCTCCGCGCCTCCCGCCTCGTCCTGGTCAACCCGATCGCCGCGCCCGCCCTCTCCGGGCCCCGTGGGGTCCTGACGCAGCTGGCCGTCGCGTACTACAAGGCCGGCGCGGCACTGCCCGAGGCGGCGGGCCAGTCGGTGCTGCGGAACGCCGGGGTCGTCCGCATCACGAGCCTGGCGATGGTCAAGACCCACGACCGGGAGCTGCGCCGCTGGATCCACGACCAGCACGACTCGTACTTCTCGCGCTTCGCCGACCGCCGCGTCGTGCTCGACGCCTTCCGCGCCTCCGTCTCGAGCGACGTGAGCACGTACGCCGCCGACGTCGGCGTGCCGACCCTGCTCGTCGCCGCCGACCGCGACGACATCACGGCGCTGCCGGCGCAGCACGTGCTGCAGGGCCTCTTCCCCGACGCGCGGCTTGTCGTGGTCGAGGGCGTGGGGCACCTGATCCACTACGAGAAGCCCCGCGAGGCGGCCGCCGCCATCGAGGAGTTCCTCGCGTGAGGCTCGTCGTCGACTGCCGGTACGTGCGCGTGGGGCGCCACGACGGCATCAGCCGCTTCACCGCGGGCGTCGTCGGCGCCCTGGCGGAGCGGCACCCGCTGACCATGCTCGTCAGCGACCCGCGGCAGCTCGAGTCGCTGCCCGACCAGCCGCACCTCCTGGTCAGCGACCCGACCAGCGTGCGGGAGCCCGCCGTGGCCCGGCAGGTCAACCGGCTGCGGCCCGACGTGGTCTGGTCGCCGATGCAGACGATGGGCTCGTGGGGCCGTCGCTACCGACTCGTGCTGACGCTGCACGACCTCATCTACTACACGAACCGGACGCCGCCGCCGGAGTTCGCGCCGCCGATCCGCCTGCTCTGGCGGCTGTACCACCTGGCCTGGTGGCCGCAGCGGCTGCTGCTCGACCGGGCCGACGCGGTCGTGACCGTGAGCGAGACGACGAAGGCCGAGATCGCCCGCCACCGGCTGACGCGCCGCCCCGTCACGGTCGTGACGAACGCCGCCGACCCGGTCGACGTCGCCCCGGAGCGGAGCCGCCCCGCCGGCCGCGAGCTCGTCTACATGGGGTCGTTCATGCCCTACAAGGACGTCGCGACGCTGGTGCGCGCCCTGCCGCTGCTCGACGGCGCACGCCTCCACCTGATGAGCCGGGTCTCCGACCGCGAGCGAGCCGCGCTCGTCGCGCTCGCCCCGGCCGGCTCGCTCGTCTTCCACGACGGGGCCAGCGACGAGGAGTACCGGGAGGTGCTGCTCTCGGCCACGGCGGTCGTCACGGCGTCCCGCGCCGAGGGCTTCGGCATCCCCCTCGTCGAGGGCATGGCCCTCGGCACGCCCGCGGTGGTGAGCGACATCCCGATATTCCGCGAGATCGGCGGCGACGCGGCGCTCTTCTTCGACGTGGGGTCGCCCGCCTCGGCGGCGGCGGCCGTGCGGCGCCTGGAGGGCGAGTGGGAGGCGCGGTCGGCGGCGTCGCGCCGCCAGGCCGACCGGTTCAGCTGGCGCCGGTCGGCCGACGTGCTCCTCGACCTGCTCGAGCGCGTGGCCGGGTCGTCGACCCGCTGACCTCCGTCGCACGACGGATGTCGCCTCGCTGTGCGGGCTCGTAGCATCGCTGCATGACCGCGACGCCGACCGACCTCGGAGCCCGCACCGAGGAGCTCTTCCGCCTCCTCGCCGACGACGACGTGGCCGCGGTGCGGTCGCGCATGACGCCCGGCACCGCCCGCGCCCTGACCCCCGAGCGGCTCGACGGCGTGTGGAAGCAGGTCGTGGCCACGACCGGCCCCCTGCGCGCCCTGCGCGACACGACGGCCACGACGCGCGACGGCCGGAACGCCCTCGTCCGCCTCCTGGCGTCGCGCTCGACCGGCACGGTCGTGCAGACGACCCTCGTGCACGAGGCGGGGGAGTGGACGGGGCGGGCGGCGTTCGACGGGCAGGGCCGCGTCACGGGGCTGCTGATCGTCGAGCCGGGCAGCACCCATCTTCCGTTCTGAGGGCGACGCCACGGGCGTCGGTCGGGCCTCGTCGCTCAGGCCTCGTCGGCCGGCCCCTCGAGGGCGTTCTGGTACTCGAAGGCGTAGCGCCCCGCGCGCTCGGACTCCTCCTCGACCGGGTCGTCGAAGGTCCGCAGCTGGAGGCCGCCCTCGACGAGCTCGAAGGAGTGGATCGACCCGTTGCGGATCGGCACGCCCAGGTCCGCGGGCTCGTCGCTCGAGACGTGGTTGACGACCGCCCTGATGACGGCGCCGTGCGTCGCGACGACCACCGCGCCTCCCTCGCTCCGACCCGCGGCCTCGACGAGGGCGGGGAGCACGCGGGCGAGCAGCTCGCGACGGCTCTCCCGCCCGGGCACGCGGGTGCCGGCCGGGAACCTCTCCTCGACCTCGGAGCCGGTGAGGCCCTCGGCCTCGCCGTAGCGTCGCTCGGCGAGGTCCGCGACGTGCTCGGGGGCGGCCAGCCCGAGACGCGCGGCGATGATGGCCCCGGTCTCGGCGGCGCGGCTCAGCGGGCTGGCGACGACGGCGGAGACGGTGCGGCGTGCGAGCAGGTCGCCCGCCTCGGCGGCCTGACGGCGGCCGAGGTCGTTGAGGGGGATGTCGGTGGCGCCCTGGATGCGCCGGGCGCGGTTCCAGTCCGTCTCGCCGTGGCGGACGAGGTAGAGCAGCGTCATGGTGGCCTCCGGGTCGGCGCCCGCGTCAGGAGAGGCGGCGCGCCAGGGCCGTCAGCGTCTCCGACGTGCCCGCGTCGATCTTAACCGTGGCCCGGGGGTCGCCCTTCGTGACCCCGCGGTTCACCACGACGACCGGCATCTTGCGGCGGGTCGCCTGGTCGAGCAGGCGGATGCCCGAGTTGACGACCAGCGACGACCCGGCGATGAGCAGCGCGTCGGCGCCGACGACGAGCGAGCGCGCCTCGGCGAACCGCTCCACGGGCACGAACTCGCCGAAGAACACGACGTCGGGCTTGAGCATGCCCCCGCACACGGTGCACTCCGGCACGACGAAGGCGTCGATGTCGGCGACCTCGACGTCGCCGTCGGGCGCCAGGCGGACGCTCTCCGGCTCGTCGAGCCAGGGGTTCGCCGCGGAGAGGCGGGCGGCGACCACGTCACGGGCGAACGACTGGCCGCAGGTGAGGCAGACGACCCGGTCGACGGTGCCGTGCAGGTCGACCACGCGACGGGAGCCCGCCCGCTCGTGCAGGGCGTCGACGTTCTGCGTCACGACGCCGTTCGTGACGCCGGCCGCCTCGAGCTGCGCCAGGGCGCGGTGGCCCTCGTTGGGCGTCGCCGCGCGGAACGACCGCCAGCCGAGGTGGCTGCCGGCCCAGTAGCGCTTGCGGTAGCGCTCGCCCGACAGGAACTGCTGGAAGGTCATCGGGTTGCGCACCGGGGCGCCCTCGCCCCGGTAGTCGGGGATGCCGGAGTCGGTGCTCACGCCGGCGCCGGTCAGCACGGCGACCGTGCGCCCGCCGAGGAGGGCGACCGCCTCGTCGAGGGCGGCCGCGTCGAGTGACGGGGGCGTGGCGTTCGACACGGGCGGTGCTCCTTCGGGTGCGTGACGTTAGCCTAGACGTCGTCTCTGCCCCTCCCGTCCTCGTCGGTCGACCGACCGGGCGCCGCCCCCTGGAGCGCCGTGCGCATCACCCGCATCACCGACCTCGACCACGACGCCCTCGCCGACTACGCGAGGCTCACCGACGTCGCGCTCCGCCGCGTCACCGAGCCCGAGGGCGGCCTCTACATCGCCGAGTCGTCGAAGGTGATCGAGCGGGCGCTGCGGGCCGGGCACGTGCCGCGCTCGGTGCTGATGACCGAGCGCTGGCTCGCCGACATCGAGCCGCTCGTCGCCGACCACGACGGCGAGATCTTCGTGGGCGACGCGGCGCTGCTCGAGACCCTGACCGGCTACCACCTGCACCGGGGCGCGCTGGCGGCCATGCACCGGCCCGTGCTCCCGTCGGTCGAGTCGGTGATCGAGGGCGCTCGTCGGGTCGTGGTGCTCGAGGACATCGTCGACCACACGAACGTGGGCGCGATCTTCCGGGCCGTGGCGGGGCTCGGGGCCGACGCCGTCCTCGTGACGCCGCGGTGCGCCGACCCGCTCTACCGCCGGAGCGTCCGCGTGAGCATGGGGACGGTGCTGCAGGTGCCGTGGACGCGCCTGCCCGACTGGCCCGAGGGCGCGGACCTGCTCCGCGCCTCCGGCTTCGAGGTGGCGGCCCTGGCCCTCTCCGACGACGCCGTCGCGCTCGACGAGTACGCCGCGGCGCCCCCGGAGCGGGTGGCGCTCGTGCTCGGCACGGAGGGCGACGGGCTCAGCCCGGCCGCGCTGCGCGCCTCCGACCGCGTGGTCACCATCCCCATGCTGCACGGGGTCGACAGCCTGAACGTCGCCGCCGCCAGCGCGGTGGCGCTCTGGGCCCTGCGCGTGCCGGCCCCCGCCTCCGCCGCCGGGGCGGACGCCGCGTGAGCCGCGGCGCCCGACCGGCCCGACGTCGCCGACACGGCGTCCGGGCCGTGGTCGCGGGCGCCCTCGTGGTCGTGCTGGCCGCGCTCGTCTACGTGCCCGTCGTCCTGCTCGCCCCCCTCGCCCCGGCGACGGCCGCGGCGGCGGAGTGGACGGCGCCGGCCCAGCCGGGGGCCCAGCTGACGTTCCCGAGCTACGGCGCGACCGCCGTGCAGGCCGTCGGGTGGGACGAGAGCCTGACGACGAGCGGATCGACCACGCCCCTGCCGATCGCGAGCATCAGCAAGGTCGTCACCGCCCTCGTCGTGCTCGACGCCCGGCCGCTCGACGGGGGCGACGGTCCGTCGCTGACCCTCGACGCCGACGACGTCGCCCTGTACGAGGCCTACCGGTCGCAGGACGGCAAGGTGGCGCCGATGACCCTCGGCCAGCAGCTGACCGAGAAGCAGATGCTGCAGGTGTCGCTGATCGAGTCGGCCAACAACTACGCCGACGCCCTGGCCCGGTGGGCGTTCGGCGACACGGCCGGCTTCGTCGCCGCCGCGAAGGCCTGGCTCGCCGAGAACGGCCTCACCTCGACCACGCTCGTCGAGCCGACCGGCATGTCGCCGTCGAACACGAGCACGGCGACCGACCTCGTGCGGCTCGGCGAGATCGCCCTGGCCGAGCCCGAGGTCGCCGCGATCGTGGCGACCCCGACGACGACCGTGCCGGGCGTCGGCGTCATCGAGAACTCGAACGAGCTGCTCGGGCTCGACGGCGTCGTCGGCATCAAGACGGGCACCCTCGACGAGGCCGGCGCCTGCCTGCTCTTCGCCGCCGACTACACGATCGCGGGGGAGCCCGTCACGGTCGTCGGGGTCATGCTCGGCGGCGTCGACCACGACTCCCTCGACGCCGACGTGCAGCGGCTGCTCACGAGCGTCTCCGGCGCGTTCCAGACCGTCACGGCCACGACGGCCGGCGACGTCTGGGCGTCGTACGAGCTGCCCTGGGGGGCGGGCACCGAGGCCGTCGCCGCGACGGACGCGAGCCGTCTCGTCTGGGGCGACGTGACGGTGACGGCCTCGATCGAGACCGAGTCGGTGACGACGGGGGCGGCCGGCGACGACGTGGGCCGGGTGCGGTTCCAGATCGGCGACGAGGAGGTCGACGTGCCGCTGGTGCTCGACCGGGCCCTCGCCGAGCCGGACGCGTGGTGGCGGCTGACCCACCCCGACGAGGTGCTGGCGGCGGGCTAGGGCTCGTCGCGGTACAGCACCGACGCGGCCTCGGGCCGCTTGGGCTGCACGCCGTCGCCGGACGACTGGTGGCGGAGGCGCCGGACGACCCACGGCACGAGGTACTCCCGGGCCCACCGGCGGTCCTCCGTCCGAGCCTGCCGCCACGGCCGAGGCGGCAGCGGCTCGGTGCGCCAGGGCTCGAGGTCGTTCTCCACGGCGAGGGCCTGCAGCACGGCGCGGGCGATGGTGTGGTGGCCGAGCGGGCTGAAGTGCAGACGGTCCGGCGCCCACATGCGGGGGTCGCCGAGCTGACGGAGCGCCCACATGTCCGCCACGACCGCGTCGTGCCGGAGGGCGATGGCGTGCACGTGCTCGTTGTAGATGGCGACCTTGCCCCGCAGGCGGCCGAGCACGGGCGTGAGGCCGATGTCGGGGCCGGTGAAGACGACGACCGTGGCTCCCTGCGACCCCAGCGTCTCGACGAGGCCCTCGAAGCCGGCGGCGACGGCATCCGGGTCGGTGCCGGGGCGGATGATGTCGTTGCCTCCCGCCGACACCGAGATCAGGTCGGGCCGGAGCGCGAGGGCGGCCTCGGCCTGCTCGTCGATGATCTGCTGCAGCAGGCGCCCGCGCACCGCCAGGTTCGCGTAGGCGAAGTCCTCCGTCGACGCCCCGAGCACCTCGGCGACGCGGTCGGCCCAGCCCCGGTGGCCGCCCGGAGAGCGTTCCTCCGGGTCGCCGATGCCCTCCGTGAACGAGTCGCCGATCGCCACGTAGCGCGACCACGGGTGCTGCTGAGTCATGGCCTCCACGTTACCGCCCGCCCTCCGGCGGGCCGAGGGACTGACGCCCGGGGCCGCGCGTGGCTAGCCTCGACCCCGTGACCCCGACCACCCCGCCGACCTCGACCGCCTCCAGCCCCACGGAGGAGAGCCCCGCGGAGACGAGCCCCCCGCAGACGAGCCCCGAGGAGATGCTGCCGGACGACCTCCTCGAGCGCTTCCGGGCCCGCGCTGCCGGCCACGACCGGGAGGGCACCTTCCCGCACGACGACCTCGCCGAGCTGCGGGAGCGCGGGTACCTCCGCGCGTTCGTGCCCCCGGAGCAGGGAGGCGCGGGCTGGGGGCTCGAACGCGTCGCCGCCGCGCAGTCCCGCCTCGCCGCCGCCGCCCCGGCCACCGCGCTGGCCGTCGGCATGCACCTGGTCTGGACGGGCTGCGCCGCGGTGCTCGCGGCCCGCGGCGACCGGTCGCTCGACCTCGTGCTCGACGACGCGGCCCGGGGCGAGGTCTTCGCGTTCGGCGTCAGCGAGCCGGGCAACGACGCCGTGCTCTTCGACTCGCTCACCCGGGCCGAGCCGACGGGCGACGGCGGCTGGCGCTTCACGGGCGTGAAGTCGTCCACCTCGCTCTCCCCGGTCTGGACGCGCCTCGGCGTCTTCGGGCGCGACGACACGGACCCCGAGGCCCCCGTGCTCGTGCACGGCTTCGTCCACCGCGACCAGCCCGGCCACTCGTCGCTCGAGGACTGGGACACGATCGGCATGCGGGCGACGCAGAGCCACAGCACCCGCCTCGAGGGCGTCGAGGTGCCCGCCGAGCGCGTGGTGCGCGTGCTGCCCGTCGGGCCGAGCGGCGACCCGCTGGTCTTCGCGATCTTCGCCGTCTTCGAGACCCTCGTCGCCGCCGTGTACCGCGGCGTCGCCCGCCGGGCCGTCGAGCTCGCGGTCGAGAGCGCGACCGCCGGGCGCTCGCACCGGGCCGGCGGCGCTCCGCGCTCCCACGACCCGCTGGTCCGCTGGCGCGTCGCCGACGCGGCCGTGCTGCTCCAGGGCATCGAGCCCCAGGTCGACGCGGTGGCCCGCGACGTCGACGGGCTCGTCGACCACGGGGCCGCCTGGTCGGCGATCGTCGTCGGCCTCAAGACCCGTGTCACCGAGACCGCCCGGGCCGTCGTGGACCAGGCGGTCGCGGTCGCGGGCGGGGCGTCGTTCCGTTCGTCGAGCGAGCTGGGGCGGCTGCAGCGCGACGTGCTGGCCGGGCGGTTCCACCCGTCGAGCACGGACTCCGCCCACGCGACGGTCGCGAACTGGCTCCTCGGCCCCGACCACTGACCACGCGGGCGACCGGGCGGACCGGTCGTGGACGACGGCCGGACAGCCGGGGAGGCGCCCGCCGCCCGACGCTGTCGGTGGTGCGTGTCAGGATGCTCGGGTGAGCAAACAGGACGGCAGCGGGCGGCTGGTCACCACCGTCCCCACCGACGACGTGTCGGCCCCGATCCTGCACGTCGACATGGACGCCTTCTTCGCCTCCGTCGAGCTGCTCGACCGGCCCGAGCTCCGGGGCCTGCCGGTCGTGATCGGCCAGAGGTCCGACCGCTCGGTCGTCACGGCCGCCACCTACGAGGCCCGCAAGTTCGGGGTGAACTCGGCGATGCCGATGGCGATCGCCCTGCGCCGGTGCCCCCAGGCCGTCGTGCTCGAGCCGCACTTCGAGAAGTACCGGTACTGGTCGCGTCGGGTGATGTCGATGTTCGACGACGTCACGCCGCGGGTCGAACGACTCGGCATCGACGAGGCCTTCCTCGACGTCTCCGGCGCCGTCCGGCTCATGGGGTCTCCGTTCGCCATCGGCACCGAGCTCCGCCGGCGCGTGCACGCCGAGACGGGCCTGCGCTGCAGCGTCGGGGCGGCCTCCACGAAGTTCGTCGCGAAGCTCGCCTCCAGCGTGGCCAAGCCCGACGGCATCCTCGTGGTGCCGCACGACCAGACCGTCGCCTTCCTGCACCCGAGACCGATCAGTGCCCTGTGGGGCGTCGGCGGCAAGACCGAGGAGGTCCTGGGCAACCTGGGGCTGCGCACCGTCGGCGACGTCGCCACCGCGTCGCTCGACACCCTCGTCCGGGCCGTCGGGCCCGCGGCCGGCGCCAAGCTGCAGGACCTCGCGTGGGGCCGCGACCCGCGTGTGGTCACCACCGGCACGGAGGAGAAGAGCGTCGGGCACGAGGTGACGTTCTCGACCGACGTGGTCGACCCCGAGGTCATCCGCCGCGAGCTGCTGAGGCTCAGCGACCGCGTCGGATCCCGGCTGCGCGACGCCGGTCTGAGCGGCCGCACCGTCGTGCTCAAGCTCCGCACGTCCGACTTCACCACGATCACCCGGTCGCGCACGCTGGCCGACCCGACCGACCTCGGTCGCCGCATCTACGACGAGGTGCGCTCGGTCTACGAGGCCACGGGCAAGCAGCACGAGCGCATCCGGCTGGTCGGCGTCCGCGTCGAGCAGCTCGGCGCCGGGGGAGGGGGCGGCTCGCTCGCCCTGTGGGACGACGACGCGGGCTGGCGCGAGGCCGAGTCGACGATGGACGCCCTGCGGGCCAAGTTCGGCTCGACCATGCTCACCCCGGCCTCCCTCCTCGGCGCGCGTCGACGTGACGGGCTCTCGGGCCCCGACACGGGCGCCGACGCGCGGGCGCCGCGGCGCGGCGCCTCGTCCGGCGAGGGCCGCGACGCGCCCGGGCCCGCGGGCCGCGGGCCCCGTCGACCGGCCCCGCGGCCCGACCACCCCGGCCACGGCGAGTAAGATCGGGTCGAGTGAGCACAGCTAGCGCAACCGACCCGGCCGGGGGTGACGACACCGGCCAGCACGACGAGCTCGACCTGGGCGAGGTCGGCGCGACGGCCGGCAACTCGGCCGCCGAGCACCTCTCGCCGGCGTTCCCCGAGCGGGCTGCCTGGGGCACGGCCAGCAAGCTGCGGGCCTGGCAGGCCGAGGCCCTCGAGCAGTACTTCGCGACCTCGCCCCGGGACTTCCTCGCGGCGGCCACCCCCGGCGCCGGCAAGACGACCTTCGCCCTGCGGCTCGCCACCGAGCTGCTCTCGCGCGGCGAGATCGACCGCGTCGTCGTCGTCGCGCCGACCGAGCACCTCAAGCGGCAGTGGGCCGACGCGGCCGACCGGGTGAACCTGCGCCTCGACCCGATGTTCAAGAACGCCGACGTCACGTTCGGGCGGCACTACCACGGCGTCGCCGTCACCTACGCGCAGGTCGGCATGAACCCGCAGGTGCACGCGGCGATGACGGCGGCGGGCCGCACGCTCGTCATCCTCGACGAGGTGCACCACGGCGGCGACGCGCTCAGCTGGGGCGACGGGATCCGCGAGGCCTACGGCCAGGCGACCCGCCGGCTGTCGTTGACGGGGACGCCCTTCCGCTCCGACACCGCGCCCATCCCGTTCGTCACGTACGCCCCCGACGAGCACGGCATCCGCACGTCGAAGTCCGACTACGCCTACGGCTACGGCCGTGCCCTGGCCGACGGGGTGGTGCGGCCCGTGCTCTTCATGGCCTACGCGGGCCAGATGCGCTGGCGCACCCGGATGGGCGACGAGATGAGCGCCTCCCTCGGCGAGGCCGTCACGAAGGACATCACGGCCCAGGCGTGGCGCACCGCCCTCTCGCCCCAGGGCGACTGGATCCCCGCCGTGCTGTCCGCCGCCGACAAGCGCCTCACCGAGGTCCGCCGAGGCGTCCCCGACGCGGGCGGCCTCGTCATCGCGACCGACCACACCGCCGCCCGGCAGTACGCCGCGGTGCTGCAGAAGCTGACCGGTGAGCGGCCCACCGTGGTGCTCTCCGACGAGAAGGCCGCCTCCGACCGCATCCAGGCGTTCTCGGACGGCGACGCGCGCTGGATGGTCGCGGTGCGCATGGTGTCCGAGGGCGTCGACGTCCCGCGGCTCGCGGTCGGGGTCTACGCGACCAGCGCCTCCACCCCCCTCTTCTTCGCCCAGGTCGTCGGCCGGTTCGTCCGGGCCCGGCGACGGGGCGAGACCGCGTCGATCTTCCTGCCGAGCGTGCCCAGCCTGATGGCCCTCGCGGGGCAGCTCGAGCTCGAGCGCGACCACGCGCTCGACCGGCCGGAGACCGCGGACGACGGCATCTTCGCGCCCGAGGACGACATGATGGCGGCCGCGAACCGCGAGGAGAAGGCCTCGAGCCTGCTCGAGCAGCAGCCGTTCGAGGCGCTCGACTCGCAGGCCTCGTTCGACCGCGTGCTCTACGACGGCGGCGAGTTCGGCACCGGCGGCGAGATCGGCAGCCTGGAGGAGCTCGACTTCATCGGCATCCCCGGGCTGCTCGAGCCCGACGAGGTGCGAGCACTGCTGCGGCAGCGCCAGGCGAAGCAGGCCAAGCGCTCGGCCAAGAACGGCATGCCCACGACGGCGCCGGTCGAGGAGGCGCGGCCGATGTACCAGACCATCAAGGAGCAGCGGCAGGAGCTCAGCCGCCTCGTCTCGATCTGGTCGCGGCACTCCGCCGAGCCGCACGGCCTCATCCACGCCGACCTCCGCCGGATCAGCGGCGGGCCGGCGGTCGCGCAGGCCAGCACGGAGCAGATCCAGAAGCGCATCGACGTGCTGCGCGGGCGGATCGGCAACCGCAAGTAGGGCCGCCCGACCCGCACCCGGCCGCCCTCGCCGGGGCGCGCCTAGCGTGGGGCGGGTGCAGACGTTCCTCCCCTGGCCCGATCCCGTCGAGACCGCCAGGAGCCTCGACCAGGCCCGGCTGGGCAAGCAGCGGGTCGAGGCGCTGCAGGTGCTGCGGGCCGTCACCCTGCCCGGCTACGGCTGGCAGAGCCACCCGGCCATCGCCATGTGGCGCGGCCACCTGCCCGCCCTGACCTCGTACTCCCTCGCGATCACCGACGAGTGGCTCGCCCAGGGCCACGCCGACACCGTTCGGCCTCAGATCGCGGAGTTCGCCCCCGAGGTCGACGGCGTCCCGTTCGCGTCGCTCGAGCTGCCCCCGTGGCTCGGTGACGAGTCGGTGCACCGCAGCCACCGCTCGAAGCTCGTGCAGAAGCAGCCCGACTGGTACCGCGCGCGGTTCCCCGACGTGCCCGACGACCTCGACTACGTGTGGCCCCCGGCCGACCCGGCGGCGCCGCTCCCGTCGGACGAGCCGGCGCTGACGGCCGAGCGCCGAGCCTGGGTCGTCAGGCCGCTCACCGCCCGGCAGCACGACGACTGGGTCGACGCCGGCGTCGTGACCCTCGCCGAGTCGTCGCCTCGCGGCAAGGTCGGTGCCGTGTGGCAGGCCCAGGTCGAGCGCTTCACGACCCTCCCCGACGGGTCCGAGCTGCTCGTGCCGGATCGCGCACAGCGGTCGTTCCGCCGTGGTCGCGTGGTGGGGGAGGTCGTCTCGGCCCTCGACGACGACCGGGCGCCCGTGCTCCTGCGCCGGGTCGCCTTCGACGACTCCTCGCTCAGCCGGTCCGAGCTGCCCCGACCCGCCCTCGCGCAGGACCCGCGGTCGCTCTTCCCGATCGCGCTCGCCTGACCGGCCGCGTCGGTAGCATCAGAGGATGCTCGACCGCGCCGACGACGACCGACTGCTCGTCCGTGCCTCGCCGGAGGCGCCTCCCGAAGCCGTCGTCGAGAGGTTCGGCGGTGGCTGGCGCCTGACCCGGTGGTCGGTCGACCGGGGCGGCGACGAGTCGCTGGGGGTCTACACGGCCGCCGAGCTCGCCGAGGCGGCGTGGTGGCGGCACCTGGACCGCGACCGCGGTCAGCGGACCGCCACGCGCTCCGAGGCCGCCCGGCGGCTCGGCGACGCCTGACCGGCGGGCGCGACGGCGAGGGCCGCCCTCGCCGACGCCGGGGCGGGCACTCCCGCCGGGGCCGTGTCGGACGCTCCGACGTCGATCAGCACGTCGACCCCGTCGTCGGTGCAGGTCGCGACCGCACGGACGCCGCAGGGGCGATCGTCGAGGCTCCGGAGCAGGGCGTCCCGCCACGCGGTGTCGGAGGCCCTGACCGCGCGGCTCCCGGTCCGCTCGACGACGAAGACCACGCGCGACGCCCCGAACTCGCGCGCCACGGCCTGGACGGCGTCCGCCCACCGGCCCACGGCCTCGGCGGCGGGCCGGAGCGGGATGCCCTCCAGGGGCACGACGACCGGGAGCGGGACGTCGGCGGCGTCGAGGAAGAGGGTCCAGAGCTGACGCCGGATGGCCACCGGGAAGAAGTGCGTGAGCAGACGGTGCAGGTCGGGCGTCGTTCGGAGGGGCCGGTGGAGGTCGAGGGCGGGGCTGGCGGTGTCGGTCATGGGCACAGCCTCGCGGGGGAGCAGGCCGACACTGCCGTTCTCCCCAGCCCGGCCCCTCCGGCCCGGACGGGAGCCCCCTGGGGAGGGACGGCGCGGTCCCTCCCCGGCGCCGCGGTCGGCCTCAGGGCCGCGTGACGAAGCCCTTCTCGACCATCCAGTCGAAGGCCACGTCGGCGGGCTCCTCGCCCTCCACGTCCACGCGGCGGTTGAGGGTCCGGAGCTCCTCGTCCGTGAGCGACGGCGAGATGGCGTCGAACACGTCGGCGAGCTCCGGGGTCTCCTCCAGCGCCTCCGCCGAGAAGACGGGCGCGACGTTGTACGCGGGGAAGAAGCCCTGGTCGTCGTCGAGCACCGTGAGGTCGAGCGAGTCGATGCGGCCGTCGGTGGTGAACACCTCGCCGAAGTTGCAGCGACCACGGTCCGTGGCCTCGTAGACGGTGCCCGTGTCGAGGATGCTGACGTTGCTCGTCGGCACGCCGTCGGCCGCGCCCAGCTCCAGGCCGTAGCGCTCGAGCATCGGCGCGAAGCCGTCGGCCCGCGAGTTGAACTCGGCCTCGACGCAGAAGGTCCGCTGCTCGACGGGCAGGGCCGCGATGTCGCTCAGCGAGTCGACGTCGCCCAGCTCGGGCACCGCTTCCGAGCGGACGGCCATCGCGTACGTGTTGTTCAGCGGAGCCGGCGGGAGCCACACGAGGCCGTTCGCCACGTCCGCGTCGCGCACGGCGACGTACTGCTCCTCCTGGTCGGGGATCCCCGCCGCCTCGCCGAGGTAGGTGAGCCACGCCGTGCCGGTGTACTCGTAGGTCATGTCGGCGTCGCCGTCGAGCATCAGCTGGCGCACGGCCACGCTGCCGGGCACGTTCGTCATGTCGGTGACGTCGAACCCCGCCGCCTTCGCGGCGAGGACGGCGATCTTGCCGAGGATGAGCTGCTCGGTGAAGTTCTTCGTCGTGATCGTGAGAGACGCGTCGTCCGGCAGCCCCTCGATCTCCTCGATCGACCCCGGCGCGACAGCTGGGACGAACGCGGTGGCCGGCTGCAGGCCGCACCCCGCGAGCAGGGCGGTCGACGAGGCGGCGACGAGGGCGGCCAGGGAGGCGCGGCGCAGGCGGCGGGAGGAGCGCGCGGTGGTCGACATCAGAGTCCCTTCGGACGGGCGACGTGCTCGACGACGCGGCCGAGCCAGTCGATCAGGAGCGCCAGGAGCGCGATGAGCAGGGCGCCCGAGACGAGGACCCGGGGCAGGAAGAGGTTGACGCCGGTGGTGATCAGCAGGCCGAGGCCGCCGGCGCCGATGAAGGTGGCGAGGGCGGCGGAGCCGACCAGCAGGACGAGCGCCGTGCGGATGCCCGAGAGCATGACCGGGACGGCCAGGGGCAGCTCGACCCGGAAGAGCACGGCGAGCGACGACATGCCCATGCCGCGGCCCGCCTCGACCAGACGACCGTCGACGCTCTGCAGCCCGATCATCGTGTTGCGGAGCACGGGGAGCATCGCGTACAGGACGAGCGCGACCACGGCGGCCCAGAACGAGAAGCCCAGCCAGAACGCCA
This sequence comes from Frigoribacterium sp. CFBP 8754, assembly GCF_014841815.1. Lineage (NCBI taxonomy): Bacteria > Bacillati > Actinomycetota > Actinomycetes > Micrococcales > Microbacteriaceae > Frigoribacterium > Frigoribacterium sp. CFBP 8754. The sequence goes on from NZ_JACYUO010000001.1 coordinate 1,161,754, forward strand.
GGAGCACGACGAGGCCGATGGCGGGCGCGGCCTGGCCGAAGTTCGCGACGGCCAGGATCGGGCCGGAGACCCGGCGGAACGGCCCGCGGGTCAGCACGACGCCGAGGGGGACGGCGATGACGAGCACGATCACGGCCGAGACGAACGTCAGCGCCAGGTGCTCGCCGGTGTAGCCGAGGAGGTCAGAGGGGTTCAGCGTCGTGCGCTCCGCCGTGGTGAGGTCGGCGGTCGTGAGCCACACGACGAAGGCCGCGAGGGCGGCCAGCACGGCGACCGGCTGGACGACGAGGCCCAGCAGCCCCGGGCGGGCGGGGCGACGTCGCTCCGGCCGGGCCGCCGCGGCGACGGCGGGCTCCACGGCGGCGCTCACGCGACGTCCCGCGGGGCGGCCACGTCGGTCTCCGACCCGGCCGAGCCCCTGCCGCTGCCGGTGCCCCCGGCGACCGGCTCGGGGAGGACGGAGAGCGGCCCGGTGTTCGTGCCGACGGGCGCGTCGGTCGCGGCGATCGCCGCGGCCTTCCTGGCCCGGGTGATGGCGTCCATGACGACCTCCACGGTGATGACGCCGACGAACGCGTCACGACGACCGGTGACGAGGGCCGCCCCCGCGCTCGAGACGAGCATCGTGTCGAGCGCGTCGTTGAGGGTGGCGCCGCTGCCGACCACGGGCAGGTCGGCGTCGGGCGTCGCCGGGACGACGTCGACCCGCCGCAGCTGCCTCAGGGAGGGCCAGCTCACGGGCCGGTCGCGCTCGTCGACGACGACGGCGTGCGCGTGCCCGGCGGCCTCGACGCGGGCGACGACCTCGACACCGGGCTCCCCGGGGCGCGCGACCACCGCCTCCGCCAGGTCGACGTCGCCCACGCGGGCGAGGGTCAGCTGCTTGAGACCCGCCCCGGAGCCGATGAAGTTCTCGACGAACTCGTTCGCGGGCTCGGCGAGGATCCGCTCGGGGGTGTCGTACTGCACGATGTGGGCGCCCTCGGAGAAGATCACGATCCAGTCGCCGAGCTTCACGGCCTCGTCGAAGTCGTGCGTGACGATGACGATGGTCTTCTGCAGCTCCTCCTGGATCCGCAGCAGCTCGTCCTGGAGGCGCTGCCGCGTGATCGGGTCGACCGCGCCGAAGGGCTCGTCCATGAGCAGCACGGGCGGGTCGGCCGCGAGGGCACGGGCCACGCCGACGCGCTGCTGCTGGCCGCCGGAGAGCTCCTTCGGGTAGCGGTCGCGGTAGGTGTCGGGGTCGAGCGACACGAGCTCGAGCAGCTCGTCGACGCGCGCGGCCACGCGCTCCCTGCTCCAGCCCAGCATCTTCGGCACGATGGCGATGTTGGCCGCGACCGTCATGTGCGGGAAGAGCCCGCCGGCCTGGATCACGTAGCCGATGCGCCGGCGCAGCTCGTCGCCGTCGATGCTCGTCACGTCGTCGTCGCCGAGGATGATGCGGCCCTCGGTCGGCTCGATGAGGCGGTTGATCATCTTCAGCGTCGTCGTCTTGCCGCAGCCCGACGGGCCGACGAGCATGACGATCTTGCCGGCCGGGATCTCGAGCGTGATGCCGTCGACCGCGGGGGCGGACTGCCCCGGGTAGCGCTTCGTGACGGTGTCGAGGAGGATGCTGCGGCCGGAGACGCCGGAGTCGGCGGTCGCGGCGGTGGGGGAGTCAGTTCTGGACACGGATGCCTCTCGGGATGGTCAGGCGGCCGAGGCCGACGAGGAGGAGGTCGAGCACGAGGGCGAGGACGACGACGCCCACCACCCCGGTGACCACGGAGGCGAGCGCGTTCGCGCCGCCGAGCCGGGAGAGCCCGGAGAAGATGAAGCCGCCGAGGCCGGGGCCGAGGGCGTACGCCGCCACGGCCGCGATGCCCATCACCATCTGGGCGCTGACGCGCACGCCGGTGAGGATGATCGGCCAGGCCAGGGGCAGCTGCACCTGGACGAGCGTGCGGAACCGGCCCATGCCGATGCCGCGCGCCGACTCCACGATCGCGTCGTCGACCTCGGTGAGGCCCACGACGGCGTTCCGGAGGATCGGCAGCGTCGCGAAGAACGTCACGACGATGACGGTCGGCAGGACGCCGAAGCCGACCGGGGCGATGAGCAGGCCGACGACCGCGAACGAGGGCAGCGTGAGGCCGACCGCCGAGACGCCGTTGGCGAGGCCGCGCAGCCACGGCACGCGGTGCACGAGGGCGGCCACCGTCACGGCGATCACCACGGCGAGCAGGAGGCACTGCACCACGAGCGAGAGGTGCTGCCAGGAGGCGAACCAGATCTGGTCCCACCTGTCGCTCACGTAGTCCCACGCCATGTCGTCTCGCCCCTCGTCACCAGTAGTCGTCCCGTTCACACGAACGCCCGGCTGAGCCGGGCGGACAACTACGACCATAACCACGACGCCCGTCGCTGTCACGGTGACGGGCGCCGCCGACGGGGTGCGGACGGCGTCGTCGTTACCGAACGAGTGTCGGAGAAGCCCCGGTCAGGAGGGGGTGGGCCGGAGGGGCGGCGACCGGAGTGTAACGATGTGGGGGACAACGCCGGAGGCGCGGTGCAGGACGTCCCGCACCGCGCCTCCCGAGGGCCCCTGCCTCACTCCGCGGCGGCTCGCGACCCCACCTTGTAGCGCGACCCGTGGTGCTCCGCGGGCAGCCGGTCGCCCCGGCCGAAGAGCTTCTGGCGGAGGGTGCCCGGCTCGTACTCGGTCGGGTAGACGCCCCTCGCCTGGAGCACGGGGACGACGTGCTCGACGATGTCCTCGAAGGTGCCCGGCGTGATCGCGTAGGCGAGGTTGAACCCGTCGACGTCGGTCTCGGCGACCCACTCCTGCAGCTGGTCCGCGATCTCCTCGCCCGACCCCACGATGCGGGGCCCGAGCCCGCCGATGCCCGCCGCCTCGGCGATGTCGCGGATCGTCCACTCCTTGCCGGTGTCGCCCTCCTGGGCCTGGAAGTTCGCGAGCGCCGACTGGATGGCGTTGCTCTCGACGTCGCCGACCGGGTCGTCCAGGGAGTAGCTCGACAGGTCGACGCCCATCCAGCCCGACATCAGCGTCAGGGCGCCCTCGTGCGAGGCGTACCGGCGGTACTCCTCGTGCTTCGCCCGCGCGGCCTCCGGCGTCGCGTCCGTGATGATCGTGAGCAGCGTGTAGATGCGCGCCGAGTACCGGTCGCGCCCGGCCGCCTCGAGGGCGTCGCGGAGCTTCGTCACGGTCGCGGCGAGGCGCTCCTTCGTCGGCGCCGCGACGAAGATCGACTCGGCGTTGCCCGCCGCGAAGGCGATGCCCCGGGGTGACGCGCCGGCCTGGTAGATGACCGGCGTGCGCTGCGGGCTCGGCTCGGCGACGTGGATGCCGGGCACCTTGTAGTACGTCCCCTCGTGCCCGATGTCGTGCACCTTGCTCGGGTCGGTGAACACGCCGGTCTCGCGGTCGCGGACGACGGCGTCGTCCTCCCACGAGCCCTCCCAGAGCTTGTAGAGCACCTCGAGGTACTCGTCGGCCTGGTCGTAGCGCGTGTCGTGGTCGAGCTGGTCGTCGGCGCCCATGTTGCGGGCGGCGCTCGGCAGGTAGCCGGTCACGACGTTCCACCCGACGCGGCCCTCGGTGAGGTGGTCGAGCGTCGACATGCGGCGCGCGAAGGGGTACGGGTGCTCGTAGGCCGTGCCGGCGGTGATGCCGAAGCCCAGGTGCTCCGTCGCGGCGGCCATGGCCGACACGAGGAGGATCGGGTCGCCCACCGGCGTCTGGGTGCCGTTGCGGAGGGCCGCGTCGTGGTTCCCGCCGTAGACGTCGTACGTGCCGAGCACGTCGGCGATGAACAGCCCGTCGAACCGGCCACGCTCGAGGAGGCGCGCCAGGGAGGTCCAGTAGCTGAGCTTCGTGTAGTCGGGCGAGCGGTCGTCAGGGTGGCGCCAGAGCCCGGGGGACTGGTGCCCCACGCAGTTCATGTCGAAGGCGTTGAACCGGATGCGTCGAGTCATGGCTCGATGGTGGTCGACGACGGCCGCGGCCGCCTCCCTCGCGACACACGGCGTCACACTCCGGCCGTACCCTGGAGTCGTGCCCCGCCCCACCGACCCCGCCGCCGCCTCCGACCCGGCGGAGGCCCGGGGCACCGCCGCCGACGCCTCCGCCGCCGCCGAGTCGACGCCGACGGTCCGCCCGCGGCTCGGGCGCGACGTGGTCGTGCTCGGGGTCATCGCCTTCTTCGTCATGGTCGGCTTCGGCGTGGTCGTGCCGGTGCTGCCCGTCTACGCGCAGAGCTTCGGCGTCGACCACGTGCTCGTCGGCGCCGTGCTCTCGGCCTTCGCCCTGATGCGCCTCGTCGCGAGCCCCTTCGTCGGCCGACTGCTCGACCTCGCCGGCGAGCGGGTGGTGCTCAGCGTGGGCATCGGCATCGTCGCCCTGTCGAGCGCCCTCGCGGGCCTCGCCACCGACTACCCCCAGCTCCTGCTGATGCGCGGCCTGGGCGGCATCGGCTCCGCGATGTTCACGATCTCCGCCATGACCCTCCTGCTCGCGTCGACCCCGCCGACCCGACGGGCCCGCGCCGTGGGCTTCTACCAGGGCGGCTTCCTCGTCGGGGGCATGGCCGGGCCGGCCATCGGCGGCGTGCTCTCCACGATCTCGCTCACGGCCCCGTTCTTCTTCTACGCGGCGACGCTCGCCGTGGCGGGGCTGATCGGCGTCGTGCTGCTCAAGCCGGTGCCGCGCGGCGGGGCCGCGGAGAAGGCGGAGCCGCCGACCCCGCTGCGCGACGTGCTGGCCGACGTGCGGTTCCGCGCCGCCTGCGTCGCGAACTTCGCCCAGGGCTGGTCGTCGCTCGGGGTCCGGAGCGCCCTGGTGCCCGTGCTCGTCGTCGAGGTGCTGCGCGGGCCGACGGCCTGGACGGGCGTCCTCTTCGCCGTCGCGGCCGTCGCCCAGACGGTCGCGCTCGCGCCGGCCTCGCGCTTCGTCGACACCGTCGGGCGACGCCCCGCCGTGATCGGCTCCTTCGCGGTCGCCGCCGTCAGCCTCGCCGCGGTGCCGTTCGCCTCGCACGTCGTCGTGCTCGGCGCCCTCCTCGCGGTCTACGGCGTGGCGACGGCCTTCATGGGCACGGCTCCGGCGGCCCTCGTCGGCGACGCCGCGGGCGCCCGCGGCGGCCGGCCGGTGGCGATCTTCTCGATGTGCTCCGACGTCGGGGCCATCGCCGGGCCCCTGGTGGCGGGCCTGCTCGTCGACGTGGCGTCGTTCCCCGTCGCGTTCGGCGTCGCGGCGCTCCTGCTGGCGGCGGCCTCGCTGGCCGCCGTCCGCATCCCGCGCGAGCCACGCCCCGCCCTGGCCTGACCGACACGACGACGGAGGCGCGCCCCGGTCACCCGGGACGCGCCTCCGTCGTCTGCCTCGTCGCCCGCGGGCGACCCGGCTACTTCGCCGGAGCGGCCTTCGCGGGGCTGGCCTTCGCCGAGCCCGCCCCCGCGTCGTCGCCCTTCGGCGCCACGACCGGGGTCACCTTGAGGAACCCGGCGCGCGGGTCGGCGAGGCCGACCAGCGGCGTCTGGTCGCGCCCGCCGACGAAGTTGGTCACCCAGCCGGTGAGGATGCGCCACTTGCGGTTGACGGTCGGCATCGCGTACAGGTGGTAGCCGCGGTGGGCGAGCCACGCCGCGACGTTCTTGACCTTGACGCCCTTGAGCACGCCCGCGCCCTTGCCGATGCCGTAGCTCGCGACGGTCCCGACCGACGCGTGGCGGTACTCCGCGAGCGGGGCGCCCGAGAGGGCGGCGATCACGTTGTCGGCCACGGTCACGGCCTGGCGGACGGCGTTCTGCGCGTTCGGCGGGTAGAACGCGGGCTGCTTCTCCGCGAGGAGGTCGGGCACCTGCGCGACGTCGCCGAGCGCCCAGATGCCGTCGAGCACCTGGCCGTCGTCGGTCTGCACCTGGAGGGTCGCCTTGACGTCGACGTGGCCCTTCGGGCCGAGGGGCAGGCCGAGGTCGGCGACGACGGGGTTCGGCTTGACGCCGGCCGTCCAGACGATCGTGCCGGCGGGGATGGTCTCGCCGTCGCTGAGGACGACGTCGCCGTCGATGCACGAGGGCATCGTGGTGCCGAGGCGGATGTCGATCCCGCGGCCGCGCAGGTGGCCGAGGGTCCACTTCGAGAGCTCGGGGCCGACCTCGGGGGCGACGCGGTCGAGGGCCTCGACGAGCACGAAGCGGAGCTCGTCGCGCGACAGGGTCGGGTACTCGTCGACGGCGGCCTTGGCCGCGTCGTCGAGCTCCGCCATGGCCTCGACGCCGGTGTAGCCGCCGCCGACGAAGACGACGGTGAGCAGCTTGCGCCGGGTCGCGGCGTCCTGGACGGAGGCCGCCTCGGCGATGTTGCCGAGGACGCGGTCACGGACGTACTGGGCCTCCTCCACGCTCTTGAAGCCGACGCCGTTCTCGGCGAGGCCGGGCGTGGGGAAGGTGCGCGTGACGGCGCCGAGGGCGACGACGAGCTGGTCGTAGGGCAGCTCGGAGGCCACGCCGTCGGCGGTCGTGACCGTGATGGTCTTCGAGTTCGCGTCGAGCGCCGTCACGGCGGCCTCGACGACCTTGGTCTTCTTCAGCGCCTTGCGGAGCGGCACGGTGACGTCGCGCGGCGCGATGTGGCCCCCGGCCACCTCAGGCAGGAAGGGCTGGTACGTGTAGTACGGAGACTGGTCGACCAGCGTGATGCTGGCGCTCTGCGGCGGCTGGCGCTTCTGGAGCTCGAGTGCCGTGGTGAGCCCGGCGGCGCCGCCGCCGAGGATGATGATTCGCTGTGTCATGGTTGTGTTCCTCCCTGGGTCGACCGTACTAGAGACACGCGGCGACGACCCGCCCTCCCGGGGGAGTCGCGGGTCGTCGCCCCGGGGACCGTCAGCGGTCGGCCGGGATGTCCGAGTCGGTGTACGAACCGTCGGCCTCGCCGTCGTGCGGTCCGGTGGTCTCGCCGCCGTCGGCGGGGATGTCGCTGTCGACGTACGAGCCGTCCTGCTCGCTCGTGACGTCGGTGCTCGTCGTCTCGACGTGCTCGGTGTGGACGTGGTCCTCGTGCTGGTGGTCGGACTCGTTGCCGTGGTGCTCGGTGCCCATGCTGGCGCCCTCCGTTCTGTCAGGTCGCGGAGCGTCGTCGCCCGCGTGCGGCTCACACTAGACGTGTGGGGGCGGCGCGGGTCAGAAGCCCTCGTTCTCCCTCGTGACGTACGGCGACTCGAGGGCGTCGAGCTCGTCGTCGGTCAGCCACAGGTCGACCGAGGCGACGGCGTCGTCGAGGTGCTGCATCTTCGTGGCGCCGACGATGGGCGCGGTGACGACCTCCTGCTGGCGGACCCAGGCGAGGGCCACCTGTGCGCGGGAGACGCCCCGCGCCTCCGCCACCGTCGCGACGGCCGCGGCGACCTGGCGGTCGGCGTCCTCTCGCTGGCGGTAGAGGGTGCCGCCGAACTGGTCGGTCTCGGTGCGGGCCGTGGTGTCGTCCCAGTCCCGGGTGAGCTTGCCCCGCGCCAGCGGCGACCAGGGGATCACCCCGACGCCCTGGTCGAGGCAGAGGGGGTGCATCTCGCGCTCCTCCTCGCGCTGGACGAGGCTGTACTGGTCCTGCATGGAGACGAAGCGCGTCCAGCCGCCGAGGTCGGCCGTGTGCTGCGCCTTGGCGAACTGCCACGCCCACATGCTCGAGGCGCCGACGTAGCGGGCCTTGCCCGACTTGACGACGTCGTGCAGGGCCTCCATCGTCTCCTCGATCGGGGTCTCCGGGTCCCAGCGGTGGATCTGGTAGAGGTCGACGTGGTCCGTCCCGAGGCGGCGGAGGCTGTCGTCGATCGCGCTCATCACGTGGGCCCGCGAGAGCCCCGCGCCGTTCGGGCCGGGGCGCATGCGGTTGAAGACCTTCGTGGCGATGACGACCTCGTCGCGGCGGGCGAAGTCGGCGAGGGCGCGCCCGACGATCTCCTCGCTCGTGCCGTCGGAGTAGACGTCGGCGGTGTCGAAGGTGGTCACGCCCTGCTCGAGCGCCCGCTGGATGAACGGGCGGGACTCCTCCTCGGGGAGGCTCCACGGGTGGGCGCCGCGCTCCGGGACGCCGTAGCTCATGCAGCCGAGGACGACGGCCGAGACCTGCAGCCCGCTCGATCCGAGACGTGTGTACTCCATCGTGTTCCCTCTCTCTGTCCGGTCGACTGCGACAGTAGACCGCGCGGGGGGTCGGGAACCGGACGACGAGGACCGACGCCGCCCACGACGCCCACGACGCCACCGCCGGGAACGACACGGCAGGCGAAGGCACGGCCGGGAACGACGAAGGGCCCCGCCGGAGCGGGGCCCTTGCCGTGGTGCTGCACTGTCTCAACCAGTGTGTCGATCCGAGGATCGGTGTCCGAGGGGGGACTTGAACCCCCACGCCCTATACGGGCACTAGCACCTCAAGCTAGCGCGTCTGCCATTTCCGCCACCCGGACTGGATGATGCCTGCCGAAGCCGACCACGAAACATTAGCACGGCTCCGAGGGCCTCGATGACCACGGGCAGGAGGGGGGCTCCGGGTAGCGTGGTCGGCATGACGACGACCCCTCAGTCCGAGCCCGCCACGACCGACCGCGAGGTCGAGCTCGACGAGACGGCGACCATCGCGCGCGACCTGATCCGGTTCGACACGTCGAACTACGGGGGCGGTCGGTCGAACGGCGAGGCGGACGCCGCCGAGTACGTGGCCGACGCGCTCCGGGCGCTCGACCTGGAGCCGCTCGTGTTCGAGTCCGAGCCCGGCCGCGTGAGCGTCCTCGCCCGGGTCGAGGGGGCCGACCGCTCCAAGCCGGGGCTCGTCGTGCACGGGCACCTCGACGTCGTGCCCGCCGACCCGGCGAACTGGTCGGTCGACCCGTTCGCGGGCGTCGTCCGCGACGGCATGCTCTGGGGCCGCGGCGCCGTCGACATGAAGAACATGGACGCCATGATGCTGTCGTCGCTCGGCGACATCATCCGGGCCGGTGAGCGACCCGCCCGCGACCTCGTCGTCGGGTTCCTGGCCGACGAAGAGGCCGGGGGAGTCCTCGGCTCGCACTTCCTGGTGACCGAGCACCCCGAGGTCTTCGAGGGCGCCACGGAGGCGATCAGCGAGGTCGGCGGGTACTCCACCTTCATCGACGGCCGGCGCTCGTACCTGCTGCAGACAGGCGAGAAGGCCCTGATCTGGATCAAGCTCCGAACCCGGGGCACGGCCGGCCACGGGTCGCAGATGATCGTCGCGAACGCCGTGACGCGGCTGGCCGAGGCCGTCGCGGTGCTCGGCCGGCAGCAGTGGCCCATCGCCCTCACCGACACGACCACGGCGCTCCTCTCCGAGGTGGCGCGCATCCTCGACGTCGACCTCGAGCAGACGTCGCCCGACGAGCTCGTGCTGCACACCGGGACGGCGGCCGGCTTCATCCGCGGGTCGCTGCGGACGACCTCGAACCCCACGATGCTCACCGCGGGCTACAAGCACAACGTGGTGCCCGACACGGCGGAGGCGCTGGTCGACATCCGCTGCATGCCCGGCCAGGAGGAGGCCGTGCTGGCCGAGGTCCGCGCGCTGATCGGCGACGACGTCGAGATCGAGACGATGCACACCGACATCGGCCTCGAGACCCCCTTCTCGGGACCCCTCGTCGAGGCGATCACGGGCACGCTCGAGCGGCACGACCCCGGGGCCCCCGTGCTGCCCTACCTGCTCTCCGGCGGCACCGACAACAAGGCCCTCAGCCTGCTTGGCATCGCGGGCTACGGCTTCGCGCCGCTGCGGCTCGACGAGGGGATGGACTTCCCCGCCATGTTCCACGGCGTCGACGAGAGGGTGCCGCTCGACGCACTATCCTTCGGGAGTCGCGTCCTCCGGGACCTGCTGGCGACGTACTAGCACCCCCGCACCAGAAGGGCCCCCGCGTGGAGCATCTCCTCCAGGCACTCCTGCTCGGCCTCGTCCAGGGCCTCACGGAGTTCCTCCCCGTCTCGTCGAGCGCCCACCTGCGGCTCGTCGGCCTGTTCTTCTCCGAGCCCGGCTCGGCCGCCGACTTCGACCCCGGCGCGACGTTCACCGCGATCACGCAGCTGGGCACCGAGCTGGCCGTCGTCATCTACTTCTGGCGTGACATCACGCGCATCCTCACCAAGTGGTTCCAGGGAGTCACGGGCAAGATCCCGAAGGCCGACCCCGACGTGCGCATGGGCTGGCTGGTCATCATCGGCACGGTCCCGATCGTGCTGGTCGGCTACCTCGCCCAGGAGTACATCCGCACGGTCTTCCGGTCGCTCTGGATCGTCGCCGTGGTGCTGATCGTCTTCGGCCTGCTGCTCGGGCTCGCCGACCGCCTCGGGCGCAAGGAGCGCTCCTTCGAGCAGATGAGCTACGGCCACGGCATCGCGGTCGGGGTCGCCCAGGTGCTCGCGCTGTTCCCCGGGGTGTCCCGCTCGGGCGCCACGACGACGACCGCGCTCGCCCTCGGCTACTCGCGACCGGCGGCCGCCCGGTTCTCGTTCCTGCTCGCCGTCCCCGCGGTGTTCGGCAGCGGCCTCTTCGAGCTCGTCCAGAGCTTCAGCGACCCCGGTCCGTACTCGCTCGGCGAGACCCTCGCCGCGACGGTCGTCGCCTTCGTGGTCGGCTTCGTGGTGATCGCGTTCTTCATGAACTACATCTCGAAGCGCAGCTTCCTGCCCTTCGTCGCGTACCGCATCGTGCTCGGCGTCGTCCTGCTCGTCCTGCTCGGCACGGGCGTGGTGGCCGCGTGAGGGCCTGGACGCGGCCGACGGTCCCGGCACTGCCCGGCTCGGCGCCCCTCCCCGTCCTGCACGACACCGCGACGGCCGAGCGCCGCCCGACCCGCGTCGTCGACGGCGCGGCCTCCCTCTACGTCTGCGGCATCACGCCCTACGACGCCACCCACCTCGGCCACGCGTCGACGTACCTCGCCTTCGACACCCTCGTGCGGATCTGGCTCGACGCCGGGGTCGCCGTCACCTACGCGCAGAACACGACCGACGTCGACGACCCGCTGCTCGAGCGGGCGGCCGCGACCGGCGTCGACTGGCGCGACCTGGCCGCCTCGCAGACCGACCTCTTCCGCAGCGACATGCAGCACCTGCAGGTGCTCCCGCCCGACCACTACGTGGCCGTCACCGACGTCGTCTCGGACGTGGCCCGGGCCGCGGCGCGCCTCCTCGACCTCGGGCTCGCCTACCGGGTCGACACGCCCGGCTCGACCGAGGGCGACGACGTCTACTTCGACGTCCGGGCCGCCGAGCGGTCGACGAGCTGGCACCTGGGGCTCGAGAGCCGGTACGACCTCGAGACCATGACCCGCTTCTCCGCGGAGCGCGGCGGCGACCCCGACCGCCCCGGCAAGCGGGACCCGCTCGATCCGCTCCTCTGGAGGGCGGCGCGGGACGGCGAGCCCTCCTGGCCGTCCGCGCTCTCCGCCGGCCGCCCGGGCTGGCACATCGAGTGCACCGTCATCGCGCAGGCCCACCTGGCCGCTCCGATCTCCGTCAACGGCGGCGGCAGCGACCTCGTGTTCCCGCACCACGAGATGAGCGCGGCGCACGGGACGGCGATGACGGGCGAGCCGTACGCCGACCTGTGGGCGCACACCGGGATGGTCGCCTACCAGGGCGAGAAGATGAGCAAGTCGCTCGGCAACCTCGTCAAGGTGAGCGAGCTCGTCGCGGCCGGCCACGACGCCCGCGCCGTGCGGCTGGCCGTCGCGGGCCACCACTACCGGTCCGACTGGGAGTGGTTCGACGCCGACCTCGAGGCAGCCGAGGCCCGGCTCGACCGCTGGGCCCGCTGGGCCTCGGCGGCCGACGACGCGGCCGCCGACGACGAGCCGACGCCGCTCCTGGCCGCGCTCCGCCACGCGCTGGCCGACGACCTCGACACGCCCTCCGCCCTCGCGGCGGTCGACGCCCGGGTCGCCTCCGGCAGCACCGCCACCGCGGTCGACCTGGACGCGGTGCAGGCCCTCCTCGGCGTCGACCTGCGCCGCTGACCCGGCCGCGGCCCGCGCGGGCGGTGACGGAACCTCGCGACACATGACCGTCTGACATACTGACGGGGATGTCCTTCGTCGTGCCGCCTCCCCAGGACCCCGGGAGCGTCGATCGCCCGAGGCGTCGCCTCACGCGCCGCGACGCCCGGGTCGACGCCCTCGTCGCCCTCGGCCTCCTGGCCCTCGGGGCGCTCACCGCGGTGCTCGCCCTCGTCGTCGTGGACGGCGAGCCGACCGCGAGCACGGCCCCCGCCGAGACCTTCGCCTGGCTGGTCGCCCTGTGCGCCCCGGTGGCCCTGCGACGTCGACGCCCCCTGGTCGCCATGGTCGTGGTGGCCGCCGTCGTGGTGGGCGCCTCGCTCCGGGGCTACCCGGACGACCTGGCCCCGGCCCTCGCCCTCTTCCTCGTCATCTCCACCGCCAACGCCTGGGCCGCCTCCCGCCGTCGGGCGCTCGTGACGAGCGTCGTCGTCTCGGCCGCGCTCTTCGCCCTGCTGGTCGTCGGCCTCGCCCGGCGGGCGGGGGAGGTCGAGGGCGTGCCCGTCGGCCCGCTGACCGCCTCCGTCGTCTACTCCGTGGTGTTCACGGCGCTCTTCTTCGCGGGGGCCGTCCTGGTCGGCCGCTCCTCCCGCGTCTCGGCCGCGCGCCTCCACGCCCTCGAGCGGGCGGGCGTCGACCTCCGGGCGGCGCAGGAGGTCGTCGCCGACCAGGCCATCGACGAGGAGCGCTCCCGCATCGCGCGCGAGCTGCACGACGTCGTGGCCCACAACGTCGCCGTGATCGGCATCCAGGCGGGCGCCGCGCGTCGCGCCCTCGACCGGCCCGACGTGGCCCGCGGTGCCCTCAGCGCCGTCGAGGCCACGGCGCGCACGACCGTCGAGGAGCTGGAGCGACTGCTCCGCGTGCTCCGCACCCGCGACGGCAGCTGCGCCGCCCCGGCGGGCCTCGCCGACCTCCCGCAGCTCGTGGACGACACCCGTCGGCTCGGGCTCGACGTCCGCTGGGGCGTGGAGGGCGACGTCGCCGACGTGCCCGAGAGCACGGGGGTGACGGTGTACCGCGTCGCCCAGGAGGCCCTGACCAACACGCTGAAGCACGCCTCCGCCTCCGTCGCGGTCGTCCGGCTCCGGCGTCACGACCGCACCGTCGAGATCGAGGTCGTCGACGACGGTCGGGGCTCCGGCGACCGCGGGTCGCCCGGGACGACGTCCGCGACGGGCGTGACGGGCACCGGGCTGGGGCACCGGGGGATGCGCGAACGGGTCGACCTGCACGGCGGCGAGCTCGAGGTCGGGCCGCTGCCCCGCGGCGGCTACCGCGTCCGGGCGGTCCTCCCGGTCGCGTCGTGCGCGGTGCCCGGCCGCGAGCCCACGCCGGCGAGCCCCGCGCCCCGGTCGTCCGGGGTCGCCCGGTGACGGCCCGGCAGCCCGTCCGCGTCCTCCTGGTCGACGACCAGGAGCTCGTCCGGGCCGGGTTCCGCATCATCCTCGACACGGCCGACGGACTCGAGGTCGTCGGGGAGGCCCGTGACGGGCTCGAAGCGGTCGACGTCGCCCGCGAGACGCGGCCGGACGTCGTCGTGATGGACATCGAGATGCCGCGCCTCGACGGGCTCGAGGCCACCCGGCGCATCCTCGCCGAGCGCCCCGTCGACGGACCCGCCGTGCTCGTGCTCACCACCTTCGGGCACGGCGACTACCTCTTCCGGGCGCTCCAGGCGGGGGCGAGCGGGTTCCTGCTCAAGACCTCGGGCCCCGAGGAGCTCATCGACGCGGTGGGCGTCGTGCACCGCGGCGACGCGCTGCTGGCCCCGGAGGTGACCCGCGACGTCGTGGCGCGCGCCCTCGCGGGGCCGGAGCGCCGCCCGCCGGCCCCGAGCCCGCGCCTCGCCCTCCTCACCGAGCGGGAGCGGGAGGTGCTCGACCGGCTCTCCGTCGGCGAGTCCAACGCGGAGATCGCCCGGGCGCTCTACCTCGGCGAGGCGACCGTCAAGACGCACGTCTCGAACGTGCTCGGCAAGCTCGAGCTGCGCGACCGGACGGCGGCGGTCGTCTTCGCCTACGAGAACGGCGTGGCCGTCCCCGGCGAGAAGCGCTGACGGCCCCGCCTCGCCGGGGCCTCGCTCAGACCGCGGGCGGGAACCGCGGGTCGTCGCGGCCGTCGCGCCCGTCGCCGGCCTTGCCGTCGCGTCGGCGCAGGTACCGCTCGAACTCCTGCGCGATCGCCTCGCCGCTCGCCTCGGGGGAGTCGACGGTGTCGCGGGCCTGCTCGAGCTGCTCGATGTAGCCGGCCATGTCGTCGTCGTCGGCGGCCAGAGCGTCGATGCCCTGCTCCCACGCGGCGGACTCGGCCTCGAGCTCGCCCCGGGGCACCTGCACGTCGGCGACCTCCTCGAGCTTCTCGATGAGGGCGAGGGTCGCCTTCGGCGAGGGCGACGCGTGCACGTAGTGCGGCACGGAGGCCCAGATGGCGAGCGTCGGCACGCCCGCCTGCTCGAGGGCGTCGCCGAGCACGGAGAGGATGCCCACCGGGCCCTCGTAGCTGCTGCGCTCCAGCCCGAGCCGCGTGCGCACGTCGTCGTTGTCGCTGCTCACGAAGACGGAGATGGGCCGCGTGTGCGGGACGTCGGCGAGCATGGCGCCGAGGAAGACCACCGACGTGACGTCGTGCACGTCGACCAGGTCGACGATCTCGGCCGCGAAGCTGCGCCAGCTGCGCGACGGCTCGGCGCCGAGCAGCACGAAGACCTCGGTGCCCGGGGCGTCGACCGGGGCCGCCGCGAGCGACGTCGAGGAGTCCGGCGTGGCGTGCAGCTGGATGCGCGGCCAGACGAGGGAGCGCCCGCCGTCGTCGTCGAGCCCCACCTGGGGCCGGTTGAACTGGTAGTCGATGTACCGCTCGCCGTCGAGCTCGGCCACCGCCTCGAGCGACAGCGACTCGATGACGCTCCTGGCGACGCCGCTGGCGGCCTCGCCGGCGTCGTTCCAGCCCTCGAAAGCGACGACCAGGAGTCGTCCCGTCGCGAAGTCAGACGTGTCAGTCACCGTGTCCTCACCGAGTCGGGGAGAGGCCCTCGACGTCTCGGACCACGATAGACCGAGCACGAGGAGGCGCGGGTCGCCCGCCGGGGGAGCCCCCTCCCGTAGACTCCTCCGTCGTGACCGATCTCCTGCCTGCCGCCGTCCTCTGGGACATGGACGGAACCCTCGTCGACACGGAGCCCTACTGGTTCGAGTCCCAGGTGGCCCTGGTCGGCTCGTTCGGCGGCACCTGGACGAAGGCCGACGGCGACACGCTGATCGGCTCCGGCCTCTGGCACTCGTCGCGCGTCCTGCAGCAGCACGGCGTCGACATGTCGGAGGACGCCATCATCGACCACCTCACGACCGCGGTCCTCGAGCGCTGCGCCGTCCACGTCCCGTGGCGCCCGGGCGCGAAGGAGCTCCTCGCCGAGCTGCGGGCCGCCGGCGTGCCGACCGCGCTCGTCACGATGTCGATCCGCCGCATGGCGCTCTTCATGGTCGACGCCATCGAGTTCGACGCCTTCGACGCCGTGGTCGCGGGCGACGACGTGGAGCACGCCAAGCCCCACCCGGAGGCCTACCTCCGGGGGGCGGAGCTGCTCGGCGTCGACGTCGCCGACTGCGTCGCCGTCGAGGACAGCGTCCCGGGCCTCGCCTCCGCCGTCGCGGCCGGCGCCGTCGCGCTCGGCGTCGAGCACCACGCGCCCCTCGCCGACGACGCGGGCTACGTCCGCCGCACCACGCTGGTCGGCACCACCCTCGCCGACCTCCGCGAGCTGCACGCCGCGGGGCGCCGCCTGCGCGAGCAGCGCACGACCGACTCCTGACCCCCGGGGCGCACCCCGCGCCTCCTCGACGCCCCCGCCCTCCGGGCGCGCGCACCGACCGAAAGCAGCACCGCATGACCGCCACCCGCCGCCAGTCCGGGCCGTTCCTCGAGGGCGACAAGGTCCAGCTCACCGGGCCCAAGGGCAAGATGAACACGGTCGTGCTGACGCCCGGCGCCGTGTTCCACACGCACCGGGGCATGATCGCCCACGACGACATGGTCGGCCTGCCCGACGGCTCGGTCGTCGCGAGCACCACCGGCGACGAGTACCTCGCCCTCCGGCCCCTGCTGAGCGACTTCGTGATGTCGATGCCCCGGGGCGCGGCCATCGTCTACCCGAAGGACGCCGCGCAGATCGTCGCCTTCGCCGACGTCTTCCCCGGAGCGACCGTCGTCGAGGCGGGCGTGGGCTCCGGCGCCCTGTCGCTGTGGCTGCTGCGGGCGATCGGCCCGGAGGGCCGGCTCGCCTCGTTCGAGCGCCGCCAGGAGTTCGCCGACGTGGCGCTCGGGAACGTCACGAGCTTCTTCGGCGCCGAGCCCGAGAACTGGTCGGTGACCGTCGGCGACCTCGTCGAGAGCCTGCCCGACGTGATGCCCGACGGGACGGTCGACCGCGTCGTGCTCGACATGCTCGCGCCGTGGGAGTGCGTGGAGGCGACCACCGCGGCCCTGAAGCCAGGCGGCCTGGTGATCTGCTACGTCGCCACCGCCACGCAGCTGTCGCGGGTCGCGGAGGCCCTCCGCGCCTCCGGGGCGTTCACCGAGCCCGACGCCTCGGAGACGCTCGTGCGCGGCTGGCACGTCGAGGGCCTGGCCGTGCGACCCGACCACCGCATGATCGGCCACACCGGGTTCCTCATCACCGCTCGTCGGCTCGCGCCCGGCGCGGTGCTGCCGCAGCTCAAGCGCCGCCCGTCGAAGTCGGACTACTCCGAGGCCGACGTCGAGGCCTGGACGCCCGGCGCCCTGGGCGACCGCTCGGCCAGCGACAAGAAGCTCCGCAAGACGGCTCGTCAGGCACGCACCGCCGCCGACGCCGCGATCGGGGCCGCCGAGGCCGTCGCCGCGGGCAGCGCGCCCGACGCCGAGGCCGCAGCCCCGGCGAGCGAGGCGACCGACCCCTCGCGCGACGCCCAGTAAGCTGTCCGACGCATCCCGCGGCTCCCGGCCGCTCCTCGCGGCCCCGCCGCCCCCGAAGCACCCGCGGCCCGGCCGCACCATGGAAAGAGGCCCCGTGCGCACCATCCCCGCCCTCGTCGTCGCCGTCGGCCTGCTGGCCTCCCTGACCGCGTGCGCCGGCGACTCCGGACCGGGCTCGTCGGGCTGCCCGCCCACGGGCGACGCCGCCTCGGTGGTCACGGCCACGGGCTCGTTCGGGGAGAAGCCCGACGCCGACGTGCCGAGCCCCATCGTCACCACCGAGACCCAGGTGTCGACCCTCATCGAGGGCGACGGCGAGCGTCTCGTCGACGGCTCGCCCGTCATCATCGACTACACGCTGTACGACGGCGCCACGGGGCGCGAGGTGGAGGACAGCGGCTACGACGGCACCGCCGCCAACCCGATCACGGTCGGCGGCCAGGCCCTCGCCCCGCTCGCGGCGGCGCTCGAGTGCTCGACCGTCGGCTCCCGCGTCGTCGTGGCCGTCAAGGCCTCCGAGCTCTCCGCCTCGATCCAGGGCTCGGCCGTCGAGCCGACCGACGACCCCGACGCCGCGTACGTCGCGATCGTCGACGTCAAGCAGGCCTTCCTGCCGAAGGCCGACGGCCGCCCCGTGCCCGGCGAGAGCGGCCTGCCGGCCGTCGTCACCGCCCCGAGCGGCGCTCCCGGCATCTCCGTCCCCGACTCCGACGCGCCGACCGCGCAGGAGACCCACCTCGTCCGCGAGGGCTCGGGCCACGAGCTGACCGCCGACGACACCGCCGTCGTGCAGTTCACGGCCGTCACCTGGGCCACCCCCTCGACGGTCTCGGCCTCCACCTGGAACAACGGCGACACGGCCACGACCGTCGACCTCGGCGACCCGGCCCTCCCGGCCTCGATCCGCGACGCGCTCGTCGGCCAGCAGGTCGGCTCGCAGGTCATGACGGTCATCCCGGCCGCCGAGGCCGGCGGCGCGGACAGCTACGTGTACGTCTTCGACGTGCTCGGCTCCCTCTGAGCCCGTCCGCGGCCCCGGAGGTCGGTGCCCCGCACGGCGGGTCGCCGACCTCGGCCGTGGCCTAGGATCGATCGCGTGCCCGCCGCCCGCGCCCCCCGGATCCCCGTCGAAGAGCGCCTGTTCAGCCTCGTGCTGGCCCTGCTCGCCACCGACACCGGGCTGACCAAGTCGGAGGTCCTGTCGACCGTCCAGGGCTACCGGCAGAAGTACTCCTCGGCCGGTGACAACGCCGCCCTCGAGCGTCAGTTCGAGCGCGACAAGGACGACATCCGCGAGCTCGGGGTCCCGCTCGAGACCGTCGACGACCCCGCGGCCTCCGGCAACAACCAGCTGCTCCGCTACCGGATCCCGCGCGGCAGCTACGAGCTGCCGCTCGACATCTCGTTCTCGCCGGAGGAGACGGCCCTGCTGACCCTGGCGGCCATGGTCTGGCGTGAGGGCACGCTCTCGGGCGAGTCCCGCCGGGCCCTCCTCAAGCTCCGCTCGCTGGGCGGGACGGCCACCGTGCCCGAGCTCGAGTACGCGCCGCGCATCCGGTCCCGCGACGCCGCCTTCGAGCCGCTCCGCACCGCCCTCGACCGCGGGGTCGTCGTGCGGTTCGACTACCTGAAGCCGGGGGAGGCCCGGCCCCGCCGCCGCGAGGTCGCGCCGTTCGCGCTCGTCCAGCACCAGGGGCGCTGGATGGTCCCGGCGATCGAGCCCGACACCGGCTCGCGGAAGAACTTCCTCCTCTCGCGCATCGTCGGCCCGGTGACGGTCACCGGCCGCTCCTTCCCGCGGCCGGCGGACGCGACCGCCGACTCCGCCCTCGCGGGGCTGGAGGAGCTGCGCCGGTCGAACACCGCGCTCGTGCGCGTGGTCGAGGCGTCGGACGCCGAGACCCGGCTCTCGAAGCGCCGGGGGACGGAGTCCCGGGGCGCCGACGTGCTGGCCGTCCACTACTCCGACGCGTCCATCCTCGCCGAGGAGCTCTCCTCGTTCGGCCCGGAGGTCACCGTCCTCGAGCCCGCGAACCTCCGCGAGCTGGTCGTGCAGCGCCTGCGACGCCTCGTCGCCGACCACGACGACGACGGAGCACGGCCCGTGGGCTCCTCGATCGAGACCGGGGCCCGATCGTGAGCGACCGCCGACCCGCGCTGCAGGCGACCGACAAGCTGGCCTTCCTGCTCGCCCTCGTCCCGTGGCTGATCGACCGCGAGCGCGTGAGCGTCGCCGAGGCGGCCGAGCACTTCGCCGTCAGCACGGCGGAGATCCGGCGCGCGGTCGAGCTCATCGCCGTCTCCGGCATCCCGGGCGAGACATCGCAGTACCAGCACGGCGACCTCTTCGACATCGCGTGGGACGACTTCGAGCAGAACGACGTCATCGTGCTGACGAACCTCGTCGCCATCGACGAGTCGCCGCGGTTCTCGTCCCGCGAGGCGGCGGCGCTCATCGCCGGGCTCCAGTACCTGTCGTCCCTGCCCGACCACGCCGACCGGGCCGCCGTCGCCTCGCTGACCGCGAAGCTCTCGCGGGGCGCGTCGAGCGAGCCGAGCCAGGTGGCCGTCGCCGAGAGCGAGTCGGACGAGGCCCTCGCCGTCGTCGGCCGTGCGGTGGAGGCGGGGGTCCAGCTGGAGTTCGACTACGCCGGGGTCCGCGGCCGTGCCGAGCGTCGACGGGTCGACCCGCTGCGGGTCGAGTCCCTGGACGCCGACTGGTACCTCCGCGCCTGGGACCACGTGCGCGAGGGGCTGCGCACCTTCCGCGTCGACCGGATGTCACGACCGGCGCTCACCGACGCGCCCATCACGCACCGCGCCTCCGACCTCTCCCTCCCGGACACGCTCTTCGAGGGCTCTCCCGACGACGTCGTCGTCACGATCGAGATCGACGACGCAGCCGCCGCCCTGCTCGACGACTGGTCGCCGACCGACGTCGAGCGGGCGGACGAGGGCCGCACGCGCCTCTCGCTCCGGGTGTCGCACCACGGGACGGTGGCCCGCCTGGTCGCCGGGCTGCCGGGGCGGGCCTGCGTCGTGGCACCGCCGGAGGCGCGGAGGGCCGTCGCGGAGTGGGCACGTCGTGCCGCGGCCGAGTACGACGCCGAGGGAACCGCCGCGGGCTGACCGAGGCCGCCCAGGGACGGCACGGTACACTTGCCACTCATCCGTCCCGCGAGGAGGACCTCATGCTCGGCAACCTCACCGGCTTCCACCTGATCATCATCCTGGCGATCATCCTGCTGCTCTTCGGTGCGCCCAAGCTCCCCGGGCTCGCGAAGAGCATCGCCCAGTCGATGCGCATCTTCAAGAACGAGATCGGCGACGACAAGAAGACGGCCGACGACGACGTCCGCCGTCCGACGGTCGACGACGCACCGCGGTCGACGTCCTCGACGACCACCCGCCCCGTGCACGGGGACGATCTGCCGCCGAAGCTCTAGCGCGTGGCCGCGACCACCAGCACCGGCACGAGCGAGGGCGGCGGTGCTCCCCGTCAGCGGTCCCGTGACGGCCGGATGTCGCTCGGCGCGCATCTCGTCGAGCTCCGCAAGCGGCTGTTCCGGTCCGCCCTCGCGCTGATCCTCGCCAGCGTCGCCGGCTTCGCGCTCTCGTCCTGGGTGCTCGACGTGCTCCGGGGGCCCATCACGCAGATGGCGGTCGCGCGGGGCACCGAGGCGACGCTCAACTACCCGACCATCGCGGGCAGCTTCGACCTGCGCCTGCAGATCGCGGTCACCGTCGGCGTCATCCTGTCGAGCCCCGTCTGGCTCTACCAGGTCTGGGCGTTCATCGTCCCCGCGCTCGTCCGACGTGAGAAGGTCTACGCGGTCAGCTTCATCGGCTCGGCCATCCCGCTCTTCCTCCTGGGCTGCGCCAGCGGCTACTACGTCCTGCCGCACATCGTCGAGGCGCTCACCGGCTTCGTCGCGGCGGAGGACGCGGCGATCATCGACGCGAAGCAGTACTTCGACTTCGTCCTCAAGCTGATCCTCGCGGTGGGCATCGCGTTCGTCCTGCCGGTCTTCCTCGTGCTGCTCAACTTCGTCGGCGTCATCTCCGCCGTGGGCATCATCAAGGGCTGGCGCGTCGCCATCCTGCTCATCGCGCTCTTCACCGCGATCGCGACCCCGGCGGCCGACGTGTTCTCGATGTTCCTGCTCGCGATCCCGATGGTGGTGCTCTACTTCGCCGCGGCCGGGGTCGCCTGGCTGCACGACAGGCAGGTGGCGAAGAAGGTGGCGGCCCTCGACGCCGAACTCGCGGGAGGATAGCCAGATGACCAGCAGCGACCTCAGCCCCGCCGAACGGTTCGCCGCCTCGAAGACCCGGGTGCGGTCGCCGCAGCTGCAGTCGTTCCGCTCCCGTCTCGGCTTCGCGCTCGATCCCTTCCAGGAGGCCGCCTGCGCCTCCGTCGAGGCGGGCAACAGCGTGCTCGTGGCCGCGCCGACCGGGGCCGGCAAGACCCTGGTCGCGGAGTTCGCGATCCACCTCGCCATGCAGCACCCCCGCGACAAGGTCTTCTACACGGCGCCGATGAAGGCCCTGAGCAACCAGAAGTTCCAGGAGCTCGTCGCCGAGTACGGCGCCGGCGAGGTGGGGCTGCTGACCGGTGACACGAACGTCAACTCGCGGGCGCGCATCGTGGTCATGACGACCGAGGTGCTCCGCAACATGCTCTACGCGGGCTCGGAGATGCTCGACGACCTCCGCTACGTCGTCCTCGACGAGGTGCACTACCTCGCCGACCGGTTCCGCGGCGCGGTGTGGGAGGAGGTCATCATCCACCTGCCCCTCGACGTCCGCCTGGTGTCGCTGAGCGCGACCGTGTCGAACGCGGAGGAGTTCGGCGACTGGCTGCAGACCGTCCGCGGCGGCACGGACGTCATCGTCAGCGAGGACCGTCCCGTCCCGCTCGACCAGCACGTGCTCGTCGGGGGCAAGTTCCTCGACCTCTTCGACTCGAGCGGGCAGGCCGCCACCAACCGGGTCAACCCGGAGCTCCTGCGGGCGACCTCCATGTCGCGGCGGGGCGGAGGGCCCGGCGGGCGGGGCCGCGGCACGAGCGACCGCTGGTCGGGGCGCAGCCCCCGAGGCCACGTCGTGCCGCCGACCCCGCACCAGGGCGGCCGCCTCGACCGGTGGCGGATCGTCGAGATGCTCGACGACCAGAACCTGCTGCCCGCCATCTTCTTCGTGTTCAGCCGGGTCGGCTGCGACCAGGCCGTCAAGCAGGTGCTGCGCTCCGGCATCCGCCTGACGACCGCCGAGCAGCGCGACGAGATCCGCGAGATCGTCGAGGCCCGCTGCCGCACCCTCCGCGACGAGGACCTCGCCGTGCTCGGCTACTGGCAGTGGCTCGACGGGCTCGAGCGCGGGGTCGCCGCCCACCACGCGGGCCTGCTGCCCGCGTTCAAGGAGGTCGTCGAGGAGCTCTTCCAGAAGAAGCTCGTCAAGGTCGTCTTCGCGACGGAGACCCTGGCGCTCGGCATCAACATGCCCGCCCGCACGGTCGTGCTCGAGAAGCTCGAGAAGTTCAACGGCGAGGCCCGCGTGCCCATCACGCCGGGGGAGTACACGCAGCTCACCGGCCGGGCCGGCCGCCGCGGCATCGACGTCGAGGGCCACTCGTTGATCCAGTGGCAGCCGGGGCTCGACCCCCAGGCGGTCGCGAGCCTCGCCTCCCGCCGCACGTACCCGATGAACTCCAGCTTCCGGCCGACGTACAACATGGCCGTCAACCTGATCGAGCAGTTCGGCCGGTCGCGCACGCGCGAGATCCTCGAGACCTCGTTCGCGCAGTTCCAGGCGGACCGCGCCGTGGTCGACCTCGCGCGGAAGGTGCGCACGCAGCAGGAGAGCCTCGACGGCTACGCCCGCAGCATGACCTGCCACCTCGGCGACTTCGGCGAGTACACGCTGCTCCGGCGTGAGCTCGGCGACCTCGAGAAGCAGGGCGCGGCCCGCGCCGAGGCCCAGTCGCGCGGCGAGCACGACAAGCGCCAGCGGAAGCTCACCGAGCTGCGCAAGCAGCTGCGCCAGCACCCCTGCCACGCCTGCCCCGAGCGCGAGCAGCACGCCCGCTGGTCCGAGCGCTGGTTCAAGCTGAAGAAGCAGACCGACCAGCTCTCGGCCCAGATCCGCAGCCGCACCGGCGCGGTCGCGAAGGTCTTCGACCGCGTCACCGACGTGCTGCTCGACCGCGGCTACCTCGTGCCCGCGGCCTCCACCTCGGCCACGCCCGCCAGCCGAGGAGGCGCGGGGCGCGACGGGCGCACCGCCGAGGTGGCCGTCGCCCCGGCCGGCCGCACGCTCCGCCGCATCTACGGGGACCGCGACCTGCTCGTTGCCGAGTGCCTCCGGCTCCGGCTCTGGGACCAGCTCGACGTGCCGTCGATGGCCGCCATGGCCGCGACCCTCGTCTACGAGCCGCGACGCGACGAGGGGCAGCTCTCAGAGCGCTTCCTGCCGCGGGGCGCCTACCGCGAGGCCCTCGACGCGACACAGCTGCTCTGGGCCGAGCTCGACGACCTCGAGCAGGAGCACCGGCTGCCCGGCAGCACGCCGCCGGCTCCCGGCCTGGCCCTGGCCATGCACCGCTGGGCCCGGGGCGCGAGCCTCGACTCCGTGCTGGAGGACGCCGACCTCGCCGCCGGCGACTTCGTGCGCTGGACGAAGCAGACGATCGACCTGCTCGACCAGCTCTCCGTCGTGGCCGACCTCCCGGTGGGCCCCGTGGCGCGTCGGGCGCTCGACGCCGTGCGGCGCGGCATCGTCTCGTACTCGGCCGTCTGAGGCACGGGGGCCGGGCGCCCGGGCCGACCCGCGCCTCCCAGCGACGGCCACCTAGAATAGCACGGTGCCCACCCGAGTGACCGCCCTCCGTCTGCCGCTCTGGCTCGCCCTCGTGGTCGCGGCCGGGTCGGGCGTCGTGCTCGACGCCGGCTTCCCCGACGGCGACGTGTGGCCCCTCACGTTCGTCGGCATCGGCCTGGTGCTCGTCAGCCTCCGCGGCCGACGGGCCGGGTCGGCCTTCCTGGTCGGGCTCGTCGCCGGGCTCTCGTTCTACCTCGTCCACATCTCGTGGACGAGCCTCTACCTCGGGGCCCTGCCGTGGGCGGCCCTGTCGACGCTCGAGGCCCTGTTCTTCGCCGGGGGAGCGGTGCTCGTCACGCTCGCGTACCGCTGGGTGCCGCGCATCTGGCCCGGGGCCGTCGGCACGACCGTGCTCCTCCCGGTGGTCGTCGCCGGCCTCTGGACCCTGCGCGAGTTCGTCGCCGGCAACTGGCCCTACGGCGGGTTCGCCTGGGGCCGCGTGGCCCTCAGCCAGTCGCAGAGCCCCTTCGGCCCGCTCGTCGCGTGGGTCGGCATCTCCGGTCTCTCGTTCCTCATGGTGGCGCTCGTGGCGGCGGTCCTCGAGCTGGCGCTCCGGGCCGACGTGCGGGCGTCCACGCGGGTCCTCGCCGGCGCGGTCGCCGTCACGGCCGTCCTCGCCGTCCCCGCGTGGCCGACGACGTCGTCGGGCACGGCCACGATCGCCGGCGTCCAGGGCAACGGGCCCGCGGGCTACTTCGACGAGCGCGAACCCGGCGACCTGCTCAACTCGCAGGTGCTCGCCATGTCGGGGCTGCCGGCCGGCTCCGACCTCGACCTCATCGTGTGGCCCGAGGGCGGCAGCGACCGCGACCCCACCCGCGACGCCTACGGCCGCTACGTCTTCGACGCCGTCAGCGACGGCTACGACGCCCCGCTCCTCTCCGGCGTCATCACCCAGTCCGACGACGGCGAGGAGGCCTGGAACTCGTCGATCCTCTGGGAGGACGGCGCGGTCGCCGGCCAGTACGACAAGAAGCACCCCGTCCCCTTCGGCGAGTACGTGCCCGACCGCTCCTTCTGGCGGCCCTTCGCCCCCGACCTGATCGACCTCATCGCTCGCGACTACACGCCGGGCACCCGCCCGGAGGCGATGCCGATCGGCGACTTCGTCGCCGGCATCTCGATCTGCTTCGACATCGTCGACGACCAGCTCATCACGAACATGATGCGCGACGGCGCCCAGGTGATCGTCGCCCAGACCAACAACGCCGACTTCGGCGACACCGACGAGAACGCCCAGCAGCTGGCCATCACGCGACTGCGGGCCCTCGAGACGGCCCGGCCCGTGGTCAGCGTCTCCACGGTGGCCTCCAGCCGGGTCATCGACGCCGACGGGCAGATCGTGGCCGGCGTCACCGACTTCACCGCCGGCACCATGGTCCACACCGTCGACCTGGGCACCGGCACGACGCCCGCCGTCGTGGCCAGCCGCGCCGTCGAGCTGTTCGTCTCGTTCCTCGGGCTGGCGGCCCTGGTGCTCGCCCGGGTCATGATCGGTGGTCGCCGGTCGCGCCGACGCCGCGCCCTCGAGACCGCGGCCTGGCCCGAGCTGGCCGACCCGCGCCTCCGCCCGGGCCGTCGGCCGCGCTCGCTCGACGAGGAGCTGGACGACCCGAGCCAGTTCGACCTCCCTGCCCGGCGCTGACCATCCCGGCACCGACCGCCCCCGGGCACGACGACGCCCGGCCACCGTACGGTGACCGGGCGTCGTGGGGGAGCGGCGTCAGGCGCCGATCGTCGGGCGCCGAACTTCAGGCCCCGATCTTCACGCGCCGATCTTCTCCTGGCCGCGCCGGGCCCGGAGGAACGTCAGACGCTCCTGCAGCAGCTCCTCGAGCTCGTCGCGTGAGCGGCGCTCGAGCAGCATGTCCCAGTGGGTACGGGGCACCTTGACGACGCCCTCCTCGATCTCGACGGGCTTGCCGTCGGCCGACAGCAGCCGGCCTTCCTGCCCGCTCTTCGGCGACTGCCAGATCTCGGGCACCTCTGCCTCAGCAGAGAACACCATGTCG
The DNA here is from genome assembly GCF_014841815.1 of Frigoribacterium sp. CFBP 8754. Taxonomy (NCBI): domain Bacteria; kingdom Bacillati; phylum Actinomycetota; class Actinomycetes; order Micrococcales; family Microbacteriaceae; genus Frigoribacterium; species Frigoribacterium sp. CFBP 8754. The sequence continues at coordinate 1,187,669 of NZ_JACYUO010000001.1, forward strand.
AACGTCTGGCCGTCCTCCGTCTGGTAGACGGCTTTCTTCCGGGGGGAGAACTCGACTCCCTCTTCGCTCTGGAGGCTCTGACTACCGAGTCTCATCCCGCGCAAACTGCGATCTGCCATGCGTGTGGTCTCCTCTCGCGGTGCGATCTCCCGTTCTAACGTCAGAGCGTGCCGTGATGTTTCAGGTGAGAGACATTCACAGTCTGTTCACAGAGGATCGGCAGCACCCCGACCGACCTCGACGAGGGCGAGGTCGGCACGATCGGTGACGATGCCGTGCACGCCGAGCGCGAGCAGTCGGCGCATCACGGCGGGGTCGTTGACCGTCCAGACGTGCGTCTCGACGCCCACGGCCGCCAGGTCGGCGACGCGGGCCGCCGTCACGACGCGCAGCCGCCCCCAGCTCTCCGGCACCTGCACGGCGCCGCAGCCGCGCAGGACGCGCCGGAGCAGGGCGTGCCGCACGGCCGTGACCGGGACGAGGGAGGCGGCCATCACGCCCACGACGCCGGGGGAGGACGCCGAGGTCGCCACGCCGGGCAGCGCGTCCACCACGCGACGACGGATCCGCTGGTCGAAGGACGTGAGCAGCACCCGGCTCTGCGCACCCACTCGACGGATCGCGCGCACGGTCGGGTCGACCGCCTCCGCCACCTTGACGTCGATGTTGAAGCGGGTCTCCGGGAACGCGTCGAGGGCCTGCTCGAGCGTCGGCACCTCCTGGTCGTCGGGCAGGCGCACCAGGCTCAGCTCGGCGAGGGTGAGGTCCCGGACGCGCACGGGCCGGCCGGCGACGCGACGGAGGTCGTCGTCGTGACAGACCACGGCCACGTCGTCGCGGGTGGCGTGCACGTCGGTCTCGACGTAGTCGGCACCCGCCGCCACGGCCCGGGCGAACGCGAGCATCGTGTTCTCCGGTGCGTCGACCGCGAGGCCGCGGTGCGCGAGCACCCGGGGCCCGGCCGGGCCGAACCAGCCGGAAGCGCCGCCCGCCTCCACTACGGAGCGGCCGGGGCCGCCGGCGGCGTGGTGCCCTCGTCGGGCGTCACGGCGTCAGGCGCGGCCGTGCCGGTGCCCGAACCCGAGCCGGTGCCCGTCGCGCCGGTCTCTGACCGGCTCGTGCTGCCCGGCGTGGTCGCGGTCGGGAACCCGAGGTCGGGCTCCGCCTCGAGGTCGACGGTCGTCGCGAGGTCGGGGGTGGTCGACATCTCCGAGACCTTCGTGGTCGGCTTCGGCGTCCAGCCGGGGGCGTCCGGGTTCTTCGGGGCGAAGAAGCCCTGGCCGATGCCCGACAGCGCCTCGGTCAGCTCGCTCGGGATGATCCAGAGCTTGTTGGCCGACCCCTCAGCCAGCTTCGGCAGGGTCTGCAGGTACTGGTAGGCGAGCAGCTTGGGGTCGGGGTCGCCCTGGTGGATGGCGTTGAAGACGGTGTCGATGGCCTCCGCCTCGCCCTGGGCGCGGAGCACCTGGGCCTTGGCCTCGCCCTCGGCGCGGAGGATGGCCGACTGGCGCATGCCCTCGGCCTCGAGGATCTGCGACTGCTTGGTGCCCTCGGCGGTCAGGATCGCGGCCCGGCGGCTCCGCTCGGCGCGCATCTGCTGCTCCATGGAGTCCTGGATCGAGGCGGGCGGGTCGATGGCCTTGAGCTCGACGCGGCCGACGCGGATGCCCCACTTGCCGGTCGCCTCGTCGAGGACGATGCGCAGCTGGCCGTTGATGTTGTCGCGGCTCGTCAGGGCCTCTTCGAGGTTCAGGCCGCCGACCACGTTGCGGAGCGTGGTCGTCGTGAGCTGCTCGACCGCCCCGAGGTAGTTCGCGATCTCGTAGGTCGCGGCCCGGGCGTCGGTGACCTGGAAGTAGACGACCGTGTCGATCGACACGACGAGGTTGTCCTCCGTGATGACCGGCTGCGGCGGGAAGGAGACGACCTGCTCGCGCATGTCGATGAGGGGACGGACCCGGTCGATGAAGGGCACGAGGAGGTTCAGCCCGGGGAGGAGGGTCTTGTGGTACTTGCCGAGCCTCTCCACCACGCCGGCGCTGGCCTGCGGGATGATGCGGACGGCCCGGAAGAGCACGACCAGGACGAGGACGACGACGATCGCGACGACCACGATCGTCGCGATGGTGCCGGCGCTGACGGAGGAGTCCATGCAGGGTCCCTTCTAGGCGGGGACGACCAGGGCGGTCGACCCCTCGATGGCGGTGACGACGACGGTGCTGCCGGTGTCGAGGACGGCTGGGGGCAGGGCGCCGGCGGGCGCCTTCGCCGAGCCGGTGGGCAGGAGGCGCGCCGTCCACGTGTCGCCGTTGGTGAGCTTGACCTGCCCGGCGTCGGGGCCGAGCGCGACGACGACGGTGCCGCGCAGGCCGAGGAGGGCCTCGACGTTGCTCGGGGTCGGGTCGCCGCCCCGGCCGAGGGCCCGGAGCAGGGGAGGGCGGACGGTGAAGAGGAGGAGCACCGCGAGCACGGCGGCCACGACGACCTGCAGCCACCACGGTGCGCCGAAGAGGTCGGCGAGCAGTCCGCCCACGCTGCCGATCGCGAGCATGAGGAAGGTCAGCTCGAGGGTGGTGACCTCGACCACGACGAAGAGCAGGACCAGGGCGATCCAGATGATCCACGCGTACTGGGTGACGACGTCCACGTCGGCCTCCTTCGTTCCCTCGACGCTAGCGCACGTCGCCGACATCCGTCGGGCGGTACGCTCGGACGGGTCGCCTGGCGACCCCGAGCCGCCACCCCGGCGCCGCGACCGAGCCGGTGCCGCCCCACAGACTGGAGCCCCCGCCGTGTCCAACCCCCTCGCCGCAGGATCCCTCACCGGCACGCGTGCCCTGGTCACCGGCTCGTCCCGGGGCATCGGGGCCGACACGGTGCGCTACTTCGCCGAGGCCGGCGCGTCGGTCGTCGTGAACTACCGCAACAAGGAGAAGCGCGCCCAGCAGCTCGTCGAGAAGATCGAGGCCGCGGGCGGCACCGCCTTCGCGGTGGGCGCCGACCTCACCGACCCGGAGAGCGTCGACGCGATGTTCGCGACGGTCTCCGAGCGCCTCGGCGGCCTCGACGTCCTCGTGATGAACGCCTCCGGCGGCATGGAGAGCGGCATGGCCGAGGACTACGCGCTCAAGCTCAACCGCGACGCCCAGGTCGCCCTCCTCACCGCGGCGCTGCCCCTGCTGCAGCCGGGCTCGCGGGTCGTCTTCGTGACGAGCCACCAGGCGCACTTCATCCGCACCACCGAGACGATGCCCGAGTACCTCCCCGTGGCCCTCAGCAAGCGTGCGGGGGAGGACGCGCTGCTCGAGATGGTGCCGCAGCTCGAGGCCGCCGGCGTCGAGTTCGTCGTGGTCTCCGGCGACATGATCGAGGGCACCATCACGGCGACGCTGCTCGAGCGCTCGAACCCCGGGGCCATCTCGTCGCGCAAGGAGAGCGCCGGCAAGCTCTACAACGTCGCCGAGTTCGCCGCCGAGGTCGCCTCGGCCGCGGTCGACCCGGTGCCCGCCGACCGCACGCGCCTCGTCGGCGACACCTCCGACTTCGTCCCCGTCGCGTAGGCGGCGCCTCGTGACCGAGCGGATCGTCCGGCCGACGTCGCGCCTCCTCGTCCTCGACGAGCACGATCGACTGCTGCTCATGATGACGAAGGCGCCCGACACGAGCGGCGCGGCCCGCTGGATCACGCCGGGAGGCGGCGTGGACCCGGGGGAGTCGCACGAGGAGGCGGCGGTCCGGGAGCTGCACGAGGAGACCGGCCAGGTGGTCGCCGAGGTCGGCCCCGTGGTCAGGGTCGACGACTTCGAGGTGCCCTGGGACGCCGCCGACCACACGCACGGGCACGCCGAGTTCTTCGTCGTGAGACTGCCTCATTTCGAGGTCGTCGACGACGACTGGACCGACGACGAACGGGTCGACATCCTGGAGTCGCGCTGGTTCAGCCTCGACGAGCTGGAGTCGACGACCGACCCCGTCGAGCCCGTCGACCTCGCCGCCACGGTGGCCGAGGCGCTGCGCGCAGGTCGCTGAGCGGCGTCCTGCACAAAGCGGGCTCTGACGGCGTCGACCCCACCCCTTCTGGCCGCTCTCGGTGTGACCGATAATGCACATTATGTCAGCTTGAACGTGAACGAGGAGCGCTCAGGCCCTCCCCGGGACCCTCACGGCATCTCGCGTGCCGCCTCCTGAGCGACCACGGCCTCGAGGTCGTCGAGCCCGCGCATCTGCCGCAGCGGGTTCCGCATGCGGGCGTTGTCGCGGAGCGCCGGCTCGGCCCGGTGCAGGAACGCCCAGTAGCCCGCGGTGAACGGGCACGCGTCGTCGCCGACCCGCACGGTCGGCGAGAACCGGCACGAGCCGCAGTGGTCGCTCATCTTGTCGATGTAGCGACCGCCGGCCGCGTAGGGCTTGGTCGCGACGACTCCGCCGTCGGCGTGCTGCGACATCCCGACGATGTTCGCGGGCATCACCCAGTCGGTGCCGTCGACGAAGACGTCGGTGAACCACTCGGTCAGCTGGTCGGGCCGGTAGCCGCGCTGCAGCGACCAGTTGCCGAGGATCATCAGGCGCTGGATGTGGTGCGTCCAGCCGTGCCGCGAGACGACGTCGATCGCGTCCGACAGGCAGGCCGCCTCGACCCCCGACGAGTCGAGACCCCGCCACCACACGGGCAGCTCCACCCGGGCGCCCAGGGCGTCGTTCTCGTCGACGTACGACTCCCCCAGGTGCCAGTAGAGGTGCCACACCCAGTCGCGCCAGCCGACCACCTGCCGGACGAAGCCCTCGACGCTGGCCAGGGGCGCGCCTTCCTCGAAGGCCCGCAGCACCCGCTCGACCACGTGGCGCGGGTCGAGCACGCCGAGGTTCATCGGCACGCTCAGCAGCGAGTGCGCCATCGTCCAGTCGCCCGACAGCATGGCGTCCTCGAAGGGGCCGAAGTCGCCGAGCCGCGTCTCGACGAAGTCCTCGAGCGCCGCCTCCGCCTCCTCGGCCGTGACGGCGAACCGGCGTCGGTCGTCCTCCCCCACGAACGTCACGAGGCCGGCGTCGCGCCAGGCGTCGAGCTGCTCGCGTACCTCGGCGTCGATCTCGTCCTCGACGGGCCAGACGGGGTCGGGCAGGCCCAGGCCGGCCGCGCCGCGGGGAGGCGCGTGGCGGTTCTCGTCGTCGTAGCTGAACCGGCCGCCGACCGGGGCGGGCCCCTCCATCAGGAAGCCCTCGCGCCTCCGGACGGCCTCGTAGAAGTCCTCCATGAGGAGGCGGCCGGGGCGGGCGGCGACCCAGTCGGCGAAGTCGGCCTCGCTGGTGACGAAGCCGCGGCTCGGCAGCACGACGACCGCCGGGGAGGCGGCGCGCACGACCGCGCGGAGGTGGCGGCTGGGCGGGTCCACCACCTCGAGGTCGCCGCGCCCGGCGAGGGCGTCGGCGAGGCGGTCGACCCTGACGTGCTCCGCGCGGTCGCCGAGCTCGGCGACCCGGTGACGGAGCGCCGAGAGCCAGAGGTGCGCCTTGGCCCGGTGCAGCGGCCGACGCGAGAACTCGTCGAGGGCCTCGACGACGAGCACCTCTCCCCCGTCGTCGAACGCGGGCCCCCACTGGCCGGGCAGCAGCAGCCGTCGTCGGGCGGGGCGCTCCGGGGTCGTCGTCACCCCGCGGACGCTACCCGCCGCCCCGGTGGTTGGGTCGGGTCATGGACGACGAGACCGCCCCCGTGACCCCCGGCTCCCCCGACACGACGACCCGCGACTCCCCCGCGCCCGTGCCCGACGACGGACCGGACGACGCGCACGTCCGCCCGGCCGGCGTCGACGACGCCACCGTCGAGGCCCTCGGCAAGCTGTCGGAGGCCCTCGAGGCCGTCGAGCACGCCCGGGGCCTGCTCTACGGCTTCCACCGGCTGACCGGCACCGCCGACCTGGCGCTCGGCGAGGCCGTGGACCTCCTCCGCGAGGCGGGGCACCACGAGCACGCCGACCGCCTGGAGCGCGACGTGGTGGGGCGCAACGTCGTCGAGGGCCGCTGGACCTTCCAGCTCGTCGAGGACTACGACGCCGGCTACTGGAGCGCCCTCCGGGCGGGCGAGGCGGCCGTCCGCGAGGACCTCGTCGGCGGGCGCCGTCACCTCTTCGAGTCCGAGATGAAGGAGGCGCGGCGCAGCCACGGCCGACGCCACCACGAGTCGCGCCCGGGCTCCGACGGCTGACCGCCCCGCCGGTCGACCGTCACCGGCCGCCCCGTCGCTGGGGGCGGGGATGCTCGGCTGACGTACGGGCAGGGGCCTGCGACACTGGCTCCATGAGCCACTCCCCCGTCGACCGGCCCCGCATCGAGGCCGCCGTGCTCGAGATCCTCGCGGCCGTGGGCGACGACCCGGGGCGCCCGGGCCTCCACGACACGCCCCGGCGCGTGGCGGAGGCGTACGCGGAGTTCTTCTCGGGGACGGGCACCGACGCGACCGAGCTCGTCCGCGCCTCCTCGGTGCCGGCCGAGCCGGGCCAGCTCGGCGAGGTCGTCGTCGTCCGCGACGTGCAGTTCCGCTCGGTCTGTGAGCACCACCTGCTGCCGTTCCTCGGCGTGGCCCACGTCGCGTACGTCCCCGGCGCCTCGATCGTCGGCCTCGGCAGCGTGCCCCGCGTCGTCGACGCCCTCGCCTCGCGGCCGCAGCTGCAGGAGAAGCTGGGCGAGGAGATCGCCGACGCCTTCGACGAGGGGCTCTCCCCCACGGGCGTGCTCGTCGTGCTCGAGGCGGTCCACGGCTGCGTGACGACGCGCGGCCCGCGCCAGACGCAGAGCTCGACCGTGACGCTGGCGAGCCGTGGCAGCCTCGGCGACGCGGCCGCCCGCGCCGAGGCGATGGCGCTGATCGGGGCGCCCCGTGGCTGACCCGGCACCGCGGCCGGCCGCGCTGGGCACCGTGCCGCTGCGGGTGCCCGTGCGCCGCATCGGCCGTCGCACGTTCGACTTCTCGCGGCAGGTCGCGGTGATGGCGATCGTCAACCGGACGCCCGACTCGTTCTTCGACCAGGGGCGCACCTTCGCCCTCGACAGCGCGGTCGCGGCCGCCGTGGCCGCCGCGGGGCAGGGCGCCGACTGGGTCGACGTCGGCGGCGTGCCCTTCAAGCCGGGGCCCGAGCTCTCGGCGGCCGACGAGATCGACCGCGTCCTGCCGGTGGTGGAGGCGCTGGTCGCCGAGTCGGACGTGGTCGTGTCGGTCGACACCTTCCGCCCCGAGGTCGCGGCCGCGGCGATCCGCGCCGGTGCGTCGGTCGTCAACGACACGACAGCCCTGCACGACCCGCGTCTCGCCGACGTCGTCGCCGACAGCGAGGCGACCCTCGTGGTGACCCACAGCCTCGCCCCGCCGCGCACCGCGTGGCCGCACCCCCGCTACGACGACGTCGCGCGCGAGGTCGTCGACCTCCTGTCCCGGCGCGTCGACCTCGCGCTGGCCCGGGGGGTGCCCGAGGAGAGGATCGTCGTCGACCCCGGCCACGACCTCAACAAGGCCACCGTGCACACCCTCGAGCTGACCCGGCGCCTCGGCGAGGTCGCGGCCCTCGGCTTCCCCGTGCTGGCCGCCGTCTCGAACAAGGACTTCATCGGCGAGATGCTCGACCGCGAGAAGCCCGACCGGCTGGCCGGCACGCTGGCGGCGGCGACCGCGTGCGTGCTGCTCGGCGCGCGCGTCGTGCGGATGCACGACGTGCCCTCGGCGGTGGACGCCGTCCGCATGCTCGAGGGCATCCTGGGGTGGCGGGCCCCGCTGCTCGCCCGACACGACGTCTAGGAGCCCCCGTGCCCGACCAGCCCGCCCGCGACCCGGTCGCCGACCCGGCCGCCCTCCGCCGCCTGCTGCCGCCCGACCCGACCGGCGTCGACCTCGACGACGACCAGCTGCTGGCGATGATCGACCCCGGCGACCGCGACGAGCCGCGCCTCCGCGTGAACTTCGTCTCGACGCTCGACGGCTCGTCCACGGCGGACGGCCTCTCGGGAAGCCTCGGCGGGCCGGCCGACAAGAGGGTCTTCGACCTGCTGCGCCGCGTCTCGGACGTCGTGGTGGTCGGGGCGGGCACGGTGCGCGACGAGGGCTACGGCCCGATGCGCCTCGACGACGCCTCCGTCGCGTGGCGCCGCGGGCGCGGGCTGCCCGACCACCCCGTCTTCGCGCTGGTCTCCGCGACGCTCCGGCTCGACCCCGGCAGCCCCGTCCTCCGCGACGCGCCGGTGCGCCCGGTCGTGCTCACCACCGACCAGGCGGACCCGGAGGCGCGGAGGGCCCTCGAGGGCGTCGCCGACGTCGTCGCGTGCGGCCGCGACCGCGTCGACCCGCGCCTCCTGCGCGAGGCCCTGGTCGCCCGGGGCCTCCGGCAGCTGCACTGCGAGGGCGGGCCGACCCTCTTCGGCGACCTCGTCGCCGCGGACGAGGTCGACGAGCTCTTCCTCACGCACTCGCCGACCCTGGAGGGCGGCGTCGGCCCCCGCATCGCCCGCTCGACGACCGGGGTCGCCGGCGACCTCCGCGAGCTCGAGCTGGCGCACGTGCTCGTCGCGGGCGACCTCCTGCTCNAGCCCTCGCCGAAGCCGCCCTCCACCAGGGCCACGAGGTCGTCGACGGCCTGGGCCGCGTCGGGGCCGGTGGCCATGATCGCCACCGTCGAGCCCTTGCCGAGCCCGAGGCCCATGATGCGCAGGAGGCTCTTCGCGTCGACGCCGTTCACCGTGACGTCGGCCTGGAAGCGCGACGCGTGCGTCACGAGGTCGGCGGCCGGCCGGGCGTGCAGCCCCGACTCGTTGACGAGGACGACCGAGCGCTCGACCGCGTCGCCGCCGCGGAGCTCGCGTTCGTCCCGGTGCGGGTCGGCGACCCCGGAGGCGGTGCGGGCGGCCGCGGCGACCTCCTGCAGCGTGCCGCCGGTCTCCGCCGAGACGGCCGCGGCGACGGTGCCCTCGACGACGGGCGCGTCGGCCAGCACGACCCGCGCGGCCTCGTCGTCGTCGAGGAAGTCGACGGCGGTCTCGGTGGTGAGGATCGCCGAGCCCAGGTCGCAGAGCACCACGACGCCCTGGCCCGTGTCGGCGGCCGAGAGCGCCGCGGAGATCTTGTCGAAGCTCGTGCCGAGGCCGCCCTCGTCGGTGCCGCCCGCGGCCACGAGGGTCGTGGTCGGCGCCATCTGGCGAGCGAGCTCGACGGTGCCCTCGGCGATCGCCGCGCTGTGCGAGACGACGACGACGCCCACGCCGGCCACGGTCACGCCTCCCCGGTGGTCGCGGCGGCGGGGGTCGCGGCGGCCTCGGCGGCCGCGGCGAGGATGAGCGACGACGACTGCGCCCCCGGGTCGCGGTGCCCCACCGCCCGCTCGCCGAGGTAGCTGGCCCGGCCCTTGCGGGCGACGAGCGGCTCGGTCGACGCGGCGCCCTCCGCGGCGGCGTCGGCGGCGGCACGCAGCACGGCGGCCGGCTCGGCCCCGTCGCCCGCCGAGAGTCCGGCGGCCTCGACGGCCGGCGTCCACGCGTCGATCATCGTCTTGTCGCCCACCTCGGCCTTGCCGCGCAGCACGACGCCGTCCCGTGCCGCCGTGAGGAAGGCCACGACCGCCGCGGAGTCGAGCTCGGTCGCGTCGCCGAGGGCCGCGGCCCCCTTGAGGTACGCCGTGCCGAGCAGCGGGCCGGAGGCTCCCCCGACGGTGGAGATGAGGGTCGTGGCGACCATCTTCAGCAGCTGGCCGGGCGTGGCGTCCTCCGGCTGCTGGCCGAGCTTGGCCCGCACGGCCGAGAAGCCGCGCTCCAGGTTCTCGCCGTGGTCGCCGTCGCCGATCTCGCGGTCCAGCTCGACCAGCGCGGCGCGCTGCTCGCGCACCACGTCGGCCGTCCGTTCGATGAAGGCGCGGGTCCAGGTCGCGTCGAGTGTCATGCGTCTCCTCCTCGTGGGGGTGCGGTGCGGGGGTCGGCGGTGCGGGGGGCGGCGGTGCGGGGGGCGGCGGGGCGGAGCAGCGGGCTCACCGGCCCCACCGGAGGGCGGCCGTCTCGACCGGAGCGTCCCAGAGCTCGGTCAGCTCGTCGTCGAGACGGGTCACGGTGATCGACATGCCCTGCATCTCGAGCGAGGTGACGTAGTCGCCGACGAGCGTGCGGGCGACCTCGACGCCGCGCTCGGCGAGCAGCTCGGCCGCCCGGCGGAAGGCGACGTAGAGCTCGACGAGCGGTGTGCCGCCCATGCCGTTGACGAACAGCAGGACGCGGTCGCCGGAGGCGGTGCCCAGGTCGTCGAGGACGGCGCCGAGCAGGCGGTCGACGATGCGGTCGACGGGCTCGAGCGGCACGCGCTCACGACCGGGCTCGCCGTGGATGCCGATGCCGATCTCGACCTCGTCGTCGGCGAGGGTGAAGCTGGGCTCCCCCGCGTGCGGCACCACGCCGGCGGTGAGCGCGACGCCCATCGTGCGGGTCGCGGCGTTCGCCCGACGGGCGATCTCGGCGACCTGCTCGAGGCCGTCGCCGCGCTCGGCGGCGGCGCCCGCGACCTTCTCGACGACGACCGTGCCCGCGACGCCGCGACGCCCGGCCGTGTAGGTGGAGTCCTTGACCGCGACGTCGTCGTCCACCACGACCGTCGCGACGGTGACGCCCTCCGCCTCGGCGAGGTCGGCGGCCGTCTCGAAGTTCAGGACGTCGCCGGTGTAGTTCTTCACGATGTAGAGGACACCGGCTCCCCCGTCGACGGCCTGCGTGGCCGCGACGACCGGGTCGGGCGTGGGCGACGTGAAGACGGGGCCGGGCACCGCGGCGCTCAGCATGCCCGGGCCGACGAAGCCGGCGTGCAGCGGCTCGTGGCCGCTCCCTCCCCCGCTGACGATCGCGACCTTGCCGCTGACCGGGCCGGAGGCGCGGGTCACGAAGGTCGGGTCGTGAGACACCCGCAGGAGCCCCGGGTGGGCGAGGCCCATGCCGGCCACCGCCTCCTCGACGACGTCCTTCGGATCGTTGATGAGCTTCTTCATCGAAGTTCCTCCCTGGAACGGGCGGCGGTGCGCAGGCTCGCACCGTCCTGGTCAGAAGCTACCCCCCGAGCCGTGCGCACCTGCTCCGTGCACATATGTGCATCTCGGGTGATTCGGCTACCTTCCTGAGGGTTGCCCGGGTCTATGGTGAGGCCACACGCTCACCGCGGTGGTGCACAGTCGCACCCCGCCCGACGACTAAGGAAGGTCGACGTGGACCTGGGACTGATTTTTCTCTCTGAAGTGGTGGGCACGGCCATGCTCATCCTGCTCGGTGGCGGCGTCGTCGCCAACGTGGCCCTCACGAAGTCGAAGGGCTTCAACGGCGGGACGCTGATGGTCAACTTCGGCTGGGGGCTCGCGGTCTTCGCCGCGGTCACGGTGTCGTACTCCTCCGGCGCGGCCCTCAACCCGGCCGTCAGCCTCGCGCAGCTGATCCTCGGCAACATCGACTTCGTCGCGTTCCTCGTGTACCTGGCCGCCCAGATGATCGGAGCCGTCATCGGTGCCGTCCTCGTGTGGCTCGTGTACAAGAACCACTTCGACGAGGAGCCCGACCCCGCGGCCAAGCTCGGCGTCTTCTCCACCGGCCCTGCCATCCGCAACTACGGCTGGAACCTCGTCACCGAGATCATCGCGACGTTCGCCTTCGTGTTCGTGGTCATCGGCTTCACCAACGGCGGCACCCCGGCCGAGCTGGGCGCCATCCCCGTCGCCTTCCTCGTGATCGCGATCGGCGCCTCCCTCGGCGGCCCGACCGGCTACGCCATCAACCCGGCCCGTGACCTCGGCCCGCGCATCGCCCACGCCTTCCTGCCCATCAAGGGCAAGGGCTCGAGCGACTGGTCGTACGCCTGGGTCCCCGTGGTCGGCCCCCTGGTCGGCGGCGCCCTCGCCGCCGTGGTCTCGGGCGCGCTGCTGCCCCTGGCCGCCTGACCCCCACACCGACTCACCGCTGACCGCGGCACGGCCGTGCCCACCCGAGGCGCACCCGCCGTGCCGTGGTCGACACCATCAACGACGAAGGAGAACCACCCGTGAGCGACGACTACATCCTGGCGATCGACCAGGGCACCACCAGCACCCGCGCCATCATCTTCGACCACTCCGGGTCGATCGTGGCCACCGGCCAGAAGGAGCACGAGCAGATCTTCCCGCGCGCCGGGTGGGTCGAGCACGACCCCGCCGAGATCTGGGAGAACGTCCGCGAGGTCATCGGCCAGGCCCTGTCGCGCGCCGACATCACGCGCCACAACATCAAGGCCGTGGGCATCACCAACCAGCGTGAGACCGCAGTCGTGTGGGACAAGACCACCGGCAAGGCCGTCTACAACGCCATCGTCTGGCAGGACACCCGCACCCAGTCGATCGTCGACCGCCTCGCGGCGGACGGCGGCGTCGAGCGGTTCAAGCCGATCGTCGGCCTGCCGCTCGCGACCTACTTCTCGGGCACCAAGGTCGTCTGGATCCTCGAGAACGTCGAGGGCGCCCGCGAGAAGGCCGAGGCCGGCGACCTGCTCTTCGGCACGACCGACACCTGGGTCCTCTGGAACCTGACCGGCGGCACCGACGGAGGCGTGCACGTCACCGACGTCACCAACGCCTCGCGCACCCTGTTCATGGACCTCGAGACGCTCGAGTGGCGCGACGACATCCTCGAGGCCTTCGACGTCCCCCGCTCGATGCTCCCCGAGATCAAGAGCTCGTCCGAGGTCTACGGCACCGTCGAGGCCTCCAGCCTCCTCCGCGAGGTCCCGATCGCCGGCATCCTGGGCGACCAGCAGGCCGCGACCTTCGGCCAGGCGGCGTTCGACCAGGGCGAGTCGAAGAACACCTACGGCACGGGCAACTTCCTCATCTTCAACACGGGCGAGGAGATCGTCCACTCGAAGAACGGGCTGCTCACGACGCTGGGCTACAAGCTCGGCGACGCGGCTCCGCACTACGCGCTCGAAGGCTCCATCGCTGTCACCGGCTCGCTGATCCAGTGGCTGCGCGACAACCTCGGCATCATCGGCTCGGCCCCCGAGGTCGAGGAGCTCGCCAAGACGGTCGACGACAACGGCGGCGTCTACTTCGTACCCGCGTTCTCGGGCCTGTTCGCCCCGTACTGGCGCTCGGACGCCCGTGGTGCCCTCGTCGGCCTCACGCGCTACGTCAACAAGGGCCACATCGCCCGTGCTGCGCTCGAGGCGACCGCCTTCCAGACCCGCGAGGTGCTCGACGCGGTCAACGCCGACTCGGGCGTCGACCTCACGGAGCTCAAGGTCGACGGCGGCATGACCGGCAACGACGCCCTGATGCAGTTCCAGGCCGACATCCTGAACGTGCCCGTGGTGCGTCCAGTCGTCGCCGAGACCACCGCCCTCGGCGCCGCGTACGCCGCGGGCCTCGCGGTCGGCTTCTGGGAGACGCTCGACGACCTGCGCTCGAACTGGCAGGAGGACAAGCGCTGGACTCCTGCCATCGAGTCCGACGAGCGCGACCGCACGCTCCGCCTCTGGAAGAAGGCCGTCACGAAGACCTTCGACTGGGTCGACGAGGACGTCAACTGACGTCGGTGCTGACGAAACGGCGCTGACGACACGGCGCTGACGCGTCGACGGCAAGGAGAAGGGCCCGTTCCTCGGAACGGGCCCTTCTTCCGTACTCGGGGGCGTCGACCCCGGCGCTCGGCGGGTCGAGACGGTCCGGTCAGGACCCGGGGGTCAGGACCGTCGGGTCGCTGCGACCCACTCGTCGAGCTTGGCGGCGGCGGCGCCGCCGTCGATCGCCGCGCGGGCCACGGCCAGCTGCTCACGGAAGCGGGCGACGATCGGACGGTCGCGTTCCGACTGGTCGGCCGCCAGCCGGTAGCTGACGAGGCCGGCCGCGGCGTTGAGCAGGACGATGTCGCGGACGGGCCCGGTCTCCCCCGCGAGGACGCGTCGGGCGATCGCCGCGTTGTGCTCGGCGTCCCCCCCGACGAGGTCCGCGATGCGGGCCCGCGGGATGCCGAGGTCGAGGGGGTCGAGGTCGTGCTCGGTGACCGATCCGGTCGAGATCTCCCAGATGTGGCTGTGGCCGGTCGTGGTGAGCTCGTCCAGGCCGTCGTCGCCCCGGAACACGAGAGCGGTGGCGCCCCGGGTCTGGAACACCCCGACGATAAGGGGCACCTTGTCGAGCTGGGCGACACCCACGGCACTGGCCTCGGGCCGGGCGGGGTTGACGAGCGGGCCGAGGAAGTTGAAGACGGTCGGCACGCCGATCTCGCGCCGGACCGCCGCCGCGTTCCCGAAGCCGGGGTGGAAGGCCGCCGCGAAGGCGAAGGTGAGCCCGGCGTCGGCGAGCACCTCCGCGACGCGCTCCGCGCCCAGCGTGAGGTCGATGCCGAGCGCCGCCAGCACGTCCGACGACCCCGACGACGAGCTGGCGGCGCGGTTGCCGTGCTTGATGACGGGCACGCCCGTCGCGGCGACGACGATCGACGCCATCGTCGAGACGTTGACCGTCCCGAAGCGGTCGCCGCCGGTGCCCACGATGTCGACGGCCATGGACGGCACGGGCAGCGGCACGGCGTGCGCGAGGACGGCGTCACGGAACCCGACGATCTCGTCGACGGTCTCGCCCTTGGCCCGCAGGGCCACCAGGAAGGCCGCCAGCTGAGCCGGCGTCGCCTCCCCCGTCATGACCTGCTCCATGGCCCACGTGGCCTCGGTGATCGAGAGGTCACGACGCGCCAGGAGGGCGTCGATGAGGGCAGGCCAGGCGAGCTCGTGGGTCATGTGCCCAGGCTAGCGTTGGGCCGGAGCACGCCAAGTAGCTCGTCGTCAACAGAAATTCCCGGCGCGGAGTTTCCTGCGCAAACCCAGGGCGACTTACCAGGCATAATGGACGGCGTGACAAGTACCTCTCTCTCCAGGCCTTCCAGCGCGCCGGTCGTCAACCGCCCGAGCACGGTCGCCGTGGGCACCATCGTGTGGCTCGGCAGCGAGGTCATGTTCTTCGCCGGGCTGTTCGCGATCTACTTCACGCTGCGCAGCACGTCTCCCGGTCTCTGGGCCGCCGAGACGGCCAAGCTCGACGTCCCGTTCGCGCTCACGAACACCATCACCCTGGTGCTCTCGTCGGTCACGTGCCAGTTCGGCGTCTTCGCCGCCGAGCGCATGCAGGCCCGCCGCACCGGTCGCCTCTTCCAGGTCGGCAGCTGGGGCATGGTCGAGTGGTTCTTCCTGACGTACTCCATGGGCGCGGTCTTCATCTGCCTCCAGGTCTTCGAGTACGCCCACCTCATCTCCGAGCACGTGACGCTCAGCTCGAGCGCCTACGGCTCCGCGTTCTACATGACGACCGGGTTCCACGGCGCCCACGTCATCGGCGGGCTGATCGCCTTCCTCCTGACCATCGGTCGCGCGTTCGCGGCCAAGAACTTCGGTCACAAGGAGGCCACGACCGCCATCGTGGTCTCGTACTACTGGCACTTCGTCGACGTGGTGTGGATCGGCCTCTTCATGGTCGTCTACGTCCTCAAATAGGCATCGGAAAGTTCGCACAGCATGTTCACCAGAAGCTCCTCCTCGCGACGCACCGCCAAGACCGGCCGCCGCAGCCCCGTCGCCACGGCGTCGCTCCTCCTCGTGGGCCTGCTCACGACCGGCGGCGCCTACGCGCTCTTCTCCTCCACCGCCACCGCTGAGGAGTCCGCCCCCGCAGCGGCCTCGCAGCAGAGCGTCGACGAGGGGCAGAAGCTCTTCGCGTCCAACTGCGCCACCTGCCACGGCCTGTCGGCCGACGGCACCGGCGACGGCCCCAGCCTGATCGGCGTGGGCGCTGCCTCCGTCGACTTCCAGGTCGGCACGGGTCGCATGCCGATGGCGGCCAACGGCCCGCAGGCCGAGGAGAAGCCCGTCCAGTTCACCGACGAGCAGGTCTCCGACCTCGCGGCCTACGTCGCGTCGCTGGCCCCCGGCCCCGCCATCCCCGACGAGGAGTACCTCGCCGCGGACGGCGACACCACCAACGGCGCCGAGCTCTTCCGCATCAACTGCGCCATGTGCCACAACGTCGCCGGCGCCGGCGGTGCCCTGACGGAGGGCAAGTACGCGCCCTCGCTCAAGGGCGTCAGCGAGGCCCACATCTACGAGGCCATGCTCACCGGCCCGCAGAACATGCCGGTCTTCAACGACCTCAACCTCTCCCCGCAGGACAAGGCTGACGTCATCACGTACCTCAAGTACCTGGAGAAGAACCCGTCGCCCGGCGGGTTCGAGCTCGGCAGCCTCGGCCCGGTGGCCGGGGGCCTCTTCATCTGGATCTTCGGCCTCGGAGCGATCGTCGCCGTGACCATCTGGCTCACGGCCCGCTCCAACTAGCGGCCCTCCTCGTACTTCACTGAAAGGCAGCACCCATGGCACAGCACGACGACGAGGCCCCGGAGACGGGCTCGGCTGTCGAGAAGCACGAGCCCCGACGGGTCTCGGCCGGCACGGCCGTCCTGACGACGGACGTCTTCGAGAACCCGGGCGAGCCGCCGCACCGCGACCGCGTCACCGACATCGACCCGCGGGCCGAGAAGCGTGCAGAGCGCCAGGTCAGCACCTGGTTCTTCCTCTCGATCGTCGGCAGCATCGCGGCCATCGGCGCCTACGTGGCCTTCCCGATCACGTCCGGCGACTCGGGGTCCGTCCGGCTCAACAACCTCTTCCTCGGCCTCGGCATCGCTCTCGGGCTCCTGTCCGTCGGCATCGGTGCCGTGCACTGGTCGAAGACCCTCATGCCCGCCCGTGAGATCACGGAGATGCGTCACAGCACCCGTGGCACGGACGAGACGCGCGGGAAGGCCGTCGAGGTCTTCGCCCTGGGCAACCAGGAGTCCGGCTTCGGGCGCCGTGCGCTGATCCGCAACAGCCTCATCGGCGCGCTCGTCGCCACCCCGCTCCCCGCGGTCGTGCTGTTCCGCGACCTCGCTCCCGCCGAGGACCCGAACGAGGTCCTCCGTCACACGTTGTGGGAAGAGGGCATGCACCTCACCCGCGACCCGTCCGGTGCTCGCATCAAGGCCTCGGACGTCACCCTGGGCTCGGTCTTCCACGTGATCCCCGAGAGCCTGAACGAATCCGAGCACCTGCTCGAGGAGAAAGCCAAGGCTGCAGTCCTCCTCATGCGTCTCAAGCCCGAGGACCTCAACATCCCCGAGGGACGCGAGGACTGGCAGTACGACGGCATCGTCGCCTACTCCAAGATCTGCACGCACGTGGGGTGCCCCGTGGCCCTCTACGAGCAGCAGACACACCACCTGCTCTGCCCCTGCCACCAGTCGACGTTCGACGTGACCAACAACTGCGAAGTGATCTTCGGGCCGGCCAAGCGCCCGCTGCCGCAGCTGCCGATCGCCGTGGACGCTGACGGGTACCTCGTCGCGCAGAGCGACTTCCACGAACCTGTGGGCCCGAGCTTCTGGGAGCGCGCCAAGTGACCACCACCACCCCTGCACCGGGTACCGACACGACGACCCCGTCGTCGCACGGCACCACAGTCTCCGCGCCGGCCTTCGCGCCGACCCGGACGAACAAGATCTTCGGCGCCACGGCGAACTACATCGACGAGCGCACGAGCATGTCGGGCCTCGTCCGCGAGGTCGGTCGCAAGATCTTCCCCGACCACTGGTCGTTCATGCTGGGCGAGGTGGCTCTCTACTCGTTCGTGGTGATCCTCCTGTCGGGCACCTTCCTGACGTTCTTCTTCCAGCCGTCCATGGCTGAGGTCAACTACAACGGCTCCTACGTGCCGCTGAAGGGCCTCAACATGTCGGCCGCCATGGCGTCGACGCTCGACATCTCGTTCGACATCCGCGGTGGTCTGCTGTTCCGCCAGATCCACCACTGGGCGGCCCTGCTCTTCGTGGCCTCGATCATGCTGCACATGCTGCGCGTGTACTTCACGGGCGCGTTCCGCAAGCCCCGCGAGATCAACTGGGTCGTCGGCTTCACCCTCTGGGTCCTCGCCATGGCCGAGGGCTTCACCGGCTACTCCCTGCCCGACGACCTCCTCTCCGGCAACGGAGCGCGGATCATCGACGGCATGGTCAAGGGCATCCCGGTCATCGGCGTCTGGATCTCGTACCTCCTCTTCGGCGGCGAGTTCCCCGGCACCGACATGGTGGGTCGCTTCTACTCGCTGCACATCATGCTGCTGCCCGCACTCCTGATCGCCCTGCTCGGCGTCCACCTGCTGCTGCTCATCATCAACAAGCACACGCAGTTCGCGGGCCCCGGCAAGACGAACGAGAACGTCGTCGGCGTCCCTGTCATGCCCGTCTTCGCGGCGAAGGCCGGTGGGTTCTTCTTCATCGTCTTCGGTGTCCTCGTCCTCATCGCGTCGCTCTTCACGATCAACCCGATCTGGAACTACGGCCCGTACGACCCCTCCCCCGTCTCCGCCGGCACCCAGCCGGACTGGTACATCGGCTTCGCGGACGGCGCTCTGCGCCTCGTGCCGCCGGGCTGGGAGTTCGTGGCGTTCGGCTACACCGTCTCGATGAACATCCTGGCTCCCATCGCGGTCCTGGTCGTCTTCATCCTGGCCGTGCTGCTGTACCCGTTCCTCGAGGCCTGGGTCACCGGCGACAAGCGCGAGCACCACATCCTGGACCGCCCGCGCAACGCCCCGACCCGCACGGCCATCGGTGCCGCCGGCATCGTGGTCTATGCCAGCCTCTGGGCCGCCGCCAGCTCCGACCTGATGGCGACGCACTTCCACCTCAGCCTCAACTACGTCATCCACACGGTGCAGGCCTGCCTCATCCTCGGCCCGTTCATCGCGTTCATGATCACGAAGAGGATCTGCCTCGCCCTCCAGAAGAAGGACCGCGAGATCGCCCTCCACGGTTACGAGTCGGGCCGCATCGTCCGCCTCCCCGGTGGCGAGTACGTCGAGGTCCACGAGCAGCTCGACGAGTACGAGCGCTGGAAGCTGCTCAACTTCAACGAGTACGAGCCCCTCATGGTCCGTCCGAACGCCAACGGGCAGATCACGCCCGTGCAGCGTCTCCGCGCCTCGGTGTCGTCGTTCTTCTTCGAGGACCGCATCGCCCCGGTGAAGCGCTCGGAGATCGAGTCCTCGCACCACGAGGCCGTCCCCTCCGGTGACGAGCGCCGGTCGATCGACCAGCACTGATCCCTGCACCACGACGAAGGGCCCGACTGCTCCGGCAGTCGGGCCCTTCGTCGATCGTGGTCCACGGGGCAGCGGTGCCGACGCCGTGACGCCTGCAACGCCACGGGTCTGCTGCAGCCGGCGACGGGCGCCCCGTGGCCGGTGACACGCGGCTCGGGCCTGCTCGAGCCTCCTGAAGCCCGCTCGGGCGGAGGCCGGACGGCAGAGCGGCCAGATGACCGTTTCCTCCCCTCGTCACCGCGGCGGGTCTGTGTCCCTCGCGGCGGGTCGACGCTGACGAGCCCGAGATGACAGCAACCCGTCCACCCGTGTTCCACAGGTGACCCTCCACTGATGGGGCAGTGAATGGGCACCGGCTGACGGGCTCGAGTGTCGCGGCACGCAGGCACTCACCCGAGTGCTCCGGCCCTCTCTTCCTCGACGTTCACGAGCGGGAGAGCATGGACGGCGCCTCCCGATCCGACATGAGACGGGCCCGGTGCGGTCCCCTCCACTCGGCGCAGGCGGAGCGCGCGGCGGGCACGGTCAGCCCCTGCTCCCCCAGTCACCGGACCGGAGACTGCTGACCGCGGGGGTCCGGTGTTGCCTCTGGACCCTTCGGCGGGTCCGTGTCCCTCACAGCGGGTCGACGCTGACGCGCCCGCGATGACGGGAACCCGCCCCACCCGCGATGCAGCGACGGCAGTGCATCGCGTGAGCACCGGCTCAGCGGCTCACGTGGTCCTGTACTGCGGGCCCTCCGGCGTTCATGACCAGGAGAGCAGCCACGACGCCCACGGACCCGGGCCGTCCTGTGTTGCTCCCCGACCCCTTCCGTGGGTCCACGTCCCTCCCGGCGGGTAACGGTGACGCGCCCGCGATGACGGGAACTCGCCTCACTCGTGCAACAGCGGCACCCCTGGACCGCTCAGCCCACGCACGCCCAGAAGCACACCCATGGAGGGACCCGAGGAGTGGGTCGGGCTCGAAGTGCCGACAGGCAACGGGCCCGCACACGGCGTCAGCGGTCATCCTGAGCGGCCACAGTGACCGTGCGCCCTCCACCAGGGCACCGACAGGGCTCAGGCGGTAAGCACGACCGCTCCACCCCATGGTCAGGGGTCAGAGCCTGTCGCACGCCCCGCTGCCGCCCCTGAGAGCGTCTGGCCACACGCCGACGGCGCCCACCCGGAGAGGGTGAGCGCCGTCGGCGTGGTCGTGCTGAGGGACTAGTGGGCGAAGTTGCCGCGGTAGTACTCGTAGACCCAACCGACCAGCGACACGGCGATCAGAGCGCCACCGATGTAGATGATCCACATGCCGACCGCCAGGGCCAGGAAGACCAGGCCGCACGAGAAGGCCAGCAGGATGGGCCACCACGACCACGGGCTGAAGTGCCCGAGCTCGGGGTCGCCGTCGTCGATGTTGGCGTCGAGACGGTCCTCGGGCAGCTCGCCGCCCTGGGCCGCGTGCGAGCGACCCATGTAGAAGGCGAGGAACACACCCAGGGCACCAGCGAGGCCGATGCCCATGGTGCCGGCCCACTCGACGCGGTTGACGTCGATGATGTTCCACACCGTGTACACGGCGCAGAGGGCGAAGAAGAAGATCGCGAGGATCCAGAACAGCGTGGCGTTGGTCTTCATCGGGGTCCTACTTCACCTTGTCGCTGGAAGCGTCGTACGTCGGGGCATCCGGGGCGTCCTTCGCCGGGCCGATGCCGACGGGGAGGCCGGCCTCGGGGTGGTTCAGGTCGAACGCCGGCGACTCCGACCGGATGCGCGGGATCGACGTGAAGTTGTGGCGGGGCGGCGGGCAGGACGTGGCCCACTCGAGGGAGCGGGAGTAGCCCCAGGGGTCGTTCACCTCGACCTTGGGCGCCCGACGAGCCGTGATGTACACGTTGTACAGGAACGGCAGGATCGAGATGCCGAGCAGCATCGAGCCGATCGTCGAGAGCTGGTTCATCCAGGTGAAGTGGTCCTCGGGCTGGTACGTCGCGTAGCGACGGGGCATGCCCATGACGCCGAGCCAGTGCTGGATGAGGAACGTGGTGTGGAAGCCGACGAACAGCATCCAGAAGTGGATCTTGCCGAGACGCTCGTTGAGCATCTTGCCCGTCCACTTCGGCCACCAGAAGTAGAAGCCGGAGAACATCGCGAAGACGACGGTGCCGAACACCACGTAGTGGAAGTGCGCCACGACGAAGTACGTGTCGGAGACGTGGAAGTCGAGCGGGGGCGAGGCGAGGATGACGCCCGTCAGCCCACCGAAGGTGAACGTGATGAGGAAGCCGATCGCCCAGAGCATCGGGGTCTCGAAGGTGACGGAACCGCGCCACATCGTCCCGATCCAGTTGAAGATCTTCACGCCCGTGGGGACGGCGATGAGCATCGTCATCAGCGAGAAGAACGGCAGCAGCACCGAACCGGTCACGTACATGTGGTGAGCCCACACGGTGACGGACAGGGCAGCGATCGAGATCGTCGCGTAGACGAGGGTCTTGTAGCCGAAGATCGGCTTGCGGCTGAAGACCGGCAGGACCTCGCTGATGATGCCGAAGAACGGCAGGGCGATGATGTAGACCTCGGGGTGGCCGAAGAACCAGAAGAGGTGCTGCCAGAGGATGGCGCCGCCGTTGGCCGGGTTGAAGACCTGGGCGTCGAACACCCGGTCGAAGCCGAGGCCGAACAGGGCCGCCGCCAGGACGGGGAAGGCCATGATCACGAGGATCGAGGTGATCAGCGTGTTCCAGGTGAAGATCGGCATGCGCCACATCGTCATGCCGGGCGCACGCATGGTCACGATGGTCGTGATGAAGTTGACCGAGCCGAGGATCGTGCTGAAGCCCGTCATGCCGAGGCCGAAGACCCACAGGTTGCCGCCGAGCCCTGGTGAGAACGTGGTGTCGGACAGCGGCGCGTACGCGAACCACCCGAACGAGGCCGCGCCCTGCGGGGTGAGGAAGCCGGCCACCGCGATGAGCGAGCCGAAGAGGTAGAGCCAGAAGGCGAAGCCGTTGAGCCGCGGGAAGGCGACGTCGGGGGCACCGATCTGCAGCGGCATGAGCACGTTGGCGAAGCCGGAGAACAGCGGCGTCGCGAACATCAGCAGCATGATCGTGCCGTGCATGGTGAAGAGCTGGTTGTACTGCTCCTTCGTCGCGACGACCTCGAGGCCCGGCGCGAACAGCTGCGCGCGGATGATCAGCGCCATCACGCCGCCGAGGCAGAAGAAGAGGAACGACGCGATCAGGTACATGTACCCGATCGTCTTGTGGTCGGTCGACGTGAGCCAGCTCACGACGACGTTGCCCTTGCGGCCGACCTTGGAGGCCCCGAAGTCCTGGCCTGAGGACGTCCCACCGGTGGTGGGACGCGTGGCGGTGGCTGTCATCGAACCGTGCCCTTACTTCTCGTCGGAGCCGGCGGCGACGGGCGCCTCGTTGTTCGGCTCGTTGGTGTTGGTGTTGTACTGGTCGCCCAGCAGGCCGGTGTTGCCCTGCTGCGCGAGGGTCGCGAGGTAGTCGTCGTACTCGGACTGCGACACGACCTTGACGTTGAAGAGCATCAGCGAGTGGTACTCGCCGCAGAGCTCCGCGCACTTGCCGGTGAAGGTGCCTTCCTTCTCCGGCGTGAAGTACATGTAGTTCGTCTTGCCGGGGATCGTGTCCTTCTTGTAGAGGAAGTCGACGACCCAGAAGGAGTGGGCCACGTCGCGCGAGTTGAGGTCGATCTCGACCGACTTGCCGACGGGGAGGTAGAGGACGGGCAGCTGGCTCTCGTCGATGTTGCCGTCGCCGAGCTCCTGGGCCTGGATGCCCTGGTAGTAGACGCTGTCGTCGTCGTTCTGCTGGTCGATGTAGTTGAAGTCCCACGCCCAGCGCTTGGCGTAGACGTCGATCTTCACGTCGGGGCTGGCGGTCGGCGCCTCGATGGCGGCCTGGTCGCGGGCCGTGAAGGCGAAGAAGCCGAGCACGAGGATCAGGGGCACGACCGTGTAGAAGATCTCGATCGGCATGTTGTAGCGCAGCTGGACCGGGAGGCCGGTCTGGCCCTTCCGACGGCGGTAGGCGATGCACGCCCAGATGACGAGGCCCCAGACGATGAGACCGACGATGAGCAGCACGATCCACGACGTGACCCAGAGGCCGATGATGCTGTCGACGTGGTTGGTGGTGCCCGCGGTGGTGGGCAGCCACCCCTGGAGCTGGTCGGTCGTGCAGCCTGCCAAGACCAGGGCCATGACGGCGGCCACGGGGATGGCGGCCCAACGAAGACGGCGGTTAGAACGCACTGTTACCTCTCGGATGACACGACAGCAAGGGGGATCTCCCAGTCTAGGACGGGACTTCCCTAGCCTACTCGCAGGTTGCACCGTCGATCGAACGCAGCACGCCGTTCGTTCGACATCGAGACGGGAGCCCTGCTCACGGACGACGACGGGGACCGCCCCTGACGAGGCGATCCCCGGGATCGCGGTGCTGATGGTGGCCCGGACCGGCAGCCCGGTCGGGCGGGAGCGACCTAGTGGAAGCTGTCGCCGCAGGCGCAGCTGCCCTGGGCGTTGGGGTTGTCGATCGTGAAGCCCTGCTTCTGGATGGTGTCCTCGAAGTCGATGGCGGCGCCGTCGAGGTAGGGCACGCTCATCTTGTCGACGACGACCTCGACGCCGTCGTAGTCGACGGTCGCGTCGTTCTCGAGCAGTCGCTCGTCGAAGTACAGCTGGTAGATGAGCCCCGAGCAGCCACCGGGCTGGACGGCGACCCGGAGGCGCAGGTCGTCACGCCCCTCCTGCATCAGGAGGCTGCGGACCTTGTCGGCCGCGGTGGCGGTCAGCTGCACGCCGTGGGCGGCGGCCTCGGCCGGGCTGGCCGTCTCGACGGGGGCGGTGGTCGCGGTGTCGGTCATGGTGTCTCCGTTCGGGCGGTGGGAGTGTCGGACACTCGTCGTCGACCAGTGTAAGCAGCACTCCCCCGCTTTTGTTCCTCGTACGGCGGACGAGCAGGGAGGCAGGCCTCAGCCCCGGGCGTCGAGGCGCGCCAGCAGGATGGCCTCGCTGAGGACGGCCCGGTGCAGCACGCCGAGGTGCTGCGACTCGTTCGGGCTGTGGGCGCGCGTGTCCGGGTCCTCAACGCCGGTCACGAGGATCTGCGCCGCGGGGAAGGTCCGCACGAGGTCGGCGATGAAGGGGATGGAGCCGCCGATGCCGGTCTGGAGCGGCGCCTCGCCCCAGCCCTCGGTCATCGCCACGGTCGCGTCGGCGATGGCCCAGCCGGTGGTGTCGACCAGGAAGGGGTCGCCCTTGTCGACGTCGGTGATCTCGACGTGCGCCCCGAACGGCGCGCGCCCGAGCACGTGCGCCTCGAGCGCTTCGTAGGCGGAGTCCGCCGTCTGGCCGGGGGCGATGCGCGCGCTGACGCGGACGGAGACCTCGGGCAGGAGCGTGTTCGACGCGTTCGCCACCGACGGGGCGTCGATGCCGGTCACGGTGATGGAGGGCTGCGACCAGACGCGGCTGAGGAGGGGGCCCGTGCCGATCGGGGCGACCCCGTCGAGGAGGCCCGACTCCTCACGCAGGGTCTCCTCGGTCTGCTCGGGGTGCTCGGCGTCACGGCTCTCCAGACCCGCGACCGCGACGCTGCCGACCTCGTCGTGGAACGTGCCCAGGAGGCGGACCATGGCCATCATGGCGTCCGGCACCGCGCCTCCCAGCATCCCGGAGTGCGAGGCGTGGGCCAGCGTGCGGACGGTGAGGCGGAAGGTCACGTTGCCGCGGAGGCCGACCGTGATGGCCGGGACCGTCGTGCTCCAGTTGTCGGAGTCGGCCACGACGATGACGTCCGCCTCGAGGTCGTCGTGGTGCTGACGGAGGAAGTCGGCGAACGAGCGGGAGCCGAACTCCTCCTCGCCCTCGATGAAGAGGGCGACGCCGACCCCGAGGTCGTCGCCGAGCACCTCGTGGACGGCCCGGAGCGCGGCGACGTGGGTCATGACCCCGGCCTTGTCGTCGGAGGCGCCCCGGCCGTACAGCCGGTCGCCCTTGAGGGTGGGCTCGAAGGGCGGGGTGTCCCAGTCGGCGTCGTCGCCCTGGGGCTGGACGTCGTGGTGCGCGTAGAGCAGGACGGTCGGCTTGCCCTCGCGCGCCGCACGACGGGCCAGGACGGCGGGCTGCCCCGTGGTGCCGGAGTCGCCGATCGGAGCGCTGCTGACGCGGACCTCGTCGAAGAGGCCGGTGCTCCGCACGAGCTCGGCGACGGCGTGGGCGCTGGCGGCGACGTGCGACGGGTCGTAGGCGTCCCACGAGACCGAGGGGATCCGCACGAGCGAGCTCAGGTCGGCGATGGTCCGGGGCAGGCCGCCCTGCACGGCCTCCGCGAGTTCGCTGACAGTGCGGGGGTCGGTCGGGGAGACGGGATGCTGCGAGACGGTCATGCAGGTAATCTTAGGAACTCGACGAGACCCGAGGACACCGTGGCGAAGGCATCAGACAAGACCATCACGACGACGCAGGTCGCCGACCCCGAGTCGACGACGGCGGGCAAGGGCCGCCCCACCCCGTCGCGTCGCGAGCGGGAGCAGGCCAACGTCCGCCCCCTCGTGGCCAAGGGCAAGGAGGCGCAGAAGGCCCAGCGGGTCCGCCTGGCCGAGCAGCGCGACCGGGCCCGGATCGGCCTCGCCAACGGCGAGGAGAAGTTCCTCCCCGTCCGCGACAAGGGGCCGCAGCGCCGCTTCATCCGCGACTACGTGGACGCCCGGTACAGCGTCGGCGAGGCGATGATCCCGCTCATGGTGCTCGTCATCGTGATGAGCCTCGTCAACGTCACCGCCGTCCAGGCGGCCACCCTGTTCGTCCTCTGGGGCTTCTTCATCGTCGCGATCGTCGACTGCCTCGTGGCCGGCCACCTGGTCACGAAGAAGCTCACGGCGAAGTTCGGCGCCGACGCCGTCCAGAAGGGCAACCGCTGGTACGCCGCGATGCGCTGCATGCAGCTCAAGCCCATGCGCCTGCCGAAGCCGCAGGTGAAGCGCCGGGAGTTCCCCGTCCTCTGAGACGGGCCCGCGCCTCCTCGGGGGCGCCTGGACCACGACGACGCCCCGNGGAGCGCCCGGAGGCCGCGGTTGACCTGGCGGGCCCAGAGCGGACCGCGGTACAGGAACGCCGTGTAGCCCTGCACGAGGGTCGCACCGGCCCGGAGGCGGTCGGCCACGTCGCGCGCCGTGCTGACGCCGCCGACCGAGATGACGCAGACCTCGGCGGGGAGCACCTCACGGAGCAGGCGGAGCACCTCCAGGGACCGCGCCGCCAGCGGCGCGCCGGAGACTCCCCCGGCGCCCGCGGCCTCGACCACGGACCCAGGCGTCGTGAGCCCCTCGCGGGACAGGGTCGTGTTGGTGGCGATGACGCCGGCGAGCCCGAGCTCGGTGACGAGCCCGCCGATGCGACGGACGCCGTCGTCGTCGAGGTCCGGGGCGATCTTGACGAGGACCGGCGTCCGGCCCGCGGCGTCGCGCACGGCGCTGAGCAGCGGCGAGAGCCGGTCGAGCTCCTGGAGGCCGCGGAGGCCGGGCGTGTTCGGCGAGCTGACGTTCACGGCGAGGTAGTCGGCCAGGGGCGCGAGGAGGCGCGTGCTGACCAGGTAGTCGTCGACGGCGTCGTCGACGTCGACCACCCGGCTCTTGCCGATGTTGACGCCCACGACGGGGCGGACGGCGGCACGGCGGGCCCGCGTGAGCTCCTCGGCGGCCTGCTCCGCGCCTCCGTTGTTGAAGCCCATGCGGTTGACGACCGCCTCGTCGGGCACGAGCCGGAAGAGACGCGGGCGCTCGTTGCCGGGCTGTGCCTGCGCGGTGATCGTGCCGACCTCCACGTGGCCGAAGCCCAGGGCACCGAGGCCGGCGATGCCCCGCGCGTCCTTGTCGAAGCCGGCCGCCACGCCGAACGGCGACGCGAACCGGAGCCCGAGCGCCTCGACGGCGAGCGAGGGGTGGGGAGCCGTGAACCGCCGCACCACGGGCGCGAGGCCGAGGCGCGGCACGGCACGGATGACGCGGAAGGCGAGGTGGTGGGCGTCCTCCGGGTCCATGCGCGCGAACACCACGTCGAAGAGGACCCGGTACGGCGTCCTCATTCGTCCACCGACCGGGCCGGACGCGGACGCGAGGCGTGCTCGGACCGGAGCTGCGAGATCGACGCCTCGAAGTCGTCGAGGGAGTCGAACGCCTGGTAGACGCTCGCGAACCGGAGGTACGCGACCTCGTCGAGCTCGCGCAGCGGCGGCAGGATGGCGAGGCCGATGTCGTTCGCCTCGATCTGGGACGTGCCGGAGGCCCGGACGGCCTCCTCCACCTTCTGGGCCAGCAGGGCGAGGTCGCCGTCGGTCACCGGTCGCCCCTGGCAGGCCTTCCGCACGCCCGAGATGATCTTCTCCCGGCTGAAGGACTCGAGCACGCCGTTGCGCTTGACGACGTTCAGGCTCGCCGTCTCGGTGGTGCTGAACCGTCGACCGCAGTTCGGGCACTGGCGTCGGCGGCGGATGGAGGTGCCGTCGTCGCTCGTGCGCGAGTCGACGACGCGGGAATCGGGGTGGCGGCAGAAGGGGCAGAACATGGTGCCCTCAGCGTACTGGCAGCGGGGACGGCCGACGGCGGGGCGACGGCGGTGACGGCCCTAGGGCCGCGAGAGGCGCGCCGCGACGGCCTCGCCGTGCGCCGGCAGGAGCTCCGCCCGCGACAGGGCGACGAGCCGGTCGGCGACCTCGGCGAGGGCGTGCGGCTCGTAGCGGACGATCTGCTGGGGCCGCAGGAACGTGTAGGCGCCGAGGCCGGACGAGAAGCGGGACTGGCCGCTGGTCGGGAGGACGTGGTTCGAGCCCGCGAGGTAGTCGCCGAGGCTGACGGGCGTGCTCGCGCCGACGAAGACGGCCCCGGCGCTCGTGATGCGCGCCAGGACGGCGTCGTCGTCGGCCGTCTGGATCTCGAGGTGCTCGGGCCCGTACGCGTTGCTGAAGTCGGTCGCGGCGGTCATGTCGTCGACGAGGACGATGGCCGACTGGCGGCCGTCGAGGGCGGTCTGCACCCGGTCGGCGCTGAGGGTGCGCGGAACGAGGCGCTCGAGCTCCGCCACGACCGCGTCGGCCAGCTCGGGCGAGTCGGTGACGAGCACGGCGGAGGCCACCTCGTCGTGCTCGGCCTGGCTGATGAGGTCGACCGCGACGAGCGTGGCGTCGGCGCTGGAGTCGGCGATCACGAGGATCTCGGTGGCGCCCGCGACCGCGTCGATCCCGACCTGCCCACGGACGTGCTGCTTGGCCGCCGCGACGAAGTTGTTGCCCGGCCCGGTGATGACCTGGACCGGCTCGAGGCCGATCTCGGGCACGCCGTAGGCGAGGGCCCCGACGGCGCCGGCCCCGCCGACGGCGTAGACCTCGTCGATGCCGAGGAGCCCGGCTGCCCCGAGGATGACGGGGTGCACCCCTCCCCCGTGCTCGCGCTGCGCGGGCGAGACCAGGGCGATCGACCGCACGCCGGCGACCTGGGCGGGGACGACGTTCATGACGACGCTCGACGGGTAGACGGCCTTGCCGCCGGGCACGTAGACCCCGGCGCGGTCGACCGGCTGCCAGCGCTGCTCGATGACCGCGCCGTCGGCGGGGCGGGTGACGCTGCCGGACGGCACCTGGGCCCGGCTGGCCTCGGTCACGCGGACGATCGACTCCTCGAGGGCGGCGCGGACGAGCGGGTCGAGCGCGTCGACCGCGGCGCGGACCGCCTCGACGGGCACTCGGAGCTGCTCGGTGCGGACGCCGTCGAACCGCTGGGCCTGGTCGCGGAGCGCGGCGGCCCCCCGCTCGCGGACGTCGAGGACGAGCTGCGCCGCCGACTCGGCGGCCGCGCTGACGTCGACGTGCGAGCGGGGCACGAGGGCGAGGAGGTCGGCGTGGGTAGGCTCGAGGCCCCGGAGGTCTGTGGTCTGGATCATGGCCCGGCCAGCCTAGTCACCCGCGCACGACGGTGGCCCGGCCCGGGCAGACCCGCAGGAGGACCTCCCCCATGACCGACCAGCCCGTCCCCGAGCCCCCCGTCTCGCACGACCTCGACGCCTTCAAGCAGGCGTTCCGTCGACACGCCGCCGGGGTGGCCATCGTCACCGCGCGCGACGCGGGCGGCTCGCCCGTCGGCTTCACCGCGACGTCGCTTGCCTCCCTCGCCGCGGTGCCGCCCCTCGCGACCTTCAACATGGCGCGGACCGCGAGCTCCTGGCCCGCCGTCGCGGAGACGGACCACGTCATCGTCCACCTCCTGGGGCTGCGCAACCGCGACCTGGCGGCCAAGATGGCCGGCCCCGCCGCCGAGCGCTTCGTCGGCGACCACTGGGAGGAGGGACCTCACGGGCTGCCCCTGCTCCGCGGGGTGACGGCCTGGATGTCGGGCCGGGTCGTCGAGCGATTCCCCGTCGCCGCCAACGCCGTCGTCGTCGTCCAGGTGGAGCAGGGCGACGTCGGGGTGGACGACGACGCCCTGCTCTACCACGACCGCCGGTACCTGCGGCCCCTGCACCTGGACGAGTAGCCGGAGCTAGACCAGGCAGCCAGGGCCGAGGAGGCTCTTCAGCTCGCCGAAGAGGTCGGCGGTCACGTCGACCGGCATCGGGATCTCGAACATGCGGGCGAGGTCGCCCTTCACCAGGCGGAGGCGGACCTCGGTCGAGCCGGAGTGCCGACCGAGGACGGCCGCGAGCTCCGTCACGGTGTCGGTCGTGGCCCGGTGCTCGGGCATCTGCAGGACGAGCGGGCCCTGGTTCACGCCCACCCCGAGATCCGGCGTGAACATGCTCGCCGCGTGCATGTTCATGCCGTCGTCACGCACGCTCACGCGGCCCTTGAGCACGATGATCGAGTCGCCGACCAACGACGGCCCGAACTCCTGGTACGTCTTGCCGAGGAACATCGCGGAGATCTCGCCGCCGAAGTCCTCGACGGTGATGATGCCGTACGGGTTGCCGGAGTTGCGGGCCACGCGGTGCTGGACGCTCGTGATGAGCCCCGCGATGGTCACGGTCTCGCCGTCGATCGTGGCGGGGTCGCTCGACAGCACGTCGGTGACGGTGGTGCTGGCGTGCTTGGCCAGCGGCAGCTCCAGGCCGGCGAGGGGGTGGTCCGACACGTAGAGGCCGAGCATGTCGCGCTCGAAGGCGAGCTTGTCGCGCTTGGTCCACTCCGGGCGCTCGGGCACGTGCTGCACGTCCTGCGGCTCGTCCCACAGGGAGTCGAAGTCGAAGCCGACCTGGCCGTTCGCCTCGGCCCGCTTCTCGCTGACGGCGGCCTCGACCGCGGACTCGTGGATCTCGACGAGCGCGCGGCGGGTCGATCCGAGGCTGTCGAAGGCCCCGGCCTTGACGAGGGACTCCACCGTGCGCTTGTTCGCGACGGGCAGCGGGACCTTGCGCAGGAAGTCGTGGAACGACGAGAAGGCGCCCTCCTTCTGCCGCGCTGCGATGACGTGGTCGACGACGTTGAAGCCGACGTTGCGGACGGCGCCCATGCCGAAGCGGATGTCGTCGCCGACGGCGGCGAAGAACCCGATCGACTCGTTGACGTCGGGCGGCAGCACCTTGATGCCCATGCGCCGGCACTCGTTGAGGTACAGGCCGAGCTTGTCGCGGGAGTCGCCGGTCGAGGTGAGCAGGGCGGCCATGTACTCGGCGGGGTAGTGCGCCTTGAGGTAGGCCGTCCAGTACGAGACGACGCCGTAGGCCGCCGAGTGGGCCTTGTTGAAGGCGTAGTCGGAGAACGGCAGCAGGATGTCCCAGAGCATCTTCACGGCGTCGGGTGAGAAGCCGTTGTCGAACATGCCCTGCTCGAACCCGGCGTACTGCTTGTCGAGCTCCGACTTCTTCTTCTTGCCCATCGCGCGGCGGAGGATGTCCGCCTGGCCGAGGGAGAACCCGGCGACCTTCTGCGCGATCGCCATCACCTGCTCCTGGTAGATGATCAGGCCGTAGCTCGTCGAGAGGATCTCCTTCAGGGGCTCCTCGAGCTCGGGGTGGATCGGTGTGATCTCCTGCGCGCCGTTCTTCCGCAGCGCGTAGTTGGTGTGCGAGTTCGCGCCCATGGGCCCGGGGCGGTAGAGCGCGATGACGGCCGAGATGTCCTCGAAGTTGTCGGGCTTCATCAGCCGGAGCAGCCCCCGCATGGGGCCGCCGTCGAGCTGGAACACGCCGAGCGTGTCGCCGCGGCCCAGGAGGTCGTAGGCCGCGCGGTCGTCGAGCTCGAGGTCCTCCAGGACGAGGTCGAAGCCGCGGTTCGTCCGGATGTTGTCGAGGGCGTCGTTGATGATCGTGAGGTTGCGCAACCCCAGGAAGTCCATCTTGATCAGCCCGAGCGACTCACAGGCCGGGTAGTCGAACTGCGTGACGATCTGGCCGTCCTGCTCGCGCTTCATGATCGGGATGATGTCGATCAGCGGGTCGCTCGACATGATGACGCCCGCGGCGTGCACGCCCCACTGGCGCTTCAGCCCCTCGAGCCCCAGCGCCGTGTCGAACACCGTGCGGGCCTCGGGGTCGGTCTCCACGACCGTCCGGATGTCGCCCGCCTCCTTGTAGCGGTCGTGCTGCTTGTCGAAGATCCCCGTGAGCGGGATGTCCTTGCCCATGACGGCGGGCGGCATCGCCTTGGTGAGCTTCTCGCCCATGCCGAAGGGGAAGCCGAGCACCCGACTGCTGTCTTTCAGGGCCTGCTTCGCCTTGATCGTGCCGTAGGTGACGATCTGCGCGACGCGCTCGTCGCCGTACTTCTCCGTCACGTACTGGATGACCTCGCCCCGGCGACGGTCGTCGAAGTCGACGTCGAAGTCGGGCATCGAGACGCGGTCCGGGTTGAGGAAGCGCTCGAAGATGAGGCCGTGACGGAGCGGGTCGAGGTCGGTGATGCGCATGGCGTAGGCGGCCATCGAGCCGGCGCCCGACCCGCGGCCGGGGCCCACCCGGATGCCGTTCTCCTTCGACCAGTTGATGAAGTCGGCGACGACGAGGAAGTACCCGGGGAACCCCATGCCCGTGATGACGCCGATCTCGTACTCGGCCTGCTTGCGCACGTCGTCGGGGATGCCCGCGGGGTAGCGGTACACCAGGCCCTTCTCGACCTCCTTGATGAACCAGGTCTCTTCGGTCTCGCCCTCCGGCACGGGGTACCTCGGCATGTAGTTCGCCGAGGTGTTGAACTGGACGTCGCACCGCTCGGCGATGAGCAGGGTGTTGTCACAGGCCTCCGGGTGGTCGCGGAAGAGGTGGCGCATCTGCTTCGCGGACTTCAGGTAGAACTCGTCGGCGTCGAACTTGAAGCGGTTGGGGTCGTTCAGCGTCGAGCCGGACTGGACGCAGAGCAGCGCGGCGTGGCTGGTCGCGTCGTGCTCGTGCGTGTAGTGCAGGTCGTTCGTGGCGACGAGGGGCAGACCGAGGTCCTTCGCGAGGCGCAGCAGGTCGCCCATGATCTGCCGCTCGATGCCGAGGCCGTGGTCCATGATCTCGGCGAAGTAGTTCTCGCGGCCGAAGATGTCGCGGAAGTCAGCCGCGGCCTTCACCGCCTCGTCGTACTGGCCGAGGCGGAGGCGCGTCTGCACCTCGCCGCTCGGGCAGCCCGTCGTCGCGATGAGGCCCTCGGAGTACTGGGAGAGCAGCTCGCGGTCCATGCGCGGCTTGAAGTAGTAGCCCTCGAGCGATGCCCGGGACGACAGCCGGAACAGGTTGTGCATGCCGGTCGTGTTCTCGGAGAGCAACGTCATGTGCGTGTACGCACCGGCGCCGGAGACGTCGTCACGCCCGCCGTCGCCCCAGCGCACGCGCGTCTTGTCGCCGCGGTGCGTGCCGGGCGTGATGTAGGCCTCGGTGCCGATGATCGGCTTCACGCCCGCCTCGGTCGCGGTCTTCCAGAAGTCGTACGCCCCGAACACGTTGCCGTGGTCGGTGACCGCGACGGCCGGCATGCCCTGGGCCGCGGCCTCCGTGATGAGCGGCTTGACCCTCGCCGCCCCGTCGAGCATCGAGTACTCGCTGTGCACGTGCAGATGGACGAATGAGTCTTCGTTCGAGGCCACTCGGCTCCCCGTCTCCTGGTGTTCCTGACTACTGGAGGAACAGCCTAACCGGCACGGAGGACATCGAGCGCGTGCTGCAGGTCGGCCGGGTAGGTCGACCGGTAGACCACGGACTCACCCGTGCCGGGGTGCCGGAACCCGAGCTGGACGGCGT
The DNA here is from genome assembly GCF_014841815.1 of Frigoribacterium sp. CFBP 8754. Classification (NCBI taxonomy): domain Bacteria; kingdom Bacillati; phylum Actinomycetota; class Actinomycetes; order Micrococcales; family Microbacteriaceae; genus Frigoribacterium; species Frigoribacterium sp. CFBP 8754. The sequence goes on from NZ_JACYUO010000001.1 coordinate 1,221,052, forward strand.
GCAGCCACTGCCGCGTGAGGCCGAGCTTGGCGGAGAGCGTCGGGTCCGCCCCGTAGGTGGCGTCGCCGACGCAGGGGTGCCGCTGGGCGGCCATGTGGACGCGGATCTGGTGCGTGCGACCTGTCTCGAGGTGGATCTCGAGGAGGGACGCGGAGGGGAAGGCCTCCACGGTCTCGTAGTGGGTGACCGACGGCTTGCCGTCGACCACGACGGCGAACTTCCAGTCCGACGACGGGTGACGCCCGATGGGCGCGTCGACCGTGCCGGTCAGGGGGTCGGGGTGCCCCTGCACGACCGCGTTGTAGATCTTCTGCACGGTGCGTTCGCGGAACGCCTGCTTCAGCTCGGCGTAGGCGCGTTCGGTCTTCGCGACGACCATGAGCCCGCTCGTGCCGACGTCGAGGCGGTGGACGATGCCCGCACGCTCGGCCGCGCCCGAGGTGGCCACGGTGAAGCCCGCGGCGGCGAGGCCGCCCAGCACGGTCGGCCCCATCCAGCCCACGGACGGGTGCGCGGCGACGCCCACGGGCTTGTCGACGACGACGATCTCGTCGTCGTCGTGCACGATGCCGAGCCCGGGCACGTCGACCGGGACGACGGACGGCGCCTCCTTCGGGGCCCACGAGACCTCGAGCCACGCGCCGGCCTCGAGGCGGTCGGACTTGCCGACGGTGCGGCCGTCCACCTCCACGCCGCCGCTCGAGGCGACCTCGGCGGCGAAGGTCCGGCTGAAGCCGAGGAGCTTGGCGAGGGCGGCGTCGACGCGCTCACCCGCGAGGCCGTCGGGGACGGGCAGGGACCGCTGCTCGCTCATCGGGGCTCCGTCGTCGGGGTGGCCGCGACGTCGGCGTCGCCCGGGGAGGCGGTGGCCTGGCCCTCGACGGCGCGGTCGTCGGCCTCGGTGTGGCCCCCGCGCGGCGTCCGGCTGCCGTCGAGGCCGACGCCGAGCAGCGTCAGGAGGACGAGGAGGCCCATGCTGGAGACGATGAAGATGTCGGCGACGTTGAAGATCGCCGGCAGCAGCTTCGGGAAGTACAGGAAGTCGACGACGTGCCCCTGCCCGAACGACGGCTCCCGGAAGAGCCGGTCGGTGAGGTTGCCGAGGGTGCCGCCGAGCAGCATCCCCAACATGATCGCCCAGGCCACCGACCTGATGCGCTTCGCGAAGACGACGATGGCGACGACGACGGCCGAGGCGGCGAGGGAGAAGACCCACGTCGTGCCGCTGGCCAGGGAGAACGCCGCGCCGGGGTTCTTGACGAAGAGGAGCTGGAAGAAGGAGCCGAGCACGTCGACCGCCCGGCCCTCGACGAGGTCACGCGTGACGAGGTGCTTGGTGCCCTGGTCGAGGGCGTAGGCCACGACAGCGACGAAGGCCAGCGCCGCGATGACGCGGACGCTGACCTTCGCAGCGGGATCTCGAGGTGCCAAGACCCTAGTTGGAGCCGAAGCCCTGCGCGCTGGCGGGCTGGGGCTCAGAGGCGCCCTCGCCGTCGAGCTCGTGCAGCTGGCCCTCGATGTAGCTCTTCAGCTTCTGGCGGTAGTCGCGCTCGAAGGTGCGGAGGTCGTCGATGCGACGCTCCAGGCCCGTGCGCTCACCGTTCAGCTGCTCGAGGACCTCGCGGCGCTTGGTCTCGGCCTCGCCCACGACCTCCCGCGAACGGGCCTCCGCGTCGGCGACGACCTCCCGCGAGCGGTTCTCGGCGTCGCCGACGAGCTCCGCGGAGCGCGCCTCGGCCTCGGCCACGACACGGGCGGCGGTCGACTGCCCCTCGGCGATGAGCGCGTCGCGCTTCTCCGCGCCTTCGCGGACGTGCTCCTCGTGGAGGCGACGTGCCAGCTGGAGCAGGCTGTTGGTGCTCTCGGTCTCGTCGGCCGACGGGCCGGCGAAGGCCGGGACGGGCGTGACGGCGGCGGGAGCCGCGGCGACCGGAGCGACGGGCTCCGGGGCTGCCACCGGCTCGGCCTTCTCGAGGACCGGCTCGGGCGCGGACGCCGGCTCGGGCACCGACGCGGGGGCCGGAGCGCTGGCGACCGGGGCCGCGACGGCGGCGTCACGCTGACCGTCGCCGGCGGCGGACTCCGCCGAGGCGAGGCGCTGGCGCAGCTCGTCGTTCTCCGCGCCCAGGCGCCGGAGCTCGGCGACGACCTCGTCCAGGAAGTCGTCGACCTCGTCCTGGTCGTAGCCCTCGCGGAACTTGGTCGGCTGGAACCGCTTGTTGACTACGTCTTCCGGCGTCAAAGCCATTGCCGTCACCTCGTGAATCTGTTGGATCGTGTGATCGTGGTCTGGGTCGTGCACTACACCGTAGCGAACGATCGCCCGTCGGGACGGGGAGGGGCACCGAGGCCCCGCGGAGAGCCTACCCTCTCGGGCGGCGACGACGGGCGTCGCGCGCGGCGCCGTGTCAGATGCGGGCGAAGACGCCCATCAGGACGACGACCGCCAGCATGATGAGGCTCCAGCCGAAGTCGAGCGCGACCGAGCCGAGCCGGACCGGGGGCAGGACCTTGCGGACGGCCTTGATCGGCGGGTCGGTGACCGTGTAGGTCACCTCGGCGAGCACGAGCACGGCCCCCCGGGGCCGCCAGCCCCGGCTGAACGACTGGGCGAGGTCGAAGACGAACCTCGACCACATGAGCAGGAAGAAGACCAGGAGCGCGTAGTACACGATCGAGGAGATCAGGGAGACGATCATGGGGGTGTCATCAGCTCGCACGAGTCGGCGCGGCGGAGGCCGCGGGAGGGGGGCGGACGGCGGCTCGGCCGCACCCGGTCAGGACTGCGAGAAGAACGACGCCTCGATGTCGGATTCTACCTCAGCCTGCTCACCGCTCACTGCGATGTGGGCGGGCGACAGCAGGAACACCTTGTTCGTGACGCGCTCGATCTTGCCGAAGAGCCCCTGCGAGAGGCCGCTGGCGAAGTCGACGAGGCGACGAGCGTCGGCCTCCGTCATCTGGGAGAGGTTGATGATCACGGGGATGCCGTCGCGGAAGCTCTCGGCGATCGCCTGGGCGTCCTTGTACTCCCGGGGGTGGACGGTGAGGATCTCGTTCATGTCGTGGGGCACCGTGTTCTTCGTGGTCGGGGTCGTGGCGCGGCGGAGCGGCGTCACGGGGGCGCGAGTGGGGGTCGGGGCGGAGGCGGCGGCCGGCACGGCGACGGGGGCGACGGGCGACGGCGCGGCGGCGGGCGCGGCCGACCGTGCGGCAGGCTGGGCAGCGGCCTGCTGGGCTGGCTGCTCGTCGTACTCGAGCTCTTCGTCGGCGAGGCCCAGGTAGACCATCGTCTTGCGCAGGGGGTTGGCCATGGGGGTGTCCTCCGGATCGTGGATCGTCTAGACCGACATTAACCAGCGTCGGGCCGAGAACCCGTGATTGCCGTGCCGATGCGGAGGTGTGTCGCGCCCTCGGCGATCGCGTCGGCGAAGTCCTGCGACATCCCGGCCGAGATCTGGTCGGCGTCGGGCGCCACGGCCCGGACCCGCTCCGAGACGAGCCGGAGGCGCTCGAAGGCCGGGCGGGCCGGTGCGTCGAGGGGCGCGACGGCCATGACGCCCCGGAGCCGCAGGCCCGGGGTCGCGAGGACCCGCTCGACGAGCGCGTCCACCTCCGCCTCGGCGACGCCCCCGCGGCCGGGGTCGTCGGTGAGGTTCACCTGCACGAAGCCGTCAACCCACGTGCCGTCGTCCGACCCCAGCGCGTCGACGACGCTGGCGCGGTCGAGCGAGTGGACCGCCGCGGCGTAGCGCCGCGCCTGCCGGGCCTTCTTCGACTGCAGCTGGCCGACGAAGTGCCAACGGAGGCCCTCGAGGTCGGCCGTCTCCGCCGACTTGGCCTGCGCCTCCTGGTGTCGGTTCTCCCCGACGTCACGGACGCCGAGCGCGTGGAGCTCACGCACAAGCGACGCGGGGTGGAACTTGGTCACGACGATCGTCGTGACCGAGGCCGGGTCGCGCCCGGCCGCCCGAGCCGCGTCGGAGACGCCGGAGGCGACACGGGCGANTCGTCGTCGCCGTCGTCGAAGGCGGGGTCGGAGGCGCGGGTGGCCGCGGGCTCCTCCGGACGACGCCACGAGTGCGAGTCCGAGCCGGCACCGCTGTCGGCGATGGCCGAGACGCCGGGCACCGCGGCGGACGAGGAGCCCTCCGACTCGACGAAGCTCGAGCGACGCTCCTTCGACTTGGCCTGGGGCTCTCCGCCGTCGAAGCCCGCGGCGATGACCGTCACGCGGACCTCGTCGCCGAGGGTGTCGTCGATGACGGCGCCGAAGATGATGTTGGCCTCGGAGTGGACGGCCTCCTGCACCAGGCGAGCCGCGTCGTTGATCTCGAAGATGCCGAGGTTCGAGCCGCCCTGGATGGAGAGCAGCACGCCGTGTGCACCGTCGATGCTGGCCTCGAGCAGCGGCGAGGCGACGGCCAGCTCGGCCGCCTTGATGGCCCGGTCGGCACCGCGCGACGAGCCGATGCCCATCAGGGCGGAGCCCGCCCCCTGCATGACCGACTTGACGTCGGCGAAGTCGAGGTTGATGAGGCCGGGGGTCGTGATCAGGTCGGTGATGCCCTGGACGCCGGCGAGGAGTACCTGGTCGGCGGTGCCGAAGGCCTCCACCATGGAGATGCCGCGCTCGGAGATCTCGAGGAGGCGGTCGTTCGGGACGACGATGAGGGTGTCGACCTCGTCCTTCAGGGCTGCGACGCCCGCCTCGGCCTGCGCCTGACGACGCTTGCCCTCGAAGCCGAAGGGCTTCGTGACGACGCCGATCGTGAGCGCGCCGATCGACTTCGCGATCCGGGCCACGACGGGTGCGCCGCCGGTGCCCGTGCCGCCGCCCTCGCCGGCCGTGACGAAGACCATGTCGGCCCCGGCCAGGGCCTCCTCGATCTCCTCCGCGTGGTCCTCCGCCGCACGGCGGCCGACCTCGGGGTCGGCGCCGGCGCCGAGGCCCCGGGTGAGCTCGCGGCCGACGTCGAGCTTGACGTCGGCGTCGCTGAGCAGGAGCGCCTGGGCGTCGGTGTTGATGGCGATGAACTCGACTCCGCGGAGCCCGAGCTCGATCATGCGGTTGACGGCGTTGACGCCACCGCCGCCGACACCGACGACCTTGATCACGGCTAGGTAGTTGTGGTTCGTTGTCACGTCCGGGCCTCCGCTGGAACCTTAACTCTGTGATTGAAGGTCAAGGTTGTACATTGTATTCGAGTGGGTCAGTCACAAGGTATGGGTCGCGCCTCACCGCCGACCACTCCGAGACGGGCGTGTCGCGAAGGCCGGTCTCAGCGAGTGCGGATGATGCCGTTGTCGGGCGCTGAGACGTCGTACTCGACCGAGGCCGCCGGGTCGCGCTTCGCCTGGTCGGCGACGAGGCCGGCGAGCACCTGCGCCTTCTTCTCCGAGTGCTCGGCGCTGCCCCAGACGACCTGCTCCCCCGAGGTGAGGGCGAGCGTGACGTCGTCGGCCGTCGACGCCGTGACCGTGTCGACGGTGCTGCGGAGCGTGAGCGGCAGGGCGAGGAGCACCTCCGCCGCCGACCGGAAGGCCGTGCCGTCGAGGGGCGCGCCGCCGACGTCGACCTGCGGCACGCCGTCCTGACGACCGTCGAGGCGCTGCACGACGATGCCCGCGGGATCGACCAGGTCGACGCCGTCGGCCGTCGCCACCGTGGCGATCGGCTGGCGCTCGGTCACGCGGATGACGAGGGTGTGGGGCGGGGCGGTCTCGGTGACGTAGCTCGCGATGAGGGGGAACTGCTCCAGCTCGCCGGTGATGCGGTCGAAGTCGACGAGGGCCAGGGGCGTGCCGAGCTGGTCGTCCACGGCGGCCGTCACGGCGCTCGCGTCCACGCGGCTCGTGCCCTCCACCCGGATCTCCTGCAGGGAGAGGAGCGGCGAGAAGACGGCCACGGTCACCGACGCCACGAGGACGACGACGACCGCGCCGACGGCGGTCCAGGTGGCCCGCCGATGGCGCGAGCGGCGCGTGAAGCGACGCACCTCGGACTTCTCGACGCGGCGACGCTGACGCGAGGCCCGCCGGGCCGCACGACGCGCCTCCGCGGCTCTCTCGCGCGCGGCGGCCGCCGTCGTGTCGGCCGGCCCGATGCGCGGGGGCTCGGCCGGGCGCACGGCCTCGGGGCGACCGTCCGCCGGGCGGGCGTCCGCAGGCCGAGCGACCTCGGGGCGCGCCGCCGCAGGGCCGGCGGCCGCAGGTCGGCCAATGCGGGCCGAGCGGGAGGCGCGGGGAGGCCCGGTGACGACGGACACGGGGCCCGTGTCGACGTCGTCCGAGGCCCCGGGGGCCGACGCCGACGTCTCCGCGCCGCGGCGGCGCCGCGCCAGCCGGTCGGCGAGGGACGGTCGGCCGTGGCCGTCCGCCGGCGGCTCGGGGGCGGGCTCCGGGGGCGGCTCGAAGCCCTCGGGGCGCTTCACGCTCCGGTCTCCTCCGCGGTCGACGGGTCGGGGGCGGTGGCGGCGTCGAGCGCGCCGAGCAGCTGGGGCACGATGCGGTAGACGTCGCCGCAGCCGAGCGTGATGACGAAGTCGCCCTCCCGAGCGACCTCCGCCGTGCGGACCGCCGCGGACTGCCAGTCCGGCACGAAGTCGACGCGCTCGGGGTCGCGGAAGGCCCCCGAGACGAGCGCGCCGGTGACGCCGGGCTCGGGGTCCTCACGGGCCCCGTAGACGTCGAGGACGATCGTGTGGTCGGCCAGGCGCTCGTAGGTCTCGGCGAACTCGCCGGCCATCATCCGCGTTCGGCTGTACAGGTGCGGCTGGTGCACGGCGATCAGGCGCCCCTCCCCCACGACCGACCGGGCGGCCTGCAGCGCCGCGGCGACCTCGGTCGGGTGGTGGGCGTAGTCGTCGTAGACGCTGACGCCCCGCACGGTGCCGTGCAGCTCGAAGCGTCGCTCGGTGCCGCCGAAGGCCTCGAGCCCGCGGACGGCGGCCTCGGCCTCGACGCCGAGGCCCACGAGCACCGCGAAGGCGCCGGCCGCGTTCACCGCGTTGTGGTGGCCCGGCACGCGCAGCTGGACGGGCAGGCTGCGGCCGTCGTGGTGGAGCGTGAACGACACCGGCCCGCTCGACGCGACGTCGGTGATGCGGACGTCCGCCGACCCGTCGAGCCCGAAGGTCACGACCCGCGGGTGGTCGAGCGCCTCCGTGACCCGCCGGGCGCCCGCGTCGTCGCTCGAGATGACGATGAGCTCGGAGGCGGCGCCCGCGAACTCGACGAAGGCCCGGTCGAACGCCTCGTGCGACCCGTAGTGGTCGAGGTGGTCGGCGTCGACGTTGGTGACCAGCGCGATCGCCGTGTCGTAGAGCAGGAAGGAGCCGTCGGACTCGTCGGCCTCGACGACCACCAGCTCCTCCGAGCCGCCGGCGGCGCTCACGCCGAGCGACTGGATGACGCCGCCGTTGACGAAGCTGGGGTCGCGCCCGGCGGAGAGCAGCGCCGTCACGATCATCCCGGTCGAGGTCGTCTTGCCGTGCGCGCCGGCGACCGAGACCAGGCGCTGGCCGCCGATCAGGGAGGCGAGGGCCTGCGACCGGTGCAGCACGGGCACGCCGTCGGCGAGGGCCCGCTGGTACTCCGGGTTGTCCTGCCAGAGGGCGCCGGTGACGACGAGGGTGTCCGCGTCGCCGACGTTCGCGGCGTCGTGGCCGATCGCGATCTCGGCGCCGAGCTCGCGCAGGGCCGAGACCGACGCCGACTCGCGGATGTCGGAGCCGGTGACGCGGTGGCCCGCGGCCAGGAACACCCGGGCGATGCCGCTCATGCCCGAGCCGCCGATGCCGACGAAGTGGACGGCCCCGAGGTCGGAGGGGATCTGCTGCTGGAGGTCTGGCTTGATCATGCGTTCTCGGCGTCCGTCTCGGAGGGGATGGTCGGGGTCGCCGTCGATCGGCCGCGCGCGTGGGCGGCGGGGCGAGACGACGAGGAGGCGCGGTCGACGGCGTCGAGGACGAGGTCGACCGTGCGGTCGGTCCCGTCCAGCACCCCCACCGTGGCCGCGCGGACCGCCATGTCGGCGATCGCGGCGCGGTCGAGCAGCAGGCGCACGAGCTCCCGGTCGACCCACTCCGGCGTGAAGTCGGCGTCGGCCACCAGCAGGGCGCCGCCCGCCTCGACGACGTCGGTGGCGTTGAAGCGCTGCTCGCCGTTGCCGACGGGGTACGGCACCAGGACGGAGGGCAGGCCGAGCGCGGTGAGCTCGCTGACGGTCGCCGAGCCCGACCGCGACACGACGAAGTCCGCGGCCGCGAGGGCGAGGTCCATGCGGTCGCAGTAGCGCAGCAGGTGGTGCCCGGCCAGCCCGGTCGACCGGAGGTCGGACTTCTCGCCGGTGATGTGGAGCACCTGCCAGCCGGCGCCGACGATGCTGGCGGCGGACCGCGCGACCGCCTCGTTGAGGCGACGGGCTCCGCTGGAGCCGCCGGTGACCAGCACCGTGGGCAGCGCGGGGTCGAGGCCGAACTCGGCCAGCGCCTCCTGACGTCGTGCCCGGCGGTCGAGCGTCTCGATCTCGTCGCGGAGCGGCATGCCGACGCGACGTGCCCCTCGGAGCTTCGTCGACCGGAAGACGACGCCGACGTGGGGCGTGAGGAACGAGCCCAGCACGTTCGCCATGCCGGGCTTCGCGTTCGCCTCGTGGACGACCAGCGGGACGTGCTCGCGACGCGCGGCGACGTAGGCGGGTGCCGAGGCGTAGCCGCCGAAGCCGACCACGACGTCGACCGCGTGCTCGCGGAGCAGGCGACGGACGCCGTCGACGGCGCCCTTGAGCGCCCCCGGGAAGCCGAGCGCCGCCCGGGAGGGGCGTCGCGGGAAGGGGAGCCGCGGCACGGTGAGCAGCTCGTAGCCCCGCTGCGGGACGAGCCGGGCCTCGAGGCCCTCGGCGGTGCCGAGGACGAGGATCGTCGCAGTGGGCTCGCGACGCCGCAGACGGTCGGCCACGGCCAGGAGCGGGTTGACGTGCCCGGCGGTGCCGCCGCCGGCGAGGAGGTACGTGGTCATCGGAGAGACCCTACCCGCTGCCCGACGGGGGGCATGGGCACGGTCGGGTCCTCCGGTCGGCGGGCGAACGACAGCACCACGCCGATGGCGGCGAGGGTGACGATGAGCGCCGAGCCCCCGGCGGAGATGAGCGGCAGGGGGACGCCGAGCACGGGCAGCAGCCCGAGGACGACCGCGATGTTGATCAGGGCCTGGCCGATGATCCACGCCGTGACCGCACCCGTGACGACCCGCACGAACGGGTCGTTCGTGCGGCGGATGATCTTGACGAACCCGACGGCGAGCACGACGAAGAGCGCGAGGACGACGATCGCCCCGATGAGACCGAGCTCTTCACCGACGATGGCGAAGATGAAGTCGTTGTCGGCCTCCGGCAGCCACGACCACTTCGATTTCGAGTTGCCGAGGCCGACGCCGAACAGGCCGCCGGAGGCCAGGGCCCAGGTGCCGTGCAGCGACTGCCAGCAGGCGGCCTGGTAGTCGCTCGAGTCGGTGCAGCCGGACATCCACGCGGCGATCCGCTCGTTGCGGGAGTCGGAGCCCGAGGCGATGATCGGCACCACGGCGAGCAGGAAGAGCACGGGCACGGCGAGGAAGCGGAGGCGCACCCCGGCGAACCAGACGGCCGCGAAGACCAGGAGGAGCATGACCATCGTCGTGCCGAGGTCGCCGCCGAGGATGACGAGGCCCACCGACACCCCGACGACGGGCACGAGCGGGATCGCCAGGTGCTTCCAGTCGTCGAGGAGGTCGCGTTTGACGCTGAGGATCATGCCGAGCCAGACGGCCAGGGCGAGCTTGACCGCCTCGGACGGCTGCGCGCTGAAGGAGGAGCCGAGCTCGATCCAGTTCCGGTTGCCGCCGACCTCGTAGCCGAGGGGGGTGAAGACCAGGAGCTGGAGGACCACGGCCGCCAGCAGGATGTGCCAGGCCCAGCGCTTCCAGAACCAGATCGGCACGCGTGAGGCGATCAGCATGAGCGGCACGCCGATCGCGGCGTACATGCCCTGGCGGATGAAGGCGCCGAAGAAGGAGGTGTGCTTCGACGAGATGTACTGCTCGACGCTCGACGAGGAGAGCACCATGACGAGGCCCAGCACGACCATGAAGAGGGTCGTGCCGAGGATCAGGAAGAACGAGCCGGTCTCCGCGGCGAAGAGCTTCTTGACCGCGACGACGGCGGCGGCCTGCCGCACGTCGTGCGGGTGCGCGCCGTGCTCGCCCTCGCCGTGCCCCCGAGCCCCGCGCACGCCCGGGGGGCGGGCGGACGGCGGGGCTGCGGCGGGGGCCGACGGGGCGGCGGACCGGGTGCGCGGCGTCGCCGCGCGGGGACGCGACGCGTCAGTCGGTCGCCGGCGCGGGAGGCTGGACGGCAGGTCGGCCATCGGCGTCACCCCTCAGGTGCTCGTGGACGGCGGCGGCCCAGGCTCGGCCGCGTGCCGTGTAGTCGGTGAACTGGTCGAAGGACGCCGCGGCCGGTGCCAGCAGCACCGTGTCGCCCGGGAGCGAGGCCTCCGCCGCGAGGCGGACCGCCGTCGGCATCACCCGCTCAGTGTCGGCCTCGTCGACCTCGAACACGGGGACGTCCGGCGCGTGTCGCCGGAGAGCCTCGAGCACGACCTCGCGGTCGACGCCGATCACGACGACGGCACGGAGGCGGTCGGCGACGTCGGCGACGAGCGGGGCCGGGTCGACTCCCTTGAAGGTGCCGCCGACGACCCAGACGACCGAGGGCGCCGACGTCAGCGAAGCCCGGGCCGCGTGCGGGTTGGTGGCCTTGGAGTCGTCGACGAAGCGGACGCCCCCGGCCTCGGCGACGAGCTCCGTGCGGTGGTGGTCGACGCGGAAGCCGAGCACGGCCTCGCGGACGGCCGCGGGGTCGACGTCGACGGCCCGCACGAGGGCGGCGGCGGCGAGGACGTCGGCGACGAGGTGGTCGGCGCCGAGGCCGACCGCGTCGAGCTCGGTCGTGGTCGCGAGCTCGAGGGCCCGGTGACGCCGGTCGTCGAGGAACGCCCGGTCGACGAGGACGCCGGCGTCGTCGTCGCCCGCGACGACCCCGAAGTCGCTCGGGCCCGGCGCGGAGAGCCCGAAGCCCACCGCGCGGCAGCCCTCCTCGACGTCGGCCTCCTCGACCATGCGCAGCGTGGCGTCGTCGGCCTTGTTGTAGACGCAGGCCACGACCGTGTTCTCGTACACCTTGGCCTTGGCGTCGCGGTAGGCGCGGGCGCTCCCGTGCCACTCGAGGTGGTCGTCCTCGAGGTTGAGGCAGACGGAGGCGCGGGGCCGGAGGGCGCCCGGGCCGGCGGTCGGCAGCTGGTGCAGCTGGTGGCTCGACAGCTCGACGACGAGGACGTCGAACCCGTCGGGGTCGCGGACGGCGTCGAGCACCGGCACGCCGATGTTGCCGCACGCGGCGGCCCGGCGACCGCCCTGGGTCGCCATCGCGGTGGCGAGCTGCGTCGTCGTCGTCTTGCCGTTCGTGCCGGTGACGAGCAGCCAGTCGGCCACGCGCTCCGTCTTGTCGCGCAGGCGCCAGGCGAGCTCGACGTCGCCCCAGACGGCCGCGCCGCTGGAGGCCGCCCAGCGCGCGAGGGGGTGGTGCGGGGCGAAGCCGGGCGAGATGACCACGAGCTCCGGGGCGAGCTCGACGACGGCGGCCGGCGGCTCCTCCATCGCGGGGTCGAGCACCAGCTCAGCGCCGATGAGCGACAGCAGCTCGGCCCGGTCGTCGTCGACGGTCGGGGCCAGGACGACGACGCGCGCGCCGAGCTCGGCGAGCGTGTCGGCCACGGCGAAGCCGGTCACGCCGAGGCCGAGGACGAGCACGCGGAGGCCCCGCCAGTCGGCGTGCCAGCTGCTCAGGCCGTCGAGGCGCGCGGCCAGGGCGGGGTCGAGGGTCGCGTCGCTCACGAGGTGCGCGAGATCCACTCGAGGTAGAACACGCCGACGCCGGCCGCGACGAACAGGCCCGCGATGATCCAGAACCGCACCACCACCGTGACCTCGGCCCACCCCTTGAGCTCGAAGTGGTGGTGCAGGGGGCTCATCAGGAAGATCCGTTTGCCCTTGGTGATCTTGAAGTAGGCGCGTTGCAGGATCACCGAGCCCGTGACGACGAGGAAGAGGCCGCCGATCAGGACGAGGAGCAGCTCGGTGCGGCTGAGGATGGCGAGGGCGGCCAGTGCGCCGCCGAGGCCGAGCGAGCCGGTGTCGCCGAGGAAGATCTGCGCGGGCGAGGTGTTCCACCACAGGAACCCGATGAGACCGCCGCAGATCGCGGCCGCCACGACCGCGAGGTCGAGCGGGTTGGCCACCGTGTAGCAGGCCGACCGCGTGGTCTCGTCGAGGCGCGTGCTGAAGCACGACTGGTTGAACTGCCAGAAGCCGATGAAGATGTACGACGCGATGGCGAGGATGGACGACCCCGTCGCGAGGCCGTCGAGGCCGTCGGCCACGTTGACGCCGTTCGAGGTGCTCACGGTGATGAGCACGACCCAGATGAGGAAGAGCCCTCCGCCGATCACGCTGCCGAACACCATGAAGTCGAGCCACGAGATGTCGCGGATGCCGGAGATCGCGGTGGAGGCGGGGGTCAGGCCGTTCGCGTTGGGGAACGACAGCGCGAGGACGGCGAAGACGGCCCCGACCACGACCTGGCCGGCGATCTTCGCCCAGCCGCCGAGCCCGAGGCTCCGCTGGTTGCGGACCTTGAGGAAGTCGTCGAGGAACCCGACCGTGCCGAGCCCCACCATCATGAACAGCACCAGCAGCCCGCTGAGCGTGAGCTCGTCGCGCGCCACCAGGTGGCCCAGGAAGTAGCCGATGACGGTGCCGAGGATGAGGACGATGCCGCCCATGGTCGCCGTGCCGCGCTTGGTGTGGTGCGACTGCGGGCCGTCGTCGCGGATGAACTGGCCCCAGCCGAGGCGGTGGAAGAGCCGGATGAACAGCGGCGTCATGAGCAGGGTGAAGACCAGCGAGAACCCGCCGGCGATCAGCAGCGCGATCACTCGGTCACCCCCGCGAGGCGGTCGCCGAGGAAGCGCAGGCCCGCCGACTTCGACGACTTGACGAGCACGACGTCGCCCGGGCGCAGCTGCTCCCGGAGCAGCTCGTAGGCGGCGTCGACGTCGTCGACGAGGACGGACTCGCCGTCCCACGAGCCCTCGAGCCCGGCCGCGGTCGAGATGTGGCGGGCGGCGTGGCCGACCACCACGAGCTGGCTGACGTTGAGCCGCACGACGAGGCGACCGACACGGTCGTGCTCCTCGCGCGCGGCGTCGCCGAGCTCGGCCATCTCGCCGAGGACGGCGATCGAGCGGCCGCCCTCGGGAACGATCTGGACGAGGGTCTTGAGCGCGGCGGCCACGGAGTCGGGGCTCGCGTTGTACGCGTCGTTGACGACGGTGACGCCGTCGCCGCCGTCGAGCACCTCCATCCGCCAGCGCTCGGCGCGGGCGACGCCCTCGAGCACCGTCGCGGCGCGGTCGAGGTCGAGGCCCCACTCCCCCGCGACCGCGAGGGCGGCGAGGGCGTTCATGACGTGGTGCTCGCCGAGGATGCGCAGCGACACCCGTCGGGTCAGGTCGCCGTGGGCGAAGGTGAAGGAGGTGCCCTCGGCCGTCACGTCGACGTCGGAGGCACGGTAGTGCGCCGACGAGGAGAGCCCGAAGGTCACCACGCGCGCGGCCGTGACGGACGCCATCCCGGCGACGCGGTCGTCGTCGGCGTTGAGGATGGCCGTCCCGGTCTCGGGGAGGTCGGTCACCATCTCGGACTTCGCGGCACGGGTGCCCTCGATGCCGCCGAAGCCGCCGGCGTGGGCGAGGCCGACCTTCAGCACGACGCCGGTGTCGGGGCGGGCGATCTCGACGAGGCGGGCGATCTCGCCCGGGCCGGAGGCCCCCATCTCGACGACGAGGTACTCGGTGTCGTCGTCGATGCGGAGCATCGAGATCGGCGCACCGACGTGGTTGTTGAACGAGCCCTGGGGAGCGACCGTCGCGGCGACGTCGCCGAGGACGGCGCGGAGCATGTTCTTCGTGCTCGTCTTGCCGTTCGAGCCCGTCACGCCGACGACGCGCAGGGCGCCGCGGCGGCGGACCCGCTCGACGACCGCGGCGGCCAGGCGGGAGAGCGCCGTGACGCCGTCGTCGACCACGACGACGGGCACGTCCACGTCGACGGCAGCCTCGGCGACGACGAGGGCGGCGCCGCGCTCGACGGCGGACCCGACGAACAGGCGGCCGTCGGTGACCTCGCCGCGCAGGGCGACGAAGACCGAGCCGGGCTGGACCAGACGGGAGTCGGTCTCGACCGAGCCGGACACGACCTGCTCGGCCCGCGACTCCTGCCCGGGGGCGAGGGAGCCGCCCGTGATCTCGACGATCTCGGCGACGGTGAGGGCGATCACTCGGCCCACCCGGCCTCTCGCAGCGCCGCTCGCGCCTCGTCGCGCGCCGAGTACGGCGTGCGCTCGCCCCGGATGTCGCGGTAGTCCTGGTGGCCGGGCCCGGCCCAGAGGATCGAGTCGCCCTCGTCGGCCAGGCCGACGGCGGTGCGGATCGCGGCCTCGGGCGGGCTGACCTCGTGGATCTCGTGCTCCGGGAAGGCGGCCCGGGCGGCCTCGACGAGCGTCGTGCGGATCGCCTGCGGGTCCTCGAAGCGGGGGTGGTGGTCGGTGACGACGAGGACGTCGGAGCCCGCCGCCGCCACGCGCGCCATCTCGGCCCGCTTGGTCTTGTCACGGTCGCCGTCGGCGCCGAACAGCATGATGACCTTGCCGGGGGTGAACCGGCGCACCGCCGCGAGCGTGGTGAGGAACGCGTCGGGGCTGTGCCCGAAGTCGACGTAGACGCTCGGGCCCCGGTCGCCGGAGACGCGCTCGGTGCGGCCGGGCAGGTACGCCACGATGCCGTCGTCGGCCGCGAGGGCCTGCTCGATGGCACCGAGCTCGAAGCCGGCCTCGACCAGCATGACGAGCGCGAGGGCCGCGTTGGCGACCATGTGCCAGCCGATCAGCGGCACCCGGGTGACGAGCTCGCGGGACTCGGGGCCGGTGAGGCGGAACTCCGTCCACGCGGCCTGCTCGTCGAGGATCTCGACGCGCCAGTCGGCCTCGACCTCGGGGAGGATCGTGATCGTGGTCAGCGGCACGCGCGCGCTGTCGACGACGCGCTGCCCCCACGGGGAGTCGAGCGAGATGACCGCGCGGCGCGAACGGTCGGGCTGGAAGAGCGGGAGCTTCGCCTGGAAGTACTCCTCCATGTCGGCGTAGTCGTCGAGGTGGTCGTGGCTGAGGTTCGTGAACGCGGCCACGTCGAAGACGAGACCGTCGACCCGGTTGCGGCTGAGCGCCTGGGCGCTGACCTCGACGGCGACGGCGCGGACCTCGCTCTCGCGCATGCGGGCCAGCAGGGCGTGCATCTCGCTCGCCTCGGGGGTCGTGAGACGGCTGACGACCGTGAGGTCGCCGATGTGGCGCTCGGCGGTGCTGCTCAGCCCCGTCACGAGGCCGAGCTGACGGAGGACGCCCTCGAGGAGGTAGGAGGTGCTGGTCTTGCCGTTGGTGCCGGTGACGGCGAAGAGGAGGGGCGAGTCGGTGCCCTCGCCCGTGCGGTAGATCCAGGCGGAGACGTCGCCGAGGGCCGCACGCGGCGAGTCGACGAGCACGACCGGGAGCCCGACGTCGCGCGCGATCTCGAGGCCGCGGCGGTCGGTCATCAGGGCGACGGCGCCGCCGTCGCGGGCCTGGGCGGCGAACTCGGCGCCGTGCCGGTGCTCGCCGGGCACGCCGACGTAGAGGTCGCCCGGGTGCAGGTCGCCGGTGCTCAGCGTCACGCCGGTCACCTCGACGCCGTCGAGGGAGCCGTCGTGCTCGAGTCCGAACTCGCTGACCAGCTGGCCGAGCGACCTCGCGGACGGATGTTCCGGTCGGAGGACCGGGGGGATCCGGGCGTTCAAAGAATCCTCTTCTCTCACCAGGTCTGGGGGATGACCGGTGCGGGCTCCGTCGACGGAGGGACGCGGTACATCTCGAGGACCTGGGACATGATCTTGTTGAAGGTCGGAGCCGCAGCAGCCGACGTCTTGATGGTACTGGGCTTGGTGAACGTCACGACGACGACGTACTGCGGGTCCTCCGCGGGGGCGAGGCCGGCGACCGAGACGATGCGGTCGGAGCCGTACCCCGTGCCGTCGGACTTCGCGACCTCGGCGGTGCCGGTCTTGGCGCCGACGCGGTAGCCGGGGATGGTGAGGACGTCCTTGAGGTCGCCGTCGCTGACGACCTTCTCGATCATGTTCACGGTCGAGTCGGCCGCGGCGGGAGAGACCGCCTGGACGCCCTCGGTGCTCGGGGCCATCGTCACGGTGCCGTCGGGAGCGGTGCAGCCCTCGACGAGGGAGGTGGGGAGGCGCAGGCCGTGGTTGCCCAGGGTCTGGAAGATGCCCGCGACGTGCACGGCCGTCGTCTGGACGCCCTGGCCGAACATCGTGTTGATGCTCGTCTGCTGGTCCCAGTCGGAGGCGGGGCGGACGCCCGAGGTCGGCTCGCCGAGGAAGCCCACGGCGGTGGGCTCGTTCAGGCCGAACTTCACCATGTAGTCACGGCGCTGCTCCGCCGACAGGTTCTGGCCGAGCAGCGAGATGCCGACGTTCGAGGAGTCGCGGAGCACGCCCGTGAGGGTCAGCTGCTCGGTGGGGTGGAAGGTCGCGTCGTGGATCTCGCCGCCCCACGGGAAGGTGCGCGAGTAGGGCACGGTCACCCGGCTGGTGGGAGCGGCCTTGCCGGAGTCGAGGAGCATCGCGGCCGTCATCGCCTTGAAGGTGGAGCCGGGCTCGTAGGACGACGTGAACGCCTTCGAGCCGAGGTCCGCGACGTCCTTCGTGAGGTTCACGTCGTTGGGGTCGACCGCGGGCCAGTCGGCCACGGCGAGCAGCTTGCCCGTCTTGACCTCCTGGACGACCGCCGTGGCCGACTCCGCGCCGATCGCCTGGGCCTGCTCGGCGACGGCCTGCTGCGCCATGTACTGGAGGTCGGAGTCGATGGTGAGCGCCAGGGTGCCGCCGGGGGCCGCCTCCTGCGTGGTCACCGTGCTGCCGGGCAGCTGCACGCCGTCCGCGCCGCGCTCGTAGGTCTGGAGGCCGTCGGTGCCGGCCAGGCACTGGTCGGCGCTCAGCTCGAGCCCCGCCTGGGGGCCGTCCGTGCCGATGAAGCCGGTGAGGTTGCCGGCGACGGAGCCGTTCGGGTACGAGCGGGCCGACTGGCGCTCGTAGTAGAGCCACGAGACACCGCTGTTCTTCAGGTCACGGACCGCGCGGAAGGCGTCGACGTCGACGCCCTTCACCAGGTAGGCGAAGTTCGCCTCGGGGTCGTCGGAGATGCTCTTCTGCATCGCGGCCTCGTCGCCGCCGGTGATGTCGGCGACGCGCGCCAGCACCTGCTCGACGGTGAGGGGCTGCTTGGAGGTCGTCCCGTCGGCCGCGGTCTCCGTGACCGTGACGTCCTCGGCGAAGGCCGGCGCGGCCGTGATGTTGTAGCGGGTGACGCTGCCCGCGAGGACGGTGCCGTCGGAGGAGACGATGTCGCCCCGGTCGCCGTAGGTGACCTGACGGATCTCGCGCTTGTTCAGCGACTGGGCATTCAGCTCGGAAGCCTGGACGATCTGGATGTCGGCCAGCCGGACCACGAAGACGCCGACCAGCGCGATCACCACGGCCATCGCCAGGGTCGCGCGGAGTCGGCGGCTGCGGAGCTCGCTGTGCGGTCGGCCGCGACGGCCGCCGGTGCGGGGAGCAGGGTTCACGAGAGGTTCCTCACCGCGGACGGGCCGTCGTGCACCCACCGCTGTCGTCGTCCGGCACGCCCTCGCGGGCGCGCCGCTAGCGGGTCTCGGGAGCCGCCAGCTGGTTCGGGGCCGAGGCTACCGACGCATCGGCGTTCTGCGCGCCCGCCGCGCCCGGCGCGGCGGAGTCGGCGGCGGGAGCCGCGGCGGCGCCCGTGGCGTCGGCCGGGTCGGCCGTCGACGAACCGGCGGCGGCGCCGTCGGCGGCCTCGGCGGGGGCACCCGCCGGCGGCTGGGTGACGAGCGGGACGCCGTCGAGCAGCGTGTTCGGGATGAGGTTGTCGGTGCCATCCGCCGCGCCGTCGGCGGGGGCGGGGACGCCGTGCACCGCACCGGTCGTCGGGTCGAGGTAGACCGGGTTCGAGTTGCGCACCATGCCGAGGCGCTCGGCGTTGTTCGCCACGTTCTGCGGCGACGACAGCACGTCGAGCTGCTCGGAGTACTTCTGCTGGTCGCGGGTCAGCTCGGACTTCTCGGCCTGCAGGTCGGAGATCGTGTAGGCGCCGTCGCTCAGGGCGATGCTGATGGCGAGCTGACCGAGCAGCAGGACGAAGAGCGCCGCCGTGGCCACGAGCGCGTAGGCGATGCGCGGGCGGGCCCGGCGCTGCGCCCGGGTGGTGACGATCTCGACCGGAGCCCGGCGGGGGGCGCGGGCGGGCTGCGGGATCGGGCTGACGGCCGCGGTGCTCATGCTGCTCTCCGGATTCGTTCTGCGGCGCGGAGCCGCACGGGTCGTGCTCGGGGGTTCTCGTCGATCTCGGCGTCGGTGGCCAGCTCGGCACCCCGCACGAGGAGCTTGAACTCGGGGCGGTGCTCGGGCAGCTCGACGGGCAGCCCCTGGGGGGCCGTCGACGTCGTCCGGGCCGCGAGCTCGCGCTTGACGAAGCGGTCCTCGAGCGACTGGTACGCGAGGACGACGATGCGCCCGGCCTCGGCCAGGCGGTCGAGGGCCGCCGGCACCGCGGCCTCGAGCGAGGCCAGCTCGCCGTTGACCTCGATGCGCAGCGCCTGGAACACGCGCTTGGCCGGGTGACCGGCCCGCTGCAGGGCCATGGGCGTCGCCGCGATGAGGAGGTCGACCAGCTGGCCGCTGCGGACGAGCGGCGCCTCGAGGCGCTGCTCGACGATGCGGCGGGCGTAGCGCGGGGCCAGCTTCTCTTCTCCGTACTGGTAGAAGATGCGCCGCAGCTCGGACTCGGGGTACTCCGCGAGGATCCGCTCGGCCGTCACCGGGGCGGTCGGGTCCATGCGCATGTCGAGCGGGGCGTCCTTGGAGTAGGAGAAGCCGCGCTCGACCCGGTCGAGCTGGAGGGACGAGACGCCGAGGTCGAAGAGGACGGCGTCGACGGTGTCGTAGCCGAGGCCGTCGAGGGCGTCGGCCACCCCGTCGTAGCGGGTGTGGACGAGGCGCGCCCGCCCGCCGAAGCCGGCGAGCCGCTCCCCCGCGATGGCCAGCGCCTCGGTGTCGCGGTCGAGGCCGACGACGGTCAGCTCGGGGAACCTCTGCAGCATCGCCTCGCTGTGCCCGCCCATGCCGAGGGTCGCGTCGACGACGACGGCGCCGGGGCGCGACAGGGCGGGGGCGAGGAGCTCGAGGGTGCGCTCGAGGAGGACGGGGGTGTGGATCTGTTCTGCCATGGCGACGACGGTCTCGGGCTCCCGGGGCCTGATCCCCATCCCTCACGACCTGGCACCGGGGAAGGTGCGCCAGGGCGGACGGCTGGGAGTCAGGCTCGAGGAACTAGAAGAGGCCGGGGATCACCTCCTCCGTGGTGTTGGCGAACGCGGCCTCCTGGGCCTCGTAGTAGGCGTCCCACGCCTCGGTGGCCCAGATCTCGGCACGGTTGCCCGCGCCGATCACGGTGAGCTCACGGCCGAGGCCGGCGTAGTCGCGCAGCTGCGCGGGGACGGTGACGCGGCCCTGCTTGTCGGGGACCTCGTCGCTGGCACCGGAGAGGAAGAGGCGCATGTAGTCGCGGCCCTCCTTGCTCGTGATCGGTGCCTGTCGGATGCGGTCGTGCATGCTCTCGAACTCGGCCTGGCTGAAGACGTAGACGCAACGCTCCTGGCCCCGGGTCATGACGAGGCCGGAGGCCAGCTCGTCACGGAACTTCGCGGGGAGGATGATGCGGCCCTTCTCGTCGAGCTTGGGCGAATAGGTGCCGAGGAACATGCCCTCTCCCCCTTCGCCCCCGCACCCGGTGGCACGTGCCTCCACTTTACTCCACATCGCACCACTCAGCAACGAGAAACGGCCCCGGAGGCGCGGGTCGCCCCCTCCGATCCGCTCCAGTTCGGGGGTCACGAGAGTGGAGGACATCGGGCGTGCCCTGGGCGCGGCGGCGGGCCGGGAGCCCTCGAGCGGCCGCGGGCGCGCCCGCCGCAGGCGTCGGTGGAGCGAAGTGGAGGCGGGGTGGACGCGACGTGGAGACCCGTGGCCGGAGGCGACGCTCGCGACGACACCCCGGACACGACGAAGGGGCCGGCCCGGAGGCCGACCCCTGAGGTCGTGGTGCGCCGCGTGCGCGGGTGGGGCGTTACCGCCGGTCGCCGTCCTGTCGACGGTCCCAGCGGTCGGAGAAGCGGTCCATCATGCTGCCGCCACCGCCGCGCTGCGGGCGAGCCGCCGACGGACGAGCCGAGGTCGTGGGGGCCGGGGCGGGCGCGCCCCTGCGGCGAGGAGGTGCGATCGCGAACAGCGCGCCGGCGACGAGGATGACGAAGCCCAGGACGCCGACGAGCGGCCCGATCGGCGGCGTACGGAGGATGACACCGGTGACGATGACGGCGATGCCGACCAGAGCTGCGAGGACGCCCACGACGACCATCGTGTAGTTGGGACGGCCGCGGCCGCCGACCGTCGCCACGAAGTCGGAGTCGTTGCTGTAGAGGCTCCGCTCCATCTCTTCGAGGAGGCGCTGCTCCTGCTCGGAAAGCGGCATGGTGTTGTTCCCTTCGAACACAGGCCCCTCGGCCTCGGGATCGGCGCGATCGGTACGTGCGAGTCTATGCCTGGCCCCTGTGGCTAGGCTAGGCGCGTGGCTGAGAGTACGCGGTTAGTGGACGTCGTCCAAGAGCGCATCGACGCGTTCCTCGAGGGGCAGCGTCCTGCGCTCCGGAGCATCGCTCCGGACCTCGACCCGTTCGCCCTCTTCTCGAGCGATCTGCTCCGGGGCGGCAAGCGGTTCCGCGCGCTGTTCTGCTACTGGGGGTGGCAGTCGGTCGCCGGGCTCGACGTGGGCTTCGACCCGCTCGCCCGCAGCGTCGACGAGCGCTCCCTCGACGCCGTGATGGCCGCCTCCGTCGGCCTGGAGTTCTTCCACGCCGCCGCCCTCGTCCACGACGACATCATGGACAACTCCGACACCCGGCGCGGGCTGCCCGCGGCGCACCGTCGGTTCGAGGCCCTGCACCGCGACGGCGCGTGGCTCGGGTCGCCCGGGGCGTTCGGCACCTCCGGCGCCCTGCTGATGGGAGACCTGCTGCTCGCCTGGAGCGACGAGCAGGTGAGCGCCGCCCTCGACTCCCTCGCCTCCCGCGACGCTGCACGCTCGGCTCGCCGCGAGTTCAACCGGATGCGGACGGAGGTGACGGTCGGCCAGTACCTGGACATCCTCGAGGAGGGCGCGTGGCGGAGCGTGCCCGACGCGGAGCTCCTGCCGCGCGCCCAGCGCGTCATCGTCTACAAGTCGGCCAAGTACAGCGTGGAGGCGCCCCTCACGATCGGCGCCGCCATGGCCGGCGGGAGCGACGAGGCCCTCGCGGGCCTGCGCGCCTTCGGCCTGCCGCTCGGCATCGCCTACCAGCTGCGGGACGACATGCTGGGCGTGTTCGGAGACCCCGCCGTCACCGGGAAGCCCGCCGGGGACGACCTCCGCGAGGGCAAGCGCACCGTCCTGGTGGCGACCGCACGGCGCGAGCTGCCGTCGTCGGCGGTGCGGCTGCTCGACGAGCTGCTCGGCGACCCCGACCTCGACGACGACCAGATCGGCGTGCTGCAGGCCACGCTCCGCGAGAGCGGGGCGGTCGACGCGGTGGAGCGATCGATCTCGGACCAGGTGGAGCGGGCCCTGCAGGCCCTCGACCGCGCCGACCTGGCGCCGTCCGCCCGGTCGCAGCTGGCACGTCTCGCGGAGACGGTCACCCGCCGCGACTACTGAGCGTCCGTCGCCGACCGGGAGGGCCCGCCAGCCGGGCGCGGCCGCGCTAGAGCAGGCTCTGGGCGACGCGCCGCACCTCGGCCTTCCGGCCGGCGCGCAGCGCGTCGACCGGGCTGGTGCCGAGCGACTCCTCGACGGAGAGCATCCAGTCGATCGCCTCGTCGTCGGTGAAGCCGTTGTCGGCGAGGACGGTCGCGGTGCCGCGCAGCTCGTGCATCGGCTCACCGTCGACGACGAAGACCGCGGGGACCTTCGTGACGCCGCCGACCTTGGTCGCGAGCAGCACGTGCTCCTCGACGAGGCGGTGCACGCGGCTGACGCTGACGCCGAGCATCTCGACGAGGTCGGGGACGGTCAGCCACTCGGCGTCGGCGAACCAGGGCTTCTGGGAGAGATCTGTCACGTCACAACCTTGCCACGGCCGAGCCGCGGAGGGGAACGTCGTGCGCGCCGAGTCACATCCGTCACTCCCGTCACACTGATTGACTTGGTTCTCCTTCTGTGTCAGCTTGGTGCGATCGAGACATGTCGCCGGGGGCCAGGCCACGGCCGTGTCGGACTCCCCGAGCCGAGGATCACCTCATGAACGACAACGCCCCGACCGGCACGACCGCCGCCGCCACGACCACGGCGGGCACGGCCTTCGCGCGGCCCGCGCTCGTGCCCGACGACGGCCGCGCGATGAGCAGGGTCGCCCGCTCGATGCTCAACACCGTCCCGATCGTGCTCGCGGGCTCGATGGCCCTCGGGCTCACCGGCCCCGTCGCCTCGGTCGACCACGCGCCGCGCCCCGTGAAGGAGCCTCACGCGACCCCCCGCCCCACGCTGCCGACGACTCCCCCGGTGGCCGAGGCAGCGCAGGAGGCGGTGGTCCAGACCGCGGCCGCGACCGCCCCGTCGAGCTACACCGTGAAGTCCGGCGACACCGTCGCCAGCATCGCGGGCTCGTTCGGCCTCAGCACGGCCAGCGTCCTCGCGCTCAACGGCCTGAGCTGGAAGTCGACCATCTTCCCCGGGCAGACGCTGAGCCTGGTGGCCGGCGCCGTCGCGGCCCCCAGCGTCCCCGTGAGCAGCACCCGCGCCTCCTCGTCACCGACCCGCTACACGATCGCCCGCGGCGACACCCTCAGCTCCATCGCGGGAGCCCACGGCGTCAGCACGAGCGCGCTCCTGCAGGCGAACGGGCTCTCCTGGTCGAGCATCATCTACCCCGGCCAGCAGCTCGCCCTGCCCGGTGCCGCCGCCCCCGCACGCAGCACGCCGGCGCCGACCACCTCGACGCCGCCCGCCGCGTCGACGGGCTCCTCGTCGTACATCATCCGGTCGGGCGACACCGTGGCGTCGATCGCGGCCCGGACGGGCGTCAGCACGAAGGCGCTCCTGGCCGCCAACGGCCTCAGCTTCACCAGCACGATCTACGCCGGGACGACGCTGACGATCCCCTCCACGAGCAGCACGGCGAGCGGCACGACGTCGGCCCCCGCGACGACCGTCGTCGCCACGTCGGCGACGCCCCTCACGGTCGGCACCGCCCTCACCGCCGAGCAGCAGGGCAACGCCCGCACGATCATCCGCGTCGGCCGGGAGCTGGGCGTGGGCGACCGCGCGATCGTCGTCGCCCTGGCCGCGGCGGCGCAGGAGTCGAGCCTCCGGAACATCGACTGGGGCGACCGCGACTCGGTGGGCCTCTACCAGCAGCGCCCCAGCACGGGGTGGGGCACGGTCGCGCAGCTGACCGACCCCGTCCACGCGACCAAGCTCTTCTTCGGCGGCCGCACCAACCCCAACGTCGGCAAGACCCGGGGCCTCCTCGACGTGAAGGGCTGGTCGGGCATGTCGCTCACCGCCGCGGCCCAGGCCGTCCAGCTCTCGGCGCACCCGACCGCGTACGCCAAGTGGGAGGGGCCCGCCGCCTCCTGGCTCGCGACCCTGGGCTGAGCCCCGCCGACGCGCGCGTTCTTGCTGCCCCGCCGGTGAGTCCGCGCTGCCCGCGCCGGGCGAGTCCGTAGAATCTGCGGGGTGAGCGTGAACCAGACTGACCCGATGATCGGCCGTCTCATCGACGATCGTTACCAGGTCCGCTCACGCATCGCCCGGGGCGGCATGGCCACCGTGTACCTCGCCACCGACCTGCGGCTCGAACGTCGCGTCGCGATCAAGATCATGCACGGCCACCTCGCCGACGACGCCTCCTTCAAGGAGCGCTTCATCCAGGAGGCCCGCTCGGCCGCCCGGCTCGCCCACCCCAACGTGGTCAACGTCTTCGACCAGGGGCAGGACGACGACAGTGCGTACCTCGTCATGGAGTACCTGCCGGGCATCACGCTGCGCGAGCTGCTCCAGGACCACTCCGTGCTCACGAGCGAGCAGGCGATGGACATCCTCGAGGCGGTGCTGGCCGGCCTCGCCGCCGCGCACCGCGCCGGCATCGTGCACCGCGACCTCAAGCCCGAGAACGTGCTGCTGGCCGACGACGGCCGGATCAAGATCGGCGACTTCGGGCTCGCTCGTGCCGCCACCGCGAACACCGCCACCGGTGCGGCCCTGCTCGGGACGATCGCGTACCTGTCGCCGGAGCTGGTCACGCGCGGCATCGCCGACACCCGCAGCGACATCTACGCCCTCGGCATCATGCTCTACGAGATGCTCACCGGCGAGCAGCCCTACAAGGGCGAGCAGCCGATGCAGATCGCCTACCAGCACGCCAACGACACGGTGCCCGCACCGAGCCTCGTCGCACCGGGCGTGCCGGTGGAGCTCGACGAGCTCGTGCTCTGGGCCACGGCCCGTGACCCCGAGCACCGCCCCCGCGACGCCCGCGCGCTGCTCGAGCAGCTCGTCGACGTGCAGCGGGCGTTGGCCGACCCGGCGGGCGCGAGGCCCCCGCAGCGCACGATGGTGCTGCCGCCCGCCCCCGCGACGTCGCCGACCTCGGCGACGTCCGTGCTCCCCCACGGTGCGACGGGCGAGACGCACGTCCTCCCTCGGGCGCGCCACCGGACAGGGCCCGTCCCGCCCCCGCAGGCCGCCAACGTCGACAAGCTCGCCGCGGTGGCTGCCCGTCGTCGTCGCCGGGGCGCCGTGTGGCTCTCTCTCGTCGTCGTGCTCGCCCTGCTGGCCGGCGGCGCCGGCTGGTGGTTCAGCGCCGGACCCGGCGCGCAGGTCGCCGTCCCGGACGTCGCCGGCCAGGACCCGGCCACGGCGACGAGCGCCCTGGAGGCCGCGGGCCTCACCGTGGCGGGCGACCAGCGGCCCGACTTCTCCCCCACCGTCCCGGCGGGCCAGGTCACGGGGACCGATCCGTCGGCCGCCTCGCGCATCACGCGGGACCGCCCCGTCACGCTCCTCGTCTCGCAGGGCCCCGAGCAGCTGGACTTCCCCGTGGTCGTCGGACTGTCCGAGGACGACGCCCGCTCCGCCCTCGGGCAGTTCACCGTCCAGGACTCCGCCCGGCAGTTCGACGACTCCGCCCCGGAGGGCACCGTGCTCGCCGTCAGCGGCGTGGACGCCGCCGGCGCGCCCGTCGATCTCGCCGCCGCCCCGCAGTACGGCGATCAGCAGCCGGTGACCCTCACGGTCTCCGCCGGCGCCGTCCCGGACGTCAGCGGCCAGCCGCTGGCTGATGCCCAGGCGGCCCTCGCCGCCGTGTCGCTGACCGGGGTCGAGGCGGGCACCGAGTTCAGCGACACCGTCGCCTCCGGCTCGGTCATCCGCAGCGCGGCCCAGGGCGAGGGCGCCGTCGTCCCCGGCGCCTCGATCGACCTCGTCGTCTCGAAGGGGCCGGCACCGGTCACCGTCCCGGACGTCACGGGCAAGACCATCGACGACGCCGTGGCCGACCTGCGTGCCCTCGGCCTCCGCGTGACCTACGACAAGTGCACGAACTTCACCTGCGCCTTCTTCGACTGGGAGGCGCGCCTCACCGTCACCGCGACGGACCCCGCCGCGGGCGGCACCGCCTCTCGCGGCTCCACCGTCACCCTGAGCTACCGGGTCGAGTAGCTCGCCCCCGACACCTGACGCCCCGCCCTCTCGAGGAGGACGGGGCGTCAGGCGCAGGGGGATGCGGGAGGCGCGGGTCAGACGGCCGCCAGCTCCTCCGCGACGAGGAAGGCGAGCTCGAGCGACTGCATGTGGTTCAGGCGCGGGTCGCAGAGCGACTCGTACCGCGTCGCCAGGGTGGCCTCGTCGATGTGCTCGGACCCGCCGAGGCACTCGGTCACGTCGTCGCCGGTCAGCTCGATGTGGATGCCGCCGGGGTGGGTGCCCGCGGCACGGTGCGACTCGAAGAAGCCCTTGACCTCGTCCATGATCTCCTCGAACCGACGCGTCTTGTAGCCCGTCGGCGTCGTGAGGCCGTTGCCGTGCATCGGGTCGCTGACCCAGAGCGGCGTGGCGTCGGCGGCCGTGATGGCCTCGAGGAGGGGCGGCAGGGCGTCACGGATCCTGCCCGCGCCCATGCGGGTGATGAAGGTCAGGCGGCCGGGCTCGCGGTCGGGGTCGAGCACGTCGATCAGCCGCAGCATGTCGTCCGGGGTCGTGGTCGGGCCGAGCTTGACGCCGATGGGGTTGCGCACCCGAGAGAGGAAGTCGACGTGGGCGCCGTCGAGGTCTCGCGTGCGCTCGCCGATCCAGACGAAGTGGGACGAGAGGACGTAGGGCGTGCCCGTGCGGCTGTCGATGCGCGTCATGGGGCGCTCGTAGTCCATCAGGAGGCCCTCGTGGCTGGTGTAGAACTCGACGCGCTTGAGCTCGTCGAAGTCGGCCCCGGCGGCCTCCATGAAGCGGATGGCCTTGTCGATCTCGCGGGCGAGGTTCTCGTACTGGGCGTTGGCAGGGTTCCGGGCGAAGCCTTTGTTCCAGCTGTGCACCTGACGGAGGTCGGCGAAGCCGCCCTGCGTGAAGGCCCGGATCAGGTTGATGGTCGAGGCGGAGGTGTGGTACCCCTTCACGAGGCGTGCCGGGTCGGCGCGCCGGGACTCGGGCGTGAAGTCGTAGCCGTTGACGATGTCTCCGCGGTACGCGGGCAGGGTCACGCCGTCACGGGTCTCGTCGTCGCTCGAGCGGGGCTTGGCGAACTGGCCGGCCATGCGGCCCATCTTGATGACGGGCATCGACGCGCCGTAGGTCAGCACGACCGCCATCTGGAGGATGGTCTTGACCCGGTCGCGGATCTGGTCGGCCGTGGCCCCGGCGAAGGTCTCGGCGCAGTCGCCGCCCTGCAGCAGGAACGCCCGCCCCTGCGCCGCGGCGGCGAGCCGCTCGCGGAGGGTGTCGACCTCGCCGGCGAAGACGAGGGGCGGCAGCGTGGCGAGCTCGGCCGAGGCGGCCTCGACGGCCGCGCCGTCGGGCCAGCGGGGCTGCTGCTTGATCGGCAGGGTGCGCCAGTGGTCGAGGCCCTCGAGCACGTCGGCGTCGGCGATGGCTGCGAACGGTTCAGGGGGCTGGACCACGGTCGTCCTTGCGTCTCGGCGGGGCGGAGCCAGTCGGTTCCGACGAGCGAGCTTATCGCGAAAGGGCGGCGCGCTTCTCCTTGACGGAGGAGGCGTAGACGTCGGCGTACTCCTGGCCGCTGAGGGCCGCCAGCTCGTACATGATCTCGTCCGTGATCGACCGGAGGATGAACCGGTCGCCCTCCATGCCCTCGAACCGGCTGAAGTCGAGCGGCTCGCCGAAGACGACCCCGACCCGACGGATCTTCGGGATCTTCGTGCCGGTCTGCATCACCTTCTCGGTGTCGATCATGGCGACCGGCACGACCGGCACGTGCCCCTCGAGGATCATCCGGGCGACGCCGGTGCGGCCCCGGTAGAGGCGGCCGTCGGGGCTGCGCGTGCCCTCGGGGTAGATGCCCAGCTGCTCGCCCCGCGCCAGGACCGCCAGGCCCGTCGCGAGCGACGCCTCCGACGCCTTGCCCCCCGAGCGGTCGATGGAGAGCTGGCCGGTCGCGGTGAAGAAGAGCCGCATGGCCCAGCCCTTGACGCCGCGCCCCGTGAAGTAGTCGCTCTTGGCGAGGAAGGAGATGCGGCGCTCGAGGGCCAGGGGAAGGAAGATCGAGTCGACGAACGACAGGTGGTTGCTCGCGAAGATGACGGCACCGGTCGCGGGCACGTTCTCGAGGCCGCGCACCCACGGGCGGAAGACCGTGAGGACGAGCGGGCTCGCCACGAACGTCTTGAGGAACCAGTACAGCATCGGGCGGAGCCTCTCTTCTCTGAGCGGTCGGAGCCTAGCGGCTCGCGGCGTGCACCCGCGCGAGGTCGGCGGCGCCGACGACGCCCGCGTCGTTGACGAGCTCGGCGATGACGAACTCGGGCTCGGGGTGGTAGCCGCGCGCCGGCAGGTGCTCGAGGTAGGCAGCGCGGACGGGGGCGAGCAGCAGCTCGCCGGCCTGGGCGACGCCTCCGCCGAAGACGAAGACCTGGGGGTCGAGGATCGCGCTCAGCGACGCCGCGGCCTGGCCCAGCCAGGTGCCGAGCTGGCGGAGGGCCTCGAGGGCGCCCGGGTCCCCCGCCGTGAGCAGGTCGCTCACGTCGTGGCCGGTGAGCTCGCCCTTGCGCGTGCGGACCTCGGCGAGGGCGCTGCCCACGCCGCCCTGGTCGGCGACCTCGCCGGCCATGCGGAGGAGTGCCCGGCCCGAGCCGTACTGCTCGATGCAGCCGCGGGCCCCGCAGCCGCAGGGCAGGCCGTCGGGGACGATGCGCATGTGGCCGAGCTCGCCGCCCGTGCCGAAGCCTCCGCGCATGAGGCGGTCCTGGGCGACGACCGCCCCGCCGACGCCGGTGCCGATGGTGAGCATGGTCATGTCGCTGGCGAGGCGCCCGGCGCCGAACCGGAACTCGGCCCAGCCCGCGGCGTTCGCGTCGTTGTCGATCGTGATCGGGAGGTCGATGCGCTCCGCCAGGCGGGCGCGCAGGGGCTCGTTCCGCCACGCGATGTTCGGCGTGTAGTAGACGGTCGACTGCGAGGCGTCGATGAAGCCGGGGGCGGCGACGCCCGCGGCGACGACGTCGGGGTGGGCGGCGCGGAGGGCGGTGATCATCTCGACCACGGCGTCCACGATGGCGGCGGAGTCGCCGGCCGGGGTCGGCACGCGACGCTCCTCGACGATCTCCCCGAGTTCGGTGACGACGCCACCCGCGATCTTCGTACCACCGATGTCGATTCCGATTGCCTGCACGAACAGGGAGTCTAGCCTCGCCCCGCCCCCGGGCTCGCCACCGGACGGGCCGGTCCGGCTAGGGTGTGGTGACCGTCGTTCGGTACCGAAGGAGCTGCCGTGAACGAGCACACCACCCCCCTGGCCGTCGAGCCGGACCCCGCTGCCAACGCCACCGACCTCCTGGTCGAGCGAGCGGCCCTCACCCCCGACGCTGCCCTCTTCGCCGTCCCCGACGGCGTCGGCGGCTGGCGTGACGTCACCGCGGGCGACTTCCTCGCCCAGGTCCGGGCCCTCGCGAAGGGCCTGGTCGCCGCGGGCGTCGAGCCCGGCGAGAAGATCGGGCTGATGTGCCGCACTCGCTACGAGTGGACGCTGGTCGACTTCGCGACGTGGTTCGCGGGCGCCCTGCTCGTGCCCGTCTACGAGACGAGCGCGCCGAGCCAGGTCCACTGGAACCTCAGCGACTCCGGGGCCACCGCGGTGATCGTCGAGACCGCCGACCACTTCGCCAAGTTCGACGAGGTCCACCCCGAGCTGCCCGACGTGCGGCACGTCTGGCAGATCGACCTCGGCGACCTCGAGAAGCTCGCGGCGTCGGGCGGGGGCGTGCCCGACGAAGAGATCGAGCGGAGGCGACGCCTGGCCACCGCGGCGGACGTCGCGACCATCATCTACACGTCGGGGACGACGGGCCGACCCAAGGGCTGCGTGCTGACCCACGGGAACTTCGTCGAGACGAGCCGCAACGCCGCCGTCGCCATGGGCGAGGTCGTCGCACCCGGGTCGTCGACCCTGCTGTTCGTCACCACCGCCCACGTCTTCGCGCGCTTCATCGCCGTCCTCTCCGTGCACGCGGGGGTCAAGGTCGGGCACCAGGCCGACACGAAGCAGCTGCTCCCCTCCCTCGCGTCGTTCCGGCCGACCTTCCTCCTCGCCGTGCCGCGGGTCTTCGAGAAGGTCTACAACTCGGCGGAGCAGAAGGCGGAGGCCGGCGGGAAGGGCGGGGTGTTCCGGCGGGCCGCGGCCGTCGCGGTGGCCCACAGCAAGGCGCTCGACGCCGGCGAGGTGCCCCTCGGCCTCAAGCTCCGCTTCGCCCTGTTCGACCGGCTCGTCTACAGCAAGCTCAAGAAGGCGATGGGCGGCCGGATCCGGTACGCGGTCTCCGGCTCCGCCCCGCTCGGCACGCGCCTCGGGCACTTCTTCCGCAGCCTCGACATCCGCGTGCTCGAGGGCTACGGCCTCACCGAGACGACGGCCCCGGCGACGGTCAACCTCGTCTCGCGCTTCAAGATCGGCACGGTCGGCCCGGCGCTGCCGGGGGTCTCCGTCCGCATCGACGACGACGGGGAGGTGCTCGTGCGCGGCGAGAACGTCTTCGCCGGCTACTGGCGCGACGAGGCGGCGACCGCCGAGGTGCTGCGCGACGGCTGGTTCCGCACGGGCGACCTCGGCAGCCTCGACGACGAGGGGTACCTGACCATCACGGGTCGGAAGAAGGAGATCATCGTCACCGCGGGCGGGAAGAACGTCGCCCCGGCGGCCCTCGAGGACCCGATCCGGGCGAACCCGCTCGTCGGGCAGGTCGTCGTCGTCGGCGACCAGAAGCCGTTCGTCAGCGCCCTCGTGACCCTCGACGCCGAGATGCTGCCCGTCTGGCTCAACAACGCGGGCGAGGCGGCGGACATGCCGCTGGCCGAGGCCGCCCGGCACCCCAAGGTGCTCGCCGAGGTGCAGCGGGCCGTCGACGTGGCGAACGACGCCGTCTCGAGGGCCGAGTCGATCCGCAAGTTCGTGGTGCTGCCGGTGGAGCTTACCGAGGCCGCGGGCCACCTGACGCCGAAGATGAGCGTCAAGCGCGCGGTGGTCGTGCGCGACTTCGCCCAGGAGATCGCCGACCTCTACACGGTCTTCCCGACCACGGAGTCCGTGCGCACCGTCCCGGACGCCCCGACGGGGCGCCGGGGCCGGTGACCCCGGCGCACTCCCCCGCCGAGGCTCCTCAGACCGCCCGACAGGACAGCGTCGGGTTCTCTCCTCCCGCGTCGTCGATCGCGTAGACGCACACCGTCGATCCAGGCCGTGCCGTGACGGTCCGCTCGAAGCCGTGCGCGCCGCCCCACTCCGGGTAGGCGCGAGCGATGTCGGTTCGCTGAACCGACGCGGAGGTCGTCCCGGCGGCGCGGCCGTCGACGTAGACGTGCACGTCGATCGAGCGCGCCGTGTCGGGGTCGAGCGCCCAGCCCCGTACGGTCACCTGGTCGCCCGAGCGGACGGCTGTGTCGAACGCCCCGAGCGGGCGTGGGTCGAGGGTCACCGTGCGGCAGCCGAGGGCGGTGTTGGTCCCTCCGGCCGTGTCGATGCCGTAGGTGCACGCCTGGTACGTCCCGGCCCCCCTGGCCATGTCCACGCGGTAGCCGTGGGACTCGCCGTAGGACGGCCACGAGCGTGCGACGTCGGGGCGTGGGCGGTCGGCGGTGCCCTGCACGCCCTTCGCGCCCGCGTACAGGTGCACCGCGATGGGATCAGCCGCGTCCGGGTCGAGCGCCCAGCCCTCGGCCCGGAGTCCCCCGGGGATGCGCACGACCGTGTCGAGGGCACCCACGGGAGCCGAGGTGACGTCCACGTCACGGCAGCCCAGGTCGACGTCCTGGCCCGGCCCGACGTCGACCGCCACCGCGCACACGCTGTGCCGTCCGGAGGCGAGGGCCACGGTGGCGGTCCACCCCGTCCCGAGCGGCGCCCTCGGCACGGACCGTTGGACGTCCGGGCGGGGCTGCCCGGTCGTGACCGTCGTGAGGAGACCACCGCCGCGACCGTCCGTCAGACGCACCTGCACGGGCTGGGTCGTGTCGGGGTCGTGAGCCCAGCCCCGCAGGGTCGCTCCGCCGGGCCCTCGGACGATCTGGTCGACGCTGCCGCGCGGATCGCGAGCGACGTCCCGGAGCATCGTCACCGCCGTCCGGGAGAAGGCGAGGGCTCCCCCACCGGCGGGGTGCCGGAGGACGACCTCGACGCGGTACGACCCCTGGGGGCGACTGCCGAGGTCGAACGGGACCGAGTTGACGCCCTGCGCGACCGCGACCCCGGACGCGATCGTCTCGTAGGGCGTCCCCGGCGCACCCGTGCCGACCTTGACGTCGGCCGTCGTGCCCGGCACCCACGCCGCGTCGTGGAACCGCACGGTCGTCGCCTGCCGTGCCTCGGGATCGGCGCGCAGCGAGAAGGACCGCAGGTTCCACGTCGCCGCGCCCGGGTCCTCGTTCGGATCGAACCGGAGCGACGTCACCGTCTGACCGGCCCAGCCCACCCGCGGCCCGCCGGACTCCGGGTCCGTGACGTCACCGGCGGCGAGGTCGAGCGAGACGGTCCTCCCGTTGGCCCGCGACCACGTGAGGATGTCGTCGCTGACCTGGGGAGTGGTCGTCGAGGCGGTGTTCCAGATGACCCGGGCCATCTTGCCCCCGCCAGGGGTCTCCTCCAGCGAGAACGGCTCGTCGTAGGTGAGGTCGAAGCTCAGGTGGTGGAAGCGCGACGCGTCGAACGGCGAGACCGGGAAGAGCACCTGCGGGTCGTTCCGCACCGGAGACCCGTTCGTGGCCGTCATCCCCCGGGTGCCGTAGCCCGACACGCCGGCGTTGACGACCCGCACGCCCGGGACCGCGGACGTGAACGTCCACGGCGCCCCGCGCTGGGCACTGGCGAGGTCCTGTCCCTCGGACGGGACCGGGCTGTCGACCACGGGGATCGGGATGGGGTCGATGGTGACGTCGGGCCAGGCGCCGGGCGGGAGGCTCCCGTGCGGCCTCTCGGGCGCGAACAGCCGCATCCAGTCGAACGACGCGGAGACGGTGGCGGCGCCGTCGGGGAGCACGACGGGCTGCACCACGAGTCCCGTCACCTTCGTCGACGTCCACGGCACCTTCGCCGCGAGGACCGACGACGCGTCGAGACGGACGTCGTACACGTGGTCGCCGGGCACGAGCGGGAAGGTGAGGCCACCTCCGCACGCGGCCGAGAGCGATCGGCAGGTGAACCAGTACACGGCGCCGATGCCCCGGGCGGGCTGGTCCATCCGGAAGGACAGGTGCCGGTACCGGGACGAGTCGACGGGGGCGACCGCGCCGTCGCGGCCGTAGGGGAGCGACCCGGCGACGCTGGCGACGGGCTGGAACGTGGTCCCCGGACGGATCGCGATCGACATCCGGCCCCCGGAGACCGACAGGGACGGGGAGTTGGTCAGGTCGGTGTTCTGGTCCTCGGCGTTGGAGTAGTCCCACGGATCCCCGTAGGCCTCCGACGCGAAGTCCGGCGACTCGACCTCGACCGGGACCGCGGCGCTGGCCGGGCTGACGACAGCCACCTCCGGGACGAGCACGAGGGGCACCGCCAGGGCCGCCCCCGCCACCCACGCAGCGATCACCCGACCGCGTGCCGTCTTCCGTGCGTTCCCGCTGTTGTTCGCAGACCTCATGACAGGCTCCCTGATCCTGGACGTCGTCGCCCCCGGCCCCACTGTAGGTGGCGGTGCCCGCGGACCGGAACGCCCCGTGCGGGGTGCATCCGCCCTACGCGCGCCACCAGTCGCTGGCCCGGATCTGGCGCATCGCGTCGCGCTTCGTCTCGGGCTCCAGGGTCATCACGTAGAGGGTGCCGGCCAGGTGGTCCGTCTCGTGCTGCAGCGCCTGGGCCATCAGGCCCGTGCCCTCCAGCACCACGCGGTCGCCGGCGAGGTCGACCCCCTCGACCCGGGCGTACGACCACCGCGGGGTGGGGAACCAGAAGCCGGGCACCGAGAGGCAGCCCTCGTCGACGAGCTCCCGCTCGCCGGAGGCCTCGACGACCACGGGGTTGAGCACGTAGCCGACCTCTCCGTCGACGTTGTAGCTGAAGGCGCGCAGGTCGACCCCGATCTGGGGCGCGGCCACGCCGGCGCGCCCCGGCTCCCGCACGGTGTCGAGGAGGTCGGCGACGAGGGAGTCGAGCCGGGGGTCGCCGACGACGACGGGGTCGGCCGGGGAACGGAGGACGGGGTCGCCGAAGAGGCGGATGGTTCTGACGGTCACCCCCCTACTCCACCATGCCGCGCCCCCTCCGCGCGTCCACCCGCCGCGTGCCGCGCGGACGACGTGCAGGCGTCTCGACGCCGGGGACGGTATCGTCGTGGTCGTGCATGTACTCAGCGTCAGTTCTCTCAAGGGCGGCGTCGGCAAGACGACCGTGACGCTCGGGCTCACATCGGCGGCCTTCGCCAAGGGCCTCCGTACCCTGGTGGTCGACCTCGACCCGCAGTCCGACGTCTCGACGGGCCTCGACATCACCGTCGCGGGCCACCTCAACGTGGCCGACGTCCTCGCCTCCCCCAAGGAGAAGACCGTCCGCGCCGCGATCGCGCCGAGCGGCTGGACAAAGGGCCGCCAGGGCAAGATCGACGTCATGATCGGCAGCCCGTCGGCGATCAACTTCGACGGCCCGCACCCGTCGATCCGCGACATCTGGAAGCTCGAGGAGGCCCTGGCGAACGTCGAGGCCGACTACGACCTCGTCCTGATCGACTGTGCCCCGTCGCTCAACGCGCTCACCCGCACCGCCTGGGCCGCGTCCGACCGCGTCACCGTCGTGACCGAGCCCGGCCTGTTCAGCGTGGCCGCGGCCGACCGCGCGCTCCGGGCCATCGAGGAGATCCGTCGCGGGCTGTCACCGCGCCTCCAGCCCCTCGGCATCATCGTCAACCGCGCGCGCGTGCAGTCCATCGAGCACCAGTTCCGCATCAAGGAGCTCCGCGACATGTTCGGCCCCCTCGTGCTGAGCCCCCAGCTGCCGGAGCGCACCTCCCTGCAGCAGGCCCAGGGCGCCGCGAAGCCGCTCCACGCGTGGCCCGGCGAGAGCGCCCAGGAGATGGCCCGTAACTTCGACCAGCTGCTCGAGCGCATCATGCGCACGGCGAAGATCGGCGACTACGCGGAGCCCGCGGCCCGCTGATCGACGGCGCCCCTCCACGACGACGGCCCCCTCGCCCTTCACGGTGACGAGGGGCCCGTCTCGACGTGGAGGCCGGCGGGCCGGTCAGCTGGCGCGGGTGCCGCGACGCGCCGCGAGCTCGTCGGAGGGGTCGGCGGCGGGCGTGCTGTCGAGCTCGACGAGACTGGTCTCCACCTCGCGGAGGACCTTGCCCACGGCGATGCCGAAGACGCCCTGGCCGCGGCTGACGAGGTCGATGACCTCGTCGTCGGACGTGCAGAGGTAGACGCTGGCGCCGTCGCTCATCAGCGTGGTCTGCGCGAGGTCGTTGACCCCGGACTCACGGAGCTGGTTCACGGCCGTCCGGATCTGCTGCAGCGAGATGCCCGTGTCGAGGAGGCGCTTCACGAGCTTGAGCACGAGGATGTCGCGGAAGCCGTAGAGGCGCTGCGAGCCGGAGCCGGCGGCGCCGCGGATGGTGGGCTCGACGAGCCCGGTGCGGGCCCAGTAGTCGAGCTGGCGGTAGCTGATCCCGGCGGCGCGGGCGGCGACGGTGCCGCGGTAGCCGCTGTCGGAGTCGAGCTCGGGCAGGCCGTCCGTGAACAGGAGTCCCAGCTCGTAGCGGGAATCCTCGGGGGACCCTGACTCACTCATGCAGCTGCCTTCCACTGTTCTTCGTCCAGACCCGTAACGTTCAACATCGGGTTGATGGTTTGACCAAGACCCAAGGTACCCACACGAGGCGTCGGACGAGGCGACATCCGCCCGGAGCAGTCGGCGTGTCGAGGATATTCCTCCGCCGCCCCGCCGTCTACGTGTCGAGGCGCTCGAGGGCGGTGCGGAGCAGCGCGCCGCGGACGACGTCGAGCTGCTCGGTGATCTCGCGCGAGAGCTCGGCGACACGGGCACGGCCGGCGGCGTCGCGGCGACGAGCGACCGACGAGAGCGCGTTCTCGACGAGGCCCAGGTCGCGTTCGACGGAGGATCGGACGCCCCGGAGGTGCCTCGGCTCGATGCCCGACCGCGACAGCTCGACGAGGGCGGAGAGCATCGTCACGGCGTCGTCGCCGTACACGTCGGACGGGGCCACGAGGGAGGCGCTGATCGCGTCGTCGAGGAGGCCCGCGGAGGCGCCGGTGCGGTCGAGGAGCTCGTCGCGCGTGACGCGGCGGGGGTGCGACACGATCGACACGGGGGCCGAGCCGGTGGGCAGCGAGGTGGGGCGGCCGGCGTCGAGGTCGTCGAGGTGCTGGCGGATGACCTTGAGCGGCAGGTAGTGGTCGCGCTGCAGGCCGAGGATGAAGCGCAGGCGCTCGACGTCGGCCGGCGAGAACTTGCGGTAGCCCGAAGGCGTGCGCACCGGCGTGACGAGCTGGCGCTCCTCCAGGAAGCGCAGCTTGCTGTTGCTGAGGTCGGGGAACTCCGACTTGAGCCGCGCGAGCACCTGGCCGATGGTGAGCAGGTCGACGGGACCCGACTCGGCGGAGCGAGCGGCGGAGGAGCGGGGCACTACCCGATCGCCAGCTTGGCGAGGTCGACGCGCGAGGCGTAGAAGGTCAGACGGAACTTGCCGACCTGCACCTCGGCGCCGTCGCTGAGCAGGGCCTCGTCGATGCGGGTGCCGTCGAAGTACGTGCCGTTCAGCGAGCCGAGGTCACGGACGGTGAACGTCGTGCCCGAGCGGCGGAACTCCGCGTGCTTGCGGCTGACCGTCACGTCGTCGAGGAAGATGCCCGCGTCGGGGTGGCGACCGGCCACGGTGACGTCGGAGTCGAGGAGGAACCGGGCGCCGATGTTGGGGCCGCGGCGGACCACGAGGAGGGCGGACCCGGAGGGGAGGGCCGTGACGGCCTCGCGCTCGTCGGTGGAGACGCCGCCCTCGAGGGCGGCGAGCTGCGCCTGGAACTCCTCGTTGAAGCTGAGGGTCGTGTCGACCCCCGACGGTGCCGGGTCGGACGCGTGGCCCTGGTGAGCACGGGTGTGAACGTCGTCACCGTCGTGCGTGCCGGGGACGTTGTTGTCGGGCTCTGCCATCGTGGACCTCCTTCGGCGTCCCAGCGTATAGGAACTCGGACCGCCGACGGGAACCGGATCCGCCCTCGGAGGCCGCCCGGGGGCGACGGGGCGTCCGAGGGCGACGCCCTTCACGGCTCCTCCTCATGCGACTCCCGACGCGTTCATGGACTCGTCATCGGGAACGGACAGGGTGCCGACGTCTGATGGGGGCACGTCACCACGACAGCCACAGGAGGCACCCCATGGACCACCCCGAGCGCGACGAGAACGCCCGCACCGACGACGGCACGGACGACGTCCGCCAGCCCGCCCCGACGACACAGCCCGCCCCGACGCCGTCGGCCGCCGGCGACGGCTCGCCGACCGCCCACGTCCTCCCCCACGTCACGGGCTCGTCGGACGCCCGGTACGTCTCCGCGGCCCGCCCCGTGGCCGACGACGGGCACCAGTCGTACGACGCGGCTCCCGGCACGGCCGTGCCCCCGACCTTCGCCGGGCCGGGCGCGTCGCCCGTCGCCGCGGCGGGCCGTCGACGCTCCCGGCGCTGGCTCGCGCTGACCGGGGCCGCCGCCGCGGTCGTGCTCGTGGCCGGCGGCGCCGGTGCGGGAGCCTGGGCCGTCGGCCGCACGGCCGGCGAGGCCGCCGCGGCCTCCGCGGCGGCCCAGCGGCAGGCGCTCGAGCTCGCTCCGCAGCTGCTCGGCCCTCGCTCGGGCAGCACGGGCGGCTCGGGGAGCGCTCAGGGCGGCACCGGCAGCGCGCTGCCGGGCGACGGGACCCAGGGCGGGACGGGCACGACCGAGTCGTCGGCCGTGCCCGCGACGGAGGCGGAGACCGCGGGCGTGGTCACCATCGTCTCGACGCTGAACTACGACGAGTCGTACAAGTCGGCCGGCACGGGCATGGTCCTCACGGCGAACGGGCTCGTGCTGACCAACAACCACGTCGTGCAGGGGTCGACGAGCATCCAGGTGACCGACGAGGCCTCCGGGCGGACGTACACGGCCGACGTCGTCGGCACCGACGCGACGAACGACGTCGCCGTGCTCCAGCTGCGCGACGCGAGCGGGCTCACCCCCGTGACGTTCGACGACTCGGGCGACGTCGCCGTGGGCGACGCCGTGCACTCGACGGGCAACGCGGGCGGCACCGGAGACCTCGTGACGGCGACGGGCACCGTCCTGTCGACCGACGAGTCGATCCAGGTCCAGAGCGAGTCGGGCACGGGGACGGAGTCGCTGAGCGGGCTCATCGAGCTCCGGTCGGACGTCGTCTCGGGCGACTCCGGCGGGCCCCTCCGCGACGCCTCCGGCGACGTCGTCGGCATCGTGACCGCCGCCTCCTCGGGGACCACCCCGATCACGGGCTACGCGATCCCGATCGACGACGCGCTCGACATCGCGCGCCAGATCGAGTCCGGCACATCGAGCTCGACCGTGCAGATCGGCCTCCCCGCCTTCCTCGGCGCCGAGATCGCCAGCACCGCCACGGGCGGCGTCGCCGGCGTGCCGATCGCCGGCACGGTCGACGGGAGCGCGGCGGAGTCGGCGGGCCTCGTCGCCGGCGACGTGGTGACGGCCCTCGACGGCACGCCCGTGACCACGGCCCAGGCCCTGACCGCGGCGGTGACGGCGCACGCCTCGGGAGACCGCGTGACGGTCACCTGGACCGACGCGACGGGCGCCTCGCAGACCGCCACGGTCACCCTCGGGGACGGCCCCGCGGCCTGACCCGTGCGGCACCGCCGACGAGACGCCGTGGTCGCCCTCCGGGCGACCACGGCGTCGTCGTGTGCGGCGTGCGGTGGGCGGCGTGCGGTGGGTCGCGTGCGGCGCCGCCGGCGCCTCAGCTCGCGGGCAGCGCGTCGAGGGCCGCGAGCAGGCGGCCCGGGCCCACCACGTCGGCCCCCCGGGCCCGTACCCTGTCGCCGAGCTCGCGGTCGGCCGTCACGACGACGACCTGTCCGCCGCCGGTGCGCAGGCGGTCGACGACCTCGACGATCGCGGCGTCGCCGTCGGCGGGCGCCCGCACGACCGTGACGGGGTGGGCCGCGGTGCCCGAGGTGCGGGCCTCGGGGCCGTCGGCGGTCTCCGCCGCGCCCCGCGCCTCCCCCTCGAGGACGACGGTGACGTGCGGCCACCAGGAGGTCGCGGCGCCCGCCCCGGTCGGGGGCTCCGCCAGCACGAGGTCGGCCGGCAGGCCCGTGCGGGCCGCGGCCGAGA
Organism: Frigoribacterium sp. CFBP 8754; assembly: GCF_014841815.1. Classification (NCBI taxonomy): domain Bacteria; kingdom Bacillati; phylum Actinomycetota; class Actinomycetes; order Micrococcales; family Microbacteriaceae; genus Frigoribacterium; species Frigoribacterium sp. CFBP 8754. Next base: position 1,260,437 of record NZ_JACYUO010000001.1, read on the forward strand.
GCGCCCCGAGGAGGCGCGTGGCGGCCCCGGCACGGTCGCGCCACCAGCCGTCCGGGCGAGAGCCCACGACGTTGGCCGCGTCGACGACGAGGTGCGGGGCGAGGTCGAGCTGGGCCTCGAGCCCCGGCCAGGACGCCGCGAAGCCGGGGTGCAGCGGCAGGGCCGCGACGTCGGCGCGGGGCACCCAGGCGAGCTCGATGCTCTCCGCGTCGGAGATCACGGCCTCGAACGGCCGCTCGACCCGGGCCACGACGGTCGTGTACGACCACGGCGGCACCTCGAGCACGGACTCGAACACGAGCCGCAGGGCGTCGCCGGGCACGGCGGCCTCCTCGCCGCTCTCGCGGAGGGCGCCCTCGACCGCGGTCTCGTCGAACTGGCGGGCGCCGCCCGGCAGGCCCCAGGTGCCGCCGTGGTGGCTCCACTCGACGCGGTGCTGCAGGAGGACGCGGTCGTCGGCGTCGACGACGAGCAGGCCGGCTGCGCCCGCTCGGCCCCAGAAACGTCGGCCGTCGGAGGTCTCGACCCAGCCGTCAGCGGGTCCGTGGATGGTCACCCCGCGAGCTTGCCACACGCCGCCGGGAGCGGACCCGGCGAGGTGGCGGGCACGACCCATCCGATCCGGCGGAGGCTCCGAACGAGAACCCGGGGGCTGGTCCGGAACCCGATGTCGGACCATCCCCCACCCTCCCGCCCGGGGCGGGGACGACGAGGTCGCCGCCCGGGGCCGGGCCAGGGCCGCTGGTCGACGCGTCAGCCGGGCGCTCCGTGGAACGATCGGGCGGCCGCCACGGCCTAGACGAAGCGGATGGACTGCTGCAGTCGCTCGCGCACCTCGAAGACGTCGCTGATCGAGGTCCGGTCGCCGAGCTCGGGCCCGTACGTCAGGACGTGCGCCAGCAGCGACCGACGCAGCACCCAGGTGGAGCCGCGTCGACCGCGGCCGACCTGCTCGAGGGCCGGCGGGAAGTCGTCGTCGGGCACCACGATCAGCTGGTGCGTGAACGAGACGCGCGTGGCACGTCGCACGGCGCGGGCCTGGCGGGTGAGGTCGCGCACGGGCTGCTCGTGCTCGGGCACGCCGCTGCCGACCAGCTCGCCCCGGGAGACGACGAGCTCGCTCCCCCAGTCGGACGACTGGACGGCGAACAGGCCCGACGGGCCGAGCACGACGTGGTCGAGCTTGCCCTCGTCGCCGGCGTCGACGTCGCTCCAGATCGTGTAGCCGATGCCCAGGCCGGTGACCACGGCCACGGTCGCCTCCTCGGCGAGCGCGTCCGCCAGGACGTGGCGGATCTCGGGCGGGGCGGTGCGGACGAGCTGCTCGTCGTAGGGGTCGTCGAGGGGCACGCCGCGACCGACCCACTCCCGCATGAGGTCGAGGTACCGCTCGCGGTTGGCGCCTCCGGGGTGGCCGTGCACGCGGGCACGCGGCTGGGAGCCCGTGCGCGGAGCGTCGCGGGCCGGAGGGGCCCAGCTGAACGGGGCGCCGCCGGCGGTGCCGGGCCCCGGGGCGCGGGACCCTGACGTGGCGGGGCCGCGGCGGCGGTCGTAGGCGGCCCGCGCCTCCGGAGTCCCGACCTGCTCCCAGGCGAGCTGGAGGGAGCGGAAGGCCGCCGCGCTGCCGCCGAGGTCGGGGTGCGTCTCGCGCGCGAGGCGGCGGTAGGCGCGGCGGAGCTCGTCGTCGCTGACGCCGGCGGGCACGCCGAGCACCTCGTACGGGGTCGCGGAGGCGGGGCTGGGCGTCACCCGACGGACTTTACCGGGAGGGGCCTGAACCGCGGGTCCCGGCCCGCCGGGAGGCGGCTGGGCGTCGCCAGGGGCCGTCCAGAGCCGCCGCGTACCGTCGGGCCCGACCCCGTCGAGAGAGGAAGACACGATGACCACACCGGTCCGCACCGTCATGAGCCCCGCCCGCTACGTCCAGGGGAAGGACGCGATCACCCGCCTCGGCGAGTTCGTCGCCGCCATCGGCTCGTCGCCCCTGATCGTCTCCGACGACGTCGTCTGGGGACTCGTCGGCGACGCCGTCGAGACGAGCTTCGGCGGCTCGGAGCTGCGCGTCGAGAGGGTCGGCTTCGGCCGGTTCGCGACCCCGGCCGCCATCGACGAGCTCGCCGGGCAGATCCGGTCGACCGAGGCCGACGTCGTCGTCGGCATCGGGGGCGGCAGCGTCATCGACGCGGCGAAGGCGGCGGGCCACCTCGCCGGCGTCCGGTGGGTGAGCGTGCCCACGGTCGCCTCGACCGACGCCCCGACCTCAGCCCTCGCCGTCGTGTACTCGGAGGAGGGCGAGTTCCTCGAGTACCGCTTCTTCCCCCGGAACCCGGACCTCGTGCTCGTGGACACCCAGCTCGTCGCGAACGCCCCGGAGAAGTTCCTGGTCGCCGGCATCGGCGACGCCCTGGCGACCTGGCTGGAGGCGCGGGCCTCGTCGCGGGCACACGCCACGACCATGGCGGGCGGCCTGGCGACGAAGACGGGCGTGGCGCTGGCCCAGCTGTCGTGGGAGATCATCCACGAGAACGCGTTCTCGGCCCTCGAGGCGGTGCGCGACCACGTCGTCACGCCGGCCCTGGAGGACCTCGTCGAGGCGAACACGCTCCTCTCGGGCCTCGGCTTCGAGTCGGGGGGCCTCGCCGCCGCCCACGCGATCCACAACGGGCTGACCGCGGCTCCGCAGACGCACGGCCTCACCCACGGGCAGAAGGTCAACGTCGGCTCGATGACGCAGCTCGTGCTGGAGGGCGCTCCCCGTCAGGAGATCGAGGAGTTCGTCGTCTTCACCACCCGCGTCGGCCTGCCCAACACCCTCACCGAGATCGGGCTCTCCGTCGACGACCACGACGAGCTCCGGGCGGTGGCGGAGGCCGCCACGGTGGAGTCGGAGACGATCCACTCGATGCCGTTCCCCGTGACGGCCGACGACGTCGTCGCGGCGCTCACCGCGATCGAGCGGCTCTCGCGGAGCATCCGCGCCCAGGCCGGCCTGCCCGAGCCCGTCGCGTACGTCGCTCCGCACTAGGCGGACCGACGACGAGAGGGGCCCCCTGCGCAGGCAGGGGGCCCCTCTCGTCGTCGGCTGACCGGCCCGCGCCAGGGGTCAGGCGGCCCGGGCGGAGCGGGCGACGCGCCAGGCCCGCCAGCGCAGGTGCAGCCGGCGGCCGAGCCGTCGCACGGCCTGCGTGACCCGGTGGGCCGCGGGGAACTCCGTGCCGAGCACGGCCACCCCGACGAAGACGATCAACCACCCCGGGCCGGGCAGCGGGACGAGCACGAGCCCGAGGGCCACGACGAGGAGGCCCACGAGCGCGACGAGCACCTTGTAGGCGACGCGGAGGCGCGGCCACGCGTCGAGGCGGGCCCTGGCCGCGACGTAGCGGTCGCGGGCCCGGGCGCGTCGGGTGCCGGAGGCGGTGGTGCTGCGGGTCGACATGCCCCGACGGTAGGCGGTCGGGCTGGCAGGGCCCGCCGTGCCGCCTGCCAAGCGCCTGGGCACGCGGGGGTCAGCGGGCCCGCGGGCCGGCGCAGGTGGGGATCAGGCACCAGCTGTGAGCGGTCACCGGCCCGAGGGCGTAGCCAGGAGCCATGGACTACACACATCTGGGACGCACGGGGCTGTCCGTCTCGAGGGCGGTGCTCGGCACGATGAACTTCGGGCCGCAGACCTCCGAGGCCGACTCCCACGCGATCATGGACCGCGCCCACGACCTGGGCGTCAACTTCTTCGACACGGCGAACGTCTACGGCTGGCAGAAGGGCGAGGGCGTCACCGAGCAGATCATCGGCCGCTGGTTCGCCCGCGGCGGCGGCCGCCGCGAGAAGACGGTGCTCGCCACCAAGCTCTACGGCGACATGAGCGACTGGCCGAACGGCGGGAAGCTCAGCGCGCTGAACATCCGGCGGGCGCTGGACGAGAGCCTCACGCGGCTGCAGACCGACCACATCGACCTCTACCAGTTCCACCACGTGGACCGGGAGACGCCGTGGGAGGAGATCTGGCAGGCGATGGAGGTGGCCGTGCAGCAGGGCAAGGTGCTCTACGCCGGCAGCAGCAACTTCGCCGGCTGGCACATCGCGCAGGCGCAGGAGGCGGCGAAGGCCCGGCACTTCACCGGCCTCGTCAGCGAGCAGTCGATCTACAACCTCATCGTCCGCGACGTCGAGCGTGAGACCCTGCCGGCGGCCCGCGCCTACGGCCTGGGCATGATCCCGTGGTCGCCCCTGAACGGCGGCCTGCTGGGCGGAGTCGTCCGGAAGGCCGACCAGGGCGTCCGGCGCCTCGAGGGCCGGGCGGCCGAGTACGTGGCCGAGCACCGTGACCAGCTCGAGCGCTACGAGGCCCTGGCCGACGACCTCGGCCACGCCCCGGGCGAGCTCGCCCTGGCGTGGCTGCTGCACCAGCCGGGCGTCACCGGGCCCATCACCGGCCCGCGCACGATGGAGCAGCTCGAGTCGGCCGTCGCGGCCGTCGACATCCGACTCGACGACGACGCCCTCGGGCGCCTCGACGAGATCTTCCCCGGGCACCGCACGGCGCCCGAGGACTACGCGTGGTGAACAGGAGAACAGCATGAGGACACGGACCATCGGAGACGTCACCGTCAGCGCGATCGGCCTCGGGGCGATGCCCCTGTCGATCGAGGGCCGGCCGGAGGAGAAGCAGGCGGTGGCGACCATCCACGCCGCCCTCGAGCAGGGCATCACCCTGATCGACACGGCCGACGCCTACCACCAGCCCGGCGCGCACGAGGTCGGCCACAACGAGTCGCTCGTCGCCCGGGCGCTCGCCAGCTACCACGGCGACACGTCGGACGTGCTCGTCGCGACCAAGGGCGGCCACCTCCGCCCCGGGGCCGGCGACTGGTCGCAGAACGGCGACCCGGCCTACCTGAAGGAGGCGGCACGCGCGTCCGCGCAGCGCCTCGGCGTCGAGACCATCGGCCTCTACCAGTTCCACCGCCCGGACCCGGCCGTGCCGTACGCGGACTCGATCGGCGCCCTGGCGGAGCTGCTCGACGAGGGCGTGATCCGCATGGCGGGCATCTCGAACGCCGACGTCGACCAGATCCGCCTCGCGAACGAGGTGCTCGACGGCCGTCTCGTGTCGGTGCAGAACCAGTACTCGCCGGCCTTCCGGTCGAGCGAGGTCGAGCTGGCCCTCTGCGACGAGATGGGCATCGCCTTCCTGCCGTGGAGCCCCCTCGGCGGCATCACCGACGCGGCTGAGCTCGGGTCGAAGCACGCCGTCTTCGCGGAGATCGCGAACGCGCGGCGTCTCAGCCCCCAGGTGCTGACGCTCGCCTGGGAGCTCTCGAAGAGCGAGCTCGTCGTGCCGATCCCCGGCTCGCGACGACCGCAGACCATCATGGACTCGGCGACGGCGGCCACGGTCAAGCTGTCGGCCGACGAGATCCAGCGGCTCGACGCCGCGGCAGGAGGAGACGAATGAGCGACCCGCGCACGAACCCCTACGACAGCATCTCGGAGGTGCCGTCGTTCACGCTGACGAGCACAGACCTGGTCGACGGCGGCGTGCTGTCGACGCCCCAGGTGAGCGGCATCTTCGGCGCGGGCGGCGAGGACGTCAGCCCGCAGCTCTCGTGGTCGGGCGCCCCCGAGGGCACGAAGGGCTACGCGGTGACCGTGTACGACCCCGACGCCCCCACGGCAGCCGGCTTCTGGCACTGGGCGGTCGCCGACCTGCCCGCGACGACGACCTCGCTGCCCTCCGGGGCCGGTGACGACGACGGCTCGGGGCTGCCCGAGGGCGCCTACCAGCTGCCGAACGACGCGGGTCTCCGCCGCTTCCTCGGCGCGGCGCCACCGCAGGGCCACGGGCCGCACCGCTACTTCGTCGCCGTGCACGCGCTCGACGTCGAGACGACCGGCGTCGACGCCGGCGCCACGCCCACCCTGTTGGCCTTCACCATCCGCGACCACACCCTGGCGCGCGCGGTGGTGCACGCCACCTGGGAAGCGGCCTAGCCGCACACGGGCCCCNCGCTGGTGGTCGGGCCGCCGCTCAGTGGTGGGGGTTGCGCATCATCACCGGCCGCTGGTCGGGCAGCAGGCCGGCCATGCCGTCGGGCAGCACGTGCTCGGCCAGCTCGCCGCTGAGCGGGCGGGCCGGGGCGAACCCCGACGGCGACCGGTGCACCTGACCGTGCAGCCGCAGCCCGCCCGACGCCAGGCGATCGGAGACCCCGCGGGCCCAGGTCGAGACGGCGAGGTCGTCGAGGTCGGACTCGAGGGCCCGCTGCCAGACCAGCGCCAGGCCGCGCGCGCGACAGGCCGACGCCTGGTCGCGGAGCAGCCGCTCGAGCACGTCGACGTCGCGGCCGTACGGGAGGCGGGGCTGGCCGCGGAGGCGCAGCACGCTCTGGCAGGGCTCGCGCGCCACGTCGACGAGGACGACGTAGAGCAGGTCCTCGTCGCAGGGCTCGTCGCAGACGACGGCCGCCCACTCCTCCAGGGTGGTGGCGGAGTCGCGGTCGGGCAGGCGGGGGACGATTCTCTCGGTGGGGGTCATGCCGACCACCGTGGCGGCCCGGAGCCGAGGGAGGCGGCGGCCGCCGCACGCCCTGGGGACCACCCGCGCGGCGCCCCGGTGTGGAGGGACGCCCCTCAGCCACCCTGGGGAGAGACCGCGGGGCCTGCCTACGCCTGCCCGGCCCCGGCCCCGGCCCCGCGCCGCCGGTGCTCGGCGTCGACGGCGTCCGCCCGCAGCTCGGCGAGGCGGGCGCGACGGGCCACGCGCTGCAGCACCGCCGCGACCACGGCGGCGAGGACGACGAAGGCCCCGTACGCGCTGAGCACGGCGTCGAGCCCGTCGACGGGGACGAACACGCCGGCGAGCACGCTCGGCACGCCGAACGCCAGGTAGCTCGCCACGTAGACGCTCGACAGCACGCCGGCCCTCGCGTCGACGGGCGCCTCCGCGAGCACGAGCCGCAGCGCCGCCTGGAACCCCGCGCCGAACCCGACGCCGCCGACCACGGCCGCCACGACGAACAAGGGCACGGAGGCCGTCCAGAGCGCCGCGACGATGCCGATCGGACCGACGACGAGGGCCACGACCCCGACGCGCAGCGCCTTCGCGGCGTCGACGCGCTGGATGGCGAGCCCCGTCAGCGCCCCCGAGCCGGTGAAGAGCGCGATCGCGGCCCCGGTCAGCGCCGGGCTCGACACGTCGAAGGTCGTCCGCAGGATCGTGCCCGCGAAGGCGAGGAACATGCCGCCGAGGCCCCAGCTCGCGATCATGCAGCCGACGACCGCGACGAAGACGCGTCGCGCCTCCCCCGGCACCGTGACGGTGGGCACGAGCGACCGCAGGGCCCCGGAGGCGCGGGGCACGCGCTCGGGGACGAACGCCACCGCGACCCCGCACGCCACCATCGCGGCCGCCAGCACGAGGAAGACGAGGCGCTCGGGCAGCGGCCCGAACTCGACGAGGAGCCCGCTGGTCAGCGCCCCGACGGTGAGCGCGACCGGCGGGGTCACGCCGTTGAGGAAGGCTGCGAGGGCGGGGCGGGAGGCCGGCTGGTGGTCGATCATGCCGGCGCCGAGGGCCCCGGTCGCGAGGCCGATGGCGAGGCCCTGGAGCACGCGGGCGACGACGAGCGCCAGGTCGCCCGTGGCCACGGAGAAGACGAGCATCGCCGACACGGAGACCGCGAGGCCGGCCAGCACGAGGGGCCGACGCCCGACGTGGTCGGAGAGCCGGCCCGCGGTGAGCAGGGTCGCCAGCAGGCCCGCGACGTAGACCGCGAAGACCACCGTCAGCGCGAGCGGCGAGAGCGACCACTCCTCCTGGTAGATCGGGTAGAGCGGCGACGGGGCCGAGCCGCTCGCGACGAGCACGAGCAGCGTGAGGGCGTACACGACCAGCCCCGCCGACCCTCCGCCGCCGCGGCCGCCGGGCCGCCGAGAGGCGCGGGGGCGGGGGACGCTGCCGGTGGCGGGCTGGGCTCGTTCTGTCGTCTGCACGGGGAGGGCCAACCGCCCGGCCCGCCCGCGTGTTCCCGGCGCAGACTGGTCGGGTGACCACGACCGCCCCGCCCACCGTGACCTTCCCCGACGGCCGCACCGCCCCCGCCCTCGGCCAGGGCACCTGGTACCTCGGCGACGACCCGCGCCGCCGCGCCGCCGAGCTGGAGGCCCTCCGCACCGGGCTCGACCTCGGCCTCACGCTCGTCGACACCGCTGAGATGTACGGCGACGGGGCCGCCGAGGCCCTCGTCGGCGAGGCGATCGCCGGCCGCCGCGACGAGGTCTTCCTGGTCAGCAAGGTGCTGCCGGGCAACGCCAGCCGCCGCGGCACCGTCGACGCCTGCCACGCGAGCCTCCGACGCCTCGGCACCGACCGTCTCGACCTCTACCTGCTGCATTGGCGGGGCGGCCACCCTCTCTCCGACACGGTGGAGGCGATGGAGGCACTGGTCGAGGAGGGCGCCATCGGCGCCTGGGGCGTCAGCAACTTCGACGTCGACGACCTCGACGACCTGGCCGTGGCGACCGGCACCGGCGGCCCGGCCCGCGCCTCCGGCCCCCACACCGACCAGGTGCTCTACAACCTCGCCCGCCGCGGCCCTGAGTTCGACCTGCTGCCCCGGCTGCGCGCCGACGGCGTGCCGCTGATGGCGTACTCCCCCGTCGACCACGGCGAGCTGCTCGACCACCCGGTCGTCGTGTCGGTCGCCCGCGACCTCGGCGTGACGCCGGCCCAGCTGGCGCTCGCCTGGGTGCTGCGCCTCGCCCCGGACGTCTGCGTCGCCGTGAAGGCCGGCAGCGTCGCCCACACCCGCGAGAACGCGGCGGCGCTCGACGTCGACCTCGACGACCAGGCGTTCGTGCAGCTCGAGCGGGCCTTCCCCGCCCCGACCTCGGCCGTGCCGCTCGAGGTGCTCTGACCCGCGACCGGCCCGCGACCGACCCCCGACCGACCCGTCCCGCGTCGGCGACGCCCGGTACGCTCGGCCCATGTCGGTCATGCGCGAGTTCGGGTCGGGCGCGGCCCTGCTCGGCCGCGGGCTGCGCCTCTGGGGCACGTCGCCGCGCCTGATGCTGCTCGGCGCCGTCCCCGCCGTGATCGTCGGCCTCGTCTTCGTCGGGCTGCTCGTGCTCGTCAACGGCTACGCCGACGACGTCGCCGTGGCGCTCACCCCGTTCGCCGACTCGTGGCCCGAGTGGGAGGCCCGGGTCGTCCGCCTCGTCATCGGCCTCGCCGTGGCGGCCCTCGCCGTGCTGCTCGCCGTGTTCACCTTCACCGCCGTGACCCTGCTGGTGGGAGACCCGTTCTACGAGAGGATCTGGCGGCACGTCGAGCGCCACGAGGGCGACGCCCCGGCCGACCTCGGCACCGGGTTCTGGCGGGGGCTCGCGAAGAGCGTCGGCGACTCGCTGCGGCTGCTGCTCGCGACCGCCTCGATCGGCCTCCTCCTCTTCGTCGGCGGCTTCGTGCCCGTCGTCGGGCAGACGGTCGTGCCGGTGCTGGCCGCCGTGACCGGCGGGTGGTTCCTCACCGTCGAGCTCACCGGCTTCGCGTTCGACGCCCGCGGCCGGACCCTCCGCGAGCGGAGGCGCGCGCTGGGCCTCCGACGGGCGCACACGCTGGGCTTCGGCACCGTCACCTGGCTCTCGTTCCTCGTGCCGTTCGGAGCCGTGCTCGTGATGCCGGCCGCGGTCGCGGGGGCGACCCTGCTCGCGCGGGAGGCCGACGCCGCCGCCCGCGGTGCGGCGCCCGCGCTGTCCGCACCGCCCACGCCGCCGTCTCCGCCCACCCCGCCCGTGCCGACCGTGCCGCAGAAGGGCCGAGCGGGCTGACGCCCGGCCGGGCGGCCTGCCAGACTCGGTGGCACCACGCCCGCCGACGAAGGAGTCGCCCCGCATGAAGATCGACAAGGCCGAGGTGATCGTCACCAGCCCGGACCGCAACTTCGTGACCCTCAAGCTCACGACCGACGACGGGGTCACCGGCCTCGGCGACGCCACCCTCAACGGCCGCGAGCTCGCGGTCGTCGCCTACCTCTCCGAGCACGTCGTGCCGCTCCTCCTCGGCCGGGACGCAGCCCGCATCGAGGACACCTGGCAGTTCCTCTACCGGAGCGCCTACTGGCGGCGCGGCCCCGTCACGATGGCCGCGATCGCCGCCGTCGACGTCGCCCTCTGGGACATCAAGGCGAAGGTCGCCGGCATGCCGCTCTACCAGCTGCTCGGGGGCGCCTCCCGCACCGGCCTGCTCGCCTACGGCCACGCCTCCGGCAAGGACCTCCCCGAGCTGTTCGACAGCGTGCGCGAGCACCAGGAGCAGGGCTACCGCGCGATCCGCGTGCAGACCGGCGTGCCCGGGCTCACGTCGATCTACGGCATCGCCTCGAACGCGACCTTCGACGCCAACGCCGGGGTGCGCTACGACCACGAGCCGGCCCAGCGCGGAGCCCTGCCGAACGAGGAGGACTGGGACACCCGCTCGTACCTGCGCCACGTGCCCACCGTCTTCGAGGCCGTGCGCGCCGAGTTCGGGCCGGAGATCCCCCTCCTGCACGACGGCCACCACCGCATGACGCCGATCCAGGCCGCGTCGCTCGGCAAGAGCCTCGAGCCCTACGACCTCTTCTGGCTCGAGGACGTCACGCCCGCCGAGAACCCCGAGGCCCTGCGCCTCGTGCGGCAGCACACGACCACGCCGCTCGCGATCGGCGAGATCTTCAACACCGTCTGGGACTACCAGCAGATCATCCGCGAGCAGCTGATCGACTACGTGCGGAGCGCCGTCACCCACACCGGCGGCATCACGCACCTCAAGCGGGTGCTCGAGTACGCCGCGCAGTACCAGATCCGGTCGGGCATGCACGGCCCGACCGACATCTCGCCGGTGGGCATGGCGGCGGCGATGCACCTCGGGCTGTCGATCCACAACTTCGGGATCCAGGAGTACATGCAGCACGGCTCGCGGACGGACAGCGTCTTCCGGCAGTCGTTCACGTTCGAGGGCGGCATGCTGCACCCGGGCGAGCAGCCGGGGCTCGGCGTCGAGCTCGACGTCGACGAGGCCGGGAAGTACCCGTACGAGAAGGCGTACCTGCCCTACAACCGACTGGCCGACGGCACCGTCCACGACTGGTAGCCCCGGGGAGGCGCGGGTCGGGTCAGGTGCCCGCGTAGGCGGCTCGCAGGTCGTCGACCACGAGTCGGCCCATGCCCATCATGGCCGCCATGGCCCGGGCCGCCCCCTCCGGGTCCGGGCCGCCGAGGGTCTCGCCGAGGGCGCTCGGGACGATCTGCCAGGAGAAGCCCCAGCGGTCGGTGAGCCAGCCGCAGCGGCCCTCCTCGCCGCCGTCGGCGACGAGGGCGTCCCACAGGCGGTCGAGCTCGGGCTGGTCGGAGACCGGCACCGAGAACGACACGGCGTCGGAGGGGGCGTGCCCCGGCCCGCCGTTCAGCCCCTGGAAGCCCTGGCCGTCGAGCTCGAACTCGACCACGAGCGCCTGGCCGGCGAGGGCCGGGTCGGGGAAGTCGTCGGGGTACCGGGAGACGTCGGTGACACGGGAACCGGGGAAGAGCGAGACGTAGAACGTCGCGGCGGCCTCGGCCTCGCCGTCGAACCAGAGCACGGGGGTGATGCGGGGCACGGTGCGCCTCCTCGGTCAGGGGCGGCAGCGTCGTCGCCGCCGCGTGCCGCCCACGGTACCGCCGCCCCGCTCAGCCGACCAGGGCCTCGATCGGGCCGCGCACGAAGTAGACGAGGAACCCCAGCGACACGATCCAGAGCAGCGGGCTGATCTCGCGCGCCTTGCCGGAGGCGGCCCGGACGATCACCCAGCTGATGAAGCCGACGCCGATGCCGTTGGCGATCGAGTAGGTCAGCGGCATGGTGATGATGGTGAGGAAGACCGGCAGGGCGACGGAGAAGTCGGTCCAGTCGACGTCCTTGATCTGCGAGACCATCAGCGCGCCCACGATGACGAGCGCGGAGGCGGCCACCTCGAGCGGCACGACCTGCGTCAGCGGCGTGAAGAACATGGCGAGCACGAAGAGCAGGCCGGTGACGACCGAGGCCGCGCCGGTGCGGGCGCCCTCGCCGATGCCCGAGGCCGACTCGACGAAGACCGTGTTCGACGACGAGCTGGTGGCGCCGCCGGCGATCGCGCCGACGCCCTCGATGACGAGCGCGCTCTTGAGGCGGGGGAAGGTGCCGTCGGGTCGGGCGACGTCGGAGGCCTTGGCGAGGCCGGTCATCGTGCCCATCGCGTCGAAGAAGTTCGTGAAGACCAGCGTGAAGACCAGCATCACGGCCGAGAGGACGCCGATGCGGGCGAAGGCGCCGAAGCTGATGTCGCCGATGAGCGACAGGTCGGGCAGGGCCACGATCTGGGTCGGCATGACGGGGGCGTTGAGGTTCCAGTCGTCGAGGTTCTGCCCGTTCGACGTCGGCACCTGGAAGATCGCCTGCAGCACGATCGCGATGACCGTGGTGGCCACGATGCCGATGAAGATCGCCCCGCGCACGCGGCGGGCCATCAGCACGCCGATCACGACGAGCCCGATGACGAAGGTGATGGTCGGCAGCGTCGCGACGGAGCCGGCTGAGCCGAGCTGGAGGGGCGGCGACGCGGAGCCGCTGGTGCGGACGAAGCCGGAGTCGACGAGCCCGATGAACGCGATGAAGAGGCCGATCCCGACCGTGATCGCCGTCTTGAGCGCCGCGGGGACGGCGTTGAAGATCAGGCCGCGGAGGCCGGTGACGGCGAGGATCGTGATCACGAGGCCGTTGATGACGACGAGGCCCATCGCCTCGGGCCAGGTGACGTCCTGCACGACGGTGACCGCGAGGAACGAGTTGATGCCGAGGCCGGCCGCGAAGGCGAACGGGAGGCGCGCCACCGCCCCGAAGAGGATGGTCATGACGCCCGCGGTGAGGGCGGTGACGGCGCCCACCTGGGCGTTCTGCAGCCAGCCGCCCGCGACGTCCTGCGCGGCCTGGTCGGCGCTGAAGCCGCCGAGGATCAGCGGGTTGAGGATGACGATGTACGCCATCGTCACGAAGGTGACGACGCCGCCGCGGATCTCGCGGGCCCAGCTGGAGCCGCGGGCCGTGACCTCGAACCAGGAGTCGAGGCGTCCGGCGACGCCTGGGCGGGGTGCCGGCGCGCCCGTGGGCGCGGACGACGACGAGACGGGAGAGGACATGGCGGCGGCTCCGGTGGTGCGGGGGACGGTGCGGGCACGCGCTCGGCTCTGGGCGCTCTCCCAGCTTACGGGGCCGTGACGTGTCCCCCGTCGTCGGGGCGGTCGACGGGGTCGTCCTCGCCGACGACGGCGGCGACCATCGCGGCCACGACCTCGACGTCAGCCAGCTCGGCGGGCAGCACGACGGGGACGCGGCGGCCCGCCACCTCGACCCAGGTGCGCAGGACGACGGGCGTGGCCCGCGCCTCCGGCGTCCGGACCGCGAGGCCGTCGAGCCAGGGGCACTCCGTCTCGATCCAGCGGGTGTGCACGGTCGGGGCCTCGTCACCGGGCGGGGCGAAGGCGGGGTCGTCGAGGAGGCGGCGGTGGAAGGGCGCGGAGGTCGCCGGGCCGTCGACCACGAGGTCGTCGACGGCGCGCCGAGAGCGGCGCAGCGCCTCGTCGCGGTCGCGGCCCCAGACCGAGAGGGTCATCAGCAGCGAGTCGCGGCCGGGCGGGACGTCGTCGCCGGGCGCCACGCCGGCGTCGACGCGGACGCCCGGCCCGCCGGGGAACTCGAGACGGGCGACCGGGGCCGGGGCCGGCAGGAAGCCGCGGCCCGGGTCCTCCGCCGTGACGCGGAACGAGAGGGCGTGCCCGAGCACCGGCGGGGCGGCGGCGACCTCGAGGGGCCGCCCGTCGGCGAGCAGCAGCTGCTGCCGGACGAGGTCGACGCCGGTCGTCAGCTCGGTGACGGCGTGCTCGACCGACAACGCCGTGCCGACCTCGAGGAAGGACACCTGCCCCGCCTGCGAGACGAGGAACTCCACGGTGCCGGCGCCGCGGTACGACACGGCCCCGCAGACGGCCGTGCTGACGTCGACGACGACGGCCAGCTGCTCGTCAGTGAGGAAGGGCGCCGGGGCCTCGGCGAGGAGCTTCTGGTGCCGGCGCTGCACCGAGCACTCGCGCGTACCGACGACGACCACGCCGCCCTCGCCGTCGCCGAGCACCTGGGCCTCGACGTGCCGCGGCCGGTCGAGGTACTGCTCGACGAAGCACTCCCCGCGGCCGAAGACGGCGACGGCCTCGCGCACCGCGCTGTCGTGCAGGTCGGCCACCTCGTCGAGGCGACGCGCGACGCGGAGCCCCAGGCCGCCTCCCCCGTTCGCCGCCTTGAGGGCGATCGGGAGCCCGTGCCGCTGCGCGAACGCGACGGCCTGGTCGGGCCGCCGCACCGGCCCGGAGGTGCCCACGACGAGCGGGGCGCCGACCGAGTCGGCGAGGGCGCGCGCGGCGATCTTGTCGCCGAGCACCTCCATCGTCGCGGGGTCGGGGCCGACCCAGGTGAGCCCGGCCGCGACGACGCGGCGCGCGAACTCGGCGCTCTCGGAGAGCGGGCCGGCGCCCGGGTGCACCGCGTCGGCGCCGCTGCGCACGGCGGCGTCGAGCATCGCCTGCATGTCGCGGTAGGCGTCGGGGCGGCCGACCGGGGGCGTGCCGACGGCGGTGCCGACTGCGGTGCCCCCGCCGGGCGAGCCGCCGACGGGGCCGACGGCCGGGGCGGCGTCGACCGCCGAGCCGGCGTCGAGCGCGTCGACGGGCTCGAGCGCCCAGGCCTCGTCGGCCGCGCGCACGTGCAGGGCGGCGGCGTCGTCGGCCGTGTAGACGGCGACCGAGGGCAGCTGGAGGTCGGCGCAGGCGCGGGCGATGCGCACGGCGACCTCGCCGCGCTCGGCGATGAGGAGCTTGATCACCGTTCCGTCCCCCGCTCGGCCGCGAGGCGCTCGTCGAGGTGGTCGTCCTGCCGGTCGCCGCGGCGGCCCCGCCCGAGGTCGGGCCCGGGCACGACCCGGAACCGCACGCGGGCGCCGATCGGCACCTGGGCCGCGCGGTCGAGCTGGTCGCCCACGACGCACGCGACGACCGGGTAGCCGCCCGTCACGGGATGGTCGGCCATGAAGAGCACGGGGTGGCCGGAGGGCGGCACCTGCAGGGCCCCCGACACAGTGGCCTCGCTCGGCAGCTCGGCGGGCAGCCCGTCGGCGACGAGGCGCTCGAGGGGCCGCTCGCCCTCGAGCCGGAGACCGATGCGGTTCGACTGCGCGGTGACGGTGAAGCGCTGCTCGGTCAGCAGCTCGACGGCCTCGGGCGTGAACCAGTCGTCCCGCGGGCCGAGCACGACGTCGAGGAAGGTCACCTCGTCGGGCGCCGAGACCGTGCGCTGCACGTCGGGCGCCGCCGCGGCGACGCTCTCGGCCCAGGCGCGGCCCACCGCGAGCTCGTCGCCGACGCGCACCCGCTGCGGGCCGAGCCCGGCGAGCACGTCGCCCGAGACGCTGTCGAGGACGGGCTCGGCCTCCCAGCCCCCACGGACGGCGAGGTACGAGTAGACGCCCCGGGGAGGCGCCCCCACGGTGAGCAGGTCGCCGTCGTCGAGCGCGAACGCGGCGCCCACCACGGCAGGGCGCGGGCCAGCGGGCCCGGTGACCGTGATCGGCACGGGAGCGCCCGCCACGGCGAGCACGAGGTCGCCGCGCGCCGTCGCCTCGAGGCCGCCGTAGGCCAGCTCGAGCGCGGCCGAGCCGGTGGCGGCGCCGACGAGGCGGTTCGCCTCGCG
Source organism: Frigoribacterium sp. CFBP 8754 (assembly GCF_014841815.1). Classification (NCBI taxonomy): domain Bacteria; kingdom Bacillati; phylum Actinomycetota; class Actinomycetes; order Micrococcales; family Microbacteriaceae; genus Frigoribacterium; species Frigoribacterium sp. CFBP 8754. The sequence continues at coordinate 1,276,227 of NZ_JACYUO010000001.1, forward strand.
GAGCGCCCGGTGGTCCATCGCCCCGGAGCGGGAGACCCCGAGGCCGGAGCGGCCGGGGCGGCCGAGGTCCTCGAGGATCGTGTGCGGGCCGGGGCGGTCGACGAGCAGGGCCCGGTCGGGACGGGGCGGCGGCGCGACCGGCGACGACGCGGCCTGCGACGACGCGGCCCGGGTCGACGCGGAGCGCACCACGGCCCCGTCGGCCGGCGCCACGGCCGCGTCGGGCCGGTCGCCGGTGCTCGCCGTGACGTCGACGAAGCGCACCCGCATGCCCGGCTGCAGCAGCGCGGGCACCCGCTCGGCGAGGTCCCAGAGGGCGACCTCGGTGCGGCCCACGATCTGCCAGCCGCCCGGGCTCTCGCGCGGGTAGACGCCGCAGAACTCGCCCGCGAGGGCAACGGCGCCGGCGGGCACGTGGGTGCGGGGCACGGCCCGTCGCGGCACGGCGAGGGCGGGGTCACCGCCGGAGAGGTAGGCGAAGCCCGGCGCGAAGCCGGTGAAGGCGACGGTGTGGACGGCGCCGGTGTGGCGGCGGACGACCTCCTCGACCGTCAGCCCGCTGAGCTCGGCGACCTCGGCGAGGTCGTCGCCGTCGTAGTGCACCGGGATCTCGACGAGGCGCCCCTCGGTCGCGGCGTCGCGCGAGCTCGGCAGCGACCGGATCACCGAGAGCAGGGAGGTGACCGGCAGCAGCGCGGGCAGGAAGCGGACGGCGACGGTGCGCGGCGCGGGCACGACGTCGAGGATCCCCGCCACGGGCTGCGCGAGGAGCGCGCCGAAGAGGGCCAGCGACTCGTCGAGGTCGGCGGTCTCGATGAGGACCCCGTCCGTGCCGAGGGGCAGGATGCGCGGCTCCCGCGGGAGGCCGCTGTGCCGGTCGGCGGAGCCGGAGCGGTCGTCGCCGCTCACGCCGACGCCCCCGGGACGGTGACGAAGGAGTGCAGGGCGACCCCCGCCTCCTCGAGGCCGGTGCGGACGGCACGCGCGACCTCGACCGCGTCGGGCGAGTCGCCGTGCACGCAGACCGTGCGCGCGTCGACCTCGACCTCCTGGCCGTCGACGGAGGTGACCCGCCCCGTCTCGACGAGCTGGAGGACGCGGTCGCGGATCTCGGCGGGGTCGTGCAGCACCGCCCCGGGCTCGCGACGGGGCACGAGCTCGCCCGACGCCGTGTAGGCGCGGTCGCCGAAGGCCTCGGGCACGGTGACGAGTCCCGCGGCGGAGGCGCGGCGGAGGAAGGCCGACCCGGCCAGCCCCACGACGGCGAGCGCCGGGTCGACCCGCAGCACGGCCTCGACGACCGCGTCGGCGTGGGCGGCTCCGCGGTCGTCGTCGCGGGCGATGGTCGTGTAGAGCGCCCCGTGCGGCTTGACGTACCGCACGGCCGTGCCGGCGGCCCGGGCGAGGCCGTCGAGGGCGCCCACCTGGTAGGCGACGTCGCCCACGAGCTCTGCGGGCGAGGCGTCGAGGTAGCGGCGCCCGAAGCCGGCGAGGTCGCGGTACGACACGTGCGCGCCGACGACGACGCCGCGCCGGTGCGCCTGCCCCACGACCCGCAGGAGGGACTCGGGGTCGCCGGCGTGGAAGCCGCAGGCGACGTTCGCGCTCGTGACGACGTCGAGCAGGGCCTCGTCGTCGCCCAGGGTCCACCGGCCGAAGCCCTCGCCGAGGTCGGCGTTGAGGTCGATGGTCGTCATGATGGGGCCTTCCGTGCGGCGGGGCCGTCGGTGGGGGGCGGGGTGGGCGGCGTGCGGTGCCGAGCGCCGGGCGGCCGGGCGGTGGTCAGCCCGGTCGGTCGGCGTCCACCGTACCGGCAGGTACGGTCGCGCCCGGTGGGAGCGCGTTCAGCCGGCCCGCCGCACGAGCAGGGCCCGCGTCACGAGCGGCACCTGGAGCGGCAGGCGCACGAGGGTCACGACGCGGCGCACGCGGGAGGCGCGGGCGCTGTGCAGGGACCGCGTCGCCATCGACACGTTGGCCGGGAACACGGCGACGAACAGGGCCGCGGCGAGCGCGCCCCCCACGCGCCGGGTGGGGCGGGAGGCCAGCGCCGCCGCGATGACGAGCTCGGCGACCCCGGAGGAGACGGTCCAGAACCGCGCGGAGCCGGGCATGCTGCGCGGCACGACGGCGTCGTAGGTCGCGGGCGCGACGAGGTGGAGGACGCCGCTCCCGCCGAGGGTCGCGGCGAGGAGGCGGGCGGTGCGGGCGGCGGAGGCGTGCTCGGTGCGGGCGGCGGCGGTGCGGCCGGGGCGACCGGGGCGGGGGCGTCGGGGGCTCATGCGGTCCATCTTCCTCGCCCGCGACTCCTCGGTGCCTGCCCCGCGCCTGCTCCGCGCCGGCCCGTGCCCGGGGCGTGCCTCAGACGGCGGGGGTGCGGCCCGAGCCGCCGAAGCGGATCGAGACGTCGAGGCGCCAGGCCTTCGGCTCGCCCGTGACGTGGGTCGTGCCGACGAAGCGCAGCCGGTCGCCCGCGCCGAGGCTGAGCACGCCGTGGACGTCCTCCCGGCCCTCGAGCCAGAAGGCGATGTCGTGCTCGTCGAGCAGGTCATCGTCGACGGTCGCGCCGAAGGTGGCCCCGTCGAACTTGAGGGGCACGTCACGGAAGTGCAGGCGGGGCGGGGCGTCCGACCAGTCGACGTCGGCCGGCAGGCGCTCGGCGACCACGGTGGCGTCGACCACCCCGTCGCTCCCGAGCATCACGGACGAGGCGCGCAGGTCGATGCCGAGGTCGTCGCCGTCGACACGGAATCGGTTCTCCACCCCGCCCACGCTAGCGGCGCGGCCCCGTCCCGTCACCTGTGCCGTCCGGACGGAATGGGGGCGGGCCCCGCGGGGTTGGCGCTGAGCATGGAGAAGAGCATCGGGTTCCTGTCGTTCGGGCACTACCAGGACGTCCCGGGGTCGAGGACCCCGACCGCCCGGGAGGCGCTGGTCCAGTCGATCGAGCTGGCGGTCGCCGCCGAGGAGATCGGCATCGACCAGGCGTCGGTGCGCGTGCACCACTTCGCGAGGCAGCTGGCCAGCCCGTTCCCGCTGCTGGCCGCCATTGCGGCGCGGACGAGCCGCATCGAGCTCGGCACCGGCATCATCGACATGCGCTACGAGAACCCGCTCTCGATGGCCGAGCAGGCCGCGGCCGCGGACCTGATCAGCGCGGGTCGCCTCCAGCTCGGCGTGAGCCGGGGGTCGCCCGAGACCTCGCTGCGCGGCTACGAGGCGTTCGGCCACGTGCCCGTCGACGGCGAGACCGACGCGGACATGGCGCGTCGCCACACCGCGCTGTTCCGCTCCGCGATCGCGGGCGACGCCGTCGCGACGAGCGACCCGCGCATGACGGGCTGGTCGAGCCCGCTCGCGATCGAGCCGCTCTCCCCCGGGCTCGGCGAGCGCATCTGGTGGGGCTCCGGCACCCGCGCGACGGCGACGTGGACGGCCGAGCAGGGCATGAACCTGATGAGCAGCACCCTCCTGACGGAGGACACCGGCGTGCCGTTCGACGAGCTGCAGGCGGAGCAGATCGCGCTCTACCGCGAGGCGTGGGCCGCCGCCGGGCACGCCCGTGAGCCGCGCGTCTCGGTGAGCCGCAGCGTCATCCCGATCACGACCGACGAGGACGTCCGGTACTTCGGCGTCCGCGCACAGCAGGACTCCCGCGACCAGGTCGGTCTGCTCGACGGGGTGCAGTCGCGCTTCGGCAAGAGCTACGTCGGCGAGCCCGACGTGATCGCCGCGCAGCTCGCCGGCGACGCGGCCGTCCGGGCGGCCGACACCGTGCTGCTCACCGTGCCGAACCAGCTCGGGGTCGACTACAACGCCCGGCTGCTGCGCACGGTGGCCGACCACGTGGCGCCCGCGTTCGGCTGGGCGCCGGCGCACGCGGCGACGCGCCCGCGCTGACGAACGCGCGGGCGGGCAGTGCGGGCACGTCGCGCGGGCACGCCGCGCGACACGGCGACGAGGTGCCCCGCCCTGTGGTCTCCGGGAGTCGGAGGCCGCAGGACGGGGCACCTCGGTGAACCAGCGTCGGCGCGTCAGCCGCCGATCGGCGTCGGGTCGACCGGGTTCGGCGGCACCGGCAGCGAGCCGCGGATCTGGTTCTGCGCCTGGCACTGGCTGGTGCAGTTGGTCGCGCCCGCGCTCAGCTCGATCGCGTCCTCGCCGAGGACGCCGCCGAGGCGGCCGCCGGGCTGCACGAGCCACTTCGTGACGGTGCCGCTCTGGAACGTCTTCGTCGCCACCTGCGGGCTGTCCTTGCCGAGCAGCATCTGGTGCGCCCCGGACCCCGAGGTGACCGCGTCGACCCCGTCGCCGAAGTTGACCTTGCCGGTGTACTGGTTGACGAAGTAGAAGACGCCGGGCGCGAGGGTGTGCACGTACTCGACGGGCGCGGCGAACTCGGCCTCCATCTGGAAGATGCCGCCCTGCGCGCCGTCCTTCGCCTGGATCTTGAACTTCCCGGCCGACGTGCTGAAGAGCAGCGTCAGGGTGTCGTCCTTGACCTCGAGGGACTTGATGGTCGCTCCCGCCCGCTGGGCCGGCGTCAGCGTCGGCACCTTCGAGGCGAAGACCACGGTGGGCCCCGTCACCATGCGCTGCGTGTCGGGCGCGCCGGTGAGCGTGTAGTCGTAGACGCCGAGGGTCGCGACGTCGACGTCGAAGCCGTTGTTCACGCCCCGCACGGCGATGCGGGCGGACGGCGCGAGGTCGGAGAGCTTGAGGCTGCGGCCCGGCGCGGGGTCGTAGGTGGTGCCGCCGACGGTGACGGCGTAGTTCCCGCCGGCGCTGGTCTTGCCGGAGGCGCTGGCCGGGGCGGCCGACAGGGCGAGCGACCCGGCGACGACGGCGACGACGAGCACCGCGGCGCGGGCGGAGCGGAGGAGTGACGAGGGCATGGTGGGGGCCTTCCGAGGAGGGTGTGCGGCCAGCTCCGGCCGCACACCGAGTCTCGGCGGGCGCTCGCCGCCGCACCATCGGACCTTGGTACTAGTACCCGTGATCCCGGGCCCAGAGCGCCGCGCTCGTGCGGTCCGCGACGCCCACGCGGCGGAAGATGCTGCCCACGTGGGCCTTGACCGTGCGCTCGGCGATGCCGAGCTCGTGACCGATCTGGCGGTTGGAGAGCCCACGCCCGAGCAGGCGCAGCACGTCGGCCTCCCGACCGACGACGACCCGCGCATCCGGCGGGCCACCCTCGCCCCGGCCGCCCGGGTCGGCGACGGGGACGGCAGGAGTCGCGGCGCGGGTCGGCAGGAGCGCCCGCGCCGCCCTCGGGTCGAGCGGTGCGTCGCCGCGCGCCGCCGACCGGACGCCGTCGAGGACGGTCGCCGGGTCGGCGTCCTTGAGCAGGTAGCCCGTCGCCCCGGCGGCGAGGGCGCCGTGCACGGTGACCGCGTCGGGGAACGAGGTCAGGACGACCACCCGTGCCGACGAGCCGCCGTCGATCAGCCGTCGCGTCGCCTCGACCCCGCCGATGCCCGGCATCGACACGTCCATCAGCACGACGTCGGGAGCGAGGGGCGGCACGAGGCGCAGCGCGGCCTCGCCGTCCGCCGCCTCGCCGACGACGCGGACGTCGTCCGCCCCGTCGAGCAGGGCGCGGAGCCCCGCCCGCACGAGCGGGTGGTCGTCGACCACCACGACCGTGATCACGGTGCCCCGGTCGTGAGGCGCCACCGGCTGCCCCGGCCCGGCGCGGTCGCGAGCTCGAGGGTCGCCTCCGCCTCGGCGGCGAGGTCGCGGAGCACGCGCAGCCCGAAGTGGGCGGGGTCGGGCCGGTCGAGGAGCGCGGGGTCGAAGCCGACCCCGTCGTCGGCGACCGTCACGACGGCGCCCGGCCGGCCTGCCGGGGCGGCCACGCGCACGGTGCACGACGAGGCCCTGGCGTGGGCGACCACGTTCACCAGCGACTCCTGCACGACCCGGAAGACAAGGCGCTGGTGGTCGGCGGAGAGGGCCCTCGCGACGTCGGGGTCGACGTCGAGGCGGACGGGCACGCCGCGCGCCGACGCGGCCTGGGCGAGGTCGACGAGGGCCGGCTCGAGCCCCGACGCGGCGAGGCTCGCCGGGTAGATGTCGACCAGGAGGCTGCGGAGGGCGCCCACGCTGCCGCGGACGGTCGCGGCGACGGCGTCGAGCCCGTCGGCTGTCGCCGGGTCGCCGCGGCGTCGCGACGCGGCGGACTCGGCCGAGACCGCGAGCGAGGTCGCGACGAGGTCCTGGACGACGCCGTCGTGGAGGGCGCCCGCGATGCGCCGCCGCTCGTCGCCGCTCGCCTCGAGGGCACGCTCGAGCAGCGCCTCACGGTGGCGGCGAGCGCCCTGCAGGGCACGGAGCAGACGAGCGAGCACGGGGAGCAGCAGCAGCACGACGAGCAAGATGCTGCCGATGGTGATGCCCGCGAAGCCGACCCACAGCTGGCCGCTCCGCTGCACGACCTCGTCGTAGCGGAAGTACACCTCGGCGAGCAGCGGTCGGCCGCTGGGCGTGCGGACGGAGCGGTAGGCCTCGAGCAGGCGGCCCTCGTCGCGTTCGTAGACGTTCTCGGGCTCGGTGAGGTCGCTGACCTCCGACTCGACGCCCGAGCCGCGGAGGGCCTCGAGGTCGTCGTCGCCGAGCTCGAACCGCTGGCCGATCAGCCGGTGCTCGTCGCTCCAGACGACGCGGCCGGTCTCGTCCCAGATCTTGACCCGGGCGATGCTCTCGCTGAGCACGTGGTCGCGGACGACGGCGTCCATGACGGCGACGGCGGTGGGGTCCCCGTCGACCAGGGCGTCGGTGAGGTCGGGCTCGATCAGGGCGTCGCCGATGCGGTCCGCACGGTCGGCCGCGTCGGCCACGGACTCCGCCTCGGCGAGCCGCCGGGCGGCGATCAGGGCCGCGACGGAGACCGCAACGATGACGAGCACGGCGACGACCGCGACCCAGACCACGACGCGCCCGGCGCTGGGGTCGTGCGGCGCCGACGACGACGACCCGTCGCGCCGCGTGACGACCCGCCACGGCGGGGCGCCGGCACCCGCCTCCCCCTGAGGACTGCTCATGCGACCATCCTGCCCCGGCGGAGGCGCACCTCCGAGCCGACTCGACGTCGGAGCCCCGCCCCGGAGCAGACTCGGGGCATGAAGTCGATCATCTACACCGAGACCGGTCCCGCCTCCGACGTGCTGCACCTCGTCGACCGCGACGTGCCCGAGCCCGCCGCCGGCGAGGTGCGCGTGCGCGTCGTCGTGTCGGGCGTCAACCCCACCGACTGGAAGTCGCGCCAGGGCTCCGGCCCCGGGGAGGCCACGCCGTACCCCGAGGTCACCCCGGACCAGGACGGCGCGGGCGTCGTCGACGCCGTGGGCGAGGGCGTCACCGACCTCGCCGTCGGCGACCGGGTCTGGTCGTTCATCTCCGCGAACGGCCACGCGACCGGCACCGCCCAGGAGTACACCGTCCTCCCCCGCGAGCGCGTCGTCCCCCTCCCCGACGGGGCCTCGTTCGACCTCGGCGCGAGCCTCGGCGTCCCCGCCATGACGGCGCACCGCGCGCTCACCGTCCACGAGGACGGGCCCACGCGCCTGTCGCCCGGCGCGCTCGACGGCGTCACCGTCCTGGTCTCGGGAGGCGCGGGCGCGGTCGGCCACGCCGCGATCCAGCTGGCCGCCTGGGCCGGAGCCACGGTGATCACCACGATCTCGAGCGACGAGAAGGCGGCCCTCGCCCGCGCCGCCGGTGCCCACCACGTCGTGAACTACCGCGAGCAGGACGCGGCCGCCGAGATCCGCCGCCTCGCCCCCGACGGCGTGCAGGTGGTCGTCGAGGTGTCGATCCGGCAGAACGCGGAGCTGGTGGCCGCGGTCGTCGCGCCCCGCGCCTCCGTCGCGATCTACGCGAACGACGGCGGCGACGAGGTCTCGCTGCCGCTCCGCGCCAACATGGGCACCAACACCCGCTACCAGTTCGTGCTGCTGTACACGGTCGGCGAGGACGCCCTCCAGGCCGCCGCCGAGGACGTCACGGCCGCCGTGCGCGACGGGGCCCTGCCCGTCGGCGAGGAGGCCGGGCTGCCGCTCCACCGGTTCCCGCTCGAGCGGACCGCCGCCGCGCACGAGGCCGTCGAGGCCGGCGTGACCGGCAAGGTGCTGGTCGACGTCGCCGCCGAGTGAGCTGACGCACGGCGAGGTGACCCGTCCTGGGCCCGGGGCAGCCCCGGCGGCCCAGGACGGGTCACCTCGGGGGTGCGGCGCCAGCGTTAGGCTCGCCAGGTGCCCGCTTCCGCCCCGATCAGCCCCGTGCAGGCCGAGGCGCTGCGCACCCGCACGCTCCCTCCCCTCGAGGAGGTGCGGCACGGCGTCTGGTCGCTGTCGTCGACCGTGGGCGACCGCGTCGAGGGCCACTCGTTCAGCTACCTCGTCGAGGGCTCCGACGGCTCCCTCGTGCTGATCGACCCGGGCTGGGCCGGGCCCGACGCCGTCCCCCGGCTGGAGGCGGCGCTGCGGTCGGTCGACCACGAGCTCTCCGACCTGACGCTCGTCGTGGTCACCCACCTGCACCTCGACCACCTGGGGGCCGCTGACGACGTGCGCCGCGCCTCCGGGGCCCGGGTCGCGATGCACGCCCTCGAGGCCGCCGCCCTCGACCGGCGCGCCGCCGACGACGCCGACGTCGCCCGCTGGGGCGCCCCCCGGGAGCTGACGGAGGCGCTGGTCGCCTCCTGGGGGTCCGGTCGCGCCCTGCCCGTGGTCACCCCCGACCTGCTGCTCGCCGACGGCGACGAGCTGCCGGTCGCGGGCCGCCGCCTGCGGGTCGTGCACACGCCGGGCCACACCGCCGGCCACCTGTGCGTCGTCGAGCCCGAGCAGCGCCTCGTCTTCACCGGCGACCACGTGCTGCCGACGATCAACCCCGGCATCGGCCTCGGCGGCCGCACCGCGTCGAACCCCCTCGACGACCACCTCGCCTCGCTGCGGGCGATGGTCCCCCTCGACCGGCCTGGAGCGGACGCCCTCGAGGTCTGCCCCGGCCACGAGTACCGCTTCGTCGGCCTGGCCGAGCGGGCGGAGGCTCTGGTCGCGCACCGTGCCGACCGCACCCTCGACGCGGTGACCGCGCTCGACGCCCTGCACGCCGAGGGCGCGGGCGAGGCCTCCCCCACGGTCTTCGAGGTCGCCGAGCGCATGACCGGCTGGCGCGGCGGCCTCCGGTCGATGACGGGCTTCGTGCTCGCCTCCGCGCTCGCGCAGACGGAGTGGCACCTCCGGTCGGCCGGACGCGGCGACGAGCTCGCGACGGGCTGAGGACGCCTCCCGGGCCGGAGTCGACGACCCGGGCCAGACTCGGCGCATGACCACCGACTCCCCCGCTCGCGACGCCGACGCCGACGCCGGCACCGGCACCGGCACCGGCACCGACTCTGACGCCCGCGCCGCCGCCGCCGTGCCGTCGATCACCGACCCCGTCGCCCCGATGCTCGCGAAGGCCGTCGCGGCCGTGCCCGACGCCGACAGCGTCGAGGGCGGCCTGTCGTACGAGCCGAAGTGGGACGGCTTCCGCGGCCTCGTCTACTTCGACGGCGAGACGGTCGAGCTCGGCAGCCGCGGCTCGAAGCCGCTCACCCGGTACTTCCCCGAGCTCGTGGCCGCGCTCGCCGAGGGGCTGCCCGGCCCGTGCGTGCTCGACGGCGAGATCGTGCTGCGGCAGGGCGAGCCCGGCGACGAGCGGCTCGACTGGGACGTCCTCTCGCAGCGCATCCACCCCGCGGCCTCGCGCATCGCGACGCTCTCGGTCTCGACGCCGGCCTCGTTCGTCGCGTTCGACCTGCTCGCCGAGGGCGACGAGAGCCTCTCGGAGCGCCCCTTCGGCGAGCGCCGGGCCGCGCTCGAGCACCTCCTCGCCGACGCCGCTGCCCCGCTGCACCTGAGCCGCACGACCACCGACGCCGAGGTCGCTCGCCGCTGGCTCGTCGAGTTCGAGGGCGCCGGGCTCGACGGCGTCGTCGCCAAGCCCCTGGCGAGCCCCTACCGGCCGGGCAAGCGCACGATGCTCAAGGTCAAGCACCACCGCACCGCCGACGTCGTCGTGCTCGGCTACCGGGTGCACAAGAGCGGGCAGGGCGTGGGGTCGCTTCTGCTCGGGCTGCACGACGCCGACGGCGAGCTCCGGAACGTGGGAGGCGCCTCCGCGTTCTCGGACGCCCGTCGCCTCGAGCTCGTCGACGAGCTGGCCGACCTCGTCGTGCACGACGACGACGGCGGGGTCGCTCACGCCGAGACCGACCGCAGCCGATTCTCGTCGGGAAGGGACGTCTCGTACGTCCCGCTCCGCCCCGAGCGGGTGGTCGAGGTGCGCTACGACCAGATGGAGGGGCAGCGGTTCCGCCACACGGTGCAGGTGGCCCGGTGGCGGGCCGACCGCGAGGCGCGCTCGTGCGGGTTCGACCAGCTGGAGGTGCCGACGGCCTACGACCTGGGCGAGGTGCTCGTCCGGGCCTGACGCGTCTGCGAGGCGCCTTCGGGGGCCGACCCGCGACTCCTGCCGCGCTGCTCTCGGGCCTACTCGACCTCCTCGACCGGCGCGACCTGGTCGCCCTGCGGCGCCGCCTTCGCGCGGCTGGGCTGGACGCGGGGCGGCTCGCCCGGCATCTTCGGGAAGTCGGGCGGGAAGGGCAGCTCGCCGAGGCCCGCCTCGACGTCGCGCTCCCACCAGCCGAGCAGCCCGTCGATCGTGCCGGGCTCGTCGTGCATGTGCTCCCACGGATCGCCCGTCGCGGCGAGGCGGCCCGGCACGGTGAGCACGGTGTGCGCCGCCGGGTCGGTCGCGTCGAGCTCGCTCCACTCGAGCGGGGTCGAGACGGAGGCGCGGGCCAGCGCCCGGGGAGACCAGGCGCCCGCCATGGTGCGGTCGCGGTTCGCCTGGTTGTAGTCGACGAAGACGCGGCGGCCCCGCTCCTCCTTCCACCAGTTCGTGGTCACGGCGTCGGGCATGCGGCGCTCGAGCTCGCGCGCCGCGGCGATCACCGCGTGCCGCACGTCGAGGAACTCCCGGGTCGGCTCGATCGGCGCGAAGACGTGCAGGCCGCGGTTGCCGCTCGTCTTGACGAACGCGGTCAGCCCGGCGTCGGCCAGCACGCGCCGGAGCTCGTGCGCCGCGGGCACCGCGTCGGAGAAGTCGGTGCCGGGCTGGGGGTCGAGGTCGACCCGGAGCTGGTCGGGCAGGTCGCTCGCCCCGGCCCGCGAGGCCCAGGGGTGGAAGACGACCGTGTTCATCTGCGCCGCCCAGACGGCCCCGGCCGGCTCGTCGATGACGAGCTGGGGGTGCGAGCGCGCGCTCGGGTAGGTCACGACGACGCTGCGCACGTGGTCGGGAGCGCCGCGGGGCGGGTTCTTCGAGAAGTAGTCGTCGCCGTCGACCCCGCCGGGGAACCGCTGCAGCGAGATCGGGCGGTCGCCGTTCGCGCGGACGAACGCGTCGCCCACGTCGACGAGGTAGCGCGCGAGGTCGAGCTTCGTCACGCCGAGGTCGGGCCAGAGCACCCGGCCCGGGCTCGAGATCCGGACCTCACGGTCGCCCACCTGCAGCATCGTCGCCTCGCTCGCCATGCCTCACCCTAGCTCCGGGGCCCGGGGCGGGGCCGGGCGGGGCGGGCTCGGCTGGGCCGGGCGAGCGGGGCCGGGCGAGCGGGGCGGGGCGAGCGGGCAGGCAGGGCCCGGCGGGTGCGAGCGGCGCGGGGGCGCCCGCCGCGGGGCGGGTACGCTCGGGCGGTGACCTCCCCCCTCCGCATCGCGCTCGTCTCGCTGCACACCTCCCCCGGTGCCGAGCCCGGCTCGGGCGACGTGGGCGGCATGAACGTCGTCGTGCGCAACCAGGCCGAGGCCCTCGGCGCAGCCGGGCACCGGGTCGAGATCCTCACCCGGCGCTCGTCGCCCGACGGGCCCGACACCGTCGAGCTCTCGCCCGGGGTCACGCTGCGCGTCCTGACCGCCGGCCCGACCGAGCCCGTCACGAAGGGCCGCCACGAGGAGTTCGTCGACGAGTTCCGCGAGCGCCTGGCCGAGCAGGGCCCCTGGGACGTCATCCACTCGCACCACTGGTTCAGCGGCGTCGCCGCGCTGCCGGTCGCGCGCGAGCGCGGCGTGCCGCACGTGCAGAGCTTCCACTCGATCGCCGCGGGCGACGAGACGCCCCTCTCCGACGGCGAGCGTGCCGAGTCGCCCGGCCGCCTCGCCGGCGAGGCCCTGCTCGCGCGGGAGAGCGACGCGGTCGTCGCGATCAGCCGCGCGGAGGCCGAGACGGTCGCCACGCGGCTCGGCGGCGACCCGGCCCGGCTCTGGGTCGTGCTGCCCGGCGTCGACGCCGAGCTCTTCCGGCCGGCGACGCCGGGCGTGCCCCGCTCCGACCGGCCCTACGTCGTGGTCGCCGGTCGGCTCGAGCCGCTGAAGGCGCCCGACCTCGCCGTGGCCGCGGTCGCGGCCGTCCCCGCCGACCTGCGCCCCGAGCTGGTCATCGCCGGCGGAGCCAGCACCGAGCACGCCGGCTACGAGCACGAGCTGGAGGACCTCGCCGCCCGCCTCGACCTCGACGTGCGCTTCCTGGGGCCGCGGACGCGAGCGGGCCTCGCCGCCCTGCTCCGCGACTCCCGCCTGGTGCTCGTGCCCTCGCACTCCGAGACGTACGGGCTGATCGCCCTCGAGGCCGCCGCGAGCGGCGTCCCGGTCGTCGCCGCCGCGTCGGGGGGCCTGCGCGAGTCGGTCGTCGACGGCGTCACCGGCGTCGTGCTCGACAGCCGCGACCCGGCCCGCTGGGGCGAGACGTTGACCCGCCTGCTCGGCGACGACGCGACCTGGCAGCGCCTCGCGACCGCCGCCCGGGAGCGCGCGCTCGAGCACCCCTGGTCGCTCTCCGCCGCCGAGCTGGCCGACGTGTACTGCCGCCTCACGGGCAGCGACGACTGCACCGAGCTCGTGGCCGCGGGCGGGCGGCGCTGACCTCGCCGCACCGCGCCGACGCCCACCAGGACGGCGCTCAGGCCGCCCTCCGGCCCGCGGCCCTAGGCTCGGGGCGGGCGACGACGCCCGCACCACCCGACTCCCCGGAGGCACCCATGACCGACGACACGCTGCTGCGCACCCTCGAGGAGCAGGAGGAGCGCCTGACGTTCCGCCGCTTCACGACCGAGACCGCCCTCGACCTCGGCGCCCACGTGCTCGCCGAGGCCCGCCGCCGTCAGCTGCCCGTGGCGATCGCGGTGATGAAGGGCCGGCAGCGCGTCTTCCACGCCGCCCTGCCCGGCACCTCGCGCGACAACGACGAGTGGCTCGACCGCAAGGCCCGCGTCGTCGAGCGCTGGGGCCAGAGCTCGTACCGCGTCGGCGAGACCTTCCGCGTCGCCGGCTCGACCTTCGACGAGAAGTCGCGGCTCGACCCGGGCGTCTACGCCGCCCACGGCGGGGTGTTCCCCGTCATCGTGCGCGGCGTCGGCCCGGTCGGCTCGGTCGGGGTCTCGGGCCTGCCCCAGGCCGACGACCACGCCCTCGTCGTCGAGCTCGTCGAGGACTTCCTCGCCCACGGCTACGACAGCTGACCCGACCGACGACGGCACGACCGACGGCACGACACCGACCGAGGGAGGCGCGGTGAGCGACGACGAGGCCACGCGCGCGGCCGCGGCACTGGCCGGGCTGCTCGGCCGCACGGTCGCCGAGCTGGCGGCCCGCGACGCCCGCCAGGAGTCGCTCGCGACCGTGAAGGCGTCACGACGGCTGCTGCTCGTGCACACGTCGGCCTCGCTGCTGCCGGCGGGCCGGGCCTGGCGCCTCGGGGTGCTGCTGCTCAGCCCCGAGGGGCAGGTCTGGGCGACCGGCACCATCACCCGCGCCACCGAGCCCAAGCGCGAGCAGCACCTGTCGGCCTCGGTCGAGGAGCGGCGCGACGCCCGACGGGCCGCGTCGCGGAGGTTCGCCGAGGGCGAGGTCGTCAACTACGGCCACGTGCCGGTGCGGACCGACGCCGAGGCCCTGCGCTCGGGTGCGGCCGAGCCCCTCGTGCTCGTCGGCGACGCCGTGCACGTGCGCTGGGGCCGCGGCCCGGGCGAGCTGCGCGAGCTCGGCGCGTACCTCGCCGACCGCGCCGACCTCCTCTGAGCCGCGGTCGCCCGCGCCCGCCCTGCCCCGCGCCTCCCCGATCCCTGCCCCGCGCCTCCCGCGCTTCCCCGATCCCTGCCCCGCGCCTCCCGCGCCCGCGCGTCCGCCGCCCTGCCGCTCGGGCACCACGTCTTCGCAGGCGAACCACGCCGCGGCGTGGTTCCGGTGCGAGGACGTGGTTCGGCACGAGACGGAGCGACGGGCCAGCCCGCGCCGCTCAGCCCGTGGGCTGACCCGCGCCCGGCGCTGCCGCGGTCTGCCAGCTGTCTCGCCTAGCATCGGGAGCGACCCTGGCCCGACCCCCTGGAGGACGCACCGTGCGCCGTCTGCTCATCGCCGCCTCCGTCGTGTTCTGCCTCGGGGCCGTCGGGCTCGTCGTCGCGGTCGCGATGGTCGTGTCGTCGCTGAGCGCTCCCCGTGACGAGCCGACCGCCGCCGCGGTCACGAGCCAGCCGACCTGCCCCGACGTGCCGCCCGTGCAGATCGGCACGATCTCGGTGCCCGCCGGCCCCGTCGCCGGCTACTGCCAGGACCGCCTCGTCAACGCCGCCTGGATCATGGAGGCCGCCAAGGCGCAGGGCATCGGCACCCACACGCAGGCCATCGGCGTGATGACGGCGATGGGCGAGTCGAGCCTCCGCAACATCGACCACGGCGACGACGTCGGCCCCGACAGCCGAGGGCTCTTCCAGCAGCGCGACAACGGGCTCTGGGGCACCTACGAGCAGCGGATGGACCCGTACACGGCCGCCACGATGTTCTTCACGAAGCTCGTGCGCATCCCCGGCTGGAAGGAGCTCTCGCCCACCGAGGCCGCCCACGCCGTGCAGGTCAACGCCGACCCCGACCACTACACGCCGTGGTTCGCCGACGCCGAGGTGGTCGTCGCCGAGCTGACGGCGCGCACGACGCCGTAGCCGCCGGACGCGGCGACACGCACGGCGTCGCCGGGGCCGCCGGGGCCGCCGGGGTCGCCGGCGTCGCTACCAGCCCATCGTGCCGGGCGCGCCCTTGAACGGGCCGACGACCGACGCCGTGATCCAGCCGCCGTAGAAGTCGCCCTCCTGGGCCTGGACGACCTCGCCGTCGATCTCGCACGAGTCCATCCGCCCCGGGTAGAGCGCGACGTGGTCGACGAGCACCTCGTAGCCCGCCCACGGGCTCGGGTACGTCCAGCCGGCCGAGGAGGCGCGGGCCCCGCCGCCGACCACGTCGACGTACTTCGCTCGGCCCTTGTACTCGCACATGCTCGTGCCGGAGGCCGGCTGCAGGGCCCCCTCCGTGAAGGCCGTGCGCGGCAGGTACCAGACCGGCGGGTGGCTCGTCTCGAGCACCCGGTACGCCGCGGTCGTGTCGGCGACGACCTGGCCGCCGAGGCGGACGACCACCCGCTCGGAGCGGGCCTCGACCCGCGGGGGCCGGGGGTAGTCCCAGACGGACTCCTGGCCCGGGCCGGGCTCCTGACGGCGGACGGGCTCGCGCTTCGCTCTCATGCCGCCATCATGCTCGCGGCGGCTCGGAGGCCGCTGCCCGGGCACCTGAGCTTGGGCTGCAGGTGTCGCACATCGGGCGGACCACCTGGTTCGGTCAGGTCTACCGTGCACCCCATGAAGGCACTCCAGTACACCCAGGTCGGTCAGCACCCCGTCGTCGTCGAGGTCGAGAAGCCCTCCCCGGGGCCGGGGCAGGTGCTGATCCGCGTCACCGCCGCCGGCGTCTGCCACAGCGACGAGTACGTCATGAGCCTCTCCGAGGAGGACTACACGGCGCAGGGCTACCCCCTGCCGCTCACGCTCGGGCACGAGGGCGTGGGCGTCGTCGAGCAGCTCGGCGAGGGCGTCGAGCACGTCTCGGTCGGCGACGCGGTCGCCGTCTACGGGCCGTGGGGCTGCGGGCGCTGCCACCAGTGCGCGCAGGGCAAGGAGAACTACTGCGTCAACGCCGCCGCCGAGGGCATCAAGCCCCCCGGGCTCGGCGCCCCCGGCTCGATGGCCGAGTACATGATCGTCGACGACCCGCGCCACCTCGTGCCGCTCGGCGACCTCGACCCGGTGGAGAACGTCTCCCTCACCGACGCCGGCCTGACCCCGTACCACGCGATCAAGGCGTCGCTGCCGAAGCTCGGGGCCGGCACCTTCGCCGTCGTCATCGGCACGGGCGGCCTCGGGCACGTCGGCATCCAGATCCTCAAGGCGCTCTCGGGCGCGCAGGTCATCGCCCTCGACGTCAACGACGAGAAGCTCGAGCTGGCGACGCACGTCGGCGCCGACCACGTCGTGATCAGCGACGAGCACGCCGCGGAGGCCGTCCGCGCCCTCACCGGCGGCGTCGGCGCGAACGCGGTGTTCGACTTCGTCGGCGCGCGCCCCACGATGGCCACGGCGGTCGCGGTGGCGGCGACGGAGGCGGACGTCACGATCGTCGGCATCGGCGGCGGCACGGTCGAGCTCGGCTTCGGCTCGATCGCGTACGACGCGGCCGTGCGGGTGCCCTACTGGGGCAGCCGCAGCGAGCTGATAGAGGTGCTCGACCTCGCGCGCGCCGGTCGGGTGAGCGTCGAGACGCAGCGCTACTCGCTCGACGACGCCCCGTCGGCCTACGAGGCGCTCGCGGCCGGCACGGTGCGCGGCCGGGCCGTCATCGTCCCGTAGCGGCGGGCAGGTCGGGGTCGGGCTAGCTGGGCGGGCCGAGCTCGACGGGCCGGTGCGGTCAGCCGGCCCGGCTCGGCCCCCCGAGCTGGTCGTCGAGCCACTCGGCGCAGTCGCGGGTCCACGCCGCGGCGGGCCCGGCGCCCTCGGCGAGCCCGAGGCCGTGCCGGCCCGAGGCGTAGACGTGCAGGGCGTGCGGCACTCCGGCCTCGGCGAGGGCCGCCCCCATCAGGTACGCGTGCTCGACGGGCACCGTCTCGTCGTCGGCGGTGTGCCACACGAAGGTCGGTGGGGAGTCGCGGGTCACCAGGGCGTCGAGCGACGTCGCGGCCCGGAGGTCGTCTGGGGCGTCGAGGCCGATCAGCGCCGCGCGCGAGCCGCCGTGGGTGGGCGTGCGCATGGAGACGACCGGGTAGGCGAGCACGACCAGGTCCACCCGCGCCTCCCCCGTGGCTCCGGGAGCGAGGGCAGCGAGGCCCGCGGCGTGGCCGCCGGCGGAGAAGCCGAGCAGGCCGACGCGCTCGTGGCCAGCCCCCCGGGCGGCCCGGACGGCCCTGCGCACGTGCTCGAGGGGGCCGGGGTGCCGCGTGTCGAGCGGGTACCGGACGACCTCCGCGCTGTGCCCGAGAGACCGCAGCCACTCGGCCACCGGCTCGCCCTCGTGGTCGGCGAGGTGCTGGTAGCCCCCGCCGGGCAGGACGAGGACGTGCAGCGGGCGGGCGGTCGGCTCGGGGCTCCGGGCGTCGGCCGGGCGGTGGTCGGTCACGGGCAGGACGCTACTCGAAGCGGCCGGGCGGCGCCGCCCGGACGTGCATGCGCTCGCCCTGGCGGCCGAAGAGGCTGAGGAACTCGACGTCGCCGGGCCCCACCCGGCCGAACCAGTGCGGCGTGCGGGTGTCGAACTCGGCCGCCTCGCCCGCGGGCAGCACGAGGTCGTGCTCGCCGAGCACCACGCGGAGCCGGCCCTTCAGCACGTAGAGCCAGTCCCAGCCGTCGTGCGTGCGCAGCTCGGGAGTGCCCTCCGGCACCGACGCCGGGATGACGTGCTTGAACGCCTGCAGGCCGCTCCCCCCGCGCGACAGCGGCAGGATCGACCCGCCGCGCCAGGCGACGGCCTTGAGGTGCACCCGCGGGTCGCCCGTCTCCGGCGCGCCGACGAGCTCGTCGAGCGGCACCCCGTGCACCCGGGCGAGCGGCAGCAGCAGCTCGAGCGCGGGGCGGCGCTGCCCCGACTCGAGGCGCGACAGGGTGCTGACCGAGATGCCCGTCTCGGCGGAGAGCTGGTCGAGGGTCGCGTTCCGGGCGGTGCGCAGGGCGCGGAGGCGCGGGCCGACCCCGGCGAGGACGGCGTCGGTGTCGTCGGCCGGGGCGGGGGCGGTCGGGCCGTGTCGGTGCGTGTCCATGCCCGCATCTTGCCACTTCGGCAAGAGAGCTTGTCACCGACGGAGGCGCGGGGCGACCATCGAGGCAGGAGGTCACCACCATGACGAACGACCACAGCACCCCCGCCCCGAGCGGCTCCCCCGACCCTGCCCGTGACGCCGGTCACGCCGGTGACGCCCCCGACGTGGTCCGCGACGTGCTCGTCGTCGGCGGCGGCGCCGCCGGGCTCAGCGCGGGCCTCACGCTCGCCCGCGCCCGCCGCGACGTCGTCGTCGTCGACGCGGGCGAGCCCCGGAACGCCCCCGCCGCGGGCGTGCACGGCTTCCTCACCCGCGACGGGATCGCCCCCGCCGAGCTGACGCGCCTCGGCCGCGCCGAGGTCGAGTCCCACGGCGGCGAGGTCGGTGCCGGGACGGTCACGGCCCTCGACCGCGTCGAGCCGGCCCCGGGAGTCGCGGCCCGCTTCCGGGCGTCCGTCACGCACGCGGGCGGCCGGGTCGAGACCGTCCTCGCCCGGCGGGTCGTCGTCACGACCGGTGTCACCGACCAGCTGCCGCCCGTGGCCGGCCTCGCCGAGCGGTGGGGCCGGGACGCCGTGCACTGCCCGTACTGCCACGGCTGGGAGGTGCGCGACCGGCTGATCGGCGTGCTCGGCGGCGGGCCGCTGTCGGTGCACCAGGCCCTGCTCTTCCGGCAGTGGAGCGATCGCGTGGTGCTGTTCCTCAACGACGCGGTGGAGCCCACGGAGGAGGAGTGGGAGCAGCTCGCCGCGCGGGGCATCGGTGTCGTGACGGGAGCCGTCACCCGGGTGCTCGTCACCGACGACCGGATGAGCGGGGTCGAGCTCGCGTCGGGGCGCACCCGCCCGGTGGAGGCCCTGGCGCTCGGGGCTGCCCTGCGCGTGAACTCGGACCTGCTGACCGGGCTGGGCGTCGAGCAGGAGCCCCACCCGCTGGGCGTCGGGCTCGTCGTGCCGTCCGACCCGGCCACCGGCGCCACGACCGTCCCGGGCCTCTGGCTGGCGGGCAACGTCGCCGACCCGATGATGCAGGTGGTCGCTGCGGCGGCGTCCGGCGTGAGGGCGGCCGCCCTCGCGAACGCCGACCTCGTGGCGGAGGACACCGCCCTCGCCGTCGCGGCCCGGCGGGCTCCGTTCAGCGCGGCCGCCGAGTCGGCGGGCACCGCCCGGCTGCTCGGCGAGCGGCGGCACGGGGTCGCGTCCCGGTCCGGCGACGCCGACGGGCCCGCACCGGGCCGCCCCGAGCAGGAGGTCTTCGACCGCGCGTACTGGGAGGAGCGCTACGGCTCGGAGGGCTTCACCTGGAGCGGCGAGCCCAACGCCCAGCTCGTCGCCGAGACGGTCGACCTGACGCCCGGGCGGGCGCTCGACGTCGGCAGCGGCGAGGGCGGCGACGCGATCTGGCTGGCCCGGCGGGGCTGGACGGTGACCGGCACCGACATCGCGGAGGCGGCGCTCGCCAAGGCCGCCCGTCGCGCCGACGCCACCGACCCGGCCGCCGCCGCCCGGATCACCTGGGAGCAGCACGACGTCACGGCCTGGGCACCCGAGCCGGGCGCCTTCGACCTCGTCTCGGCCCAGTTCATGCACCTCGCCGACCCGGAGCGGGCCGTGCTCTTCCGGGCGCTCGCGGCGGCGGTGGCTCCCGGCGGGACGCTGCTCGTCGTCGGGCACGACCTCACCGACGACCCGGAGCGCATGGCGCACCGGCGTGACCTCATGTTCACGGTCGACGACGTCCTCGCCGCGATCGAGGGCGAGGGGCTCGAGGTCGAGGTGGCCGGGGCGCGCGAGCGAGCCGCCACCTCGGCGCACCATGGAGGCGGCCCGATGCGTGACGTGGTCGTCCGCGCGCACCGCGCCTCCTGAGCCCGGCCGCCGAGTGGTCGCGATCTGCTGCTCCCTACGGGGGGACGAGCCGTTCGTGACCACTCGGCGTGCACGGTCCCGACCGACCGACCTCGCGTCGCCCGGGCTGCCGGGCTGCCGGGCTGCCGGGCTGCCGGGCTAGCCCAGCGCGCTGAGGCGGAGGCGCAGCGCGTGCGCGCCGGGGCGCAGCACGTGGGGCGCCGACACGTCGGGCCCGCAGGCCCGGGAGCCGAGCCCGTGCTGTGCGGCGTCGAGCCACAGGTGCGTGGCCGTCGGCGCCGGCAGCTCGTGCGGGTGCGCGGCCGCGTCGACCTGCTGCGCGGTGTGGCGGCGCAGCGTGAAGCCGGGGCGACGACCCGCCGTGTCGGGCAGGGCCTCGACGCGCAGCCACGCGCCTCCCTCGGCGGTGGCGAGGTCGAGCTGTCGGAGGTCGCTGCGGTGGCCGCTCTCCTGCGGGCGCGCGTAGTCGACGACGAGGTCGTCGACCGCCGACTCGAAGCGGCCGACGACGGCGGCGTGCCGCGAGTCGGGGTACGACTCGGCCGGTCCGGTGCCGAACCACGAGGCCCGCTCGACGTCGACGGGCAGGTCGAGCCGCACGCCGACGCGGGGCCACGTGACGTCCCAGCCCGCGGTGGGCACGAGGTCGAGGGCGAGCCAGACGTCGTCGCCGTCGAGCGTCCAGCGCTCGTCGACGGTCACCGCCTGACCGGCGTCGGCCGCCGCCCAGCGCGTGCGGACCTGCACCGAGGTCGGCGTCGTCGAGACGGCGAGCACGCGGCCCGTGAGGCGGTCGAGGCCGGCGCGGCGCCAGACCGTCTCGGCGCTCGGCTCGAGGCTCTCGAGGTAGCGGTCGCTGCGGTGCCGGTCGCGCATGACGTCGGCGTCGCGGTCACGAGGTGCCCACCAGTGGCCGCGGTCGTTGTCGGTGGGGGCGCGCCACAGCTCGAGGCGGGGCCCGTCGACCGGCCGGCCGGCCAGGGCGACCAGACGGCCGTCGACGAAGCTCGCGGGGCCGAGGTCGAGCCGACCGGAGGCGATGCCCGCCGCGGTGTCGAGGGCCGTCGCCACCGTGGGCCGCGGCGCGGCCGACGCGACCGGGGCGGAGCCCGGCAGCGTGAGGTCGAGCTGCGCGGTCGAGACGACGTGGCCGGCCGGGGACCAGGCCGCGTCGGCGACGGTGACGACCTCGATCGTCAGCCAGGTCTCGCCGAGGGCCGCGACCGGCACCTCCGGCAGGGCGAGGCGCGCGACCTCGCCCGCGGCGAGGGCCCCGCCGTCGAGGCCGACGACGTCGAGCACGCCCGAGGCCGCCTCCACGCCGTCGTGGGCGACCGACCAGCGGAAGGCCACGTCGGAGGCGTCGGCCGAGTGCCGCCGGTTCGACACGACCACGACGGCCCCGCCGCCCTCGACGGCCTCGAACCGCACCCGCAGGGGCGTGACGACCTGGGCCCACTCGGCGAGGCCGGGCGACGCCGTGTCGTCGCTGAGCACCATGCCGTCCATCACGAAGTTGCCGTCGTGCACCACCTCGCCGAAGTCGCCGCCGTAGCCGAAGAACTCGGTGCCGTCGGCCGCCCGCGTGCGGATGCCGTGGTCGCGCCACTCCCAGACGAAGCCTCCGTGCAGGCGGGGGAACTCGTCGACGAGGTCCTCGTACTCGTCGATCGCGCCGGGGCCGTTGCCCATCGCGTGGACGTACTCGCAGAGGAGGAACGGCTTCGAGCGCTGGCGGGCCGCCTCCGCCGCCGTGGTGCCGAGCAGGGGCACGCTCTCGTCGCCGGCGCCGATCGCGCGCGTCTCGTCGACGAACGAGTACATGCGCGAGTAGACGTCGGTGTAGGCGCCCGTGTAGTCGCCCTCGTAGTGCACCGGGCGGCCGGCGTCGCGGGCGTGGGTCCACGCGGCCATCGCGGCGAGGTTCTGACCCGTGCCCGCCTCGTTGCCGAGCGACCACATCACGATCGACGGGTGGTTCTTGTCGCGCTCGACCGTGCGCACCATCCGGTCGACCAGGGCGTCGTGCCAGGCCGGGTCGTCACTGGGGTTGCCGACCCAGGCGCCGCGCTCGAAGCCGTGCGTCTCGAGGTCGTTCTCGAGCACGACCCAGAAGCCGTACTCGTCGGCCAGGTCGAGGAGGCGCGGGTGCGGCGGGTAGTGCGACGTGCGGATCGCGTTCACGTTGTGCCGCTTCATCTGCTCGAGGTCGCGGCGCGACCACGCCTCGTCGAACACGCGGCCGCGGTCGGGGTGCGTCTCGTGCCGGTTCACGCCGTGGAACACGACGCGGCGGCCGTTGACGGTGAAGAGGTCGCCGTCGACGCGGACGGTGCGGAAGCCGAGGCGGAGCGAGATCGTCTCCGCTCCCCCGGCGCTCGTCACCGTGGCGTCGTACAGGCGGGGCGTCTCGGCGCTCCACGGCGCGACGCCGTCGGCGATCTCGACCGGGGCGACGTCGGCGGGCGACGACCAGGTCACCTCGACGCCCAGCTCGGGCACCGCGAGCACCACCGGCCAGGCCGCGGGGCCGGCCGTGACCTCGGCGACGATCGATGCGCCTCCCTCGGGCTCGCCGGCGGCGCCGTGCCACGGCGTCTGCAGCCAGACGTCGTCGAGGCCGCCGACCGGCCGCGCCTGCAGCGTGACGCTGCGGAAGATGCCGGGCAGCCACCACTGGTCCTGGTCCTCGACGTAGCTCGACGCCGACCACTGGTGCACGCGCACCGCGACGACGTTCTCGCCGGGGCGGACGACGTCGGTGACGTCGAACTCCTGCGCGAGGCGGCTGCCGACGCCCATGCCGACCTCGACGCCGTTGACCCAGGCCACGTAGCGGGACTCGACGCCCTCGAAGCGGAGCAGCACGCGCTCGGCGCCGGCGAAGCTCGCGGGCAGCGTGAAGCGGCGGCGGTGGTCGCCCGTCGGGTTCGCGTCGGGCACGGCGGGCGGCTCGGTCGGGAAGGGGAACTGCACGTTGGTGTAGATCGGCAGGCCGCGCTCGCCGTCGCCGGTCAGCACCCAGTGCGACGGCACCGCGATGGTCTCCCAGCCGGAGTCGTCGTGGTCGACCGCGGCGAAGTCCGTCGGGCCCTCGCCCTCGGGCAGGACGCCCCGGCCGCCGGGCGTGCCGGGCGCGCCGGCCAGCAGGCGGAAGGCCCACTCGCCGTCGAGCGAGACGGTCGGGGCGTCGGTGTGCAGCGCGGAGCGGGCGGGGCTGCGGAGGCCCGTGCCGGGGCCCGTGTCGGTGAGGTACGAGGCGGTGGTCGTCACGGGACGAGTCCTTCCGGGGCCGCCGCGGGAGGGCGTCGACCGTGCTGAGGGGGGCGGGCGGGGCGGCCGTCGACGACGACCGGGGCGCAGGCGCGGGCCCCCGGCGACGTGGGCGGGACGCGACGACGCTAACACAGTGTCGAGTGGTCGCTCGAAATTCACGGGGCACGTCGCCGGGCGTCGTAAGCTGCCCCGCATGACCGCCTCGCCCGCCGACCCCGCCGCCGCGCCGGGCAGCGCCGACGCCCCGCGGGCTCGCCGGGGCCCGTACGCCAAGTCGGCGGAGCGCCGGGCCGCGATCGTCGCGGCCGCGTTCGAGGTGTTCGCGGCCCACGGCTACGCGGGGGGCTCGCTGCAGAAGGTCGCCGACGTCGTCGGCATGAGCCAGACGAGCCTGCTGCACTACTTCCCCACCAAGAGCCACCTGCTGCTCGCCGTCCTCGCGCGCCGCGACGAGGTCTCGGCGGGGCCGATGCCGGCGACGCCCGCCGAGGGCTCGATGGTCGAGGCCGTCGTGCGGCAGGCCCGCGCGAACGAGTCCGTGCCGGGGGTCGTCGAGCTCTACGCGGTGCTCTCGGGCGAGGCCGTCACGGCGGGCAACCCGGGCCGCGACTACGTCTCCGCCCGCCTCGCCGGGCTCCGTCGCGAGTTCGGCGACGCCTTCCGCGGGCTCGAGGCGGCCGGGCTCCTGCGGCCCGGCGTCGACCCCGACCGCGCCGCGACCGCCCTCGTCGCCCTCTGGGACGGCCTGCAGCTGCAGTGGCTGCTCGCGCCCGACGAGGTCGACGTGCCGGGGCAGCTGCGCGACCACCTCGAGCTCGTCGTCGTGCCGGAGGCGCCCGCCGCCCCCTGAGGCCGGCGTCGGCCGGGCCGGGGCCGGCAGGGTCGGTGGTGCGTGGCACCATGGCCCGATGACCGACACCGCCGCCCCCGCCGTGACCGACGTCGACGCCGAGGCCCTCGAGCTGCTGCGACGCCTGACCGGGCGTGACGACGCCGTCTTCCACGACGGCCAGCTCGAGGCGATCCGCGCCCTCGTCGCCGACCGCCGACGCGCGCTCGTCGTGCAGCGCACCGGCTGGGGCAAGTCCGCGGTCTACTTCATCGCCACCCTGCTGCTGCGCCGTCGCGGCACGGGGCCCGCCCTGCTCGTCTCGCCGCTGCTCGCGCTGATGCGCGACCAGGTGGCCGCGGCCGCCCGGGCCGGCGTGCGGGCGGTGGCCCTCAACTCGGCGAACGCCCACGAGTGGGCCGACGTGCAGCAGGCGCTGCTCGCCGACGAGGTCGACGTGCTGCTCGTGTCGCCGGAGCGCCTCAACAACCCGAGGTTCCGCGACGAGCAGCTGCCGCTGCTGGTCGACCGGCTCGGCATGCTCGTCGTCGACGAGGCGCACTGCATCAGCGACTGGGGGCACGACTTCCGCCCCGACTACCGGCGCCTCGCCGAGCTCATCCGCACGCTGCCGGCCGGCGTGCCCGTCCTCGCCACGACGGCCACCGCGAACGAGCGCGTCGTGGCCGACGTCGAGGAGCAGCTGACCGAGGGGCCGGAGACCTCGGTCCTGACGATCCGTGGCTCGCTGGCCCGCGCCTCCCTGCGGCTGGGGGTGCTCGACCTGCCCACCTCGCGCGACCGGCTCGGCTGGCTGCTCGCCCACCTGGGCGACCTCGCGGGCAGCGGCATCATCTACACGCTGACCATCTCGGCGGCCGACGACACCGCCCGGCTGCTGCGCGAGGCCGGCCACGACGTCCGCTCGTACACCGGCCGCACCGACCCGGAAGAGCGCGAGCAGCTCGAGCATCGCCTCAAGACCAACGACCTCAAGGCGCTCGTCGCGACGAGCGCGCTCGGCATGGGCTTCGACAAGCCCGACCTCGGCTTCGTGGTGCACCTCGGCGCGCCGTCGTCGCCGGTCGCCTACTACCAGCAGATCGGCCGCGCCGGGCGCGCGACCGACAACGCCGACGTGCTGCTGCTGCCCGGGCGCGAGGACCGCGAGATCTGGCAGTACTTCGCGACGGCGTCGATGCCCTCCGAGGCGCGCGCGAGCGCCGTGCTCGCTGAGCTGGGCGAGACGCCGCTCTCGACGCCGGCGCTGGAGGCGCGGGTCGACATCAAGCGCACCCCGCTCGAGCTGCTGCTCAAGGTGCTCGACGTCGACGGCGCCGTGCACCGCGTGCAGGGCGGCTGGGTCTCGACCGGGCGGCCGTGGGTCTACGACCGCGAGCGGTACGACCGGATCGCGACCGCCCGGCTCGCCGAGCAGGAGTCGATGATCCGCTACGAGGAGGGCGCCACCTGCCGCATGCAGATGCTCCAGCTCGACCTCGACGACCCCGCCGCGGTGCCGTGCGGCCGGTGCGACGTCTGTGCGGGCCCCTGGTACCCGAGCGACGTGACGAGCGACGCGGCCGCGTCGGCCGCCAGCTCGCTCGACCGCGTGGGCGTCGAGGTCGAGCCGCGGGCGCAGTGGCCCACCGGCGCCGACCGGGCCGGCGTGCCCGCCAAGGGCAAGATCGCGCCCGACGAGCGCGTCGAGCAGGGGCGGGCCCTCGCGCGCCTCACCGACCTCGGCTGGGGCACGACGCTCCGGGAGGTGTTCGCGCCGTCGACGCCCGACCAGCCCGTCACGCGGGCGCTCGTCGACGGCTGCGTCCGGGTGCTGGCCGACTGGGGCTGGGCCGAGCGGCCCGTCGGCATCGTCGTGATGCCGTCGCAGGGGCACCCGCAGCTCGTGGCCTCGCTGGGCGAGGCCCTCGGCCACGTCGGGCGGCTGCCCGTGCTCGGCCAGCTGACGCCGACCCGCCAGCGCTCGTCCGACGCCCCGCGCGGCGGCGGCAACAGCGTCTACCGCCTCGCCGACGTGTGGGGGTCGGTGGAGGTCGGCCCCGAGCTCGCCGCGGCCCTGGCGGCCACGCCCGGGCCCGTGCTGCTCGTCGACGACCTCGTCGACAGCCGGTGGACGGTCACCGTCGCGGGGCGCGAGCTCCGTCGGGCGGGTGCCTCCGCGGTGCTCCCGTTCGCGCTCGGGGTCGTCGCGTAGCGCGCGGGCCGGGCGGCGGGCCCGACGAGCGCCGGGCCCGACGAGCCCGACGAGCGCCGCGCTGGCCCGGCTCGGTGAGCGGTGGTCTCAGCGCACCGTGACCTGGTGCTCGTCCCAGCCCTCGGCGCCGTTCGGGGCGGGGGCCATGCGGGCCTCCCGCTGCACCTCGCCGTCGGCGCCGGTCGCCCGGACCCTCACGGTGTGCCGCCCGCTCGTCGCCTCCCAGCGGTGCACCCACTGCACCCAGGTGTCCGCCGAGACGGAGTCCGCGAGCTGGGCGTCGACCCACGGCTCCTCGTCGATCTGCACCTCGACGCGCGCGACGCCCGTGTGCGGGTGCCACGCCACGCCCGCGATCGGCACGGTGCCGGCGTCGACCGACGTGCCCGACGCCGGCACGTCGACCCGCGACTCCAGCTTGACCGGGCCGAGGGCGTCCCAGCCGCGGGGCGTCCAGTACCCCTCGGCGTCGGCGAAGCGGGTGACCTCGAGGTCGACGACCCACTTCGTCGCCGAGACGTAGCCGAAGAGGCCCGGCACGACCATGCGCACGGGGAAGCCGTGCTCCTGCGGCAGGGGCTGCCCGTTCATGCCCACGGCGAGCAGGGCGTCGGTGCCCTCGTCGGTGAGCACGTCGAGCGGGGTGCCCGCAGTGAAGCCGTCCTCGCTGGTGGAGAGCACCATGTCGGCGCCCGCCGTCGGCACGGCCCGGGCGAGCAGGGTGCGGATCGGGTGGCCGAGCCAGAGGGCGGTGCCGATCAGGTCGCCGCCGACCTCGTTCGACACGCAGCTGAGGGTGGCGAGGTGCTCCTCGAGGGGCAGGGCGAGCAGCTCGTCGAACGAGACGACGATCTCGTTCTCGACGAGGCCGTGGATGCGCAGGCTCCACTCGGCGGGGTCGATCGAGGGCACGCGGAGAGCCGTGTCGATGCGGTAGAAGTCCTCGTTCGAGGTCACGTAGGGCGTGATGCCGGGCACGTCGAGGGAGGCGCCAGCCGGCACGGGCTCGGCGGTGACGGCCGCCTCCGGGAGGGCGATGCCGTCGCGCAGGGCCGCGACGTCGGCGCGGCCCGCGTTGATCACGCGGGCGCCGGCGCCCACGACGACCGCGACGGCGCTCGTGAGCCCGATCGCGGTGAGGAAGCTGCGGCGCTCGACCGGGGCTCCGCCGAGCGGCGGCGTGGGCTCGGTCGCGGCGGCCCAGCCGGGGGTGGTCGAGAGGCGCCAGCGCCACAGCCGTCGGAGCAGGCCGGGCAGCACCACGACCGCCACCACCGTGCCGATCACGGCCGGGGCCGCGTCGAGGCTGCCGCTGCCGGCCCGGGTGAGCACCGCGGCGACCGCGAGGGCCCCGCCGACGCCGAAGACGACACGGCCGAGCGGCGGGCGGTGCTGCTCGGCGACGCCGGCGAGGCCCGTGACGATGACGAGCACCACGGCCATCAGCACGCCGAGGGCGACCTTGTCGCCGGTGCCGAACAGGCCCACCATCGTGTCCTTGGCGGCGGCCGGCGCGAGGTCGATCACGGCGGAGCCGACGGCGAGCAGCGGGCTGCCCCCGGGCCCGGTGACGACGGCGGCCGCCTCGGCGGCGCCGGCCCAGGCCACGAACGAGACGACGCCGGCGAGGGCGGACCACCCCGAGGAGGCGCGGGGCGGCATCCCCGCGGAGGCGGGCTCGACGGGGGTCTCCAGGCGCACGGACATGCCCCGAGGCTAGGCCCGGGGACGGGGAGCCAGCTGACGGCGGCGCGACCCGTCAGCGGTCGCGACGCCCTGGGGCTCAGTCCTCGTCGACGAGGCTCTCGGTCAGCTCGACGATGAAGGCCGCCGACGACTCCGACCCGGCGGCCGGCTCGACGTCGTCGGGCGCGTCGACGACGAGCAGCGGGATGCCCGGGCCGAGCAGCAGCTGCGCCATGTGGGCCACGCCCTCGAGGCGGCAGGCGACCGGCACGCGGAAGGTGCGGTCGTCGTCGCTGAACTCCATCGCCGCGGCCAGCAGCACCTCGGCCAGCTCGTCGGTCACGACCAGCTCCTGGCCCGCGTAGTACAGACTCTTCATGCGCCCACCCTAGGGGCGGTGGCCCTTGCGCTGGAGTGCACTCCAGCTCCTACGGTCGACCCATGAGGACCACGACCGCCCACGCCCTGCTCGCCCCCGGCGCCCCGCTGCAGGAGGTCGCGCTCGACCGCCGCGACCTCCGCCCCGACGACCTCGCCGTGCGGGTCGACTTCTGCGGCGTGTGCCACAGCGACCTGCACGCCCTCGAGCAGGCCGGGCCCGGCCAGCTGCCGCTCGTGCCGGGCCACGAGTTCGTCGGCGAGGTCGTCGCCGTCGGCCCGGCCGTCACCGGCTTCGCCGTCGGCGACCCGGTCGCCGTCGGCAACATCGTCGACTCCTGCGGCACGTGCGAGAACTGCCTCGCCGACGAGCAGTCGCTCTGCGTGGAGTTCCCGACCCTCACCTACGGCGGGCGCGACCGCCACGACGGCAGCCGCACCCAGGGCGCCTGGTCGGGCGAGTACGTCGTCCGCGAGTCGTTCGCCTACCACCTGCCCGCGGGCCTCGACCCGGCGGCCGTCGCCCCGCTGATGTGCGCGGGCGTGACGACCTGGGCCCCGCTCGCCCGGGCGGGCGTGGGGCCCGGCGACCGGGTCGGCGTCGTCGGGCTGGGCGGCCTGGGCCACCTCGCGGTCAAGTTCGCCGTCGCCCGGGGCGCCGAGGTCTCCGTCTTCACGACGTCGCCGCGCAAGCGGTCCGACGCCCTCGCGCTCGGCGCCGTCGAGGTCGTCGTGTCGACCGACCCCGCGGCCATGGCGGCCGCCGCCCGGCGCTTCGACCTCGTCGTCGACACCGCCTCGGGCGACCACGACCCGTCGCCGTACCTCGAGACGCTGCGCCGCGGCGGCACCCTCTGCATGCTCGGCATCCCGCCGCAGTACAGCGTCTCGGCGATGAGCCTGCTGCCCCACCGGTCGTTGACCGCCTCGGGCAGCGCCGGCCGGGCCGACACCCAGGCGATGCTCGACTTCGCGGCCGAGCACGGCGTCGTCGCCGACGTCGAGGTGCTGCCGGCCGCCCGGCTCGCCGAGGCCCTCGACCGCCTCGCCCACAACGACGTGCGCTACAGGTTCGTCCTCGACCTGCGACCGGGGGCGGACTCGCAGGCGGCCGCGGCGGCCTCGCCCGCCTCCGCCGCCGACGCCGGGGGCGCACGGGCCTCGGGCCGCTGGGAGGACGGACGTACCCTGTGACGATGACGCTCGCGACGCCTCCCCCGCTCCGTCCCCTCGACGGCGAGGCGGGTCGCGCCCACGACGCGGCCGACCTCGATGACGTCCTCGAGGAGGCGCGGGTCGCCCCGGTCGGCATCGGTCGCGTCGCCGAGGCGACCGGCCTCAGCGTCGACGCCCTGCGCTGGTACGAACGGGAGGGTCTGCTCCCCCTCGTCGGGCGGAGCGGCGACGGTCGACGCCGGTACGGCCCGGCCGCCGTGCGGTTCGTCCGGCTCGTCCAGGCGCTCCGGCGGACGGGCATGCCCGTCGCGGACGTGCGCGCCTTCGTGCAGGCGGGCCGGGGCGAGCTCGCGACGCACCCCGTTCGGCTGGCCCTGCTCGAGGCCCAGGTGACCGCGATCGAGCAGCAGATGGCGCAGCTCCGGGCCGACCTCGGCGTGCTCACCGCGAAGTGCGACGACTACCGCGGCCTCATCGCGCGCGGGCTCGACTGCGAGGACGAGGTCGGGGACTGAGCGCGAGATCATGCGCGGGCACGAGCGTGAGCGCGAGCGGAGTCGGCGACCGCCGCGGCCCGGCAGCGCGCGGCCCCGACGCCGTGCCGTAGCCTCGGCCCATGGCTGACGAACGTGCACCGCAGATCGTGACCGGCGACCCCGACGTGACCCGCGCCTCCCTCGAGCTGAAGCTCCCGGCCGCGCTGCTGCCGGGGCTCGTGCGCCGGGCCGTGCAGTCGACGCCCGGCTTCAGCGTCACCTCGGCCGACGAGGAGGGCGCCGAGCTGCTGCGCCGCAGCGCGACGGCGAGCGACCGCGACGTCGTGCGCCTGGTGTTCACGCCGACCGACCAGGGCATCCGCGTGACCGGCGAGGTGCACTCCCCCGCCGGCACGATCGGCGCGAGCGTCAAGAAGCGCGACGCCGACACGACGGCGCTCTTCCAGGCGATCGCCTCGGCGGCCGGGCCCTTCTAAGCAGGGCTCCGCTTCCACGGAGGCATCGGCGCACGGGGCCGCGATCGGCAGGGACCGATCCGCACCGCGGGCCCAGCCCTCGACGCGACCTCGGGAGACCCGCCAGCATCGCTCATCCACTCCGGAGTGGATGAGAGATCCGGGCCAGCACCTCCCGCCGGCCCCGGGCCCGGGCCGCCTCGGTCGCGGAGCAGCCGTGGCTCGGGCCACCGCCAGCCCCCGGCGGGTGCGTGTCCTCGCGTGCCGGTCAGCGCCCGCCCGCCCGGGAGGACGACGACCCGCCGCTACGACGTCGTGTCGTCGTCGTCGTACCGGTCGATGCTGATCGTCGGGATCGACGCCGTGATGACCGAGCCGTCGGCGCGCATCAGGCCGCGCAGGTCGCTCGTCGTCGGCACCTTCGTCGTGATGCGGGGCCCCTGGTCGTCGAGCGCCACGCGCACGGGGAGCTCGCCGACCTCCACCCGCTCGCCGCGGACGCCGACGCTCACGCCGGTGCCCTCCTCGACCGTGAAGACGATCTCGTGCTGCGCGAGGTCGACGCGCACCCGCGACCCGTGGATGGTGAGCTTGAAGCTCAGCTCGTCCCAGTCGGCGGGCAGGCGCGGGTCGAAGGTGATGTCGCCGAGGTAGTCGCGCATGCCGCCGTAGCCGCTGACCAGCGCGCTCCAGATGCCGCCCGTCGAGGCGACGTGCACGCCGTCGGCCGTGTTGCGGTGCAGGTCGGCGAGGTCGACGTACAGCGACGACAGGAAGTACTGCTGCGACAGCTGGTGGTGGCCCACCTCGGCCGCGATGATCGACTGCACGACGCCCGAGAGGGTCGAGTCGCCGGTCGTCAGGGCGTCGTAGTACTCGAAGTCGCGGAGCTTCTGCTCGGCGGTGAACTCGTCGCCCTGGAGGAAGAGCGCGAGCACGACGTCGGCCTGCTTCAGCACCTGGAAGCGGTAGATCACGAGGGGGTGGTAGTGCAGCAGCAGCGGGCGCTTGCTGGCCGGCGTCGACTCGAGGTCCCACAGCTCCTTGTCGAGGAACTGCGCGTCCTGCGGGTGGATGCCGCGGTGCTCGTCGTAGGGGATCTCCATCGCCTCGGCGGCGACCTGCCAGCCGGCGACCTCGTGGTCCTCCAGGTCGAGGCGGGTGACCATCCTCGAGTAGGCGGCGGGCGACTCCTCGGCAAGGCGGGTCACGTAGCGGACGGCGGCCCGGAGGTTCGCGCGCGCCATGACGTTCGTGTAGAGGTTGTCGTCGACGACCGTCGTGTACTCGTCGGGGCCGGTGACCCCGTCGATGTGGAACCGCTGGTCGCCGTTCGAGCGCCAGAAGCCCAGGTCGGCCCAGAGCCGAGCGGTCTCGACGAGGATGTCGACGGCGCCGCGCTCGATGAAGTCGAGGTCGCCGCTCGCCTGGACGTACTGGCTCAGGGCGTGGCTGATGTCGGCGTCGATGTGGTACTGCGCGGTGCCGGCGGCGTAGTACGCCGACGACTCGAGGCCGTTGATGGTGCGCCACGGGAAGAGCGCGCCGCGCTGGTTCAGCTCGACCGCCCGGTCACGGGCCGCGTCGAGCATGCCGAGGCGGAAGCGCAGGGCGTTCCGGGCGACGTTCGGCGCCGTGTAGGTGAGGAAGGGCAGGACGTAGATCTCGGTGTCCCAGAAGTAGTGCCCGCCGTAGCCCGAGCCGGTGACGCCCTTGGCGGCGACGCCCTGGCCGTCGGTGCGCGCCGTGGCCTGCGCGAGCTGGAAGAGGTTCCAGCGCACGGCCTGCTGCACCTCGGGCTGGCCGCCGACGACGACGTCGGTGCGGGCCCAGTAGTCGTCGAGCCACGCGCGCTGCTTGTCGAACATCGCCGACGGCGGCTCCTCGGCGACGCGGTCGAGGGTGCGGTCGCAGCGGTCGGCGAGCTCGCGCGGGGGCACGCCGCGGCTGGTGTGGTAGGTGATCGTCTTGACGATGCGCGTCGAGACGCCGGCCTTGGCCCGCACCCGGTACACGTGCTTGGCGAGGTCGTCGTCGATCGACGACGACTCGTCCCACTCGTTCTCGGTGTCCATGACGTGGTCGGCGCCGACCGCGATGGTCATGCCCGAGTTCGACGTGCGGTAGCCGAGCACCGCACGCGTGCCGCCGTTGCGCTTCAGCACCGGCTGGAGCACGCGCGAGTCGAAGGCCTCGGCACGGCGCGGGTCGAAGGCGCCGGCCGCGGCGCGCATGCCCGCGTGGTACTCGTCGCCCATGTCCTGTCGGTTGAGGATCTGGCTCGAGATGAGCAGCGACGCGTCGGCGTCGAGCACCGTCACCTCGTACTCGATGATCGCGAGGTGGCGGTCCTCGAAGCTGACCAGGCGACGGCTCGTGACGAGCACGCGCTTGCCCGAGGGGGTGCGCCACTCGACGTCGCGGGTGAGCACGCCGTCGCGGAAGTCGAGGCGACGCGTGTGGTCGAGGATGTCGGCCTCGAAGAGCACGAACGGCTCGTCGTCGACGTAGAGGCGGATCACCTTGGCGTCGGGCACGTTGACGATGGTCTGGCCGACGCGGGCGAAGCCGAAGGCCTCCTCCGCGTGGCGGATCGGCCACGTCTCGTGGAAGCCGTTGACGTAGGTGCCGAACGAGTGGCCGCCGCGCCCCTCGTCGGGGTTGCCGCGGAGGCCCAGGTAGCCGTTGCCCACGGCGAAGATCGTCTCGGTGACGCCCTCGTCGCCCTGCACGTACTCGTCCTCGACGAGCGCCCACTCGTCGACCGGGAAGCGGTGCCGGTCGAGCGGGTCGGTGGTGATGGTGTTCACGAGGGGTCCTCCGCGTCGCTGCTGGTCGTGTCGCTGCTGGTCGTGTCGCCGGCGCTGCCGGAGCCGGTGGAGTCGCGGGTCGCGCCGAGCGCGTCGACCACGTCGCCGAGGTCGTCGACGACCACGTCGGCGCCCGAGGCGAGCAGGGCCTCGTGGCCGGCCCCGCGGTCGACGCCCAGGACGAGGCCGAACGACCCGCGCCTCCCGGCCTCGACGCCGGAGGTGGCGTCCTCGACGACGACGCAGTCCTCCGCGGTGAGGCCGAGGCGGCGGGCGCCCTCGAGGTAGGTGTCGGGGGCGGGCTTGCCGGCGATGCCCTCGGCCGCGGCGACGGCGCCGTCGACGACGACCTCGAAGCGGTCGCGGAGGCCGGCGGCCTCGAGCACGGGCACGGCGTTGCGCGAGCTCGAGACGACGGCGACGTGCACGCCGAGCGCGATGGCCCGGTCGAGGAAGGCGACGCTGCCCGGGTAGGGCTCGACGCCGTTCTCGGCGAGCTCGGCGGCGAAGACCGCGTTCTTGCGGTTGCCGAGGCCGCGCACGGTCTCGGTGTCGGGGCTGTCGTCGTCGTGGCCCTCGGGCAGGGTGACGCCGCGGGCGGCGAGCATGGCGCGGACGCCGTCGAAGCGCGGTCGCCCGTCGACGTGCTCGAAGTAGTCGGCGTCGGTGTACGGGCCGAGGTCGTGGGCGGCGAACCACTCGGAGAAGAGGCGCGACCAGGCCCGCATGTGCACCTCGGCGGTCGGCGTGAGCACGCCGTCGAGGTCGAACAGGAGGGCCCGGAGCTCGCCCAGGCGCGAGGAGTCGCGGGGCAGGAGGGAGGACATGGCGCGGTTCCTTCGGTGGATCGATGTCGGTCGGGGCAGGTGCTCGGGAACGACGTCGGTCCGTGGCAGCTCTCGGTGCTCCGGCAGGGATCAGGCCGGGGTCGACGAGCACGGGGTCGGACTCGTCGCGACAAGTGTGGCACCCCGTGAGGGGCGCGCGCGCCCACCCGGCCGAGGGTCGTCCGCCCTCGGGACGACGACAGGGCACGACCGCGCCGGCGGTCGTGCCCTGTCTGGCGCTGGCGTCGCCCTGCGACTGAGCTTCACGGGCAGGGGTGCAGTACGACACCGGCCGGTGGGAGCGCTGAACGCTTCCAGCCCGTGGAACGGTACGCCCTCACCCGCGGTGTCACCCAGGTCGCGGTCAGCGGGGTACGCGGCGCGCCCCGCACCGCCCCGAGCTGTCCCCCGTCGCGCTCTCGGGGTCTCACTCGGGCTGCGTCCTCAGCGGAGGGCGCGGACCACCTTCGCGACGCCCCGCACCGCGACCACCCCGGTGACGACCCACGGCCCGGCGACGATCAGCGGGTCGAGCCAGCGGTGGCGGCGGTCGACGCGGGTTCGGTCTCGCGACGTGGCCCGCGCCTCCTTCCGGGCCTCGGCCGTGACGCCGGTCTCGCGCAGCAGGTCGTCGGGGCGCCCGCTGACCAGCGACCGCAGGTGGGCGCCGGTCGAGTCGACCCGGTCGCCGACGACGAGCAGGAGCCAGTGCGCGAGCCGGCCCTCGCTGTAGCGGTCGTACGCCACGCGGCGGATCGCGCCCGAGAGCCCGTGCAGAGGCTGCGCCGTGCCGAAGACCGGCGTGACGAAGGCGTGCTCGATCGAGCGCCCCCGCCCCTCGCCGCCCGGCTGCCGCTCGGGGAACTCCCAGTGCGCTCCAGAGGCCCCGGGCGCGTACTGCAGCTTCGGGTGCGAAGGGCGGTCGGCCGGGTCGAGGTCGGCGCCCCAGCCGGGCACGCGGGCCCGGAGCTGCTCCTGCGTCGGGACGGCACGGGGCTTCGAGGGGAGGTAGGCGAGGGGGACGTCGTCGTGGTCGCTCATGGGGGCCTCCAGGTGCAGGGATGTGGGGGTGGGTCGTGAGGGTCGGCGGGCGGAGTCAGGCGCCGGGGAGCACGAGGGTCTTGAGGTTCCCGTCGAGCTTCGCGGAGAAGAGGTGGTACCCCTCGGCGATGTGCTCGAGCGGCACCCGATGGGTGACGACGTCGCTCGGCCGGAAGTGCCCGGCGCGGATGTACTCGAAGAGGCGCGGCAACTGGCGCTTGACCGGCGCCTGGTTCATGCGCAGCGTGAGGCCCCTGTTGAGGGCGTCGCCGATCTTCACGGCGCTGGGGATGGGGCCGTAGGCGCCCAGGACGGAGACGGTGCCGCCCTTGCGGACGCCGTCGATCGCCCAGTTCAGAGCGACCGGAGAGCCGCCCTGCAGCTTGGCCTTGGCGCTGGTCAGGTGCTGCAGGAGGTCGCCGTCGGCCTCGGCGCCCACCGCGTCGATCACGACGTCGGCTCCCAGGTAGTCGGTCTGCTTCTTCAGCTCGACGACCACGTCGTCGTGCTCCGCGAAGTTGATCGTCTCGGCGTGGGCGAAGGTGCGGGCCTTCTCCAGCCGGTACTCGAGGTGGTCGACGACGATCACCCGCGCGGCGCCCATGAACCACGCCGACCGCGCCGCGAAGAGGCCCACCGGCCCGGCGCCGAGCACGACGACCGTGTCGCCCTGGCTGATCTCGCCGAGCTGCGCGCCGAAGTAGCCGGTGCTGAGCGCGTCGGTCATCAGCAGGGCGTCCTCGTCGGCGATGTCGTCGGGGATGATGCTCGGCCCCACGTCGGCGAACGGCACGCGGACGAACTCGGCCTGGCCGCCGTCGTAGCCGCCCGTGGTGTGCGAGTAGCCGAAGATGCCGCCGACGGCCGTGGCGTTCGCGTTGACGTTGTGGCAGTTGGACCACAGCCCGCGCGCGCAGAACCAGCACGAGCCGCAGTAGATGTTGAAGGGCACCATCACGCGGTCGCCCCTCTTCAGGGTCTCGACCGACGACCCGACCTCCTCGACGACCCCGATGAACTCGTGGCCGAAGGTGTGCCCGATCCGGGTGTCGGGCATGAGCCCGTGGTAGAGGTGCAGATCGGAGCCGCAGATCGCCGCCAGCGTCACCCGGACGATCGCGTCGTTCGGGTGCTCGATGCGCGGCACGTCCTTCTCCTCCACGCGGATCTTGTACGGCCCCCGGTAGGTCATCGCTCGCACGGCTCGTCCTCCTTCGTCGTCGGGCCCGGCCCCTCGGCGCGGCGCCCCTGGTCGACGCCAGTGAACGACGGGAGTCGCGGTGAGGGCCGACCGCGCCGGGGGCCTTGCCTGCGCGGCCCGTCCCCGGTTACCATCTTCGGCGGCCTCGCCGAGGCTGGTGCGCGGCGGCGACGGGTGTCGGCGGTCGCTGCGAAGATGGTCGTCATGCCCCTCCTCGACGTCGCGCCGCTCGTCGACGCCGTCGACGTCATCCGCTTCGTCGGCCCGCGCCCCTTCGCCAAGGGGCGGCAGTACTCGCGCGAAGACCGGGTCCGCGACATCACGTACGACCCCGTCGACCAGGTCGTCACCGGCACCGTGCGCGGCAGCGCCGCCGAGCCCTACCGGTGCGAGATCGTCCTCCAGCCGACGCGCGGCGAGCAGAGCCGCCCCTCGCGCAGCACCTGCACCTGCCCGCTCGGCGGGGACTGCAAGCACGTGGCCGCCGTGCTGCTCGCCAACAACGCGGCGGCGCTGGCCCCGCCCGCGGCCGCGCCGCTCGGCGACGACGGCGACCTCCCCTCGCCCCGGGCCGGCGGCGGCGCGACCGGCGACGCGGCCCCCTCCCCCGACGACTGGCGCGCTCGGCTCGGCGGCCTCACCGGCCGGCCGGCGCCCCGCGACGCCCGCACCACCTCCATGGGCCTGCTGTTCGAGCTGCGGCCGCGGGTCGCCCCGCCCCGCAGCGCCCGGTGGGACGCCCCGCGCGTCGACCGGCACGAGCGCTCGACGGGCGGTCTCGGCGGGGGCCTCGTGAGCGGCAGCTCCCTCGCGGGCGCGGGGGGCGCCTCCCCGGCTCCGGTCCGGCCGTCGGGGGCGGCGAGCTGGCGTCTGGGCGTGCGGCCGGTCAGCCTCAGCCCGACGGGCAACTGGGTGCGGGGCGACCTCACCTGGACGTCGCTGCCCTACCAGATGAACCGGCTCGCGATCGGGGCGGAGCAGCATGCCTGGTTCGGGCAGTTCGCCGCCCTGCACCGGTCGGTGCACGCCTCGTACGTGCCGGGCGAGGCCGACTGGCTGATGCTCGACGACTTCACGAGCCCGCTGCTCTGGCCCCTGCTCGCCGAGGCCCGCCGGCTCGGCGTCGCCCTCGTCACCGGCAAGCGCGCCACCGACGTCACGGTCGCCGCCGGGGCCCGCGTCACCGTCGACGCGCGCACCGTGCCGGGCCGCGGCCTCGTGCTGAGCGCCGGGGTCACGGTCGACGGCGAGCCGCACGCCGCCGCCGACACGGGCACGATCGGCGACCACGGCGTGTACGTGGCGACGCCCCAGCCGCACCTCGCCGTCGTGCTCGCCCCGACCGTCGCCCCGCTGGCCCCCGAGCAGAGGCAGCTGCTGACGAGCACGGCCGAGATCACGGTGCCCGAGGCCGACGCCGAGGAGTTCCTCCGCGACTGGTACCCGGGCCTGCAGCAGGCGGTCGCCGTGACCAGCCGTGACGAGTCGGTCGCGCTGCCCGAGGTGCTGCCTCCCCAGCTCGTGCTCACGGCCTCGTTCAGCGCCGGCGACGCTCTCGCCCTGACCTGGCGCTGGGTGATCGCCGGCCGCACCGAGCCCTTCTCCGCGCACGAGACGTCGCTCGACCTGGAGGCGCTCGGCGTCCCCGCGCGCGGGGCGACCCTGAAGGGCGTCGCCGCCGCCGAGTTCGTGGCCACCCGCCTGCCCGAGCTCGAGGCGCGCGACGACCTCCGCGTCGTCGTCGACGGCGAGCGCCCCGACTACCGCGAGCTCACCGAGGCGCCGCACCTGACGGTCACCACGGTCGAGACCGACAAGAGGGACTGGTTCGACCTCGGGGTGCTCGTCACGGTCGAGGGGCGGACGGTGCCGCTCGTGCCGCTGCTCACGGCCCTCGCGAGGCGGCGCGACAAGATGCTGCTCGTCGACAAGTCGTACCTGTCGCTCGCCCACCCCGCCTTCGACGAGCTGAAGCGCTTGATCGACGAGGCCACCGGCCTCGACGAGTGGGAGGCCGGGCCGCGCATCAACCGCTACCAGGCCTCGCTCTGGTCGGAGTTCGACGACCTCGCCGACGCGACGGTGCAGGCCGACGCCTGGCGGAGCGCCGTGGGCGGCCTGCTCGAGCTCGCGGCCGGCGACCAGCTGCCGGGCGTGGCCGACACCCCCGTGCCGGCCGGCCTCGACGCCGAGCTGCGGCCGTACCAGCTCGACGGCTTCCGCTGGCTGGCGTTCCTGCACCAGCACGGCCTCGGCGGGGTCCTCGCCGACGACATGGGCCTCGGCAAGACGGTGCAGACGCTGGCGCTCGTCGCGCATGTGCGCGAGGAGGAGGCACGGGCGCACGGGCGCGAGGTGGAGGCACGGGCGCACGGGCGCGAGGAGGAGGCTCGCGAGCGGGAGGCGCGGGCCGGGTCGACGGGGCGCCCCCCGTTCCTCGTGGTCGCGCCCACCTCGGTCGTGCCGAACTGGGCGTCGGAGGCGGCGCGCTTCACCCCCGGGCTCCGCGTGCACGTCATCACGGAGACCGAGGCGAAGAGCCGACGGCGGCTCGCCGCGGCCCTCGCCGGCGGCGACGTCGACCTCGTCGTCACGTCGTACGCGCTGTTCCGGCTCGACGCGGCCAGCTACTCCCGGCACGCCTGGGCGGGGCTGGTGCTCGACGAGGCGCAGTTCGTCAAGAACCCCTCCTCGCAGGCGCACCGCCGCGCCGTGGAGCTCGAGGCGCCGTTCAAGCTCGCGATCACGGGCACGCCGCTCGAGAACTCGCTGACCGACCTCTGGGCGCTCTTCCACGTCGTGGCCCCGGGGCTGCTCTCGACGCACGTCCGCTTCTCCGACGACTACGTCAAGCCGATCGCGACCGGTGAACGACCGGAGCTGCTCGCGCGGCTGCGGGCGCGCATCCGGCCCCTCATGCTCCGCCGCACGAAGGAGCTCGTCGCCGCCGACCTGCCCGCCAAGCAGGAGCAGCTGCTGCGCGTCGACCTCGCCCCGGCGCACCGCGAGCTGTACGACGCGTTCCTCCAGCGCGAGCGCCTCAAGCTGCTCGACCTCATCGACGACCTCGACCGCAACCGGTTCATCGTCTTCCGGTCGCTGACGCTGCTGCGCATGCTCGCGCTCGACGCGGCCCTGATCGACCCCGAGTACTCCGACGTGCCCTCGGCGAAGCTCGACCAGCTGCTCGACGAGCTCGACGACGTCGTGGCCGAGGGGCACCGGGCCCTGGTCTTCAGCCAGTTCACCTCCTTCCTCGGGCGGGTGGCGGAGCGCCTCGAGCAGCGGGGCACGGCGCACGAGTACCTCGACGGCTCGACGCGGCGACGGGGCGAGGTGATCGAGAGGTTCAAGGGGGGCGCCTCCCCCGTGTTCCTGATCAGCCTCAAGGCGGGCGGCTTCGGGCTCAACCTCACCGAGGCCGACTACGTGTTCATGCTCGACCCGTGGTGGAACCCCGCGTCGGAGTCGCAGGCCGTCGACCGCACGCACCGCATCGGGCAGACGAAGAACGTCATGGTCTACCGGCTGATCGCGAACGACACCGTCGAGGAGAAGGTCCTCGCGCTGCAGCAGAAGAAGGCCGCGCTCTTCGACGCGGTCGTCGACGACGACGCCGTCTTCAGCTCGGCGCTGACGGCCGACGACATCCGCGGGCTGCTCGACTAGGCGGTCGCGCCCCGCCGTGTCAAGGCGTCACCGGCCCGCGCGCCCCGGTGCTTGCGTGGGAGCCATGTCTCCCCTGCGCCCCCGTGCCGTGCTCGACCGCGACGTCGCCCCCGGGGTGCACCGGCTCGAGCACGCCGACACGAACCTCTACCTCGTCGAGCACGGCGACCGCGTGCTCATCGTCGACGCGGGCCTGCCGGGGGTGTGGCCGCACCTCGTCGAGTCGCTCTTCGAGCTGGGCCACGGCCTCGGCGACGTCGACGGCGTGCTGCTCACGCACGCGCACTTCGACCACGTCGGCACGGCCCGGCGGCTGCGCCAGCAGTGGGGGCTGCCCGTCTGGGTGCACCCGGACGACGCCCGGCTCGCGCGGCACCCGTACTCGTACCGGCACGAGCGGCCCCGGTGGCGCTACCCCGTCGAGCACCCCGCCGCGGTGCCCGCGCTGACCCGCATGGCCCTGGCCGGTGCCCTCTCCGTGCCCGCCGTGCTCGACACGCGCCCGATCGCGGAGGCGGCCCTGCCCGAGGGCGCTGTGCTGCTCGAGACCCCGGGGCACACCGACGGCCACGTTTCGCTGCACCTGCCCGACCGCGACGCGGTCATCGTCGGCGACGCCGTGGTGACGCTCGACCCGTACACGGGCCGACGGGGCCCGCAGATCGTCGCGGGCGCGGCGACGGCCGACAGCGAGCTGGCCCTCTCGTCGCTCAACCGGATCGCGGCCACGGGGGCGCGGGTGCTGCTGCCCGGCCACGGAGCGCCGTTCCGGGGAGGCGCGGCGCAGGCGGTCTCGGAGGCCCGGCGCCGCGGGGCGCACTGAGGGCCCGAGCGCGCTGGGGTGTCGAGCGCGCTGAGGTCTCGGACTCGCTGAGGTCCCGGACTCGCTGAGGCGCGTGCCGGGGCGACCGACCACGGGTCACCGCGCCGCGCCTCCGAGGACGCCGACAATGCGAGGGACCCTCCGCGTAGCGTCACGCGCATGGACTCCGACGACTCGACCGCACCGCGCACGCCCGAGCAGGACGCCGCCGAGCTCGCGCTCGCGATCGTCTCGCACGCCACCGCCATCACGCAGGAGGACGACGCGGCCCTCGACGCGAGCGACGAGAACCTGCGAGAGGTCGTGGCGGGGCAGACCGACCAGCCCCTCACGGAGCGGCAGCAGGAAGTCGTCACGACCCTCGGCACGGCCGGCGGGGCCCTCGCGGCCGGCCTGAGCCACGCCCTGGCCGACGCCCGCGGCGTCGACGCCGCCGAGGTGCTCGGCGCGACGGCCCGCTCGGTCGTCGCCCACGCCCGCGACGGCGAGGCGCTCGACGACGCCGTGCGTGACGCAGCCGACGACGAGCTGGCGGCACGGCGCGGCGGGGCCCCGTCGCCGTCGGACGACGACCTCGAGGCCGCCGACCCGCGCCGGGGCACGCTGCCCGAGGGCGAGGCCGACCGCCGTGACCTGCACGACGCCGGCGACCAGGGCCAGCGCTCCTCGGGCAGCGACAGCCAGCGCGGCGAGGGCGACTCCCCCCGCTGACGCTGCTCCCCCCCCCCGGCTCGCCGGCCGAGCGCCCGGCCCGCCCCAGCCCTGCCCTGCCCTGCCCGGCCCGGCCCTGCCCTGCCCTCCGCACCGAACCAGTCCGCCGAACCACCGACTGATCAAAGAACCACGTCATGGCGTGGTTCGTTGATCAGTCGGTGGTTCGCCGGCGTGACGAGTGGGCCGATGGCGGACGAGGGGCGGCGGGCGGCGGGGCCGGGCGCTACGCGGAGACGGGTGCGGGGGCGCGGGCCGCGTCGGCGACGACGGTCGACATCCGCCTCAGCAGTTCCTCGCCGGCCAGCACGCCGTCGGCGTCGGTCACCGTGAGGTGCGACGCCGTCCAGCCGAGGTCGTGCAGCTCGCCGTGGGCAGGGCGGAAGGCGTGGTCGGCGACCTCCAGCATGCCCTGGTCGAGCAGCGAGTCGCCCGCGGCGAGCACGAGGTCGGCGCCCGTGCGGGCCCGCACCTCCTCGAGGGCCGCCGCCTTGGTGACCGGGCTCGGCACGCAGTAGACCTTCCGGCCCTGCACCGAGACCGTCCAGCCGAGTTCGTCGCAGCGCGCGGCCAGGTCGGCCACCGCCGTCTCGGGCATCTCGGCACGGTCGACGACCGCGTAGACGAAGAGGTCCTCCGCGACCTTGACCGAGAGCGTCCACGTGCTCCAGTGCGCATCGGTCAGGAGGGCCTCGACCTGGGCGAGGGGCGCGCACTCCTCCGCGACGCGGGCGTCGAGCCGTCGTCGCCAGTCGAGGTCGGGCACGCCGTCGACGAGCAGCGCGCCGCCGTTGGTCGTCACGGCGTGCGTCGGCCGGACGCCCGGCAGCCGCACGCGCTGGTACTGGGCCACGGTGCGCGTCGTCACCGGGACGAGGTGCGCCGCGGCCGCGAGCGAGACGAGCAGCCCCTCGGAGGCGCGGGTCGTGAACGAGATCGGCACGCCCCCGTAGACCTCCGCCACGAGCAGGTCGGGCGCGTCGCGGTCGTCGCCCTGCAGGCGCAGCGCGGCGGCGGAGTAGATCAGGGTGCGGTCGAGGTCGCAGGCGACGACCACGGGGGCGCGGCTCATCGGGCACCTCCGTCGGTCGAGGAGGTCGGGGCTGGCTCGGCGCGCACGGCGCGCCCGTCGGCACCGGTCGCCCCGGCGGTGTGCACGGGGTGGATCAGCCCGACGCAGCTGTAGGGCAGCTCGTCGACGACCTCCACCGGCACGCCGCGCTGCTCGGCCAGCAGCAGCACGTGGCGGACCTCGTCGAGGGCGTCGGCACGCACGAGCACCTTCCAGGGGATGCGCCGCAGCAGCACGCGGGTCGTCTCGCCCACGCCGGGCTTGACGAGGTTCACGTCGTGGACGCCCTGCTCGGCGCTGATGCGCTCGACGGCCTCCCAGCCGGCCCAGGTCGGGCCGGCGGCCCGGTCGGGCTCCGTCGCCGCGGCGGCGACGCGGCGGTCGACCTCGTCGACGACGGCGTCGAAGCGCGCCGAGACCGTGTCGACGAAGGCGCGCGACACGTCGGCGTCGGCGAGCTCGGAGTAGAACTTGCCGCCGTGGAAGTCGTGGTCGCCGATCAGCCGGCGGTTGTAGACCGTGCGCGACACGAGGCCCGAGACCGTCGAGTTGAGGCAGGCGGACGGGATGAGGAAGTCGTCGCGGGTGCCCCAGGTCGACGCGCAGCGGCCCGGGTCGGCGAGCACGGCGAGGTCGTCGCCGAAGCGCACGCCGTCGGTCTCCTCGAAGCGCGCCAGCGCCTCGGTGAGCTCGCGGGTGATGGCGCCCTTGCCCGTCCAGCCGTCCACGAAGACGACGCGCGCCGGGTCGTGGTGGGCGACCAGCCAGCGCAGGG
Source organism: Frigoribacterium sp. CFBP 8754 (assembly GCF_014841815.1). Classification (NCBI taxonomy): domain Bacteria; kingdom Bacillati; phylum Actinomycetota; class Actinomycetes; order Micrococcales; family Microbacteriaceae; genus Frigoribacterium; species Frigoribacterium sp. CFBP 8754. Next base: position 1,319,713 of record NZ_JACYUO010000001.1, read on the forward strand.
CGACCGGGTCGAGGCCCACGCCGCGCACGATGCTCATCGTGAGGTGCGGGGCGTCGACGCCGCGCACGCGGGCGGCCCAGCGGCGCATCAGCACCCCGACGGGGGTGCCGGCCCGCGCGAGCGAGACGAGCACCGGCGCCTGGTCGCGGGCGGCGAGCACGAGGTCGGTGACGACCCCGACGGCCGTCGCGACGCGGTCGGCCGACCGGGCCAGCGCCTCCTCGTACAGGGCCTGGTACTCGGGGGTGGGCTGGTACTCGATCGGCAGCGACTCGGCGTAGTTGGCCGTCCCGCCCTGCAGCGTCGCCTCGCGCTCGTGCGCGGGCGCCTCGAGCTGCGCGTCGCCGAGGTCGGTGAGCAGCCACGAGACGTCGTCGGCGTCGTACGAGCCGAACGCCGGGCCGACGAGCGGCTCGGGCAGGCCGGGGCGCTCGGCCAGCTCGGGCAGCTCGTCGGCGGGGCGCGACGCCCCGGTCGGGGCGGCGGGGGCGGTGGAGGCGGGGCTGGGCTGCACGGCGGATCTCTCGGTGAGGCGGTCGGCGGGGCGGGCGGGCGCGGGGGCGAGGGCGGGGGCGGGGGCGGGGGCGGGGGCGGGGGCGGGGGCGTCGTCGGCCGCCGCGAGCAGCACGACGAGCACGTGCTCGGCGACCTCGCGGAGCGCCTCGGTGACGCTCCCGGCGCCGACGAGCTCGGCGGGGTCGGTGCCCGGCTCGGGCATCAGCACGACGACGCGCGGCCGCGCGCCGGCCCGCGACAGGTTGTAGGCGTGCCGCGGGCCGGGGCCGTCGAGGGTCACGTCGTGGCTGCGGAAGGTGACGCCCGAGGCGACCGCGTAGTCGGGGCGGTCGAGCACGGCGATGGGCGACCGCGTGGTCGACGAGGCCCGTGTGGGCACGTGCCCGTCGAGCTCGTGCGCGACGGCGAGGGGGACGGAGAGGAACTCCTCGGTGCCGAGCACGACGACCGGGTCGTCGCCGCGGACGCCCTCGCGCAGCTCGGCCGGCAGGGCGTCGAGCACGGCCGCCACGACGCCGCGCACGTCGACGTCGGCCGTCGCGGCCGCGGCGTCGACCCCGAACCGCTCGCTCCGCACCGGGGAGACCACGTCGCGGAGGTCGAGCAGCGCGACGGCGTCGGCCGCCGAGTCACGGCGGGGGGTCGGCACGGCCTCGCCGAGCCCGGCCGCCACGTCGGCCCCGACGGTCAGCACGTCGGCGGGCAGCTCGACGCGCCCCTGCCCGAGCGCCACGACGTCGACGCGGGTGCCGAGCTCGCGCGCGACGGCGTCGAGCGCCGCCCGGTCGTCGTCGCCCCGGAGGTCGACGAGGGCCGCCACGACGAAGCGCTCCTGCGGCACCCGCGCGTGCAGGTCGCGGACGGTGTCGACCACCGTCGCCCCGGTGCTCAGCTCGTCGTCGACGAGCACCACGGTGCCGCCGGCGCGCAGCCGCGACGGGTCGGTCGGCAGCAGCCGGTGGCTGGTGGCGTGCGAGTGGGCCTCCTCGAACGCGCCGAAGGCGACCGCGCCCGCGGGGTCGTGCCGGGTCGAGTGGAGGTACCACGAGCCGAGGGCGTCGGCGACGAGGCGCCCGAGCCCGGTCGCCGTCTCGGCGTAGCCGAGCGTCGCGACGCCGGGGTGACCGGTGCGGAGGGCGGCCAGCTCACCGCGCAGGGCGGCGAGGTCGCCCCGGAGTCGCGCCCGCGCCTCCCCCTCGGCCTCCCGCTCGGCCAGCAGCCTGGTGAACTCGCCCGCCAGCCGCCGGAGCTCGGCACCGCGGGTGCCCGCGTCGCCCTTGCCGAGCGCGAGGTCCGCCGCCGTGCCGAGCAGCTCGCCCGCCACCACGGCGAGGCCGGGGACGGTCGGCACGTGCTTGGCGAGCACGGTGGAGACGAGGAGGTGCGCCCGTCTGGGGTTCCGCCGGAGCGCGAGGCCGACGAGGAGCTCGACGGGCACCAGGCCGTCGCCCTCGGAGCGCACGACGATGCCGACCCGGTCGTGCACGAAGCCGCTCTCCGGCGACATCGGAAGGGCGGGCGGCGTCGAGGCAGCGACGGGTGCGGCGGCGGCGGGCGCGGCGGACCGCACCGCCTCGGAGACCGGCCCGGCGCTCGCGCTCACGCCGCGCCTCCGGCCAGGCTCAGCGAGGTCGCCCGCATGCTGAGCTCGAGCAGGTCGACGTACGTGGTCTCCTCCGCAGCCACCCCGAAGGCCGCGGCGCGCAGCAGCGTGCGCTCGGCCCAGGCGCGGTGCGGCTTCATCTCGTTCATCTTGTTGCGGTACGGCGAGGCGACCGCGCCGCCGCCCTGGCGACCCGTGATCGCGAGGGCGTCGTGGTACTCCTCGTGGCTGACGACGCTCATCGCGTGCACGAGCGCCACGTGCGACGGGTGGATGACGGTCTTGCCCGTGATGCCGTTCGCCTGGTCGAGCGCGATCTCGCGCAGCAGGCCGTCGAAGTTCTCGAGCAGCAGCCGGCGGCGCAGGTCGACGTCGTCGGCCTCGACGAAGGGCGTCATGCGCAGCTGGGGGCGCAGGAGGCGCTCGGTGTCGGCGTAGTGCTCCCAGACCGGGCCGCTGATGACGAAGCCGCGGTCGTGGCGCCCCAGCCGGTTGACGATGTCGGCGATCATCGACGCGACGACGCCGACGTCGTAGATCGTGAGGTCGCGCGACCGGCGGAGGCCGAAGGCGCTCGAGAGGTCGGTCGCGCCGATCCGGACGGCGAGCACGTCGTCACGGTGACGCTGCAGCACGTCGGTGATGCCCTCGAGCGCCGCGGTGCGCGTCTCGGCGTGGATCATCACGGGCGACTCGAGGATGGGCATGACCCGGAGCCGCCGACGGGCCGCGTCGCCGCCCTGGTCGAAGCGCTCGTGGATCTCGTGCAGCACGGCGAAGAAGTGGTCGGCGTAGCCGTCCTGGTTCTCGAACTTCGGCAGCACGAAGCCGCTGAGCACGTCGAGCGCGGAGCCCGACCGCTCGGCCACGCGGAGCATCTGCTCGGGCGTCCGCACGCGCACGAAGAGCAGGGGCGCGGGCAGCGGCGCCGCGTCGGGCGCGAGGTCGCCGGCCTGCTCACGGTGCAGCTCGGCCAGGGCCGCCACCACGGCGTCCTCGGCCTGGTCGACCTCGTCGTCGGCGACGCTGTCCTCCAGGCAGAGCACCATGCTCATCACGCCGCGGGCCGCCTGCTTGTGCACCGCGCCGACGAGGTCGGGGCGCGTGCCGGGGCAGTAGAGCGTGGCCCCGAGGGCCACCGCGAGAAGCGGCGCGGGCGACGAGAGGTCGAGCCGCTGCGGGATCGTGTGGAAGACGAGCGACAGCTGCTCGTCGCTGAGGAAGCCGAAATGGCGCATGGGCGATCATCTCCCGTTCGGGGCGCTGTCGCCGGGTCGCTCGGGGATCGAGTACCCGAATCTCTGGTGGACGAGAGGTGGCGTGAGGGTGTCCGGCAGGGTCACCCGGCGCAGCTCGAGGAGGCCGTCGACGACGAGCACCGCCAGCGCGACCCGCTCGCCGGGCTCGGCCGGGTCGACCGAGAGGCGGCGGTCGCCGTGCAGCTCGACCTGCAGCCACGCGCCGTCGCCCGCGACGACCAGGGCCCGGCGCAGCTCGCGCACGTGCCGCAGGGTGACGAGCACCTCGTCGCCGTCGAAGGCCACGAGCGGGCGGTTGCCGCTGGTCGTCACGACGTCGCCCATGCGCTGGCCGGTCGAGAACGCTGCCCCGTCGACGAGCTCCGTGCTCTCCCACACGGCGTGCACGCCGCCCGTGACGACGAGCGTGCCGATGGCCGACCGCCGCGGCGAGAGCCGCACGACGGGGTGGTCGCGGCTCAGTTCGCGGACGTCGGTGACGTCGGGCGCGGGGAACGGCGCGGGGCGAGCGGGGCGAGCGGGGCGGGTCGGGCCGGTCGCACCGGACGCGCTCGACGCGGCGGGCGGCGTCGAGCTGCGGGGGCCACCGAGCGACAGGCCCGAGGAGGCGCGCCCCGGGTCGCCGACCCGCGCCTCCGGAGCAGGGGCGGGACGAGCCACGGAGACCGGAGCCGAGACCGGCGCCGGTGCCGGCGCCGGCGTGGCGGGGACGTCGGGCACCGCGACCTGCGGCTTCACCCGCCGTCGCAGGAAGACCAGGTCAGTGCGCGTCGGACGCTCGGCCACGGCTAGAGCGTGACCTTGTAGTCGCGGGCCACCCCGGCGAGGCCGGTGGTGTAGCCCTGGCCGAGGGCGCGGAACTTCCAGTCGTCGCGGTGGCGGTAGAGCTCGCCGAAGAGCATCGCGTTGATCGCGTGGTTCTCGTCGCTCGGCACGACGAAGCGGACGAGGTCGCGGCCGTCCTTCGTGGCGACGCGCATGCTCGCCTGGCGGACGGCCCCGAAGGTGCCGAGGCCGCGGCGGTCGGGGTCGACGTAGACGACGAAGACGATCTTGGCCACGTCGTCGGGCACGAGGGCGAGGTCGACGTCGATCTGCTCCTGGTCGGCGTCGCCGTCGAAGGCGACGGCGCCGTCAGCCGAGACCAGCTGGTTGAAGAACACGACGTCATCGCCGGTGCGGGCGGTGCCGTCCGCGCCGCAGAGCACCGCGAGGGGCACGAGCTCGGGCTGCGGGCCGCGGCTCGGCGTGGTCTGCCACGAGAAGCCGACGAGCAGCTCGTGGACGTCGGGGTTCTCGGCGGTCAGCGCGGCGTTGCTGCCGGGCACCATCTCGCCCATCAGGGTCCTTCCAGTCGGAGGGTCGGCTCGTCGAACTTGGAGCGGAGGAAGCGGCCGTGGGTCGACAGCTCCTCGATCGCGCCGAGCCTGACCTGGTTGGTGAAGTCGAGCACGGTCTCGTGGACGATGCCGAGCTGCTCGACGAAGAGGGCGGTGGGGCGGGAGTCGTCGGCGCGGTCGGCCGCGGGCAGCGAGAGGTAGCGGCCGAGCGGCGTGGGCACGTGGTCCTCGACGAGCTGCTCCATGAGCACCCGCTGCTCGGTCGAGGCGCCCTGCGACTCGATCAGGGCCGCCGACTCGCGGAGCACGTCGACGATCTGGAGCAGGCGCGAGGTGACGAGGGTGGGCAGGCGGCCTCCGCCGGCGTCGATCGAGCGCGCCAGCTCCTCGAGCCGACGGGCCTCCGGCGTCGTGGCGCCCTGCCCGAGCGCCGACGCGACGGCCTCCCCGGCCGCGGCCACCGCCTCCCCCGGGGTCGACGACGGACGCGCCGGGACGGAGTCGTCCCGGTCGCGCCCGAAGATCCTGCCGAAGACCATCGACTAGGCCGAGGGGCCGCCCAGCGCCGGGCGGGCGGTCGCGCCGCCGAGCTCGGCGGCCTCGCCCTGGCGGCTGCGCTCCAGGTAGGGCTTGGCCCGGGTGATGCCGGCCTCGAGGGCGGCCACCGTGCCGGACATGTTCTGCGCGGCCTGCGAGCGGAAGGAGTCGATCGAGTCCATCGTCGCGAACACGTTGTCGAAGGCCTTCTGCAGCGTGTCGACGCTGACGCCCGACGACGACGCCTGCTCGTGGATGCGGGCGGTCTGGTCCTTCAGCATCTCGCTGGTCTGCAGGATCATGTTGTTCGTCGTCGTGTTGATGGCGTCGATCTGGTCGAGCACCATCTTCTGGTTGGCCAGGGCCGCCGCGACCGTGACGGCTGTGCGGAGGGCGGCGATGGTCGTCGTGCGGGCCCGGTCGACGCCCTTCACCAGCTCGACGTTGTTCTTGCGGATGAGGTCCATGGCGAGGTAGCCCTGCACCGACACCGCCAGCTGGGTGAGGATGTCCTGTCGGCGCTGGCGGATCGGGAAGAGGACGTCGGCCTCGAGCTTCTGCGCCTGCTCCAGCTGGCCGGAGGCGCGGGCGGAGTCGATCTTGGCGGTCGCGGCCTGGTCGAGGGCGTCGGCGAAGACGGCGTACTCGCTGAGCTGCCCCATCGTCTCCCACAGCTGCTGCTTCTCGCCGGCCAGGGCCGCGTTGTCCTTCAGCAGCTCGTCCTTGCCCGACATGAGCGACTTGATGATCGCGTCGAGCTGCGTCTGGGCCGACTCGTACTTCTGGAAGTACTTGGCCAGCTTGTTCCCGCCCGGGATGAACCCGAGGATCTTTCGGCCCACGCCGAGGTCGGCCTGGTTCGGCGTGAGGTCCTCCACCGTCGACCGCAGGTCGCCCAGGGTGTTCGCGACCTTGATCTGGGCGCTGTCACCGCCGCGCTTGGCCCCCGCGACCGACGAGCTCGACCGCTCGAGCATGCGCGTCGAGTAGCCGCTCGACGAGGTCATCTCGGCGCTGGCGAGGCTCGAGATGCCCTCGACCTTCTCGGTGAACTCGGGCGCCCGCGGGTCGAGCGTCGACACGTCGCGGATGAACTCCTGCGCCTGGCGCCGGATCTCGACCTGGCGCTCCTCCGGCACGGGGATCATGCCGGGCGCCGTCTCGGGCTCGACGATCGCCGGCGCCTCGGGTGCGCGCAGGACGAGCTCGCCGCTCTCGTCGGGGTCGGGAGGGGTGAGGGTCATGCTCATGGGTGATCCGATCCTGAGGTGTCGACGGGGTGGAACCGGGTGGTGGGGGCGGCTCAGCCGAAGGTGACGCCGAAGTCGCCGGCGATGCCCGCGAGGCCGGTGGTGTAGCCCTGGCCGACGGCCTTGAACTTCCACTCCGAGCCGCTGCGGTAGACCTCGGCGAAGACCATGGCGGTCTCGGGCGCGGCGTCCTCGCTGAGGTCGAAGCGGACGATCTCCTTGTCGTCCTGGTCGAGCACGCGGCAGTAGGCGCCGCGGACCTGGCCGAAGTTCTGGCGGCGCTCGTCGGCCTGGTCGATCGAGACCGCGATGACGACGCGGTCGACGTCGGCCGACACGCTCTGCAGGTCGATCGAGATCTGCTCGTCGTCGCCGTCGCCCGCGCCGGAGCGGTTGTCGCCGAGGTGCTTCACCGAGCCGTCGGCGGCCTCGGTCTGGTTGTAGAAGATGAAGTCGGCCGACGAGCGGACCTTGCCGGCCGGACCGACGAGGAGGGCCGAGGCGTCGAGGTCGAAGGCCTCGCCGCTGGTGGTGCGCGGGTCCCAGCCGAGGCCGACGGTGGCGACGGTCAGCCCGGGGCTGGTCTTGGTGAGCGAGAGGTTGTTGCCCTTGGCGAGCGAGAGTCCGGCCATGGTGTCGTCCTTCTGTCGTGGTGGTGCGCGTACGGGGTGCGGTGGTGCTGGCGGTGCTGGTGCTGGTGCTGGTGGTGCAGGGCGGTGCGGCCTTGGCTCAGTCGAGCACGATGCCGAAGTCGGTGGCGATGCCGTAGAGGCCGGTGGAGTAGCCCTGGCCCACGGCGCGGAACTTCCACTCGGCGCCGTGCCGGTAGATCTCGGAGAAGATCATGGCCGTCTCGGAGGCGGCGTCCTCGCTGAGGTCGTAGCGCACGACCTCCTGCCCCGTGTCTTCGTTGACGACGCGACAGAACGCGTCGCGCACCTGCCCGAAGTTCTGCCGACGGACGTCGCCCTGGTCGATCGTGACGCAGATGACGATGCGGTCGACGTCGGCGGGCAGCAGCGACAGGTCGATGCGGATCTGCTCGTCGTCGCCGTCGCCCTCGCCGGTGCGGTTGTCGCCGAGGTGGGCGACGGAGCCGTCGGGGGTGGCCAGCTGGTTGTAGAAGATGAAGTCGTCCTGCGACCGGACCTTCCCATCGGCGCCGAGCAGCAGCGCCGAGGCGTCGAGGTCGAAGGCCTGGCCGGCGGTGGTCCGCGGGTCCCAGCCGAGGCCGACGACGGCACGGCTCAGGGTCGGGTCGGCCTTGGAGAGGGAGAGGTTGTGGCCCTTGGAGAGGGTGAGGCTCGCCATCGATGTGTTCCTTCCGTGCGGGGTGCCTGGTGCGGGGCGCTGTCGGCTCGGCCGACGACCTAGAGCGCGGCGGCGGCGGGGCCGACGAGCTCGGGCACGGCCCGGCCGTTCGCCCGCTCGCCGATGGCGGTGAAGGTCCAGCCCTCGGGCGTGCGCGCGACCTTGGCCATGATCATGGCGGTGTGCGTGCCCGAGTCGGTCAGCTGGTAGCGCGCGACCTCGGGGCTGCCGGCGGTCGAGTCGTCGACGACGCGGCAGAACGCGTTCTTGACGAGGTCGAAGGTCTGGCGGCTGTAGCTGCTGATGACGAAGACGATCTGGCTGACGCTCGGCGAGACGCGGGTGAGGTCGATCATGATCGTCTCGTCGTCGCCGTCGCCCTCGCCGGTGAGGTTGTCGCCGGTGTGCCGGGCCGAGCCGTCCTTGCTTGCGAGCTGCTGGAACCAGACGAGGTCGAGCACCGCGCCGTTCGCGTCGAAGAAGATCGCCGAGGCGTCGAGGTCGACGTCGGCCTCCTTCTTGAGGCCGCCGAAGAAGCCCTTCTTGGCCGGCGTCGCGCTGTCCCAGCCGAGGCCGAGGCGCACCTTCGACAGCTGGCCGCCGTCGGCCTTCTTGAGGCTCAGCGACTGGCCCTTCTGCAAGCTCAGACCCATGATGTTCTCCTTCGATGATCGTGGTGGAGAGCTGCCGCGAGGCCCGCTCCTCCTGTTCGTTGCCTGTGTGACTGGTGACATCCTGTCCGAACGACCTGGGCTGGTGCTGACCGCGGGCGATGGAGCAGCTGTCGGAGCCCTGTGACCGGGGAGGCGCGGAACGGCACCCGGAGCCCGCTAGCGGGAGGCGGTGACCGGCGCCTCCGCCGCCTCCTCGCGCGCCACGCGCCGGTTGCGCACCAGCGACGACGCGAACGCGGCGAGGATGAAGACGACCCCGATGAGTCCCGTGACGACCTCGTTGACGTGGACGCTGATCGACACGAGCAGGATCGTGGCCAGCGCGCCGATGGCCCAGTGGGCGCCGTGGTCGAGGTAGACGTAGTCGTCGAGCGTGCCGGCCCGGACGAGGAAGACCGTGAGCGAGCGGACGAAGATCGCGCCGATGAGGCCGAGGCCGAGCGCGATGAGGATGGGGTCGCTCGTGATGGCGAACGCGCCGATGACCCCGTCGAACGAGAACGACGCGTCGATGACCTCGAGGTAGAGGAAGAGCAGGAAGGCCGCCCGGCCCACGACCTTGCCGCCGGTGTTGCGCGGCCCACCGGCGCTGATGCGCTCGGCGCGTGCGGCGACCTCCTCGGGGTCGATGTCCTGGTCGTCGTCGTCGTCCGACACGTCGAACAGCGCGCCGAGGCCCGTGACGAGGAAGTACGCGACCATGCCGAGCGCGCCGGCGACGAGCACGACGGCCTGCTTCTCGCCCGCCGCGAGGGAGGCGACGACGAGGGCGACGAGGCCGATGACGACGGAGGCGCTGCTCAGCTTGCCGACCCAGGCGAACGCGAGCTCGGGGATCTTCAGCCAGCGGATGTCGCGGTCCTCGAACATGAAGTCGAGGAAGAGCATGAGCAGGAAGATCCCGCCGAAGGCCGCGATCTGCGGGTGCGCGTCGTTGAGGATGTACGCGTAGGTGCCGGGCTCCTCGATGCTGCCCTGCTCGAGCGCGAGGCGGATCGCCTCGACCGGGTTCAGCTGGGCCGTGACGGCGACGATCAGCAGTGGGAAGAGGATCCGCATGCCGAGCACCGCGATGAGGATGCCCACGGTGAGGAACATCTTCTGCCAGAAGGCGCTCATGCGCTCGAGGATGCGGGCGTTGACCACCGCGTTGTCGAAGCTGAGGCTGATCTCGAGGATGCCGAGCACCGCGACCAGGATCAGCGCCTCGACGCCGCCGTAGACGAAGCCCACCGCGAGGGCCAGCACCGTGACGACCAGCGACCCCGCGAACGTCTTGAAGAACACCTGGCGACTCCCCCTCGGCCGGTCGTGCCGGCCTGCTCGTGACCGTGCGGGCCCGGGCCCCCACGGGGTGCCCCGGCCGTCGGCCCGGGCACCCGCCGAGTATATGGGCGTGCCGCGGCCTCGGCACGGCGGTCGTGCACATCGTGCAGCCGGGCCGGGCCGGTGGTCGGCCGAGGCCGGCCGGGCCCGCCGGAGCGCGGGGCTACGGGATGAGGCGCGCCTCGCGGTAGCGGGTGAAGAGCCGGGCGAAGGCGGTCTCGGTGCGGACGAAGCCGAGGAAGCCGGCCTCGCGGCTCTTGCCCATGTCGGTCACGACCTCCATCTCGCGGCCGAGGTCGGCGTCGGTGTGCCACCACGAGGCGACCCGGGAGAGGTCGGCCTCCGCCAGGCCGAGGCGCCCGGCGATCTCGGCCCAGTCGGCCTCCCGCCCCGCGAACTGCTGCTCGAAGGGGCGCGGCGCCCCCTCGTAGCCCTGCACGAGGGCGGGGTCGACGCCGAGGTGCTCGGCGAGGCGCGGCCACATCCAGCGCCACCGGAACACGTCGCCGTTGACGACGTTGAACGGCTCGTCGGCGCCGGCCGGGTCGGTGGCGGCCCAGACCATGTGGTCGGCGAGCAGGCCCGCGTCGGTCATGTCGGTGAGCGAGTTCCACTGCGTCTCGCTGCCGGGGAAGGTGAAGGGCAGGCCGAGCTCTCGGCTGAGCGTGGCGGCGGCCGCGACGGTCAGCCCCATGTTCATGGCGTTGCCGACGGCGTAGCCGATCACCGTGTGCGAGCGGTGCACCGACCAGGTGAAGCCCTGGCGCTCGGCGGCCGCGAACAGCTCGTCCTCCTGCGCGTAGTAGAAGTTCGGGGTGTCGAGCCGCGGCTCCTCCTCGTGGAAGGGCGTGTCGGGCATCTCGCCGGCCGCGTACGCCTCGAACGGCCCGAGGTAGTGCTTGAGGCCGGTGACGAGGGCGACGTGCTGAAGGGGCGCGTGCGCCAGGGCCGCGAGCAGGTCGCGCACCATGCCGGCGTTGACGGCGATGTTCTCGGCCTCGGTCTCCTGTCGCGACCATGCCGTGAAGAAGACGTGCGTCGGCCGTTCGTCGCGGAGCGCCTCGGCCAGGCTCTCCGCCCTGCGCAGGTCGGCGGCGACGCCGCGCACGCCGGGGGCGGAGGAGGCGCGGCGCGAGAGCGCGAGGACCTCCCACCCGTCGCGCGTGAGCGCCTCGACGAGCGCGGTGCCCGTGATGCCGCTGGCGCCGACGACGAGCGCGGTGAGGTCGGCCTCGCCGGAGGCGCGGGCGGGGCCGGGCCCCGCCTCGCCCTCGGTCGACGGGCCGGTGGTCGTGGGGGTGGTCGTGTTGTCGGTCACGTGTCGTGAAAGTACGCGGCGCCGCTCCGTGTTCCCCCACAGCCCCGCCCGGGCGCGTCGCCCGACCGGCCGCCCCACGGTCCACGGGCCGTCCCCCGGTCGCGCTTACAGTGGAGGGACGCCCCCGGGCCGACCCGCCAGACCGATCCGCTCGGTCGCCCGACCGAACGGAGCGCTGATCGCGCTGAGCACCACCTCGACGACCCTCGCCGGCCTCGGCGGCCCGACCCGCGCCTCCTCGGGGGCCCGGCCGTGAGCGACGGCCCCCGCGCGTACGACCCGCCGCCGCGGCCGGTCGCGCCCGAGACGACCGCGCCCTCGCCCGCGACCGCGGTGACCCCGGCCGCGGGCGCGCCGCTCCGCGACCCGTCAGCGCCGCCGCCCCCGCGCCGGGAGGCCGCCTCACCCGCGGGCAAGCCCGCCGCCCGCCCGGCCCGGCAGCGCCGCCGCCGGGTCAACCCGCAGGAGATGCGCGACGTCCGCGCCCGCCTGCGCGGCACCATCTACGAGGGCACGACCCCGCAGCACGGCCGGCTCGGCGACCTCTACTCGCCCCGCCAGATCGTCGACTTCTGCCTCGACCTCGGCGAGGTGATGCTCGCCTCCGGCGCCGACGTCCGCACGGTCGAGGTGGCCATCGTCGCCGTCAGCACCAAGTGGAACCTCGCCCCGCTCGAGCTCGACATCACGGGCACCGCGATCACGCTGCAGTACGCGCCGGCCGAGGGTCCGCCGCTCGTCAAGATGCGCGTGGTGAGCGCGGAGGGCAGCGACCTGCACCGGCTGTCGCTCGTCTACCAGATCGTCGACGAGCTGCTGCACGACGACCGCGACATGACGAGCGCCGTCGAGGGCCTGGTCGAGGTGCTGCAGTCGCCGCCGCGGTGGCCGTCGTGGATCACCGACGGGGCCATGGGCCTCTTCGGCGTCTCGGTCTCGCTGCAGGCCGGCGGCTCGATCGTCGGCGCCGTCGGGGCCTTCGTCCTGATGATCGGCGTCATGACGCTGGGGCGCTGGCTCGCGCGCAAGGGGATCCCGCAGTTCTTCGCGGTCGTGCTGCAGTCGGCCTGCGTCGCCGCCCTCGGCACCCTCGCGATCTGGGCGGGGGCGATGCCGGCGGGCAGCGCGGCGGCGATGGTGGCCGCGGTGGTCGTGCTCATCCTGCCCCACGTGACGATCGTCACCTGGGCGCAGGACGCCATCTCGGGGTTCCGGGCCATGGCCGTGTCGCGTGCCCTCGTGATCGTGCTGATCGTGGCGGGCATCGTCGTGGGGATCCCCGGCGGCCTCGCGCTCACCTCGGGCGTCGCGCTCGAGGTCGACCCGACCGACATCACCCTGCGGTCGCTGCCGATCTGGCTGCTGCTCATCACCACGTTCTTCGCCGCCGCGGCCACCGCGGTGACGCAGGGCGCCAACGCGCGCGTGATGCCGGTCGCGATCGGGGTCGCGATCGTCGGCACCGTGTCGCTCTGGGGGCTGAAGCAGCTCGGGCTGCCGCTGCTCGGCGCGACCTTCCTCGTCGCGGTGCTGCTCGGGGCGCTCAGCACGGTGGTCGCGGCGCGGCTGCGGGTCTCGGCGACGGCGATCGCGGTGCCGGCGTTCTGCGGCTCGCTGCTGCCCTCGCTGGCGGTGGCGTCGGCGCTGCTCAACTTCATGGCGGGCACCGACGGCGCGGCGGTCGACTTCGTCGCCTCGATGTCGACGACGCTCGCGATCGGCGCCGGGCTCGTGCTCGGCAGCCTCCTCGCGACGCCCGGCGCGCGCCGCTACCTGCGCCGTCGCACGAAGCGCGTCGTCGTGCAGTCGCAGCGGCTCGACACGTCGCCGATCGCGATCGTGCCGCCGGCGCCGGCCGTGCCGCCCGTCCCGCCGACCTGAGCGCGCGGCGCGACGCCCGGCGGCGGCGGCAGCCCGCGGGCAAGCGGCCCGGGCCGGGCTGGTCGTCAGGCACCACGTCCTGGCCTGCGAACCACGCCGCGGCGTGGTTCCCCTGCGAGGACGTGGTTCGTCCCGCCCGGGACGTGTCCGGCCGGGCCGGGCAGCGGGGTCGCTAGCCTGGCGTCGGTCGTGCACCGCGGCGCGGCCGGACCCCCAGGAGGCGCTCGTGACCACCCAGCTCCGTGCCGCGACGGCCGACGACGCCGAGTTCCTGGCCGAGGTGCTGTTCCAGGCCTTCACGTGGCGGGGCCAGCCCGACGGCCTCGACCGCGCGGGCCTCCGTCAGAGGCCCGAGATCTGGCACTACGTGGCGGGCTGGCCGCGGGCCGGTGACGCCGGACGCGTGGCGGTCGTGGACGGGCACCCTGCCGGTGCCGCCTGGTGGCGGACCTTCGACGAACGCGACCGCGGCTACGGCTGGGTCGCCGACGACGTCCCCGAGCTCAGCATGGGCGTGGCGCCCGCGCACCGTGGTCGCGGTCTCGGCGGGCAGCTGCTCGACGCCCTCGTCGCCGACGCGCGCGAGGCCGGCCTGCCCGGCCTGAGCCTCTCGGTCGAGGACGGCAACGACCCGGCGCGTGCCCTCTACGAGCACCGCGGCTTCGTCCCCGCGGGCCGCGACGGCGACTCCGACACCCTCCTGCTGCGCCTGCGGTGATCAGAGCACGCCCGCTCCCACCAAGCCCCCCTTGTGGGGGTCGGGCCGGGGTGTGATCTGAGTTAGCTTCACGACTGCGCGTCGTCCGCGGCTGACCCGAGCCGCGCCTCCCCGAGGGGCCCCGACGTGACCCGACCGATCACGACCTCCGGAGAACCATGCCTGCCCTCGACCCCAAGACCGGTCTGCCCACCCGACGACGACTGGGCGTGCGACACGTCGTGCTCGCGCTGATCGCGCTGCTCCTCCTGATCGTCGCCCTGTCCAGCGGCGTCAGCGGCCTGTTGATCATCGCGGGGCTCCTGCTCCTCCTCTTCGGCGTCTGGACCTTCGCCACCGGTCGGCGCAGCCTGCTCGGCCTCAGGTCGCGCCGCGCCGGGGCGCTGACGGCCGTCGTGGCTCTGGCGGCGCTGATGGTCGGCGGCGTCGTCGCCCCCAGCTCGGAGGACGTCGCCGACGCCTCCGGCCCCGCGTCGCTGGTCGGTGCCAGCTCGAGCGGGCAGGCCACGGCCGAGGAGGAGCGTGCGGACGACGCGAAGGAGGAGAAGGAGCGGATCGCCGCGGCGAAGGCCGCAGAGGACCAGCGCAAGCGCGAGACGACCGAGGCCGCCGCGTCGGCGAAGGCGGAGGCCGACGCGGCCGCGGAGGCCGCGCGGGTCGAGGCCGAGCGCGTCGCGGCCGAGCAGGCTGCGGCGGCCCAGGCCGAGGCCGACCGCGTCGCCGCCGAGCAGGCAGCCGCTGCGGCTGCTGCCGCGGCCGCCGCGCAGGCCGAGGCAGCCCGGGCCGCGGCCGCTCCCGCGCCCGTCGCCGCCCCCAGCAGCACGTACTACAAGAACTGCGACGCCGTCCGGGCCGCGGGTGCCGCGCCGATCAGGGCGGGCCAGCCCGGCTACGCCAGCCACCTCGACCGCGACGGTGACGGGGTGGGCTGCGAGAACTGACCCGGTCGGGCCCGATCGCGGCCCGGGCGGGCCCGGCCGGGCCCGCCCGGGCCGCGGATCGGGGCGCTGGAGTACAGTCCGCCCCGATCTCCCGGCACGCCCCGGTGTCGATCAGGACGTCGACCCTCTACCCTTGCAGGATGAGCCCCACCGAAACGCGCGACGAGATCGACGCCGACACCCCCGACTCTGCGCCGACCTTCTCCGACCTGGGGCTCAGCGATGCCGTCCTCAAGGCCGTGAAGGAGATCGGCTACGAGACCCCCTCCGCCATCCAGGCGGCCACCATCCCCACCCTCCTGTCGGGTCGCGACGTCGTCGGGCTCGCCCAGACGGGCACCGGCAAGACGGCCGCCTTCGCGCTGCCGATCCTCAGCCGCCTCGACGTCTCGGCCAAGAAGCCGCAGGCGCTCGTGCTCTCCCCCACCCGTGAGCTCGCGCTCCAGGTGTGCGAGGCGTTCGAGCAGTTCGCCTCCGGCATGCGCGGCGTCCACGTGCTCCCCGTCTACGGCGGCCAGGCCTACGGCGTCCAGCTGAGCGCGCTCCGTCGCGGCGTCCACGTCGTCGTCGGCACGCCCGGCCGCATCATGGACCACCTCGCGAAGGGCACGCTCGACCTCTCCGAGCTCAAGTACCTCGTGCTGGACGAGGCCGACGAGATGCTCAAGATGGGCTTCGCGGAGGACGTCGAGACGATCCTCGCCGACACCCCCGACGACAAGCAGGTCGCGCTCTTCTCCGCGACGATGCCGCCCCAGATCCGTCGCATCTCGAAGCAGTACCTCAACGACGCCGAAGAGATCACGGTCAAGCAGAAGACCACGACCTCGGCGAACACCACGCAGCGCTACCTGATGGTGTCGTACCCGCAGAAGGTCGACGCCCTCACGCGCATCCTCGAGGTCGAGAACTTCGAGGGCATGATCATCTTCGTCCGCACGAAGAACGAGACCGAGACCCTCGCCGAGAAGCTGCGGGCCCGCGGCTACTCCGCCGCCGCCATCAGCGGCGACGTGGCGCAGGCCCAGCGCGAGCGCACGGTCAACCAGCTCAAGAGCGGCAAGCTCGACATCCTCGTCGCGACCGACGTCGCGGCCCGTGGTCTCGACGTCGACCGCATCAGCCACGTCGTCAACTACGACCTGCCGATCGACACCGAGTCGTACGTGCACCGCATCGGCCGCACCGGCCGTGCCGGGCGCAGCGGCGCGGCGATCAGCTTCGTCACGCCCCGCGAGCGTCGCCTGCTCGGCGCGATCGAGAAGGCCACGCGTCAGCCGCTGACGCAGATGCAGCTGCCCACGCTGGAGGACGTCAACGTCACGCGTCTCGCGCGCTTCGACGACCAGATCACGGAGGCGCTGGCCCAGGAGAGCCGGATCGCCGCCTTCCGCGACATCATCGGCCACTACGTCGAGCACCACGACGTGCCGGAGGCCGACGTGGCCGCCGCCCTCGCCGTGGTCGCCCAGGGCGAGACGCCGCTGCTGCTCGACCCGAAAGACGAGCGACCGGCCCGGCGCGAGCGTGACGACCGTCCCGCTCGTGACGACCGCGGCGGCGACGACCGGGGCGGCCGCTTCGACCGCGACGACCGTGGCTCGCGCCCCGAGCGCGACCGCGGCCCCCGCACGTCGAAGCCGATGACGGCCTACCGCATCGAGGTCGGTCGTCGTCAGCGCGTCGAGCCCCGCCAGATCGTCGGCGCCCTCGCCAACGAGGGCGGCCTCAGCCGTGACGACTTCGGCGCGATCCAGATCCGCCCCGACTTCTCCGTCGTCGAGCTCGCCTCGGACGTCAGCAAGGAGATGCTCGACCGTCTCGTCGACACCCGCATCAGCGGCGTGCTCATCGAGATCAAGCCCGACCGCCGTGGCGGCGGCTCCGGTGCGCCCCGTCGCGACGACCGCGACGAGCGCCCCCGCAAGCCGCGCCACTCGTAGGCTCGGCTCCGCCTCCCCGGACGGCGCCCGCTCGCAGGTGACTGCGACGGGCGCCGTCCGTCGTCCCGGCCCCGACCGGCCGTCCGTCCGTCCGTCACGTCGCCCTGGAGTACCCGTGGTCCCCCTCCTCGCTGCTGCACCGTCCGGCCCCACCGGCACGGGCGCCCTGTTCGGCGTCGTGCAGACGACGCTCACCATCGGCAGCGTCGTGCCGCTGCTGCTCGGGGTGGTGGCCCTCGTGCTGTGGGCCAGGATGCGACTCCGTCGCCCCGACCTGGCCGGAGACGACGACGGCGGGCAGCGACGTCACGACCTGGGGCGGGTGAGCCTGCTCGGAGCAGCCTTCGCCCTGGTGCTGCTCGCGATCGGCGAGGTCGTCGTCGGCTACGGCCGACCGGGCGGCGTCGTCGGGGCGTTCGGCGACGGCGTCTCGCCGCTCGTGCCGGTCGCGGCGGCCCTCACGGTCGTCGCGGCGGTCGTCTTCGCGCTCTCCCCGGCGCCGCGGCGCTGACGAGCGCCGGCCTCCGGCGTCAGCGCCGCCGTCAGCCCTGTCGGCGCCCGGTCAGCCGTCGCACGCTCTGCACGACGCCGAGCACGCACATGGCGGGCGCCAGCCAGATGAGCACGCCGCCGAGCCCGCTCTCGGTCGACCCGAGGCCGGCCGGGTCCTGCGTGAGGAGGCGCGACACGACGAGCAGGACGACCCCGGCGATCGCGGTGAGCAGCGTGCCGACGGCGGCGAGCCCGAAGACGCGCAGCCCGCGACCGCGGATCATCGCGACGACGCCGTCGATGAGGAACGACGCGACGAGCGGCACGCCGACCGCGAGGGCGACCAGCCCGGCGATCATGAGGAGGACGGCGACGAAGCTCTCGGGGTCGAGCACGGCACACCTCCTTCGTCTGCGTCGACGTTAGCGAGGGCGTGCTGGGGGAACGCCCTCGGCGAGGCGACGGGTGTCGGCGGGGCGACCCGCGACTCCCCCCGTCCGGCCGCGCCGGGGCCCGCGATCGTCCCGGACGGCCCCGGGGGCGAGGTCAGCGGTCGGCGAGGGCGCGCAGCTCGTCGGGCGTGACGGCGACGGAGCGCTCCCCCGGCTCGACGACGACGCCGGCGTGCCCCTCGGCGAGCGCCACGCCGGCCAGGTCGGCGAACGAGACCGCCCGGGCCGTGGAGCCGGGCGCCCAGGCCCAGGCGGCCGCCGGGGTGGCGTGGACGACCGACCAGGTCTCGCCCTGCTCGCCGGTGGCCGTGGCGACGACGGTCGAGGTGGCTTCGCCCTCCGGGTCGCGCTGCTCGACCTCGGCGACGTACAGCGACGGCGAGGTGCGGAGCAGCTCGAGCATGTCGGGCCAGGCGATGGTGCGCTCGGCGAGCGCCCGCGCGACGGGGACGGAGGCGGTGACGTCGTCGCCGAGGCCCCGGCGGAGCTCGTCTGAGTAGGCGATGAACTGCGTCTCGGGGGTGCCGGGGTCGAGGGCGAGCCCCTCGTACTCACGCACGGCCTGGTCGACGACGACGGCCGCGGGCTGGGCGAACGGCACGGGGGTCTCCCCGTCGCGGTAGCGGGCGAGGCGGTCGGCGCTGGTGAAGGCGAGCAGGAGGCGCTTGCCGGCGTTGTCGGTCTGGTGAGCGATGGCGACGACGTCGCCGTGCTGGGGCCCCGCGGCGGGGTCGGCGAGGGTCGAGCGCGTGAGGTCGACCAGCAGCTGGCCGGCGGTCAGCTCGGCCATGACGGCGCCCAGCGTGACGGAGTTCTTCTCCCGCCCCCACCCGGTCAGGGCCTGCTGCAGGGCGGTGTGGACGACGGGCCCCGAGGAGTCGCGGGTCGGCTGCCCAGCCTCCGTCACCTCGGTCTCGGCGCGGCTGGCCTGCGCGGGGCCGACCTCGTCAGCCTGCGACTCCGTGCTCGGGGGCGCCTCCGCGGGTCGGACTGACGTGCGGCGCGAGAAGAGACCCATGGAGACGAGCCTACGACGGGTGGGCGCGGGGCCCGGCCAGTCCGTGCCGGACGGCGACTCGCGGTCCTCGCCGTCGTTCGACCGGCAGCAGCCGGCATCAGTAGGTGTCGTGGACCGATTCATCGTCGCGGAGCAGGAAGCAGCGGGACGCGGACGCGACGTGGAGTTCGTCCGCGTCGCTGACCCGGGCGACGAACGCCAGACCCTCGGGCCCGGAGACGAGGATGCGCTCGCGTTCTCCGTTGTCGTCGACCGTCGACCGGAAGCCCTCCTGGGACGTGAAGCCGGTCGCGACGGCGTCGAGGACGTCGTGCTCGGAGCGGCTGCCGTCGAGCTGGAAGGTCGTGCGTCCTGTCCACTGGTACGTCGTCTCAGAGCACGACAACAGGACTCCGTCGGGCTTCTGCTCCGTCGACAGGACCTCTCCGGGAGGAAGGGCGTCCGCCACGCTGATCTCCAGGGCCTGGGTCTCGGCCTTGGCCTTGGCCTGGTCGACCGTGAGGTCCTGGTTCATCTCGCCCTCTCCCTGCGACGTGCACGCGACGAGGGTCGTGACGATCAGGACCGCGGAGCCCAGCGACAGCATGAGCCCCCGCGACGGCGAGAGTGCCGTGAGCTTCATGGCGCCGTTCCCTTCTCGATGCGTACTCCCCGGCACGAGCCACGAGGTTCGGTCCCGTCGTCCGTCGTCCGTCGTCCGTCGGCCCTCTGCCGCTCTGCGCAGGGCTGCGGCGAACCCGCCCTCGGCGCTCACCGTCCCCAGGGCGTCGTCGGCCGCCGTCAGCGCCCCGTCGATCGCCCCCGAGGCCTCGTCGAGCTCCCTCGTGACGTCGGCGGTGACGTCCGAGATGCCCCCACCTCCATCGAGTACTCCACGGGCCCCACGCTAACGGCATCTCGGTCCCCGCGGAACGATCGGTCCGTTTCTCCACCTCACGGCGTCCGCGGAGGTCACCCGCCCCTCCCCCGAGAGGAGTCGCGGGCCTGCACCCACAAGCCGTCCCCGACGCCCCCGGCTCGGCCTCGTTCCCGCCCTACCGTCGCCGCATGATCATCGAAGCCGGGTACGACCTCCACCAGATCCTGATGCCGACCGTCCACGAGAGCCGGGCACGGGGCGAGCACGGGCCCCACGACAGCCCGCTGTGGCTGCTCACCCTCGACCGCGACCTCCGGGTGCAGTACCTGGTGCAGGTGACGCCCGACATGCGCGGCCGCCCCGCCGACGAGAGGGAGGCCATCGCCGCGGCGCTCGACTGCAGCGACCTCTTCGCGGTGAGGTGGCTCGTCTTCGCGTGGTGGTCGCCGACGGTCGCTCCGGTCGACGAGAGCTGGCAGCGCCACCTCGACGACGAGGCCCTGAGGGCCGCCCCCGAGCTGGCCGACTACGAGCTGCTCGGCACCGTGGTGTACGACGACGAGGGCTTCGCGTGCACCTTCCCGCGGTTCAGCTTCTGCGACCACGACGAGGGGCTGCCCGTCGCGGCGGTCATCCACGGCCGGCACCCGCGCGGCTGCGACTGCCTCGCCTGCGAGCAGGCGCGAGTGCGGCGCGCCGAGCGGGAGGAGCGGCGAGAGGCGGCACGTGGGGGCTCGGCCTGACCAGCCTGCCGCGTCCGGCCACGGGCGACTTCGAGTCTGACGACGAGACCCGGCGCCGCATGAGCCGGATCCGCCGTCGTGACACGCGCCCCGAGCTCGCTCTGCGACGCGGGCTGCACGCGAGGGGCTGGCTGTACTTCGTGGACCGCCCCGTGGCGGGGGTCTCACGGTGTCGCCCCGACCTGCTCTTCCCGCGCCTCCGCGTCGCCGTCTTCGTCGACGGCTGCTTCTGGCACTTCTGCGTCGAGCACACGCACCTGCCGATCGCGAACGCGGCCTACTGGCACGCCAAGCTGCTCGCCAACCGGCGGCGCGACGTCGCCCACGACCACGAGCTCAGCTCGGCGGGGTGGGCGGTCGTCCGGGTGTGGGAGCACACGCCCCCGGCCGAGGCGATCGACGCCGTGGAGGCGGTGCTGCGGCGCGCGGCGGCGGACGCCCGACACGACGAGGGTGACGAGGAAGCTGAGGCCCTAGAACTGGGGACGCATCAACGACCTGTCTGACCGCTGACCGCACACGCGCGCCCCTAGAGTTTGAGCAACTGTCACAAGGGAGTACTCGTGGATTTCGCCGAACGTCTCGCAGCCCTCGCGCTCAAGGTCAAGAACCAGAGGGAGGCGATCCAGACTGAGGAAGCGACGAAGAACGCCTTCATCATGCCCTTCATCTCGACCATCCTCGGGTACGACGTCTTCAACCCGCTCGAGGTCGTCCCGGAGTTCACCGCCGACGTCGGCGTGAAGAAGGGCGAGAAGATCGACTACGCGATCATGCGCGACGGTGAAGTACAGATCCTCATCGAGTGCAAGAAGTCGACGGAACCTCTCAAGATCGAACATGCTTCGCAGCTGTTCCGCTACTTCGCCGTCACCAACGCTCGCATCGCGGTGTTGACCAATGGCGAGTCGTACCACTTCTACACAGACCTCGACGCACCCAATCGCATGGACGATAAGCCGTTCCTGGTGCTCGATCTCTCTGACATCGACGAGACCCTGCTCCCTGAGCTGAGCAAGCTCACCAAGGACGTCTTCGATCTCGACTCGGTCATCAGCGCGGCCGAGGAACTCAAGTACGTGGGCCAGCTGAAGAGGGCGATCGCAGCCCAGTTCCGCGAGCCGACGGACGAGTGGATCAAGTTCTTCGCCACCCGCGTCTACGAAGGCAGCTACACGCAGAAGGTCCGCGAACAGTTCACGAGCCTCGTGACGAAAGCTTCCAAGCAGTTCCTGAACGAGCAGGTGAACGACCGCCTCAAGACTGCCCTGGGCTCCACGGCTTTCCCCTCGGCGCCGATCGAGACGTCCGCCGACGCCATCAGCAGCGAAGCCGTGGTCGAGGCCGATCTCGACCGCGACACCGAGATCGAGACGACGCTCGAGGAGCTCGAGGGCTACCAGATCGTCAAGGCCATCGCCTGTAGCGAGGTCAAGCCGCAACGGGTGGCGCACCGCGATTCGAAGTCGTACTTCGCGATCCTGCTCGATGACAACAACCGGAAGCCGATCGCTCGTCTTCACTTCAACGGCAAGAAGCAGAAGTACCTCGGCGTGTTCGACGCCGAGAAGGCCGAGACGCGCTTGCCCATCGACTCCCTGGACGAGATCTACGAGCACGCAGACGCCATCCGCGCCTCGATCAAGAACTACGTGTGACGCCGAGGCCCGACGGGGCACCGAGCTAGGGCATCGCCGCGGCGCTCGGCCGCGGTCGGCCGCTCGCCGAGATGAACCCTGTTCTTGCAGGGGAACCCTGCCGCGGCGGGGTTCCCGTGCGAGAACGGGGTGTCCCACGGGCCGGAGCGGCGCGCGCCGCCCGCGGGACACCCGCAGGCCAGCACGGCGCGCGCCGCCCGCGGGCCAGCACGGCGCACGCCGCTCCGCCCCGCGCGCGCGTCAGCGCCGCTCGACCAGCTCGATGAACCGCGACAGCGTGCCGAGCCCCGCGATCGACGTGGGCATCGAGCTGGCGAGCGCGGACGAGTGCACGAGGTACGCCGCCCACTGCGCGCGGCTGATGCCGACGTTGAGCCGGTTGGGCATGAGCAGGAAGTCCAGGCCGCGCGGGATGTCGGCGGCGCTCGACGCGGCCAGCGAGACGATCGCGACCACCGCCTCCCGCCCCTGGAAGAGGTCGACGGTGCCGACCGTCGTGCCGGTCAGGCCGGCGGCGTCGAGCGCCTCGCGGATCACGGCGCCCTGCGCGTTGTACGGCGCGACGACGATCACGTCGTCGTCCGTCAGCCGACGCGTGCCGTGCTCGTCCGACCACTCCCGACCGACGACCGACCGCGCGAGGTCGACCACGCGTTCGGCCTCCTCGATCGACGACGTCGTGTTGCCCGCGTGCTCGACCGGTACGGCGTGCAGCCCGGGTTCGACGCCCTCGAGGTGCCGCTCGGGCGCCCGCGACTCGAGCGCGCCCTCGTACGAGAGCCGCGACACCGGCGCCGTCACGGCGGGGTGCATCCGGTACGTCCGCGACAGGAAGTAGCCGAGCTCCGGCGGCAGCACGTCGTGCCCGTCGGCGAGCCAGCCGAGCGACGACGTGTCGACGGGCTCGGGGTGCGATCCCTGGCTGACCTGCGGCAGCTGCTGCGGGTCGCCGAGCAGCAGCAGGCGCTGCGCGGCGACGGCCGACGCGATCGTCGGCGCCAGCGAGAACTGACCGGCCTCGTCGACGACGAGCAGGTCGAGCGAGTGCCGCGCGACGTAGTCCGGGTTGGCGAAGGTCCAGGCGGTGCCCCCGACGACTCCGCCGGTCTCGCCCGGGCCGGTGAGGAACTCGGCCAGGCCGGCCCCGTTCTTCACGGGCGTCCACGCGGCGGCCTCGACCGCCTCCGCACTCGCTCCGCTCTTCGGCACCTTGACGACCAGCGCGGGGTCGACGCCCTTGCCGACCACCGCCTCCAGGAAGTTCTCGACCACCGCGTGCGACTGGCCGACGACGCCCACGCGCCAGCCGTGCTGCCGCACCAGCCGCGCCACGACCGTCGACCCGACGTAGGTCTTGCCCGTGCCGGGCGGGCCCTGCACGGCGAGGTACGACCGGTCGAGGCCGAGCAGCGTCGCCGTGACGGCGCCGACGGTGTCGTCGCCGTCGACGGGCACGACCCCGCCCCGCGGGGGGACTCGACGCAGCAGGTCGAGCGCCGCGTCGTCGACGAAGGCGGGCAGGTCGTCGAGCACCGAGCGACCCCACTCGGAGATCGCCGCGGGCTGCGGGGCCGCGCGCGGGGGCGCCGCCGGCGTGATCGCGAGCGGGAACGCCTCGTGCGGGTCGGCGCCCCCGGGCAGCGACTCCTTCACGAGCATCACGACGCCGTCGTGGTCGGCGTCGACGTCGAGCACCGCGACCCGCGACGTCGCGCCGCGCAGGCCCGGCCCCGACGCCGTGATCGAGGGAGGCAGCGGGGCGTCGTAGACGAGGTGCGGCGCTCCCCCGGGCGTCAACCGGCTGCCGGGCGCGAGCGAGCCCCTCAGCCGCAGGTCGCGCGACAGGGTGCGGGCGCGCGGCAGCTTCTCCCAGTCGCGGACCACCTCGGCCTGCTCGACGACGAACACGTCCCGCGTGTCGGCCCACTCGTCGAGCGGGTCACGGAGCCGCCCGAAGTGCTCCTGCCAGAACGTCTTCGCCTCGCGCCGGTGGTAGTCGATCGCGGCCGCCGCGAGCGCGAGGGCAGTCTGGTCGGGCGTGCGGTCGAGCGGGTCGACGTCGGCGAGCAGGGCCGACAGCTCGACGAAGACCGGGTCGGGCTCGGCGCGCACGCGCTCGTCGTCGACCAGGGCGACCGCCTCGTCGGTCGTCGACCCGGGCGGCACGAACGACAGCAGCCAGTCGCGCAGCCGGAGCGTCGACCGGCAGTCGTACTCGTTGTAGTCGGCGACCTGGTCGAGCCGCGCCTGCCCGGCCGGGTCGCCGGCCCGCACCGCCGCGATCGCCTCGACGTAGGCGGTGATGCTGTCGGCGCCGTTGAGGACCCCGTCGCCGTCGCGGAGGTCGCCGCCCATGTAGAGCGGCTCCAGCTTCTTGATCGAGTAGCTGCGCGAGCCGACGACGAGCGCCTTGCGCACCACCGGGTAGAGGTCGACGAGCACACCGTCGCGCAGCAGGTCGTCGACCTCCTCCTCTCCGACGCCGTGCCGGGCCGCGAGCGAGAGCAGGTGGGTCCGTTCGTAGGAGGCGTAGTGGTAGACGTGCATGCCCGGGTGCGCCGCCCGTCGCTCCCGCACGAAGGCCAGGAAGTCGACGAGCGCCTGCCGCTCGGCCCGCAGGTCGTGCGCCCAGAAGGCGGTCGAGCGAGCCTCGACGTCGACCAGCCCGAAGAGGTAGTCGAGGCCCCAGGTGCCGCCGTCGCCCTCCGTGTACAGCGGGTCGCCCTCGAAGTCGAAGAACACGTCGCCGTCGTCGGGGGCGGGGATCGCCGCGAGCGCCCCGGGGTCGACGAGACGCACCTCGGGCACGCCGCCCTCGCTCGCGACCTGCAGCTGCGCCTGGGCGCGCAGCCGCGACAGGGCTGCCCCGCCCACGCCCGGCACGCTGCCCGTGCTCCGGGCGAGGGCGTCGATGCTGTCGACGCCCGACGCGATCAGCGCGGCACGCTGCCCGAGGCTGAGGCCGGCGACGAGCACGAGATCGCGGTGCGCCTCGACCTGCGCCGCGCACTGCGAGCACCGGCCGCAGGCCGTCACCCCGGGTGCGCCCCAGGGCAGGGCCGAGGAGGCGCGCTGCCGTCGCTCGACCGCGTCGCGCAGCCGAGACCGCTGGGCCCGGTGCACGGGGGCGATGTCGGCGAGCTCGTGCGTCGACCGCGACCCGTCGCCGAGCACGAGGTGCACCTGCGCCCCCACCGGCACCCCTAGTGCCGCGATCTGCTCGGCGTAGGCCGCGAGCTGGAGCAGAGCGGGGATCTTCGCGTGCCGGGCGAGCTTGGTGTCGTAGACCTCGTACTCGCCGGCGTCGTTGCGCACGAGGAAGTCGGAGAAGCCGATGAAGGTCGGGTCGTGGAACGTCGCCTGGTAGAGCACCGGCACGCCGTCGCGCATCGCCTGCTCGGCGGCCGCGGCCGCCGCCGGGTAGCCCTCCCGGGACGGGCGCTCGAACTCGACCACCTCGTGGCTCGCGCGCAGCTGCTCGAGGAAGCGCACCTCGTGGTCGTCGCCCATCCGCGCCGTCCGGTCGAGCATGGCGTCCGACACGGCGTCGATCCGGTCGATGCGCCCCAGGGCGGCGTCGAGCCGCCGGAGGAACGCCCACTCGCACGCCGCCCAGGTGGTGAGGTCGGACGGGCTGGTGACGACGAGGTCGGTGTCGGGGTCGATGTAGATGAGGTCTCCTTGATACCGCTTCTGAGGCTGTCGTCAGCGGTACCTGAACCTATCGACAGCATCCGACACCGCAAATCTACTTTTGGCACTGGACTACGTCAGTTGGGGCACATGCTCGATCGCCGAAAAATGAGCAATAGTCACTAGGATTGCGTCATGACACTCGTAGCCGTTTGGGTTCAAAAAAACGAAACACTGAGGCAACTGAACGTCGTTTCTGACTCAAGGCTTAGCGGAGGAGAGTCGTGGGACGCCTGCCCGAAGGTTGTCCCCTTGCCCCGGCCAGCGACGGTCATCGCTATGTCGGGATCGGCGACGGAAGCCTATGCATTCTTGCTGCAGGCGATCAATGCCTGCACCCTGCTTGACGGGCACGTCAGTGGCCGCACGGATATCAGCTACCTGGCCCGAAAGCTCAAGGACGTCTATTCGGACAGCCGCAACCACGTGAAGGATCTCCCCAGGACGCAGAGCAAAGCTGATACGCCGACACTTGATGTGGTGTTGGCGGGTTGGTCATGGCGACGTTCTCGCTTTGAAGGATATTCGTATTCATACGGGACCGATGGCAGCCTGGAAATGAAGAGGCTGTCCGAACTGGACGAAGATCGCCGATACGGAATCTATTTCTTCGGAGACGCCGCGCCATTCGCACGTGGCCGATCGCGAGAGCTACTGCGTGAGCGGGGCCTCTGGCCAGTCGCTGACGGTATTGCGGTACCCCCCGCTTACCAGTGGGAGCCCCTAGAAATCGTCTTAGAAGCCGTCCAGAATCCCGACTTGCGAACCGTCGGCGGAGTGCCTCAGATCACGAGTGCCTATCAGTACGGCGAAACTGAATCCTTTGTTTGGGAAGACGATCAGCAAGCGCGGTTCTACGGCGGGCGCCCGATCCTGGAGAAAGAGCGCTCGGACCGCCGAATTCTTTCTATGAACGACGGGGCTGCCCGAGTGAGATTTTCCGAGAGCGCGTCAGTATCTCCGGCTCAGGATGTACGTGATGCAAAGAAACCCAACGTGCTGACAGACCCACCCACTCCCACCGAGACAGCGGGGTGCAACGAGTTCAAAGACCCGCGCGAACCTCAATAATTGCTGTCGTCGCTCAGCGGGCAAAGGCGCTCCGATCTGCCCCCGGACGAGCTGCCTCTAGCCAGCCGTGTGGCGCTTCCGCCCCCTACGTGCCTAACTCGATTAGTTCGCGGAGGGGGAGGCCTCTCATCATTTTCGACCGACAGCGGGGGCGACTCCCCCGGGCTCCCGGAGCCGCGGTCAGCGGGTCGAGCGTCCGTGCAGCAGCCGGGGCGCGAGCGTGACGCGGCGGGCGCCGCCCGAGTCGTCGCGGTCGCCGCTCGCCAGGGCGTCGAGCAGCAGCCGCACGGCCTCCCGGCCCATGGCGGGCCACGGGTGGCGGAGCGTCGTGATCTCGCGCTCGTCGTCGCCCTCGACCGACGACACGTCGAGCAGGCTCGCGACCTGCACGGCCCCCGGCACGTCGACGCCGTTGAGGCGGAGCACCGTGACCAGGCCGTGCGCCACGTCGTCGTTCGCGCAGACCACCGCGTCGAGCCGTGCGAGGTCGCCGCTCGCGACGAGCTCGTTCGCGGCGGCGACGCCGCCGGCGAGCTCGGCCCTGGCCGGTCGCGCGCCGTCGAACCGCACGCCGCGCAGCTCGCACGAGGCCCGCACGGCCGCGATGCGTCGGGCGTCGGCGGGGTCGGCCGGCGACAGGCCGACGGTCACGAGCTCCGTCGCCCCGCCGTCCGCGAGGGCGCCGACGAGCAGGTCGGTCGCCCGGTTGTCGTCGAGGCCCACCGAGTCGGTGCCGTCGCCGAAGATGTGGCGGCCCACCTGCACGACGGGCACGCGGTCGGCGGCCGCGACGGCGTCACGGCTGACCTCCTCCGTCGGGGGGCAGATGACGAGGCCGTCGACGCGTCGGCTGAGGAGCGACTCGACCGTGCGGGCGTCGTGGTCGTCGCCCTCCGCGGAGTACCGCAGCACCAGCGAGAGCCCGGCCTCGTTGAGGGCCTCGCTGACCGACTCGATCAGGGCGGAGAGGAAGCCCGTCGTGTACCGGGGCAGGATGAGCCCGACGGTCTCGGTGCGCTGGCTCCGCAGGGCGCTGGCGACGGCGTTGTGCCGGTAGCCGAGCTCGGTGATGGCCTTCCGGACCGCGCGGGCCCGGGCCTCCGAGACGTGCTGGGCCCCCGAGAGCACGCGCGAGGCGGTCGCGATCGACACCCCGGCCTCCCGGGCCACGTCGACCAGGGTGGGGACGGACGTCGGGCTCACCGCGCCTCCGCCCGGCCCGCGAGCACGCCGGCGACGAAGTCGTCGAGGACGGCGAGGCACCCCTCCACGGTCGCGGCGAGCAGCCGCTCGCCCTTCTCCGCGGTCGCGAGGGCGGGGTCGCCGAACACGCCGCTGGGCGAGAACGGGTGCAGCGGCATCGGCGCGGTGCCGAAGTGCGACGGGAACACCGGGTAGCAGGCCTCGTACCGGTCGGGGTGGACGTCGTCGGGAGCGAGGCGCAGCATGATCGAGGTCTCGACCTCCTCCGCGTGGGCCAGGCCGGGCGCCGCCGGGGCGCTCTCGCGCACCTCGTCGATCGCCTCGGCCATGCCGGGGTGGTCGAGCGTGACGACGGGCAGCACGCCCTCCTCCGTGAGCTGCTGGGCCGCGACGAGCAGCGGCGCCCGGTTGCCCCAGTCGCCGTTCACGACGACGAGGCCGCCCGCGCCCGACGCGGCGAGCGCCCGCCCCAGGTCGACGACGATCGCGGTGACCGTCGCGGCCGAGAGCGAGAGCGTGCCCGGCCAGCCCGA
This sequence comes from Frigoribacterium sp. CFBP 8754, assembly GCF_014841815.1. Classification (NCBI taxonomy): domain Bacteria; kingdom Bacillati; phylum Actinomycetota; class Actinomycetes; order Micrococcales; family Microbacteriaceae; genus Frigoribacterium; species Frigoribacterium sp. CFBP 8754. The sequence continues at coordinate 1,348,052 of NZ_JACYUO010000001.1, forward strand.
GGTGCCCCAGGTCGCGCCGTAGTGCACCGGCGGCAGCAGCACGGCGTCGAGCCGCTCGGCCAGGCGGCGGGCGACCTCGACGGCGGTGGCCGTGTCGGTGCCGAGGGGCAGGTGCGGCCCGTGCTGCTCGTGCGCGCCGACGGGCAGCACGGCGAGGCCGGCTCCGCGGCGGTGGGCGGCGGCCACGTCGGGCCAGGGCGTGTGGTCGGCGTCGATCATCACTAGGGAGCGTACGTCTGCACGGTGCGGCCGTGCGACCGGTCGGTCAGCCCGGGCAGGCGCTCGTTCATCTCGGTCATCAGCGGCCCGAGGTCGACGTGGACGAGGCGGCCGTGCTCGACGACGACCCGGCCGGCGACGATCACGGTCTCGACGTCGCTCGCCCGCACGCTGAGCACGAGCGCGGCGGCGAGGTCGTTCATCGGCTGGAGGTGCGGCTTCCACGGGTCGATCAGCACGACGTCCGCGGCGAACCCGGGCGCGAGCGACCCGAGGTCGTGCTCGCGCCCGATGACGGCGGCGCCCTGGCGGGTCATGAGGTCGAGGGCGTGGGCGCTCGTCATCCAGGTGGCGTCGCCCGTGTGGGCCTTCTGTACGAGGGCCATGGTGCGGGTGCTCTCGAGCACGTCGAGGGTGTTGCCCGACGCGCAGCCGTCCGTGCCGATCCCCACCGGCACGCCCGCGTCGTGCAGCAGGCGGATCGGCGTGGGCCCGTGCGTGTGCTTCTGGTAGACCTTCGCGCAGCACGCGACGCCGACCCGGTCGGCGACGGGCGCCAGCCACTGCAGGTCGCTCTCGACGATGCCCGTCCCGTGCGCGATCAGGGCTCCCGCGTCGAGCACGCCGGTGTCGTGCAGCACCTGGATCGGCGTCGCCCCGCGCCGGGCGAGCGACGACTCCGTCTGGTGCATCGTCTCCGACGCGTGGATGTGCGTCCGCACCCCGATAGCCCGCGCGGCCTCGGCCGTGCGGGCCAGGTCGGCGTCGTCGACGGTGTAGACGGCGTGCGGCCCGAGCATCGTGGTGATGCGCCCGCCGGCCGCGCCGTCCCACTCGGCCGCGAAGGAGGCGCTCCGGTCGAGGCCCTCCGCGCCCTGCGACGAGAAGAAGGTGCGGGCGAGCACGGCCCGCATGCCGCCCTCGTCGACCGCCGTGGCGATCTGCTCGGTCGAGAAGTAGTGGTCGGCGACCGTGGTCACGCCCGCGAGCAGCATCTCGGCGACCGCGAGGCGCGCGCCGAGCAGCACGTCGCGGTCGGTGAGGTTGACCTCCATCGGCCAGATGTGGTCGTTGAACCAGGAGGCGGTGGGCACGTCCTCCGCGGAGCCCCGGAAGAAGGTCATCGACGAGTGGCTGTGGGCGTTGACCAGGCCGGGGATCGCGACGCGGCCCGGCGCGTCGACCACCCGGGCGCCGGCGAGGTCGGCCGGGCCGAGGTCGGCGTCGGGCACGATCCAGGCGATGACGCCGCCCGCGACGCCGATCGCCTGGTCGGCCACGAACACGGCCGGGGCTGGTCGCCCGGGGTCGCCGGGGTCGAGGTCGGGGTACCCGACCGGCGGCCGGACGGTCGGCGCGAGCACGGTCACGCGACGGACGACGAGGTCGACGGGCACCGGAGCGGCGCCGGGAGCTGCGGGGGTCATGTCGCCAGCGTGCCACGGACGCGGGAGTCGCTGAGAACGTTTACCCGACTCCTTACGTCCCCGAAACACGTCGGTAACACGAGCCGGTCTACGGTTGCAGCACCCCTGCACCCCCTCGGAGCCGATCCTGCGAGCGCCCGAGGCCACCTGCCGTGAAAACGTTCACAGAACCGGAGCACCCCATGCCCCTGCGTCGCCCCCGTCGCCTCCTGATCGTCTCGGGAGCCGCGCTCAGCGCCACGCTCCTCCTCGCCTCCTGCTCCGGCCAGACGGCCGCGACGGCCCCCTCGGCCGACCCCGACGCCGCGACGGTCGCGCTGCTCTACGGCACGACGGGCGACTACTCGATCATGGACGGCGGCTACGCCGGCTTCACCGCGGCGCAGGAGGACCTCGGCTTCAACCCCCTCGAGCTGTCGAGCCCGAACACCGACGACTACCAGGACCGCCTCGACCTCGCCGTCTCGCAGGGGGCCGACCTCGCGGTCGGCATCGGCTTCCAGTTCGCCCAGCCGATGGGCGACACCGAGCACCCCGACACGGCGTTCGTCGACGTCGACACCGACATCGGCACCGAGATCGACGGCGTGACGACCATCTCGTTCGCCGCGAACGAGTCGTCGTACCTCGTCGGGGTGGCCGCCGCGCTGACCTCGACCACCGGCCACATCGGCTTCGTGGGCGGCGTCGACCAGCCGTCGATCCAGAACTTCTTCGTCGGCTACGAGGCCGGGGCGAAGAGCGTCGACCCCGACGTCGTCGTCGACTCCACCTACCTCTCGCCGCTCGGCGACTTCACCGGGTTCTCCGACCCGACCAAGGGCAAGGAGGCCGCCGCCTCGATGTACGCCGGCGGCGCCGACGTCGTCTACGCGGCCGCCGGCGGCTCGGGCCAGGGCGTCTACGAGCAGGCCGCGGCCGCGAGCACCGACTCCGCCAAGGTCTGGGCGATCGGCGTCGACGGCGACGCGTACGCGCAGGTCGACGACGACATCAAGCCGTTCATCCTCACCTCGGCGCTGAAGAACGTCGACGTGGCGGTCCAGGACGTCATCACCTCCTTCGACGAGGGCAGCCTCGAGCCCGGCGAGCAGGTCTTCGACCTGGAGACCGGCGGCGTCGGCTACTCGACGAGCGGCGGCTTCGTCGACGGCATCGCCGACCAGCTCGAGGCGGCGAAGACGGCCGTCGTCGACGGCGACGTCACCGTCCCGACGGCGCTCTGAGACCGTGGGGGCGCAGGAGGCGGCGGTCCGGCTGACCGGGATCGTCAAGCGCTTCGGGACGTTCACCGCGAACGACCGGATCGACGTCCTCGTGCGCCCCGGCACGGTGCACGCCGTCGTCGGCGAGAACGGGGCCGGCAAGTCGACCCTGATGAAGGTGCTCGCCGGCGAGGAGCGCCCCGACGAGGGCACGGTCGAGGTCGAGGGAGTCGCGCACGACTTCCGCTCGCCGCGCCAGGCCCAGCAGGCCGGCGTGGGCATCGTCCACCAGCACTTCCTCCTCGCGGGCGCCCTCCGCGTGTGGGAGAACGTCGTCCTCGCCGACGAGCCCGGCTCGGCCTGGCGCATCGACGCGGCGGCGGCCCGCCGACGCGTCGGCGAGCTGGCGTCGGCCAACGGCTTCGACGTCGACCCCGATGCGTTCGTGTCCGACCTCGGCGTCGGCGACCGGCAGCGGGTCGAGATCCTCAAGGTGCTCTGGCGCGAGGCCCGCGTCATCATCCTCGACGAGCCCACGGCCGTGCTCGTGCCGTCGGAGGCGACCGCGCTCTTCGCGTCCATCCGCGCGCTCACCGCGAGGGGCGCCTCCGTCGTCTTCATCTCGCACAAGCTCGACGAGGTGCTCGCCTTCGCCGACGACATCACGGTCATCCGGGCAGGGCGCGTGGTGGGGCGGACGACCGCGGCCGAGACCACGCCGCGCGAGCTGGCCGGGCTGATGGTCGAGGTCGCGATGCCGACCGTGGAGCCGCGCAGCACGCCGCCGGGCGACGACGTCGTGCTCGCCGTCGAGGGGCTCACCGTCGGCCGCCCCGGCGAGCGCCCCCTGGTCGACGACCTGTCGCTCACCGTGCGCCGGGGCGAGGTCGTCGGCGTCGCGGGCGTCGAGGGCAACGGCCAGTCGGAGCTGCTGGCAGCGCTGCTCGGCCGGGTCGAGCACACGGGCAGCGTGTCGCTCGGCGGGCGCGTCATCGACGACCTGCCCACCCGCGAGCGCCGCGCGCTCGGGCTCGCGTACATCCCTGAGGACCGCCACCGCGACGGGGTCGTGCTCGACCTGAGCCTCGCCGAGAACGCCGCGCTCGGCTACCAGGGCCGCGCTCCGATCCGTCGGGGCTGGTGGTTCAGCCGCTCGGCCGCCACGGCGGCGGCCGCCGAGATCATCCGGCGCTTCGACGTGCGCGGCGGCACCCCGTCGACCCGCGCCCGGGCGCTCTCCGGCGGGAACCAGCAGAAGTTCATCATCGGCCGCGAGCTCGGCTCCGACCCGACGGTGCTCGTCGCGGCGCACCCGACCCGCGGCGTCGACGTCGGCGCGCAGAGCGCCGTCTGGCGCGAACTCGTCGAGGCCCGCGACGCCGGCCTCGGCACGCTGCTCGTCTCGGCCGACCTCGACGAGCTGCTCGCCCTGAGCGACCGGCTGCTCGTCATGTACGGCGGCCGCGTCGTCGCCGAGCTCGACCCCCGACACGTCACCGCCCTCGACCTGGGAGAACACATGACCGGCGCCCACGCCCCCGCGACGGGAGGGGCGAGCTGATGCGCCGCGTCGTCGTCACCGCGGCCGGGCCCGTCGTCTCGGTGCTGCTGGCCCTCGCCGTCACCGCCCTCTTCCTCACCGCCGGCGGCTACAGCGCGTCGAGCGCCTTCTCGGTGATGTGGTCGTACGGCACCCAGCCGGCCTCGCTCGTCGCGAGCCTCGACTCGGCCGTGCCGCTCTACCTCGCCGCGGTCGCGGGCGCCTTCGCGGTGCGGATGGGCCTCTTCAACATCGGCGTCGACGGGCAGTACCGCATGGCGGCCCTGGCCGGCGCGGTGGCCGCCGCGTCGCTGCCCTTCCCGCTGGCGGTGCGCCTGCCCCTGACCCTCCTGATCTCGTGCGCCGTGGGCGCCGGCTGGGCCCTCATCCCCGCCCTGCTCAAGATCCACCGCGGCGTCAACGAGGTCATCACCTCCATCCTCCTCAACGCGGTCGCGACCACCGTCGTCGCCGTGCTGCTCAGCGGCGTCTTCCGGTCGGGCGGCGGGCAGAACACCGGCACGGCCATGATCGACGCCGGCGGCCTGATGCCCGCCCTGCCCGGCACGGGCAGCGGGCAGGGAGCGGTCTCGAGCTTCGTCGTCGTCGCCGTGCTGGTCGGCGTCGTGTACCACCTCGTCGTCGACCGCAGCCTCTTCGGCTACGGCCTCCGGGTCGCGGCCCGGTCGCCCGAGGCGGCCGAGTCGGCCGGCATCCGGGTCGACCGCAAGATCGTCCAGGCGATGCTCGTCAGCGGCGCCGTCGCCGGGCTCGTCGGGCTGCCCCACGTGCTCTCGGTCGCCGGCCGCTTCGACGGCACGCTGCCGACCGACCTCATGTTCACCGGGCTGGCCGCGACCCTCCTCGGCCGTCAGCACCCGATCGGCATGGCGCTCGGCGCGTTCGTGCTCGCCTTCGTCGAGCGCAGCAGCCAGGTGCTCGGCCTCGTGCAGCTGCCGACCGAGGTGGGCCAGGTCTTCCTCGCGGTCGTCCTGCTCTCGTCGGCCGTCGGGTACTGGCTCACCGAGCGCGTCGACCAGCGCGTCGCCCTCGCCGCCGCCGTGCGCCGCCGCCTCCGGGCCGCCCGCACCCCCGACGCCGCCCCGACCGGAGGAGCCTCCTGATGAGCACCGGCACCGATCCCCTCGCCGCGGTGACCCCCTCGGGGGCCGGGCCCGCCCGCGCCTCCGTCGACCGCCTCCGCCCGTCCGCGCGCCACGTGCGCGCAGCACTCCGCTGGACCCTGCTCGGCCTCGGCCTGCTCATCCTCGCCCGCTACCTGGCCGACGCCCCCGGCATCACGGCGTCGGCGACCTGGGGCTCGGCCCTGCGGCTGACCGTGCCGATCGCCGTCGTCGCGATGGGCGGCCTCCTCTCCGAGCGCTCGGGCGTCATCAACGTCGGCCTCGAGGGCATGATGATCGGCGGCACGTGGACGGCCGGCCTGCTCGGCGCCGTCGCGGGCCCCTGGGCCGCCCTGGTCGGCGGCGTCGCCGGCGGGCTCGTCTTCGGGGTGCTGATGGCGGTGCTCTGCATCGAGATGGGCATCAACCAGCTGATCGTCGGCGTCTCGATCAACGTCATCGCGGCGGCCGTCGCGCGCTTCGCCTCCGACATCGTCTTCAGCGGGATGGACGGCGGCACCATCGCGCGGTCGCCCCGCATCGGCGCGGACGTGCCGCACCTGTCGCTGCCGTTCGTCAGCGGCGGCCTCGGCACGCCCGATCTCAGCCGCGCCATGGAGGCCTCCGAGCTGCCCGTCGTCGCCCAGGTCGGCGGCCTCGTCGGGGGCCTCACCCGCGACGTCTCGCTCGCCGCGGTGATCGGCCTGCTGATCATCCCCGTCGTCGCCTGGGTGCTCTGGAAGACGCCGTTCGGCCTCCGCTGGCGCGCCGCCGGCGAGGAGCCCGCGGCCCTGCAGGCGCTCGGCGGCAGCGTGCACCGCACGCGCTGGATCGCGGTGCTCGTCGGCTCGGGGCTCGCGGGCTTCGCGGGCGGCTACCTCACCCTCATCTCGCAGGGGTACATCGAGAACCAGACCGCCGGCCGCGGCTTCATCGGCCTCGCGACGCTGATCTTCGGCAACTGGACGCCGTCGGGCGTGTTCTTCGGCGCCGCCCTCTTCGGCGTCAGCGACGCCGTCGGCATCGGCCGGCCGGAGACGCTGCGGGCGCTCGTGGTCGTGCTCGCCGTCGTCTTCACCGCCCTCGGGCTGCTGCGGCTGCGCCGCACCGTGCCCGGCCGCAAGCTGCGCGAGGGCCTGCCGCCCCTGGTCGTGGGCGTCGTGCTGCTCGTCGTGTTCGTCGCCGTGCCGCTGCCCGCCGCGGTCTCCAGCGCCACCCCGTACGTCGTGACGCTGGCGGTGCTGGTCGTCGCGGGCACCCGCATGCGGCCCCCGGCGGCGCTCGGGCGGCTGGTGCCGCGACGCACGCGCCGCAGCTGACCCCGTCCTGCCCCGTCCTGCCCCTGCCCCTGCTCCTGCTCCTGCTCCCCCGACCTCTCGAGGACCCACCGTGCTCCACCATGCCTCCCCCACCTCCCTCGCCGGCGTCGACGTCTGGGACGGCCACGGTGCCCTCGGCCCGAGCACCGTCAGCTGGGGCCCCGCGCGGCCCGGCGTCGCGACGGACGCCGTGGTCACCGAGGTGGAGCCGGCAGAGCCGTCGGCCCGCTTCGAGGGGCTGTCGCTCGTGCCCGGCCTCGTCGACACCCACGTCCACCTGATCGGGAACGCGGGAGGCGCCTCCTCGGGGTTCCTGACCTGGCCGCTCGTGACGCCCCCCACCGAGCAGGTGCTGCACGGCCTGGCCCACGCCCGGCGTGCCCTGGCCGGCGGGGTCACGACCCTGCGCGACCTGTCGGCCGACGAGGTGCAGTTCTCGCTGGCGCGCGCCGTGGAGGCGGGGCTCGTCGAGGCGCCGCGGATCCTCGCGCACGGCATGGTGAGCATGACGGGAGGGCACGGCGACATGTTCGTGCCCCCGGGCGTCGACCCGCGCCTCCGGAAGCCCACCGCCGACGGCGTCGACGCCTGCCGCGCCCTCGTGCGGACGCACGCGCGCGCGGGAGCGACGGGCATCAAGATCGCGACGAGCGGCGGGCTGCTCTCCGAGGGCGACGCCCCCTCCTGGCGCAACCACACGAGCGCCGAGATCGACGCGATCGTCGACGAGGCGCACGCGCTCGGCCTGCTCGTCGCGGCCCACGCCCACACCGCCGAGGGCATCCGCGTGGCCCTCCGCGCGGGCGTCGACTCGATCGAGCACGCCACGCAGCTCGACGGCGACCTCGCCCGGCAGGTCGTGGCGGCGGGGCTGCCCGTCGCCCCCACGCTGCTGATCAACGACGCCATCGCCGAGGGCTCGGTGCCCGTCTCGGCCGAGCAGCGCGAGACGGCGGCCGCGCTCGTCGCGACCCGCGACTCCGCCTTCCGCGCCGCCGCCGACGCCGGCGTCGACTTCGTGCTCGGCACCGACGCCAACGGGTTCCACGTCGCGTTCGGCGACCAGATGCGCGAGCTGCGGAGGATGGGCGACGTCTTCGGCTGGTCGCCCGAGCGGGTGCTCCGGGCGGGCACGTCGCGCGCGGCGGCGGCGATCGGCCGGTCGACGCAGCTCGGCCGCGTGGCCGTCGGGGCCGCCGCCGACTTCGTGCTGCTGCGCGGGCGCCCGTGGGAGGACGCCGCGGCGCTCGACCCTGACGCGATCGTCGCGGTCGTCGCCCGCGGGCGGGTGGTCGCGGGGGCGCTGCCCGCGGCCTGAGGACGGCGCCGCCCGCCCTGTGCGGGCCGGCCCGGCCCTGACCTCAGCCCTTCCGCTGCGCCCGGTACCCCACCGGCGTCGACCCGTGCAACGCCTTGAACTGGCGCGAGAAGTAGAAGGGGTCGACGTAGCCCACCCGCTCCGCCACCAGCCCGACCGGCAGGTCGGTGGTGTCGAGCAGCTCCCGGGCCCGCGCCATGCGCAGCTGCGTCTGGTACCGCAGCGGGGTCGACCCGGTCTCCGCCTTGAAGCGCGCCGCGAAGTGCGACGGGCTGAGCCGGGCGAGGGCCGCGAGCTCCTCGACCGAGACGCGCTCGGTGACGTGCTTGCGCAGGTAGTCCTGCGCCTGCTCGACCGCCGACTCCCGCGGGCTGCCGACCCGGCGCTCCGAGCAGAGCAGGGCCATGAGGTGCCACGCGGCGCCCGACGCGGCGAGCACGCTGGCGAAGGTCTGGTCGCGCTCCATCGCCTGCACGACCTCCTCGATCAGCGCGACGACGCGGTAGACGTCGGTGAGCTGCCGCACCGGCGCCGACGCGGTCAGGCCGGCGACGCGGAGGAACTCGGCCAGGTCGCGCCCGTCGAGGTGCAGCCACCAGAGCGTCCAGGGCGCCGCGTCGTCCGAGCCGTACTCGTGCGCCGTCTCGGGCGGCACGACGACGACCTGCCCGGCGCTGACGACGTGCCGCACGCCGCCGACCTCGCACCAGCCGCCGCCGCGCACGCAGACGAGCACGACGCTCTGCGGCACCCCGGCGGGGCGGGCCATGCCGTGCGCGCGAGCCTCGGGGAAGTACCCCGCGTCGGTCACGACCAGGTGCGACGTGCCCGGCTGCATGAGGGCGGTGCGCACCGCCTGTCGGGGCATGACGAGCAGCCGCTGCCCGGGGAAGCCGTCCTCGATGGTCATGGGTCGATGATGGCGGGCGATCGTCGTTTCGTCCAGGGACGCCGGTGGATCGGGCGTTCCGGAGGCGCGGTTCGGCTCCGTACGCTGGCCCCATGCTCACCGCCGAGTCGAGGTTGACTCTTCCCCCCGTGCCCGCTGACCAGGCCTCGGCAGGCGTCGCCGCCTGGTCGGAGCCCCTCGTCGTCGACACCTACCTGCCGGGCGAGCCCGACAGGTACCCGGCCTTCCTCGACTCCCGGGTCTACCAAGGATCGTCCGGGCGGGTCTTCCCGCTGCCGTTCCACGAGCGCATCGAGGCCGAGAAGCGGCCCCACGCGTGGGACGCCGTGCACCTCGAGAACGAGTGGCTGCGCCTCGTCGTCCTGCCGCAGCTCGGCGGCCGCATCCACGTGGCCTACGACAAGACGGCCGACTACGACATCTTCTACCGCAACAACGTCGTCAAGCCCGCGCTCGTCGGCCTCGCCGGGCCCTGGATCTCCGGCGGCGTCGAGTTCAACTGGCCCCAGCACCACCGCCCCGCGACGTTCCTCCCCACCGACGTGTCGATCGAGCGCGAGGCCGACGGGGCCGTCACCGTGTGGTGCTCCGACCACGACCCCTTCGCGCGGATGAAGGGCATGCACGGCATCCGCCTGCGGCCCGGCTCCTCGCTGATCGAGGCCCGCGTGCGGCTCTTCAACCGCAGCGACGAGACGCAGACCTTCCTCTGGTGGGCGAACGTCGCCGCCGCGGTCAACGACGACTACCAGTCGTTCTTCCCGACCGACGTCCGGCACGTGGCCGACCACGCGAAGCGCGCCGTCGTCGACTTCCCCCGGGTCGCCGGCGAGTACTACGGCGTCGACTACCCCGCGCGCGTCGACGCCGACCACCCCGACGGCGACCGGCTCGACTGGTACCGCAACATCCCGGTGCCGACCTCGTACATGGTCACGCACACCGACGACGACTTCTTCGGCGGCTACGACCACGGCCGTCGGGCCGGCTTCGTCCACTGGGCCGACCGGGCGATCTCCCCCGGCAAGAAGCAGTGGACGTGGGGCGACGCTCCCTTCGGCTGGGCCTGGGACGACAACCTCACCGACGGCGACGGCCCCTACGTCGAGCTCATGGCCGGCGTGTACACCGACAACCAGCCCGACTTCTCCTTCCTCACGCCCGGCGAGACGAAGACCTTCAGCCAGTTCTGGTACCCGATCACCGAGATCGGCCCGGCTCACCAGGCGACGCGCGACGCCGCGCTGCGTGTCGACCTGGCCGAGGAGGGGCCCGCGGTGCTCCGCGTCGGCCTCGCCGTGACGCACGCCCACCCCGCCGTCGACGTCGTCGTCCGGGCCCGCGACGGCCGGGTGCTCGACCAGCACCGCGTCGCCGTCGCGCCCGGTTCACCCGCGGTGCTCGACCGCCCGCTGCCCGAGGGCTCGGTGCTCGACGACGTCCTGGTGGAGGCGCGGGCCGAGGGGCGCGTGCTCGTCGCGGTCGACGGCCGCAGCGTGGCCGCCCAGCTCGACGCCGAGGCCGGCGCGGACGGCACCGACGGCCCCGACGGCACCGGCACCGTCGACGCCCCGGCCGCCGCGGTCGCTCCGCCGGCCCCCGCCGACGTCGCCACCGTCGACGAGCTCTTCCTCGTCGGCCAGTACCTGCAGCAGTACCGCCACGCGACCCGGTCGCCCGAGCCGTACTGGCGGGAGGCGCTCCGTCGCGATCCCGGAGACGTGCGGGTCAACGTCGCGCTGGCGACGCTCCTGCACGACTCCGCCCGCTGGGGCGAGGCGCTCGACCTGCTGCGCACGGCCGTGACGCGCCAGCTGGCCTGGGCACCGAACCCCGCCGACGGCGAACCGCTCTACCGGCTCGGCCTCGCCCTGACCCGTCTCGGCCGCGGGGCGGAGGCGCAGGAGGCGCTGGCGAAGTCCGCCTGGAACGCCGCCTGGGCCGGGCCCGCCTCGCTGGCCCGCGCGCGCCTCCTCGGCCGCTCCGACCCCGCCGCCGCGGAGCAGCTGCTGCGCGCCGTGCTGCGCCGCGACGCCGACAACCTGCAGGCCCGCGACCTCCTCGTCCTGACCCTCCGCGACCTCGACCGACGCGAGGAGGCCGACGACCTGCTGCACGAGACGCTGGCCCTCGACCCGCTCGACCAGTGGGCCCGGCACCTCGCCGGCCGGGTCCTCTCCGACGACTCCCCCACCCTGCTCGACGTCGCCCTCGAGTACGGTTCGGCGGGGTACCTCGACGAGGCCCTCTCGGTGCTCGACCTCGCCCAGGCGCAGCTCCCCCGCGCCGCGCAGGGCCAGGTGAACGTGGGCCCCCTGCTCGGCTACCACCGCGCCTCCCTGCTGGCCCGGGCCGGCCGCACGGCCGAGGCCCGCCGCGCCCTCGTCTCGCTGCACGCCGTCGACGCCACCCGCTGCCTGCCGTCGCGGCTCGACGACGTCACCGTGCTGCTCGAGGCCGTGCAGGTGGTGCCGGCCGACGGCCTCGCCTGGTCGCTTCTCGGCAGCTGGTACTACGCCCACGGCCGCGGCGCCGACGCCGCCGACGCGTGGCGTCGGGCTCTCCAGGGCGACCTCGACGACGCCCAGGCCGCGGTCGTCGAGCGCAACCTCGGCGTGGCCGCCTACAACGTCGCCCACGACCCCGAGGCGGCGGCCGAGCACTACGCCGCGGCCCGCCAGCTCCGGCCCGACGACTCACGCCTGCTCTTCGAGAGCGACCAGCTCGCCGAGCGCCGTGGCGTGCCCGCGGCCGAGCGACTCGACGCCCTCGAACGGCAGTCGGCCCTCGTGCTCGAGCGCGACGACCTCAGCGTCGTCCGCGCCCGGCTGCTCACCGCCGTCGGCCGTCACGACGACGCCCTCGCCGCGGTGCGGGCTCGTCGGTTCCAGCCCTGGGAGGGCGGCGAGGGCCAGGTGCTCGGCGCCTGGGAGGCCGCCTCGCTGGCGGCCGCCCGCGAGGCGCTCGCCGCGGGCGACGCCGACACGGCGCACGACCACGTCGTCGCCGCGCTCGAGCCCCCGACGACCCTGGGCGAGGCCCGCCACCCCCTGCAGACGACGGCGGAGCTCCACCTCGCCCTCGGCGACGCCCTCGCCGCCCGCTGCGACGACGACGCCGCCCGGTGGGCCTGGCGGCAGGCGGCGGACGCCACGGGCGACTTCGCCGGCATGGCCGCCCAGGCCTTCACCGAGCGGAGCGCCGCGTCGGTCACCGCCCTGACCAGGCTCGGCGCCGACGACGAGGCGCGGGCCCTGCTCCGCCGGTTCGACGCGTTCGTCGACGAGCTGGCCGCCACCCCGGCCGAGGTCGACTACTTCGCCACCTCGCTGCCCACGATGCTGCTCTTCCAGGACGACCCGCAGCAGGGGCGCGACGCCGAGGTCACCCGGCTGCGCCACGTGGTCGCCGAGCTGTGGACGGGGCTGGGCCACGAGCCCTCCCCCGTCGACCCCACCACCCCCGACCCGACCGCCCCCGCGGTCACGTCCGGCGACGACGCCGGGCGCCCCTAGGAAGGAACCATGACCACCATGTCGACACCGATCAGGCCGAGGGCGCGACGCCGCGTCCTCTCCGCCGCCGCGCTCCTCGCGGCGGCCGCCGCCCTCGCGGGCTGCTCCATCCCCAGCGCCGACGGCGGCGAGGGCGGCGCCGAGCGCATCGGCGCCCTCTACCTCGACTCGCAGGGCTTCTACGGCGGCGTCAAGAAGGGCGTCCAGGACGCGGCGGACGCCGACTCGAAGAAGGTCGACTTCCTCGAGTCGACCTCGGCGGGCGACGTCTCGAAAGAGAGCTCGTTCATGAACACGCTCACCTCCTCCGGCGTCAGCGCGATCATCATGTCCGCGGTCTCGACCGACGGCAGCGTGCCCGCGGTGCGCCAGGCCAGCGAGGCCGGGATCCCGGTCATCTGCTACAACACCTGCGTCAGCGACGACGCCGTCGACCAGTACGTCACGGCCTGGGTGCTCGGCGACCCGCTGAAGTTCGGCGGCGACCTCGGCACGCAGGCGGCGGCGTACTTCACCGAGGCCGGCATCACGGCCCCGAAGATGGGCGTCATCAACTGCGAGCAGTACGAGGTCTGCCAGCAGCGCTTCAAGGGCTTCTCAGAGGCCCTGACCGCAGCGCTGCCCGGCACGGTCTTCGTCGCGAACCAGGAGGGCGCCGAGGTCGACCAGGCGGTCTCGACCGCCGAGCAGATGCTCAGCGCGAACCCCGACCTCGACGGGCTCTACGGCGAGGCCGGCGGCGCGACCGTCGGGGCCTACAAGGCCGTCCAGACCCGCGGCCTCACCGGTCAGGTCGCCGTCTTCGGCTCCGACATGACGTCCGACATCGCGGCCGAGCTCGCCGACGGCTCCGTGCTCAAGGCCGTCGTCGACATCAGCGGCATCGAGGCGGGCAAGCTCGCCTTCGCCGCCGCGCAGGACGCCATCGACGGGAAGACCCCCGACGAGAAGGTCGTCGCGGCGCCGATCGACCTCTACCTGCCCGCCGACGCGGCCGGGTGGACCGAGACCCACCCCGACGGTCTCCCGTGATCGGCACGGTGAGCCCGGCCCCCGCCGGGCTCACCGTCGCCCCTCTCATCCACCACCACCCGATCCCCGGAGGATCCCCTTGTCAGAGTCGACAGCCGACACCCCGATCGCGCCGCTCGATCCCGCCCGCGACCGCGGCGCCCCCATCGCCGAGGCCCGCGGCGTCAGCCAGGTCTACCCCGGCGTCACCGCCCTCGACGGGGTCGACTTCGCCGTCCACGCCGGCGAGGTCCGCGCCCTGCTCGGCCAGAACGGCGCCGGCAAGTCGACGTTGATCCGCCTGCTCAGCGGCGTCGAGACCCCCAGCGCCGGTGAGGTCCTGCTCGGCGGGCAGCCGCTCCGCGACGGCGGCGTCACCGCCGCCTCCGCCGCGGGCGTCGCCACGTGCTACCAGGAGCTCAGCCTCGTGCCCGGCGTCACCGTCGCCGAGAACCTCGCCATGGGCCGCTGGCCCCGCGGCCGGTTCGGCATCGACACCCGCGCGATGGTCGAGCGGGCCCGCGCGACCTTCGAGCGCCTCGGGGCCGACATCGACGTGCACGCCGAGGTCGCCGGGCTCACGCTCGCCCAGCAGCAGATCGTCGAGATCGGCCGTGCCCTGCAGGACGACCCGCGCCTGCTCATCCTCGACGAGCCGACGAGCGCGCTCGCGGCGGCGGAGGTCGACCTCGTGCTCGACACCGTCAAGCGGCTCGCCGCCCAGGGCGTCGCGGTGCTCTACGTCAGCCACCGGATGGACGAGATCCGTCAGATCGCCGACACCGCGACCGTGATGCGCAACGGCAAGGTCGTCGAGACCGTCTCCATCGCGGGCAGCGACACCGCCCACATCATCGAGCTGATGATCGGCGCCGACCCCGAACAGCGGGCCGTCGCGACGCGACCGGTCACCTCGGGCGAGGTGCTCCTCCGCGTCGACGACCTCGACGTGGCCCCGAAGCTCCGGGGCGTCAGCTTCGAGGGCCGGGCCGGCGAGGTGCTCGGCATCGCGGGGCTCCTCGGCTCCGGGCGCACCGAGCTGCTCCAGGCGATCGCGGGCTTCCGGCCGGCGACGGGCGGCACCGTCTCGATCGCGGGCTCCGTCGTCGACCGGCCCACCGCCTCCCGCATGCTGGCCCTCGGGGTCGGCATGACCCCGGAGGACCGCAAGGGCCGCGGCGTCGTGCCCGGCCTCGGCATCGACGAGAACATCGTCATGAGCGACTTCGGCCGGGTCACCCGGGGAGGCGCGCTGTCGGCCGGGGCGATCGCCACCGCCACGAAGGCGCTCGCCGACCGGCTCAGCATCAAGGCGCACGACCTCTCGCGCCCGATCAGCACCCTCAGCGGCGGCAACCAGCAGAAGGCGGTCATCGCCCGCTGGCTGCACGCCGACAGCCGGGTGCTCCTCCTCGACGAGCCCACCCGCGGCGTCGACGTCGAGGCGAAGGCGCAGATCTACGAGATCATGCGCGCCGTCGCCGACACCGGCAAGCTCGTCGTCTTCGTCTCGAGCGAGATCGAGGAGCTGCCCCTGGCCTGCGACCGCGTGCTCGTCCTCCGAGACGGCGGCCTCCGCGAGGAGTACCGCGCCCCCGACATCTCCCTGCCCGTGCTGCTCCAGGCCTCCATGGTCTCGAGCTGAAGAAGGACGACCCGATGACCTCCACGCTCGACCCCACCACCACCTCGGCCACGCCCGGCGACCGCCACCGCGGCGGCGCCGTCGGCCGCGTCCGCGACGCGTTCCGTCGCAACACCACCCTCGTCAACATCGTCGGCCTGCTGGTCGCGATCGTCGTGCTGTACCTCTACCTGATGTTCAACGCGGTGGGCTTCTTCACCGTCGCCAACCAGAGCGGGCTGCTCCGCGACGCCGCGCTGATCGGCATCGCCGCGACGGGCATGACCCTCGTCATCATCGCCGGCGAGATCGACGTGAGCACCGGCCCGGCCGTCGCCCTGTCGTCGGTCATCGTCGCCGTGGCGATGACCCAGTGGGGGCTGCCCGCGCTGCTCGCCATCCTGATCACGCTCGTGGTCGGGGCGGGCTGGGGCGCCCTCGCCGGCGTGCTCCGGGCCCGCTTCCTCGTGCCGTCGTTCATCGCGACGCTCGGGCTCTGGAGCGTGCTGCGCGGCCTCGGCCAGTTCAGCACCGACGCGCTGCCCGTGCCGCTGCCCCTCGACGAGCCGGTCATGCCCTTCCTCACCGGCACCGTGCTCGGCGTGCCGACCCCGGCCGTGATCATGATCGTCGCCTTCCTCCTCTTCGCCTTCGTCGCCCGCAAGACGGCCTTCGGCCGCTCGGTCTTCGCCATCGGCGGCAACGCCGCGGCGGCCCGGCTCGCGGGCATCAAGGTCGCCCGGGTGCGGGTGCTGCTCTTCGCGATCATGGGCATGCTCGGCGCCCTGAGCGGCGTGCTGCTCGCCGCCCGCCTCGGCTCGGGCAACGCCGGTGCGGCCAACGGCCTCGAGTTCGACGTCATCGCCGCGGTCGTGATCGGCGGCACCGCGATGTCGGGCGGGCGCGGCAGCCTCGTCGGCACCTTCCTCGGCGTGATCTTCATCACGCTGATCGGCAACGGGCTCGTGCTGCTCGGCGTCGACTCCTTCCTCCAGAGCGTCGTGCGCGGTGTGATCATCGTGCTCGCCGTCCTGCTCAACGTCACCCTCTCCCGCAAGCGCGGGTCGATCGAAGAGAGCTAGGCCATGACCACCACCGTCCCCTCCCCCGAGGCCGCGACCCGCGCCTCCTCGCCCACCGGCACCATGCAGGGCGTGTTCCTGCCCGGCGACGGCACCGCCGAGCTGCGGACGCACGACGTGCCGACGCCCGGCCCCGGGCAGGTGCTCGTGCAGGTCGGCGCGAGCGGCATCTGCGGCAGCGACATCGGCTTCATCTACAACGGGTACAAGACGCACAAGGGCCTCGACGGCGCGCCCGCCTACAAGGGCGTCGTCGCGGGCCACGAGCCGTGCGGGCGCATCGTGTCGTCGGGGCCCGGGGTCACCCGTTTCGGCGTCGGCGACGACGTCATCGTCTACCACATCCAGGGCTGCGGCCGGTGCCGCAACTGCCGCGCGGGCTACTTCATCAGCTGCACCGACCAGCCGCACAAGGCGTCGTACGGCTGGCAGCGCGACGGCGGCCACGCGGAGTACGTGCTGGTCGACGAGTCGACCTGCGTGCCCCTGCCCGACGGACTCTCGTACGTCGACGGCGCGCTGATCGCCTGCGGCTTCGGCACGGCCTACGAGGGCCTCCGCCGCACGGGCGTCCACGGAGGAGAAGACCTGCTCGTCGTCGGCCTGGGCCCGGTCGGCCTCGCCGCCGCCATGCTCGGGCGGATGCTCGGCGCCCGCCGCGTCATCGGGGTCGAGCGGTCGGCCGAGCGCATCGAGTTCGTCCGCGCGACCGGGCTCGTCGACGACGTCGTGCTGGCCGGCGGCGACGCCGTCGAGAACGTGCTCGCGCTCACCGACGGCGTGGGCTGCCAGGTCACCGTCGACTGCTCGGGCAGCACGCCGGGTCGCCTCACCGCGGTCGAGGCCGCGGCGGAGTGGGGCCGCGTGGGGCTGCTCGGCGAGGGCGGCCGGCTCGAGACCGAGGTCTCGGACACCCTCCTGCACAAGCAGCTCACGATCACCGCGTCGTGGGTGACGTCGCTGCAGGGCATGGAGGACGTCGCGCGGATGATCGCCGAGGGCGGCCTCAGCCCCGAGATCGTCGTCTCGCACACCCTGCCGCTCACCGACGCCGACGGGGCCTACCGGATCGCCGCGGCCGGCGCGACCGGCAAGGTCGTGCTCGTGCCGGCCGGCGCCCCGGTGCGCGAGGAGCCCGCCGCCCGGGCCACGACGATCGGTCACCCCGCCTCGTGACGGTGCGGGTCGAGTCGGTCGGTGCCGGGGAGGCCGACGGCCTCCCACTGATCAAGGTCGTGGCCGGCGAGCTGGCGCTCGCGTTCGCGCCGACCTGCGGGGGGCGCCTCCTCTCGCTCGTGCACGGCGGCCGGGAGCTGCTCTGGCGCGACCCCGCCCTGCTCGACGGCGCGCTGCGGCCGGTCGTGCCGGTCTCGACCTGGCCGACCGGCGACGGCGGCATGTCGACCTGGGCGAACGTCGGCGGATCGAAGACCTGGCCCGCCCCCCAGGGCTGGTCAGGCCCCGACGAGTGGGCCGGGCCGCCCGACCCCGTGCTCGACTCGGGCACCTGGTCGGCGTCGTGGACGGTCGACGAGTCCGTCGCCGTGGTCACGCTCACCAGCCCCGACGACCCACGCTCAGGCCTGCGGGTGACGCGCCGGTTCACGGTGCGTGACGGGTCGACGCGCCTCGACCAGCACGTCGCCTTCGAGAACGTGTCGTCGACGACCCGGCGGTGGGCTATCTGGGAGGTCTGCCAGGCCGACACGGCCGTCGGTGCCGCCTCCCCCTCCGCCGGGTCGTCGGTGGTCGTGCCCCACGACCGGGCCGCCGACGAGCTCGACCTCGGCACGTACGAGGGCGAGCTGCCCAGCGGCCGACGCGGCCACGACGTCGTCCTGCCCCTCGGCACCGGCGTCGCCAAGCGGGGCTACCCCGGAGCCTCGGGGTCGGTCGCCCTGCACGACGAGGGCGGCCCCGTGCTCGCGCTGTCGACGACGCCCGCGACGACGGGCACCTGGCCCGACGGCGGCGCGAAGGTCGAGGTCTGGCTCCAGCGCCCGACGGTCGAGCCGATCGCGTCGCTGGAGGGGCTCCACCCGTCGGCGCACCTCGTCGAGCTGGAGGTGCTCGGGCCGCTCGAGACCCTGCAGCCGGGCGACGCGTCGACGCTCGAGATCGAGTGGCGGGTCGGGCCGGCGTAGCCGGCCGATCCGGGCCGAGGTGCGACGACGTCGCCGAGGTGCTCCGCTCGGGGCCCGACGCGGCGAGCACGTGCGCCCGCCCCGACGATCCGTGCAGGCGGGTCAGCGTCCCCCCGGGCGGGTCAGCGCCCCTCCGGGCGGGTCAGCGTCAGCGACGCCGAGCAGTGGGGCGGGTCCACGTCCCTCTGGGCGGGTCGGCGCCGACCCGCCCATGAGGACACCGACCCGCCGCACCCCACCACGAGCCACCCGACGGCCCCGTGACGGCACCGACCGGGCCGCCCGCGTCCGGCGCCCCACCGCCCCCGCGGTATCGTCGTCCGTCGACGATCAGGGAGGCTGGGCAGTGGAAGAACCGTCGGGGCACGACGCCCTCAGCCGCGACGGCGTGCGCGAGGTGTTCGGCACCGACCCCACCTGGGCGCTGCTGCGCAGCTCGAACAGCCGCTGGATCCTCCCCCTCTTCTCCCGCCACCTCGAGCGCGCCGAGGGCCCCGTCTCGGCCGACTGGTTCCACCAGGCCGTCGCGGAGGCGCTGGCCGAGAACGCCGCGGAGGCCGCGGCCGGCGAGACGGCGAGCGTCAGCGACACCACCCCCGGGGAGGCGCCCGCGGGCCCCGCGGAGACCGCCGACCTCCCCGAGGCCAAGACCCCGGCGGACTACTGCCGCGGCTGGGTCGACAGCCGGTGGCTGATCCGCACCCGCGCCTCCGGCGAGGAGGACGGCCAGGCCGCCCGGGCCCGCTACCGCCTCTCGCCGCACGCCCTCAAGGCGCTGCGCATCGTCCGCGAGCTGGCCGAGGCCGACAACGCCGTCTCCGAGGCCCGCTTCGGCAGCATCGCGCACGCCGTCCGCCAGCTCGCCGGCCTCGCCGACCCCGACCCCGCGTCGCAGGTCGCCCGGATCGACGAGCAGATCGCCGAGCTGCAGCGCCGCCGCGACGAGGTCGAGCGGCACGGCCCCGTCCCCGCGACCGCCGACGTCGTGTCGCGCCAGGTGCGCGAGGTCGTGCGGCTGACCGCGTCGCTGCCCGAGGACTTCCGCCAGCTCAGCGCCATGGTCGAGCAGCGCCACCGCGAGGTCGCCCGCCGCGCGACCCACGAGCACGTCGGCAAGGGCGCGCTCGTCGAGCAGTACCTCCGCGAGAACGACCTGCTCGAGCAGACCCCCGAGGGCCGCGCCTACCGCGGCTTCGCCCAGATGCTCTCGTCACGCGAGATCGACGTGATGCGCGCCGACATCGACAAGGTGCTGTCGCAGCCCGGCGCCGCCGAGCACCTCACCGAGCGGCAGCGTGAGCAGCTCGAGCAGCTGATCTCGTCGCTGCTCGCCGAGGAGCAGTCCGTGCAGGAGACGTACGGGCGCTGGACGTCGTCGCTCCGCCGCTTCCTCAGCCGGTCGGGCGCCGAGAAGCACCAGCGCCTCCTGACCCTCGCCGAGCGCGCCCTGCACGCCGGCGCCGCCTGGGCCGAGCGTCGCCCCGGCGCCGCGGTGCTGCCCGAGGACGTGCTCGGCCTCGGCCCGGTCGACGTCGTCGACGTCAGCCAGGTGCAGCTCTGGAGCGAGCGCGGCCGCCCCACC
Source organism: Frigoribacterium sp. CFBP 8754 (assembly GCF_014841815.1). Taxonomy (NCBI): domain Bacteria; kingdom Bacillati; phylum Actinomycetota; class Actinomycetes; order Micrococcales; family Microbacteriaceae; genus Frigoribacterium; species Frigoribacterium sp. CFBP 8754. Next base: position 1,368,072 of record NZ_JACYUO010000001.1, read on the forward strand.
GTCGAGGTGCGCGTGGCCGAGGGCGACGCCGCCCTGCCCGCCGCCGACCGCGCCGCGCTCCGCCTCACCGCGGGCACCAGCCCGGCGGCCGTCGCCGCGACGATCGACCGCCTGCTCGACGAGGGCGACGGCCGTGACGAGGTCACGAGCGCCGACGTCTACCGCGCCACCGAGCCCGAGTTCCGCCGTCTCGCGCTCGTGCTGAGCATGCTCGACCTCGCCGTCGAGCGCGGCGTCGTCACCGACGAGACCGAGTCCGTCGTCCTCACCCCCGACGACCCGTCCGGCACCGGGGCCGGAGCACCCCGGGGAGGCGCCCCCCGCGAGGTCACGCTGCCCCGGTTGGTCTTCACCCGGGACGCACCCCCGCCCGGCGCCGACGCCCCCGCCCCCGACGACACCGCCCGCACCCTCCAGGGAGACCCCGCATGACCGCCGCCCCGACCGACGACCTCCGCCCGGCCGACGCGACGCCCGGCGCGGCGGCCGACGCGACGACCGACGTGGCGCCCGACTCCGACGACGCCCCCGCCCGCCCCGTCTCCGACGAGCTCCCCCTCGCCGGCCGCAAGGCCCTGGTCACGCTGATGACGCACCGCTTCATCAGCCGCGCGACGCAGAAGGAGGCGTGGGCCGGCCTCCTGGCGCACGAGCCGGAGATCCGTGCCCGCCTGGCCGAGATGTTCCTCGAGCTCGAGGTCGACCGCGGCTACGAGGTCGCCTTCAAGCGCCAGGTCGGCGGCGACGACGCCCCCGTGCTGCTGCGGCGCGAGAAGCCGCTGTCCCGTGACGCGTCGTTCCTGCTGATCTTCCTGCGCCGCGAGCACGCCTACGCCGACGGCGACGACGACGCGGTCGTGGTGTCGCGCGACCAGGTCGCCGAGTTCCTCGGCCGGTTCCACGACGACACCGCCCACGACGAGGTGCGGGCCCTGCGCCGCGTCGACGCCGCGATCGCCGCGATGGTCGCCCGTGACCTGCTCGAGCCCGAGCCCGACGACCCGTCGCTCTTCGTCGTCGCCCCCGCGATCGTGCCGCTCGTCCGCCCCGAGCAGCTGCGGCACTTCGAGCGCGTGTACCTCGAGGCCGCGGGCGCCGAGCCGGAGGCCGGTGCGCCCGCGGCGAGCGCCGCCGCTCCGGGCGAGGTGGACGAGCCCGACGAGCTCACCGACCTCGACCCCGACCCCGAGCTCGACGCGGGTGACGACCTGACCGAGCTCGACCCCGACGCCGCGCACGACGCCGGTGACACGCCCGCCCCCGACGACGCGCCCCGCGCCTCCGACACGGCCCTCGACCTGCCGCTCGACCTCCCCCTCGACCCGGAAGCAGACCAGGCATGACCCCCGCCTCCCCCGCCGACGCGCCCCGCGCCTCCCGCACGCCCGTCGAGGCCGGCACCGCCCCTGCCGTCCCCGCCGACGCGACGGCCGCCACCACGCCCGCGCCCCCCGTCACCCCCGCGCTCGACGTCGACGTCGAGCCCGACGACACCCCCGACCTCGGCATGTTCCACTCGGGCCAGTACCGCATCGAGCTCGTGCAGCTGCTCAACTGGGGAAGCTACGCGGGCCTGCACCGCATGCCCGTGGGGCGGGGCGGCATCGCCATCCTCGGCCCGACCGGGCGGGGCAAGTCGACGGTGCTCGACGCGATGGCCGCGGTCATCATGCCGAACCCGCAGGAGTTCAACCGGGCCGCCCGCGACGACTCGCGCCAGCGCTCCGAGCGCACCGTCTACAGCTACGCGCGGGGCAAGACCGACGAGGTGCGCGACGCCGACTCCGACCGCACGACGACGCGGTTCCTGCGCCCGCTGGGCGAGTCGTTCGCGAGCGGCGCCGCGATCACCTGGAGCACCGAGCTCGGCGAGACCCTCACCGCCGTGCGCCTCGCCTGGATCGGCCCCGACACCGCCAGCCAGGACGACGTCACGCAGGCGAGCGTCTACCTGCTCGTGCGCGGGCGCTTCGACCTCAGCCGGCTGACCGACGTCCGCCGCGACGAGACGAGCACGTCGCCGCTGACGAAGAGCTCGCTCACGCGGCTCGTCGACCCGGCGCACGACCTCGTCACCTACTCACAGCCCGAGCTCCGCGTGCAGCTCTGCGCGCGGCTCGGCATCGGCGGCAGCGACGAGTCGCAGCTGAAGGCGCTGACGCTGCTGCGGCGGGCGCAGGCGTCGAAGGGCGTCTTCTCGATCGACGAGCTGTTCAAGCAGTTCGTGCTGACGCAGCCGAAGGCGCTCTCGCGGTGGGAGACCACGCTGGCGACCTACCGCGAGGCGTCGCAGCTCTACGACGTGTTCGAGACGACGCGGCGGAAGCTCGACGTGCTCGAGCCGGTGCCCGGCCTCGCCGAGCGCTGGCGCACCGCGGGCGACGACGCGACCGCGAAGCGCCGTCTGCTGGCCGGCGGCGACGACGAGCCGCGCCGGCTCGACGTCTGGCTGGCCGAGGCGGTCGGCAGCTGGGTCGGCGGCGAGGTCGACCGGGTCCAGACCGAGAAGCGCGGCCACGTCGAGACGAGGAGGCGCGCCGCCGAGGCCGCGGAGGCCGCCCTCCGTGCCCGTGAGCAGGCCCTGGCGCAGATCGCCGACCTCGGCGGCGACCCCTCGCACTCGCTCCGTGAGCAGGTGCGCTGGGCCGGGGAGGCTCTCGGTCGCGTCGAGAAGGAGCACCGCCGGTTCGCCGCCCCGCTCGAGGGCGTCGGCGAGTCGGTGCCCACGACCGCGGACGAACTCGAGTCGCTGCGCACGCGGGCGACGGAGCTCGCGGCCGAGGAGGCGGCGGCCCGCCGCGAGCACGACGAGCTGCGCGGCGACCTCGCGGCCCGGATCGCCGAGACGCGGCGGTCGGTCGGCGAGCGCCAGCGCGAGAAGGAGTCGTTCGAGCGGCGCCGCAGCAACGTGCCCGACGACGCGGTCGAGCGCCGTCGGCGCATCGCCGACGGCACGGGCGTGCCGGTCGCCCGGCTGCCCTACGCGGGCGAGCTGTTCGAGGTCGCCACGGAGCACCGCGACTGGACGACCGCGATCGAGAGGGTGCTCGGCGACCTGGCCACGCACCTCCTCGTCGACCCCGACGACTTCGACGCCGTGCGCCGCTTCGTCGACCGGGAGGACATGCGCGGCCGCGTCACCCTCGTGCCCGCGACGCCGGGCCTGACGCCGACGCGCACGCCCGTCGCGCGCACCGTGCCGTCGATGCTCGTGTTCGACGAGGCGAGCCCGTTCGTGGGCTGGCTGCGCGACGAGGTCGTCGACGACCGCAGCGTGCTCTGCGTCGACGACGCGTCGGCGCTCGACGACCCGCTGCCCGTCGGGGCGAAGGGCGCCGTGACGCGCTCGGGCCTCCGCACCGGCTCGCGTCGTCGGGTGACGAAGGACGACCGGCGGGTCCGCTCCTGGATCGGCCTCGACAACACCGGCCGGGTCGCCGAGCTGACGGCCGAGATCACCGTGCTGACGGAGTCGCTCGACGCGGCGCGCGCGGAGTGGGACGCCGCCGAGACGGTCGCCACCGCCCGCCGCACGGTCGTCGAGACCGTGGCGCGCGCCGCCGCCGTGGAGTGGTCGGACGTCGACCCCGCGCCGGCGCGGGCCCGTCTCGCCGACCTGCAGGCGCAGCTCGAGCGGGTCGCGGTCGAGCGCCCCGAGGTGACGGCGCTGCAGGCCGAGGCCGCGGCGCAGGACGAGGCGCGGCTCGAGGCCGTGCGTCGCGGGGCCGAGGTTCAGCAGGTGCTCGACCAGCTCGAGGCGACGCACGCGACGCTGGTCGACATCGAGGACGCGTTCAGCGACGCCTCGGGCGCCGACCCGCTGACCGACGACGAGCGGGTGCTGCTCGCGCCGCTGCCGTTCGCGGCGCCGCGCGAGGTGGCCGACGTCGAGCGCACGCGCCGTGAGGCGGCCGCGCAGCTGCGGGCGCAGGTCGACGCGCACGACCGTGAGCGGACGCAGCACGAGCTCACGCTCGAGCTCGTGTTCACGCGCTACCTCGAGCTCGACCCGAACGCCGGCTTCGACGCGTCGATCGAGAGCCTGCCGGCCGTGCTGGCGATCCACCGGACGCTCGTCGACGACGACCTCCCGAACGCGAAGCAGCGCTGGCTGGCGAAGGCCGGGGCGAGCGTGGGCGACAGCCTGCGGGCGCTGCTCGTGCAGATCGAGGAGGACGGGCACGTCATCCGTCGCGGTGTCCGGCCGATCTCGCAGGCGCTGGCCGCGATCGAGTTCCGGCAGGGGTCGACGCTCGACATCGAGCCGCGGCCGGTGTCGAACAGCGACCTGGCGGAGTTCAAGCGGACGCTGCGCGAGCACACGGGCGGCGGTGCCGGCGGCGGTTCTGCGGCTGGCGCGGGCGGCTCTGCGGCCTCGGCCGTCGATCCGCGTGACCCCGCCGAGATCGAGCGCCGCTTCCTGCGCCTGCGTCGCGACCTGGCCAGCCTCGAGGAGCGCTCGAAGTCGGGCGAGGCCTGGCGTCGCCGGGTGCTCGACGCGCGCGAGCACTACCAGTTCCGGGCGATCGAGACGAGGCGTGACGGCACGCAGATCGTGCACGAGGGAGTCGCGGGCAAGTCAGGCGGGGAGGGCCAGGAGCTGATCGCGTTCGTGCTCGGTGCCGCGCTGCGCTTCCGGCTCGGTGACGGCACCGACCGGGTGCCGACCTACGCGCCGATCGTGCTCGACGAGGGCTTCGTGAAGGCCGACACGGAGTACACCGGCCGGGCGCTCTCGGCGCTGCGGTCGCTGGGCTTCCAGCTGGTCGTCGGAGCCCCGCGAGACAAGGTGAACGCCTTCGAGCAGCACGTCGAGAGCGTCGCCTACATCTCGAGCGACCCGGTCAACCCCGAGCTGTCGCGCATCTACCCCCTCACGATCCGCGAGGCGATGGAGGTCGAGCGCCACGGCCTCGACCCCGCCGCGCTGGCCTAGCCCGCCGAGTGGTCGCGATCTGCTCCTCCCGCCCCTCGGGAGCAGCAGTTCGCGCCCACTCGCCCCGCGCCTCCCCCTCTCCCCCTCCCAATTTGAGAGGGATCTGTCCCCGCCGAGTGGACAGGCGTCCCGTCCCCTCCGAATCTGAGAGGGATCGGCGCCTGACGCACCGGTGAGCCCGGAGGAGTCGCGGGTCGGCACCCGGATCCCTCTCGCTCTCCGCAGACCCTAGGCTCGGCCCGTGCTCTTCTCCCCGCCGCCGGAACAGCCGCCGTCCGACCCGGCGCTGGTGGCGCCCACCCTGTACCGGATGTCGCTGCCGGGCGAATCCGGAGTCGTGCGTGGCTGGTTGTCCCTCTCGAGGGCGTGGACCTGGGACGTGGAGGGCCCCTGGTGGAGGCGGCGGCGCGTGAGGCCGCACCTGTACGGCGAGTGGGCCCTGAACTGGAACGAGGACCTGGACTACTCCGTGTTCTACGCACACCCCGACTACTGGAACCCGCACGCCTGCGGCCTGCCGCTCGACGCCCCGGACCTCGCGGAGATCGACCGTGGCGAGTTCACCTTCAGCGATCGTGTCCTGGCGCTGGAGCCCGTCGACCTCCATGACGAGCCCGACGTCTGGCGGGCCCGCTGGGAGTCCTGCGCGGGCTGACCCGAGTGCGGCCCGGCTGGCGGACAGGGCCGCCCGTCAGCTCACCGCCCGGCGACCTCGGCGTCCCGCTCGACGCGCCCCGCCGCCCGGTGCGCGGCGACCCCGCCCACGGCTGTCCCGACGAGCAACGCTCCGCACCCGGCGAGGATGCTCGCCGCCGCCTCCCCGTCGGTCCACCCCGTGACGAGCGGCAGCACCGAGGCGACCGTCGCGACGGCGCACCCGACGACGACCGCCGGCAGTGCCGCGCGGTGCCCGACCTGCCAGGTGGCCGCGGACTCCATCACCGACGGGATGCGCAGCCCGGCCAGGGCGTTCGAGGCGAGGCGCCCGCGGGCCGCGGCGGTGACGACCGCCACGACGAGGACGTTGCTGAGGACGAGGATGACGACGGCGACCAGCATCGCTCCAGGCTAGGTCCGGGCGCCTCCGCGGCGCCTCCCCCGTGCGATCGAGCGGCGAGCGAGCGGCTGCCGAGCGGCAGGAGTCAGCAGGTCGGCATCGGCTCAGCCGCGGCGGACGCGATGCGCTCCTCGGTCCAGTAGGTCGGGCCGTTGACCGGGGCGGCCGTGGCGACGACGGGCCCGGCTTCGCCGTCGCTGACAGAATCCGTCGAGCCCCCGCCGCACGACGACCCGCCGAAGACGACGACCAGCACGACGAGCACCACGGCGACGACGAGCACGCCCGCACCCACCCCGGTGACCACGCGCTGCAGCTGCATGACGCTGAGCCTAGGCGGCCGGAGCGGCGCCGTCGCCTGTGGTGCTGGTCTGCGGTGTCGTCGCGGGCTTCCCCTGTGACATCCACACCGCCCAGAGGGCGCCCGCTGCTCCCCCGATCACGCCCACCACCACGCCGGCCACCGCCTCGCCGGGGTGATCCGACCAGAAGTCGGCGGCCTGGAACAGGCAGGCCACGGAGGCGCCCCCGAGCACGCTGGCGACCGTGACCGTCACGACCGCCCGGCCCCGCGACTCCGGCCGGCCGAGCGTCACGAGACAACCTGCTCCCCACGAGGCGAGTGCGGCGACGACCCCGACGAGGGTGCCCGCCACGAGGAACCAGAACGAGAAGTAGCTGAGCATGAGCGCGTCACCGCCGAGCGGATCGTCGGCGGTGAGCAAAGAGACGACGATGCCGGACGCACCGCCCCCGAGCACCCCGCCCCACACGACGTGGCGCATCCGCAGCGGTCTCAGTCTCGTGCTCATGTCACCCCCGACGTCAGATCCTGACCGCGACGACCGCGGCCCCCACTCGACGTCCATGCTCACAGTCTCGACCACGCGGCGTCCTCGCGGGGGCGCCTCGGCGAGAGCGGTGCTCAGCGTCCGCCGACGCTGACCTCCTGGGCGACGGGCGCGACGACGGTCAGCTCGCTGCGGAGCACGCGGCGAAGCTCGACCCCGTCGGCGGTGACGACGTCGTAGCTGCGGACGACGCTGCCCATGTGGCCCTCGTGGGTGACGACGGAGGTGCCCGAGTCGAGCTCCGGGTCGGTGTAGGTCGTGGTGGTGAAGGCGACGGGCTCGGTGACGTCGACGCGGGTCGTGCTGATGACGGCCCCGGGAGGCGCGGTGGGCGCAGCCGTGGAGGTCGCCTCCGGTGCCGTGGGGGCCGTCTCGGCCTCAGCGCTGGTCTGCGCTCCCATCGTCTCCGCGGTCGCGCTGACCCCGCCGCCGATGACGATGCACGCCGCCAGCACGCCGGCGCTGCGCAGCACACGGCTCTTGGTCGTCATGTCGTTCCACCACTGCATCACTGTCGTTCTCCGAGTATCTGACGACTGTCGGGTAGCCGTCCTCTCGATGCTGGCCGGTATGCGCGGCGGGCGGCACACCCCGTTCGGGTCGGGAGGCCGCGGGGCTGGCCCCAGTCCGGGGCAGCACCGCCCGCGCCCGCGGCCGCACTCCGGCTCCGGCTCACGAGGAGGCGGCGCTCACCGCCGGAACCGCGCCCCCGTCTCCTGCTCCAGGAACACCCACATCCACTCCAGAGCCCGCCTCGGCGTCAGCCCCGGCGCCTTCTGCGCGAGCTGCGTCGCCACGCCGTCGCTGTAGGCGGCGAGCTTCAGCGCCAGCTCGGACGCGTCGTCGACGGCGAACGTGCCCGCCTCGGCACCGCGCCGGAGCGTCCGCGTGAGGCACGCCTCCCACACCCGGATGCGGTCGACGTACTCGGCCGCGACGGCGGGCTTCCGCGCCACGGCCGTCCAGTAGTCCGACCAGAGCCGCCAGTGCTCGTCGGTCGCGTCGGTGTCCTGGAAGAGCGGCTCGACGAGCATCCGCACCCCGTGGACCGCATCGGGCTCGGCGTCGACCGCCTCGATCACCGCGGCGTAGAAACGAGCCGTCTCGAGCACGACCACCTCGTTGAGGATCTCCGCGACGCTCTCGAAGTGGTACGTCACCGTGCCCACCGAGACGCCCGCCTCCGCCGCGATGTCGCGCAGCCGGGTCGCCCCGAGGCCCTCGCGCACGATCACCGCGCGCGCCGCCTCGACGATCAGCGCCCGCCGCTCGGCCGGCTTCCGCCGCGTCGCCGCGCCGGTCACCGGAGCAGCACCTGCACCTGCACCCGCCCCGCTCACGCCGACGTCCTCGGCACGCGGTCCTCGAACCACCGCTCGGCCACGAGCACGACCTCAGCGTCCGGCCCGCCGTCGCGGGCCCACGCCCGCACGTCGTTCTCGACGACGAACTCCGTCGCCGTCGCGGTCAGCCGCGACGACGTCTCGAGCCACGCCTTCCACTCCGGCTTCTCCAGCCCGATGCGCCACTGCGACTCGGCGGTGGCGGACAGCGGGTCGCCGTCGACGATCCGGTACGTCTCGCGGCTGTCCTCGGTGAAGACGAGCCCGTCGGGGTACTCGCGCCCGCCGCCGTAGCCGGGGTCGACGTCGAGCGTCCACTCCCCTGTCTCGACGTCGTGCGTCACGCTCCGCTGCGGCAGCGACGACGCGGCGGGCAGCCTCCGCACGGCGAGCGGCTCCGCGTGCGACGGCGGCGCGAACCGCACGCCGTCGTCGCCGGTCCGCGTCCACACCGGCAGCGTCACCGAGCTCTGCGCCGGGTCGACGACGAGCGTCGCCTCCTCCGCGCGGGGCCACACCCAGGGCCAGTAGGTCGACGACAGGGCGACACGGAGGCGGTGGCCGGCCGGGAAGGAGTGCCCGGTCGAGACCAGGGCGACGCTCACCACCTGCTCGACCCCCGCCTCCATCGGCACGGCCCGGTCGCGCCCGTGGCGCGCGTCGAGGTTGAGCACACCGCGGGTGATCAACGTCGAGCTGCCGTCGGGAGCCACGTCGCAGAGCCGGACGATGACGTGCGCGTGCGGCACGTCGCTCGTGACGGCGAGCTCGACGACGACGTTCCCGAGCACGTCCAGCGGCACCGCGCCCGCCCCGACGGGCAGGTCGAAGCACACCGACCGCCCGTCCTCCGCCCGCTGGTCGGGCGGCAGGTCGGTCGCGTTGCCGAACGGGAAGAAGCGCCCGGCGTCCATGCCGGTGCTCTGCGGCGAGCGCACGACCACGGTGCCGTCGGCGGACCCGGCGGGCGGCGCCGCGAACGACCCCAGCGGCACCGCCCGCGCCTCCGTCGCCGCCGACGGCCACGCCTCCGCGGCGACCCACCGCCCGGTCCGCGACGCGTAGTACGTCGCGGGAGGCTCCGAGTCGTTGATCCAGGCCCGCAGCGCCGGCTCGTCCTCGACGCCGTTGGGCTCGGCCAGCAGCCAGCGGTCCCACCAGCGGAGCGTCTCCTCCAAGAACCCGATACCCGGGCCCGGAGCCAGCCCGCGGTCCGGGTACTGGTGCGACCACGGCCCGATGATCCCCTTGACCGGCGCGTCGAGGTTCGACACCAGCCGCAGCACCGCGTCGCGGTAGGGGTCGGCCCAGCCGCCGACGGCGAGCACCGCGGCCGTGATCGACGAGTAGTCCTCGCAGACGCTGCCGTGCCGCCAGTAGTCGTCGCGCTCCTGGTGCGCCAGCCAGGTCGGCGTCATCGGCACGTTGTGCTCGAGCCGTTCGTGCCAGCGGGCGATCCAGTCGGCACCGACCACCTCCGGCCGGGGAGGTCGCGAGTTGAACGCGAACATCGTGCCGCCCCACGACGCCATGTCGATGCCGAGCACGGCGCCGCCGATGTAGTGCACGTCGTTGTCGTAGCGGTCGTCGGTCGAGCACACCGTCACGATCGCCTTGAGCGCGGCGGGGGCCCTCCCCGCGAGCTGCAGGGCGTTGAACCCGCCCCACGAGATGCCGAACGCGCCGACCGCGCCCGTCGACCAGGGCTGCGCGGCGAGCCACTCGATCAGGGCGATGCCGTCGTCGAGCTCCTGCACCGAGTACTCGTCGTCGAACAGGCCGTCCGACGACCCCGTGCCGCGGATGTCGACCCGCACCGACGCGTACCCCCGCGCCGCGTACCAGGGGTGCCGCTCGCTGTCGCGCGGAGCCGTCCAGTCGTCCAGCCGGTACGGCAGGTACTCGAGCAGCACCGGCACCGGGTGCTCGACGACCGGCGCCCAGATGCGCGCGTGCAGCCGGGTCCCGTCCGGCAGCGGCACCCACTCGTCCCGCACGCTGACGTCGTACGAGGGGCGTGGGTCCTGTGGGAGGCGAGGGTCGTGTGGGAGGCGCCCGTCCGGTCCCGTGCCGACCCCCGCCTCCTCGCCGGCCGCCGTCCCCGGCAGGCCCGACCCGCTCACAACGACTCCCAGCGCGCGACGCGGTGGCCGTCGCCGTGGTCGTCCCACCCGCCGGCGTCGCGCCAACGCGGCCGGGCGTCGCCGACGGCGGGCAGCTCGGTGGTGCCCGGGTCGAGCGTCGCCTCGAGCAGCGTGCGCGTGTACGGGTGGTTCGGGCCGCGGAAGACGTCCTCGGTCGAGCCGATCTCGACGATGCGCCCCCCGGTCATGACGGCGACGCGGTCGGCGACGCCGCGCACGACGGCGAGGTCGTGGCTGATGAAGAGGCAGCTCAGCCCCTTCTCGTCGCGGAGCGTCGTCAGCAGGTCGAGCACCCCCGCCTGCACCCGCACGTCGAGCGCGGTCGTGATCTCGTCGGCGATGATCAGGTCGGGCCCCGCGGCGAGCGCCCGGGCGATGCCGACGCGCTGACGCTGCCCGCCCGAGAGCTGGGCCGGCAGCCGCGCCGCGAAGTCGGGCGTGAGGCCGACCTCGACGAGCAGCTCGGCGACCCGCTCGCTCGTCGCGCTGCCCGTGAAGAGCTTCAGCGGGCGGGCGATCGCCGCGCCCACCGTGCGACGCGGGTTGAGCGAGGTGTCGGCGTTCTGGAAGACGAGCTGCACCGACCGGCGCAGGGCGAGGGTGCGCCGGGCGACGGGCTGGGTGAGGTCGCTCTCGACGCCGTCCGAGCCGTGGAAGGCGAAGCTGCCCGACTCGGCGGGGATCAGCCCGGCCAGGGCGGTGGCGAGCGTCGACTTGCCGCTGCCCGACTCCCCCACGACGGCGAGGGTCTCGCGCCGGCCGATGTCGAACGAGACGCCGTCGACGGCCGCGGGCAGCGAGCGCCCGTAGCGCACGACGAGGTCGCGCGCGGCGACGACCGGAGGTGCCGCAGGCGCAAGGTGCGACCCGCCTCCCGCCGACTCCTCTGCGTGCCTCCCCAACCACCGACTGATCAACGAACCACCCTTTGACGTGGTTCTTTGATCAGTCGGTGGTTCGGCGCCGGCGGCACCCGCACCGGCGGCTCCGGATGCGCGCGGGATGCTCGCGAGCAGCTCCCGCGTGTACTCGTGCCGCGGGTCGGCGAACAGCTCGGCGGTCGGCCGGTGCTCGACGATCTCGCCGTCGCGCATCACGGCGATCTCGTCGGCCATCGTCGACACCACCCCCATGTCGTGGCTGACGAGCACGATCGCCATGCCGAGCTCGACCGCGAGGTCGCGGATCAGCGCGAGCACCGCCGACTGCGTCACCACGTCGAGCGCGGTGGTCGGTTCGTCGAGCACGAGCAGGCGGGGTCGGGCGGCGACGGCCATGGCGATGGCGATGCGCTGCTGCTGCCCGCCCGAGAGCTGGTGCGGGTAGCGCCGCACGATGGTCTCGGGGTCGGGCAGGCGCACGTGGCGCACGAGCTCGAGCACGCGGTCGTGGCCGCCGGGCAGGCCGTGGCTCTCGAGCGCCTCCCGCAGCTGCTGGCCGACGCGCATCGAGGGGGTGAGCGCCTGGCCGGCGTTCTGGGCGACGAGCGCCGCGGTGCCGCCGCGCAGCGCGCGGGTCGCGGCCGGGTCGAGCGCGAACACGTCCTGCCCGTCGACGGTGACGCTGCCGCCGACGATGCGCGAGCCGCGCCGCAGGTGGGCGAGGAGCGTGCGGGCGACGGTCGACTTGCCGCTGCCGCTCTCGCCGACGAGGCCGAGGGCGCGGCCCGGCTCGACGGTGAAGCTGACGCCGCGCACGACGGGCACCTCGCGGCGCCCCGCGGCGTACGAGATCGAGAGGTCGTGGACGCTGACGACCGGGTGGAAGGCGGTGCCGGCGACCCGGCCCGCGCCTCCGACGGTCTGGGGTGCGGTGGTCACGAGACGGCTCCCTTCTGGGCCCGGTCGATGCCGAGCGACTTGCTGAGGCCGTCGGCGCTGAGGTTCAGGCCGATGACGAGGGTGGCGAGCGCCACCACGGGGGCGAGCGTGCCGAGGGGCACGACGGTGAGGGCGGTGCGGTTCTCCTGCACCATGAGCCCCCAGTCCGGCGTCGGCGGGTTCGCGCCGAAGCCGAGGAACGACAGGGTCGAGATGAGCAGCACGATCCACGAGGCGCGCATCGCGTACTCGACGAGAACGACGTCGGTGACGTTGGGCAGGATCTCGCGGAACACGATGCTCAGCGGCTTCTCGCCGCGGGCGCGGGCGGCGGTGACGTAGTCCTGCGTGATGACGGTGCGGGCGGCGCCGCGCACGACGCGGGTGACGGCCGGGGCGTAGACGACGGTGACGGCGAGCACGATCACCCAGAGCCCCGAGTCGAACACGGTCACGACGACGAGCAGCGCGAGGATCGACGGCACGCTGAGCAGCGCGTCGACGATGCGCATGACGACCTCGTCGAACCAGTTGTCGGCGTAGGCCGTGACGCAGCCCAGCACCGTGCCGATGCCGACCGCGATGGTCGTGGCGAGGAAGGTGACGAGCAGGGCGTAGCGACCGCCGTTCAGCGTGCGCGACAGGATGTCGCGCCCGTACTGGTCGGTGCCGAGCCAGTGCGACCAGCTCGTGCCCGTGAGGGCGGCGGTCGAGTCGGTGGCGACGGGGTCGTGGCCGGCGATCCAGGGCGCGAGCACCGCGAGCACGACGTGCAGCGCGATGAGGCCGAGCCCCAGGCTGAGGGCCGAGGAGGCGCGGAGGCTGCCGGTGAGGCCGGTCGCGGCACTGCGCAGTCGCGTGCCGACCGTGCGCGGGGCGGCGGGCTGTGCGGACGACACGGCCCGCGCCTCCTCGGTGCCTGTGCCGGTGCCGGTGCCGGTGCTGGTCTTGCTGCCGGTGCCGGTGCTGCGGCTGGTGGTGTCGCGCGGGCTCATGAGCGGGCCTTCCGTCGGGTGCGGAGCCTCGGGTCGAGCGCGAGGGCGATGAGGTCGGCCGCGAGGTTGCAGACGACGTAGACGAGCGCGCTGACGACGGCGATGGCCTGGATCGTGGGCAGGTCGCGGGTGAAGACGGACTCGAGCATGAGCTTGCCCATGCCGGGGTAGTTGAAGACGTTCTCGACGACGACCACTCCCCCGAGCAGCCAGGCGACGTTGAGCGCGACGACGTTGAGGGTGGGCAGCAGCGCGCTCGGCACCGCGTGGCGCCAGACGACCTGGCGGGTGGTGAGGCCCTTGAGCTCGGCGGTGGTGACGAACTCGGAGGCCATCACGTCGATGGTCGACGAGCGGGCGGTGCGGACGATGTAGGCGGCCATGGCGAGCGTCAGCACGATGACGGGCAGCCACACGGCGGGCAGCAGCTCGGCGATCGTGGCGCTGTCGCCGCGCAGCACGACGGCCGGGAACACCGGGATCGCGACGGCGAAGAGCAGCACGAGGATGGTCGCGACCATGAACTCGGGCACGCTCATCACGATCAGGCTGATCAACGAGATGGCGTGGTCGCTCGAGCGTCCGCGACGCACGCCGGCGATGACGCCGAGGGTGAGCGACAGCGTGACGCCGACGAACATCGCCGGCACCGCGATGAGCATGCTGTTGCGGAAGGCGATGAGCAGGTCGGGCCCGACGGGCGCGCCGCTGACGAGCGAGACGCCGAAGTCGCCGTGGCTCGCGCCGAGCAGCCACTGGCCGTAGCGGGCCCAGACGTTCTGGTCGAGGCCGAGCGTCTCGCGGAGGGCGGCGACCGCGTCGGGGGTGGCGTCCTGGCCGAGCAGCTGCTGCGCGACGTCGCCGGGCAGGGCCTGCACCGCGAAGAAGACGAGGAAGGAGGCGAGCAGCACGGTGAGCAGGGCGGTGCCGACCCGGCGGGCGACGAGGGCGAGGGTGGCGAGGCCGGCCCCGCTGGGTCGGGAGGTGCTGCGGGGCGTGGGGGCGCCTCCTCGGCTCTCGGGGGGCGTGGCGCCGGTGCCGGTCGTGTCGGTGCGGGTGTCGGAGGTGCTCATGCGCGGAGTCCGATCTGGAGGTAGTCGAACTCGAAGCCGAACTCGCGGTAGTTGACGACGTCGCGGCCGAGGCCGACGAGGCGGTCGCCGAACATGGGGGTCATGTCGGCCGAGTCGTCGACGATGACGCGCTGGGCGTCCTGGTAGAGCATGCGGCGACGGTCGTCGTTCATCTCGGCGCGGGCGGAGTCGAGCAGCCCGTCGAAGGTCGGGTTCGACCAGGCGCTCTCGTTGTACGACGAGCCGGTGCGGAAGATCTGGTTGAGCAGCTGGTCGATGGGGCGCCCGGTGAACCAGTAGCTGACCATGAGGGGCTTCTGCATCCAGATCTGCGTGTAGTACGAGTCGGAGGAGGCGTTGCGCACCACGAGGTCGATGCCCGCCTCCTTGACCTGGTCGCGGTAGGCGACGGCCATCGGGGTGAAGACCGATTCGTAGCTGGAGGTGTAGATCTCGGTGCGGAGCCCCTCGCGGCCGGCCTGCTTGAGCAGCGCCTTTGCTTTGTCCGGGTCGTAGGCGCGCTGCTCGTCGAGCCAGACGGCCTGGGTGGGAGGCACGGGGTTGTCCCAGCCGGGGCTGCCGGTCCCCTGCAGGGCCGTGTCGACGATGGCCTGGGGGTCGTAGGCGAGCTTCATGGCCTGGCGGACGAGGGGGTCGCTGAACTCGGCGGAGGTGTGGAGCATCGGGATCGTGTACCACTGCGCGTTGGCGGAGCGGGCGACGGTCGCGGTGCTGGAGGCGCTGACGACCTGGGCGGTGGCGAAGTCGAGGTTGGTCTGCGAGATGAGGTCGATCTGGCCGGCGAGGAGGGCGTTGACGCGGGCGGTGGTGTCCTGGATCGAGTAGAAGTCGATGCCGTCGAGCACGGGGCGCCCGGCGAAGTGGTCGTCGAAGGCCTCGACGCTGCCGGTGCCGGCGGGCTCGAAGCTGCTGAGCTTGAACGGCCCGGTGCCGATGCCGGTGGTGCCGATCTCGCCGGCGCTGCCCGCGGGGATGACGTAGCACTGGTACGCGGTCAGCAGCGAGGGGAACTCCGCGTTGGCGGTGAGCAGCTCGAAGCGCAGGGTGAGCGGGTCGGGGGCGCTCATGCTGCCCGGGCCGATCATGGCGGCGAGCACCTCGCCCTGGGGCGAGGCGGTCTCGGGGTCGAGGATGTGCTCGATCGAGTAGATGGCGTCGGCGGCGGTGAAGCGGCGGCCGTCGTGGAAGGTGACGCCGCGGCGGAGGCGGAACGTCCAGGTGACGCCGTCGGGGGTGGCGGACCACTCCTCGGCGAGGTCGGGCACGGTGACGCCCTGCTCGTCGAGCTTGACGAGGCGGTTGTAGAGGGCGCCGAGGTACTCGTAGGCCGAGAGGGAGCTGGCGGAGTCGAGGGTCTCGGCGGCGCTCGCGGCCGGGCGTGCGATGCGCAGGCGTCCGCCGCGGGCGGCCGTGCCGGTGGCGGCAGCCTCGGGGATGGTCGGGGTGCTGCGGGCCGGGGTGCACCCGGCGAGGGTGAGCAGGCCGAGCCCGGCGAGGCCGGCGGCGCCGGCGATCACGGAGCGCCGGCTCGGGCCGCGGGCGTCTCTGCTCTCGGGTCGGTGTTCGGGGACGATCGGTGTCATTCGGGATGGCCTTCCGTTTATCGTTCGGGTGAACGATAGGGGAAGGTCGCGCTGGCGGCGAGGCCGCAGGGTCGTAGGAGGCGCGGGTCGGCTGCGCACTCTGCACCCCGCGATCCCCGCAGGCACGGGGCTCCCGCGTGCCCCGCCCCCTCTTCTTCCGGCCCCCGAAGGTTCACGCAGTCGTTACACGACCTCTCTGCAGCTAGGTCTTGTCACGCCAATCAATACAAGCGCGACGACCTACGTGAGGCATTGTCAGTGGTGACCCCCAGAGTTCAGGTGGGCGGCAACCCCGCCGCCCGCCGAGACAAAGGAGTCACCCATGCGAGTTTCGCCGTACTACTCGATCATCCAAACCGACCCTGACGTGCACCATGTCTTTGACAACTGCCCGAACGGCCAGCAGATCCCCGCCGCCAACAAGCGCGCTGGCAAGAACAACTGGCCGCTCTGCGGCAACTGCGCCCGCATGTGAACGAGAGGGGGAGGTGATCTCGCTCACCTCCCCCTCTTATCCCGATTCCTCCGTCGCTCAGATGACGAAGACGAGCCGCCGCCGCGGATGCTCGCCCACTAGAACCGCCAGCGTGAACGCAAGGTCTAGAGGCGATTCATCGGTCGCAGGCGACGCCGTCCCCATCCCGATCCAGGTCGTACACGTCGCTGCCGACGATCGTCACCGGGCCCTGGACGTAGGCCGGCCCATTGCCGCTGCCGCCAGCGCAGTCGACGTCGGAGGCCACGGGCACGCACGCTCCCGAGTAGTTGGCGTCACAGCTGGATGCGGCGGGTGCAGGGGCAGCGATAGGTGCCGGAGCGACGTTGGGAACACGTGTACCGACGCTCGTGACCTGCTGCACCGGCGCGACGACGGCGGACTGACCAACGAGGCTTCGTGACGTCTCCACGTCGTCCGTGTACGTCACGTCATACGTGAGGACCATCGACCTGTTCTGGCCCGTGACGGTGACAGCATCCTGACCGATGTCACGAGTCGCGTCGTCGACCGAGACGGCGTCGAATGGCACGACCTCGGTGACGTCCTCCTGCTCGATTGTGACGACGGGAGTCGGGGAGGGTGACACCTGGACGACCGAGCCGGTCCGGGCGCTCTCAGCCTGTGCCGCGTCGCCGCATCCCGTGAGCCCCAGGACCAGCAAGAGCCCCGCTGTCACAGCAGCGCCCTGGACCGCGAGCCTCCCCATCGTGTTCGTCGTTCGGCGGTGCGTCATCGAAGGCCCCCTGACCTGAGGGACGTCACGATGACGCCCCGAGCGACCCTCACTCACGTAGAGCGGAGGAGAGAACCCCCATTCCGGGTCCGGTCATGACGAGAGCCGCGAGGTCATCGTTCGACGGGGCGATGCTCGCGGGGGCCGCCAGGACGATCGCGGACCGTGTGACCCCGGGCACGGAGCAGGAAGACTGCACGCCAGAATCAACTCCATGCCCCTGGTCCGCGTCTCCCCCTTGGCGACCTCCGATGCAGGGCCTCCGAACGTCGCGTCGACCCCGACCGTTTCGATGTCAGCCGACCTCGGCGACCTCCGCGACCTCCGCGCCTTCCTCGCCGCGTCCGACCTCACCCTCGCCGGTCTCGACGTCCCCTCGCCGCGCCTCCACCTCTGGATCGACCGCGACCCTACCGGCACGATCGTCGGCAGCACCGGCTACGAGTCGAGCGCCGACGGCACCCAAGCGCTTATCCGCAGCGTCGCCGTGGCGGCCTCCGGACGGACCCGCGGCGCCGGCGCCCGACTCGCTCGCCACGCCCTCACCCGCGCCGCCGCAACGGGAGCCGACCACGCCTGGCTCTTCTCTCGCCGCTCCGGACCCTTCTGGCAGAAGCTCGGCTTCGCCCCCGCCGACCGCGACGCCCTCGCCGCGGCCCTCCCAGACGCCCACCAGGTGCAGCTCTTCCGCGCGACCGGCCAGCTCGCCCGCGAGGTCGCCTGGTCGCGCCCCCTCGCCGACCTCCGCCCGACGATCCCTCGGGAGGCGCCGGTGACCTCCGACACGGCTGCCCGGCCTGGCAGCTGACCTCGATGGCACTGGCACTGGCACTGGCACTGGCACTGGCACTGGCACTGGCTCCGGGTGACTCACGAGTCTTGTGAAGCGCGCCCGATGCCGTCAGGACGAGGTCTGTCCGCCCTTAGTTCGTCCCCTGCTTGAGTCATTTAAGAGAGCGAACACGAAGAGGGGACGGCATCCCGACTCAGCCCCAGGTCTCGGCATCAAGCCCTGATTCGATGACCACCGAGAGCCCGTCCAGACGGCGCTGCGTCGAACACTGGTTCCCCCCTCAACTGGGTCCGTACGATAAACCGAGCCCCCGGCGCTCCCATGTGAGCATGGTTTCGAGGCGGACCCCGACCAGGTTTGCCTCGAACATGGGGGAACGACATGGCCGCAGCAGGAGCATCCGCGCGAGAAGAAGCGCATCGTCAACAGGCTTTGGCCGAAGCGCACGAGCAAGCGGCGGCCGAAGCACGCGACGCCGCCGCCCGCTACGGCCTCGCCGGCATCACCGAGAGCCGCGTCGCCAGCGTCCTCGCCCCGCTCGCCGCCGTCGGCTACACGCTCCTCCCCGACCGCGCCTGGCCGGGGAGCCGTCGCAGCGGCGCCCAGGTCGATCTCATCGTCGTCGGCCCGTCCGGCGTGCACATCGTCGACACGAAGGCGTGGAAGGAGGTCTCCATCCGCGGCGGCCGCATCTTCCGAGGCCAGGCCGATGTGTCCGACGACCTCGCGAACATGGCCGACCTCGCGCACAACACCGAGGCGCTTCTCGCCGAGGTGGGCCTGGCCGCGACCGAGGTGCACGCCCTCGCCGTACTGGCGGGCCACCGAGGCATCAGGGAGACGGTCGGTCCCGTGACCGTGATCGGCGAGCACGACGCCCTCCGTCACGTCACCTCGCCCGGCGCCCGCCTCACCTCGTTGCAGGTCGACACGGTGCTCCGTCGCGTCCTCGACCACTTCCCGGTGTTGCGGACGTCCTCCGCCATCGACGTCACCGTGCCGGAGCCGGTCCTCACTCGACCGACCGATCCCGTCGACACGGCCGAGCTCATCACCGCCGAGGAGGTCAACGCAGCCCTCCTCGACGGGGTCCTCGAGGCTCCCATCGAGACGTGGATGTCGTTCCTCGACCCGGCACAGGCCAAGCTCGCCCGCCGCAGCTTCAACGGCCCAGCGCGCATCCGCGGGTCCGCCGGCACCGGCAAGACCGTCGTCGGCCTCCACCGTGCCGCCTACCTGGCCCGCGGAGGGCAAGGCAAGGTCCTCTTCACGACTTTCGTCAAGACGCTCCCCGTCGTGCTCGAGAACCTCTTCGTCAGGATGGCTCCCGAGGTCGCGCATCAGGTCGAGTTCACGAACATCCACAGGTTGGCGCTCCGCATCCTCAGAGATCGCGGCACGTCTGTCCGCATCGACCCGAAGGCGGCTGATGCCGCGTTCGCCGAAGCGTGGGCAGGGAGAAGCGAAGGGGGCACTCTCGGCTCCTCGAGGATGTCCTCCGACTACTGGCGAGACGAGATCACCTACGTCATCAAGGGCCGCGGCATCCGCACATTCGAGCAGTACGCGGACCTGGCGCGCGTGGGACGCAGGCACCGCCTGACGGTCGATCAGCGCAGGAGCGTCTGGTCCCTCTACGAGCGCTACGACGCGGGACTCCGTCGACGGAAGGCGATCGACTTCGCGGACGTCATCCTGATGGCGCTCTCCAGCGTCAGAACCACGCCGATCACGGGGTACGGCGCTGTCCTCGTTGATGAGGCGCAGGACCTCACCTGCGCCATGGTCGCCTTCCTCCACAGCCTGGTCGGAAACCGGCCCGATGGTCTTACCCTCATCGGCGACGGCCAGCAGACCATCTACCCCGGGGGCTACACGCTCTCCGAGG
The DNA here is from genome assembly GCF_014841815.1 of Frigoribacterium sp. CFBP 8754. Classification (NCBI taxonomy): domain Bacteria; kingdom Bacillati; phylum Actinomycetota; class Actinomycetes; order Micrococcales; family Microbacteriaceae; genus Frigoribacterium; species Frigoribacterium sp. CFBP 8754. The sequence continues at coordinate 1,387,808 of NZ_JACYUO010000001.1, forward strand.
TCGGGATCTCCCTGAGCGGTCGAGGAGTCGTCCTCGACGTGAACCACCGGAACACAGCGGAGATCCTCGCCTTCGCGAACGCCGCAGTGCTCGGTGACGAGTACGCGGACATCGAGGGAACGGGCCAGACCATCGACGGTGTCGAGACCGTCGAACGTACGGGCCCAGCGCCTGTACTCTCCAGGCACGAGACCTGGGCCGAGCACGACGCTGCCGTCGTCGAGCGAGTCCGCGACGTGATGCACCTCATCGGCGTGAGGCGGGGTGACATCGGCGTCCTGACCGCCACGACCTGGGACGCCACCACCATGAAGGCGTCACTGGTCGCCGCCGGCATTCCCGCCATCGATCTCCTCGACTACGACGGTCAGCACACGGACGCCGTCAAGGTCGGAACAGTGAAGCGAGCCAAGGGCCTCGAGTTCAAGCAGGTGCTGCTGGCGCGAGTCAAGGCGGAGCTGCTGGAGCACGACACGCCTGCACCCTCCTCGGAGACGGAGCGAGAACGCCGCGAGCTCGACCGGCGGGAGCTGTACGTCGCGATGACCCGGGCCCGCGACGGCCTCTGGGTCGGCACGCGCACATAAGACGTGTTCCCGGTGCCGTGAGAGCAAGCGGCCTCAGGGCCTCGCTCAGGTCGAGAAGTAACGCCTCACGTAGGCACGCATCCCTGCATCGACGGCATAGATGTACGTTCCCCTGATCCCCCGCGTGAGCAGCACTCCGTAGATGTTGCTGATGAACTCACGCAGCTCGCCGTCTGTGTAGGACCGCCCGAGTTGCTTGTTGTTCTCTGCACCCTTGGTGTCGAAGTACGAAGCGCGATCGATGAAGAGTTCGTCGCGGTCGACGTCGTACCGGAGGTCTCGGCCGATGACGACGCCGGCATAGTTCAGGTCGTAGCCCTGGACGGTGTGGATCGACCCGACCTCCTCCAGCGCTCCGCGCGAGGCGATCCAGTCCTTGGACGTGCCGTTCCACTTCAGGGCGACGCCGTCGAGCTCGATGTCGGCTGCCTCGGGGTCCTTCCTCGAAGCCCACCGCCAGGCGTAGCCCGCAACGAGTCGGGCCAGGCCGTGCTCAGCATCACGTGCTCGGATCTCCTCGTGCATCTTCGCCAGGTCGTCGAAGACCCGGAGGTCATAACCCTCGAAGCTCCTGGGCACGACGTCGCCCACGGCGTGCCCCGCACGAGCAATCCGGAGAACGTCCCGCACGTATCCCACGTAGTCAGCGCCGGCCTGGACGCGCATCTGCGTCGATAGCCGATAGTGCCGCCCACGGGCGTGCGCGTCTTCGAGAAGCTCGACGACGGACTCCTTCGACAGATCGGCCGGCCGCACGCTCTGGGCCTCGTCGACGAACAAGATCTGGTGACGGCTCTTGGCTCGGATCCAGTCGAGCTGCGTCTTTGAGAGGTCGTCAGCGCCGTAGAGGCGTTCGTTGATCAGCGGGAACTTCGCGTTGAGCACGCCCGTCGACTGGTTCGCCCGCTGATTCAGACGATGGGCTTCATCGACCAGGAGCAGGTCCCAGTCACCGTCGGACTGACCGACCTCGAACGGCGTCAACACCATGGCTGGGTCGAGCCCAGGCGTCTTGCGGAACACTCGCTTGATCGACTCGCGGAGTGACTGCTGGGGCACGACCATGCCGACGCGCAGATCCGCCAACAGAGCCGGGTACTCACCCAAGAAGAAGTCGGCGAAGAGCGAGTCCCCGTCGAAGTCGTCCGAAGGAGGCGTGGAGCCGATGTCGACGAGCAGCTTGAGCAGGTAGATGGCGACGACGGTCTTGCCCGTGCCCGGGTGCCCCTGGATGACGATCGTGTCGCCCCGCGCTTCGCGGAGGTCGACGAAGAGGCCTTCGAGGATGTCCTCAAGAGCTGCGGCTTGGTCTTGCGTCAGAGCCTTGAACGGCGACAACTTGAAGAGATCGCTGTTCTCGATCTCTGGGATCGGCCGCGTGAAGACTCCCTCGGATCTGAGCTGCTGCACGACGGCCGTGAACAGGCCTCGGTACCGCTCACGGTCGTAGTAGTTGGCCGAGGTGATGCCGTCGTTGCGGTTCAGCACGCTGTAGGCGCCATCGGCTGAGAACAACTGGATGAGCCTCGACTCCAGGTCGAGGCACGCAGACTTGTTGAAGGTCTCATCGACGACTACTCGGACTGTGTCGAGCTGGCGCTTGTCCGGGCTCGCGAGATGCTGCCTCATCCGACCCGCACCGTTACGGGTCTCGCCCACGTAGATGTCTCTCAGCCGTTCGTGCGGGTGCCGGCTGGTCCGGTGGGGCCTGGACTGATCGAGGACGTAGACGACAGGCCAGTCCACGTTGCGCGCATCGGTCAGGGCCCAGAGGTCGATGGCCTCTCGGTCGAAGGGAACTCGGACGATCTCAGAGGGCATCGTATTTCGTGCTCCGACCCCGGGCTTTGTCCACAGGATATTTCTCCCGAGTGACGGCGAGTTTCTGCAGAACGATCTGCTCCGGGTCCACGCCGAGCTTGTCAGCGAGGAGCAGACAGTAGGTCAGCACGTCCGCCAACTCGTCCTGCACGCGGTCAACGTCGAATTCGGCTCCCCACTGGAAGCACTGCAACAACTCGCCGGCCTCGACGGCGACGCTCTTGGCCAAGTTCTCCGGTGCGTGGAACTGCTCCCACTGACGCTCCGCAGTGACCGCCTTGATCGCATCCATGGTTGCCCTGCCAGTCATGCGACCGACCGTATCAGTGGCATTGACCGAGCTCGGCAAGCGGGGACGCTCGCGGTGGAATGGCCCATTCCCTGCCGTGGCCTTTACGCGCTAACACCGGCACCCGCGATGCGACGCATGAAGTAATTGGTCGGGCTGACAGGATTTGAACCTGCGACCCCTTGACCCCCAGTCAAGTGCGCTACCAAGCTGCGCCACAGCCCGAGAATTCGTTTCCGAAGAAACAATTTCTTGGTGTTGCCCCGACCGAGGCAACCCGACAAGCATAGCGGATGAACGGGCGCCGTCTTGCCACCTGTAGCTCCGGCGCAGGATGGCGTGGCGACGGCGCCGGTCACCCAGGACTGAGCAATGATCGACTCGTGACGATTGCGACGTGGGTCGAGACGGAGGCCGCTCGTCGGTCGGCACTGTGGCGTGAGCTCCTCGCCCGGGGCGGAGCGCGACGACTCAGTCCCAAGGACGACATCGAGGCGAGAGGGCTCTATCGCGGCCAGGCCGGCATCTTCGCCGACATGAAGGCCGAGTGGGCGAGGGACGGACCGGGGCCCGTCGCGCTCACGCTCGTCCACACTGGCACCTCTTATGACGACGACCTCACGGACGAGGGCCTGCTCTACCACTACCCCTCGACCAATCGTCGGGGAGCGCACGATTCGAACGAGATCACGGCCGTCAAGACCGCGCAAGCTCTGGGCCTGCCGGTCTTCGTCATCTCTCCCGAGCCCGGGGCCGCTTCACTGCGCCGAGTCCGCCTCGGCTACGTCGGCGAGCACGACGACGCCCAGCGAGTCTTCGTCGTCACGTTCTTCGACGAACCGCTTCCCCTGCCCAGACCCTCTGAGCTCCCCGCCGACGACCGTGCCCTCATCCTCTTCGAGCAACTCCCCACACGCACGACGCGCCTCGTCGCTGAACGCCCCAATCAGCTGCGCTTCCGCATCCATGTCCTGCAGCGCTACGGACCGCGGTGCGCCTTCTGCGACATCGACTCCGAGCACCTCGTCCAGGCCGCTCACATCGCCCCGAAGAGTCTCGGCGGCATCGATGAGGCCGCCAACGGTCTTCCACTCTGCGCCAACCACCACCTGGCATTCGATCGCTTCCTGGTCATCGTCGACCCCGACACGCAGCGACTGAGCTACGCGCCGGGCACGGATGCCGAGGCCCTCCGCATCACGCGCGAGGCCCTCACGCACCTGCCTCAGCGTCCGAGCCCGAGGGCGTTGGACGCCCTGTACCGGACCAGGGCCGCACAGAAGGCGATGAGCCGATGGTCGAGGCCGGGTGACGACCGCGACGACGCCTGAGGCCGGCACCGTCACCCCTCCTTCAACCCGTCTGCGCGATCCCCGTCACGACGTGCCGCTGCAGGAAGAGGAACATCACGATCACCGAGTTCGCCCGAACACCAGAACCGCCGCCGGGGCGATCTCGTCGGCACCCGCCGCCACGAGGAGGCGCGGAACGTGTTACGCAGACCACCGATGACAGGCGCGCCCCGCGCCCCCGAGCCCCGCTCGCCTCTGTTGCGCCCCGTTACGGGCACCGCGCGGGCAGCGCCGCCCGCGCCCTACCGTCGTGCCCATGCCCGCTGACCCGACCACCGCCTCCCGCGCCCTTCCACTGCGCCTGCGCGGAGTCGGCCGCACCTTCGGGCGCGACGTGCTGCGCGGGCTCGACCTCGACGTGACGGCCGGCGAGATCGTCGCCGTGCTCGGCCCGTCAGGCTGCGGCAAGTCGACGCTGCTGCGGCAGATCGGCGGGCTCGACCAGCCCGACGTCGGCACGGTGCGCATCGCCGACGACGTCACGCGACCGGCCGACCAGCGGTGCGCGGTCGCGTTCCAGGAGCCGCGCCTCCTGCCCTGGCGCACCCTCCGCGGCAACGTCGCCCTCGGCCTGCCCCGGCGACGGCCCGACGGGTCGTCGCTCACCAAGGCAGCGAAGGAGGCGCGCCTCACGGAGCTCCTCGACCTCGTCCAGCTCGGAGCAGCGGGCGACCTGCGCCCCCGCGAGGTCAGCGGCGGGATGGCCCAGCGCGCCAGCCTCGCCCGGGCCCTCGCCCGCGAGCCCGCTGTCTTGCTGCTCGACGAGCCGTTCGGCGCCCTCGACGCCCTCACCCGGCTGCGCATGCAGGACCTGCTGCTCGACGTCCACGCCTCCCTGCCGACGACCGTCGTTCTCGTGACGCACGACGTCGACGAGGCGCTCTACCTCGCCGACCGCGTCGTGCTGCTCGCCGACCTCGCCGCGAGCGCCGGAGGCGCGACCAGCGTCCAGCGCATCGTGACCGTCCCGGGTGGCCACCCTCGCGACCGCGACGCCCCCGAGCTCGCCGCCCTCCGGCAGGAGCTGCTCGAGGGCCTCGGCGTCCACCGCGCCCACGCCCGGACCGCCTGACCGGCCACCCGCCCCGGCCTGCCGCCCACGACCACATCACCCCCACCACCAGCCCCGCCCCCGACAGCACGGAGACGACCATGACCCGCCACCGCACCTCCCCCTCGCGCCGCACCCGCGCCTCCTTCGCGGCCCTCGGCATGACGGCCGTCGCGGCCCTGGCCCTCACGGGCTGCGTCGCCGGTGAGGACTCCGACGGCGACGCGGCGGCCGCGGCCGGCGGCGACGCCAGCGCCAGCACCGCGGAGTGGAGCGCCGACACCCTCGACATCGACTTCGCCACCTACAACCCGCTGAGCCTCATCGTGAAGGACCAGGGCTCCATCGAGGACGCCCTCGGCGACGACGTCACCGTCACCTGGACCCAGTCGGCCGGCTCCAACAAGGCCAACGAGCTGCTGCGCGCCGGGGCCGTCGACGTCGGCTCGACCGCCGGCTCGGCCGCCCTGCTCGCCCGCTCGAACGGCTCCCCCATCAAGACGATCGACATCTACTCGCAGCCCGAGTGGTCGGCCCTCGTCGTGCCCGGCGACAGCGCGATCACCGACGTCGCCGACCTCAAGGGCAAGACCGTCGCCGCGACGAAGGGCACCGACCCCTACTTCTTCCTGCTGCAGGCGCTCGAGGCGAACGGCCTCAGCCCTCAGGACGTCACGGTGCAGAACCTCCAGCACGCCGACGGCCGCGCCGCCCTCGAGAACGGCAGCGTCGACGCCTGGGCCGGGCTCGACCCCATCATGGCCGCGAGCGAGGCCGAGTCGGGCACGAAGCTGCTCTACCGCAACGTCGACTTCAACACCTACGGGTTCCTCAACGCGACGGAGTCGTTCCTCGACGAGTCGCCCGACCTCGCGCAGGTCGTCGTCGACGCCTACGAGGAGGCCCGCACCTGGGCCGAGGAGAACCCCGAGCAGACCGCCGACATCCTCGCCGGGGTCGCCAGCATCGACCCCGCCGTCGCGACGAGCGTGCTCGAGCGCACCCACTTCGACGTCGACCCGGTGCCCGGCGACGACCAGCGCGCCGTGCTCGAGAAGGTCGCGCCCATCCTCGTCGAGTCGGGCGACGTCGCCTCCGAGGGAGCCGTCGACGACGCCCTCGACTCCCTCTTCGACGACACCTACGCGAAGGCCGCGACGGCGTCGTGACCGACCAGTCGCTCCCGATCGACGGCCGCCGGGCCGAGTCGCTCGCCGTCATCGAGGCCGCGGCCGCGGACGCGCGCGCCGGCGGTGCTGCCGGGTCCGGTGCCGGGGCCAGGTCGGGCTCGCAGGAGTCGCGGGCCGGCACCCCCGCACCGGCCCGCTCCCGGCGCCGCGGCCTGGCACTGCTCGGGGCGATCCTGCCCGTCGCCCTCGTGCTCGCGTGGGTGCTCGCCACCACGGTCGGCGACCTCCCGGCCTACAAGGTCCCCTCGCCGCTCGACGTCTGGACGGCGGGCGTGCAGCTCGCCGGCACCGGGCAGCTCGGCCAGTACGTCGCGATCTCGGTGCAGCGGGTGCTGATCGGCTTCGCGGTCGGCTCGGTCGTGGGGCTCGTGCTCGGCGCGGTGGTCGGGCTGTCGCGGGTCGGCGAGGCGCTGCTCGCGCCGTCGATCGCCGCGGTGCGCGCGGTGCCGTCGCTGGCCTGGGTGCCGCTGCTCATCCTCTACCTCGGCATCGGCGAGGACTCGAAGATCACCCTGATCGCGATCGGTGCGGCCTTCCCCGTGTTCACCACGGTCGCCGGCTCGCTCCGGCACGTCGACCCGCACCTCGTGGAGGCGGGCCGCGCCTACGGCCTCGGCCCCGTCTCGCTCTTCGCCCGGGTGCAGCTGCCAGCCGTGCTGCCGTCGCTCGTGTCGGGGCTGCGGCTGGCCCTGGCGCAGTCGTGGCTGTTCCTCGTCGCGGCCGAGCTGATCGCCTCGTCGATGGGCCTCGGCTTCCTGCTCAGCGACTCGCAGGCGAACGGCCGCGTCGACCGGATGTTCCTCGCGATCATCCTGCTCGCCGTGCTCGGCACCCTCACCGACGCGGTGCTGAACCTGCTGCAGAAGGTGCTGCTCCGCCGCTGGCGCTAGCCGCGACGGCAGCAGCAGCGGCGACGGCGACAGCAGCGCCGACACCCGTCAGCGCCGGTCGCGCCCGCCCTTCGCCGGCCGCGGGAACGCCTCGCGCATGTGGTCGCTGGTCAGCAGGTCGCCGATCCCGATCATGATCAGCGAGAAGACGATCTGCTCGACGACCATCCAGAACGGGTACAGCCCGGGGATGGTCGCGACGACGAGCGTGACGATCGGGAAGATGCGGCTGAACAGCCTCAGCCGGGCGTAGGCCCACCACCAGCCGAGCTGCGCGCGCCAGGCGAAGACGTAGAGCGTCGCGGTGAGGAAGAGCACGACGGTCGACCGGAACCAGACCGCCCACGGCACGTGCTCCCCACGCGCCGTCAGCACGGCCGCGATGAAGATCGCGGTGAGGCCGACGACGGTCTCGGCGAGCAGCAGCCAGCGGATGCCCATGAACGCCCGCACCGTGCGCGGGTGCTCCCGCATGTCTTCGTGGATGACGTAGCTCGCCTGCCGCCCGCCCGCGAGGCGGTCCAGCCGGAGGCGCCGCCACAGCTCGTCGGCCGCATCGCTCAGCCGCGTGGTCGCCTCGGCACCCTCCCGGGGTCGCACCACGCCGTCTCGCACAAGTCGCACGACCCCATCGTGCACCATCCCGCCCGCTACTCCGCGCGGATGTCCCACGGGTAGCCGTCGCGCTCGGGCACGAGCTCGAAGCAGGGCCCGAACGACATGATCTGGACGACGTCGCCGAGCATGCCGACCATGTAGCTCTGCGCCCCCGACCCCACGAGGTAGAAGCCGTCGCCGGCCTGGCGGGGGTCACCGACGACGACCGAGAACTCGGAGGCACGCGCCCACGTCGCCCGGAGACGCTCGGCCATCTCCTCGAGGTCGGGGGGCCGCGACACCCGCACCGTCGTGTGGCTCGCCCACGAGACGCCCCCGTTCGAGCAGTCCATGATGACGCCGCTCGTGTCGGGCTCGACGGCGAGCACCAGCTCGGCGGGCACGAACGAGGCGAGGTCGGCCTCGACGGCCTTGACGTCGACCTTGATCTCCGCCAGCGGCTGCCGCGAGATCGGCACCGGCGTCCGGTCGGCCCGGGGCCCTGTCAGCATGGAACATCCTCCCGTCGCCACCGCGACCGCCGAGGCCACGGCGACGACCGCGACCCACCTCTGCAGCGCCCTCATCGGGGCCACACGTCCTTGCGCTCGAGCTCCGCCAGCAGCTGACCGAGCACGAGCCTGTTCTCGACCTCGGTCGTCGCGACGAGGCCGTGGTTGGCCGCGAGCACCTCGAACCACTCCGTGACCGGCGAGCCGAGCTCGAGAGCGCGGTCGCCGTCGCTCTCGAACACCTGGTCCTCGAAGACCACCATCGACTGGGGGTCCCTCCCTGCGTAGACACCGCCGGTCGCCTGGGCCAGCCCGAGGGCGTCGCGGTAGCGCAGCGAGTCGTACTCGGTCGACGGGTCGGGCTGCCAGTCGTCCACGGCGCCCGCCCCCGCGAGCGACACCACGTGGTCGTACCGGGCCCCGGCCACCTCCGAGGCCAGCACGTCGGCGAGGCCCCAGCTGTGCCCGACGGCGACCTCGACGGGCGGCGCCGACCGGAAGAGCGGGTCGGCGTGCAGGCCCCGCTGGAAGGCGGCCAGGCGGTCTCCCGACTCGCGGGCGTAGCCCTGGTCGTTCGCCTCGAGCAGGCCGGGCACGAGGCCCATCGTCTCCGTCGGGGCGACCACGCCGCCCCCTCCGGGGAAGCGGCCGTCCTTGTAGACGAAGGCGACGCTGTCGACGGAGTCGGTCTCGACGAGCCAGGTGCCCACCGACTGCGTGCCCCCGCTCTCCGCCCAGAACCCCGTCATCTCCGAGAACGTGCCGGGCACGTACGTGTACACGCGCTCGGGCGGAGCCTCCCAGTCGCCGACCATCTCGACGATGCGGTCGCCCTCGCGGTCCCACGTGTAGAGCTGCACCGCCGGCGGCACCGCCGCGGCGCGCGACAGGTACTCGTTCTCCCGCCGCAGCGCCGTCACGAGCCCGTCCATCACGGCGCCTCGCTCCGGGTCGTCGAGCACCCCCGCGATCGTCCGCTCGTTCTCGGCGATCTGTCGACGCGCGGCGATCCCATTGGCCCGGACGCGGGCGCCCGGCGGCAGGCCGTCCAGTGCGCCGAAGAGGCCGGGCGCCCCCGCCAGCAGCGCCCGCTGCGCCGCGGAGAAGCCGTCCTCGTCGAGCGCGACGTCGACGCCGAGCGACTCCCACCAGCCGCGCACCTCCTCGGGCGCCGCCTGGCCGACGAGCACGGCCAGCAGCGGCACGTCGGCCAGCAGCGACGCCAGCTCGAACGGCGTCAGCCCCGTCACGACCCCCAGCGCACCCTCCGGGCTCGTGACGCCGCGGGCGGCGTCGGCGGCCTCGACGAGCGCTCCGACCGCTCCCCCGCCGTGCAGGGCCGAGAGGAGGCGGTGGTCGGCTGCCCGCCGCCGATCGACGAGCTCGGCCCACCGTCGCCCCACCACGCCGAGCTCGGCGACCGCGTCGACGATCCGCCGCTCGAGGGCCGACCGCTCGACGTGCCGGTGATCGGCGGGCGTCGAGACCCCGGGCAGATCGACCCGCAGCTCCGCCTCCGCCTCGAGGACGACCAGGGTGGCCGACGCGTCGTCCCGCGCCTCCTCCGCCCTCGCCCGCGCCTGCTCGAGCAGCCGCTGAGCGGCGGCGATGTCGACGAGCTCCCTCGCGTAGCCCTCGAGGGCGGCGCCGTGCTCGTCGACCGTCGACAGAAGCACGTCGAGCTCCCGCACGATCGCCTCCGCCTCCGCGACGAAGGCACGACCCGACTCGGCCTGCCACGAGGTCGCCGCCCACTCGCCACAGCGCACCGCGTGGTAGCGCCCGAGGTCGAGGTCGTCGACCTTCTCCCGTCGCCGGCGCGCGAGCCGCTCGACCTCGCCGGCGTCGCCCCGCCCGGGGTCGCCCTCGTGCCCGGTCACCGTCGACCGCCCCCTGCCACGCCCGCCACGCCCGCCGTGCCCGCCGCCCCCGTCCGGCCCGCCACCACGCCCACCAGCGACTCGTCCGCCGCGCGCAGCTCCTCCGCGAAGCGGCGCGGCAGCCGCGCCGCGTCCGTGATCGCCGCGACCAGGCGGTCGACCCGGCGTGCCAGGTGGCGGCTCACCTCCGCGAGGGCGGCCGCGACCTCGCCCGAGCCGAGCGCCGCCGTGCAGTCGCCCGTCAGCTGGTGGGAGAAGGGCAGGTCGTCGCGCGCGTGCGCCATCACCTCGGCCATCTCGCCCAGCGCGTCGAGATCGACGCTCACCCCTGTCGTCATGCCGCGGCCCTCCGCATCTTCGTCGATATACGTCATGTGACGTACGGACGACCCTAGCAACACGAACGCCCGGCGTGGACGGGGTCCACACCGGGCGTCGTGCTCCAGCGGCTGTGAGGGGAACGGCCCGGGGGCCGCCCGGTCAGGGGCGCTTGCGCTTCTCGCGCACCCGCATGTTCACCGTGATTGGCGTGCCCTCGAAGCCGAAGATCTCGCGCAGGCGACGCGTGATGAAGCGACGGTACTGCGGGTCGAGGAAGCCGGTCGTGAACAGCACGAAGGTCGGCGGGCGGTTGGCCGCCTGGGTGCCGAACAGGATGCGCGGCTGCTTGCCCGAGCGCAGCGGGTGCGGGTGCTCCGCGACCAGCTCGGCGAGCAGGGCGTTGAACTTGCCGGTGGGGATGCGGGTGTCCCACGAGTCGAGCGCGAGCTCGAGGGCGGGCACGAGCTTCTCGAGGTGGCGGCCGGTCCGGGCCGAGATGTTGACGCGCGGCGCCCACGACACGTGGTCCAGGTCTTGCTCGATCTCGCGCTCGAGGTAGCGGCGGCGGTCGTCGTCGAGGAGGTCCCACTTGTTGAAGGCGAGCACGAGCGCGCGGCCCGACTCGAGCACCAGGTCGATGATGCGGAGGTCCTGCGTCGAGATCTGCTCGGTGACGTCGATGACGACGACGGCGACCTCGGCCTTCTCCAGCGCCGCCGACGTGCGGAGCGACGCGTAGAAGTCGGCGCCCTGCTGCAGGTGGACGCGCTTGCGGATGCCGGCGGTGTCGACGAAGGTCCACACGCGGCCGGCGATCTCGACCTGCTCGTCGACCGGGTCACGGGTGGTGCCGGCCAGTTCGTTGACGACGACCCGCTCCTCCCCCGCGGCCTTGTTCAGCAGCGAGCTCTTGCCGACGTTCGGGCGCCCGAGGATGGCGACGCGGCGGGGGCCGCCGATCTCCTCCTTCGCGACGGTCGAGACGGCGGGCAGCTTGGTCATGACCAGGTCGAGCAGGTCGGCCACGTTGCGGCCGTGCAGCGCCGACGCGGGGAAGGGCTCGCCGAGGCCGAGCGACCAGAGCGCGGCCGCCTCCAGGTCCTTCCGGGCGTCGTCGCTCTTGTTGGCGACGAGGATGACGGGCTTGTGCGAGGCACGGAGCATCCGCACGACGGCCTCGTCGGTGGCGGTCGCCCCGACGTTGACGTCGACGACGAAGAGCACGGCGTCGGCCAGGTCGACGGCGATCTCGGCCTGGAGCGCCACGGACCGGTCGATGCCGATCGCGCCGGGCTCCCACCCGCCGGTGTCGACGAGGGTGAAGCGGCGCCCGCCCCACTCGGCCTTGTACGAGACGCGGTCACGCGTCACGCCGGGCTTGTCCTCGACGACGGCCTCGCGGCGGCCGAGGATGCGGTTGACCATCTGGCTCTTGCCGACGTTGGGGCGGCCGACGATCGCCAGCACCGGCAGGGCCGGCGCGTAGGTGAGCGCGTTCGGGTCCCACTCGCCGCCGTCGAGCACGTCGAGGTCGGTGTCGTCGAGCTCGTAGTCGGCGAGGCCGGCGCGGAGGGCGCGGGCGCGCTGCTCGGCGTCCTCGTCGGGGATCGTCTGGATCCGCTCGACCATCGAGTCGTCGAGCGCGGGGTACTTGTCGTCGTCTGCCATGGAGGCTCCTAGGAAGTGGGGGTGCTCGTCTGCACGAGCTCGACCACGGCCTGCACGGTCTGGTCGAAGTCGAGGTGGGTGGAGTCGACCGTCGAGACGCCGGGGGCGGCGGTCATGAAGTCGACGACCTTGCTGTCGAGCCGGTCGCGGGTCGAGAGCTGCCGAGCGGTCTCCTCGGCGCTCTGCCCGGTGACCTCGGCTGAACGCCTGGCCATCCTAGCTTCTTCGCTCGCCGTCAGCAGGATCCGCACCTGGGCGTCCGGCGCGACCACGGTCGTGATGTCCCGGCCCTCGGTGACGATGCCGGCCTTGTCGGTCGAGGCGATCACGCGACGGAACAGGTCGACCATGTAGCGCCGCACCTCCGGCACCTTCGCGACGTGGCTGACGGCGCCGGTGACGCGGGGCGTGCGGATCTCGTCCGTCACGTCGACGCCGTCGACGGTCACCGAGGAGGCGCGGTGCGGGTCGATCTCGATCGCGTACCGGAACGAGGGCAGCGCGCCCACGATCGCGTCCGCGTCGTCGAGGTCGACGGCCGTCTGCAGGGCGTGCAGGGCGAAGGCCCGGTAGGCGGCGCCGGTGTCCTGGTAGTCGAAGCCGAGGGCGATCGCTGAGGCGCGGCTGACGCTCGACTTGCCGCTGCCGGCGGGGCCGTCGACGGCGACGACGACGTGGCGGTGCACGGCCTCGGCGGTCTCGTCGCGCAGCTCGGCGGTGTGCGCCTCGCCGGCGGGGCCGCCGACGCCGTGCTCACCCGGCGAGCGCTCCACCCCGAGGTCGGCACCGGTCAGGTCGGCACCGGCGCCGCCGTCCGTGGCGCTCACGCGACACCTCCGACGACGGTCCAGCCGCGCTGCTGCAGCTCGGCGACGAGCCGGTCTTCTTGTTCGGGCACGATGGACACCTCCGCGAGTCCGACCAGCGCGCCGGGCGAGTGCTCCAGCCGCAGGTCTTCCAGGTTGACGCCGATCTCACCGATCTCGGTGAGCAGGCGGGCGAGCTGGCCCGGCGTGTCGTCGACCATGACGACCACCGAGCGGAACTGGGTCGACTGGCCGTGCTTGCCGGGCAGCCGTGAGACGCCGGCGTTGCCGGCTCCGATGAGGTCGGCCACGGCGCGCCGCGCGCCGGGGGCCGAGGGGGCGTCGAGCGCCGTGACGACGCCGTCGAGGTCGTCGCGCAGCTCGCGGAGCACCGCGGCGACGCGCGGCGCGTTCGCCCCGAGGATCTGCACCCACAGGGCCGGGTCGCTGCTAGCGATGCGCGTGACGTCGCGCACCCCGCCGCCGGCCAGGGCGAGGGAGGCGTCGGGCGCGTCGCGCAGACGCGCCGCCGTGAGGCTCGCCACGACCTGCGGCACGTGGCTGACGAGGGCGACGCCGGCGTCGTGCTCCTCCGGCGTCATCTCGATCGGGGTCGCCCCGAGGTCGAGCGCGAGGTCCTCGACGAGGGCCGCGCGCCGGTAGCTGATCTCGTCGTGCCCGGCGATGACCCACGGGCGGCCGACGAAGAGGTCGGCGCGGGCCGAGACGGCCCCGCCGCGCTCGCGCCCGGCCATGGGGTGCGAGCCGATGTAGCGCGAGACGTCGGCGCCGAGCGCGACGAGCTCGTCGAGGGGCAGGCCCTTGACCGACGCGACGTCGGTGACCAGCGCCTCCGGGTGGGCCTGCAGCTCGCGGTGCACGATCTCGGCGGTGACGTCGGGCGGCACCGCGACGACGACGAGCACGGGGGCGTCGTCGGCGGCGGGCACGCGGCCGGCGCCGTAGTCGACGGCGAGCGCGCGCGCCGACGGCGAGACGTCGTCGAGCACGACGTCCACCCCGTGTTGGCGCAGGCGCAGGCCGATGCTGGTGCCGAGCAGGCCCGCGCCCACGACGCGCACCTGGCCGGCGAGGCGGCGGCTGCCGTCGACGAGGTCCCCGACGGTCACCGCCGTCGCCGGCTCAGGCAGCGTCGAGGAGTCGCGGGTCGGGTCGGTCACGACCGGCCGCCTCCCCGGGGCCCACGGCCGTCGCCGTCGGGGCGGCCGCGGTACGGACGGTCGCCGCCGCGGTCGTCGCGCCGGTCGTCACGGCCGCCACGGTCGTCGCGGCCCTGGTAGCCGCCGCGCGAGGGCCCGCCACGGTCGTCACGACCCTGGTACCCACCCCGCGAGGGCCCGCCACGGTCGTCACGACCCTGGTAGCCGCCCCGGTCGCCCGAGCGGTCGTCGCGACCCTGGTAGCCACCGCGCGAAGGCCCGCCACGGTCGTCACGACCGTGGTAGCCACCCCGCGACGGTCCACCACGGTCGTCACGACCCTGGTAGCCACCACGGTCGCCCGAGCGGTCGTCACGGCCCTGGTACCCGCCACGCGAGGGGCCACCACGGTCGTCGCGACCCTGGTACCCACCCCGTGAGGGCGCACCACGGTCGCCCGAACGGTCGTCGCGACCCTGGTATCCGCCGCGCGAGGGGCCGCCACGGTCGTCACGCCCCTGGTACCCACCCCGCGACGGCGCACCACGGTCACCCGAGCGGTCGTCACGACCCTGGTACCCGCCGCGGTCGCCCGTGCGGTCGTCGCGGACGGGGTACTCGCGGCCTCCGCGGCCGGCTCCGGGGCCACCGGCGCGGACGCCGGAGGGACGGCCCGTGCGCGGGTCGCGGTTCGCGTCGCGGTTCGGGTAGCCCGCCGCGCGCTCCTCACCGGCGCTCAGCGGACGGTCGCCGCCCCGCGACGCACCGCCACGGTCGTCGCGGGAGACGAAGCCCCCGCGCTCAGGACGCGAGCCACGGTCGTCGCGCGACACGAAGCCACCGCGGTCGGGCCGCCCGACACGGTCGTCGCGACCCTGGTAGCCACCACGGTCGGGTCGCCCGCCACGGTCGTCGCGACCCTGGTAGCCGCCACGCTCGGGTCGCCCGCCACGGTCGTCGCGACCCTGGTAGCCACCACGCTCGTCACGGGCAGGACGCCCGCCGCGGTCGTCACGGCCCTGGTACCCGCCACGCTCGTCGCGCGCGGCCGGACGGCCACCACGGTCGTCGCGACCCTGGTACCCACCGCGGTCGTCGCGCGCCGGGCGCGCACCGCGCTCGTCGCGGGGCTCGCGGCGGCCGGCCTGCTGGCGGCGCACCTCGGCCCGGCGCGACGGAGCGGCCGAGGCGTCGCCCTTGAAGCCGGACGGCCCGCGGCGGCGCTTCGCGTCGCGAGCGTCGGTCTCGGGATCGAACTCCTCGTCGTCCTCGTCGTAGTACTCCTTCTCGACCTCGGCCTCGTGGAGGGGCACCTCGACGACGTCGGCCTCGTCGACCGGCGCGTCGGCGCTCTCGGTGACGGGCATCGCGTCGACGCGGGGCGACGGGGAGGCGTCGCGCGAGATGGTGAGGATGGCCCCGAGCTCCGCCTTGTTCAGCGAGCGCATGTGGCCGACCTTGAGCGTGCCGAGGTGCAGCGGCCCGAACGACCGGCGCACCAGGTCGATGACCGGGTGCCCGACCGCCTCGAGCATGCGGCGCACGACGCGGTTGCGCCCCGAGTGCAGGGTGATCTCGATGAGCGACGAGTCGGCGGAGCGCGACAGCCCCGCGCCTCCCCCGACCACCGCGGCCTTGTCGGCCGCGATCGGGCCGTCGTCGAGCTCGACGCCCGAGAGCAGCTCGGCGATGACGGCCGGGGTCACGAGGCCCTTGACCTTGGCGATGTAGGTCTTGGTGACGCCGAACGACGGGTGGGCCAGGACGTGCGCGAGCTCGCCGTCGTTCGTCAGCAGCAGCAGTCCGCTGGTCTCGACGTCGAGGCGGCCGACGTTGAACAGGCGCTCCTCGTAGTCGCTGGTGAACTGCGTCAGGTCGGGGCGGCCGTTCTCGTCGCTCAGGGTGCTGACGACGCCGACCGGCTTGTTCAGCATCACGTAGCGGCGCGTCGAGTCGAGCTGCACGGCCGTGCCGTCGACGACGACCTTGTCGGTCGCGGGGTCGATGCGGCGACCGGCCTCGGTCACGACCTTGCCGTTGACCGTGACGCGGCCGGCGGCGATCAGGTCTTCCGAGACGCGGCGCGAGGCGACGCCGGCGGCGGCCATGACCTTCTGGAGGCGCTCGCCCGAGGGCAGGTCGTCAGAGGTGGGGGTGGTGTCAGTGGGCATCGTCGAATCCTCCGGATCCGTCGGAGAGGAGCGGGGAGATCAGCGGGAGCTCGTCGAGCGAGCTGATGCCGAGGTGGGTCAACAGGAGTTCCGTCGTTTCGTAGGTGGTGGCGCCCGTCTCGGGATCGGTGGACGATTCCGTGACCAGGCCTCGACCCAGCAGCGTGCGGACGACCGAGTCGACGTTCACCGCGCGGATCTGCGCGATGCTGCTGCGGGTGATGGGTTGCTTGTAGGCGATGACCGCCAGCGTCTCGAGAGCCGCCTGCGACAGTCTGGACGGGTTCTGCGTCATCACGAAATCCCTGACGACGGGGTCGTGCTCCTCGCGGACGTAGAACCGCCAGCCGACGCCGACCTCGCGCAGCTCGAAACCGCGCCGCACGCCGCCGTCCACGCCGTCGAAGTCGGCGACCAGCGCCTCCACCGCCCGGCGCACGACAGAGACGGGCTCGCCGACCGCGGTGGCGAGGTCGACGAGCGACTGCGGCTCGTCCGCGACCATCAGCAGCGCCTCCAGGCGCCGCTCGACGGCCACGGCGACGGTCGTCACAGGGTCAGTCGTCACAGGGTCAGCCGTCATAGTCGGCCCCCAGCGCGGCGAGGCTCTCGTCCGTCCAGGTCTCGGCGACCCAGCGCACGCTGAGCTCCCCCAGCGGCTCGATCTGCTCGAACGACACCGACCCGTGCCGGTAGAGCTCGAGCAGCGCGAGGAAGCGGGCGACGACGACGCCCTTGACGTCGACCCCGGAGACGAGCTCGCGGAAGGTCAGCAGCCCGCGCCCGCGCAGCAGCGCGACGACGACGGCGGCCTGCTCGCGGATGCTGACGAGCGGCGCGTGCAGGTGGTCGAGGCCGATGGTCGGCACCTCGGCCGGGGTCAGCGCGAGCGTGGCGAGGGCGGCGAAGTCGTCGGGCCTGAGGGTCCAGACGAGCTCCGGCGTCGTGACCCGGTACTTCTCCTCGAGCCGCACCGACCGGGCGTGCCGTGCGGCCTCGGCGACCGACCGCTCGGCGAACCACTCGGCGGCGAGCTTGAACGCGCGGTACTGCAGCAGGCGGGCGAAGAGCAGGTCGCGGGCCTCGAGCAGGGCGACGTCCTCCGCGTCGACGAGCTCGCCCTGCGGCAGCAGCCCGGCGACCTTGAGGTCGAGCAGGGTCGCGGCGACGACGATGAAGCCGCTGGCCTGGTCGAGGTCGGCGTCGGTGTCGAGCCGTCGGAGGTGGGCGAGGAACTCGTCGGTGACGGCGCTCAGCGCGACCTCGGTGACGTCCATCTCACGCTTGCTGATCAGTGTCAGCAGCAGGTCGAACGGGCCGGTGAAGTTGTCGAGGGCCACGGCGAAGCCGGGCACCTCCGGCGGCACGGGCGCGTCGCCCCGTGCCGAGGCACCGCCGTGCGCGACGTCGCTCCGCCCGGGAGCGACGCCGACCGTCACCGTCGTGGCCGGCTCAGGCTGCGGCACCACGCGCGATCAGCTCTCGGGCCAGCTGGCGGTACGCCTGGGCCGCGGGGTGCTCGGGCGCGAACTTCGTGATCGGGGTCCCGGCGACGGAGGCGTCGGGGAACTTGACGGTGCGGCCGATGACGGTCTCGAGCACCTCGTCGCCGAACGCCTCGACGACGCGCTCGAGCACCTCGCGGCTGTGCAGCGTGCGCGAGTCGAACATCGTCGGCAGGATGCCGTCGAGCTCGATGGCGGGGTTGAGCCGGTCGCGCACCTTCTCGATGGTCTCGACGAGCAGCGCGACGCCGCGGAGGGCGAAGAACTCGCACTCGAGCGGGATGAGCACGCCGTGCGCCGCGGTGAGGGCGTTGACGGTCAGCAGCCCCAGCGAGGGCTGGCAGTCGATCAGGATGACGTCGTACTCGGCGCTGACCTGGCGGAGGATGCGCGCGAGGATCTGCTCGCGGGCCACCTCGTTGACGAGGTGCACCTCCGCGGCGGAGAGGTCGATGTTGGCCGGCATGACGTCGAGGCCCTCGACGCGGGTCGGCACGATGACGTCGTGCGCGTCGCGGACGGCGCCGATCATGAGGTCGTAGATCGTCGACTGGTCGTGCGACTGCACGCCGAGGCCGGCGGTGAGGGCGCCCTGCGGGTCGAAGTCGATGGCGAGCACGCGGCGGCCGTACTCGGCGAACGCGGCGCCCAGGTTGATGGTCGTCGTGGTCTTGCCCACGCCGCCCTTCTGGTTGCAGAGCGTGATGATGCGCGCGGGGCCGTGGCTCGCCAGCACGTCGGGCGTCGGGAACTCGGTGCGGGGGCGCCCCGTCGGGCCGTTCGCGGGGACGGCCGCCGGAGCGCTCTCGAAGAGGGCGGGTGTGCTCGGGGTCGGCTGGGTGCTCACGGGCTCCATAGTACGAGCGCCCCCGAGCGGGGCGCGGCTGCCGCGCCCGGCCCGTGCACAGGAAGCCTCATGCGGCAGGTGAAGGTCTGACGGCCTTCCGGGCCCGGGGGTGGGCAGTCGAGTACATGTCGCGGAGAGCGTCCGCCGTGACCAGCGTGTAGATCTGCGTCGTGGCCACCGACGAGTGCCCGAGCAGCTCCTGCACGACACGCACGTCGGCCCCGCCCTCGAGCAGGTGGGTGGCGAACGAGTGGCGCAGCGTGTGCGGCGACACGTCGAGGCCCAGCTCGGCCCGGTCGGCCGCGCCGCTGATCACCAGCCAGGCGTTCTGCCGCGAGAGCCGGGCGCCCCGCGCGCCGAGGAAGAGCGCGGGGGTCGCGTCGCCCCGGGCCGAGAACTCGGGCCGGCCGCGCACCAGCCAGGCGTCGAGCGCCCGCCGGGCGTAGCTGCCGAGCGGCACGAGCCGCTGCTTGCCGCCCTTGCCGAACAGCCGCACGACGTCGCCCGCGACCACGTCGTCCACGTTCAGCGACACCGCCTCGCTGACCCGGGCACCGGTCGCGTAGAGCAGCTCGAGCAGCGCCTTGTCGCGCACGCGCGCGGGCTCGTCGCCGTCGGTCGCGGCGAGCAGCGCCTCGACCTGGGCGACCGAGATCGCCTTGGGCAGCCGCGACGGCAGCTTGGGCGGCCGGGTCGTGGCGGCCGGGTCGACCTCGAGCAGCCCCTCCTCCACCAGGAACCTGTGCAGGCCCCTCACCGACGACAGCACCCGGGCCACGCTGGAGGCGCTGAGCGGCTTCTCCGGCCGGGTCGCCAGCGCGACGGGGAACGACGCCACGTCGCCCGGCTCGACCTCGTCGACCGAGTCCCGCCCGAGCGCCGCCAGGTGCGCCTGCCAGAGCACGAGGTCGCGGCGGTAGGCCGCGGTCGTGTTCGGGGAGAGGCCGCGCTCGACGGTGACGTGGCGCAGGTACCGGGCCACCGCCTCCTCGACGGTCGTCACGGCCTGCCGCCCCGTCGGGCCGTCAGCGGGCCGCGACCGCGGCGAGCGCCGCGATGCTGAGGATGGAGTTGTGCAGCCGGCCGGCGAGCACGCCCTCCACGACCTCGTCGAGGCTGACCCACCGCGTCACGATGTCGGCCTCCTCGTCGGAGCGGTCGAACGCCCCCTCGGTCGCGCTGACGCCCGTGGCCCGGTAGACGGTGACCATCTCGTCGTTGCCGCCGGGGGAGGTGTGGAACGAGACCAGCTCGTCCCACGTGGTCGCCTGGAGGTCGGCCTCCTCCATCAGCTCGCGCTTCGCGGCGTCGAGCTTGCTCTCGCCCTCGGCGTCGAGCAGCCCCGCGGGCAGCTCCCAGTCGCGCGAGCGGATGGGGTGGCGGTACTGCTGGATGACGAGCACGCGGTCCTGGTCGTCGACCGCCAGGACGGCGACGGCGCCCGTGTGCGCGACGTACTCGCGCACCATGGGCGAGCCGTTGTAGTCGACGGTGTCGCGGACGACGTTCCAGACCGCTCCCTCGAACACCGTCTCCGAGCTCGTCACCTCGGGGGCCGCGGGCTCGTCGCGCAGCAGCTCTCCCTCGGCGCCCATCAGGCCACGACCTCGGCGGCGTCCGTCGCGCCGGGCGTGGCGCCGTCCGCGTCGTCGGCGAAGAGCTTGCTCGAGTTCTGACGCTCGAGCGACGCCTCGACCAGGCCGCTGAAGAGCGGGTGGGCGTGGTTCGGGCGCGAGCGCAGCTCGGGGTGCGCCTGCGTGCCGATGTAGAACGGGTGCACGGCGCGGTCGAGCTCGACGTACTCGACGAGGGTGCCGTCGGGCGACGTGCCGGAGAAGACCAGGCCGGCGTCGGCGATCTGCTGGCGGTACTGGTTGCTGACCTCGTAGCGGTGGCGGTGGCGCTCCTCCACGAGCTCCGAGCCGTAGAGCTCGGCGGCGAGCGAGCCGGTCTGCAGAGCGGCCGGGTAGAGGCCGAGGCGCATGGTGCCGCCGAGGTCGCCGCCCGCGATGATGTCGACCTGCTCGGCCATCGTCGCGACGACGGGGAACTCGGTCTCGGGGTCGAACTCGGACGAGGAGGCGCCGGTCAGGCCGGCCTCGTTGCGCGCGTACTCGATGACCATGCACTGCAGCCCGAGGCAGAGGCCGAGCGCGGGCACGCCGTTCTCGCGGGCGAACTTCAGCGCGCCGAGCTTGCCCTCGATGCCGCGGATGCCGAAGCCTCCGGGCACGCAGATGCCGTCGACCTGGCTGAGCGCCTTCGCGGCGCCCTCCGGGGTCTCGCAGTCGTCGGAGGGGATCCACACGAGCTTGGCCTTCGCCTGGTGCGCGAAGGCGCCGGCCCGGAGCGCCTCGGTGACGGAGAGGTAGGCGTCGGGCAGGTCGATGTACTTGCCGACGAGGCCGATGGTGACCTCGTGCTTCGGCTGGTGCACCGCGTCGAGCACGGTCTGCCAGCCCGACCAGTCGACCTCGCCGGCCTTCTCGGCGAGGCCGAGGTGGCGGATGATGTAGCTGTCGAGGCCCTGGTCGTTGAGCATCGACGGGATGTCGTAGATGCTCGCGACGTCCTTCGCGTTGACCACGGCGTCCTCGTCGACGTCGCACATCAGCGCGATCTTGCGCTTGTTGGCGTCGCTGACGGGACGGTCGCTGCGGAGCACGAGAGCGTCGGGCTGGATGCCGATCGAGCGGAGCGCGGCGACGGAGTGCTGGGTGGGCTTGGTCTTCTGCTCGCCCGAGGCGCCCATGTAGGGCACCAGCGAGACGTGCACGAAGAAGACGTTCGACCGGCCGAGCTCGTGGCGCACCTGGCGGGCCGACTCGATGAACGGCTGGCTCTCGATGTCTCCGACGGTGCCGCCGACCTCGGTGATGATGACGTCGGGCTTCAGCTCGCCCTCGGCCTGCTGCCGCATGCGGCGCTTGATCTCGTCGGTGATGTGCGGGATCACCTGGACCGTGTCGCCGAGGTACTCGCCGCGGCGCTCCTTGGCGATGACGGTCGAGTAGATCTGGCCCGTGGTGACGTTGGCGGCCTGGTCGAGGTTGATGTCGAGGAACCGCTCGTAGTGACCGATGTCGAGGTCGGTCTCGGCGCCGTCGTCGGTCACGAAGACCTCGCCGTGCTGGAAGGGGTTCATCGTGCCCGGGTCGACGTTGAGGTACGGGTCGAGCTTCTGCATCACGACGCGGAGGCCGCGGGCGGTCAGCAGGTTGCCGAGGCTGGCGGCCGTGAGGCCCTTGCCGAGCGACGAGACCACGCCGCCGGTGACGAAGATGTGCTTCGTGACGGCCGCGGGAGCGGCTGCCGTGGACGAGGGGACCTCAGAAGGGCCACCCCCGTCGATCGAGGAGGAATCAAGGCCCGAGTTCTGTTCGTTCACCACGGGGTTCCATCCTATGTCACGCGGGGGCCCGTCGGCACCCCGCTGTCGGGTCACGGGCGCCGGTCGGCGCCGGCGGAGGCCAGCTGGAGGAGCTCGCGGGCGTGGTCGAGCCCGCTCGCGCTGTCGGGCAGGCCCGAGAGCAGGCGTGCCATCTCGGCCACGCGCTCGTCGCCGTCGAGCTGCTGGACGCTGCTCGCGGTGACCTCGCCCGAGGCGTCCTTGACGACGCGGAGGTGGTTCGTGGCGAAGGCGGCGACCTGCGCGAGGTGCGTCACGACGATCACCTGGGCCCGTTCGGCGAGAGCCGCCAGGCGGCGGCCGATCTCGATGGCCGCGGCGCCGCCGACGCCGGCGTCGACCTCGTCGAAGACGAACGTCGGCACCTCGCTCGACCCGGCCATGACGACCTCGAGGGCGAGCATGACGCGCGAGAGCTCGCCGCCCGAGGCGCCCTTGCCGAGCGGGCGCGGCTCGCTGCCCGGGTGCGGGCGCAGCAGGAGCGCCACGGCGTCGGCCCCGGACGCGCCCAGCTCGCCGCGGGGCGAGACCTCGACGACGATCTCGGCGCCGGCCATCGCCAACGCGCGGAGCTCCGCGCTGACCCGGCTCGACAGGTCCGCTCCGGAGGCGCGGCGCAGGTCGGTGAGGACGCTCGCCCTGGCCTCCGCCTCCGCCCGGAACTGCTCGACCTCGTCGTCGAGCTGCACCAAGCGGTCGTCGTCGCTGTCGAGCTCGACGAGACGGCGGCTGCCCTCGTCGAGCAGGCGCAGCGCGTCGTCGACGGTCGGGCCGTGCTTGCGGAGCAGCGAGCCGATCTCGGCCCGCCGCGTCTGGACGACCTCCAGGTCGCCGGCCGCGTCGGCGTCGAGGCTGCCGAGGTAGCTGGAGAGCCGCGACGACGACTCGCTGACCTGGACGCTGACCTCGGCGAGCAGGTCGGCGATCGGCTGCAGCGCGGCGTCGTGCGGGGCCACCCGCTCGACCTGGCGCCGTGCCTCCTCGACGAGCGAGAGGACGTCGCGGGTGCCGTCGACCGCGTCGGTGGACAGGATCTCGTGGGCCAGCCCGGCGGCGAGCCTCAGGTCTTCGGAGTTGCTGAGCCGCTCGGCCGTGGCGTCGAGCTCGTCGAGCTCGCCCGCGACGGGCGAGACCGCCTCGATCTCGTCGATCGCCTCGCGCAGCGCCTCGGCCTCGGCCCGGCGGGCGTCGCGGTCGCGGGTGATCTCGTCGAGCTCCGCCCGCGCCGCTTGCCAGGCGTCGTAGGCCGACCGGTACGACGTGGCCGCCTCGGCGAGAGGGGCGCCGCCGTGGGCGTCGACGGCGGCGCGCTGCGCCTGCGCCGACTTCAGCCGGATCTGCTCGCTCTGACCGTGCACCACGACGAGGTGGTCGGCGAGGTCGCCCAGGACGCCGATCGGGGCGGTGCGCCCGCCCACGACGGCCCGGCTGCGGCCCTCCGCCGAGACGACGCGGCTGAGGAACAGCTCGCCGTCGTCGACGTCTCCCCCGGCGTCGCGCACGCGCGAGACCACCGAGCCCTCCTCGGGCACGACCCAGCGGCCGTCGACGACCGCCTGGGCGCTGCCGGAGCGGACGATGCCGCTCTCGGCCCGCTGGCCGAGCAGGAGGCCGAGGGCGGTCACGACCATGGTCTTGCCCGCGCCGGTCTCGCCGGTGACGGCCGTGAACCCGGGGCCGAGGGGCAGGGTCGCCCGCCCGATGACGCCGAGGTCGCGGATCGCGATCTCCTCGATCACTCGGCGGCCGCCTGGTCGGGCCCGCGCCAGCCGGTGACCGGGAGGTGGAACTTCGCCACGAGGCGGTCGGTGAACGGCCCCTGGCGGAGGCGCGCCAGCAGCACCGGCTGCGTCGAGCGGGTGCACTCCACCCGGGCCCCGGGCGGCAGGTCGTGCTCGCGTCGGCCGTCGCACCAGAGGATGCCCTTGGCGTCGGTGCGGTTCATCACCTCGACGGCGAGGGTGGAGTCGGGGCCCACCACGAGCGGGCGGGCGAAGAGCGCGTGGGCGCTCAGCGGCACGAGGAGCAGCGCCTGCACCTCGGGCCAGACCACGGGGCCGCCGGCCGAGAACGAGTAGGCGGTCGAGCCGGTCGGGGTCGACATGACGACGCCGTCGCAGCCGAAGGAGGAGAGCGGCCGCCCGTCGACCTCGATGACGACCTCGAGCATCCGCTCGCGGGACGCCTTCTCGACCGTCGCCTCGTTCATCGCCCAGGTGCGGTAGACGACCTCGCAGTCGGTGGTGACCGTGACGTCGAGGGCGAACCGCTCCTCCACGTCGTAGTCGGCGGCGAGGACGCGCTGCACCGTCTCGGTCATCTCGTCGCGCTCGCTCTCGGCGAGGAAGCCGACGTGGCCGAGGTTGACGCCGATGATGGGCGACCGGGTGCCGCGCACGAGCTCGGCCGCGCGGAGGATGGTGCCGTCGCCGCCGAGCACGATGACGCACTCGAGCTGGTCGGCCAGGACGTCGTCGCCGAGGATGTGGACCTCGCCGACCTCGGGGGCCGCGACGCGGATGTCGTTCCACTCGTCGAGGGGCAGGACGGGCACGACACCGGCCGCGCGCAGGAGGCCGCAGACCTCCAGCGCCGCCCCGATGGAGTCCGGTCGCCCCGTGTGCGAGACGACGAGGATGTGTCGTGTCGAAGTGATCTCTCTCACGCTCCCGTCGTGGTGTCTGCCGTGCTCAGCCATTCTGTCGGATTCGTCCCGGTCGAGGCCGAGAAGTGCACCACGTACTCCTTGTTGCCCGCCGTCCCGACGATCGGTGAGGGGATGAGCCCCGCCGTGCCGAGGCCGAGGTCGTGGGCAGCCCAGAGCACGGTCGTCACGGCCTCGGCGCGCAGCGCCGGGTCGTGCACGATGCCCTCGCGGACGCCTTGGCGGCCGACCTCGAACTGCGGCTTGACGAGGAGGACGAAGTCGGCGCCGGTGCCGAGCGACGCGGTGAGCGCGGGGAGGACCATCGTCAGCGAGATGAACGAGAGGTCGGCCACGACGAGGTCGACGTCGTCGGCCCGGTCGGTGAGGCCGCGCAGCTGCTCGGCGGTGAGGTAGCGGGCGTTGACGCCCTCGACGACGGAGACGCGGCGGTCCGAGCGCACCGACGGCGACAGCTGCCCGTGGCCCACGTCGAGGGCGACGACGTGCTCCGCGCCGCGCTCGAGCAGCACCTGGGTGAAGCCTCCGGTCGAGGCGCCCACGTCGAGGGCGGTGCGACCAGTGGGGTCGACGCCGAACGCGTCCAGGGCGCCGACGAGCTTGTGGGCGGCGCGGCTGACGTAGTGGTCGAGGCCGGCGACCTCGACGCGGTCGGTGACCGAGACACGGGCGGAGGCCTTGACGGCGCCCGTGCCGTTGACGGTCACGAGGCCGTCGGCGAGCAGCCGGGCGGCGTGGGTGCGGGACCGCGCGAGGCCCCGGCGGGCGAGCGCGGCGTCGAGGCGCTCGTCGACGGCCTCGGCCGCGACCGGCTCGTCGGCCACGGGCTCGGGCGCCGAGGTGCCGCGTCCGGAGCGGAGGGGCTTCCCCGAGGCGTCGACCGTCACCGGGGGCCTGCCGCGCCGTCGGCCGTCGTGCCCTCGAGCACGCCACGCAGCTCGTCGTGGAGGGCGGCGAACGAGTCGGCCCGCGACTCCAGCGGGGACCCCTCGACCTGGCGGAGGCGCGCCTCCAGGCCCGGCACCGCCGGCGGACGGTCGTCCGTGCGCTCGCGCTCGGAGCGCTCGTGCCCGGGGTCGTCGATCTGCTGCATGGTGGCGTCCACCCTAACCGTCGGGGTGGAGGGCCGGGTCGATGTCGAGCCCGTAGATCGCACGCCCCGTGCCCCACACGGCGGCGGCGCCGGCACGGAGCAGGTCGACGGGGTCGGGGCCGGGCGTCATGACCCGGACGGTGCCGCCGCGCACGGCGACGCTCGCGCCGCGCACGGTCACGACGTGCACGTCCCCCTCGTCGTGCTCGACGACCTCGGGGTAGGGCTGCGAGAGCTCACGGAGGTCGCCGAGCACGAAGTCCGGCCGCGACCGCGCGTCGGCGGCGAGGAGCTGCTTGGCTCCGTCGATGCCGGTGAGCACCAGCACCGAGACGAGGCCGGCCTCGTTCGCGCCGACGACGTCGGTGTCGAGGCGGTCGCCGATGAACAGCGCCTTCGTGGCGCCGAAGCGCTCGACGGCAGCGTGGTAGATCGGGGTCTCGGGCTTGCCCGCGGTGACCGGCAGTCGCCCGACGGCCGTGTGCACGGCCGACACGAGGGTGCCGTTGCCGGGAGCGGTGCCGCGCTCCTGCGGGATGGTCCAGTCGGTGTTCGTGGCGATCCACGGGATGTCGGCGGCCAGGGCGTACGACGCCTCGGCGAGGTCGGCCCAGCCCACGTCGGGGCTGAAGCCCTGCACGACGGCCGCGGGGTGGTCGTCGGCCGACCGCGTGACGACGAAGCCCTCCTGCTCGAGCACGGAGGTCAGGCCGACCCCGCCCACGACGAGGACGGTCGAGCCGGCCGGCACCGCGTCCGCGAGGAGGCGCACGGCCGCCTGCGGGGAGGTCACCACGTCGTCCTCCCCCACCGCCAGCCCGTAGCCGGAGAGCTGCTCAGCCACCGTGGCCGCGGTGCGCGACGCGTTGTTGGTGATGTAGCCGACACGGTGGGTGCGGGAGGCGGCGGTCAGGCTCTCGACAGCGTGCGGCACGGCAGCGCGGCCCCGGTACACGACGCCGTCGAGGTCGGCCAGCACCGTGTCGACGCCGTCGAGCGGCGACGGACCGTCAGCCACGGTCGTCGGCCTGCTCGTCGTGGGACTGCTCGTCCTGGGGCTGCTCGTCCTGGGACTGCTCGTCCTGGGACTGCTCGCCGTCGCCGTGCTCCTCGCCGCCGTGGTCTTCCTCAGCGTCCTCGTCGTCCGCAGCCTCCTCGTCGTCCGCAGCCTCCTCGTCGTCAGCAGGCGAGTCGACGACGTCGTCCGTCCCCTGCTCGTCCCCGGCAAGGGCATCCGCGTCCCCGGGGTCCTCGTCGTCGGAGGTGACCTCGGCGGTCACGCCCTCGACGTCGATCCACTCGTCGTCGAGGTCGACCTCGAGCTCCTCCTCGACGATCTCGACGGTCTCGAGGTCGTCTGCGCCGGCGAGAGCGTCGAGAGCAGCGGACGCGCGCTCGGAGAGGGCACGCCACTCGTCGCCCTCGGACTCCCGACCGAGGTCGTCGAGCACCGTCGCGTACGCGTCGAAGAGCGCAGGGCTGTACGAGAAGGCCTTCTTGCGGTCGAGCTGGGGTATCTCGAGCTCACGCAGGGCGGCGTCGGGCTGACCGAGATCGAGGCGCGCGCCCGACATCGCGATGGCGAGCTGCACGCGGACGGGAACGTCGAGCGTGGCCACGTCGACCGAGCGGCCCAGCTCGAGGGCGCGCTCCGGACGCTCGAGGCCTCGCTCGCTGTCGACCATCAGGGGCAGGTGGTCGTCACGACCGGAGATGCGACGGTAGGTGCGCAGCTCGCGGAGGGCCATGGCGTAGTCGCCGACGGTGTAGGCCGTGATGGCGATCGTCTCGCGCACGACGCCGATGCGGCCGGCACGACGACCGGCCGAGAGGGCGTGCTTGTGCGCCTCCTCCGGGTCCTCGTCGATGAGGCGACCTGCCATCACGAGGTGCTTGGCGACCCAGTCGGCGTTCTCCTTGCTCAGCGTCTTGAGCTCGCCACGAGCGACCTTGTCCAGGTCGCGGGGCTCCACGTCGTCAGGGACGTGGGCGACCTCCTGGGCCGGCCGGACGGACTTCAGGCCGTACGGGTCGCGCTCTTCCGGTGTCTGGCGATCCCGCGAGTTGAAGGAGTCGCGGCCACCGCCACGACCGCCGGCTGCGGCCCCGCGGCCGGGCGCGCCCCGACGGTCGCCCCCGCCCGGGCGGTCGGACCGCTGGCGGCGGTCGCCGTAGGACGGACGGTCCGAGCGCTGCGGGCGATCACCCGAAGGGCGGTCGGACCGCTGCGAACGGTCACCGTACGACGGGCGATCTGACCGCTGCGGGCGATCACCCGAAGGGCGGTCGGACCGCTGGGAACGGTCACCGTACGACGGACGGTCAGAACGCTGCGGTCGGTCGCTGGACGGACGATCGGACCTCTGAGGCCGATCTCCCTGACGGGGGCCAGAACCCGACCGGCGGTCAGCCGAGCCGCGCTGCCCATCGGGGCTGCCCTGTGCCGGGCCTCGCGCGTCACGGCGTCCGCCGTCACGACCGCTGCCGGAGCCTGTGGAGCCGCCAGAGGAAGGGGAACGTCGGGGCCGGTCGTCTCGGTCGTCGTCGCGGTCGCTCACAGAGGTTCTCCTCGGGTCTTCTGGCTGCTGTTGTGTTGTGGCGCCCCGACTCTATCTCAGGGCCTTCGCCCGGGAAGGGCGGACAAACACGAAAGGCCCCTCCTGTGGAGGGGCCTTTCGGTGTGCCAGTCATGCTGG